>CAVWPR010000001.1:0-26501 GCA_963756815.1 uncultured Acidimicrobiia bacterium
ACGACCTCCGTGGTCACCGGGTGGAGGAGGCGCCGCAGCCGCTCGCAGGTCGTGCTCTTGCCCACGCACACCGAACCGGCGATCCCCACCAGCACCGCCGGCCCGCTCCCCGTGGCCATGCGCTCCCGGATCGCGTCGGCCACCGGTGCGTAGCCCACGGCATCCATCGCCGGATCGTACGGGAGACCTCCCCGGACTGATCACCAATCGGACACCGCGGTGGGCGAGAATGGAGCCGATGCAGACCGCGACCGGTGCCGTGACGCGTGCCGAGGCCGATCCGGACGTGCTGCCCCGGTCGCCCGACGCAGCGCCGCCGTCGAGCCGGATGCGGTACGTGCCGGGCCTGGACGGCCTCCGCGCGCTCAGCGTGAGCGCGGTGCTGCTCTACCACGCTGACGTCACCTGGATGCCCGGGGGGTTCCTCGGCGTCGACGTCTTCTTCGCCATCAGCGGCTACCTGATCACGTCCCTGCTCCTCGCCGAGTTCCGCAACCACGGCGGCGTGAGCGTCGGCCGCTTCTATCTCCGCCGGGCCCGCCGCCTCCTGCCCGCGCTCTTCCTCGTCCTGGCGGCGGTGTCGCTGTTCTCGGTCATCTTCCTGCCCGACGAGGTGCGCTCGCTCCGCGGCGACGTCGTCGCCGCGCTCGGCTATGCCACCAACTGGTGGCAGATCTTCCAGCACCAGTCCTACGTCGCGGCGCAGGGCCGGCCGCCGCTGCTGCGGCACCTGTGGTC
Source organism: uncultured Acidimicrobiia bacterium (assembly GCA_963756815.1). Lineage (GTDB taxonomy): Bacteria > Actinomycetota > Acidimicrobiia > IMCC26256 > JAENVU01 > JAENVU01. The sequence goes on from CAVWPR010000001.1 coordinate 739, forward strand.
ACTCGCGGTGGAGGAGCAGTTCTACCTGGTCTGGCCACTGCTGCTCGTCGGCATGCTGCGCATCTGGAAGGGACGACGGACGCCGATGCTGCTCGCAACGCTCGGCGTCGCCCTCGCGTCGTTCGTGCTCATGCTCGTGCTGTCGCTCCAGCACGACTACCGCATCGCGGACCCCTCGCGGGTGTACTACGGCAGCGACGCGCGCATCTACACGTTGCTGCTCGGCGCCGCGCTCGCGATGGTGTGGTCGCCGTGGAAGCTGAAGCAGCGCATCCCGCGGGAGGGCCGCGTGGTCCTCGACACGGTCGGCGGCATCGGTCTCGTCCTGCTCGTGCTCACGTTCGTGAACGCGCACTACCAGTCGAACGTGCTCTTCCGCGGCGGGTTCCTCGCCGTCGCGGTCCTGTCGACGATCGTGATCGCGGTGGCGGTCCATCCCGCCTCCCGCATCGGCACGGTGATCCTCGCCCAGCAGCCGCTGCGGTGGATCGGCGAGCGCTCGTACGGCATCTACCTGTGGCACTGGCCGATCTTCATGGTCACCCGGCCCGGGCTCGACACCGACATCACGGGCTGGCTCAACACGGTCCTGCGCATCGCGCTGACCCTCGTGGCCGCCGAGCTCTCGTACCGGTTCGTGGAGGAGCCGATCCGTCACGGCTCCCTCGGGAGGTGGTACCGGTCGTTGCGCAGCGCCTCGGGCGAGGACCGCTCGGTCATGTGGCAGCGCACCCTCGTCACGTGCGGGATCGTGACGCTCACGGTCGCGGTCGCCGGCGTGGGGCTCGCCTCGGCACAGTCGCCACGCATCGAGTCCGGCCTCGCGTTCCTCACGCAACCGTCGAGCACGACCCAGCCGCTGCCGACGACCACGCCCACCGCGGCACCCGATCCGAGCGCGTCGACGGCACCCGCGCCGCCGACCACGCCGACCACCCCCGCCGCGGCTCCCCAGGTGACCGCGATCGGCGACTCCGTGATGCTCGGTGCCAAAGGTGCGCTCGAGGCGAAGATCCCCGGCATCCACGTGGACGCGGCGGTGAGCCGGCAGTTCGGCAACGGACTCGACCTGATCCGTCAGCTCAAGGACGCCGGCCAGCTCAGCCCGGTGGTGGTCATCCACCTCGGGACGAACGGGCGGATCACCGATGAGCAGATGGCGGCGTTGCAACCGCTGCTCGCCGACCGGCAACGGGTGATCTTCCTGAACGTCTTCGTTCCACGTTCATGGCAGAACTCCGACAACGACGTCATCCAACGGTGGGTGCCGAAGCTCGGCAACGCGGTGCTCATCAACTGGAACGGCGAGGGATCGACCCACCCCGAGTTCTTCTATCCCGACCACATCCACGTCAAGACGGACGGTCAGGCGCGCTACGCCGATCTCGTCGCCGCGCAGATCAACCCGTAACGTGCACGCGCCATGAGCGTGCTCCTCCACCCCGTCGACAGCGTCGCGTCGCTCCTCGAGCTCGACCGCGTGAAGCCGGACGTGTTCCTGGCCGGGAACCCCCAGATCGGCTGGCCCCGTCTCTACGGTGGGCAGGTGGTGGCTCAGGCCCTGCGGGCCGCCGGGCTCACGGTCGACGCGCCCCATCGGGTGCACTCCCTGCACGCCTACTTCGTACGCGCCGGCACCGAGGCCGAGCCGGTGCTCTACGAGGTGGAGCGCGTGCGCGACGGGCGATCGTTCACGACGCGGGCCGTCGTGGCCTACCAGGCGGGCGGCGCGATCCTGAACCTCATCGCCAGCTTCCAGGCCGCGGAGGACGGCGAGGACGCGCAGGACATCCGCCCGCCCGACGCGCTCGGCACGCCCGACGACTTCCCCGAGGCCCCGACCGACCTGTTCTTCCACCACCGCGTGGTGCGGTCAGTGCGCGAGCCGGTTCCCGAGCAGGTCACGTGGATGCGCGTGCCCGAGGACCTCGGCGACGACCCCATGGTGCACGCGTGCGCGCTGGCCTACCTCTCGGACGAGGACCTGCTCGGGGTGGCCGTGCTGCCGCACTCGCTCGGCGGCCAGTGGGATGCGCTCATGTGCGCCAGCCTGGACCACGCTGTCTGGTTCCACCGTCCGGTGCGGGCATCCGACTGGCTCGTGTTCCACCTCTCGGGCCACGGCGTGGCCGACGCGCGCGGCATGGCGATCGCCCGGGTGTTCGACGCGTCCGGAGCGCACGTGGCGACCGTCGCCCAGGAAGGGCTCGTACGCGTCCGCAACCCCGCGCTCGGCGCGTAGCGCCGGGCCGCTCCGGCCCCGACTCGGGTCGGTCGTGCGACACGCGCGATCTCCGCCCTCGTCTCACGCGCTGACGGTCACGACCTGGCCGGGGTCGGCGGCGTCGAACGCGACCCGCAGGCGCACCGTGCCCGGCTCGCGGTGCATCGCGCCGTCGACCCGCACGTCGAGCATCCCGAGGTCGATCGGCACCGCCACGTGGGTGCCGTGCCCGGCGGCGAGCTCGACCCGGAAGAACCCGACGAGCCGGCTCGCCGGCCGCTCGTACGCCGACGTCGCGTAGCTGGCGTAGACCTGCACCACGGTCGCGCCGGTGCGCGCCCCGGTGTTGCGCACGTGCACGCCCACTGCGCCGCCGTCGCTCGTCACGTGCAGGTCGTCGAGCGCGAACGTCGTGGTGGCGCACCCGAACCCGAACGGGAACGCGGGCACGCGGCCGGTGCGGTCCAGGTGCCACTGCCCGTGGAAGAGCTCGTAGGTCTCTGAGGTGGCGTCCGGGTCGAAGTGCACGAGGTCGGACTCGTCCACCGGGATCGCGAACGGCAGCCGACCGCTCGGTGCAACGGTCCCGGCGATGATCCCGGCGAGCGCGTGGCCGCCCTCCATACCCGGGTACCAGAGCAGCAACGTCGCGGCGGGCGTGTCGCGCCACGGCATCACCACCGCGGAGCCGCTCATGACCGCGACGACGGTCCGGGGATTCGCACCGCACGCCGCCTCGATCAGACCTTCGTCCTCGTCGGCCAGCCGCAGCGAGCGGCGGTCACCGCCCGTTGCCATCGTCGCCTCGTCGGCGGCGAGCTCCACCGCCGGCGGTGCCGGCGGGAGCGGCGGCACCGGCGCGTCCCGGCCCACACGCGGGTCGTCGACCGGCGGGAAGAGCGTGAACAGCTCGGCGTTCGTGCTCTCGATGTACTCGCCCTCATCGGCCTTCGTGTAGCCCACGACGACGACCACCAGGTCGGCCCCCGCCGCGATCGTCGTGTCGGTGTCGGCGTGCACCACCTCGGCGTCCGGGAACGCTTCCCGCAGCCCGTCGAGTGGGGTGATCACGTGTGGCGGGTGGACCGCCGACGAACCGCCGTCGCCGAGGTTCGGCACCGCCGCGAGCCGGCCGAGGACGGCGATCCGGTCCACGTGCCTCGGGTCGACGGGCAGGAGATCGTCGCGGTTCGTGAGCAGGACGATCGACTCCTCGGCGGCCCGACGCGCCAGCGCGCGGTGCTCCGGCGCAGCGAGCACCGACGTCGGCGGCGGCGCACTCGTGACGAGGAGGGCGAAGCGCAGCAGCGTGGCGACGACGCGCGTGGCGGGCACGTCGAGCTCGGCGCGCGTGATCTCGCTCGCCGCGAGCGCGGCCGGTAGGGCGCGGGCTCGCTGCTGCGCGAACGGCATCTCGATGTCGAGGCCGGCGCGGACCGACTGCACCGGGTCGCGCAGGCCGAAGATGAAGTCGGTGATGACGAATCCCTCGAAGCCCCACTCGTCGCGCAGCACGCCGGTGAGCAGCTCGTACGACTGGCCCGCCCACTCGCCGTTCAGGGAGTTGTACGCGCTCATCACGCTGGCGACCCCTTCGCGCACCACCCGTCGGAAGTGCGGCAGGTACACCTCGTGCAGGGCACGCGCGTCGGCCGACACGTCGACCGTGAACCGCGCGTTCTCCATCGAGTTGCACGCGAAGTGCTTGACGCACGCGAGCACGTGCTCCTGCACGCCGCGGGTCAGCGCCGCACCCATCTCACCCAGCAGGTGCGGATCCTCGCCGTAGGTCTCCTGCGCGCGGCCCCATGCGGGATGCCGCAGGAGGTTCACGCAGACGCCGCCGAAGTAGGTCGCGCCCACGGCGCGGGCCTCGACCCCGATGACGCTGCCCGATCTCCTCCTCGAGCGCCACGTCGAACGTCGCGGCGCGGGCCATCGCGACCGGGAAGCACGTGGCGTTCCCGACCACCACGCCGCGCGGGCCGTCGGTGAAGGCGATGCCGGGGATGCCGAGTCGCTCGTTGCGCGCCGCCGGCCACGCGTGGCGGTAGTAGCCGCCACTCGTCATGTCGCCGAGGCCGGGCCAGAACGGAACGTCGCCGTCGAGGAGGCCGATCACCTCGTCGTCGTCGAGCAGCGCCACCAGGGCGCGCGCCTCGACGACGGCATCGGCGCCGTCGCGCACGCGTGCCGCGGCGTCGTCGAACCGGCTCACCGCGCCGCCCCCGACCGGCAATGTGATCGCGAATCGCGGGGCACAGCTACCAATTCGCGCTGTCGATTCGGCGGGCAGGGCGATTACCGCCGGTTGCCGAAGTACTTCTTGTACGCCTCGGCCGACTGCGCGAGCGCGGGGTCCGCGTCCAGCTTGGGCTGCATCTTCTCCCACGCCTGCGCCCGCTTGGCGGGGATGTACTCGGTGGGCCAGTAGCCATCGTGGGGGCGGTAGCCCTTCAGCACGTTGCGGGCGACGGTGGCCTTGTGCACCTCGTCGACGCCGTCGGCGATGCCCATCGTGGGCGCGGCGGCGTACATCGCCTGGATCGGCGTGAGGTCGGTGGTGCCGAGCGAGCCGAGGATGTGCAGCGCGTTGTACGACACGTCGCGCAGCACCTTGGCCATCGTGTACTTCACCGCCGCGATGTCGGTCCGACACTCCTGCGTGGACGTGTTGTCGATCTTCCACGCGGTCTCGAGCACGAACAGCCGCAGCATCCGGATCTGCGCGTACGAGTCGGCGATCTTCTCCTGCACCATCTGGTGCTCGCCGATGATCTTGCCGTGCGACTCGCGGCTCAGCGCGCGCTCGCACATCATGTCGAACGCGAGCTTGCACTGCGCGATGGTGCGCATCGCGTGGTGGATGCGTCCGCCGCCGAGGCGCCGCTGCGCGAGCACCTTGGCGCCGTCCTCCGGACCGAGCAGGTGGTCGAGGGGAACGCGCACCTCGTTGTAGATGATGTGGTTGTGGTTGCGCGGCTCGGGCTGGATCTCCACGCCGGGCGTGGTGCGCGGCACCACGTACATGCCGTTCGTGCACATCACGAAGAGGATGTCGGCGACGCGGCCGGCGCTCGTGAACCACTTCTCGCCGTTGATGACCCACTCGTCGCCGTCGCGCACCGCGTGCGTCTTGAACAGGTTCGGGTCGGAGCCGCCCTGGGGCTCGGTCATCGAATAGGCCGAGAACATGTCCTGGTTGATGAGCGGGACCAGCCAGCGCTCCTTCTGCTCCTCGGTCCCGTACGCCGCGAGCATCTCCATGTTCCCGGTGTCGGGGGCCGCCGCACCGAACATCTGCGGCGCCGAGCCGTACCGGCCGATCACCTCGTTGAGGAGACCGAGCTTGAGCTGGCCGAACCCGGGGCCACCGAGCTCCTCGTCGAGGAAGATCGCCCAGAGGCCCTGGTCCTTCACCTGCTGCTGGAGCTTGCGGACGTACGCCTTCACGACCGGGTCCGGTGAGCGGACCGCGTAGGGGAAGACGTAGTCGAGCGGCTCGACCTCCTCCCGACAGAACTCCTCGACCCAGTCGAGCTTCTTCTGGAACTCCGGTTCGGTGGAGAAATCCCAGGCCATGGTGCCTCCGATGCGATCAGGTCCGGTCCAGTTCTAGGTCAGCGGGGACGTCCCGGGACAGTCCGCGACGTCCCGGTACGCTCGACGCCGATCGATCGACGGGGGACACGCGATGACGGACTCCACACCGCGGATGCTGGCCGGGCGCTACGAGATCCGGTACCGCATCGGCACATCGGCGGCGACCGAGGTGTTCCTCGCCCGCGACCGCGAGCTCGACCGCGACGTCGCGATCAAGACGTTGACCGCGGATCGGGCCGGCCAACCGGAGGTTGCGGACCGGTTCCGGCGCATGGGGGCCATGGCCGCGCCGTTGCGGGACCCGGGCATCGTCGCGGTGTTCGACGCGGCCGAGGCCGACACCGGGCCGTTCCTCGTGATGGAGTTCGTCGACGGTGCGAGCCTCGCCGACTCGATGCGCGGCGAACGGCTCACGGTCGACCGCACCGCCGAGATCGGCGCTGCGGTCGCGACGGCGCTCGGCGCCGCGCACCGGGCCGGCACGGTTCACGGCAGCCTCACGCCGCGCGATGTGCTCGTCGCGCGTGACGGCACGGTCAAGGTCACCGACTTCGGCTCGGCCGGTGCGGGCCTCGCCGGGATCACCGAGTCGCCGGTGGAAGCGGCGATCTACGGCTCGCCGGAGCGCCTCCAGGGCGCGCCCGCGGACGCGTCCGGCGACCTGTACGCGCTCGGGGTGCTGCTCCACGAGGCGGTGACCGGTGCGCCGCCGTTCGGCGGCGCCGACGCGGTCACGATCACCCGCGACAAGCTCGACCGGACCCCGCTCCCGCCGTCGGCCACCGTCGCTTCGGTGCCGCCGGCGTTCGACGCCATCGTCGAGCGGCTCATCTCGCCGAACGTCGCCCGCCGCTACCACTCCGCCGAGGAGGCCGCCGCCGACCTCGAACGGCTGCGGGCGCCGGCGGCGCGCACGGCCGCGCTCCCGATCGTTGCGGCGACGACCTCGGTGGAGTCCCGGGAGCTCGTGCCGGAGAAGAAGTCGAACGCGGGCTGGATCGCGGCGCTGGTCGTCCTCCTGCTCGCGATCGCCGCGCTCGTCATCTGGCTCGTGGTGCGCGACGACGGCAAGACGGAGAAGGTGGCAGTCCCCGCAGTCGTCGGCCAGCCCGTGCTGCAGGCGCAGCAGACGCTCGACGCGGCCGGCTTCCGTGCCTCGACCGTGAACCAGGCCAACCCGACGATCGAGCCCGGGGGCGTGTTCGCCCAGTCGCCCCCGGCGACTCGCTCGCCAGGAAGGGCTCCGAGATCAAGCTCAGCGTGAGCACCGGTCCGCCGCCCACGTCGACGACGACCACGACGTCGACCTCGACCACGACGACGAGCACCACCACGACGACGAGCACCACCACGCTGCCGCCGAACACGACCCCGCCGTCGACGTAGGGACGATCGCCGTGCCGAGCACGTAGCGTGCGCGCATGGCGACCCGACCCCGAGAGCATCAGCTCCCCGACGCCGTCGGCGCACCGGGCCCGGTGCCCGTGCCACCACCGGCACGCGAGCCGAGCCACGCCGAGCGGGTGCGCACGCTCGTTCACGGCGAGCGGCGCGGCTCGCTGTCGACCGTGGCCGTCGATCCCGCCGGGTACCCGTTCGGCTCGGTGGTGAGCTTCGGGCTCACCGACGACGGCGACCCGCTCGTCTTCGTCAGCCTCATGGCCGAGCACACGCAGAACGCGTTGCGCGACCCACGAGCGAGTCTGTTGGTGACCGAGCCCGTGCCCGAGGGCGCCGACCCACTGGCAGGCGGGCGGGTCACGCTGCTCGGGCTGCTCGCCCCGATCGAGGACGCCGACGACCGTGCGGTCGCGCGCGACCGCTACCTCGAGGCCAACCCGGCGGCGTCGTACTACATCGACTTCGGCGACTTCACGTTCCTGCGCCTGACCGTCGACCACGTTCGCTACGTCGGCGGGTACGGGCGCATGAGCTGGGTCGACCTCGCCGGCTACCGCGAGGCCACGCCCGATCCGCTCGTCGACGCCGCGGCAGGGATCATCGAGCACATGAACGCCGACCACGCCGACGCGCAGGTCCTGTTCTGCCGTCACTTCGCCGGTCTCGCCGACACGCAGTCGGCGACCATGTCGGCGGTCGACCGCTACGGCTTCGACCTGGTGGCGGTGAGCGACGCGCACCGGACCGCGGTCCGCCTGGCGTTCCCCGCCGAGTGCAGCACCGGCGACGAGGTCCGTCGCGCCATGGTGGCGATGGTCTCCGAAGCGCGAGCGGCGTCGGGCTGAGCGCGCCGGACGCCGAGGCCAGGGCGCCGGTCGGGTGGGCGAGGGGGGACTTGAACTCTCCTCAAAGCGGTGACGGCTGATGTCGCTGAATGCCGCCCAGGTCGCTGACCTGCACGTTTGCTCGCTGCCGAGTCCGCATGGTCTGTTCGCTGCCGGGTCGTGCCGGAACATCCGTGACCAAAGCGTGACCATCGCTCGTTCCGAACGAGCTCTCTGTGTCGGGATATGGGGAGAGCGATGCCACCTCGGCATCTCTGCTTCGTCGCTCGCCTTGAGGACTGAAGCGATGCGGAAGGCGATCGCGTAGGTAGTCAGTACACCGCGGTGTCTGTCGCGCGTCCCCGTCGAAAGATGCCGCCAGCTCGCCGCGCTGTTCCTTCCAGACCTAAAGACTCTGAGAAGCGCCAAATCATTGAAGACGTCGACGCGCGCGGCAGTCGGTCTGGCATTTCGAGTCGCACGCGAACGGAGCGGCGTGACCGCGCAGCGTGCGTCACGGGAGTCGCGCGACGACGGTGGCGGTGCGCGTCGTTAGGCGCCGTGCCTCGTTTCTCCACGACCAGCTGACGCACGCTCGCGCGGATTGCGCGTGGCGATCGTCGTTGGGATCGTCGAGCGCGAAGGCGCTTGACATCGGTGGTAAGCCTGCCGGTAGGTCGTGCTGGGAGCCGGTCCTGCGGTTGGGGGATGTCATGGCTCGTTCGCCTTCGGGGTATGCACCACGCTTTGTTGCGGGGCGCTCTGCTCATCGTTGCGGGCACGACGCGCGCGTGGCGGGCCCGTCGGCTCGTGCGGTCGCGCTGGTGGTTGTGGTCGCGGTGCTTGCCGCTTTGCTCGGTGTTGTGTCGGTCGCGTCGGCGACGCCGTCGACACCGTTCTCGGAGTGCCCGTCGGTGGGCAACTCGCCGAGTTGTGAGATCCTGTTGGTGGTGAACGCCGACCGGTCGGTCTCGGTGTACTCGGACAGCGCGGTCGGCCCGTTCGACTCCGCGTTCTTCGGTGACGACACCATGGTGGGGATCGTCAACGATTCGTCGCGTCCGGTCGACGCGATCACGGTGTCGGGGACCGGTTCGAACCTGGCTGGCTTCGACGCGGATGGACTCTGCACGTTCATCACCTGCAGCTACTCGAACCCGACGGGATATGAGGGGCCCGACAACACCTTCGTCGTGGATCCGACCACGAACGACGCGGTCGAGGTCGACTTCCCAGCCGGTCTGGCTACGTCGGCGACGTCGTACTTCTCGCTGGAGGGCGCGCCGACGAGCGCGATCGTGGCCCGGCGCGGACAGGTCGGCTTCGACGGCGGCCCGTTGACGGTCTCCCAATACGGGAGTCCATCGATCCAGAACTCCGACGGCACCCAGACCTGCGCCGGCGATCCGGTGAACACCGCGTCAGGCAACTTCACGGAGTCGTTCACCGACCTCATGACACCTGGCCGGGGCATGCCGCTCAATGTGACACGCACGTACAACGCGGCAGCTCGCCACGGCAGATGCACCGTTCGGACACGGGTGGAGCTTCCCGTACGGGATGAGCTTCTCGCAGACGACCTTTGACGCTCAGGTGACCGAGGAAGGCGGAACGACCGTGACGTTCGACCGCTCCGGGTCGACCTACACCACGACCGCACCCCGGTTCGCTGCGACGCTGACCGACAATCTCGACGGGACCGTCACCTTCACTCGTCTGAACCGAGAGTTCTACACGTTCGACGCGTCGACCGGCGCGCTCCTCTCGGAACAAGATCTGAACGGGCAGAACGCTTCGACGCCGTACGCGACGACGTTCAGCTACACGTCGGGCAAGCTCACGACGGCGACCGACCCCGCGGGCCGGACCTACACGTTCGGGTGGACCGGCAGCCACATCACGTCGCTGACCGATTCGTCGACCCCGGCCCGGACCGTCACCTACGCGTACGACGGGTCCGGGAACCTGACCGATGTGTACGGCGTCAACAGCACACGGTCGCCGAGTCTCCTCGACGACGACCACACGGTCTTCACCTATGACGGTTCGCATCAGCTGCTGACGATTCGGGCCCCGAAGTTCTACGGTTCCTCGATCACGCCGACGCCGGTGACGACGAATGTCTACGACGGGTCCGGACGGGTGACATCCCAGACCGACCCCCTGGGCCGAGTGACGACGTTCGACTACACCACGATCCCCGGGTCGACGATCGTGACCGACCCGAAAGGCAACGAAGTCCTCGACGAGTACGTCGACGGGCTGCTGGCCTCGTGCACCGCCGGGTACGGCACCGCGGATGCGGCGACGTCGGACTACACCCACGACCCGGCGACGCTGGGCATCACACGAATCGTCGACCGCGACGCTCACGTCTGGACCGCAACCTATGACAGTGCCGGCAACAAGTTGACCGCGACTGACCCGCTCAACCGGACCACCACCTCGACCTACAACACCTACAACGAGGTGACCTCGATCACCGAACCGAAGACCTTCGGAGCTGTCAACGCGTCGACGACCTACGGGTATGACGAGTCGGGCCACTCCTCGGGCGGAGTGGGGAACCTGACCAGCGAAAGTTCACCGCTGCTCGACGGTTCCGGCACCACGACCGCGACCCGCGTCGCCTACATCAACCATTCCGACTCGACCTATCCTGGCGACGTCACCTCGACAGTCGACCCGGACGGCAACACGACAACCTTCACCTACGACACCCAGGGTGACCGGACGTCGGCAACCGCGCCGGTGACCCCAGAGAACGGTGCCGGCAACGAGACGCTCTACGGCTATGACACCACCAAGAGTTGGATGACCTCGACGGTGTCGCCCCGCGGTGTCCTCGCCAGTATCGCGACGAGCTGCACGCCGCCAGCGCTCGGCTGCACGACCTTCGCACACGACGCGTGGGGTCACGTCACCACCACCACCGACCCGCTCGGGCACACCACCGTCGCCCACTACGACGCCAACGGCAACCAGGACAGCGTCACCGACGCCGACAGCAACACGACCGCCTACGTCTTCGACGCCGCCAACCAGCTGACAACCGTCACCCGTGCCGACAGCACGACGCTGAGCAACGACTACTACGACGACGGAAGCATCCATCATCAGTACGACGCCGCCAGCCACGCGACCGTCTACACCTACGACGCGCTCGGAAGAGTCAGCACCGTGACTGATCCAGATAGCCACACGACGACCTACACCTATGACGCTGCAGGCAATCAGACGGGCAAAGCCGACCCTGGCGGCTCCTGCGCCGGCACGATCACCACCGCCTCGAAATGCACGACGTCCACGTATGACGACGCGAACGAACTCACCGGCGTCTCGTACAGCGACGGCGTCACCCCGAACGTCACCGCCATCACCTACGACGCCGACGGGCAACGCACCGGCATGAGCGACGGGACCGGGACGAGTTCGTGGACCTACGACTCGCTCCACCGTCTCACCGCGACGACGAACGGTGCCGGCAAGACGATCGGCTACGGCTACAACCTGCGCGGCGAAGCGACATCGATCGTGTACCCGGGTACGACCGGCACCGTGACACGCACCTACGACGCGATGGGCCGACTTGCCACGGTCACGGACTGGCTCAGCAACCAGACGACGTTCGCGTACAACGCCGACTCGTTCCTTTCGAGCCAGACCAACCCGAACAGCACCACCGACACCAACACGGCCAACAACGCTGACCAACTCACCGCGATCAGCGACGTGCCGACCTCGACGCCGGGCAGCCCGTTCGCGTCGTTCGCCTACGGACGCGACAACAACGCGCAACTCAGCTCCGTCACCTCAACCGGAGTCCCAGCCGACAACCACACCTACGACTACACCGCGCTGAACCAGCTGCAGCACGTCGACACGCCCACCTACGGGTACGACACCGCCGACAACCTCACCGGCCTCACCAGCGGCACGACCGCAACAGTTCGACGCCGCCAACCAACTGTGCTCGGTGTCACCGACCGGCGCGAGCGGGAGCTGCGGATCGCCCCCGGTGGACGCGACCACCTACGGGTACGACACCCGTGGGAACCGGACCACCAAGACCTACCCGGCGACCGGGGCCTGGGCCTACGGCTACGACCAAGCCAACCGACTCACCTCGGCAGCGACCACCCCGAAGATCCTGTCCGTGACGGAGCGACCAGCCACAACGTGGCGTTGCGTTCCGACGGGACGGTCTGGACCTGGGGCCTCAACACCAACGGCCAACTCGGTGACGGGACCACCACCGATGAACACGCACCCATCCAAGTCCCCGGCATCACCAACGCGATCGCGGTCGCCGCCGGCGGCAGTCACACCCTTGCGCTCCTCGCCGACGGCACCGTGCGCGCCTGGGGACTCAATGCCAACGGCGAACTCGGCAACAACAGCACCACCGAATCGCACACTCCGGTCACCGTCTCCGGTCTCACCGGCGTCACCGCGATCGCCGCCGGCGGCATGCACTCCCTCGCCCTCAAATCTAACGGCACCGTCTGGGCCTGGGGCGACGGTTCCTCCGGAGAGCTCGGCAACAGCTCGACTGCCGAACATCACACACCAGTCCAGATGACGGCTACGAGCCTCGGGACCGCGACCGCGATCTCCGCCGGCAGCACCTTTAGCGAAGCGATCAAGTCCGGCGGCACCGTCTGGACTTGGGGCGCCAACGCCAAGGGTCAGCTCGGCAACAACGCCACCGGCCTCCAGGACCACCCCGTCCAAGTGTCCGGACTCACCAACGCCGTGAGCATCTCCGCTGGCTTCCAACACGCGCTCGCCGCGAAGTCGGACGGCACCGTCTGGGCATGGGGGCTCAACGCCAACGGTGAACTCGGCAACAACAGCACGACCGACACCAAAGTCCCCGTCCAGGTCTCCGGCATCACCACCGGTGTCCAGGTAGCCGCCGGCAACAACTTCTCCAGCCTGCGCGAATCGGACGGCACGGTATGGAGCTTTGGCGCCGACGTCAACGGCCGGCTCGGCGACAATGCCACCACCGACCAACACACCCCGGTGCAGACCGGCAGCATCACTGCCACCAGCATCGAAGACGGCGCGAGTCACGGCACCGCCGTCAAGAGTGACGGAGCCGTCTGGACCTGGGGCTACAACCACGACGGCCAACTCGGCAACGGAACCACCACCGAGTCCCACGTGCCCACACAGACCTCGAACCTCCCAGGCACCGCCACCAGCGCCACTTACACCTACGACGGTGATGGCCTCCGCCAATCCAAAACCGTCAACAGCACCACCACCACGCATACCTGGGACCCAAACGGCGCACTGCCATTGATGATCCAAGACGGGAGTACCAACTACATCTACGCGCCCGACGGGACCATCCTCGAGCAGATCGCCGGCACCACCCCCGCCTACTACCACCAAGACCAGCAAGGCTCGACGCGAGCCCTCACCAATAGCAGCGGCACCGTCATCGCCACCTACACCTACGACGCCTACGGCAACCCGACCGGCGCCACTGGCAGCGTCACCCAACCATTCGGCTACGACGGCCAGTACACAGACGCCGAAACCGGCTACCAATACCTCCGAGCGCGCTACTACGACGCAATCACGGGACAATCTTCGGCTCGGGACCCCCTTGCGAGCATTACGGGCTCGCCATTTGGCTTCGTTGATGGCGACCCATTGAACGAGACGGACCCCAGCGGGCTCATCTGCCTCAGCCTTCACTGCATCAAGAACGACGTCGGGGCAGTGGCTCATGGCGCGGTCACCGTGACCGCTCGGACGGCGGCAACGGTCGTACGGGCGACACCGGCGGGTCAGGCGCTGGACTTGCTAAGTCACGTCACGGGCAAGACCGTAGGCGGCTGCATCGGAGGTGACGTACTTGCCGGCATCGATATCAACGGCAACATTTGTTACCTGTCGACGCCGAGCGGCCAGGCGGGCTTTACCGCCAGCGGCGGGGTCGGACTCGGGTTCCCCGTCGGCGTAGGTGCCACCGTCGGCCCGAGCTTGAGCAACGCCCGTACGCTCGACGATCTCAGCGGACCATTCGGATACGTATGGGCCTCCGGCGGCAAGGGCCCGTTCGCAGGTGGCGGTTCGTACGAGTGGGGCAAGAACGGCTGCGGCCACAATATTTGGCAGGCGACCGTCGGGTGGAGCCCTGATTTTCACCTTCCGACGCCCTACAGCTTTGGTGGCGGCGTGAGCAACACATGGACGGCGGCGAGCTGGTGACGATGGGCCCTACATCGGGATCAACAGGTGTGGCGTTGCCGATCACCTTCACGGTCGGAGCCACCATCAAGCGAATGAATGGCGGCGGACACGTCACGATTTCGCCCGGTTCGGTGCTACTTGAGCCGGGACCCACTCTCCGCCGGGCGAGCGGAGTCGACCGGGTGGAGCACACGGAGCCGAAGATCGCACTGCTCCATACCCGAATCGCCCCTCCCTGGATCAACACGAGCATCGTCATCTCAGGCGAAGGCCAGACCGCGGTGGCGTCAACCTGGTTCGGCATGCGCCGTCGACTGCGGGCGACGCTGCAAGCAGCCGGCTTCACGGTCGATCAGCAGGCCGCGTGGTTCTCGCTAGGAGGCGGCCTGACACGATGAGGGCCGCATCGCCGGGCCGGTGGCGACGGTCGAAGCAATACTCGTCCGGGTCTATTCCTTGGCGGCGACAGTGCGGACTGGAGCCCCGCGAAGCGAATTCGTACATCGGATCGAGTCGGTCGTGCCCAAGGGTCATCCAGCCGTCGTGAGAGTGACGCGGACCTCCGTAGACCACCACCTCAATCGCCCGAGGTGCAGGTGACCCGTCGTCACACTTGTGCCGTGCGAGCGTGTTCAGCCTTACTTCGCACCGATAGGCGCACGAGACATCCGAAGCGCCCCCAATCTGCGCCCTCGGACGGTCGATCTATACGAGCGTAGGCGGCGAGTGCCGCGGCTCTGCGATCTGGCGGTCACGCAGTTGACGACCGCCCGGGGTGCGCACATGGCCATGCCGGTCGCTATAGATGACGGGCCCGGCAAAGACAAAGGTCGGGCGTTACTACATCCCAATGTCGACGCCGTGGTCGATGTCATGGTCGAGGGTTCGGTTGGCGACTTGGTCGAGTCGTTGGGTGATGTCGATCTGATGGTTGAGGGTGTCGAGGCGGTCGAGCTCGACGCCGTGTTCCGCTTCCCAGTGTTCGCGGGTCCGCGTCGCCGGTTCGAGCTCGACGCGTTGCTGTTCGAGATCGCCGAGCTTCTGGTCGTGCCGGTGGATCTCTTCGGTGCAGTCGTCGATCTGTTGTTCGAGTTCGTGGCGTTCGGCGCGGTGAGTGATCCGTGCGATGGGTCCGTGCTCGTCAAGGGCTCGACGTGCCTGGTCGAGCCGCAACCGGGCGTTGTCACGCCCGTAGTGTTCGGTGCCGATCGCGTCGCAGAGCCCGTGGTACTCGAAGGTCGGGTTGGGTGGTCCGTAGCCGATGTGGTTGCGGAGGCGGTCGCGTTCGTGCCGGAGCTGCTCGAGCCTGGTCAGTTGCGGGTCGTGCTGGTCGACGGCCATCCGCTTGGCGCCGGCGCGGGCGATTGCGTGGCGGACTGCGTCGAGCTGGTCGGGTTCGACTTCGACGGCGTGCCGTTCGTCGATACGTCGATCCGACGCGACCACGTAGAGGTCGTTGCCGTGCCGGCCGCGGGAGAGGGCGGTGTAGGCGTGTTCGCGGGTAAGGGTGTCGTCGGAGAGGACGTAGCAGTGGTCGACGGTTGCCCCTTGTGCTTTGTGGATCGTGGTTGCGTACCCATGGGTGAGGTGTCCGGCGTCTGCGTACGCGAACGGCACCACGAGACTCGTGTGGCCGGTGGTGGTGAGGGTCATCTCGTGTCGCCTCGTGTCGATCCGTTCCATCGTGGCCTGGTGCCGTTGAGGATCCCGAGCCGGTAGTCGTTCCGCAGGGCGAGGACCGTGTCGCCCTCGGCGAACGGTCGGCCGCCGAGCCTGACCCGGTCGTCGCCGATATGGCTCTCGTCGCGGAGCACGTGCCGGGCCCGCCGGTTGAGGTCGTCAACATCGGACAGACGGGCGGCGACCATCAGCACGTCGTGACCGTCGACGTGGTCGGTCATCCACGCGTCGATCAGCTGCTCGCGCACGTGATCGTCGGTATCAGCGTGGTGGATGCGGTCGTGGGTGAGGTAGTCGTCGAAGGCCCGGTCGGGACTGCCGGCGCGGAGTTCGGCGAGCGTCGCGCGCTCCCATGCAGCGACCTGGCGGCGGTTGTCCGTCATGCGACTGGCGCCGAGCCGGTCCTGGAGGCCGGCGAACGTGCCGCCGGCTTCGATCTCGGGCAGCTGGCACGGGTCACCGACGAGCACCACTTTCGCGCCGGCTTCGTCGGCGTGGGTCAGGAGGCGTTTGAGTTTGCGGGTGCCGACCATGGCGGCTTCGTCGACGACCAGGACGGTCGTGTCGTCGAGTGTCGTGGTGTGTCGGGTAATGCGGGTGAGGAGCCGGTCGATCGTCACGGACGGGATCCCGGCGTCGGTCTCGAGTTGCTGCGCGGCGCGGGCAGCGAGTGAACAGCCGATGACGTGGTAGCCAGATGTGGTCCAGGCGTCGCGTGCGGCGGCGAGCGCGTACGTCTTGCCGGCTCCGGCGACGCCTTCGACGATCTCGACGCCATCACCCGACGAGCAGATCGTGTGCACCATCCGCGCCTGTTCGCCGGTCAGTGACCGGGACCGCACCGCCGTCTGGATCGCGGTCCGATCGGCGATCCCGGTACCTGTGTCGTCGTCGGTCGAGGGCAGCTTCGAGGAGGCGGGTCTCGGTTTCGAGCATCTCCGGCGTGGTCCACCGGTACTCGTCGGTCCGGGCGGCAACGGCGGTGCCGTCGCGGCGGTACATGATCGCCGCGCGGTTCGTCGACCCGGACCGACAGGACATGTTCGGAGCGGAGGAACCCGTCGACAAGGTCCAAGACCTGACCGACTGGAGCGCCATCGGGAGCGCGTTGCAGACCGCCTTAATCACATCGCGCTGCGCCGAACGTGCTCCGCTCGGCGGTCAGCCCCTCCGGGGACGCCAACCAGCGGAACAGTCGCTCCGCCTTCAAACTCCCAGGCACGGTCGGCTCCGTAACAGAGGTCCGATCCAGGGCTGCGGCGAGGGCGTCGGCATCGAAACCCGACGCTTCGGCTCGTGCCCGCCAGGCCGGGAGCAGACCGGACAGGTCTGCACCGGGGTCCTTGGCGCGACGGGTGGCGTAGGTCGCGACCTGCGCCGCCTTCGCGCTCGACTGGCCGTGCTCAGCGAGATGCGCCTCGATCTCCCGCCGACGCGTCGAGAACTCCCGCAACACCGGCAGCGGGATCCCCGCGACATCGGCAATTCCGTTGCTGCACCGGGCCCCAGTCGACACCGAGCCGGCGAGTGAGCTCCCACCGCAAGCTGCGCCTCGATACAGGTACCCGACGGGCGCCGCCCATGCGTACAACGCCCGGGCGTCGAGCGCCGTCCACCGATCGTCGACAGCAGAGTGCGCGAGGTTGGCGATCACCACGTGGGTGTGGAGATGCGGATCACCCGCACGCGACGTGCGGTGCCGGAACCCAGCACCGACGAACCCATCACCGTCGAGCACCTTGCTGCCGCCCGGCACCGCGCCGGACCCGACACGCGACCTGTTCGAGCACCTGCACCGACGCCCTCACCGCCGCGTCGGCAGCGTTGCGGACCTCGTTCGAGACCTCCCGGGCCACCGAGCGCGTAAGAGGAGCGACACCGACTTCGGGGCGCAGAACGTCGCGTCGAACGCGGCGACCGTCGGCACCGACCGTGACGACGTCAGCCGCCACGTCCGCCGCTCGGATCGACGTGCTCGCAACAGGTGCGGCCGAGGCGCTTCGCCGTCGACCTTCACCGTCGAAGACCGAGCCGCTCGCGCGCCGGCGCCGACCCACACGCCGGGTGCTTCCTTCGCGCCCGTGTAGTACTCCTCGGCGCCACGCGCGACCGTGTCGAGGTAGTACGGCGTGCTGGCCCGGCGCCAGCTTCCCGAGACTCAACACGACCTGACCGTCCGACGTCCGCGGGCTTACGCCCGAGACGGCCCGGCAGCACGGCAGGTGCAAGTGCGTCGAAGTTCATGGGGGTAGGTGGCGGAAGAGGTGATCGGGAGACATGTTCAGCTCGCGTCGGTGCACGGTGAACGGAAGCGCGGGTTGCGCGTCGGAACGTGTGGAGTTGCGCGGGCGTCGCGGCGCGGCTTCGGCACTACGGGCAGCCGGCTGCGCCGCGTGTCGGGCCTCGATGACAGGAGCCGGCGTCGACCTCGTCGAGCGGCCCACCGGCGAGCTCTTCGAGCTTCGCCCGCGGGACGCGCAGGACGTTGCCGAACGCGACCACGGGCAGACCCTCGGCGCCGCCGGTCGAGCGGTAGCGGCGGGCGAGCTGGTACGCGAGCGTCCGACCGATCCGCAAGCCGCTTCGCAGCTTCCTCGACCGTCAGGAACGGCGGCAGCCCAGCCCTCATCGGCACAACACCCAGACGGTAGCCATAGTGGATGGGGATAGTAGCATCTCGCCACCGCCGCGTGGCTAGTGCGTCTAGTGCCCCCAAGTAGTACGATGCAGGCGGTGCCCCGCCGTCGGCCAGACACCGCTCCCCCGCCGCCCGCCGACGTCGACCTCAACCAGGTCGTCGCCTACAACTTCCGGGCCGCACGCGAGCTCCGCGGATGGACCCAGGACGAGCTTGCCGACCGGCTCGAGCCCTACCTCGGCCAGCGCCTCTCGCAGGCGTCGGTGTCGGCGATGGAGCGGGCGTGGGACGGAGAGCGCCGGAGGGAGTTCGACGCCCACGAGCTGCTGACGTTCGCCATGGTGTTCGACCTGCCGATGATCTGGTTCCTGCATCCCTCCCGCCGGCGACCACCGGCTGATACGGAACACGACGAGGCCGATCGACGAGCTCTACGCATACCTGCTCGGCCGGCCCGACCAGCTCGAGCCCGTCTACGAGCGGCTGCGCGAGATCGGCATGTGCGGACCCGACGACAGCAGACGACACCGTCGAGAACCTCACCGGGTGTGCCGAGCAACGCGAAGCAATGGTCCTATCGCGAGCGGCGGAAGGAACTCCTGCTCGCGCTGCTCGACGAGCACAAGGACCGGTTCGACACCGCCGTCGACGAGCTGGGTCGCGTCGTCGATCACCTGCGACAGGTCGGACTGCGCGGCTTCCTCGCGGAGAAGACCGAGGACGACGAGTTCCTCGCCCACGGGCGGCCGGACGAGCCGACACCACCGACCACGACACGGACGAAGCCGCGAAGAAGAAGCGGCGAAGAAGAGCGAGGGATCTCGCTCATGAGCGCAACGCCGCGACGAGATCCCAAGAGCGGGACGTGGTGGTTCATCGTCGAGCTCCCGCCGCGTGGCGACGGACGGCGGCGTCAGGCCAAGCGGCGCGGATTCGCAACGAAGGCAGAGGCACAGGCAGAGCTCGACGACCTCCGCGTCGGTGTTCGCCGGGGCGGCTACGTGGCCCCGGTCCATCAGACCTTCGGTGAGTTCCTCCTCGACGATTGGCTGCCCGCGATCCGCGCCACGGTCGAACCCTCGACACACGCGTCGTACACGCAGTACGTGAAGCTGCACGTCGTCCCCCGAATCGGCGGCGATCGGTCTCCAGCGCCTCGACGCCGGCGTGCTGAACAAGCTGTACGCGGACCTGCTCGAGGACGGTCGGCTCGACGGCAGCCCGGGCGGGCTCTCCCGGCGCAGCGTCCGCTACATCCACACCATCATCAGTCGGGCGCTGCGGGAGGCGGTCGACTGGGACCGTGTGCCGCGCAACGTCGCGCAGCGGGCGACGCCGCCGACGGCCGAGTCAGGCGGTATCGCCCGAGATGCGGACCTGGGACGAAGGAGACACTCGGCCGCTTCCTCGACCAGGTCGAGGAGGATCGCCACTACCCGGCGTGGCTGTTCCTCGCAACGACAGGATGTCGGCGCGGCGAGGCGCTGGGGGTTCGGTGGCGCGACGTCGATCTCGATGCCGGACGATGCGTCATCCGCCAGACGGTGCAGTCGGTCGACCACGTCACACGGATCTCACCGCGCACCAAGTCCGGGAAGCCCCGCACCATCGATCTCGACGCCGGAACGGTCGCCACGCTGCGAGCGGTGCGGGTGCGCCAAGCGGAGGAACGTCTGCTCTACGGCTCGGGCTACACCGACCTCGATCTCGTGTTCTCGAGGCCCGACGGCACCTCGATCAACCCCGACAACTTCTCGCAGGCATTCGACCGACGCATCGCCCGCTACCGCCTGCCCCGCATCCGACTGCACGACCTGCGCCACACGTGGGCAACGCTCGCACTGCAGGCCGGAGTCGACGTGAAGATCGTCTCCGAACGACTCGGCCACGCCAGCGCCAAGATCACCTGGGACATCTACCAGCACGTCACGCCGGCGATGCAGACCGACGCAGCAGAGACCGTCGCGCGGCTCATCTCCGGGGCTCGGCGAGGCCGCCGCAAACGACGCCCGTGACCAAACCGTGACCACGGCACCCGGAACAGCACGGTCGCGACGCCTCGGCTGACGGCACGACCAGCACTTTCGCGTCGCCGCCGGGAGTGGGCGAGGGGGGACTTGAACCCCCACATCCTTTCGGACACAGGCACCTGAAGCCTGCGCGTCTGCCAATTCCGCCACTCGCCCGAGTGGAGCGCCGAAGGTTAGCAAGGACACAAAACCGCCCTTCCGAACGCCGGAGTCGCGCGGGGGCGGGGCCGTACACTCGATCCGATGGGTGTGCAGGGTTTCGAGCGCCGGCTCGAGCGACTGGTCGAGGGCGCGTTCACCAAGGCCTTCCGCAGTGGGCTGCAGCCCGTGGAGGTCGCACGGCGGCTGCTGCGGGAGATGGACGCCCGCCGCACGCTCGGCGTGCGCGGCACCGTCGTCCCCAACGACTTCACCGTCGTCCTGTGCACCGAGGACGCGCTGCGCTTCGACGACTACGCCGACGTGCTCGAGACCGAGCTCGAGACCGAGGCCCGGGAGCACGCGCGGGCGGAGGGCTACCACTTCATCGGTCCGGTGTCGGTGCGCCTGGTGGAGGACCCGGAGCTGCGGCGCGGCGACCTCGAGATCGAGTCGGCGCTGAAGGAGGGTTCCGGCGGCCGCGTCGGGGCGCTCGTCCTCACCGACGGCACGCGCCTGCCGCTCACCGACGCGATCTTCTCGATCGGCCGGCTCCCCGACTGCGACCTCACCATCGACGACGCCCTCGCCTCGCGCCGCCACGCCGAGGTCCGGCCCGAGCCCGACGGCTACCGCCTCGTGGACCTCGGCTCGCTGAACGGCACCACCGTCAACGGCACGAAAGTGAAGGAGCACCTGCTCGCCGACGGCGACCTCGTCGGCATCGCGGCGGTCGCGATCCGGTTCGAGGCGTCGTAGGCGCACCTCCGTGGACTCCGGCGCGCTCACGATCCTCGGGTACTGCTTTCTCGCGCTCGTCTACCTGTTCCTGTTCCGGGTGGTCCGCACGGTGCTGGCCGAGCTCCGGCCCGGGCGGATCCCCGTCCCGGCCGCCGGCGTGGCGCCCGACGCCGCGCCGGTCGCGGCGATGGCGCCGTCCCGTCGCGGGCGCAGCGGAAAGCGATGGGAGCTCGTGATCGTCGATCCCGTGAATCGCGCCGGCGAGGCGTTCTCGCTCGGCGAGGAGCTGTCGGTCGGTCGGGGCGCCGGCTGCGCGGTCGTGCTCGCCGACGACACGTTCGTCTCGACGGTGCACGCGCGCATCTTCATGCGCGGCAGCGATCCCTACGTGGAGGATCTCGGGTCCACCAACGGCACGCTGCTGAACGGCGAGTCGGTGGTCGAGCCGACGCGGCTCCGCCCCGGCGACCGTGTCCAGTTCGGTCAGACGGTGATGGAGCTCGTGAAGTGACGGCCCGCCCACGCACGCCCGCCGGCGGGACCACGGGATGAGGATCGTCTCGGGCGCGTCCACCGACACGGGCCAGGTGCGCGACGGCAACGAGGACTCCTACCTCGTCGACCGGCGGCTCGACCTCTTCGCCGTCGCCGACGGCATGGGCGGCCACCGCGCCGGCGAGATCGCCAGCGCCACCGCGCTCGACGGTCTGCGCCTCGCGGTGGACGAGGGCACGCCGGTCGCCGATGCGGTGGGTCGGGCCAACACCGCGGTGTGGGACAAGGCCGCCGGGGACACCGAGCTCGCGGGCATGGGCACGACCCTCACCGCGGCGATCTTCGACGACGGCACGCTGACCATCGCCCACGTGGGCGACTCGCGCGCCTACCTCCTGCGCGGTGACCGGCTCGAACGGCTGACCACTGACCACAGCCTGGTCGAGGAGCTGATCCGCGACGGCCGGCTCACCGAGGAGCAGGCCGCGGTCCACCCGCAGCGCTCGATCATCACCCGTGCGCTCGGCGTCGACTCGTCGGTCGAGGTCGACGTGTACTCACTCGTCCTGCAGGGCGGCGACCGCGTGATCCTGTGCTCCGACGGGCTCACATCGATGGTGCGGCCCGCCACGATCGGCGAGATCCTCCGCGAGCACGCCGACCCGACCGCGGCGGCGAACGCCCTCGTCGACGCGGCGAATGCGGCCGGCGGCGAGGACAACATCACCGTCGTCGTGCTCGACGCCCAGGCCGAGGCCAAGGATCCGCTGCCGAGCTCGGTGGCCGCCGCGATCCGCCCGCGTCCGCGCCGGGACGCCCACTCCGCCGGTGGAGGTCGTGGAGCCGACGGCGGTGGGCGTCGTCACCACCACGACGAGCATGGATGCCGCGCGACGCCGCGCCGGCAGCGGACGCCGGCGCCGCCACGCGACACGGCGCGCTTCCGGGAGCCGCGCCGGGCCGCGACGCGGTTGGCGGGCAACCGGCCGGGTGCTCGCGTTCGTCGTGCCGATCCTCGTCATCGTGGGCGTCGGCATCGCCGCGATCGGCTGGTACGCCCGCAACTCCTACTTCGTGGCCTTCGACCGCGGGAAGGTCGTCGTGTACCAGGGCCGCCCCGGCGGCGTCCTCCTCTGGGACCCGACCGTCGTGGAGCGCACGACGCTCCGCCGCGGCGCGCCTCACCGACGACTTCCGCCAGAGCGTGAGCGAGCGCAAGGAGTTCGACTCCGAGGACGCCGCGCTCGCGTTCGTCGGGCGGGCCCGGGCGAACCAGACCACGACCACGACCACCATTCCGGTCACGACCCCGACCACCGCAGCGGTCGCCACCACCACGACCGCCCCGGCGACCACGGCGCCGTGACCGCGCCCGTCCGGGCGCGCTCGGCGCTCGCCCGCTACCGCCGGACCCGCGAGCTCAGCCTCGGGCTGCTCGCCATCATCATCACCGCGTCCGGGTACGTGCTCCTCGGGCTCTCCAAGGCGCCGGCGATCCCGGCCGGGACGCTCGTGCTGTTCGCCGTGCTCGTCGGCCTGTTCGGTTGTGCACACCTCGCGGTGCGTCGGCTCGCGCCGCGTGCCGACGCCACGCTGCTGCCGATCGCGAGCCTGCTCCTCGGCATCGGGTTCGTGATGCTGACGCGCCTCGACCTGCACCCCGACCGCGCCGCCGACGGCTCGCTCATCCGGGTCGCGCCCACCCAGGCGGTGTGGATCGCGGTGGGTGTCGGCGTCTTCACGCTCACGCTCTTCTTCGTACGCAACGCGCGGTCGCTCAGCCGGTACAAGTACACGTTCCTGCTCCTCGGCGTGGGCGCCCTGCTCCTGCCCCTCGTACCCGGGCTCGGCGCCACCATCAACGGTGCCCGCCTCTGGATCCGCATCGGTGGCTTCACCATCCAACCCGGCGAGATCGCGAAGGTCCTGCTCGTGGTGTTCTTCGCGGCCTATCTGGTGGAGAAGCGCGAGCTGCTGAGCTCGGGCAGTCGCCGCATCGGCCGCCTCCACCTCCCCGACCCGAAGCACCTCGGTCCCTTGCTCGTGCCGTGGGCCCTCTCGATCCTGATCATGGTGCAGCAGAAGGACCTCGGCTCCTCCCTGCTGTTCTTCGCCGTGTTCATGGCCATGCTCTACATCGCGACGCAGCGTTCGGCGTACGTGATCGTCGGAGGAATCCTCTTCGCCGGTGCGGTCGTGGTGACGTACCACCTCTTCACGCACGTGCAGGACCGCGTGACCATCTGGCTGAACCCGTGGCAGGACGTCCACAACCGCGGCTTCCAGATCACCCAGAGCCTGTTCGCCTTCGGCAGCGGCGGGTTCACGGGCAAGGGGATCGGACGGGGGATCCCCTTCCAGATCCCGGTGCACAACACCGACTTCATCTTCGCAGCCATCGGCGAGGAGCTCGGCCTCATCGGGACCGTCGCCGTCATCGGTGCCTTCCTGCTCCTCGTCGGCAGCGCCTTCCGCATCGCGATCCAGGCGTCGCGACCGTTCACCCAGCTGTTCGCGGCCGGTCTCGCCACGAGCCTCGGCGTCCAGACGTTCGTGATCGTCGGCGGGATCACGCGCGTGATCCCCCTCACCGGGGTGACGCTGCCGTTCGTGTCCTACGGCGGGTCGTCGCTCATCGCGAGCTTCGTGATCCTCGCCCTGCTGCTCCGCATCTCCGACGAGTCCGCGGCGGAGGAGGAACGCGTCGTGGAGGACGCCGAGCGGCTCCAGGCGATCGAGTCGGCGCACGCATGAGCGAGGCGTCGACTCAGGCGCACCGACGTCGCGGTCGCCGCGCGGTTCGCCGAAGGCATGGTCGTCGGCCCGGCCCGCAGGGCCGGGAGCGGGCATGACGATGAACGTCGGCATCCGGCGCGTGGCGTACGGGGTGGTCGTGCTGCTGCTCGTGCTCGTCGGGCAGCTCACGTATCTCCAGGTCGTCGACGCGAAGCAGCTCGCGGACAACGGCAGCAACCCGCGCCACCTGTTCGAGCAGTTCAACTCCCCGCGCGGCAAGATCATCAGCGCCGAGGGCACGGTGCTCGCGCGATCGGTGAACACGAAGGACGAGTACGGCAAGCAGCGCCTGTACCCGGAGGGCGAGCTGACGTCGCAGGTCGTCGGCTACCAGTCGATCACGATCGGCAGCACCGGCCTGGAGTCCACCTACAACGACCTGCTCCTGGGCAAGGGCCGGTCCACCATCGGGCTGCAGGACGTGGTCGACTTCCTCAAGGGCAAGAAGCGCGTCGGCAACCTCAGGACCAGTCTGCGCGTCGACGCCCAGGAGAAGGCGAAGGAGCTGCTGGGGAGCCAGAAGGGGTCGGTCGTGGTGATGGTGCCCGCCACCGGTGAGATCGTGGCGATGTACTCCAACCCGAGCTTCGACCCCGCTCCGCTCGCGAGTCACAGCCCCAAGCTCGTGCAGACCTACTTCGACCTGCTGAACGCCGATCCGAACAAGCCGAGCCTGCCGCGCGCCTATCGCGAGATCTATCCCCCGGGCTCCACGTTCAAGACGGTCACGACCACCGCGTCGATCGACAACATCCCCGGCGTGACGGGCATGAGCTTCCCGTTCGGCACGTCGTTCCTCCCGCCGCAGGCCGGGCGGTCGATCAGCAACTTCGGCGGCGAGCGGTGCGGCGGCAGCCTCGAGGAGTCGTTCATCGAGTCGTGCAACATCACGTTCGCCCGCCTCGGCCTCCAGCTCGGCGAGAAGTTCCCGCCGGCGATGGGCCAGTTCGGGATCTACTCGGCGCCCCCGCTCGACGTCGCTC
>CAVWPR010000002.1:0-216034 GCA_963756815.1 uncultured Acidimicrobiia bacterium
CGGCGCCCGCCGGCTCAGTCCCGGAACATCGCGTCGCCGGCGGCGCTCTCGTCGACCCGGACGACCGGCGCCTGGTTGATGCCGTCGACCGGGTACTTCGCACCACCCGAGAACGCGACCACCCCACCCACCGGCCACACGATGAGCGGATCGGTGAGACGCACGGAGCGCACCGGCCCCACGACGTCGGGAACCTGCGACTGGAACATCGCGAGGAAGCGGGTCGCCTCGCCCTCGACCACCTCGTCCCAGACGATGTGCGGTGACGATCCCGGTCTGCGGCCGCGTCGCCTTGTTGCCGTTGTCGACCTTGATGGACACGACCGGGCGCCCCTGCGCGGCGCCGTCCGGGTGGGCAGGCCGGTGAGCGGCGCGACGGGCGGCGCCTTCGGGGTGGTGGTCGTCGAGGCGGCCGGCTGCTTCGGCGACGCCTTCGAGCCGGATCCGCCGCACACGGCGACGAGAACGGCGGCGGTCACGACGGTCGTCACCGCCGCCAGGCGGGTCCTGCTCACATCGCCTCCAGGGCTGCGATCCGCTCCTCGAGCGGAGGGTGGGTGTCGAAGGCCCGGTTGAGCCAGGTGCCCTTCTTCGGGCCGCCGGTGGCGGCGCCCTGCGCCCTCGGCCCGCTCGGCCTGCCGGTTCGCGCTCGAGCCGGGCTCTCGATCCACATCTGCGCGGTGGCGCGGGTGGCGTAGTGCACCACCGACTGGTCGTCCTGCAGCTTCTTGAGCGCCGAGATGAGGCCAGGCGGGTACCGGGTGAGCTGGACGCCGGACGCGTCGGCGAGCAGCTCCCGCCGGCGGCTCATCGCGAACTGCATGAGCTGGGCGATGAACGGCGCCAGGACCAGCAGCGCCAGCGAGAGGATCGCGAGGATCACGCCGATGCCGCCGTCGTTGTTGTCGCGCCGGCCCGAGCGCCCGCCGAACCACATGAAGCGGAGGCCGAGGTCGGCCATCAGCGCGATCGCACCGACGGCGGTGACCGCGATCGTGGTGACGAGGATGTCGTAGTTGCGTACGTGGCTCAGCTCGTGGGCGAGCACGCCCTCGAGCTCCACTCGGTTCATCTTCTCGAGCAGCCCGGTGGTGACCGCGACCGCGGCGTGCTTCGGGTTGCGGCCGGTGGCGAACGCGTTCGGCGCCGGATCCTCGACCACGTAGAGCCGAGGCTTGGGAAGCCCTGCGGCGATGCACAGACCCTCGACGAGGTTGTGGTAGCGGGCGTACTCCGGACCGTCGGCGGGCTTGGCCCGGCTGGCCGCGAGCGCGATGCGGTCGGACGCGAAGTACGACGTCCAGGCCATCGCGATCGCGATCACGATCGCGATCGGCACGATCGCCACGCCGGCCTTGAAGATGAACCCCAGCGCCACCGCGACCGCGGCGATCAACAGGACGAAGACGGCGAGCATCACGAAGGTGCGGCGCTTGTTGCGCGCGATCTGCTCGTACATGCCCATGGCGGGGGTGGGACTCCTTGCTGGCGAGCCGGGCGGGTCCGGCGCGGGGGTCAGAACTGGACGGCGACCGGTCCCTGCTCGCCGGCGTCACCCTCGAAGTACTCGCGCGGCGTGAAGTGGAACATGCCCGCGATGAGGTTGGCCGGGAACGACTGGATCCGGTTGTTGTAGCCCAGGACGGAGTCGTTGTAGAACTGCCGCGAGTAGGCGATCTTGTCCTCGGTCGAGGTGATCTCCTCCTGCAGGTTGAGGAAGTTCTGGTTGGCCTTGAGGTCCGGGTAGGCCTCGGCCACGGCGAACAGGCTCTTCAATGCCCCCGACAGCTGGTTCTCGGCCTGCGCCTGGGCCTGGGGTGACGCGCTCTGCGCGTTGATGGCGTTGGCGCGCGCCTGGGTGACCGACTCGAACACGCCCTTCTCGTGGGCCGCGTAGCCCTTCACCGTCTCGACGAGGTTCGGGATCAGATCGTGGCGACGCTTGAGCTGCACCGCGATCTGGGAGAACGCGTTGTCGATGCGGTTGCGGGTCCGGATGAGACCGTTGTACGTGACGATCACGAACAGGATCAGCAGGACCACGACGACCGCGATGATGATGCCGACGACCATTGGGGTCTCCTCGATTGCGAACTGCCGACAGCGAACTCGCCGACGACGAACTCGGGAGCAGATGGTAGGCGGGCGCGTGGCTCGCCCCGGGTTCAAGCCGGCGCGGGCGTCCCGATCCTGATCGCCTGCTCGTAGACCTCCACGTACCGCTCCGCCAGACGGTGCAACGAGAAGTCCGTCACACGCGCCGAGCCCGCCTCCACCAGCCGCTCGCGCAGATCGTCCGCATCGAGCAGCCGGCGCAGCCCGGCGCGCAGCGCGTCGGCGTCGTCCGGCGGGACCATCCAGGCGGACTCCTCGTGACGGGCGACGTTCCGGTAGCCCGGGATGTCCGATGCGAGCACGCAGGTGCGGGCGGCCCAGGCCTCCAGCAGCACGATGCCGAACGACTCCTGACCGGTCGCCGGGGCGCAGAACACCGTGGCGCCCGCGAGCCGGGCCAGCTTCTCGTGCTCGGTGATGCGCCCGAGCCACTCGACCCGAGGCGTCTGGCGGGCGGTCAGCGCCTCGGTCTCCGGACCGTCGGACGCGACCCAGAGCACCGCGTCTCGGTCGAGGCCGACCCACGCGTCGAGGAGCACGGCGAGCCCCTTGCGCGGCTCGTGACGACCGCAGAAGAGCACCGCGGGCCGGTCCGACGGCACCGGCTCGACCTTGGCGTAGGCGTCGACGTCGACGCCGTTCGGCAGCAGCAGGTAGGAGCCGCCGAGCGCGTTCTCGGCCATGGCGCGCGCGTCCGGGCTGACCGCCACGCGGACCGCGAGCCGGCGGGCCGCGCTGAGCGCGATCTTGCGCAGCGACTTGTACGCGACGGACCCGCTCTCCGATGCGGCGTGGAACGTCCCCACCTTCGGGATCTCGCTGCCGAGCAGCGCGGCGCTCGTCGGACCGGGGACGAGCGGCTCGTGCAGGTGGAGCACGTCGGGCTCGAACACCCGCAGCGCCTCCAGCGTGCGCTCCGATGCGGTGGTCTGGTCCTGGACCAGCGGCACGACGCTGCCATTGGACGCGACGCCGGTGGTGGGGCCGACCGTGGTCACGCCGGGCTCGGGCGGCGGCCCGTCGGTGGGACCGACGACGCGGGCGTCGACGCCGATGGCGCGCAGCGCCCGGGCGAGACCGAGCACCTGGCCCTGCACCCCGCCCGGGACCGACAGGGAGTACGGCGACAGCAGGGCGACGCGCATCAGGGCGCCGACGCTTCCGTCGATCCGGCGGACGCGGCGGGGGCGGCCTCGCCGCGATCGCTCGGCCAGTTGGGCTGCATCACGTGCCACTGCTCCGGAGCCATGCGGACCAGCTCCTCGAAACGCCGGGCGAGGTCCTGGGTCACTCTCCCGACATCCTCGCGCAGACGGCCGCGCCGCTCGACCGTGAGCGGTGCGCAGATGCGGATGAAGTGCCGCCCGTGCGGGCGGAAGTACACCGCCGTGGGGATCAGGGTCGCGCCGGTGCGCAGCGCGAGCGTCGCCGGCCCCGCGGGCAGCGTGGTCGTCTCGCCGAAGAACTCGACCGCCATGCCGTCGCCCGCGATGTCGCGGTCGGCGAGCAGGCACACCACCCGGTTCTCGCGCAGGGCCCGGATCACGCCGGTGGCCGCGGTCGGACCGAGCGGGATGACCTCCATGCCGATGGCGCGACGAACGTCGGCGAACCACTCGAAGAGCTCGGGCGGCTCCACCGCCTCGACCACGACGGCCGGCGGCAGACCTCGGCCGGCGAGCCACGCGGCGGCGAAGTCGAAGCCGCCGAGGTGCGGGAGCGCCAGGATCACGCCCGTGCCCCGTTCGAGCCCCTGGGTGATGTGCTCGAAGCCGACCGAGGTGACGCGCGCCTCCACCGAGCCACGCGCGTCGGCCGGCAGGCGGAAGAGCTCCAGCCAGTAGCGGCCGTACGACGCGAACGTGTCCGACACCGCGCGCTCGAGCGCGAAACCTTCGAGCGCGCCGCCGGTCGCGCGCTGGAGGTTGCGGCGCACGATCCGTCGGCGGGTCACGAGGAGCGGCGCGAGCAGCCGACCGGTGGCCTCTGCGACCGGAGCACCCACGGCCGACGGCACGGCGTTGGCGACGGCCGCGCCCATGCGGTACGCGACGTACGACGGCGAGACCATCGTGGCGTTCAGGGGCGGCTACGGCGCGCCGCGCGGACCGCGCGACGGTCGGCGGCGCGCTCGGCGCTGCGCCAACGCTTGGGTGCCGGGACGACCTCGCCGGTACCCGGCCGCTGGTGACGGGCGCGGAGGAAGCTGGGCCGCGCCGGCAGGTCGGATGCCTGGCGCCACACCTTCACGAAACGCTGCACCGCGGTCACGGCCATCAGGGCGACCATGATCCAGAGCACCGGCACGAGGATGTCGAGGGCGAGCCCGACGCCGAGCAGCACCATCCGCTCCGCGCGTTCCATGATGCCGCCGCGCGCGTCGTAGCCGAGTGCCTCCGCCTTCGCGCGCTCGTAGGAGATGAGCATCGCCAGCGCCACCGCGGCGAGGGCGAGCACCGCGCCGCGGCCACCGTCACGATCGAGGTACCAGGCGACGCCACCGAACACGACCGCGTCCGACACGCGGTCCGCGACCGAGTCGAAGAACGCGCCCCGCGGAGACGCGCGACCCGACGTGCGCGCGACCGACCCGTCGAGGAGGTCGACGAACCCGCTCGCGGTCAGACCGACGACGGCCCACACGAGATGCCCCGACGCGATCAGGAACGCCGTGAGCACCGACAGCGCGAGGCCCAGGGCGGTCAGGCCGTCGGGACCGACCCCGACGCGTTCGAGTCCGCGTCCGATGGGCGTGAGTCCACGCGACACCGTGGCGCGCAGACGGCCGTCGAGCATGGGGTACGGCGCTCCCCTCCGGAGGCGTGAACGTCGCGAAGAAGGTACCACCGGACCCCCTGGACAGCGGTCATGGACGCGCACCTAGCATCCGGCCACCCAGGGGTGTCCGAGCAGCCCGGCCACCCGCGAACGGATCGAGGAGCACGATCCAGCCCGGGAGGTCGTAGGTGGAGACGTTTCCGACGGCGAAGATCCGCAACGTGGTGCTCGTCGGCCACGGCGGGGCCGGCAAGACCACGCTGGCCGAGGCCCTGCTGTTCACGGCCGGCGCGATCCCCCGCACCGGTCGGGTCGAGGACGGCACGACCGTGTGCGACTTCGATCCCGAGGCGACCAAGCGCCGGATCTCGGTCTCGCTCGCCCTGGCGCCGCTCGCGTTCGAGGGTCACAAGATCAACGTGATCGACACCCCCGGGTACGCCGACTTCGTGACCGACGTCGCCGCGGCGATGCGCGTGGCCGACCTCGCCGTGTTCGTCGTCTCGGCGGTCGAGGGCGTCGAGGTGCAGACGGAGATCGCGTGGCGCATGGCCGACGAGCTCGCGCTCCCTCGCATCGTGTTCGTCAACAAGCTCGATCGCGAGCGCGCGTCGTTCGAGCAGACGCTCGAACAGCTGAAGGACCGCTTCGGCGCCGGCATCGCGCCGCTCGAGCTGCCCATCGGCGCGGAGGCCGAGTTCCGTGGCGTCGTCGACCTGCTCTCCGACACGGCCGAGACCTACGCCGACGGCTCGCCGCGCGGCAACGAGGGTCCGGTCCCCGCCGACATGGCCGCCGAGGAGCACTCCGTGCACGACGCGCTCGTCGAGGGCATCGTCGTCGCCGACGACGACCTCACCGAGCGGTACCTCGCCGACGAGGCGATCGACGTGTCCGAGCTCGGCCACGCGCTCGCGACCGGCATCGACGCGGCGACGGTGTTCCCCGTCCTCTGCGGCAGCGCGACGAAGCTCATCGGCGTCGACCGGCTCGCTCGCTTCATCGTCGAGGAGGGCCCGGAGCCCCACGTCACCGGCGACGACGGCCAGACCGCCCTCTTCGTGTTCAAGACGATCGTGGATCCCTACGTGGGTCACGTGAACCTCTTCAAGGTGCTCCAGGGCGTGCTGCACACCGACGACACGCTCGTGAACGGCCGCACCGTGCACGACGAGCGCCTGCACCAGATCTCGACGATGCGGGGCAAGGAACAGGAGCAGGCGTCGGAGCTGCACGCAGGTGACATCGGTGCGGTCGCCAAGCTCGGCGACACCACGACCGGCGACCTGCTCGCGGTGCGCGGCACCGACATCAGCATCGAGCCGTTCGTGGTGCCCGAACCACTCCTGCGCGTCGCGATCCACGCGAAGTCGAAGAACGACGAGGACAAGCTCGCCACCGCGCTGCACCGCCTCGTCGACGAGGACCCCTCACTGCGCGTCGATCGCAACGCCGAGACGCACCAGACCCTGCTCGAGGGCATGGGCGAGACCCATCTGTCGATCGCGCTCGAACGCCTCGCGCGCAAGTTCGGCGTGGACGTCGAG
This sequence comes from uncultured Acidimicrobiia bacterium, assembly GCA_963756815.1. Lineage (GTDB taxonomy): Bacteria > Actinomycetota > Acidimicrobiia > IMCC26256 > JAENVU01 > JAENVU01. The sequence continues at coordinate 6,441 of CAVWPR010000002.1, forward strand.
ACCGAGGAGGTGCGGGTCCCGTACCGCGAGACGATCACCGGACAGGCGGAGGCCGAGGGCAAGGTCAAGAAGCAGAGCGGCGGCCACGGACAGTTCGCGATCGCCTGGTTGCGCGTGGAGCCGATGGAGCGCGGCAGCGGCTTCGAGTTCGTCGACAAGATCGTCGGTGGCGTCATCCCCCGCCAGTACCTGCCGGCGGTGGAGAAAGGCGTGCACGAGACGACCGAGCAGGGCGGGGTCTTCGGCTATCCGGTCGTCGACGTGCGCGTCACGTGCTTCGACGGCAAGCACCACCCGGTCGACAGCTCGGAGATGGCGTTCAAGACCGCGGCGTCGCTCGGCTTCAAGGACGCGATGGCCAAGGCCGATCCGATCCTGCTCGAGCCCGTGAGCGAGCTCGTCGTCACCGTGCCCGAGTCGCACCAGGGCGACATCATGGGCGACCTCAACGCCAAGCGCGGCCGGATCCAGGGCTCGGGCAGCGTCGGCAACGGCGAGGTCGAGATCGTCGCGATGGTCCCGACGTCGGAGATCCTCCGCTACACCATCGACCTCCGGTCGATGACCGGCGGCCGCGGCCGGTTCCAGGCGACACACTCGCACTACGACCCCGTTCCCGCGCACCTCGCGGAGAAGGCGCGGGCCGGCGCGGCGTGACGCCGGTGGTCAACGCGGCACGACCGGCGTGGGACCGGCCGCCCAGCTCGGGGCCACCGTGGACATCGGCCAGCCGACACGATTGCCCGACTGCGACACGTCGACGCCGTTGCCGAGATCGAGGACCGGCCCGGTCGCGTTGGCGAAGGTGTTGCTCGCGACGACGACGTGGCGGCAGTTGTTGATCTGCACGCCGTAGATGCGCCGGCCGGGCTGGATCGGCACGACGTTGCCCCGCACCTCGACGTTGGTGAGGTCGTGGAGGATCAACGCGCCGCCACCGGGCCGGCTCACCTCGCGGTCACTCGTGTTGTTCACGATGTGGTAGTTCGACCGCGTGCCCGACGCAGGCGGGTCGATCTTGAACGTGAGCGGACGCCCGATGAGCCGGTTGCCCGAGACCGTGACGTTCTGGATCGACGCGGCGGCTCCGAGACTCGCGAAGAAGAGCAGTCGCCCTGGACCCACGGTGTTGTCGCGGATCACGACGTTGCTCGTCGCCCAGGTGGGGAGCGCCGGCTCCATGTCGACGGTCGAGCGCCGCACCTCGGTGATGGAGTTGCCCTGGATCAGCACGTTGGCGCCGTTCACCGTCCAGCCCTGGCGGCCGTTGCGGGCGAACTGCGACCGCTGGACCGTGACGTCGCTCGACTGCCACCCGACGTACACGAAGTCGCCGTAGACGTCGTAGGCCTGCACGCGGTCGAGCATCACGGTGTGGCTGGTGTCCACGACGAACGCGTGCTGCGCCTCGAAGCGGCTCTGGTACGCCGCCTCCGCGCGTCCGGCGACGGGGTTTGCGCCGCGCACGACGAGGTTGCGGAGGGTGATGTCGGTGCTGTTCGCGAGGTGGAACATCGCGCGCGACCGGACGGCGAGCGGATCGCCGAGCTCGCTGCCGTCGGTGAAGGCCCGGAACGTCGCCTGGTTGCCCTCGAGCGCGAGGTGGTGCCGGTTGCTGATCCAGAGCGTGCCGTCGACGCGGTAGCAGGCACCGGCGCCGAAGCGCAGCGTCGAGGAGTCCGGGACCGACGCGATCCACGTCGTGAGGGGGCCGGTGACGTCGGTCGAGCAGTCGGCGGAGATCGCCGACGGCGCGTCGACGGTGCGCACCGGGCTGCTCACCGCCGCGGGCGCGACGGCCGGCGCCGGGGGCACGACCGTGACCGGTGGCGCCGGGGCCGGCGCGGGTGTCCGACCGGGGAACGGTCCCGTCACGACCGGTGTGCATGCCGTCGCGAGGAGGGCCAGCGCGAGCAGACGGATCGTACGCATCTCTCGCGTATCGGACCCGTGGCGGTGGCCTGAATGATCCGATCAGACCGTTTCGTCGGTGTTGAGGGTCGCAGGTTTTCCATCACGCCCGCTGGGTACGCAACGCGAGTCGGGCCGGGTGGTCGATCCAGATGGTGGACCACCCTGGCCTGGCACATGGACACCGAGGTCCCGGGTGGAGCGGCGTGGACACTGCGCCGCTGCCGCGCGTGGCGCTGACGTTGCCGAGGATGATCCGGCTGTCGAGCGCGGTGGTGGTCGACAGGTCCGGACGCGAGAACGAATGAGAACCGTCGCCATCGACCTCGAGATCGTCGCGGGTTACGTTGCCGCCGGCACTGAGGGCCACGTTCGCGACAGAACCCCTCAGGCTCCGCCGAGACCCCGCCGAGCCTCCCCCGAACCCGAGCGCTCGCGGGGTCTTGGCGCGAGTCGTTCGGGTCGGTGGTCACTCCAACACCGCCGGCATCGCCCGACCCACTCCCTCCGCGATGTGCAGCAACGCCGACCTCGTTGCGAGCAAGTGCGAGCAAGCGGCGGCAGTCCTGAGACCGTGATCTGGACGAATTGCGGCAGAAAGCTGGTTCGCCCTATTGACCGCGATTCGGTCAAGAGGCATGATCTCGCCGCTGGGAGGAACCTCGCTGGCCCTCTCAATGCGCCGTGACCCCGCGAGAGTCCCTCCGCCGGACACCGCGGGGTCACGCTGCATCTCGATGATCGTCAACCCGCCTTCGGACAAGTTCCGATGCGCCTTCGACCCGGCGTTCTCGCGGGTCATTCGATGTCCCCCGGGGGGTGCCGCCTGCTAGGCCGTCGCTGGCCCGTGACCTGCGGAAACGTCCGGATCGAACTCGGACCAGTCCTCCGGGTTGCGCTCCGTGTACTCCCCCATCACGCGACCGTCGACCGCGTCGCACTCGACCAGGCCGCGGAGGCTCGGCGGCTCGTCGGCGCTGTACAGCAGGATGCGCCACGCGGGCCGGCTGCGCAGGCCGTACCACGCGAGCTGCGCCGACGCGTGCCCGACCGGGAAGCCGACGGTGCGGCTCGCGATCGCGAGCGCCTCGGTCTCGTTCACCGCGGTCTTCCAACCGGCCACGAAGTGATACGCGCCGATGAGCGCGAGGAGGATCCCGACCGCGAGCAGACCCTCGTTGCCGCTCTGTGCGAACTGCGCCAGACAGCCGGCGGCGATGACGAGGTGGATGGTGCCGGTGATCCGCCGCTTGCTGTTCTCGGGGAAGACGGTCGGCCCCACGAAGTTCGTGACGTCGAGGTCCTCGGGCAGCGCATCGCCCTCGCCTCGGGTGCGCTCGTCGTCGTCCGCCACGGCGTCGACGCTACCGATCCCACGAACCGACGCGCGAACCGCACGCCAGGGGGTGCGAGACGAGCGCTGGTTCGGTCAGGGGGCGGGCCAGGCGGCGAGCAGCTTGTCGTAGGAGTGGCGGAGGCTCTCGGGCAGGACCCGGGCCTCGGCGACCGCGGTCATGAAGTTCGTGTCGCCGTTCCAACGGGGCAGGACGTGCACGTGCACGTGGCCGGGCACCCCCGCGCCCGCGGCGCGTCCGATGTTGACGCCGACGTTGATGCCCTCGGGCGAGTAGACGGACTCGACCGCGGCGGTGGCGCGCTGGGTGCCGTGCATCAGCGCGGCGGCCTCGTCGGCGTCGAGATCGGTGATCGAGTGGACGTGGCGGACCGGCGCCACCATCACGTGCCCGGACGTGTACGGGTACGCGTTCATCACCGCGAACGTGTGCTCCGACCGCTCGAGGATCATCGCCTCGTCGTCGGCGAGCGCGAGCAGCCCGCAGAACAGGCAGCCGTCCGGACGCGGCGCGGTCTCGATGCTCTCGATGTAGGACGAGCGCCAGCCCGCCCACAACCGCTCGAGGCTCACGCTCGCCGCCCGCTCTCGGCTGACGCCGGGCCGCTCGGGCCCCGCTCGGCAACCGCGGGCCGGGCCGAGCGTTCGTCGGCGCCTCGCTCACGTCCGGGCTCATCGACGCTCGTGGACCTCGCTCGTGATCCGGCCGACGAAGTCCTCGAGCGCGACGCCGCGCTCGGGCGCGTCGGTGCCGCGCGCGTTCACCCCCACGCTGCGGTGCGTCACGTCGTCGTCGCCGACGACGAGGACGTACGGGATCTTGTCGGTCTTCGCCCGCCGGACACGGTTGCCGAGCGTGTCGTTGTGCGCGTCGAGCACCTCGACCCGCAGCTTCTCCTCCCGGAGCCGCCCCTCGACCTCCCACGCGTAGTCGTGGTGGCGGTCGGCGACGGGCAGCACCGCGACCTGCACCGGGGCGAGCCAGGTGGGGAACGCGCCGGCGTAGTGCTCGAGCAGCACTGCGAAGAAGCGCTCCACGGAGCCGAAGAGCGCGCGGTGGATCATGATCGGCCGGTGCCGCTCGTTGTCGGCGCCCACGTAGTGCAGGTCGAATCGCTGCGGGAGCTGGAAGTCGACCTGGATCGTCGACATCTGCCACGTGCGCCCGATCGCGTCGCGCGCCTGCACCGAGATCTTCGGGCCGTAGAACGCACCGCCGCCCGGGTCCATCACGAGGTCGAGCCCGGCCTCGGTGGCGACGACGCGCAGCACCTCGGTGGCCTCGTCCCACTCCTCGTCGGTCCCGACCGCCTTGCCCTCGGGCTTGGTCGAGAGCTCGAGGTAGAAGTCGTCGAGCCCGTAGTCGCGCAGCAGGTCGAGCACGAAGCGCAGCAGCGACGCGAGCTCGGCCGGCGCCTGCTCCTTCGAGCAGAAGATGTGCGCGTCGTCCTGGGTCATGCCGCGCACGCGGGTGAGGCCGTGGACGACACCCGACTTCTCGTAGCGGTACACCGTGCCGAACTCGAAGAGCCGCAACGGGAGCTCGCGGTAGCTGCGCGTCCGGCTCCGGTAGATCAGGATGTGGAACGGGCAGTTCATCGGCTTGAGGTAGTACTCGGTGCCGCCGTCGAGCTCCATCGGCGGGTACATGCCGTCGGCGAACCAGTCGAGGTGCCCGCTGATCTCGAACAGGTGCGACTTCGTGATGTGCGGTGAGTTCACGAACTCGTACCCCGCGGCCACGTGGCGCTCGCGCGAGTACTCCTCCATGAGCATGCGCACCGTCCCGCCCTTCGGGTGGAACACCGCGAGCCCGGAGCCGATCTCGTCCGGGAACGAGAAGAGGTCGAGCTCCACACCGAGCTTGCGGTGGTCGCGCTTCTCCGCCTCCTCGAGGCGGTGGAGGTGCTCGGCGAGCGCGTCCTTGCTCTCCCACGCGGTGCCGTAGATGCGCTGGAGCTGCGGCCGCTTCTCGTCGCCGCGCCAGTACGCGCCGGCGACGCGCATCAGCTTGAACGCGCCGAGCTTGCCGGTGGACGGCACGTGCGGACCGCGGCACAGGTCGACGTAGGCGGTCGAGCCGTCGGCCCGCACGTTCGAGTAGACGCCGACGGTGCCGTCGCCGGTCACCTCGTCGGCGTCGCCCTCCTCGACCGACCCGGACGTGACGTTGCGGATGATCTCGAGCTTGAACGGCTGGTCGGCGAACAGCGCCTGGCCCTCCTCCGCGCCGTACTCGGCCCGCACGAAGGCCTGGTTCTCCTTGACGATCTCGCGCATGCGCGCCTCGATGCGGCCGAGGTCGTCGTCGGTGAAGTGCTGGCCGTTCGGCAGCTCGAAGTCGTAGTAGAAGCCGTCGGCGATCGCCGGTCCGATCGCGTACTTGGCGCCGGGGAACAGGTCGAAGACCGCCTGGGCCATGAGGTGGGCGGTGGAGTGCCGGAGGGTCTCGCGCCCCTCCGGCGAGTTGCCGGTGACGATCGCGACCGCGGCGTCGTGATCGATCGGCCGGGACAGGTCGACGGGCTCGCCGTCGACCTCGACCGCCAGCGCCGCCTTCGCCAGCCCGCGTCCGATGCTCGCCGCGATCTCGCCGCCGGTCACGCCCGTCGGGTACTCGCGCTCGGAACCGTCGGGCAGCGTGATCGTGACGTTCGGGGCCATCGAGCGAGGTTACCGGTGGACCCTCCCGTCTCACGGGACGATTGGCGCGCGTACAGTGCGCCGTCCCCGAGAGAGGAGCCACCTCATGGCCACCGCCACCGCCGAGCTCACGATGTCCGCCAGCCCCGACGCGGTGTGGGCCGTCGTCCGCGACTTCCACGGCCTCGCCGGCTGGATGCCCGGCATCGAGAAGAGCGTGGCCGAGGGTGACGACCGCGTGCTCTCGATGATGGGCATGACGATCCGGGAGCGTCTGGTGAAGTGCGACGAGGACGCGAAGGCGCTCACGTACTCCATCACCGACGGCGCGCCGGTCGAGTCCCACGAGGCCACGATCACCGTGCACCCCGACGGCGGCGGCTCGCGGGTCACCTGGGACGTGACTGCGACTCCCGACGAGATGGCCGGGCTGATGCAGGGCATGTACCAGCAGGCCCTCGAGTCACTGAAGACCAAAGCGGAGTCTGCGGCGTCTCCGCTCGGATGATCTCACCGCATCGCGCGCCGGGACGCTCCGACGCGGCTCACCTCCGCTGCGCTCCGGTTCGAGTTGCGCCGCGCCGGTCGACGCGACCCGAGGCGTAGCGAGGGACGAGCGGAGGCGAGCAGCTCGGGAGCGTCCCGACCGGCACGCGCTCCGAGCCATCCGAGCGGACGAGCAATCAGATCGGCCGGGTGATGTCGACGCCGATCAGCGCCGCGAGCTCGGTGAGCACGGCGGGCGCGGTCGGGTCGGTACCGCCCGAGAGGATCGCGTCGGCGAGCTCACCGAGCGCGTCGAGGGCGCGCGGCGCGTCGAGGTCGTCGTCGATCGCGTCGCACACCCGCGCCCGGAACGGTGCGGGATCCGGACCGTCGGGTCGGGCGCCCGCGGCGACGAGTCGGTGCAGCAGCGCGGTGCCGTCCTGGATGTCGGTGTCGTGCCACTCGAACCCACTGCGGTAGTGGTGGTGCAGCAGGGCGAGGCGGATGGCCCGCGGGTCGGCGGTGGCACGCAGGTCGCTGATGAACACGAGGTTGCCGAGCGACTTGCTCATCTTCTCGCCCTCGTAGGCCACCATCGCCGAGTGCAGCCAGTGGCGCACGAACGGCACGCCGGTGACCGCCTCGCTCTGCGCGATCTCGCACTCGTGGTGCGGGAAGATCAGGTCGGTGCCGCCGCCGTGCAGGTCGAGAGTGGGCCCGAGCTCCTGCATCGACATCGCCGAGCACTCCACGTGCCAGCCGGGCCGGCCGACGCCGAACGGCGCCCGCCACGCGGGCTCGTCGGAAGCGCTCGGCTGCCAGAGGACGAAGTCGAGCGGTGACCGCCGATGCGGGTCGTCCGGGTTGCCCCCGCGTGCCCGGGCGAGGCGGATCATCTGCTCCTCGGAGTAGTGCGACAGGTCGCCGAAGTGCTCCGCGGTCGACACGTCGAAGTACGCGGTGCCGTGCGTGAGGTACGCGTGCCCGGAGTCGAGGAGACGCTCGACGATGGAGATGATCTCGTCGATCGTCTCGGTGGCGCGCGGCTCGGCGATCGGCGGCCGCATCTCCAGCGCATCCATGTCGGCCCGGAACCGCGCGATCTCCTGCTCCGCGAGCTCGAGGTAGGGCACGCCGAGCTCGCGGGCCTTCGGCAGGATCGAGTCGTCGACGTCGGTCACGTTGCGCACCATGTGCACCTCGTGGCCGAGGTCCTCGAGCCGCCGGATCAGCAGGTCGTAGGTGAGGTAGGTGGCCGCGTGCCCGAGGTGGGTCGAGTCGTAGGGCGTGATCCCGCACACGTACATGCGAACGAGACCGTCGGCGTCGAACGGCACCACCGCGCGCCGCGCGGTGTCATAGAGCCGAAGCGTCATCAGATGCCCGAGAGCCGCAGGCCGGCCTTCACCTTGTGGCGGATGTTGATGGTGAGCAGGACGGCCGCGAACGTCTCCATGCCCACCGCGTTCTCGAGCGAGCCACCGTCGAACGCGCGCAGGTCCGGGATCGCGGAGATGATCTCCATCAGCGTGTGCCGGGCGTCGTCGTCGTTGCCGCACGCGACGACGTCGCTCTCCATCTTCTCGTCGAGCTTCTCGAGCTCGGCCGCCGGCACGAGGTGGAAAGCGGTCACCACCTCCGAGCGCCAGAGCAGCGCCTGCATCTCCTTCGCGATCGAGCCGTGCGGCGGCAGGACGGCGTTGAACTCGGTGCCGTTGCGCTCCAGGTGGTTGGCCATCGAGACGACGATCTTGCCGGCGAGCTGGTCGGCGAAGTACTTGGCCGTCGCGAGCGCGGCGTCGGCGTGCACGGCGAGCACCACGACGTCGGCGTCGCACGCGGCCTGGTTGTTGGCGGGTGTGATGCGACCGACCCGGTCACCCCACCGCTCCGTGAGCTCGGCCAGCACCGCCTCGGCCTTCACCCGCTCGCGGGACCCGGCGAGCACGTCGTACCCGACGTCGCTCAGCCGTGCCGCCAGACCTCGGCCCGCAGGCCCCGTCGCACCCAGCACCCCGATCTTCACCCGCAGCGACCCTTTGTCCGACGAACCTGGGCCCGCAGCTTGGCACGCGGACCGCGGCGTGCTGAAAACTGCCGCGATGGAGTACGGACTGCTCTTCGCCAACGTCGGACCCTTCGGAGAACCGGACGGCGCCGCCGAGCTCGGCGCCGTGTGCGAGGAGACGGGGATCGAATCGGTCTGGACCGTCGAGCACGTGGTGGTCCCGACCGGCTACACGTCCGAGTACCCGTACTCGAGCAAGGGGCGGATGGCGGGCAGCGAGGACAGCCCGATCCCCGACCCGCTGGTGTGGCTGACGTGGGTCGGTGCGCACACGACCACGCTGCGCCTCGCCACCGGCGTGCTGATCCTCCCGCAGCGCAACCCCGTGGTGCTCGCCAAGGAGGTCGCGACGCTCGATCGGCTCTCGAAGGGACGCGTGACGCTGGGCATCGGCGTCGGGTGGCTCCGCGAGGAGTTCGACGCGCTCGGGGTTCCGTTCGCCGAGCGCGCGGCACGCATGGACGAGCACGTGGCAGTCATGCGCGCGGTGTGGAGCGGCGCGTCGGTCGACTACGACGGCGAGTTCACGACGCTCTCCGGCGCGAACGTCTTTCCCCATCCGGTGCAGTCCTCCGTGCCGATCGTCGTCGGCGGTCACAGCGTGGCCGCGGCCCGCCGCGCCGGGCGCCTCGGCGACGGCTTCTTCCCCGCCAAGGGCGACTGGGCCGAGCTCGAGCCCGCGATGCGAGCCGCGGCCGTCGAGGCCGGGCGCGACCCCGACGCGATCGAGATCACCCGCGGAGGCGCCATGGACCGCGACACGGTGCAGCGCATGGCCGACGAGGGCACCGACCGGTTCGTGATCCCGCCCCTCGCGTTCGACCCGAACGGGCTCCGGGACGCGTTGGCCCGCTTCGCCGACGAGGTCATGACGAAGGTCGCGTGAGCGTGGACGACGGTCCGCTCTACGACCACATCGGCGACTCGTACGCGTCGACGCGCCGGCCCGACCCTCGCATCGCGGCGCGGATCCACGCCGGGCTCGGCGACGCGGGCCGCGTCCTGAACGTCGGCGCCGGTGCGGGCTCGTACGAGCCGACCGACCGAACGGTGATCGCGATCGAGCCGTCCGAGGTCATGCTCGCCCAGCGTCTCCCCGGTGGCGCGCCGGCGGTGCGCGGTGTGGCGGAGCGACTCCCGTTCCGCGACTCGTCCTTCGACGCCGCGATGGCGTCGCTCACGCTGCACCACTGGTCCGACCAGCGCGCCGGGCTGGCCGAGCTGCAACGCGTCGCGCGTCGCATCGTCGTCTTCACGTTCGACATGGACGTGCTGCCGTGGATCGCCACCGACTACCTGCCCGAGATGATCGGTCAGGACGCATTCGTGTTCCCGCCGATCGACGAGGTGGCCTCCTGGTTCGGCGCCGAGGTCGAGGTCGTGCCGGTCCCCCACGACTGCACCGACGGGTTCGCCGGCGCGTTCTGGGCCCGCCCGGAGTGCTACCTCGATCCCGGGAACCGCGCCGGGATGTCGGTGATGCGCACGCTCGACCCTGCCGTCGTCGAGCGAGCGGTCGAGCACCTGCGTACCGACCTCGCGTCGGGCGCGTGGGACGCCAAGTGGGGTCACCTCCGCGATCTCACGGAGCACGACGTCGGTTACCGGCTCCTCGTGTCGCGCTAGCCGTCGTTCGTCGGCATCCGGTACACGATCCTGGTGTTCTCGGGGTGGTCGGGATCGATGGTGACCTGGATCGGGTCGTCGGGGTCGGGCTCGGGCTCGTCGCCCTCGCGGACCTCGGCCGCGATCTCGACCTTCTTGTAGAGGCCCATCCCCTTCGCCATGCCGATCATGGCGTTGCCGGCGACGGAGCCGCCCGAGCTCCCCACGAGCCGGTCGATGAACCGGTCGACGTTCGTGTCCACGACGTTCTCGCCGCCGGCCGCCGCCGCGGCGTCGTCGGCCGGGACGTCGACCTCAGGCGGGTCGTCGCTCGCGAGGTCGTCGGACCCGGTGTCGTCGGTCACCTCCGCCAGGGTAGGCCCGGCCGAGGCCGCCGATCGACGGACGGTGCCGGATCCGCGCCACCCAGGCGATGCTCCTCGGTCACCCGAGCGACCGCGAGAAGTCGCGTCGTGCGACCGCCGGGACGCAACGGTCAGACTTTGCGCTACGACAAGTGATCGGGGGCGGTCTGTGCATCCTGCGGTCTGGCGTCACGCGTCACGACGACTGCTCCGGGTCGTCGCTGCTGGACTCTCCGTGGTCGCTGTCGTTGCGTGCTCGGACTCGGGAAGCCACGCCAGGACACCAGCCAGCGCTCGCCCGAACCGGTCGACTTCTGATGCGGAGGCGTACGCCGCTTGCCGCGCCGCGATCTTCAGCGCCGAGGACGGTTTGCTTCCGGCTGCCAGAGACTTCGTGCACTGGCCCGACCTCGACCGCGACAGCGTCCGGATCCGCCGTGTCGGCGAGGACACGACGAACGGGAGCCTCGCCCCGGCCGGGATGGCCCTGTACATCCGCGACGTCATCGTCGATTACCAGGGTCCTCGACGCGCAACACCGTGAGCTGCAGTGCCACTCGCACCCCCGCTGGGACGTGGTCCGCCGGGGCGAGCATCGTGGGCGGAGAACGGGAGCCCTGATCAGCAGGCCACCGTCAGAGCGGAGAACCCGTCGATCACCCAGGCGTGATGTCGCCAGTGCGATGGGGATCGCCCGCAGGTGGTTCGGGGTCGTACGCCCGATCGATGGTCACACCCTCGTCGTATGGTGCATCCGACGCTTCCCCGCGCCAGAGCACCACCGGCACGATCGAGGAGGAGCTTCCGGGTGGAGGTCGCGGAATTGGTCGGGGCGGCACGCGCCTGCGTGGCCGCGCTCGAGACCGAAGGGATGCCGGGCGCAACGGCACGCGAGCTCGTCGCGGCCTTCGCGGAGCTCGAACGTCTCGCCGCGGCCGGGAAGCTCCTGGCCACCGGACGCCTCGTCGCATCGGGCGCCGGTCCCGGTGACGACTCCTTCCGTGACGTCGACGCCTGGCTCGCCTCGGTGAGCGGCACCACCGTCGGCGCGGCCCGCACGACCACGAAGGCGGCGAGCCGGGCCATCGAGCAGCCGGTCGTCGAGTCGGCCCTGCGGGACGGGAGGCTCTCCGCCACCCAGGCCGAGATGGTCACGACCGCGGTGGCGGCCCATGCCGGCGCCGCCGCTCGGCTCGTGGAGATCGCGTCACACGCAGGTGTGAAGGGGCTCCGGGCGGAGTGCGACCGCGTCATCGCGGCAGCCGCGTCACACGCCCAGGAGCAGGCGACGGCCGAGCTCGTCCACTCGCAGCGGTTCGTGCGGCACACGGTCCGCGCCGACGGCAGCGGCACCATCACCATGACCGGCCCGAAGGACCGCACCGCCGCCGTGATGGCGGCGCTCGAGCCCTTCGAACAGGCGATCTTCGTCGACAACCGCACCCGGAAGACGCCGGCGCACGCCGAAGCCACCGCGTTCGACGCGATGGTCGAGCTCGCAGCGTCGGCGAGGTCCCGGGGTCCGCACGCGACACGTGAGGGCCGTCCGCTCACCACGTTGCACCTGCACGTCTCCGACGCGGCGTTGCGCCGCGGCTCCACCCAGCCGGGTGAGATCTGCGAGATCGCAGGCGCCGGGCCGGTGCCCGTGGGGACCGCCCGGCGGCTGTCCTCCGACGCGATCGTCAAGGCCCTGGTGGTGAAGGGCACCGAGATCAGCGCGGGTCGTCAGTCTCGGCCGTACCATCCCCGCCGCGCTCGCCACCGCGATCCGCACCGAGCAGCCCGCCTGCAGCATCGAGGGCTGCGAGATCGACCGCCACCTCGAGCTCGACCACAACGTCCCCTGGGCGCAGGGCGGCGAGACCAGCCGCGAGAACGTCGATCCGCTGTGCTGCCACCATCACGACCTCAAGAGTCGACGCGACCTGCGAAGACTCGGGCCGCCGGGCCGACAACGGCTGGTGAGCGTCACGGAGTACGAGGCCGCGCTGGACATGCGCGGCGTAGCGCGACGCGCCCGGACCGCAGTCACGACTTGTTCGCGGTCGCGCCGCATGGCTTTGGTGATGCGCTTCCACTCCTCGCGCTGCGCCCGGGCCGCGGCGGGATCGACGCGGCGCTCCTCGTACGCGAGCTCCCCGGCCAGCTTCGAGTAGCTCGCGAACCGGCCGGGATCGAGGGCGCCCGACTCCACCGCGGCGCGCACGGCGCACCCCGGCTCGGACTCGTGGCGGCAGTCGCGGAACCGGCAGCGCTCGGCGAGCTCGGCGATGTCGGCGAACGCATTCGCCATGCCCACGTCGCGGTCGGCGCCGAGTCCCAAACTGCGCAGGCCCGGCGTGTCGATCACCACGCCGCCACCGGGCAGCGCCACCAGCTCGCGGGTCGTGGTCGTGTGCCGGCCGCGGGCGTCCTCGTCGCGGACGGCGGCGGTGGCGAGCCGCTCCTCACCGAGCAGCGCGTTGATGAGCGTCGACTTGCCGGCACCCGACGGGCCGAGCACCACCGCGGTGCGATCGGGCGCGAGGAGCCGCGCCACCGCGTCGACGCCGGTGTGGTCCCGCGCCGACGTCTGCAGCACGTCGACCCCGACGAGGCGGTCGGTGAGCGTGGTCACGAGCGACTCCGCGTCGAGGTCCGTCTTGGTGACCAGCACCACCGGCTGCGCGCCGGCATCCCACGCGAGCACGGTCTCGCGCTCGACCCGCTCGATGCTCGGACGGTCGGCCGGGCACGTGACCAGCACGAGGTCGACGTTCGCCGCGAGTACCTGGAGCCGGTCCAGGTGCGGGTCCATGCGGGTGAGCGCCGACCACCGCTCGGCGACCACCGCCACCGCGGGCGGGTCGGCGCCCATCTCGATGCCCACCCAGTCGCCGACCGCCGGGAGCGTCTCCGCCACCGCCACCACCCCACCATCCGGGGTCACGACGCGACAGGTGGTGCGGGTGACGCCGGCGACGCGTCCCGGGACGAGCCCGTCGAGCCGCTCCGCGAGCAGTGCCTCGACCCGCGCGTTCCAACCGAACGGGACGAGACGGCGACCCGTCGAGACTCATACGCGCGTCGACCAGCGGACGATCGAGAACGGCAGACCGGACGCGACGACCTCGTCACGTCGAGCCGCGAGGTCGGTGTCGAAGCGCAGCTCCACCCCGGCGCCCTCGTGGGCGGCGACCAGGTCGCCCATCGGCCGCACCGCGCGTGGCCGCACCTCGACGTCGGCCACCCACTGCCCCTCGGCGTCGGCCCACGGCACGAACGGCTCCGGCGCGAAGGCGTACTCGACGACCTGCGCCCGCCGGATCCAACGCTCGTCGGCCGCGGCGGCGAAGTGCAGGCGGGTGCCCCGGGCGTGCCACCGGGACCGCAGCTCGGCGCGCTGCGCGACGTCGTGGGCCCAGACCGTGACGCGGGCGCAGTCGCGCGGGAACCAGTAGAGCGGCGCGTACGCCGGCTCGATCCCCCACACGTGCGCCCCAGCCGCCGGATTCGTCACCGGCAGGTGCGGCACGAACCGCTCGATCGCCGGATCCTCCGAGTAATGGAGCACGACCGGCGGCCGCACCGGCTCGACGGACCACCCCATGAGGACCGTCAGAGCACGCAGTCGGGACCGAGCAGCACTCGCAGCTCGGCGAGCAGGCCGTTGTGATCCGAGACGCAGAACTCGTCGCCGAGGCGGACGACGGTGGTCTTCTCGTGCGACTCGAGGTGGACGAACACCTGCGACTCGCCCGGGTGCTCGGCGAGGATCTCCTTGAGGCGCGTGGTCTTGGCGTCGGTGAGCGCGCCGGGCCGGACCCGGAGACGCACGGGCGGCGCGCCGTCGAGCACGAGGTCCGGAGCCGAGACCTCCATCGCGATGATCTTCGGCACGTCGTCGCGAGTGTCGAGGCGACCGCGGACGCAGACGATGGCGTCCTCGCCGAGCAGCTCCCCGTACTGCGCCATCGTCTTCGGGAACACCATCACCTCGACCGCGGCGGCGAGGTCCTCGAGCACGAACGTGGCCATGAGGTCGCCGCGCTTCGTGTACTTCTTCTGCAGCGCGGTCACCACGCCGCCCACCGTGCGCAGCTCGCCCTCGCGCATCTCCTTGAGGTCGTTGAGCGTGGCGTCGGTGTGCCGGCGCAGCGCGCGCTCGGCGCCCATGAGCGGATGGTCCGACACGTAGAGGCCGAGCATCTCCTTCTCGAACGCGAGCCGCTGGGTCTTCGCGAACTCCTGGTCCGGGATGGGCGCGTGCCCGCTCTGACCGTCGGTGACGACCTCCACCTCCGACGTCGAGAACAGGTCGAACTGGCCCTCGGCCTCCTTGTTCTTCCGGTCGATCATCACGTCGATGATCGGCTCGAACACGAAGGAGAGCCCCTGCCGGGGATGGCCGAGGGAGTCGAAGGCGCCCGCCTTGATGAGCGACTCGATCGTGCGCTTGTTGAGGACCGGCGCCGCCACCCGCTCGCAGAAGTCGTAGAAGTCGACGAAGGGGCCGGTCTCGTTGCGGGCCTCGATGATCTTGGCGACCACGCCCTCGCCGACGTTGCGCACCGCCGACAGGCCGAAGCGGATCGCGCCCGGACCCGGCTCGCCTCAAGACCGGCGTCGCCGTCGGGACCCGCGGGATGCACCACCGCGAAGTCCATCTCCGACTCGTTGACGTCGGGGACGAGGACGGGGATGTCGAGCTGGCGGCACTCGTTCAGGTAGATCGCCGACTTGTCCTTGTCGCCCTTGACGCTCGTGAGCAGCGCGGCGAGGTACTCGCGCGGATGGTTCGCCTTCAGGTACGCGGTCTGGTATGCGACGAAGCCGTAGCCGACGGAGTGCGACTTGTTGAACGAGTAGTCGGCGAACGGCTCGATGATGTCGAACATCTGCTCACCGAACTCACGCAGGTGCCCCTGCGCCTCGCAGCCGTCGACGAACTTCGTGCGTTCCTTCGCGATGAGGACGCGGTCCTTCTTGCCGGTCGCCTTGCGGAGGTTGTCGGCCTCCTCGAGGGTGTACCCGGCCAGCTTCTGCGACACGCGCATCAGCTGCTCCTGGTAGATCATCAGCCCGAAGGTGGGCGCGAGGATCTCCTCGAGGTCGGGGTGGTCGAACTGCACCGGCTTCCGGCCGTTCTTGCGGTCGGCGTAGTCGGTGTGCATGTTCGCGGCCATCGGCCCCGGGCGGTACAGCGCGACGAGCGCGGCGACGTCCTCGAACGTCGACGGCGCGAGCGAGCGGATCAACGCGCGCATCGGCCCACCCTCGAGCTGGAACACGCCGATCGTGTCGGCGTTGCGCAGCAGCTCGAAGGTCGGCTCGTCGTCGAGCGGGACGTTGTCGATGTCCGGGCGCACCCCGCTGCCCCGCTCGACGAGATCGAGCGTGATCTCCATCACGTCGAGGTTGCGCAGCCCGAGGAAGTCCATCTTGAGGAGCCCGAGCTCCTCCACGCCGTGCATCTCGTACTGCGTGACGATCGGCGCGTCCTCGAGCGCGCCGCCCGGCTCCGGCTTGCGCTGCACGGGGAGGTACTCGGTGAGCGGCTCCCGGGTGATGACCACCGCGGCGGCGTGGATGCCGTCCTGGCGGCGCAGACCCTCGAGGCCCTTGGCGACGTCGACGACCCGCGCCGCCTCCGGGTCCGCGCCGTAGACCTCGCGCAGCTCGCCCGCCATCTTGTAGCCGTCCTCGAACTTCGGGTGCGGCTCGAGGCACGCGTACAGCGGCGTGTCGCGGCCCATGATCAACGGCGGCATGAGCTTGGCGATCTTGTCGCCGACCGCGTACGGGAGGTCGAGCACGCGGGCGGCGTCGCGCACCGCAGCCCGCGCCTTGATCGTGGAGAACGTGATGATCTGCGCCACGTGGTCCGAGCCGTACTTCTGCGCCGCGTACTTGATCATCTGGCCGCGACCGCGCGAGTCGAAGTCCATGTCGATGTCGGGCATCTGCTTCCGGCCCGGGTTGAGGAAGCGCTCGAACAGCAGGTCGTAGCGGATCGGGTCGATGTCGACGATGCGCAGGCAGTACGCGACGCAGGAGCCGGCCGCGCTCCCGCGCCCCGGTCCGACGCGGATGCCCTCCGAGCGCGCGTACTGCACGAGGTCCCACACGACGAGGAAGTACGCGGGGAAGCCCATCGACTCGATGACGCCGAGCTCGTACTCGATGCGCTCGCGCACGTGCGGTGCGAGCGTCGCGCCGTACCGGACGGCCGCGCCCTCGTAGGTGAGCTCGCGCAGGTAGCTCACCTCGGTGTGACCCTCCGGCACCGGGAAGCTCGGCAGGACGGGCTGGCCGAACTCGATCTCGACGTTCGCACGCTCGGCCACCCACAGCGTGTTGTCGCACGCCTCCGGCACCTCGGCGAAGACGCCGCGCATCTCCGCCGCGCTCTTCAGGTAGTGACCGCTCCCGGAGAACTTGAACCGGTTCGTCTCGTGGATCTTCGCGTTGGTCTGCACGCACAGCAGCGCGTCGTGGGCCTCCGCATCCCGCTGATGGGTGTAGTGGCTGTCGTTCGTGGCGAGGAGCGGCGCCTGCAGCGCACGGGCGATCTCGAGCAGCTGCGGGTTGGTGCGGGCCTGCTCGGGCAGGCCCTGGTCCTGCAGCTCGATGAAGAGGTTGTCGCGGCCGAAGATGTCCTGCAGGCGTGCCGCCGCCTCGAGCGCGCCGGGCTCGTCACCGTTCAGGAGCCGCTGCAGCACGTGGCCGCCGAGACACCCGGTGGTCGCGATCACGCCCTCGTGGTGGTCGGCGAGGATCTCCCAGTCGACCTTGGGCTTCTGGTAGTAGCCCTCGAGGTACGCGCGGCTCGAGAGCTGGATCAGGTTGCGGTAGCCGGTCGTGCTCTCGGCCAACGCGGTGAGGTGGTAGTAGGCCTTGCGACCGCCCTCGACCTCGCCGCCGGAGTCGTCGACCTGGCTGTTGCGCCGCACCGGTCGCTCCGAGCGGTGCTCGTACGCCTGGTACAGCTCGGTGCCGATGATCGGCACGATGCCCGCCTCGCGCGCCGCCTGGTACATCGGCAGGACGCCGTACATGTTCCCGTGGTCGGTGATGCCGATCGCGGGCTGGCCGTCGGCGGCGGCCGCCGCGACGACCTCGCCGATGCGCGACGCACCGTCGAGCATCGAGTACTCGGTGTGGACGTGCAGGTGGGTGAACGACTTCGCCATGTGACTCCGGGGTGTTCAACGCGGATCCGCCTCCTCCGCCGAGGCCTGCGAATCACATCGATGGAACTCCGACTCTACCCGCGACGTCCGCGACCGGCCAGGAGCGGGACCAGCATCTCCGCCGAGGTCAGCGAGCCGTGCGCACCGACCAGGCGTCGCTCCCCGGGCATCGCCGGGTCGACGAATCCGACCGGCGCGTGGGGCAGGAGCGCGACGTCACCCAGGCGGCGGAGGTGCAACGGCGGGACCGGGCCGGGACCGAGCCAACCGTCGTCGACGAGCTCGTCGCGCGTCATGACCCACGCCAGGTGCCCGAACGCATCCCTCGCCGCGTCCGCGAGCTCGTCGGTCCCGCCGCGCGCGCCCGTCAGCCAGCGGAACCGGCCTTCGCCGCTGCACGAGCGCACGAGCCCGCCGAGCGGGGTGAGGTCGTACCACCCGTCGCCCACGTGCACGCCGCCGTGGTCCGCGGTCACGAGCAGCGCGGCCTCCGGCGGCAGCGCGTCGAGGAGCCGGCCGACGAGCTCGTCGGCGAACGCGAGCTCGCGCTCGAGGTACGGGCCGCGCAGTCCGAACTCGTGCGCGACCGTGTCGACACCCGGGTAGTAGGCGTACACCACGGGCGCGCCGCCCTCCGCGAGCGTGCGGCAGTGCTCCACGAGCACCGCCGTCGTGCTCCAGCCGTGGAACGGCACGTCCCGCAGATGGGCGTTCGTGAACCCCGAGGTCCGGAACTCGCTCCGGGTCACGACCGGCACCGATCGGCCGAGGAACGGCGGGTGGCGCTGCACGCGGAAGGGATCCGGCGGTGGCCCCTTGTCGACGGTCCAGCGCAGGACGTTCAGCACCGCGCCGTCGATCCGCATGCGGAACCCGAGCACCCCGTGCTGGATCGGCGTGAGCCCGGTGGTGATCGACGTCAGCGCCGAGGCCGTGGTCGACGGCGCGACGGTCGTGATCGCACCGCCGGCGAGGGCCGAGAGCTCGGGCAGCGTCCCCTCGTGCTCCCGCAGCAGCTCCCAGCCGAGGCCGTCGAGCACCAGCAGCACCACCGTCGCCGCGTCCCGGGCCGGCGCGGGCAGCCCGGAGCGATCGGTGCGGCCGGTGAGCGCCGGGACGATGCCGGCGACGGACGCGCCGCCGTCGCCGGGACGGACGGGCGCGTCGGTGGGCACCGCGGGCACCGTAGCCAACCGCCACCGCCGAGCCGGTGTGCGAGCATGGGCGCCGGCCCGACCCGAGGAGCGTAGGCGTGAAGGTGTCGACCCGAGGCGATTACGCGGCACGAGCGTTGCTGTCGCTCGCGCTGCACGGCTCGGACACCCCGACCTCGGTGAAGGAGATCGCCGAGCGCACGAACCTGCCCCAGCCCTACCTCGAGCAGATCCTGCTCGCGGTGAAGGGCGCGGGGCTGGTGCGGTCCAAGCGCGGCGTCGGCGGCGGCTACGTCCTGGCGCGACCGCCCGAGGAGATCTCGCTCGCGCAGATCCTCGCCGCGGTCGACGGTCCGCTCACCACCCTGCCCGACGAGCACGACCACTGCGAGGGCCACTGCGTCCTGCAGGAGGTGTGGGTCGCGGTCTCCGACGAGATGGGCCGCTACCTCGAGGGCCACACGCTCGCGGACCTCGCGCAACGCGCTCGCGTCGGCCATCCCGGCGCCCTCAGCGCGGCGCGCCGACTGACGGCGACCCGGCCACCTCACGCGGCGGGCAGGTCCACCACCACCGCGAGCCCACCGCCGGGCTCGGCGTCGAGCCGCACCCGTCCGTGGTCCGCCTCGACGAGCCGGCGGACGATGGCGAGCCCGAGCCCGGCGCCGCCCTCGGCCCCCGGCCCCCGCCAGAACCGGTCGAAGACCCGGGCGCGCTGCTCCTCCGTGAGCCCCGGCCCCTCGTCGGCCACCGTGATCGCGACCCGGTCGCGGTTGCGCACCGCCGAGATGCGGATCGTCCCGCTCACCGGCGACACCTCGATCGCGTTCGCGACGAGGTTGTCGAGCACCTGCTCGAGCCGGCCCGCCACCGAGCGCACGGTCGCACCCGCGTCGACCGAGCGGACCAGGGACACCGCGTGCTCGTCGGCGAACGCGCTCCACGCGTCGACCCGGCCGCCGACGACCAGGTCGACGTCGACCACCTCCGGTGTCCCGCTCGCCCGCTCCGCGCGCGCGAGCTCCAGCAATCCGTCCACGAGTCGCGACAGCCGCGCCACCTCGGCGAGCGAGCCGGCGACGTCGGCTTCGGCGTCGCCACCGACCGCGACCTCCGACTCCAGGTTCTCGAGCCGGAGGCGGAGGGCGGCGAGCGGCGTCCGCAGCTGGTGCGACGCGTCGGCCACGAACTCCTGCTGCGCGGCCACGAGCCGCTCGAGCTGCTCGGCCGTGTCGTTGAACCGGGTGGTGAGCTGGGTCATCTCCGGCGGTCCGCGCGGCACCGTCGCGCGGACCGCCAGGTCGCCGTCGCCGAAGCGCGTCGTCGTGTCGACCAGGCGGTCGATCGGCACCGTGATCTGGCGGGCCAGCCGGAGGCTCACGAGGAACACCACGAGCAGCGCGACCAGGCCGATGCCGACGAGCACGAGCCACCCGCGCCGGATGCGCGCGTCCACGAACGACGTCGGGTAGGTCACGCGCAGGACGCCGATCATCGACGAGCCGTTCACGATCGGGATGGCGAAGTAGAGGAGACCGTGGCCGAGCGAGTTCGAGCGGCGGGTCCCCTTCGCCTCTCGGCCCCGCAGCGCGGTCGCGATCTCGGGACGGCTCGCGTAGCTGGCACCGAGGCGCGCGCCCGGCGTCGAGTCGACGAAGAGCGTGCCGTCGGGCCGTACCACGATCACGCGGCCGCCGGTGCGTTCTCGGTAGGCGCTCACCAGCCGCTGCACGGACGCGACGTCGCCCTCCTCGAGACCCTCCTCGGCCCGGATCGACAACGCGAGCGCATCGCGCTCCACCGATGCCGTCAGCCGCCGCCGCTGCTCGTCCGCATACACGAGCCCGAGAGGGATCTCGAGCAGCAGCAGGACGACCAGCGTGAGCGTGACGTAGCTGAGGAGCAGCCGCCGCCGCATCGTCGGCCGCTCAGGCCGCGGGGTCCACGAGCCGGAACCCCACCCCGCGCACGGTCTCGATCCAGCGCGGCTCGCCGAGCTTCTTGCGCACGGACGCCACGTGCACGTCGAGCGTCTTCGTCGGTCCGTACCAGTGGGGATCCCAGACGCGCTCGAGGATGGTGGTACGCGTGAACAGCGCGCCGGGCTCCTCGGCGAGGAGCGCGAGCAGGTCGAACTCCTTGGGGGTCAGGGTGAGCTCCTCCCCGTCCAGCGTGATGCGGTGCGTCCGCACGTCGATCACGAGCGCGCCGATGACCCGCTCACCGTCGTCGGCCGGGCGCGCGCCCACCCGACGCGTCACCGCGCGGATGCGCGCGACGAGCTCTCGGAAGCCGAAGGGCTTCACGAGGTAGTCGTCGGCACCGAGCTCGAGCCCGACGACGCGATCCGACTCGTCGCCGCGCGCGGTGACGACGATGATCGGCACGTCGGAGCGCGCGCGCAGCTCGTGGCAGATCGTGAGGCCGTCCATGTCGGGCATCCCGAGATCGAGCAGCACGAGGTCGTAGCCCTCGGCCTGCAACGCGGCCGCGCCGGTGGTGACCCGCGTGACGGTGAATCCCTCACGCTCCAGACCCCGGGCCAACGGCGCGGCGATCGCGTCGTCGTCCTCGACGATCAGCAGGTGCACGGATGCACCCTCGCGCACCGGCACCCACCGACCACGAACCCTTTGCCGAACGCTGACCGACCGGGAGGCGGGTGCTTGCCCAGAGGTCCGTACCGTTGGGTCTCCCGTTCCCGAGACCCGATCCCGAGGAGGAGCCATGGACCGCCGTCGTGCCCTCGCCAGCGTCGCCTCCCTGACGATCGCCGCCGCCGGCATCACCGCCGCCGTCGGTGCGACCACCCGCGTCTTCAACGTCGCGGAGGCGAGCCCGGGCGTGGGGCGCGTCAGCCCGGTCGATGCCCCGACGCCCCCGAGCGTGGTCGAGCCGCCGGTCGTCGACGTCGAGGAGATCCCGGCATCCGATGGCCCGGTCACGGCGTCGGAGCCCGTCGTGACGTCGACCCTGTCGCGCCGCGTCTCTGCCGACCACGACCTCGACGGCACCCTCACCGCCGGCCGCGAGCCCGCCGGCGCCCCGCCACGAGGCCGAGCCGCGCGGCGAGGACGACTGAATGGCGTCGCGTCGCCGTCCGGCCGCGGCCGGACGCATCCTCGCCACCGGCGCCGCTGTCGGCACCTTCGGGTTCGCGGTCGCCGCGATGGCCATGACGAGCCCGGCCTCGACTCCCGCGGTGGTCGCGCCCGCGCCGGTGGCCGCGGCGCCCGCGCCGCCCACCGCGCCCGCGCCGACCGCCCCACCGCCCCCGCCGTCGACGCCGGTGACCACCGCGCCGGTCGCCGCCACGCGCGCGCCGACGCCGACGGCACCGCCGCGCGTCACGCCCGCCCCGCGCCCACGCCGCCCCCAACGGTCGCGGTCGCGCCCACACCGACACCGACGGTCGCGACCACCCGGCCCTCCTGAGGTGCTCGCACCGCACATCGCGACCTGGCGGGCGATGGGGACCGAGGCGCGGGTCGTCGTCGTCGGCGGCACCGCCGCTGACCTCGACGCCGCCCGCGCCCGCATCGACGAGCTCGAGTCCCGGTGGAGCCGGTTCCGCCCCGATTCGGAGCTCTGCCGGGTCAACGCCGGCGCCGGTCGGCCGGTGCGCGTGAGCGCCGCGACCTGCGAGCTGGTCGCGGCGGCGATCGACGCGTGGCGCGACACCGGCGGACGGTTCGACCCGACGGTGCTCGACGCGCTCGAGGCCGCGGGCTACGACCGGCCGTTCGCGAGCGGTCTCGACGACCCGACGCGCACCGGCCACGCGCCGGCCGCACGCGGGTGCGACGCGATCGTCGTGGACGCCCGGACGGGAACGATCATGCTGCCCGTGGGCGTCCGCCTCGACCTGGGTGGCATCGCCAAGGGACACGCCGCGGACCTCGTCGCGTGCGAGCTGCGCACCCGCGGGGCGGCCGGCGCGCTCGTCGACCTGGGTGGCGACCTGCGGGTCGCCGGCGCCGGGCCCGCTGGTGACGCCTGGGCCGTCGGCGTCGAGCACGTCCCCGGGACCGCCCTGCTCGTGCGCGACGGCGGCCTGGCGACGAGTGCCACCACCCGCCGACGCTGGACCCGTGCGGGATCCGTGCAGCACCACGTGATCGACCCCGCGACCGGCCGTCCGGCGCGATCGACGGCCGACGCGGTCACGGTCTTCGCGGCCACGGCCGCGATCGCCGAGGTGACCGCGACCGCCGCGCTGCTGGCGGGCCCCGACGCGATCGACGTCCTGCGCGCGTCGGGCGCGTCCGGCGTCGTCGCGATGCCCGACGGGCGACGGCTGGCGACCGAGGACCTCGCCGCGCTGACCTGACCGTCGCTGACCTGACCGCGCTGACGGCTAGCGCGGCGGACCGAGCGCCCGGCGCGCCCGCTCGAGATCCTCGGGCCACGGCGCGTGGCACCGGATCTCGACACCGGTGACCGGGTGGACGAACGCGAGCTCGGCGGCGTGCAGGAACGGCCGGTCGATCCGGTCGTCGGACCGGCCGTAGACCGCGTCGCCGAGCACCGGATGTCCGATGGCGGCGAGATGCACCCGGATCTGGTGCGTCCGCCCCGTCTCGAGCGACACCGACAGCTGCGCGGCGTCCTCGTGGCGTGTCACCACCTCGTAGTGGGTGCGCGCCTCCCGACCGCCCGTGCGGACCGCCATGCGGGTCGGGTTGCGCACGGAGCGCCCGATCGGCGCGTCGACCGTGCCGTGCGCGGCTTCGGGCTCGCCGACCACGACTGCGTCGTACCGACGCTCGACGTCGTGGGCGGCCAACGCGCGGACGAGACCGGCGTACGCCTCCGGCGTGCGGGCCACGACGAGCAGGCCGCTCGTCTCACGGTCGAGGCGATGCACGATCCCGGGTCGCTCCGGATCGCCGACCGCGGCGAGGTCGTAGCGCGCCAGCAGCGCGTTGACGAGCGTGCCCTCGCGGTTCCCGGACCCCGGATGGACCACGATGCCCGCGGCCTTGTCGACGACGACGACGGCGTCGTCCTCGTACACGACGGTGAGCGGCACCGACGGGTCCGGCTGCGGGAGCGCCGCGGGCGGCGGTGCCCCGGACCACGCGAGCTCGCTCCCCGCCTCGAGCCGGGCACTGCGCAGCGACGACGCGACCGTCGACCGTCACCGCCTCGCGTTCGACCAGCGCGCGCACCTCACTGCGCGACCAGCCGGTGAGCAACGCGATCGCCCGATCGACGCGCTCGCCCGCGAGCGTCTCCGGCACGACGACCGGCGAGACAACACCCGGTGCCGGGTGTCCGTCGCCGCCGCTCACACCTCCTCCGCACGCGGGCGGCCGGCGTCGGGCTCGGGTGCGGGCTTCCGGAAGCTGAGCACGATCAGGAGGATCGCCCCGATCGTGATCGCGGAGTCGGCCACGTTGAAGGACGGGAACGAGCCGACGCGGACGAAGTCGACGACGTGACCCGAGAGGACTCCCGGCGAGCGGAAGATCCGATCGCACAGGTTGCCCAACGCGCCGCCGAGCACGAGCGAGAGCGCCACGACGGTCCACGTGTCGGTCGTGCGCCGTAGGGTCCGGACGAGCCAGATCGTCAGCCCGATCGCGAGCACCGCGAGCACGACCGTCGCGTTCGTGAACGTGGAGAACGCGCCGCCCGAGTTGCGGGCGACGCGGAACTCGACGTCGTTCCCGATGATCGACAGCGGCGCGTCCGAGTGGGTCGCCACGACCCACGCCTTCGTCAGCTGGTCGAGCAGCACCACCACGCCGACGATGATCGGCGCGACGCGACGGGCGCCCGACCGGGTGGCGCTAGCGGCGCCGTTCGACACGCTGCTTGCACTCGACGCAGGTCTCGGCCCATGGGATCGCCTCGAGCCGCGCGACCGCGATGCGCCGTCCCGCGGGCGTGCACAGGCCGTAGGTCCCCGCGTCCATCCGGGCGAGCGCGGCGTCGATCTCCTCGACCGCCTGGCTCGCGGTGGCGGACAACATGAGATCGCGCTCGCGCTCCACGCTGATCGTGTCGCCCTCGCCCGACTCCTCGTCGAACTGGGTGTCGCCCTGCTCGCGCTCGGTCACCAGCGCATCGGCCTCGGCCTGCAACTCCGCGGCCTGGCGCACGTGACGGTCGCGCTCCTCGAGCAGGAGCCCCTTCAGCTTCTCGAGCGTCTTGGGCGTGACGTTCGGCGACTGCTTCGGCACGAAGATGCCCGACAGCGGACACGTGGTGCCGGCCGGCGGCTTCGGTGCCTTGGGCTCGGGCTTGGCCTTCTTCGCGGGCGTCGCCTTCTTCGCGACGGGCGTTGCCTTCGTGGCGGCCTTCTTCGCGGTCGTGGCCTTGGGCGCGGCGGCCTTCGCGGGCGCCTTCTTCGCCGCGACCTTCGCCGCGGCCTTCGCCGGCGCCTTCGTCGCGGTCGCCTTGGTCGCGGTCGCCTTCTTCGCCGGCGCCTTCTTCGTGGTCGCCTTGGCCGACGACTTCTTGGCCGGAGCCTGCTTCGCGGTGGCTTTCGTGGCGGGACCCTTCTTCGCGGGGGCAGCCGACTTCTTCGCGGCCGACTTCTTCGCCGTCCCGATCTTCGCGGGCGCGACCTTCTTCACGGGCGCGGCCTTCTTCGCGGTGGCCTTGGCCATCGAGCACCATTCCGGGGGAGGCGACAGGAAGCGGGGCATGGTAGTGCAACGCCTGGATCCACCGAGGGGCTGGGTAGGGTACGAGCGTGTCCTTCGACCCCGTCGATCCGCGGCTCGACCTCGTCGCGCTCGAAGACCGCGTCCTCGGCCGCTGGCGCACGGACGACGTGTTCGCCGAGTCGCTGCGGCGACGCGAGGGCGCGCCGGAATGGGTCTTCTACGAGGGTCCGCCCACCGCCAACGGCCGCCCCGGCATCCACCACGTCTGGGCCCGGCTCTTCAAGGACATCTACCCCCGTTTCCACACGATGCGGGGCAAGTACGTCGCCCGGAAGGCGGGGTGGGACTGCCACGGCCTGCCGGTGGAGGTCGAGGTCGAGAAGGAGCTCGGGTTCTCGGGCAAGCCCCAGATCGAGGACTACGGCATCGAGGCCTTCAACCAGCGCTGCCGGGACTCGGTCCAGCGGTACGTGGAGGACTGGTCGGCGCTGACGAGCCGCATCGGCATGTGGCTCGACCTCTCCGACGCCTACGCCACGATGAGCAACGACTACATCGAGAGCGTGTGGTGGCTGTTCCACGAGCTGTGGGACCGCGACCTCATCTACGAGGGCTCCAAGGTCGTCCCCTACTGCGGCCGGTGCGGCACCGCGCTGTCGAGCCACGAGCTCGGCCAACCCGGCGCATACCAGGACATCACCGAGGATTCGGTCTACGTCCGCTTCCCGGTGGTCGGCTCCGACTTCGACCTCCTCGTGTGGACCACCACGCCGTGGACCCTCGTGAGCAACGTGGGCGCCGCGATCGGCCCCGACATCGCCTACGCGCGCGTGCGGGACCCGGCCGGGGGACGGGACCTCGTGCTCGGCGCCGACCGCGTGGCCGCGGTGCTCGGCGAGGATGCGGTGGTGGTGGCGCCGGTCGCGGCCTCCGAGCTGGTCGGACTCCGGTACGACCGGCCCTTCGACTGGCTCCCCGCCGACGGCGACGGCTGGCGGGTGGTCGCCGCCGACTTCGTGACCACCGACGACGGTTCGGGCATCGTGCACCTCGCACCCGCCTTCGGCGAGGTCGACCGCGAGGTCGGCGAGGCCGAGGGCCTGCCGATGCTCAACCCGGTGAATGCGCAGGCCCGCTTCGAGCCGAGCGTGCCCCCGGTGGCCGGGCGCTTCGTGAAGGAGGCCGACCCCGCGCTCATCGAGGAGCTGCGCACGCGCGGCGCGCCTCGTGGTCGTCGCGCCGTACGAGCACTCGTACCCACACTGCTGGCGCTGCGGCACACCGCTCATCTACTGGGCCAAGCCCACGTGGTTCGCACGCACGTCCGAGCACAAGGACGAGCTCCTGCGCGAGAACGAGGCGATCGGCTGGCACCCCGAGCACATCCGCCACGGCCGCTTCGGCGACTGGCTGGCCAACAACGTCGACTGGGCGCTGTCGCGCGACCGGTTCTGGGGGACTCCCATCCCGGTCTGGCGGTGTGGCGACTGTGGCCACGACACCTGCGTCCGCTCGGTCACCGACCTGTCGGTGCGCGCCGGCGAGGACCTCGCCGAGCTCGACCTGCACCGACCGTTCGTCGACGACGTGACCATCGCGTGCGAGGAGTGCGGCGGTCGGGCGCGGCGCGTCGAGCCCGTGCTCGACGCGTGGTTCGACTCCGGCTCGATGCCCGCCGCGCAGTGGCACCACCCGTTCGAGAACTCCGAGGTCTTCGAGCGGCGCTTCCCTGCCGACTTCATCTGCGAGGCGATCGACCAGACGCGCGGGTGGTTCTACTCGCTGCTCGCCGTGAACACGCTCGTGTTCGGGCGGTCGCCGTACCGAAACGTGGTGTGCCTGTCGCTCCTGCTCGACCAGGACGGCCAGAAGATGTCGAAGAGCCGCGGCAACGTGATGGATCCGTGGGAGGTGATCCGCAGCACGGGGGGCCGACGCCGTGCGCTGGAACTTCGCGTTCGCGAGCTCGCCGTGGACGCCCAAGCGCGTCTACCTCGAGAACATCGACGAGACGACGAACCGGTTCCTCGTGACGCTCTGGAACACGTACTCCTTCTTCACGACCTACGCGAACCTCGACGGCTGGAACCCGCCGTCGGGCTCTGCGTCCCGCGCCGACGCACGTGATGGACCGCTGGGTGCGGTCGCGACTGCACAGCACCATCCGCGAGGCCACCGAGGCGTTCGAGGACTTCGACGCACTGCGGGCGACGCAGGCGCTCGACGGCTTCGTCGACGACCTCTCCAACTGGTACGTGCGCCGCAGCCGGCCGCGCTTCTGGAAGGCCGCCGACGGCGACGCGCACGCGGTCCTGCACGAGTGCCTGACGACCCTCGCGCGGCTGCTCGCGCCGGTGTGCCCGTTCGTGGCCGACGAGCTGTTCGGGAACCTCGCGCGCACCGGCGAGTCGGTGCATCTCTCCGACTGGCCGTCGTACGACGCCACTGCGATCGACCCGGACCTCGAGGCCGACATGGCCCTCGCGCGCGAGCTCGTGTCGCTCGGGTTGAAGGCGCGCGCGGAGTCCAAGCTCAAGGTCCGGCAACCGCTGTCACGCGCAATCGCGCTCATCGCCCGCGACGCGAGCGTCCCCGACGAGGTCGCCGACGAGGTCGCCGACGCGCTCAATGTGAAGCGCATCGAGACGGTGACGTCGCTCGCAGGTCTGCTCGACTACACGGTGCTCCCCAACTTCCGAGCACTCGGGCCGAAGGTCGGGAAGCGACTCCCCCGCGTGAAGGAGCTGCTCGCCGACGTCGACGGTGCCGAGGTGCAGGCCGCGCTGGACGTCGACGGGCGGTACGTCCTCGACGTCGACGGCGAGACCGTCGCGCTCACCGCCGACGAGGTCCAGATCCGCGCCACGTCCCACGCAGAGCTCGCGCTCGCGCAGGAGGGCGGCCTCGCGGTCGCGCTCGACACGACGCTCGACGTCGCGCTGCGCCGCGAGGGCCTGGCGCGCGAGGTCGTGCGCGCGATCAACGACCAGCGCAAGGCGCAGGGCTTCCAGATCGCCGACCGCATCCACGTCGCCCTCGGCGCGGAGGCCGAGCTCGCCGCCGCGATCGACGAGCACCGCGACTGGATCGCCGGCGAGGTGCTGGCGGTGGTGCTGGAGCTCGGCCCGTTCGACGGGGACGCCCTCCAGCTCGACATCGACGGGCACAAGCTGTCGGTGCAGCTGACCCTGGCCCCCTAGGCGAGCGGTTCGGGGCTCAGCGGCCCCGGCGGCGGAACAGCCCGCCGCGGTCGTCCTGGTCGTAGGGGGCGCCGCCGGGGGCGGGGTCCCGTGGACCGAGGGGCGTCTCGTCGGTGACCGCCTCGCGGAGGCTGGCGAAGAACGCGTCGTCGTCGAGGGTCTCGGGCTCGGGCTCCGCGTCGAAGAGCGGCGGCCGGGTCGTCGCCGGGGTGGGCGTCTCCTCCCAGGGCAGCTCGTTCGCAGTGTCCGGCGAAGGTGCGGACCCGGCTTCGGGTGCGGACCCACCGGCGGCCGACGGCGACGGCGACGGCGAGCTCGACGTCGTTGGCATCGCCGCGACGTCGGAGAACGGCGACGAGGGCGCGGGCGACGCGTCTCGCCGAGCGCGGGCGGCGTCGGGGTGGGAGCGGGGCTCGGCGCGGGTGTCGGTGTCGGTGTCGACGCGGCCGAGAACGCAGGTGGCGGCGTCGGCGCCGGTGCGGGCGCCACACTCGGGATGCTCGGCGCGGACGCGCGCTCGTCGGGCTCGGGCTCCGACGCGGGCGGCGTGACCCCGGCCGACGGTGTGGGGGCCGCGGCAGCCGCGGGCATCTCGACGTCGTGGGTCGTCGGACGGGGCGACGGTGCGACCGAGCCCTTGCTCGACAGCTGCTCGAGATCGGCCTCCACCGCACGCCGCAGGCGGACGCGGTAGTCCTGCTCGAAGCGCTCCAACGCGTCGACGTCGGCGACCAGCGCGTCGCGCTTCGCCCCGAGCTCGAGCACCTCGCTCTCGAGCCGGCGACGCTCCGTCTCGGCCTGGCGCCGGGCGGTGGTCTCCGCCTCGCTCACCATCGTGCGGGACTTCGACTCGGCGTCATCCAGTATCTGGCGCGCCTTGGTCTGGGCCTCGGCCACGGCCTCGTCGGCCGCGCGCTGCGCGAGGAGCAGCGTCCGGTGCAGCATCTCCTCGGTCTCGCGCGTCTTGCCGGACTCGGCGTCACCGGCCTCGGCGCGCGTGGAGAGATCCCGGACCTGCGTCTCGAGACTCTCGATCCGGGCGGCGGCCCGCTCGAGCAGGTCGTCGACGTCGTCGCGGTTGTACCCCCCGAAGCGCTCCCGGATGTCGATGTCGCGGAGTTCCCGTGGCGTCACGTCCATGAGGGCAATCGTAGCGACGGCCGATCCGTGTGATCGAGACTCTCGGCAAAAAGGGACATCACGAGCACACCGCCTGCCAGAGGATGAGGAGTCCGAAGACCAGCACCGTGAACGAGAGGTCGAACATCCCGACCGGCGGGATGACCCGCCGCATCGGGGCGAGCACCGGCTCGGTCAGGTCGTAGAGCAAGCGGGCGACCGTGGCCGTCCCGCCGGAGGTCGGCGGCATCCACGAGAAGATCATCCGTCCGAAGAGGATCAGGATGTACGCGATCAACAGCGCGCAGACGACGTCCTGCACGGGTCAGGCGCCGAAGAGGCCGCGCGCCTGCAACCGCTCCTTCTCCTCCTGGGAGACCTCGACGTTGCTCGGCGTGAGCAGGAACACCTGGTCGGCGACCCGGGCCATCGTCCCGCCGATCGCGTAGGTCAGCCCGCTCGAGAAGTCGATGAGACGACGCTGGAGGTCACGCCCGAGGCCCTGCAGGTTGATGATCACCGGCTGGTCCGCCTTGAGGCGGTCCCCGACCTCCTGCGCGTCGTTGAAGCCGGCCGGCTCCACGACGTGCACGCGCGCCGAGCTCGCCGGCATCGGCCGGATCGTGGGGACCGGCACTGCCTCGGCGTCGGCGACGGGCACGGCCCGCACCCGCGGCTGGACCCTCACCGCGGGTGCGGCAGGCTCACGACGCGGCGCGCGGGTCGGTCGCTCGATCGGCGCGGCCTGAGTGTCGACGAACTCCTCCTCGGCGAGGTCCAGCTCGTCGTCGTAGTCGTACTCATACCCCTCGTCGTCGTCCTTGAGCCCGAGGTACACCATCGTCTTCTGCCACATGCCCGGCATCGTCCTCTCCCTCCGGAAGCCGTCAGGTTACCGTCCCCTCGGCCGAATTCGGTGGAATGCGAGTCAGGCGCCGGTGACGCGGGGTCCGAAGAGCGCCGTGCCCACCCGCACGATCGTCGCACCCTCGCCGATCGCGGCCTCGAAGTCGCTGCTCATCCCCATCGAGAGCTCGGCCAGTCCGAGCCGCTCACCGAGCTCCCGCAGCGTCGCGAACACCGGACGCGGGTCGCCGCCCGCGGGCGCGACCGTCATCAGCCCCACCGGGTCGAGCCCGCCGGCGCGGGCGCGGTCGACCAGGCCCGGCGCGTCGGCGACCGTGCAGCCGCCCTTCTGCGCCTCGGCCGCCACGTTCACCTCGACGAGCACCCGCGCGCCGGGCACCCGCGTCACGAGCGCGTCGACGAGCTCGGCGCGGTCGACCGACTCCCACCAGCGCACCCACGGGGCGAGCTGGTTGATCTTGTTGCGCTGCAGCCGGCCGATGAAGTGCCAGGTCGGATCGGAGCCGGCGAGCTCGGGCGCCTTGGCCACGAGCTCCTGGGCGCGGTTCTCGCCGAGGTCGGTGACGCCCGCCGCGACCACCGCACGGACGGCGTCGACGGTCTGCGTCTTCGTCGCGGCGACGAGCCGCACCGCGTCGGGCGACCGTCCCGCCGCTCGCGCCGCAGCGTCGATGCGATCGCGGACCGCGGCGACGCGCGCGGCGACCGACTCCTCCCCCGTCGTGCTCATGCTGCACCCGGGCGCAGGCTCACCACGACGCCGTGGCGACCGGTGACGCCGTCGCGACGGTGCGAGTAGTGGTCCGCCGACTCGAACGTGCACACGTCGAGCACCTCGACCGCGTCCACGCCCGCCGCGGCGAGGCCGCCGACGATCGCGGCGCGCAGGTCGAACGCAGGCGCGCCGTCCGACGTTCTGCCCATCACGGACGCACCGAGGCGCGCACCGAGCTCCGCGAGCGCATCCGCGCCGAACTCGTAGTGGCCGACGCACACGCACGGACCCACGACCGCTCGCACGGGTCCGGTGCCGAGCTCGCGCACCGCGGCGACGCCCGCGGCGACCACGCCGTCGGCGGCGCCGCGCCAACCGGCGTGCACCGCCGCGCACGCGGTGTCGTTGGCGATCGCGATGGGCGCGCAGTCGGCACCGATCGCAACGAGCGCGAGGCCGTGACGATCGGTGGCGGTGCCGTCGGCGTCGCGGCCGTGGGGGGCGTCGTCGCGCGCGACGAGCACGGTGGTGCCGTGGACGTGGTGGGGCTGCACCCACAGGAGCGGCGCGTCCGAGACCTCGTCGAGGACGCGGGCGCGGTTCTCCATCACCGCGTCCGGCGCGTCGCCGACGTGATCGGCCAGGTCGAGCGTGTGGAACGGCGGCTCCGACACCCCGCCCCACCGGTCGGTGAACCACGCGTCAGCGCCCCCGACCGAACGACGAACGGTCACGCGCGCGAGGACACGAGGCTGCGCCGAGCGCTCCACGGCGCCGAGACGGAGTCTCGGGTCCGGGTGGTGCGCGGTGGCATCGGGACGTCCGGCCGGCGCAGGAACGTGACGGTCAGCGGAGAAAATCCGGGACGTCGAAGTCGTCGTCGCCGAGCTCGGCCTCGTCGTCGTCGTCCCCGCCGCCGAGCGCGCGCTCCTCGTCGCGGAGTCCGAGTGACGTCTCGCGCCGTTCGCCCTCGAAGCGGTCGAAGCCGGCGGCGATGACCGTGATGCGCACCTCGTCGCCGAGCGCGTCGTCGATGACGGCGCCGAAGATGATGTTGGCGTCGGGGTGGGCGGCCTCGCTGATGATCTCGGCGGCCTCGTTCACCTCGAACAGGCCGAGGTCCGACGGACCGGA
The DNA here is from genome assembly GCA_963756815.1 of uncultured Acidimicrobiia bacterium. Classification (GTDB taxonomy): domain Bacteria; phylum Actinomycetota; class Acidimicrobiia; order IMCC26256; family JAENVU01; genus JAENVU01. The sequence continues at coordinate 38,854 of CAVWPR010000002.1, forward strand.
GATGTTGAGCAGGATGCCGCGGGCGCCCTCGATGCTCGCCTCGAGCAACGGGCTCGAGATGGCCGAGCGCGCCGCCGCGACGGCGCGGCCGTCGCCCGACGCGTAGCCGATGCCCATGAGCGCGGAGCCGGCGTTCGTCATGATCATCTTCACGTCGGCGAAGTCGGTGTTGATGAGGCCGGGCGTGGTGATGAGGTCGGTGATGCCCTGCACGCCCTGGAGGAGCACCTCGTCGGCCATCTTGAACGCGTTGAGCATCGAGGTCTTGTCGTCGCTGACCTGGAGCAGTCGGTCGTTCGGGATGATGATGAGGGTGTCGACCTTCTCCTTCAGGGTCTGGATGCCCTGCTCGGCCTGCACCGAGCGGCGCCGGCCCTCGAAGGTGAACGGACGGGTCACCACGCCGATGGTGAGCGCGCCGATCGACTTCGCCACCTCGGCGATGATCGGCGCGCCGCCGGTGCCGGTACCGCCGCCCTTGCCCGCGGTGATGAACACCATGTCGGCGCCGCGCAGCACCTCTTCGATCTCGGCCTTGTGGTCCTCGGCGGCCTGGCGTCCCACCTCGGGGTCCGAGCCCGCGCCGAGACCGCGGGTCAGCTCACGGCCGAGGTCGAGCTTCACGTCGGCGTCGCTCATGAGCAGCGCCTGCGCGTCGGTGTTCACCGCGATGAACTCGACGCCCTTCAGCCCGGCGTCGATCATGCGATTGACGGCGTTGCCACCGCCGCCCCCGACGCCGACGACCTTGATCACGGCGAGGTAGTTCTGCGGTGCTCCCAACATGCGGTGCTCTCCCTACGGTCCGGCGCATCGCGTGGAGCGCCGAGGCGGACCCTCAACTCTCGACCTCGGGTGGAGGTACAGAGTTATGTCAACCTCTGGTTGCGGTCGAGACCCTACTCGACGCGACCGGCCCGTCCCCACCGCGATCATCCGCGCGTGAACGGTGCGTCGGGTACCTGGACCCCCAGGACGCGCACGTGCGTGCCGCGGGCGCGCAGCGCGTCGAGCACCGCCAGCGCCGCCGTGGCCTTCGCCTGGAGCCGGTCGAGCGTTCCGAGCTGGACCTCGCGCGCCACCGCGTCGGGGCCGCCCAGGACGAGCACCGGGCCGTCCTGGGGACGCAGGACGAATCGCAGCACCTGGGCCCGCAACGCCTCGGGCAGCGCGGCGAGCGCGCCGAGCGCCGGCGCGCGCACGACGCGCGATCCGGGGACGCCGGGATCACCCACGCCGATCACGTGGACGAGCCCGGCCGGAGGTGCCGTGGTGCGCGCCAGCACCCGACCGTCCCGGTCGAGCACGGCCACGCGTGGTGGCGTCGGTGCGGCGCTGCGGGTCCAGGCGACGGGCACGCGCTCGGTCACCCGGATGACGACCGTCGACGGCAGGTCGGTGGACACGTCCGCCCGGGCGACGGTGGGGAGTCGCTCCACCCGCCGGGCGATCGCCCCCTCGTCGAGGAACAGCAGCGGCGCGCCGTCCGGGATCCGGGCCGCGGCGCGCACGGCCGCGGCTCCGGTGCCCGTCACACCCTGCACCTCGACGCTGCCGGCCCCGAGCAGGGACGAGTGGGCGATCACGTAGGCGATGACCAGCACCGCGACGGTGCCGACGACCCCACAGAGGACGTACAGGCGGCGCCGGCCCTCGGCCCGGCGGGCCGCGACCCAGCGGGCCCGCAGGCGCGGGTCCACGGCGTCGTCGAAGACGTCGAGCTCGTCGCCGTGGTCGACCTCGTCGACGTCGGGGGGTGGGGTCCGGTCGGTCGTGTCGGTGGTGGTCATGAGTCCTCGAAGCCGATCCGGCGCACCTCGGGCACGAGTCGCACCCCGGTGGCCGCCTCCACACGGTCGCGCACCCGCACGAGCAATTGGTGGACATCGGCGGCCGTGGCCCCCGGCTCGGCCTGGATGAAGTTGGCGTGCTTCTCCGAGACCACCGCCCCGCCGACCCGCTCGCCGCGCAGCCCCGCCTCCTGGTCGATGAGGCGGGCCGCGGCGTCGCCCGGAGGGTTGCGGAACACCGAGCCCGCGTTGGCGCCGCCGGGCTGGTGCACGGTGCGCCACCGGACGATGTCGCGCAGCTCGGTCTGCAGCGCCTCGGGGTCGCCGGCCGCGACCCGGAACCGGGCCGCGACGACGACCTCGTCGTCGGTGAGCGCCGAGTGCCGGTAGCCGAGATCGAGCGTGGCGACCGGACGGAGCTGTGGCTCCCCGGTGCCGGCAAGGTCCGCGACCTGGGCGTCGAGGAGCACCTCGACGGTCTCGCGGCCGTGGCCACCGGCGTTCATCCGCACCGCGCCGCCCACGGACCCCGGGATCCCGACGTAGAACCCGAGCCCGGCCCGGCCGGCGGCGGCGCACTGCCGGGCGAGGACGGGCAGCGCGGTCGCGCCACCGGCGGTGACGGCGTCGACGCCGACCGTGACCGACTCGAACGCGGGCCCGAGCACGACCACCACGCCCGCGTAGCCGGCGTCGGCGACGAGGACGTTCGAGCCCCGACCGAGGACCACCCGCGGCACGTCCCGGGGCAACGTCGCCGCGAGGACGGCGAGATCCGCCACCTCGCCGGTCCGCACGAGCACCGCGGCCGGACCGCCGACGCGCCAGGTCGTCAACGCGCCGAAGGGCGCGTCGGTCTCCACCCGGCCGGGCAGGCGGGCCTCGAGCTCGGCGACGAGCGTGACGAGCCCACCGCGGTCAGTCGGCATGACGGGCCCGAGCGATCAGCTCGTCGGGGAGGTTGGTGATGTCCCCGCCGCCGAGCGTCAGGATCACGTCGCCCGGGCGCGCGAAGCGCGGCACGAGCTCGGCGAGGTCGCTGCGGTGCGGGATGTACGCGACGCGCGTGGCCGGGTGCGCGTCGAGGACCGCGTGCACGAGGAGCTCGCCGGTGACGCCGGGGATGGGCGACTCGTGGAAGCCGCAGACGTCGGTGAGCACGACCTGGTCCGCTCCGACGAACGCGTCGGCGAAGTCGGACCACATGACCGCGGTGCGCGCGTAGCGGAACGGCTGGAAGACCGCGACCACGCGGCGGTAGCCGGCCTCGCGGGCCGCGACGATCGTGGCGTTCACCTCGGGCGGGAGCAGCGCGTAGTCGTCGACGATCGCGACGCCGCCGATCTCGCCGCGGTGCTGGAACCGGCGGGCCACGCCACCGAAGCGCGCCGAGCGCGCGCCGGACCGCGTCGAACTCACAGCCCAGCTCCATCGTGACCGCGGCCGCGCCCGCCGCGTTCTGCGCGTGGTGACGCCCGATCACGGGGAGGCGGACCTCGCCGAGCGGGGTCCCGCCGCGCTCGAGCACGAACCGTGAGCCGTCGGGCCCGCCCACGTAGTCGACCGCCCGGTAGTGCGCACCGGCGGTGAGCCCGTACGTGACCGCGTCGGCACGCGTGGTCGCGAGCTCGGCCAGGAACTGGTCGTCGGCGCACAGCACCGGCAACGACCCGATGCCCGCGACGAAGGTCGCGAACGCCTCGCGCAACCGATCGAGGTCGCCCCAGAACCAGAGGTGATCGTTGTCGACGTTGGTGACGACCGCGGCCTCGAGCGGCAGCTCGAGAAAGGTGCCGTCGCTCTCGTCGGCCTCGACGACGAGCCACTCCCCCGTGTCGAGCGCCTCGTTCGCGCCCACCTCGTTGAGCTCGCTGCCGATCAGGAAGCTCGGCCGCCGGCCGGCCGCCCGCAGGATCAGGGTGATCATGGACGACGTCGTCGTCTTGCCGTGGGTGCCGGCGACACCGAGCCCACGCCGGAGCGCGACCATCGCCGCGAGCACCTCGGCGCGCCGCAGCACCGGGATGCCGCGCGTCCGGGCCGCCTGCACCTCCACGTTCTGCTCGGGCACCGCGCTGCTCACCACCACCGCGTCGAGCACCGCGCCGAGGTTCTCGGCGCGCTGGGGCACCGCGCACTCCACACCGAGCAGGCGCAGTCGGTCGAGGCGGGCGTGCTCGCGCACGTCCGACCCGGTCACGTGATGGCCGAGCTCGGCCAGCATCGCGGTGTACACGCTCATGCCCGCGCCACCCGCGCCGATCACGTGGATCCGGCGCGGCTGCGACAGGTCGATGCGCAGCTCAGGCGGCACGGGCACACTCCTCGACCAGCGCGACGACTCGCGCGGCCGCGTCGCGCCGGCCGAACGCGCGTGCCGCGGCCGCCATCGCCGTCCGTCGATCGACATCGCCGAGCAGCGCGTCGAGGACGGGCTCCACCGTCGTCGACCGTGCACGCGGCGTCGGCCACCGCGATCGCGCCGCCCGCGTCGACCAGGACGGCGGCGTTCGCGTCCTGCTGGCCCTGGGCCGCGCCCGACCAGGGCACGAACACCGCCGGCACCCCGACCGCGGCGACCTCGGCCACGGTCGTCGCACCGGAACGGCACAGCACGAGCGCGCTGCGCGCGTACAGCGCGGGCATGTCGGGCTCGAAGTCGACGAGCTCGTACGCGAGGCGGTCCTCGGGCCGGCGCAGCGCGTCGAGACGCGACCGGCAGCCCTCGACGTGCTTGGGGCCCGCGACGTGCCGGACGACGACGTCGGGTCGCGCCCGCCAGCGGTCGTAGAGCCCGAGCGCGACGTCATTGAGCCGGCCCGCGCCCTGACTCCCACCCACGACGGCGAGCACCGGCGGGTCGACCGGCGCCCACCGTGCCGACGCCACCTCGGCCCGGATCGGGTTGCCGGTCACCACCGCATTCGGCCATCGCCCACCCGGGAAGCTGACGGCAGCGCGGGCGCCGAGGCGCACCGCGACGCGATTCACCAGCCCGGGCACCGCGTTCTGCTCGTGCACGACGGTCGGCACCCGCACGAGGCGCGCGGCCAGCACGCACGGAGCCGACGCGTAGCCGCCGACCCCGACGACGACGGCGGGTCGATCCCTGCGCAGGGTCCGGATGCAGTGGCCCAGCGCGCGCACGAACGCGAGGACGGCGCGCAGCGAGCGCCACACGTCGCGCGGTGCGAGCGAGCGCTGGATGCCGTCGAGCGCGAGCAGCTCCAGCGCGTAGCCGGCCGCCGGTACCGCCTGCGCCTCGAGGCCGCGGCGCGCGCCGACGAAGCGGATCGCCGTCTTCGGATGACCGCGGGCGACGAGCGCGTCGGCGATCGCGAGGGCCGGCGTCACGTGACCGCCCGTGCCCCCGCCGGTGATGACGGCGTAGACAGGATCGACGGTCACGTCCCCGCGCGCGGCCCGCCCGCTCGGGTCCGGTCGGGGACGCCGGCACGCGCGCCCTGGCGCGCCACGTTCACCAGCACGCCGGCCGCGACCATGGTCGACACGAGCGCGGTGCCGCCGAACGACACGAACGGCAACGGCACGCCGGTCACCGGCAGGACCCCGACGACCGCGCCGAGGTTGAGGACCGCCTGCCCCACGATCCACGCCGTCGCCCCCACCGCCAGCACCGTCCCGAAGCGGTCGGGTGCCCGGTGCGCGGTCCGGAAGCCGATCACCGCGATGAGCACGAACAGGCCGACCACCGAGCGCGCAGCCCAGGACGCCGAGCTCCTCGCCGATGACCGCGAAGATGAAGTCGGTGTGCGCCGCGGGCAGGAAGTTCCACTTCGCCCGGCCCGCACCGAGCCCGACACCGGTCCACCCGCCGCGTGCCAGCGCGATCAGCGACTGCGTGACCTGGTAGCCGGCGGCGTGCGCGTCCTGGCCGCCGCTGAAGAAGGAGAACATGCGGGCGCGCCGCCACGGCACCACGAACGCGAACATCGTCACCATCGCGACGCCGGCGGCGGCGAGGGCGGCGAGGTGGCGGGCCCGGATGCCACCGACGACGAGCATCGCCACGACCGTGACCGCGATGACCATGAACGACGCGAGGTCCGGCTCGAGCATCATCAGGAGCGCGACGCCGGCGAGCACGCTCACGATCGGCCGCATGGCGCGCCGCCAGTCGTCGACCTCGTGCTGGCGACGCGCGAGGACGTCGGCGCAGAACACGAGCAGCGCGAACTTCGCGATCTCCGACGGCTGCAGCCGGAACTGCCCCGAGCCGAGCCACCGCCGGGCGCCGTCGACGTAGATGCCGATGCCGGGGACGAGCACGACGGTGAGCAGACCGAACGCGACGACGAGCAGGAGTGGCGCCATCCGACGCCAGCGCCGGTGGTCGAAGCGCGACGCGGCGAGGAAGGCGACCGCGCCGAACGTGGTCCACAGCAGCTGACGCTCGAAGAACCACCAGGGGTTGCCCTTCGAGTCGAGCGACTCGACCGACGACGCCGAGAGCACCATCACCAGCCCGACGATGTTCAGCACCGCGACCGCGAGCACGAGCAGCACCGAGTTCGGGGTCCGGACCGCCTGGTGGCGCTCCAACCACCCGCGGACCCGTCCGGCCGGCACCGTCACGAGCGCCGGCAGCGCAACGCTCATCGCGCGACCTCCGCGAGGAGTGCCTCGACCTCGCGGCGGAAGTCGTCGCCGCGCGCGGCGTACCCGTCGTACCAGTCGAAGGACGCGCACGCCGGCGAGAGCAGGACGACGTCGCCCGCCACCGCGAGCCCCGCGGCGGCGCGGACCGCGGCGCGCATCGAGTCGGCGCGCATCGTGGGCACCGTGCCCGCGAACGCGGACTCCACCTCCGCCGGGGTGGCGCCGATCGCCACGACCGCTCGCAGGTGGTCACGCACCGTGGTCAGGACGCCGAGGTCCACGCCCTTGCTCAGGCCGCCGGCGAGGAGGACGACCGACGGGTAGCCCTGCACCGCGGCGGCGGTGGCGTGGGGGTTCGTCGCCTTCGAGTCGTCCACGAACTCCACCCCGCCAGCCTTACCGACCGACTCCGTCCGGTGGTGGAGCCTCACGAAATCGCCGACTGACGCGCCCATCGCGTCCGGTCGCGCGCCCACCGCGCGCGCGGCGAGGGCGGCGGCGGCGATGTTGGCGCGGTCGTGGGGGGCCCGGTGCCCGGTCACGGTGAAGAGCTCGGTGCCGTCGTCGGCCACCAGCACGTCGCCCCGCCAGCCGGCGGTGCCCCGGACCGGCTCGCCGAGCGTGAACCACGCCACCCGAGCGGGGGCCTCACGCACCGCGCGCACCACGACGGGGTCGTCGCGATTGGCGACGAGCAGCGCATCCGGGCGTTGGTAGGCGAACACGTGGCTCTTGTCGACCACGTAGGCGTCGAAGGAGCCGTGCCAGTCGAGGTGATCGTCGGCCAGGTTGAGCAGGACCGCGACCTCGGGCGAGAACGCGGGGGTCACCGTGTGCAGCTGGAACGACGACGCCTCCACGACCAGCACGTCGGCGGGCTCGGCCAGCGCGCCGAGCACGACCCGACCGATGTTGCCGACGGCGGGTGCGCGCACGCCCGAGCGTTCGAGCATCGCGCTCGACGAGCGAGGTCACCGTCGACTTCCCGTTCGTACCCGTCACCGCGACGACCGGCACGGTCGCCGCCTCGACCGCGAGGTCGAGGTCGCCGCGGACCGGTACCCGCAACGCGCCGGCGGCCCGCATCACGGGATGGTCGGGATGCACACCGGGGCTCGGGACGACGAGGTCGGCGTCCGCGACGAGCGCGTCCCAGTCGGGTGCGGCCTCGAGCACGGTCGCGCCACGCGCGACCGCAGCCGCGCGCCGGGCGTCGTAGTCGACCTGACCGGGTCGCTCCTCGACGACGGTCACCTCGTCACCGTGGTCGGCGAGCCAGTCGACGACCGCCGCACCGGTCGCGCGCAGCCCGACGACGAGGACGTGCACTCAGCCGCCGATCTTCAGGCTGAGGAAGTCGGCGTAGAAGATGCCCAGGCCCAGGGACATGGTGAGCCCGGCGAAGATCCAGAACCGCACGAGGATCGTCGTCTCCGGCCAGCCGAGCAGCTCGAAGTGATGGTGGATCGGCGACATGCGCAGGACGCGTCGGCCGAACCCCCGGAACGAGATGACCTGGGCGATCACGCTGAGCGTCTCCACCACGTAGAGGCCGCCGATGATCGGCAGGAGCAGCGCGGTGTTGGTGAGCAGACCCAGGCCGGCCATCGCGCCGCCGAGCGCGAGCGCACCGGTGTCGCCCATGAACACCTTCGCCGGGGGCGCGTTCCACCACAGGAACCCGACACACGCGCCGAGCATCGCGGCAGCCACGACGGTGACGTCGATCGAGCCTGCCGCGAGGGCGCCCCGCGTCGCGTCGCGCAGGTCGTAGGCGAGCGGGTGGCGGAACTGCGTGAACGAGATGACGACGAACGCGGCGAACACGAGCGCGCCCGAGCCGGCCAGGAGGCCGTCGAGGCCGTCGGTGATGTTGACCGCGTTCGTGGTCGCGTAGACGACCGCGACGCACCAGATGATCCACCCGACGGTCCCGAGGTCCAGACCGAGGGGCCGCGTGAAGGACAGGTGGGTGTTGACGTCGACGACCTGGGTGGCGATGAGGGCGAACACTCCGACGACGATCAGGATCCCGAAGGTCTTGCCCCGCTTGCGGAGCCCGAGGTTGCGGGCCTTGCGCACGCCGAGGTAGTCGTCGACGAACCCGACCGCGAACATGCCGAGGATCAGCAGCCACAGCGCGATCGCGGGGTCGGCGAACTTGATGGCCTCGGAGCGGATGTGGGCGGCGAGGTACCCGAGGAAGGCGGCGAACACGAGCGCCACCCCGCCCATCGTCGGGGTCCCCGCCTTCGCCTCGTGCGGGTGCGCGACCGGGCCGTCGTCGCGGATCTGCGCGCCGATGTGGTGGCGACGCAGGTAGCCGATGGCCACCGGCGTGGCGAACACGGCGACGAGGAACGCGACCGCGACGGCGATGAGGACGGCGATCACGCGGCCGCCCCCGCCCCGGTCAACGCGGTGGCGACGACCTCGAGGCCGACGGCGCGACTCGCCTTGACGAGCACGACGTCGCCCGGCGCGACCAGGTCGAGCACGAGCGCCCGCGCCTCGGCGGCGTCGGCGACCCGGTGCACGCGCAGCCGGCCGGCCGCATCCCGCTCGGCGGCGGCGACGAGCGGCTCGGTGGCGTCACCGACCGCGACGAGCACGTCGACGCCGGCGGCCGCGACGGCCCGCCCGACGCGCGCGTGCTCCGACTCGCTGAGCGCGCCGAGCTCGCGCATCTCGCCCAACACCGCCACGCGCCGGCGCGCCGCCGGCACCGCGGCGAGCGCCTCGAGCGCGGCGACGGTGGCGACCGGCGACGCGTTGTACGCGTCGTTGATGACGGTCAGACCGCCCGGAGCCTCGACCACCTCCATCCGCCACGCCGACGCCTCCGCCCCGGCCAGCGCCTCGAGCACGCGGTCGAGCGGCACCCCGAGATGGAGCGCCACCGTGGCGGCCTGCGCGGCGTTGGCGGCCTGGTGCGCGCCCCGAACCGCGAGCTCGACCGGGCCGCTCCCCCACGGCGTCTCCAGGAGGAACCGGGCGCGCAAGCGGTCGTCGAGGGTCACCGCACCGATCCGCACGTCGGCATCCGGGCCGGTCCCGACGGTCACGATCGACGCTGCGGTCCGGGCCCGCTGCTCCGGGCCGGCGGCGGAGGCGGCGTCGAGCACCGCGAGCCCGTGCGCCGGCAACGCCTCGAGCAGCTCGCCCTTGACCCGTGCCACACCCTCGGGTCCGCCGAGGTGCTCGGCGTGGTTGATCCCGATGTTGGTGATGACGCCGATCTCCGGGTCGACGAGCGCGCCCAGCGCGGCGATGTTGCCGGCGAAGCGGGCGCCCATCTCCACCACGAGCACCTCGGTGGCCGGCGGGGCGCCGAGGACCGTGACCGGGACCCCGATCTCGTTGTTGTAGGACTCGGGCGCGGCGTGGGTCCGGTGCGCGGCCCCGACCGCAGCCGCGGTGAGGTCCTTCGTCGACGTCTTGCCGACGGACCCGGTGATCCCCACGACGCGTGCGGTCAGGCGGTCACGTCCGGCCCGTGCGAGCGCGAGCAGCGCGTCGGGCACATCGGCGACGACGACCGCGGGCCCGGCGTCGGTCGGGCGCTCGACGATCACGAACGCCGCACCGCGGGCGAACGCGTCGGCGACGAACTCGTGCCCGTCGCGCTCGGCGCGCAGCGCGACGAACACCTCGCCCGGCCGCAGCGCGCGCGTGTCGAAGGCGATGCCGACACCGGTCGCGTCGATGCCGACCGGGTCCGACGGGCGGCCCCCCGTCACCTCGGCGACCCAGGCGCGGGTCAGCTCCATACCGACTCCAGCGCCTCGGCCGCGACGACCCGGTCGTCGAACGGCACGCTCGTCGCGCCGATCTGCTGACCGGTCTCCGCACCCTTGCCCAGCACCATGACGAGGTCACCGGGGGCCGCGTCCGCGATCGCGGCGCGGATCGCGGCGCGCCGGTCGAGCTCCACCGAGTAGTCGGCGCCGGTGTCGTCGAGCCCGCGTGCGGCCATCGCCGCGATCGCGGCGGGATCCTCCGAGCGCGGGTTGTCGGTCGTGAGCACGACGCGGTCGGCACCCCGGCCCGCGGCCGCGCCCATCGCCGCGCGCTTCGACGGATCGCGGTCGCCGCCGCACCCGAAGACCACGAGCACGCGGCCCGCGACCAACGCGCGGCCCGCGGCGAGCGCGGTGGCGATGCCGTCCGGGGTGTGCGCGTAGTCGACGACGACCGAGACCGGCGCGTCGCTCGGGATGCGCTCGAACCGGCCCGGCACCGGCGTGACGGCGGCGATGCCACGCGCGATCGTGGCCGCGTCGACGTCGAGCAGCGACGCGGTCGCGGCTGCCGCCAGCGCGTTCGCGGCGTTGAAGCGGCCGGGCACGGGGATCACGACGTCGATCGTGTCCCCCAGCACCGTGAGCCGCCCGGTGGTGCCGCTCGCATCGATCGCGAGTTCGCCGAGCGTGACGTCGGCCGCAGTGTCGAGCGCGAACGTGCGCACCGTCAGGCCCTCGGACCGCGCCCGCGTCACGAGCTCGCGCGCCGTGCGGATCGTCGACGTTGACCGCGGCGCGCGCGGTGAACTCGCGCGTGAACAGGCGCGCCTTCGCCTCGAAGTACGCAGCGAGTGAGCCGTGGAGGTCGAGGTGGTCGCGCGAGAGGTTCGTGAAGCACGCCGCTGCGAACGCGGTGCCGTCGACCCGGTGCTCGGCGAGCGCGTGCGAGCTCACCTCCATCGCCACGGCGTCGGCGCCACGCGTGCGGAGCGTCGCGAGGCAGCGCTGGAGCTCGGTGGCCTCCGGCGTGGTGAAGGGCAGCGGCGTGACGTCGCCGCCGAACCGCACGCCGAGCGTGCCGATCACGCCGGGCCGGCGGCCGGCGGCGGCGAGCACCGCCTCGAGGAAGAACGTGGTGGTCGTCTTCCCGTTGGTCCCGGTGATGCCCAGCACCGGCAGCGCACGGGACGGATCGCCGTGGAACCGGGCCGCCACCGGACCGATCGACCGCCGCACCGACCGCACCCTCGCCTGGGGCACCGCGGGCGCGACCACGCGCTCGACCATGAGCGCGACCGCGCCCCGGTCGACGGCGACGGCCGCGAACTCGTGGCCGTCGACGTGCAGACCGGGGATGCAGCAGAACAACGCGCCGGGGTGCGTCGCGCGACTGTCGTGGGTCACGTCCGACACTTCGGTGGCCGTCGCGTGACCCGACGGGTCGTGGACGATCTCGAGCACCTCGGTCGCGTCCAGGAGGTCGTGCAGGCGCACGGGATCCTCTCGTTACGGGACGGAACAGGACACCATACCGGTGGCCGGTCGGGACGGATCGGGGGCGACGGTCATCCTGGGGCCTGGGCGCCGGTGTCCAGCGCGACCGTCGGGGCGACGCGCTCCTGACGCAACGTCGCCTGCATGATCTGGGAGAACACCGGCGCGGCCACCGCCCCGCCGTAGATCTGCGTCTTCGGCTCGTCGAGCACCACGACCGCGGCGTACCGCGGCGCCTCGGCCGGCGCGAAGCCGGCGAAGCTCGCCATGTAGCGGTGCTCGGCGTACGGCTGCTTGCGCGCCGTCCCGGTCTTGCCCGCCACCGTGTAGCCCGGGATCGCGGCCTGCTCGCCGGTGCCGTGCGTGACGACGCCCCGCATGAGCTCGTTGAGGATCGACGCGGTCCCGGACGAGATGACACGGCGAGAAGGCTGCGTGCCGCTGCGGTGCCGGACCCCGGCCGCGTCGATCGTGCCGTCGACGAGACGCAGCGGCCGCGTGACGCCGCCGTTGGCGATGGTCATGTAGACGCCGAGCGTCTGCGCCGCGGTCGCGTTGACGCCGTACCCGATCGGCAGGCTGCCCATGATGGTCGGGTCACCCTGATCCGGCGCCTGCAACGTGCCGCCCGACTCGCCCGGGAACCCGACGGCCGTACGGACCCCGAGCCCGAACTCGCGCAGCGACCGCTCCAATCGCGACTGCCCGATCTTCGCGGCGACCTTGATCGTCCCGACGTTCGACGACTCCGGCAGGATCTCGCGGATCGACCAGCTCGACTCGGGATGCCATTCGTCGTCGTCGAAGTTCGCGCCGCCGACCTTGATCCGTGCGGGCACGTCGAAGCGCGTCTCCGGAGTGATCGCGTGACTCTCGAGCGCGCTCGCGATCGTGATGACCTTGTTCGTCGACCCCGGCTCGTAGGGCGTGGTGAAGAGGCGGTTGGCCTCGGTGGGCGCTGCGGGACGCGCCGGACCGCGGCCGTCGGCACCGTCGACGACCGCCGCCGCGAGGATGTCGCCGCTGTGCACGTCGGCGATGAGGGCCATCCCGCCCTTCGCCTTCACGGAGGCGACCTCGGCGGTCAGCTGCTGCTCCACCTGGTACTGCAACCCACGGTCGAGGGTCAGGACGATGTCCCGACCCGCCTGGGCCGGGACGGAGCTTGCGCTCGGTCGCGGGGATCTCCCTGCCGCTCGGATCACGCTCGGCGTCGAGACGCCCGGCGCGGCCGGCGAGCGTCGCGTTGTCGCCGAACTCCACCCCGCCGCCTCCGGTGCCCGAGCCGTTGACGAAGCCGATGACGGGGCCGGCGAGGTCGCCGTTCGGCATGATCCGGCGGGTCCCGGGCTCGAGCGCGACGCCGGGATTGTCGAGGGCGCGGATCGCGGCCTCGACGCGTGGGCTCGCCTGCCGGAGCAGCACGACGTACCGCGTGTCGGTACGGGTGAGGGCCGCCTCGATCGTCGCCGCCGGCTGACCGAGGATCGCGGCCAGCCGCACCGCGGTGGCGTGCGGCCGGGTGACCGCCGCCGGGTCGACGAACACCGTCGGGCGCGGCACCGAGACCGCGAGGTCGGCACCGTTGCGGTCCACGATCGCGCCGCGCGCCGGCTCCAGCTTCGTGCTGTGGAGCAGCTGCCGTCGCGAGAGCAGGTCGTAGTGCGCGCGATCGGAGCCCTGCAGGCTGACGAGCTTCACCGCGACGACCACGAGCGCCAACAGCATCGCGACGAGCATCACCGCGAGTCGGCGGGCCACGTTCGGCGGCTTCCTCACCGCGACCAGACGCGGCGCCGAACGCGGGACGCGTCGCTTCGGGAGCGGGCGGGTCGGGCGAATCGGACGGGCCGGCCGCACCGGGGTCGCGCTGCGCCGGGCGGCCGGCACGGACCTCACCGCCGGGCGACCCGTTCGGCCCGACGAACGCGGCGTCGGCCGCCGGTGCGTCGGCGCGGTCACCGCGCGCGCCGCGTCGGCACGAGCGCGGGCTCGGGCGGCGGGGGGTGGGGCAGCCGCCCGTGCGGGCGGGTGCCGGCACCGATCCGTCGGCGACGGGGCAGACCGGGACGTGCGGACGAGCTCATGCGACCTCACTCACGGTGCACCGTCCAGGACGTGCTTGACCGCCTGCAGGCCGGCGGTCGCAGCCTTCGGCGCGGCGGACGCGCCCGGCACCACGCCGGGCACCGCGACCGTGACCGTGCCCGCGCCCGGCACGAGCCCGAGCCGCTGTGCGCTCTGCGTGATCGCGCTCGGTGCCTCGCGGCGCGCGAGCTCCAGGCGGGCGTCGGCGTAGCTCGCTTGCTCCCGCTCGATGCGGCGGTCGAGATCGTCGACCCGCATCTGCCCCTCGGCCATGAACGCGTGCACCATCACCCCGACGAGCGCGGCGGCGACGATGCCCACGGCCCACACGCGCACGATCCACCGGCGCCGCTGCTCGCGACGCCGCCGCTCGGTGTCGACGAGCTGGAGATGACGCCGGCGCGCGTCGGGACGCGGGCTCGCCGGCGCCGGTCGGCGCGGGATCCGGTGCGGCGCGGCGAGCCCGACCTCGAGAGGGGTGCTGGTGCTCACGCAAGCCGCTCCACCGCGCGCAGACGCGCGCTCGCCGACCGCGGGTTCGCTTCGAGCTCGAGCTCGGACGGCCGGATCGGCTTGCGGGTGATCAAGCGAACGAGCGGCGCCTCGGGCGTCTCGACCGGGAGGCCACGCGGACCGCTCGGTGCCGGCGCGGTGCCCGACCACTCGGCGAACCGACGCTTCACGATGCGGTCCTCGAGCGAGTGGTACGCGAGGACGAGGACGCGGCCACCGGGCGTGAGCAGGTGCACCGAGTCCTCGAGCCCCTCACGCAGGTTGGGGAGCTCGCGGTTCACCTCCATGCGGATCGCCTGGAACGTGCGCCGGGCCGGGTGGCCGCCGCGCCGACGAGCAGGCGCCGGGATCGCGTCCTTGATCGCGTCGACGAGGTCGCCGGTCGTGGCGAGCGGACGTCGCCGCACGATCTCGGCCGCCACCCGACGGGCGAAGCGCTCCTCGCCGAACTCGGCGATGACGCCGGCGAGCTCCGCCTCGGAGTAGCCGTTCACCACGTCGGCGGCGGTGAGCTCCTGACGGGCGTCCATGCGCATGTCGAGGGGCGCGTCGGCCCAGTACGAGAAGCCGCGCTCGGCCCGGTCGAGCTGCGGACTGCTGACCCCGAGATCGAAGAGGACTCCCACGACTGTCTCCCCTGGTGTTCCGGCACCGGCCCCGAGGGCTCCGGTGGTGACGCTGGCGATGGCGGAGAACTCCGCCCGGACCAGTTGCACCCGGTCGCCGAACCGCTCGAGGGCGCGACCGGCCGCCGTGAGGGCGGCGTCGTCGCGGTCGATCCCGAGCACCCGGAGATCGGGACGGGCTTCGAGCAGGAGACCGGCGTGCCCGCCGCCGCCGATGGTGGCGTCGACGACGGTGCCCGCCGGCACCGGACTGAGGAGCTCGACCACCTCCCGGCCCAGGACCGGGCGATGGACGAACGCCTCACTCACGGCTCCCCCTCGCAGCTCGCTTTCGCGCGGACCCCGGGGTCGGGTCCGTCAGCAGCCCCCCGGTCGGACAATGCCGTCCGGATTTCTCCCCGGGTGCGGCTCGGCCAAAAGCGGGCGGAGTAGGGGCCTTCGACCGTGCCGGCCGGGGGGCTGCTGACGGACCCGGCGCGGGTCCGCATGTCAATCGGTGGTGCGTCTAGATGAATCCCATGTCGTCGAGCCCGGCGCCGCCGGCCTGGATGTCGTTCTGGGCGTCGGCCTCCACTTCGCGCCACCGGACCGGGTTCCAGAGCTCGATCCGGTTGTCCACGCCGAGGACCATCACGTCGCGCTCGAGCCGCGCGAACTCACGCAGCGGCTGCGGGATGGCGAAGCGTCCCTGCTTGTCGGGGACGAAGTGGCGGGCGGAGGAGAACCAGACCCGGGCGGCCTGCCGGTGCCGTGCGCTCTGTCGGGCGCTCTCGCGAACCTTCTCCGCCAACACCTCGAACTCCCCCTCGCTGTAGACGGCCAGGCAGCCGTCCAACACCCGGGTGAGCACGGCCCCGCCGCCGAGTGGCTCTCGGTACTCGACCGGGAGGATGACGCGCCCCTTGGCATCGAGCGAGTGCTGGAACTCGCCGAGAAACCCCAGGGACATTCCCTCTCCTGATCGCCCCGATCGCGCCCCGATCGACCCCCGTTCGGACCGTGTGCGCTCCCCTTGTGTGTCCGGCTCACCATATGACACCACCTAGCCCCACGTCAAGCCACTTCGCACCACTTTCCTCCACCAGCTGTGCGAGATGTGGCAGCTGTGGTGTTTGTGATGCGGTTCACGCTACCGCCGGCTCCACCGATGGCAGCTGATGACCCGGACGCGAGCGCCGAGATGAACGAGCCGGAGCGCAGCCGCGGAGCGCCCCGCCGCAACCGCGCTCAGGTCATCCGAGCGGAGCGGCCGAAGCGGCGAGCGGAGCGGCCGAAGCGGCGAGCGGAGCGGCCGAACTGGCGCTCAGGCGACCACGGCCGTGGCCAGATACGGCTGCCAGGCCGGGTCGATGGGGCCGCCGCTCGTCACCACCCAGGAGGAGTGGGGCGCGACGGGGAGCCGGCGCAGTCGCAGGTCCGTCTCGTGGAGGAACCGGTTCTCCTTGCGGGCGTTGCACGGCCGGCAGGACGCGACGACGTTCTCCCAGGTGTGCTCGCCGCCACGCGACCGTGGGATCACGTGGTCGATGTTCTCCGCGGGGCGGTTGCAGTACTGGCACCGGTGCTCGTCCCGGGCGAACACCGCCCGCCGCGACAGCGGCGCCCGGCTCCGGTAGGGCACCCGCACGTAGTGCACGAGCCGGATCACCGAGGGGCACGGGACGTTCAGCCGGGCCGAGTGGAGCTCGGCGACGTCACGGGCGACGATCTCGGCCTTGTCCTTCAGGACCAGGACGACGGCGCGCCGGAGCGACACGACACACAGCGGCTCGAACGTGGCGTTGAGCAGCAGGGTCCGGCGCACGGCGCGCACCTCCTCGCGCGGACGTCAGGGTGGCGGGCGTGCGGCAGCCTACCGATCGTGCTCCCGGCACCAACGCAGGTACACGAGCACGTCGTGCGGGTCCGCCACGCCGTCGGCGCCGTACTGGGTCTCGAGCCGGAACCGGAGATAGTCGGTGTCGGGGATCGGGAGGTAGGGCGGTCGCCGCCACCAGCGCGGCCGGCTGGCGCGGGCGGCCTGGCGCAGCGCGGTCGGCCACAGCGAGGGGTGGGCGACGACGGCGACGACGGCCCGGGCGCTGCCCTGCGGGACACGACGGGGGCCAGCCACGGCGCGGAACCGTACCCGGAGCGACGTCCGTACAATGCTGCGACCCATCGGGAGGCTCTCGCGTGTTCGAGCGAGGGCCGAGACCTCGGTGCACCGCCCGTCCCCGTGGCCGAGCGGGGCCGTCCGGCCCGCTCCGCAGGAGCAAGAGGACAGATGATGGAACAGGCGTTCCGGAAGCTCGTCGACCAGGTCGAGCAGGTGATCCAGGGCAAGCGCGAGGCGGTGCAGCTCGCCCTCGTCTGTCTGTTCGCGCAGGGCCACCTCCTCATCGAGGACGTGCCGGGCGTCGGCAAGACATCGCTCGCCAAGGCCATCGCCCGTTCGATCGGGGGGACGTGGCAACGCATCCAGTTCACGCCCGACCTGCTCCCCTCCGATGTCACCGGCGTGTCGGTGTGGAACCGCGCCACCGGTGCGTTCGAGTTCCGCCCCGGCGGGGTGTTCGCCACCGTCCTGCTCGCCGACGAGATCAACCGCGCGTCGCCCAAGACGCAGTCGGCGCTCCTCGAGGCCATGGAGGAGGGGCAGGTGACCGTCGACGGCCACAGCCACCCCCTCGGTCCGCCGTTCATGGTCATCGCCACGCAGAACCCGATCGAGCTCGAGGGCACCTATCCCCTGCCCGAGGCCCAGCTCGACCGATTCCTGATGCGCATCGCGATGGGATACCCCGATCGCGAGGCGGAGCTCGAGATCCTCGAGGCCGACCGTGATCACGCGGCCGCGGCCGAGCTCGCACCCGTCATCACCGCCGACGAGCTCGTCGACCTGAGCCGTGACGTCGCGCGCGTGCACGTCGCGCCCGCGCTGCGCGAGTACATCGTGCGACTCGCCGACGCGACCCGACGCCATCCGGCCCTCGACCTGGGCGCGAGCCCGCGCGGCGCGCTCGGCCTCCAGCGTGCGGCTCGTGCGTGGGCGGCGGCAGCCGGTCGCGACTTCGTCCTGCCCGACGACGTGAAGCACCTCGCGGCACCGGTGCTCGCGCACCGGCTGTTGCCGAGCGGCGACGCCGAGCTCCGCGGGGTCACCGGCGCCGACGTGGTCGACGAGCTGTTGACCTCGATCCCGGTGCCGGGCGCGACGGGCTGAGCCCGGCCGTGCCCCCACCGGCGACGACGCTCACCAAACGCGGCTGGTCCCTCCTCGGTGCCGCCGCCGGTCTGCTCGTGGCCGGCCGCCTGCTCGGCACCGCCGAGCTCACCACCCTCGGCCTGTGTGCCGGGGCGTTGATCGGTGGCGCCACCATCTGGACGCGGACCCGGACGGTGCCCCTCGCGCTCGTCCGCACCCTGCGTCCCGGGCGGGTGCAGGTGGGCGGCGACGCGCGGGTGGACCTGGAGCTCCGCGCGTCGGGGCCGACGCCGCAGGTGACGGTCACCGACCGCTTCGACGACGGGCGCCGGGCGGCGCGCTTCATCACCCCCGCCCTCGAGCGCGGGCAGCCGGCCCGGGCCGCGTACCGCATCCCCACCGATCGGCGTGGTCGCTTCGCGGTCGGTCCGGCGGTGGTCGGGATCGCGGATCCGTTCGGTCTGACCCACCGGTTCGTCGAGCTCGGCACGGCCGACGACGTGATCGTGCGGCCGCGCGTGCACGCGCTCGGCGCGAGCACCGCGGCCCCCGGCCAGCGCCGATCGAGCGCCCAACGGCGGGCGCTGGTGCCGGTGCCGTCGGTGGCGCACGACGAGTTCCTGGCGCTGCGCGACTACGAGGTCGGCGACGACCTGCGTCGCATCCACTGGCGGTCCACGGCCCGCCTCGGCGAGCTGATCGTGCGCGAGGACGAGTCGGCGTGGCAGCCGGAGACGGTGCTCGTGCTCGACAACCGCGCCGGCTCGCACCGAGGCGGGACCTACGAGGCCGCGATCGAGGCGCTCGCGTCGATCGCGGTGCGCATCGGACGAGCGGGTCGAGCCGTCGACATCCTCACCACCGCGGGCAACCGCCTCGGCGCGGTCGGCGGCGAGGGGCTGCGCATCGAGACCCTGCTCGACGAGCTCGCGGTGCTGTCCCCCGACCAGGACGCGCCGATCGCGGCCGCGATCCGTCGGCTGCGTGCACCGGCGCGGCGAGGCATGCTCGTCGTCGTCACCGGCGCGCCGGACGATCTCGCACCGTTCACCGGCCTCGCCGGCGCGGGTGCACCCGTCACGCTCGTGACGTGTGGCGCGAGCGCGCCGCGGGTCGGGGCCGCGGTGACCGTCGTGGACGGCCGACCGGGCGAGCTGGTGGCGTCGTGGAACCGGGCGGTGACGGCGGGCCGGCGCAGGCGCGTCCGCCCCGCGCCGGGCCGATCGGTCACCCCGTGAGCGTCACCGCCCCCGCGGTGCGCGCCGCATCGCTCGCGCTCGTGAGCATCGCCGCCGCGCTCGCGTTCGGCCGGGTGTTCGCCGACGGCGGCTTCGTCGGCCCGCTCCTCGTCGCCGCGATCGTGCCGCACGCGGTCGGCTGGCTCGGTCGCGTCCGCAACTGGCCGCCCGCTCGGACCGCGCTCGCGGGCGGCGGTGCCACCGCGCTCGCGCTCGTGTGGATCAGCGCGGGTGAGACGACGTTCTTCGGCGTGCCCACCGCCGCCACCGTCACGCGCATCGGCCACCTGCTCGACCACGGCTGGTCGGTGTTCCGGACCGGCGTCGCCCCGGTGCCACCGACCCCCGGCGTGGTGCTCCTCTGCGCGGTCGTGGTCGGGGTCGTGGCAGTCGCGGCCGACACGATCGCGCGCCGTCCCGACACCACGATCGCGGCGCTCGGGCCCACGCTGGTCCTGTTCGTCCTGACCGGCACGCTCGGCACCGACGACCTGCGGGTGCCCACCACGATCGCGTACGTCGCCGCCGCGCTCGTGGAGCTCACGATCGCGAACGCGTCACGGGTGGAGGCCCGGCGCACGTGGTTCACCGGCCGCCGGCTGGCATCCGACGCATCGGTCGTCCGCAGCGCCGCCATGGTGGGAGGTGCTGCGCTGCTCATCGGCCTGGTGATCACCCCCCTCGTCCCCGGGGTCGACAGCGGTCCGGTCCTGCGGTACCGCAACGCCACGGGTCATGCCGCCGGGTTCGGCGACTACGAGGGCGTGAGCCCACTCGTGGACCTGCGCGCCCGGCTCGGCGAGCGCTCCAACGTCGAGCTCTTCCGGGTCGAGTCCCCGCTCGCGCTCTACTGGCGGCTGATCGCCCTGGACCGGTTCGACGGCACCACGTGGAGCCTGTCCAGCCAGGCCAAGGACGCCACCGAGGTCTTCGGGAGCGACACGCCCAAGGGCGCGGTCCGGCAGCGGTTCGTCATCAGCTCCCTCGCCGACCAGTGGATGCCCGCCGCCTTCGAGCCGGTGTACACCACGGTCGGCAACGCCCGGGTCATCCCGGAGTCGGCGACGCTCATCGCCCCGACGTCGGTGTCCAGCCTCGACTACGAGGTGCGCTCGGTGGTGGAGCGGCCACCGACGCGCGCCGAGGTCGCGCGCACCGCGCGCCCGATCCCCGAGGCCCGGCGCGGCGACCTCGCACTCCCCGACTCCTTCCCCGAGAACCGCCGTCGCCAGGCGCTGGCGATCACCGCGTCGGCCAGCACCCCCTGGGACAAGGCCGTCGCGCTCCAGCAGTTCTTCACCGACGGCTCCTTCACCTACGACCTCGGCGTTCGGCCCGGTGACGGCCCGAGCGCGATCGACGAGTTCCTCACCACGCGGCGCGGCTTCTGCCAGCAGTTCGCGGCCGCGTTCGCCGCGCTCGCCCGCGCGTCCGGGCTCCCGAGTCGCGTCGTCGTCGGCTTCACGCCGGGCAGCTACGACTCCGACTCCGGCGACTACGTCGTGCACGGCCGGGATGCGCACGCGTGGGCCGAGGTGTGGTTCGCCGGGCTCGGCTGGCGCACGTTCGAGCCGACGCCCGCCGGTCCCGCGCCCGGTCAGGCCGACGTCCGCCGCAGCGGTGCCACCACACCGAGCGAGATCGGGAGCAGCGCGACGACCACCGCGACCACCGCGCCGACGTCGGCCACCACCGCGAGTGGGGCGTCCGGCGACGCGGCGCGCCGGTTCCGCGACGCGGGCAATCTCGTCACCGCGGGTTCCGGCGCCGGCGGCGGGGGCTGGTCGGCGAAGTCGATCGCGACGGTCGCGCTCGTCGTGGCACTGCTCGCCGTCGCGGTCGCGCTCCTCGTCCGGCGCCTCGATCGCCCGCGACGCGTCCGGCGGCGGCGGCGCCACGCGGCGGTGCCGGACGCCCGCATCACGGGCGCATGGCAGGACGCGCTCGACAACTGCCGCCGCGCCGGCCTGCCGATCTCGGGTGCCCTCACTCCCGCCGAGCAGGTGCGGTCCCTGGCGGCGACGGGCGTGCCGGGCGATGCGGTGCCGCCGCTCGACGAGCTCGCGACCCTGCACGCCGAGCTCGAGTACTCCGGTCATCCGGTGGCACCGGACGCGTCCGACCGCGCCTGGGACGCGGCCGACGACGTGCGCGACGCGCTGTTGGTGGGAGTGGGTACCGGCACGCGCGTCCGGCGGGCGCTGAAGCCGGGACGGACCGAGCCCGAGGACTGAACCCCGGGGCGGATCAGCGGGCTAGGGAGTGTCGTCGCGGCGCCAGCGCTCGCGCATGCGGCGCCCGGCCGAGCCGAACATCCCGCCCACCGATCCGGATCGGAACGACGACGTCAGGTTGTCCATCCCCGCCTTGCCGAGCTTGCGGGCGTTGCGCTCGATCACGAGCAGACACGCCAACATGACGAGGAAGCCGACGAAGCCGAGGGCGAGGACCTTGGTGAACGTGGCGACGAGCAGGACCAGCCCGGCCACGAACCCGAAGATCGCCCACTTGATGGAGCGAGCGGCGTGTCGATAGAGCGTCGTCTCGGAGACCTGTTGGACGAGCGCGGGATCGGTGGCCGTCAGGTTGGCCTCGATCTCCTGCAGGATCCGCAGCTCTTCCTCGGAAAGCGGCATCGGGCAATCTTCGCGCACCGGAGACGGTCCCTCAACGCGAGGCAGGATCCGGGGCCGTGACCGGCGGCACCCGGCCCACCGCGGTGACCGCCCCGCCCGCCCTCGCCGACCGGTACGCCGCGTCCACCACCTCGTGCGCGGCGAGGGCGTCGTCGACCGTCGGCGCGCCGATCGCGGGTCCGAGCGCGCCCATTCCCCCGGTCCCGCCGCCCGACGCGCCCGCCGCGACCAGGGCATCGAGGAACCGCTTGCTCGGATCGGCGTACTGGGCCACGGACTTGGCCAGGACCTCGGGCGTGTGGAGCCGGTCGATCCAACCCGGCGGCTCGGCGACGACCTCCTCGTGGCCGGCGGAGGTCTCGACGTGGACCGGACCCAGGTAGTCGTCCTCGGTCCAGAGCATCGCGTCCTCGCAGAACAGCTCGAGCCGTCGGGTCGACGGACGGCTCAGCACCTGGTGCCAGACGCTGGTGAGGGTCGCGGTGGCGCCGGCACCGAAGCCACACCGGACGGCGGCGACATCCTCGATCCCGGGGTAGGAGAAGGTCTCCGCCGTCGCCGCGCTCACCTCGGTGACCGGTCCCAGGATCCACTGGAGGACGTCGACGTCGTGGATGGAGTGCTCGATGAGGGTCCCGCCCCCGGCCTTCGTCGCGTCGGCGCGCCACGTGGAGCCGTACATGCCCTGAATCGGGAAGTACTGGTCGTCGCGGAACACGACCGCCATCGGCCGTCCGTACCGGCCGGACGCCACCGCGTCGGCGAAGGCGGCGAACACCGGCGCGTGCCGGAGCACGAGGCCGACCTGGTGCGGGCGGCCGCGGAGGGCCGCCGCGATCTCCCGGCACCCCTCGATGGTCGGCGCGAGCGGCTTCTCGCAGAAGACGGCCAGGTCGCGCTCGACGGCGGCGGCCACCGCGCCCGCGTGTCCCGCGGTCCAGGTGCAGATCCACGCGACGTCGACGTCGCCGAGCGCGGCCCCGAGATCGGCGAACGCCTCGGCGCCGTGATGACCGGCGGTTCGCACCGCTCGCTCGTGGTCGGGGTCGAACGTCGCGGTGATCCTCGCGTCGACGAGCCCGGCGCGCGACAGCTGCCCGATCGCATACGAGTGGACGGTCCCGATGTGGCCGCAACCGATCAGCGCGATGCGCAGCACGTCACTCCCCTCCTGCCGGCGCGTCGGGCCGACGGGTCCGCCGGCTCGTCGTCCGGACCCCAGAGGCTGCCACGTCGATCGGTGCGCACGCGCCCGTCGGCCGCGAACGCGGCCCGACCCACTGCGTCGCTCCCGAACCGTGCCCGCACCGCGTCCAGCGTCCGCTCCAGCGCGTCGTCACGCGCGTCGTCACGCGCGTCGGCGATCCCGGCATCGAACGGCAGCCGTGCCTGCACCGCGACCGCGTCGTCCAGCTGGAGCGCGGTCACACCGAGCAGCCGGATGCCGTCGTGCAGGTCGACCGCGTCGAGCAGCTCCCGGGCCGCGCCGGAGATCGTCGCCGCGAGATCGGTGGGCTCGCGCAGGGTGCGGGCACGCGTGATGGTGGCGAAGTCGCGGTACCGCAGCTTCAGCTGCACGGTGCGCGCCACCTTGGCGTGCTCGCGCAGGCGCGTCGCGACGCGGTCCGCCATCCGCACCACGTCCTGCTCCAGGCCCCGGCGATCGCTGCGGTCGCTCGCGAAGGTCTCCTCGTGTCCGATCGACTTCGCGACCCGGTTCGGCTCGACGGGGCGCGCATCGCGGTTCTCGGACAGGGCGTGGAGGTGGCGCCCGGCTGCCTCGCCCAGCGTGTCGACGAGCACCCGCTCCGGGATCTCGGCCAGCTCGCCCACGGTGTGCGCGCCGAGGTCCGCGAGCTTGCGCTGCGTGGCCGGTCCGACGCCCCAGAGCCGACGGACCGGCAACGGGTGGAGGAACGCGAGCTCGGTCCCGGGCTCGATCACCAGCAGCCCGTCGGGCTTGGCCGAGTCGCTCGCGATCTTCGCGAGCATCTTCGTGGTCGCCACACCCACCGACGCGGTGAGCGCGAGCTCGGCGCGGATCCGACGCCGGAGCTCGGCCCCGATCTCGGGGCCGGACCCGAGCAACCGCGTCGCGCCGCGCACGTCGAGAAAGGCCTCGTCGAGTGACAGCGGCTCCACGAGTGGTGTCGCCGATCGCAGGATCGTCATCACCTCACGGCTGACCTCCGCGTACCGGTCGATGCGCGGAGCGACGAAGATCGCGTCGGGACACAGACGGCGGGCCCGGGCCGTCGGCATCGCGCTGTGGATGCCGAAGCGACGGGCCTCGTAGCTCGCGGCCGCGACCACTCCCCGCCCGCCGAGGCCGCCGACCACCACCGGGCGGCCGCGGAGCTCCGGACGCTCCCGCTGCTCGACCGAGGCGTAGAACGCATCGAGGTCGAGATGCAGGATCGACGCCTCGCTCCGCGTCTCGCTCATCCTTCCCGCTCGCCGGGCCGCTCGAGCCCCGCTCCGCTCACGCTTCCCGCTCGCCGGGCCGCTCGGGCCCCGCTCCGCTCATCCGTCCCGCTCGCCGGGCCGCTCGGGCCCCGCTCCGCTCATCGCTTCCGAGGCGGCGACGACCTCGAAGCTCGCGAGGCTCGATCCGATGATCTCGTAGTGGAACGACCGTTGGTCACCCATCGTCCACCGGTCGCCCAGCCAGGCCGCGAGCGGGTCGCGCACCCAGCGGAAGCAGTCGGCGAGGTGGCGCTCGACGTCGTCAGGCGTGACGAACGCGGCGTCGACGACGATGCCGTCCGGGTCATCGACGCGCAGCTCGCCGCTGAAGTCGACGGCGCGGTGGACCTCGCAGTGCATGCGCCAGCCCATCTCGATCGCGACCGCGGTGACCTGGTACAGCGGCCCCTCCCAGGAGCGCACGACGAGACCGGTCTCCTCCTCCACCTCGCGCGCGAGCCCGTGGAGGATCGACGTGTCGGTCGGGTCGATGACCCCGCCCGGCGTGCTCCAGTCGCACGCGCCGTTGCGGCGCCGGTTCTTGACGAGGAGCAGCCCACCGTCGCGTTCGATCACGGCGCCGGCGACCGTCATCGTGTTCGGCATGCGGCCAGTGTGGCACGCACACCCCGAGGCGCCCGGAGGTGCCGGATCGGCGCGCGCCGCCGGCCCGAGACTCCGGCTCCGGCGCCCGGGCGAAGCGCCTCGGCCGCCCCTCGTTACGATCCGCGGGTGCCCGACGCCTTCGACACCGGCCCCGGACCGCGCCGCGCCGCCTTCCTCCTGGCCTACGCCGGCGTGATCCTCGGCGGCCTCCTCGGCGCCGCCATCGGCTACGGCGTCAGCGACATCGGCTGCCACGGCGACTGCGGTGCCTCGACCGCGATCGGAGCCGTCGTGGGCGCGGTCATCGGCGCGCTCGGCACCGGTGTGGTCGCGGTGCTCGCACTCCGCGCGATGGCCGAGTGGCGCCGGCCGCCGCGCTGATCTACCGGCGGGGCGGGCACCGCGAGTCCGACAGCGCCCGGAAGCGGGCGCACAGCGTCCGTACCCGCGCGGTGTCGCCCTGCGCGTCGGCGAGGCGGACGAGGCCGTCGAGCGCGCCGGTCGACTGCGGGTTCCAGTGCAGCGCCTGCTCGAACGCACGCGTCGCCGTTCGCCGGTGGCCGCGTGCCAGCTCGAGTCGCGCGATGAGCAGCCACGCCCCCGGCGACGACGGGTCGCGGCGCTGCGCGACCCGTGCGGCGAGCACCGCACGGGCGAGCGCGGCCGGCTGGGTCCGAGCTCGCGCCTCGTCGGTTGTCGCCTCGAACTCGGCCGGATCGGGCCAGAGCGGCAGGAGGGCCACCGCTCGGTGCGCCACGGTCGCGCTCCGTTCGGACACGGCCCGGTCGTACTCCAGGTCGCCCCGTACGAGGAGCGCGCCGATCACGAGCCCGACGATCGCGCCGGTCCACGCGAGCGCGCGCCCGACACGAGGGACCCGGCGCGCGCGGTCCGGGTCCGGCGCAGCCGCGCCGAGCGCGAGCGCCAGCACCGGCGTCAGGCCGACGAACTGCGGTTGGAGGAGGAGGCTCACGGCGGCGAACACGACGAAGGCGGCGAGCTCACCACGCGCGCCGAGACCCGCGAGGAGCAACCAGGCGGCGAGCGCGACGACGCCGAGGATCCCGGTCGTCACCACGTACTCGACGAACAGGTTGTGACCGTCCCGGTTCAGTGTCTCGGCGCCGAACGCCTCGGCGGCCGCGACCGTGTTGTGCACCGAGGTCGCACGCCGGTAGAGCCCGGGGCCGATGCCCAGCACGGGCCGGTCGGCGACGGCCGGGATCGCGAGCGCCCACCGGTCGATGCGGCCCGACAGCCCCGAGCTGTCGCTCTGGGCCAAGCGGTCGGACGCACCGCCGGCGGAGGCGAACAGCGCGGACGCGACCAGGACGCCCACGACGGCGGCCGCCGCCACCATGACCGCGACGCGCCACCGCGACCGGACCAGCTCCCACAGCCCGACGAGTCCGAGCAGCAGCAGTCCCGTGCGGCCCCCGCTCAGCTGGACACCACTGGCGAAGAGCGCGGCCGCCGCCAGGTAGCCCACGCGCCGAGCGCGGTCGGTTCGGTCCGCCAGGCGACTCCGGCGGACGGCGACCGCGAAGGCGCCCACCAGCAGCGCGCTCACGTGCACCGGATTGCCGAGCAGGCCCGGAGCGCGGCCGTCGACGCGCCCGAACAGGGCACCCGAGAACTCCGACGACATCTGGAACCACGTCATCACCGCGTTGAGGACGGCGGCGGCCAGGACCGCCGAGCCGAGCATCGCCGCGCCGGCCGGCGACAGGCGCCGACCCAGTGCCCAGGCGGCGACGAGCGCGGCGACGAGCACCAGGCCCGTGCCGTCGTTGTAGAGGCCGACGACGGCGAGCATCGGGCTCGGCGACGTCGCGGTCGCGATCGCGGCCAGCACGAGGAAGGCGCTCGCCGCGATCGCGGACCGGGAGCCGTGCCACGCCTGCTGCGCGAGCACGACCAGCCCGGGGACGATGCCGACGAGCAGCAGCGCGGTCTTCGGGGTCCAGTAGTACGCCGAGACGTTCGGGAGGGCGATCACGAGCAGACCGAACGCGTACGCGATCGTCGCCCACTCGGCCGGCCGCAGCGCGGTCCGGGTCGCGGCGGCCCTCGACGCCGGTGACTCGGTCGTGGTGACCGTCGCGGTCATCCGGGTCGCGTCACGCGGCGGACATCGTCGTCGGCGCGGCCGAACCTCGTGACGCGCGTGCAGGGACGCGTCCGCTTCCGACCATCGGGCCACGGTACCCGGCGTCGCGCGGCGCGCCGCGGTCCTCAGCGCGCGATCGGTCGCATCAGACCTTCCTGCATCACCGTCACCACCAGCTGCCCGTCACGGGTGAAGATCGATCCCTCGGCGATGCCGCGCGCGTGTGACGCCGACTGGCTGCGCTGGTGGTACAGCAACCACTCGTCGGCGCGGAACGGGCGGTGGAACCACATGGCGTGGTCGAGGCTCGCGACCTGGAACTCGCCATCGGCGAAGTTCACGCCGTGCGGGAGCATCGCGGTGTCGAGGATCGTGAGGTCCGACGCGTAGGCGACGACGCACACGTGCAGCAGGGGGTCGTCGGGCAGGACGCCGTTCGCCTTGATCCACACGTCCTGTGCCGGAGGACGCGGGCGGTGGTCCAACCACGACGGGACCTCGGTGGGTCGCGAGTCGATCGGTCGCTCGCGCTGGGACCATTCGGCGAACTCGGGCCCGAACTTGTCGCGGTACGGCGCGAACTGCTCCTGCATCGTGGGGAGCGACTCCGGATCGGCCACTTCCGGCATCGCGTCCTGGTGCTCGGGCCCGGTCTCGTCGATCTGGTACGAGGCCTGCAGATTGAAGATGGCGCGCCCGTGCTGGATCGCGACCACACGACGGGTGGTGAAGCTCCGACCGTCGCGGATGCGGTCGACCTCGTAGACGATCGGCACCGACGGATCGCCCGGTCGGAGGAAGTACGCGTGGCACGAGTGGATCACCCGCGCCGGGTCGACCGTGCGGCCCGACGCGACGAGCGCCTGCCCGGCCACCTGCCCGCCGAACACCCGCTGGCGCCACTCCTCCGGGCTGCGGCCCCGGAACAGGTTGACCTCGAGCGATTCCAGGTCGAGGAGCTCGATCAGGTCGTCGAGCGCACGCTGTTCGCCTCCGGTCACGACTGCGCAGGGTACGGCACGGTCCGGCCGAGCGACGGGTCTCGCTCCGCACGCGTGCGCGTCAGACGGCCCAGTGCATGCCGGTCCAGGCGTCGGGGTGGACTTCGGTGCCGTCGGCTCGGTACACGCGGAAGTGTTGATGGTCGAACGTGAAGTGCCAGTCGCGGTGTTGGTGCAGGAACACGTGGTGTCGTCGACACAGGTGGACACCGTTGGCGAGTGAGGTCGTGCCGCCGTGTTCCCAGTGGACGAAGTGGTGGGCATCGCACCAGGGGGCGGGGGTCTCACATCCCGGCCACTGACAGTGCGGACTCCGCGCGGTGAGGGCGCGGCGGGTGGCCCGGTTCCAGACGCTGGTGGCGCGGCCCTGGTCGAGGATCTGCACCCCACCGGTCGGTCGTGACGGGCACGATGACCGCGTCGCAGAGGATCCGTTCCCGCTCGCGGGGGTCGATGACCCCGGAGAACACGCCCATCATCATCGGATCCGACTCAACGGGAGTGCGTTCCTGGGTGAGATAGCGACACGACCGGCCGGGCACCGTCGGCGTCGGTCCCACGCGCGGAGCGCGATCTCACAGATCCGGATCAGGCCCTCGGCCTGCCGTTCGCGCGAGGGTCGACCCGTCGTCCGCAGCCGGTGGCCGGGTGAACGTCTCGAGCGCGTCGCGCACCGTCTGGAGGCCGGTGATCGTCGAGGTCGCCCTTGAGGACGCCCCGGTCCACCGACCTCGGCGACCGTCACCCCATCCGGCTGATCCGGCTTGGAACCATCGGCCCGGGCGCAGTTCCGGAAATGGGTGGTGAGCATCTTCAGCGACTTGTGGTCACCGCGCCGCGCACGGTCCAGGAACTCCGACTCCATCGCGACGAGCTCCTCGTCACAGTGCGGGACGCGTGCGGCGGCGATCAACTCGACCGCGGTCGTGGTGATCCGACCCTCACGCCACGCCGCACCGGTCTCGGGCAACAACTCGCACCAGCTCCGCCCGCCGCAGGATTCGGCGCAGCTCGCCACGCGACGTGCCGGTCTTCCACGACAACCAGCCGATCGTGTCCGCGTAGCCGTCCTCGACCCCCACCTGGTTGCGGACCGCCGCGAGCACCCAGGCGGCGAAGCCCGCGTCGGCGCGATCGCGCTGGCGGGACCAGCGCAGCAGATCCGTCTTCAGCTCGGCGGTCGGCAGGTTCACCGGGTCCAGGCCGAGGACCCCGTCCACGGCCGTGCGGAGGTCACCGACGGGGTCACACCACCCGTCAGGAGTACCGCGATCCGACCCGAATGACATGCTTGTAGTTTACCGGACACCAACCCGCGAGTCAACCGAAAACCCAGGAAATCCGGGCACAATCCGCGCCGAGGACGGACCCACCGCAATGCGCCCCGGGCCGCCAACCGCGACCGGCGCAGCATCCCGCCTCCGTGTCCGCGGAACGCGCCCACGCCAACCGCGCCGAGAGCCGCAACCGCGCGCCGACGGCAGGAGCCGCCCGAGCATCAGCCGAAGAAGGTCTCGGCGAGCTCGTAGAGCGCGGGGTCGACGGTCTTCAGCGTGCCGACCGCGTCCGCGATCGGCACCCGCACGATCTCACCGCACTGCAGGGCGACCATCTCGTCGGTCGCGCCTTCGTGCACCGCGTCGATGGCGGCGATGCCGAAACGCGTCGCGAGGATGCGGTCGAACGCGGTCGGCGTCCCGCCGCGCAGCACGTGGCCGAGGATGGTGGCGCGCGTGTCGAAGCCGGTGCGGGTCTTGATCTCGTCGGTGAGCTGGTTCCCCACGCCGCCGAGCCGAACGTGGCCGAACTCGTCGACCGCACCCGACTGCAGCGTCATCGTCCCCTCCTCCGCCGGGACCGCTCCCTCGGCGACGACGACGATCGACGCGTTCTCCCCCCGGCGCGAACGGTGCTGGAGCCGCTCGCACACCGCGGCGACGTCGAACGGCCGCTCGGGGATGAGGATCACGTTCGCGCCGCCGGCGAGCCCGCTGTGCAGCGCGATCCACCCGGCGTGGCGGCCCATCACCTCCACGACCATCACACGGTCGTGAGACTCCGCCGTCGTGTGCAGACGGTCGATCGCGTCGGTGGCGGTCTGCACCGCGGTGTCGAAGCCGAACGTCATCTCCGTGGCCGAGAGGTCGTTGTCGATCGTCTTCGGGACGCCGACGACACGAATGCCGTCACCAGCGAGCCGGTGCGCGACGCCGAGGGTGTCCTCGCCCCCGATCGCGATCAGTGCGTCGATGTTCTCGTCGGCGAGCGTGGTGCGGACCCGCTCGAGCCCGTCGTCGGACTTGTAGGGATTCGTGCGGGACGAGCCGAGGATCGTGCCGCCGCGCGGCAGGATCCCCCGCACCTCCTCGCGGCCGAGGTCGACCACCTCCCCGTCCATCAGGCCACGCCAGCCGTGCCGGAAGCCGACGATGGAGTGCCCGTGGACGTCGACGCCCTTCCGGACGACGGCGCGGATCACCGCGTTCAGGCCGGGGCAGTCGCCGCCGCCGGTCAGCATCCCGATGCGCATACGAGGACGTCTCCCTCTCGTGCGCCGTGGGGGTCGACGACGCAGACCTCATCCTGACAGGGACGAACCCGTCACCACTAGGGTCCGCCGCCGTGAGAGGCGGCGGCCGTGTGGTCCTCGGCATCGACGCGGGCACCACCGGCGTGCGCACCTTCGCCATCGACGACGCGAGCTCGGTCGTGCGCAGCGCCTACCGCGAGTTCCCGCAGTACTTCCCCCAGCCGGGATGGGTCGAGCACGACCCGGAGGAGATCTGGTCGGCCACGCTCGAGACGCTCACCGAGGTCGTGCGCGCGTGCGAGGACGCGGGCGACGAGGTGGCGGCGATCGGCATCACCAACCAGCGCGAGACGACGGTCGTGTGGGATCGCGCCACCGGTCGGCCACTGCACCGGGCGATCGTGTGGCAGGACCGTCGCACCGCGGCCCGCTGCGACGAGCTCCGCGCCGCCGGCCACGAGCCGCTCGTCCGCGAGCGCACGGGGCTGGTGCTCGATCCGTACTTCTCGGCGACGAAGCTCGCATGGCTCCTGACCGAGGGTGGCGTCGCCCGGTCGGCCGACCTCGCCTTCGGCACCGTCGACTCGTGGATCCTGTGGAAGCTCACCGAGCGGCGCGGTGCACGCGACCGAGCCGTCGAACGCGAGCCGCACGTTGCTCTTCGACATCCGCACCGGTGATTGGTCCGACGAGCTCTGCGCGCTGTTCGACGTCCCGCGGAGCGCGCTCGGCGAGGTGCGGCCGACGAGCGGGCGCTTCGGCACCAGCGTCGCAGCGGCCGCCGCCGGTCTCACCGTGCCGGTGAGCGGCATGGCCGGCGACCAGCAGTCGGCCCTGTTCGGGCAGGCGTGCTTCGAGCCCGGGCATGGCGAAGAACACCTACGGCACCGGCTCGTTCGTGCTCGTCAACCTCGGACCGAGCGCACCACCCCCGGCGGAGGGGCTGCTCACCACGGTCGCGTGGAAGCTCGGCGACGTCACCACCTACGCCATGGAGGGCGCGATCTTCGTGACGGGCGCGGCCGTGCAATGGCTCCGCGACGAGCTGCAGATCATCGAGCAGGCCGCCGAGATCGGACCGCTCGCCGCGAGCGTCCCCGACGCGGGCGGCGTGATGTTCGTGCCCGCGTTCACCGGCCTCGGCTCGCCGCACTGGGATCCGTACGCGCGCGGCACCGTGCTCGGACTCACGCGCGGCAGCGGTCGCGCGCAGCTCGCACGCGCGGCGGTCGAGGCGATGGCGTACCAGACCGCCGACGTGGTCGACGCCGTGCGCACGGCCTCCGGCACCGAGCTCGCGGAGCTCCGGGTCGACGGCGGCGCGAGCGTGATGGACGTGCTCTGCCAGTTCCAGGCCGACGTGCTCGGCGTCACCGTCCGGCGACCCGCGGTGCAGGAGACCACCGCGCTCGGCGCGGCCTACCTGGCCGGGATCGCCGAGGGCGTGTGGGCCACGCCGGCGGAGGCCGCGTCGGCGTGGCGGGAGGAGGCCAGCTTCGAACCCGCGCTGGACCCCACGCTCGTCGGGTTCGCTCATGGACACCTGGCACCGCGCGGTCGAGCGCAGCCGCGACTGGGCGCGCGACTGACTCAGCGGCGCTTGCCCGACCGGGTGCCGCGCGTGGCCAACGCCCGCAGCGCCCGCTCCAGCTCCTGGGCCAGGATCAGCCGTGACGCGTCGAGCGCGATCGGCCGCAGCACGTCGAGCGCGGCGGCCACCTCGTCGGGCCGTCCCTTGCCGGCGAACGACCGGCCGGTCTCCGCCTCGAACAGCTCGACGAGGTCGTCGGCCGCCTTGGTGAGCCGCCGGCGCAGGAGCTCGGCGGCGCGGACGGCGATGTCGATGCTCACGCCGGCGTCGAGCATGCGCACCGTGAGGTCGAGCAGGCCGCGACTCGGCGCGACGAACGAGCCGTCGTCCTCGCGCACGAGCAGTCCCACATCGACGAGCTCCCCGACGAGACGGCGCGGGTGCGAGCCGAGCAACGCGTGCACGTCGGCGAGCGACATCACCTCGCGGTGGTCGTTGCTCCAACTCGTGCGCAGCACCTCGTCGATGCCGAGCCAGTCCGACACGGACCGGTGGCCACCGGACCCGATCAGGTCCTTGATCGCCTCGAGCTTGAGCCCGCGCTCCTGGAGCTCGGCGATCAGCCCGAGGCGCTCGACGTGGTCGGCCGTGTACCGCGCCTCGCGGCCGTCGCGCCGGGGCTTCGGCAGGACGCCTTCCGACTGGTAGTAGCGGATGGTGCGGCCGCTCACACCGCTGCGCGTCGCGAGCTCGTCGAGGCTCAGCTCCTCGACCGGCTCCACGGCGGGCGCGTCGTCGGACGGTTCGGGCGCACCGGGCATGCCCGGCAGTCTGCCACACTGTGACACCGTTCACTGTCAGAATACCTTGACAGTTGATGCTGTCACGGTCACGGTGGAACCCATGCCGACCGCCACGCTCGCCCCGACCGCCCACCCGGACGCACCACCGACCCGGACCGCCGCCAGGGCCACGCAGCTCATCGCCGCGTCGGCCCGGGCCAGCTTCGACCCGTTCACCGACGTCGACTGGTCGCAGGCCCCCACCGACGACGCGTTCCACCTCCCCGTCGACAAGCTCCCGCTGTACGGCACCGCGCAGTGGGACGCGATGTCTCCGACCGAGCGCCACGCGTACAGCCGCCACGAGTGCGCGGCGCTGTGCGGCGCGGGCATCTGGTTCGAGAACAAGCTCATGCAGATCGTGCTCCGGCACCTCGCCGACCTCCCCGTCACCGATCCCTCGCACCGGTACCTGCTCGTGGAGGTGGCCGACGAGTGCCGTCACTCGACGATGTTCGGCGAGTACATCCGGCGCGCCGGCACGCCGGCGTACGCGCCGCGGTCCGACGTCGACGAGATCGGCGACGTCGACGCGCTCCCCGGCGGTCGTGCGATGGGCTACCTCCTGATCCTCGCGATCGAGGAGCTGCTCGACGTGTGCAACCGCGCCACCATGCGTGACGAGACCGTGCACCCGCTCTCCCGGCAGATCGCGCGGATCCACGTGCTCGAGGAGGCGCGCCACGTGAGCTTCGCCAAGGCGTACCTGGCCGAGGCGTGGCCCGAGCTGTCGGAGCCGGACCGCACCGACGCTGCCGCGCTCGCCCCGGTCGCGGTGGACGTCGTCGCCCGCCTGATGGTCAACGACGACGTCGCCGCGACGCTCGGCATCGCCGACGGCGCGGCGGCGGCGCGGAACAACCCGCACCACCGGGCCCGCATCGTGGGCGACCTCGCCAAGCTCGTCGAGTTCCTCAGCGAGCTCGGTGTCATCGACGCGGGGAACCGCCACGAGTGGACGAGCCGCGGCCTCGCCGCCTGATCGCTGATCCGCCGGAGTGCGCTCGACGCGACGTCGAGCCGTAGCGAGGAACGAGCGGAGGCGAGCAGCTTCGGAGCGTCCCGAGCCGATCGCGGGCAACGCATCCGAGCGGCGAAGCCGAGATCAGGACGCGAGCTTCGCCACTTCCGTCTTCGGTTCCTCGAAGTCGTGGCCGCCGGGGACGTCGGACTTGCCGGCGTAGGTGTCGCGGTACTCGTAGCCGCACAGCTCGCCGATCTCGAACATCAGCTCGTCGGTGATCTGACGGAGCACGAGACGGTCGTCGCCGCGGTTCATGTAGTGCTCCGTCGCCAGCGGCGGGCCGAAGCGGATCGTGAGCTTGCGGAACAGACGGGGCAGCTTGGCGTCGGTCGGCTGGCACTCGTCGGTCCCCACGAGACCGACGGGCACGATCGGCGCACCGGTCGAGAGCGCGAGCCGGGCGACGCCGGTCTTGCCCTTGTGGAGGTAGCCGTCGCGAGTGCGGGTGCCCTCCGGGTAGATGCCGAACACGCCGCCGTGCTCGAGGACCTCGGTCGCGGCGGCGAGCGCGCCCTCGGACGCGGAGCCACCCTCCCGCCGGATCGGGATCTGCCCGACGGCACGGAAGAACCAGGCGGTCTTGGGATCGTCGAAGTACTCGGCCTTGGCCACGAACGTCACCCGGCGACGGACGATCAGCGGGATGAAGATCGAGTCGAGGAAGGACCGGTGGTTCGAGGCGAGGATGACCGCGCCCCGCTTCGGCAGGTGCTCCTTGCCCTCGACGCGGATCCGGTAGACGAGATACAGGATCGGCGTGAGGACGATCTTCACGATCCAGTAGGCCACGCAATCCCCCCGATCGGTCGGCCCGGCGACTCTAGGACCGCTTCGGCCGGTCAGCCGAGCTTGGTGAGCGCCTTCCGGATGCCGCGGACCGCCTGCCCGATCCGCTGCTCGTTCTCCACGAGGGCGAAGCGCACGAATCCCTCCCCGCCCGGTCCGAACCCGACGCCCGGCGACACCGCGACCTTGGCGTCCTGGACGAGCATCTTGCAGAACTCGAGGCTGCCCATCTCCTCGTACGGCTCGGGCAGCGGTGCCCACACGAACATCGTGCCCTTGGGCTTGGGGATGTCCCAGCCGGTGCGGGCCAGGCCGTCGCACAGCGCGTCGCGCCGCCCGAGGTAGACCGCGTTCACCTCGCGCGGGTAGTCGGGCGCCTCGTTCATCGCGACGATCGACGCGATCTGGATCGGCTGGAACGTCCCGTAGTCGAGGTAGCTCTTCAGCCGCGCGAGCGCGCCGACGACCTCGGCGTTGCCGAGCATGAACCCGACGCGCCAGCCCGCCATCGAGAAGCTCTTGGTGAGGCTGTAGATCTCGACCGCGACCTCCTCCGCGCCCGGGACCTGCAGCAGTGACGGCGGGTCGTACCCGTCGAAGCCGAGATCGGCGTACGCGAAGTCGTGGACGAGCAGCACCGAGTGGTCGCGGGCGAACTGCACCATGCGGGTCATGAAGTCGAGGTCGACGCACGTGCCCGTGGGGTTGTGCGGGAACGACATCACCACGACGCGCGGTCGGGGCCACGCCTGCTCCCACGCCGCGTGCAGGTTGGCGAAGAAGTCCTCGCCCGGGCCCATGCGCACGTAGTGCACGCCGGCGCCGGCGAGGATCGGCCCCCAGATGTGGATCGGGTAGCTCGGGCTCGGCACCAGTGCGGTGTCGCCGGGGCCGAGCAGCACCCACATCAGGTGGGAGAAGCCCTCCTTCGCGCCGATGGTGACACACACCTGCGTCTCCGGATCGAGCCCGATGCCGAACTTCCGCTGGTACAGGTCGGTGATCGCGAGGCGCAGCCGGGGCAGGCCGCGCGTCGCCGAGTACCGGTGGTTCCGCGGGTTGCGCGCGGCCTCGGCCAGCTTCTCGACCGCGATCTGCGGCGACGGCACGTCGGGGTTGCCGAACCCGAGGTCGATCACGTCCTCACCGGCTCGCCGGGCTGCCATCTTGAGCGCATCGATCTCGGCGAACGCGTACGGCGGCAGGGCGTGGATGCGGCGGAACTCCATGACGCGCAGCCTACGGCCCGTCGGGACGGATCGAAGGACAGTAAGGAGGAGCCGTTGCCGGTGACTCCGGCTCAGCGCGACGACACGACGACGAGCGCGGTGGAGCTCCCGAGCGAGCCGGAGCCCGACCGGCACAGTGAGCCATCCCGCAGAACCGCCAGCACCAGCGAGCGCATGACGGGGCGACTCCCGCGCGAGTCCTTCATGGACGCGACCCCGGCATCCCGTGTCGACGATCGACTGCAGTCGGTCGACGAGCCGCACGGTGTCGTCGACCAGTCCGCGGCTTCGGCGGCACCGCCTCGGTTCGGTACACACGCTCCACCTCGCGACACCACGGCCTGAGCGCAGAGATGGCGTCGCCCATCGCGCCGCCCCGTCGGACTGCGCCCGTGCCGCTCCGCCACGACGTGGGCCTCCGTCGTGGACGTCGTGGTCCGCGTCGGACCGCACTTGCCCGATTCGCACGTCGTCGACCGTCCGCTGCACGCGGCGACGGTGGCCACGACGAGCACCGCGACGCACCACGTTGCTGCCGGCCGGTCCACGGCACCCAGCATGACCCACGGAGCCGAGACCGGCGACGGCACGACCTGGTCCCGCGACGAGATCGGGCGCAGGCCGGCGGCCGCGCGAAGGTCGGCGGACTCTTCTGGAAGCTGTTCAGGCGAGCTAGGTGACCTGCGTGCCGTCGGGTCGGAAGACGGTGAAGGTGTGGCCGTCGAACTTCGCGGTCCAGCCCGGCAGGTGCACGACGTGATGGTGGTGGTCGCAGAGCGAGACGATGTTGATCAGGGTGGTGGCGACCGCCGTGTCTCCAGTGGATGACGTGATGCGCCTGGGTCCAGCCGTGGGGCGGGTGCAGCCGGGATAGCGACAGCCGCCGTCGCGGGTACTGGCGGGCCCGGTCGAGCTGGGGTGGGATCGTGCGGCGGGACCGGCCGACGTCGAGGGGGAGCCCGTCGGGTCCGGTCACGACCCTGCTCACGGTGCAGTCGCAGAGCATCCGCTCGACGTCTGATGGGTGGAGCGTGCCGGTGTACTGGCCGTCGATGCGGCCCCAGGCCTCGCCGGTGAGGGTGGTCCAGTCGATCACGACCGAACACGACGGGCTTGGCCCGCACCGGACCGTCCGGCACCGGCGAGGTTGGCGAGCGCGAGCTCGGCCATCCGCACGAGGGCGTCGGCCCGTCGGCGGGCCGGGGTGCGGGCGTCGTCGTCGGAGGGTGGGTCGGTGAGCGCGTGGAGCGCGGTGGCCACGATCTCGGCGCCGCTCGAGGAGAGCTCGCCGTTGAGGAGCGTCGTCGCCCGTCGTAGGTGCGGGAGATCGTGACGCCCGTCGTGCGCGGCGCGGCTCGGTCCCGTCGGCCCGTGCACAGCTCCGGAAGTGCGCGCACGCCCGCCGCAACTCCCGCTGGTCGTCGGCGTCGGGCGAGGAAGCAGGAACGTGTCCTCCAGCGCACGCAGCTTCAGGTCGTGACCCTCCACGCGCGCGGCGGCGATCGTCCGCGCCGCGCCGCCGGTGATCTCGCCGTCGCGCCACGCGGCACCGATCTTCGGCAGCAGCTCGCACACCCGCCGGCCTCGATCGACGCCCGTGCGTCGCCCTCGCGCATCCCGGTGTGACGCCGCAACCACGCCTGCGTCGACGGCGAACCATCCGCCGCGCCCGATCCCGCGCTGATGACCCGCCCACGCCAGCTGCGCGAAGCTCGGCCTCGAGCCGATCGATCTCGCGCTCGCGACGCGACCAACTCGTCGGCGATCTGCGACATCGCGCGGACGACGACGACCTCGACGATCGAGCAGTGCGACCACGCGGGAACCTCCTCTCACCAGCGACCGACAGGGACTGTGGGTGGTGCGGCTCCGGTGAACGGAGCACACGAGGAAGTCCGCACGACCATACCAAACACGCGTTCGGAAGTCAACGAATTCGTCAAGAAATCCGGGATGACTTCGTCGGTCCACGGCCGCTCGTTACCATCACCGCCCATGCCGCTCCCCGACCGCGTCGACGCCGTGCTCCTCGACGTCGGCGGCGTGTTCCACCTGCCCGACCACGACCGCATCGTCGCGGCGATGGCGCGCGCGGGCGTGACCGTCGACCCCGCCGAGCTCGACCGCGCGCACTACGCCGGCGTGCGGGCGCTCACCGACTTCCGCGAGGGCGACCGCGAGATCTGGCTCGCGTACAACCGCGGCTACGCGCGTGCCCTGGGCGCCGACGGCCGCGTCGAGGAGGTCGCGGAGATCCTGCTGTCGGAGTTCACGACCGGCGGCGTGTGGACGCGCATCATCCCCGGCGCCAAGGACGCGCTGCGTGCGCATCGCCGCGACCGGCGTCGCGACCGCGATCGTCTCCAACGCCGACGGCTCGGTGGAGGCGCAGCTCGGCGCCGACGAGATCTGCCAGGTCGGCGCGGGTCGCGGGCGTGGCGGTCGACGCGATCATCGACTCGTCGGTCGTCGGCGTCGCCAAGCCGGATCCCGCCATCTTCGCGATCGCGCTCGAGCGGTGCGGCGTGCGCGCCCGAGCACGCGATCCACGTCGGCGACACCCCGGCCGCCGACGTCGACGGCGCACGCGCCGCAGGTGTGACACCGGTGCTCGTGGACCCCTACGACGACCATCCCGAGCTCGACGTCACGAAGGTGCGGTCGCTCGCCGACCTCGCCCGGCTCCTCGCGTCGCGCCGCTGAGGCGGCTCCACACCGGCGCTCAGCAGCTGCCGGTGGTGCAGACGGCGTGGTGGTCGCGGGCTGCCAGACCCGAACGCTGTCCCACTCGACCGTGGGCTTCGGGAAGAGCGCGGCGCCCAGCACGTCGGCGTCGAGCGGGCGCACCGCCTCCTTCGTCCAGTCGAACTCGTCCTGGTTGTTGCCGAACGCCAGGTTCAGGATGAGGTGGTTGAACCCGGACGCGACGTCGGTCCCGGGGGGCGACGTCCACCGCTTCACGCCGTCGAGGTAGAGCTCATAGCGCGTCGGGGTCCAGTTCAGACCCACCGTGTGGTAGCCGGCCGACAGGTCGACGCTGTCCGCGAGCGAGCACGTCGCCGACGACGGTGTCACGGCTGCGAGTGGCACGCTCCCCCGGCACGGCGAGCCGTCGGCGGCGATCCCGACGTCGCCGTCGGTGCCGGTCGACACGTTGGACCCGGTCCCCCACCAGTACGTCCCGCGCAGCGTGCGCGCGTCGCGGTCGAAGCCCTCCAGCACGTCGAGCTCGTAGCTCCACGGCTTCCAGTCGCGCAGCCACAGCGCCGGCCACAGCGCGAAGCCCTTGGGCATCCGCACCCGCGCCTCCACGTAGCCGTACTCGAACGCGAAGCTCTTGGCGCTGTTGAGCATCCCCGAGCGGAAGCGGTACGGGACCCGGCTCGCGTCCTCCGGCAGCAGGTGGTGCGGGTCGTAGTACTGCGGGCACTGCGCCGGCGGGTACAGCCGACGCAGCACGCCCACCGGGTAGTACGCGCCCGGGACCGGCTCCGTCGTCAGTCGCTGTTGGAGCACCGACACGGTGCGACCGCCGTCCGAGTCCGACGTCAGCACCGAGTTGGCCGGCGTGTACCACTCGAGCTCCTGGTTGCCCTCGAGCGTCTGCGCGCCCGAGCGCATGCCCGTCGTCCAGTGGGCGGCGGTGAACGCGGGACGGTCGAAGTCGTCGCGGAAGACGACATCCCACCGCGCGCCCCGGTCACCGCGGCCGGCGGCGAGGAGGTCGGCGGCGAGGACGGTGAGAGCGGTGCCGGCGCCAGGGCAGGTGCGGCGACCGGTGCGCCGCTCGGGCACCGGGTCTCGACGATCGTCGCGGTCGCGGTGCTCGGCCCGACGAGGTCGGCCGATCGGATCGTCAGATCGAAGCGCTCCGGACCCTCCGTGCTCGAGTCGGCCGCGGTCGCGACCGCGATCGGCACGACCCGCGTCGATCCGGACGGGAACACGACCGTGCTCCGGAGGGGCGTGTAGTCGGCCGGGGCGATCGCTCCGGCGTCCGTGGTCTCCACGGTCGCGACGACGGGCCGGTCGTAGGGATGCGACAGGTGCGCGCGGAACCCGGCCACACCGCCCTCGCCGATGTGCACGTCGCTCATGAGCACGCGCGGCCGGTCGTCGTTGAGGATCCGGATCCGCTCGACGGACCGGCCGAGCCGCGCGCCGTGGACGGACTCGAGCCGGACCGCCAGCGTCTCGTCGTCCTCGGTGCGCGTGTCACCGACCACGGGCACGGTGACGACCTTCGCCGTCGTCCCGGACGCGAACCTCACCCGGCGGCGTACCGGCGCGTAGTCGTGGTCGGCGGCGGTCGCGGTGCCGTCGACGGTGGTGACCGTCACCGTCACGGGCGCCGCCGCCGGTGCGTCGAGCATCACCGGGATCGGGACCGTGACCGCGCCGGCGTCGCCCTCCACCCGGTCGACCCGGGCCATGGCGACGGACAGGCGCGGCCCGGCGCCGTCCGCGTCGGCGATGCGCACGCAGGCGACGAGCACGAGCAGACCGAGTGCCACCAGCGCACCGGCGAGCCCGAGGATCGGCACCCGGCGACGCGCCGGACCGGCGGCGGGGCGTGCCCGGCCCCGGAGCCGGTTCGGTTGTCCCTCCACCACAGGTCCACTCCCGCTCGCCCCGGGGTCGGGGGTTTTCAGCGGTTTCGTACCATATGTCGCACCCGGCGGCCCGGCAAGCGCATCGGCAGCCGCGCGGCGGATATCGCCAAATTCGGGGACGCACACCGGTCTCCCGATCCGGACAATGCGGATGTATGGGATCGGCTGAGTCCAACGAACATCCGAATCCCGCGTTCCAGGAGCTCCTCGTCCACGGCGACGACCGGCCGCGACCACCCGCGCCACCGCGGGTGGTGGCCGAGCTCCTCGCGTTGCGCGGTCCGGCGGGCGACTTCGTCGTGCCCGCGGGCAGCGATTCGTGGCGGCCGTTGCTCGCGTACAACCGCCTCCGGCCCGGACGGGTGCGCCTGGCGCGCGCCGGGCTCGCGGTCGCCATCGCGAGCGGGTTGGGACGGTTGGTCGGCGAGCGACGCGTCCTGACCGCGCGCCCCGGCGACCGCGTGCTCCTCGACCACCTCTCGACCGCGCTCGGCGAACCCGGTCTCGTCTTCGCCGGGACCGACCGCCCGTGCCG
The DNA here is from genome assembly GCA_963756815.1 of uncultured Acidimicrobiia bacterium. Taxonomy (GTDB): domain Bacteria; phylum Actinomycetota; class Acidimicrobiia; order IMCC26256; family JAENVU01; genus JAENVU01. The sequence continues at coordinate 80,062 of CAVWPR010000002.1, forward strand.
CGACTTCGTGACGCCGGTGCTCCAGCTGTTCGCGCCCGGCGGACGTTGCGTCGGCTTCGCCAAGCTCGGGTGGGACGGCGTCACACGGCGCATGATCGACGCCGAGGCCGATGCGCTCCGGCGGGTGCGCGCCGCGTCCCCGGCCGGCGTGCGCGTGCCCGAGGTCCTGTGGCACGGCACGTGGCAGGGGCTCACGGTGATGGTGACCGCGCCGATGCCCACCGACATCCGCCGACTCCCCCGCCGCGCGCGCGTGCCGGTGGAGCCGCTCGCCGAGATCGCAGCCGTCGACGGCGGGGTGGTCGCGACGCCGATCGCGGCGTCCGACTACCTGCGCGACGCCGTCGAGACCGGGTTCCGCGCCGCGACGCTCGGGCGTCGCGACGTGCTCCAGCGGGCCGAGCGCACGGAGTCCGAGTTCGGCCCGGTGAGCCTGACCTTCGGTCGCTGGCACGGCGACTGGGTCCCGTGGAACCTCGGACGCACACGCGAGTCGTTGTTCGCGTGGGACTGGGCGTACAGCGCACCGGCGGTGCCGCTCGGATTCGACGCGCTGCACTTCGCCGCCCTTCCCGAAGAGGTGCTCGGCGGCGCGAGCCGCAGCGAGGCCGCGACCCACGCGGTCGAGGTGAGCACGCCGGCGCTCCGGGCGCTCGGGCTCGACGCCGAGCAGGTCCGGGCCGTCGCCGCGCTCCACCGGCTCGAGCTCGAGCTCCGCGACACACGGGCCTGGCTGCAGCGCCGGTCCGAGCCCGCGGCGTCGGGGAAGGAATCTGCGTGAGCGCGCCCGCGACGGTCGCCGCGCCGCCGGGCGCCGAGCACGTCCGCGCCGTCGCGCGCGGTGGCGCGCTGAACCTCGTCGGCTCGATCATCTACGGCGCCGCGAACTTCGCGTTCCTCGCGGTGATCACCAACGCGCTCGGCGCGGAGCGCGCCGGGCCGGTGATCGTCGCCATCGCGATCTTCACGGTCGTGAGCCGCGTCGCGGAGCTCGGTGCCAGCACCGGGCTCGTCCGCATGATCAGCCGCGACCGGGCCGTCGGACACCCCGAGCGCATCACGCCCACCATCCTCGCCGCCTGCCTGCCGGTGCTCGCCGTCGGGGTGGCGTCGGCCGTGCTGCTGCTGTGGTGCGCCCCGGCGCTCGCCAACGTGTTCGGCGGTGGCCGCCAGACCGCCGCGATCACCGACCAGGTGCGCATCCTGGCGCCGTTCGTCCCGATCGGGTCGCTCTACACGGTGCTCGTCCAGGGCAGCCGCGGCTTCGGCACCATGACCGTGCTCGTGGTGGTCGACAAGATCGCCCGCGCGTGCGCGCTGCCGGTCCTCGCGGCCGTCGTCCTCGCTCGCGGCGGCGGCGCGTCGGCGGTCGTCCTCACGTGGGGCCTGACCATCGCCGTCGCCACCGTCGTGACGATCGGCTGCGTCGCGGTCCTCACCCGGCGCGCCACCCACGGCGTGACGCCGCCGGCCGACGGCTCGCACCGCAAGGTCGTCGTGTCGTTCTGGTCGTTCGCGCTGCCGCGCGCGGCGGGACAGTCGTTCGACGTCGCGGTGCTGTGGCTCGACACGCTGCTCGTGGCTGCGCTCATCGGCCCGACCGCGGCCGGCATCTACGCCGCCGGGACGCGGTTCCTCCTCATCGGTACGTTCACCGCCGAGGCCATCCAGCAGGCCGTCGCGCCGCGCATCAGCTCGCTCATCACGCTCGGCCAGCGCGACGACGCCCATGCGGTCATCACCCAGGCGACGAGCTGGCAGGCCGCGATCACCTGGCCCGTGTACCTCGGCGTCATCGCGTTCTCCGGCGTGCTGCTCGGCGTGTTCGGCCCCGAGTACGTCCAGGCGCAGTGGGCGCTGATCCTGCTGTCGGTCGGCCTGCTCGTGGCCGTGGTCGGCGGCCCGTCCGACGCGGTGATCCTCATGAGCGGCCGCAGCCGTCAGAGCCTCGCCAACTCGACGGTCGCGTTCGGCGTGAACCTCTTCGGCAACCTGCTGCTGGTCCCGATCTGGGGCATCTCGGCCGCGGGTGGGGTGTGGGCCGCGACGCTGATCGTCGCGGCCGGGCTCCCGGCCCTGCAGGCCCGCCGGTCCCTCGGGCTCGCGCCGTGGTCGGCGGAGCTGCGCCGGACGATCCTCGTCGCCGTCGCGACCGTGGGCACGGCGTGCGTGGCCGCGCTCGTGGCCCTCGGCGACACCTTCGCCGGGCTCGCGGTCGCCGCGGTGCTCGGCGAGCACCGCCTACGCGCTGCTTCATGTGGCGCCACCGCCAGTCGATCCACCTGCAAGCCCTGCTCGACAGCCTTCGTGGCGCGTCGCGGCGGACCCTTTCCGAACCACGACCGATCCTGGAGCACTCATGACGGCCGAGCGTGAGACACCCACCCTCAGCGACTACTGGGCGATCCTGCGTCGCCGCCGCCGCACGATCGCGCTCTCGATGGCGATCGTCGTCGCGATCGCGGCCGTGTGGGTCTGGTACTCCGGCGCGCAGTACGCGAGCCAGGCGTCGGTCGTGATCCGTCCGATCCTCTCGGGACCGTTCGACCAGTCGCGCATCGACGACGTCGGCGCGGGCACCGAGGCGAAGGTGCTCGACTCGACCGTCGTCGCCGAGCTCGCGGCCAAGAAGCTGCACCGCACCCCCGCCGAGGCGCCGAAGCTGCTCGAGCACCTCACGGTCGACAACCCGATCGGCACGCTGATCCTCAACATCACGTACAGCGCATCGAGCCCCGAGGACGCGCGACGAGGTGCGCAGGCCTTCGCCGACGCCTACCTCGAGAACCGCCAGCAGACCGCCGACGCGGTGAAGGCGCGCGCGATCGAGCGACTGAACAACCAGCACGCCGACCTCGACAAGGAGATGACCGACGCGCTCTCGACGATCGCGGTCACGCCCGTCGGATCCGACGCCCGGACCGCGGCCGAGGCCCGGCGCGACGTGCTCGTGAGCCAGATCACCCAGCTCGAGTCGTCGAGCGCGGCGCTGAACGGCGTCGACACGAGTCCGGGGCAGCTCATCCGACCCGCCGACCTCCCGCAGGCCGAGAGCGGTCCGTCGCCGATGTTGACGCTGCTCGCCGCCGCCGCGCTCGGCGCGATCGTCGGTGTCGGCGTCGCCCTGTTCCGTGAGCGCACCGACCCGGCGATCCCGACGCGCCACTCGTTCACCGAGGCTGCGGGCGCCGACCCGCTGGCGGAGCTGCCGGCGTTGTCGCTGGGTGCGCCGTGGACGGTCGCCTCGAACCCGGCCGATCCCGTGGCGATCAACCTCCGGCGGCTCCGGGTCGCCGTGTGGCCCCGCCGGGGCGTGGGTCCGCACCGCGTCATGATCACCACGCCGTCCGGCAGCCCCACCGCCGACGCGCTCGCCGCGAACCTCGCGCTCACGTCGGCGCGCGCGGGGTCGACCGTGCTCCTCGCGTGGGCCGACCTCCCGGCCGAGTCGCTCCTCGCTCAGGGCATGACGATCCCGACCGACATCCCGGACGACGCACCGCTCGAGAAGCTGGTGGTCCGGGTCCCGGAGGAGGAGGGCCTGTTGCTGTTGCCGACGCTGACGCCCGGCCACGGCGCCCGCACGTCGCTCGACGACATGTCCGACCGGCTCGCCGAGCTCGACGGCGCGTTCGACGTGGAGATCCTCGTGGGTGCGCCGGTCCTGGCCTCGCCGGAGGCGTTCGAGCTGAGCCCGCTCGTCGACGGCATCATCCTCGTGTTCGACGTGCAGCGTCACCGGCGGTCCGAGCTCGAGCGGTGCGTGGACGCGCTGGCCTCCACCGGCACCCCGGTGATCGGCGTCGTTGCGGTGTCGGTGCCGTCGGGATGGTGAGTCGACGTGTCCTCTTCGTCGACGCGTCGGCGCGCGGCCGCGATGCCCGAGCTCGGCGACGGCTACCGCGTGCTGCTCGTCTGCTCCTCGGGCGGTCACCTCGCGCAGCTGATGCGGCTGCGGTCGTGGTGGGAAGGTCACCGTCGCACGTGGGCGTGCTTCCCACTGCCCGACGCCGAGGCCCTGCTCGACGGCGAGGACGTGGTCTGGGTCCACCATCCGACGACGCGTCACATCGGCAACCTGCTGCGCAACCTCGGGCTGGCCCTCCGGGTGATCCGGCGCGAGCGGCCGGACGTGATCGTGTCGACCGGTGCGGGCGCGGCGGTGCCGTTCTTCTGGATCGGCCGCCTGCTCGGCTGTCGCACCGTGTACCTCGAGGTGTACGACCGCGTGGACTCGGCCACGATGACCGGCCGGCTGTGCCGACCCGTCACCGACCTGTTCCTCGTGCAATGGCCCGAGCAACAGCAGCTGTACCGCAACGCGGTCGTGGCGGGACCGGTGTACTGACGATGGAGATCGTGCGCACACCCCTCGTGCTCGTCACCGTCGGCACCGACCATCACCCCTTCGACCGCCTCATCGGCTGGATCGACCGCTGGGAACCACCGGCGCCGGTGCGTCTCGTCGTGCAGTACGGCACCGCGGTGCCACCGCGCGAGGCCGAGGGGCGTCCGTTCCTCACGCCCGACGAGTTCGCGTCGCTCCTCGCCGAGGCCGACGCCGCGGTCTGCTCCGGCGGCCCCGGCGCCATCATGGAGGCCCGCGCCGCCGGGTTGCGGCCGATCGTCGTCCCGCGTCGGTCGAACCTCGGCGAGCACGTCGACGATCACCAACGCGCCTTCGCCGACTTCATGGCGACCCGCGACCTCATCACGCTGGCCGACGACGAACCCGCGCTCCGCTCCGCGCTCGACGCGCTCGCACGCGACCCCCACGCCCACCGGATCGGCCGTGCCGCCGGCGAGGCTGCCGGGATCGCACGCATCGGCGAGCTGATCGACGATCTGGTGAACGGCGCCGCGTGACCGCCCTGGCCGAGCCGTTCGTGGCCGACGCCCCGATCGGGCGGTACGTGCCGTCGGCATCTCGACGGGAGGCGCGCCCGCTGGTGGACCCGGCGTGGCCGGTCATCCCGCTCACGCTCGGCATGCCGATCGCGTACTTCCTCGGCTTCGGTGCGCTGGTGTGGATCGTGCCGGCGCTCGGCTTCGCGGTGCCGCTCCTCCGGCGTCGCTCGCTGCACGTGCCGATGTGCGCGTTGCCGCTGCTCGGCCTGGTGCTCTGGATCCCGGTGACCGCGGTGCAGCTGCCGGACATGAACTCGATGGGCGTGTTCGTCTACCGGTGGCTGATCTGGGTCTCGGCCCTCATGGGCATGCTGTGGCTCTGCAACACCCCGACGCTCAAGCTCGCCACCAAGCGGATCGTCGACATGCTCGCGTTCCTCTGGATCGTGCTCGTGGGCTTCGGCTACCTCGCGCTCACGTTCCCCACGACCGCGGTCCCGTCCCTCCTGCAGCGGTTGCTCCCGGCCGGACTCTCCGGCACGCAGTTCATCAACGACCTCACGATCATCCGGTTCGCCGAGCTCCAGACGTTCATCGAGGGCACGGTCCCCCGTCCGGCGGCGCCGCTCCCGGCCACCAACGGCTGGGGCTCGACGCTGGCGCTCCTCACGCCGTTCTTCATCCTGTCGTGGCTCCTCGCGCCGTCACGCCGCCGTCGCATCACGGGATGGGTGCTGGCCGGCATCGGCGTCGTACCACTCGCGATCTCCACCAACCGCGGCGCGTGGCTCAGCATCGGGCTCGGACTCGTGTACTTCGCGGTCCGACGGGCGCGAGCGGGAGACGCCCGCCCGTTGTTCGCCGTCATCGCCGTCGGGGTGCTCGCGGTGACGGCGGTGATGGCCACGCCGCTGTCGAACACCGTCTCGGCCCGCCTCAGCGAGACCGCGGCCAGCAACACGACGCGCGAGGACGTCTACAAGCTCGCGTGGGCCAAGAGCCAGGACTCGCCGGTGCTGGGGTACGGCGCGCCCGAATCGGCCGACCACTCCCCGCCCATCGGCACCCACGGCCTCATCTGGTACGCGATGTTCTCGCACGGCTTCCCGGGCCTGGCGCTCATGCTGATCGCGCTCTTCGCGCTGTGCTTCGCCACGTATCGCGCGCGTACGCCCGCCGCGCTGTGGGCCCACATCTGCATCTTCATGGCGATCACGCAGCTGCCGTATTACGGGCTCCTGCCGCAGTTCGTGCTCGTCGGCATCGCGGCAGGGATCTCCTGGCGCGAGAACCACGCGGAGGAGGTCCACGATGGTCGGTGACGCAGACCCCGGCCGGAGCCGGTTCGAGACGGTGGTGCGCGAGTCCACCAAGCACGCGTTGCACCGCTACGGCCTCGCGACCGCGACCTGGCGCGCGCATCCGGACTTCCTCCTCGTCGGCGCGAAGCGCGGCGGGACCACCTCGCTGTGGCGGTACCTGAGCAGCACCCCGACGTGCTCCCCCTGTTCCCCCGCCCGGAGCAGCTCAAGGGCATGTACTACTTCGACGAGCAGTACGGACGCGGCGACCGCTGGTACCGATCGCACTTCCCGACGCGGGTGCGGGCCCGCGCGCGGGCATCAGGACCGTGGTCGGCGAGGCGACGCCCTACTACCTGTACCACCCGCTCGCTCCCGTGCGTGCGCACTCGGTGGTGCCCGATGCCCACATCCTCGTGGTCCTGCGCGACCCGGTCGAGCGCGCGTACTCCCACTACAAGGAGCGGTGCGCGAACGACACCGAGCCGCTCTCCTTCGCCGACGCGATCGCCGCGGAGGACGACCGGCTCGCGGGAGAAGCCGACCGGCTCGTGTCCGAGCCCGGCGCCGTGAGCTTCGCCCACCGGCACTGCTCCTACGTCGACCAGGGTCGCTACGCGCCGATGCTCGAGCGCTGGTTCGCGGCGTACGGCCGTGAGCGCGTGCACGTCGAGATCAGCGAGGAGATGTACGCCGACCCGCAGGCGACGTTCCGCCGGGTCACCGACCATCTCGGGATCCGGCGGCACCGCCTCGGCGACACCTCCGCACACAACGCCGAGCCGGCGCAGGACCTGGACCCGGCCACGCGCGCCGAGCTCGTCGAGCGCCTCGCGCCGGCGGTGCGGGCGACGGAGGAGCTGCTCGGACGGGACCTGCCGTGGTCGCGTCCGGCCGTCGGCGCCACCATCCGCCGCGCCGGCTGAGGCCCGAGCCCATCTGGGCCCGATGGCCTGTGTCCGGAGCCGGCCGGTTTGCCCTATATTGGGTACTTCCGCTGGGAAGGGCTGGTACCGGTGATCTCTGGAATCCGACGGCGTCTCGCCGTCCTCGTCGCGGTGACCGTGGGGCTGGGCGCGCTCGCCGGGCTCGCAGGGGCGGCGCCGATCGTGTACTCCACGACGCCGGTCGCCGGCTGGTCGACGAACGGCATCGTCCGCACGGTGCTCATCGTCGGCGACACCGCCTACGCCGGCGGCGACTTCACCGCCGTGCACGGGCCGGGCGGGACGCCGAGCGTCGCCCGCGCCCACCTCGCCGCGTGGGACGTGCACACCGGCGCGCTGCGCACCGGGTTCGCGGCCGACACGAACGGACGCGTCGAGTCGCTCGCCAGTGACGGAACCAAGCTGTTCGTCGGCGGCGACTTCACGACCATCAAGGGTGTGAGCAAGAGTCGCCTCGCGGCGCTGGACCCCGCGTCGGGGAACGTGATCAGCGGCTGGACCGCGAACGCGTCGTCGCACGTCTACGCGCTGCGCACGTCGGGGTCGCGCCTGTACGTGGGTGGCGCATTCGGGTCACTCGCGGGTGCGACGCCGGGGCCGGATGGGCGCGGTCTCGACGAGCACGGGTGCCATCGACAACGCGTTCGCCCCGACGTTCAACGACGCGGTGCACGGCATCGTGACGTCACCCGACGGCAACACCGTGTACGTCGGGGGCGACTTCAACGTCGCCGACGGGGTGGCGCGCAACTACGTGGTGGCGCTCAACGCGTCCACCGGCGCGCTCCTCCCGCTCACGTTCCAGTACCCGTTCTCCGGGAGCAGCCTCCACGGCATGGACGGCCTCGACATCTCGCCCGACGGGAGCCGCCTCTTCGGCGCGCTCACGGGCAACGAGAACCGGGTCGAGGCGTGGAGCACCACCACCGGCCAGGTGCAGTGGTACTACCAGGTCGACGGCGACGTGCAGGCCGTGCGCTACTACGACGGCAACGTCTACTTCGGGTTCCACGAGGGCGCGATCGGCGACCACACGGTGCGCCTGCTCGTCGCCGACGCGACCACCGGCGCCCTCGAGAACTCGTTCCGGCCGCCGATCGACAGCTTCTTCGGCATCTGGGCGATCGACGCCAACGCGTCGGGCCTCCTGCTCGGCGGCGAGTTCATGAACATCAACAACGTCGCCACCCAGGGCGTCGCGATCCTCCCGCCACAGTCGTCCGACGCGGTGCCGCCGGGCGCGCCCGGGACGCCGATCGTGACGGACACCCAGGCCACGACGGTGTCGCTCAGCTGGGCTCCGGGCACCGACAACGTCTCGGTCGCCGGCTACCGCGTCCTCCGGAACGGCGTGCCCGTCGGCTACCCCAGCGACGACGAGCTTCACCGACACCGGTGTCCCGCCCGACTCCGACGTGACCTACTCGGTCCAGACCATCGACCAGGCCGGCAACCTCTCCGTGCCGAGCGGGACCGTGAGCACGCACACCACGCTGCTCCCGATCGCGGCGGGGAGCACGTGGAAGTACCTCGACAACGGATCCAACCAGGGCACCGCGTGGCGGGCGACCGGCTTCGACGACTCGGCCTGGGCCACCGGCGCGGCCGAGCTCGGGTACGGCGACGGTGACGAGACCACCGTCGTCGGCTACGGCCCGGACGCCGCCAACAAGTACCTCACCACCTACTTCCGGCGGACCTTCACCGTCGACGATCCGGCGTCGATCACCGCGCTGAGCCTCAGCCTGGTCCGCGACGACGGCGCGGTCGTCTACCTGAACGGCACCGAGGTCGCGCGGACCAACATGCCGACGGGCACGATCACCTCGAGCACGCGCGCCGTCACTGCGGTGAGCGATGCCGAGGAGTCGCAGTGGTTCCCGTTCGCCGTGAACCCCGGGCTGCTCGTCAGCGGCACGAACACCATCGCCGTGGAGATCCACCAGAACAACGGATCGAGCAGCGACATCTCGTTCAACCTCGCGCTCGCGGCGGTCCGGACGCAGGGCGCGCCGGCGCCGACCGGACTCTCGGTCACCGGCGTCACCGACAACACCGCCTCGCTGCAGTGGACGGCGCCCACCGGCACCGGGACCACCACGGGGTACCGCGTGTACCGCGACGGCACCCTCGTCGGCTCGCCCTCCACCACCAGCTTCGGCGACACCGGACTCGTCAGCGGCCAGAGCTACTCGTACTCGGTGAGCGCGATCACCGACGGCGTGGAGACCGCGAAGACCCCTGCGGTCGTCGCCACGACCACCACCAATCCGCCGCCGACCGCGCTCACCGTCGTCGGCGTCACCGACACGACCGTCGACCTCGCCTGGACCGCGCCGGCCGGCACCGGCACCACGACCGGCTACCGCGTCTACCGCGGCGTCACCCTCGTGGGGTCGCCCACCACCACCAGCTACACGGACACCGGCCTCACCGCCGGCCAGTCCGTCGTGTACTCGGTGAGCGCGATCACCAACGGCACCGAGACCGCGAGGACACCGCTCGTCCCTGCGACCACGACCGACTCCGTCGCGCCGAGCGCGCCCACGAACCTCGCCGCGCCGACCGTCGCCGCGGACCGCGTGGTCCTCACGTGGACGCCGAGCACCGACAACGTCGGCGTCACCGGCTACGACGTCCTCCGCAACGGCGCGGTGATCGGCTCGGCGCCCGCGGCCACGTACACCGACACGACCGTGACGACCAATCAGACGTACTCGTACGCGGTGCGGGCCAAGGACGCAGCCGGTAACCCGTCGTCGGCGTCGGCACCGCTCGGCGTGACCACGCCCGCATTCGTCGGCAAGACCTACGAGGACACGTTCGACTCCGGCAGCTTCACCAGTGGCCGCTGGAGCGTGGTGAACGCGACCGCCGTCGCCGGCACGACGCTCGGGACGTTCTTCGCCCGCCTCACGGCGACGGCCGGTCCGGCGTACCTGCAGTGGCCGGCCAACGTGCTCGAGCAGAACCACCGGGCGTGGAGCCTCCGGGGCTACTTCCGCATCCCGTCCCACGCGACGAACCAGTCGGTGAGCCTCGTGGAGCTGAAGAGCTCCGCCGGGAGGGCGGTCTACGTCTACACGGACGCATCGACCGGTCGCTGTGTCCTGAGCCTCTCGGGCGTCAGCGCCACGACGACGTTCCGGTGCGACGACGGCGCCTGGCACCTGCTCGAGGTGAAGGGCGACTTCGGCTCGACGACCCAGACCGTCGACTGGCGCATCGACGGCAGCGCGCTGGGCTCGGTCACCGCGACGGGTCAGTCGTCGACCACCGTGCGCACGGCGTATCTGGGCGAGCCCGGCGGCACGCCGACCAACGTCCAGCACTGGGACGACGTGAAGCTCACGCTCGCCGACGCCGCCCTGCCCTTCCTCGGCGGGCTCACACCGTTCGGGTAGGGGCCGACCCGAGCGCCGGGTTCACGACGCGGTCGCCGCGACCGTGCCGAGCGTCCCGAGGAGTCCCTCGTGCTGCGCGTCGGGCCGTGCCGGGTCCATGTGAACGGTCGCGATCGTGGCGCGCGTTGCGTCAGGTACCCCGTGTCGGCCCGTCACCCGGGTGCGACGTCAGCGGCTCCACGGGCCGCTCCGGGCCCGTCGGGGCTACGCCGCGGCCCTCGGGGCCGTGACGGCACGCTGGCCGACCTCCCCGAAGTGATCGCTCAGTGGACCGACCGTGAGGTCGTGCGCGGCGAAGAGGTCCGCGAGCGGGGCGAGCGCGGCGAGCGTCGGTACGCCAGCTGTCCGGCGCCGACGCGCAGTCGGAGTCGTGGAGCAGGACGGTGCCGCCGTCGAGCCGACCGCGCGCGACGTCGGCGCACACGGAGTCGGGCGTCGCCTCCGCACGCCAGTCCCTCCCCCACGCGCTCCACAGGACCGTGCGCATGCCGAGTCGGCGCGCGGTGACGAGTCCCTCGGGCGAGAGCGCGCCGTGCGGCGGCCGGTGGAACGCGGGGGTCGCGCCGGCGCCGGCCACGGTGGCGTGCGCCCGCCGGATGTCGTCGCAGATGCGCTTCGGCGTCATCGTGCGGTGCGAGCGGTGCTCCGAGGCGTGCACCCCCACGTCGTGACCCTCGGCGACCAGGTCGGCGACCAGGCCGGGGTTCGCGTCCACCATGTCGCCGAGCACGAAGAAGGTCGCGCGCCACCCGAGGCGGTCGAGCTCGGCCGCGATCAGGGGCGTGCCGACCGGGTCGGGACCGTCGTCGAAGGTCAGCGCGACGTGTCCGGGCCGGCCCAGCCCCCGGAGGCGGGCGGCCAGGTACGGGCCGGCCGGTGAGAACGCGACCGACGACGGGATCGTGTGCAGCGCCCGCAGCTTCTCGGCGACGCGCCCGCCCCGTCCGGGGCGGTCAGATCCCACGGCCGCGGCGCTGGAGCGAGCGCATGACGACGTCCGGCGACACCACACCGAGCGCGACCGCGCCCGCGAGGTAGGCACGCGGCTCGAACCACCGCTGGCGCAGCGTGGCGCCGATCTCGGTGAGGGCGGCCCGGCGATCGCCGTTCGCCGCGAGGGCGAACGACCGCTGGCCGCGGAGTCGGGCCAGACCGGCCGGCACCGCCGCGAACTCCGGGACGGCGCGGATCAGGTAGTCGAGCGCGTCGGCGATCATCTGCCACCGGTTGGCGAAGAACGACTGCGCGTGCCATTCCACGCGCACCATCGGCTCCGGCACCACCGCGAGCGGGCGGCGGCGCGCGGCGCGCAGCACCCACTCGTAGTCCTCGGCGTACCCGCCGGGGATGTGCTCGTCGGCCGGTCCGATGTCGTCGTAGAACGCGGCGCGACGCACCATCGCGGTGCAGAAGTTCGCCTCCATCATGCGCGAGCGCAGCAGCTGCGAGAACGTGACCTCCGACTGGTCGAGCCGCCGCTCGATCTCGTCGCCGTCGATCGCGATCTGCACGCCGGTCACCACGACGTCGACGTCGGGACGGCTCGCGAGCGTGGCGTGCTGACGCGCCGCCTTCTCGGGGAACCACACGTCGTCGTCGTCGCAGAACGCCACGAGGGGCGCATCGGTCGCAGCCACGCCTGCGTTCCGACCGCCGGGCAGCCCGGGCGTGTGGTCGTTCGCGATGACGCGCACGGGCCGATCACCACCCGTCACCTCGAGCGTCGGGTCGGGCTCGGACCGGTCGAACACGACGACGGTCTCGATCGAGCCGGGGAACGTCTGAGCTGCGATCGCCGCGATCGCCCGGCGCAGCAGCTCGGGTCGGTCGCGCGTGCAGATCACGACGGCGAGGTCGCAGGCCATGGTCGTGATTGTCCGGGACGGACCCCGATTTCCCCTCCCCAACCTTGGGGATATTGCCCATTTACGGTCGATTTCGACGTTTTCGTCCGCCATACTCCGCCCCGCACGAGGTGCAGGGGACCGGTCCGTGGCGGACGCACCGGTCCGGTGAGAAGGGCGAGAGAGGCCGGACGCACGTCCGGTCTCGACGAGTGGAGGCTCATGGTGTCCGCACGACCGGTGACGTCGAAGCGGTCGATCCGCGGGATCGGACGATGCGTGATCGCGGCGGTGGCCGCGGTCGCGATGCTCGGCCTGGGCGCGTTCGACGCAGCCGTGCAGGCCACGCCCGCGGGTGCGGAGGCGGTCGCGCGCGACGGCCTCACCTCGCAGACCGCCGCGCCGTCGTGCTGGTCGATCAAGCAGGCGTACCCGGCGAGCCCCGACGGCGTCTACTGGCTGTGGACACCCACGCTGGTCGACCCCCAGCAGTTCGCGTGCGACATGACGACCGACGGCGGCGGCTGGGTGCTCGTCGGCCGCGGGCGCGAGGGTTGGAGCTTCCCCTACGCGGGCGAGGGCTCACCGTCGACACTGCGCAACACGATCACCGGCCCGGGCGCGTTCGCACCCGCGTCGCTGCCCACCCCGACGATCGACGGGCTGCTCAACGGCGGTCGCATGGACGCGTTGGCCGACGGCGTGCGGCTGCGGCGCGCCACCAACACCGCCGGCACCACCTGGCAGGAGGCCCGGCTCGGGATCAAGAACTACGGCAGCTGGTCGTGGGCCTTCGGTGCCGGCATCTACCTGAGCTCGGTCACCTTCGACGGCGCCACGACGAACATCGGGACGTCGACGTGGCAGACGAACACCACCGCCAACATCCAGGTCGCCAACGACACCCGACGCATCACCACGTATCCGCAGCAGATCCACAACTACCAGAACGGCTTCTCCTTCGGGGGCAACGTCACCGGGCAGAACAACGCCACCTCCTACCTGTGGCAGTACGCCAGCGAGGGCGCGGCCATCCCCTTCACGCAGGTGTGGCTGCGGCCCCAGATCACCGAGACCGACATCGCGAACGCCGGCGTGACGGTCGCGCCCGACAGCGGGATCCCGGCGGCGACCGTGAGCAAGATGCTCAACCCGCGCCAGGTGGACCAGCCGTGGGCGGTCACCGGCATCAACGTCGGCACCTCGGCGCCGACGGTCTACTTCTACGTCAAGTCGTTCGCGCAGATCGGCAACACCATCTACGTGGGCGGCAAGTTCCGTCAGGTGCAGCACGGCCTCGGCGGCCCGACGTACACGCAGTCCTACCTCGCCGCGTTCGACAAGACGACCGGCGAGTGGATCCCCGGCTTCAACCCCGTCATCGACGGGCCGGTGTGGAAGGTCAAGGCCTCCCCCGACGGCACCAAGCTGTTCGTGGGCGGCGAGTTCACCAACGTCAACGGCGTGGCCAACACCTCCGGCCTGGCCGCCCTGGACCCGACGACCGGTGCACCGGTGAGCGGGTGGACGGCGTACACCCAGTGGCCGAGCGGCAGCAACGACGTGCGGGCGATGGACATCCAGGGCGACTGGCTGTACCTCGGCGGCAGCTTCACGCGGATCGCCGGCGGCGCGACCGACTTCGTCGGACCGCTCTCCGTGAGCCGCCTGGCCCGGGTGCGGCTGAGCGACGGCCGCCCCGACTGGAACTGGACGCCGAGCGTGAACACCGCGGTCTGGGACATCGCGGCGAGCAAGGACTACGACCGCGTCTACGCGGCCGGCACGTTCACCCAGCTCAACGGGGTGACCATCAGCCCGACGAAGTTCGGGATCGTCGACAAGACGACCGGCGCCACCGTCACCGGTCTCGCGCCCTACGTCCAGAACGCGACCAACGGCGAGGAGAACACCTCGATCGTCGTGGCGAACGGCAAGGTGTACCTCGGCGGCGCACAGCACTTCCTGCACCAGTACCGGGAGTCGGACTTCACGCTCGAGCGCTCGCACATCGCCCGCAGCCCCGGCGGCGACTTCCAGGCGATCGCCTACAACCCGACCGACGCCAAGCTCTACGCGTCGTGTCACTGCGACCAGTACCAGTACCAGGACTCGACCACCTACGACCCGAGCAACTACTCCCGCGTCGACCCGCTGAACCTGATCGCGTCGTTCGACACCACGAACAACCTCGAGGTCGTGCCCGAGTTCCACCCGACCAAGGCTCGCCTCAACAACACCAACGGCGAGGGCCCGTGGTCCTTGTTCGTCGACTCCGACGGCTGCATGTGGGCGGGCGGTGACCTCCAGGCGACCGGCCAGCCGACGAGCCCGTACTACGGCGGCTTCATGAAGTTCTGCGCCCGCGACACGGCGGCACCGTCGACGCCGCCGAACCTCAAGGCGACCACGTCGGGCAACACCGTGACCCTCACGTGGAGCCCGTCGACCGACAACAGCGCCGACCCGCTGCAGTACGAGATCCTGCGTGACGACCCGACGTTCGGGACGGTCGTCGAGGGAACCACCTACGACCGCACGTGGACCGACACGAACGTCGTCGGCTCCGCCCGCTACTTCCTGCGCGCGCTCGACGCCACCGGGAACCGGTCGGCGTCCACGCCCGTGACCACCGTGTCCACCCCGCCGCCGGCGCTGGCGACGTTGATCGCGCACGGCGACACGTGGAGCTACCGCGCCGACGGCCAGAACCTCGGCACCACGTGGCGCGACCCGTCGACCGACACGTCGGCGTGGCCGACCGGTGCGAGCCAGCTCGGCTGGGGTGGCAAGGGCGAGACGACCGCGATCTCGGGCGACGCAGTGACCGACTACTTCGTCAAGCACGTGAACATCGCCGACCCGGGCTCGTTCCGGACGCTCACGGTCCGTCTCAAGCGCGACGACGGCGCCGCCGTCTACGTCAACGGCGTCGAGGTGGTCCGCGACAATCTGCCCGCCGGCGCGCTGAACGCGAGCACCCTCGCCGCGTCGTACACCTCCGGCGCCGATGAGAGCAACTGGTTCGAGTACACGATCCCGGCGTCGCTCCTGACCACCGGCGACAACACGATCGCGGCCGAGATCCACCAGGCCGCGCCCGCGAACGCCGACGGCGTGTTCGACCTCGAGCTCGTCGCGCGCGGCGCGGTCGAAGCCGTGGCGCCGACGCCGCCGACCGTCTCGGTCGGTGCCGTCACGTTCTCCACGGTGCCGCTCACCTGGACCCCGGGCACGGACGGCACCGCCGTCGCCGGCTACCTCGTGAGCCGCAACGGCACGCCCATCGGCTTCACACCCGGTACCGCCTTCACCGACACGGGCCTCGCGCCGGGCACGGCCCACACCTACGACATCCGTACCGTCGACACCTCGGGCAATGTCTCCGCACCGGCCACCGTGTCCGCGACCACCTCGGCCAACCCGTGGCTCGTGCGGAGCGGTGACGCCTGGTCCTACCGTTCCGACGGCACCGACCTCGGCACGGCCTGGCGCGCTCCGGGCTTCGCCACCACCGGGTGGGCAACGGGCGCGTCGCCGCTCGGCTGGGGCAACTCCGGCCAGGCGACCACGATCGCGAGCGGCCAGATCACGCAGTACTTCGTCCGGCACTTCACCGTGGCCGACCCCGGCGACGGGCAGCTGCTCGACCTCCGGCTCCGCCGCGACGACGGCGCCGCCGTGTACCTGAACGGTGTCGAGATCGCGCGCAGCAACCTGCCGAGCGGCACCCTCACGGCCGCGACCTACCCGACGTCGACCGTCAGCGTCGGTGGCGGGAGCACCTGGTACGACGTCACCGTCCCGGCGACGCTGCTGACCGCGGGCGACAACACGCTCGCCGTCGAGCTGCACCAGGACTCGAAGTCGGACAAGCACGCCGTCGTCGACGTCGGCCTCGAATGGCAGACCCCTGGCGAGACGAACCCGCCCACGCGACCGACGGTGACGTCGACGGGGCGCACCGACTCGACGATCGACCTGCACTGGACGACCTCGACCGACGACTCGGCCGTGGCCGGCTACGCCGTACGGCGCAACGGCGCCCTCGTCGCCTTCACCACCGCGACGAGCCTGACCGACACCGGCCTCGCACCGCAGACGCCGTACGGCTACGAGGTGATCGCGGTCGACACGTCGGGCAACGAGTCGACGGCGGGCCTCCTCGCCGTCTCGACGACCGGCGGTGTCGCACTCACGTCCTCCGGTGACGTCTGGTCCTACCGAACCGACGGCACCGACCTCGGCGCCGCCTGGCGCCAGCCCGGGTACGACACGTCGTCGTGGGCATCCGGTCCGTCACAGCTCGGCTGGGGCAACGTGGGCGAGACCACCACGGTCCCGTCCGGTGCGATCACCCAGTACTACGTGCGTCACGTCGACGCGCCGAACCCGGCGAGCGTCGACGGGCTGAGCCTGCGGGTCAAGCGCGACGACGGCGTGGCCGTGTACGTGAACGGCACCGAGGTCGCGCGCGACAACCTGCCGTCGGGTGCGCTCACCGCCGGCACCTACCCGATCGCGACCGCCAGTCGCGCCGACGCGGGTACCTGGCACACGTTCACCGTTCCCACCAGCGCGCTGGTCGCCGGGGACAACGTGATCGCGGCCGAGGTCCACCAGGACTCGCGTCGCGACAAGCACTCGGCGTTCGATCTCGAGCTCACCGGGACCGTGGACACCTCGGGGCCGGTCGTCACGGTGTCGTCGCCGACCTCCGGTGGTGCGCTGACGCACGACCCGGCGACGCTCGCAGGCCTCTGCACCTCGGCCGCGGGTCCGGTCACGGTCACGATCGGCGGTGCCGCGCCGGGGGTGCTCAGCGCTCCGTGCGTGGTGAACGGCTGGAACGTCACCGCGCCGCTCGCGGACGGCTCGTACACGGTGACCGCCGCCCAGACCGACGCCAACGGCACGACCGGCAGCACCGGTGCCATCCCGTTCACGGTCGACACCTCGGTGCCGGTCGTGACCCTCACCGCGCCCACGGCCGGAGTGACGCTCGCCGCGGGTACGCCGGACTTCACGGGCGGGTGCAGCACGCCCGACGGCGCCGTCACGGTCAGTGTCACCGGCACGGCGACCCGCACGCTCACGACGCAGTGCTCCGGCGGCACGTTCGTGGTCGCACCCGCGAGCGCGCTGCCGACCGGCTCCTACCACGCGACGGCGTCGCAGACCGACGCCGCCGGCAACACCGGTACGAGCACCACCACGGACTTCGCGGTCGACGTCTCCGCTCCGGTCACGACGGACAACACCGCCACGCTGGGCAGCGGGTGGACGAGCACCGCGCAGACCGTGACGCTCTCCCCGACCGACGCGGGCACCGGCGTGGCCCACACCTACTTCACGACCGACGGCTCCACGCCGACGGCCGCGTCGAGCGAGGGCACGTCGATCCCGCTGACCGCCGGCGGGGTGTACACGATCAAGTACTTCTCGGTCGACGCGCTCGGGAACGCGGAGGCGGTCAAGACGGCCGCGACGCAGATCCGCATCGACCTGACCGCGCCGACGGCCGTGACGACGTTCCCCGCCGACGGCGGCTCGTACAACGCCACGAGCTGGGCGGCGGGCTGCAGCACGTCCAACCGCATGTGCGGCACCACCGCGGACACCGAGTCGGGTGTCTCTACCGTCCGGGTCCGGCTCCAGCGGGCGAGCGACTCGCGCTTCTGGAGCGGCTCGTCGTGGGTGACCACGTCGACGAACCTCACCCCGACGGGCACCACGTCCTGGTACGTGCCGCTGGCGACGAGCGCGCTCACGAACGGCGTCACCTACACGGCGACGGTCACCGTGACCGACTCCGCCGGCAACGTGACGACGACGCCGTCGGTGTTCTCGTACGACACGACCGCGCCGTCGGCGACGGCCGGTGCGACCACCAACCGCAACGGGGCGGTCGAGGTCGGCGACACCGTGAGCGTGACGTTCGGGGAGGCGCTCAACCCGGCGACCGTCCCGGCGAGCGGCACCCTCACGCTGAGCCGCGGCCGCTCCGGCAACACCACGTGGGGTGTGAGCGGCTTCACCAACGGCCAGCTGAGCAGCGGGACCACCGGCTATCTCACGCGGCCGACCATCGGCACCTCCACCGTCACCTACGCCGGCACGCTCGGCGTGAGCGCCGACAACCGCACGGTCACGTTCACCGTGACGGGGGGGTGCAGTGGATCGTGCACCCGGGTGACCACCGTCCCGAGCTCCGGTTCGTGGTCGTACACGCCGGCCTCGACGCTGCGGGACCCGGCCGGCAACGCGGCCACGGGCACCCGCACCACGTCGAGCGTCATGTTCTGACCGTGATGTCCCGGGGCACCCGACGACCGGTGGGGGGAAGCGTCCCCCTCCTGGTCGCCTCGGGCCTGGCCGTCCTCGCGCTCGCCGCGTGCGGGGCGGGGTCCGACGCGCCGACCGGCACCGCCGGGAACGCGCCGACGGCGACGGCGATCGCGACCTCGCAGCACCTCGACCTCGCACACGGCGTCCCGTCGGGCTGGGACCAGCGGCGCGCCACGCTCGAGCAGGGCGGCGGTGATCCGTCCACCTGGATCCGGCTCGACGCCACCGGTGTGCCGGCATACGTGTCGGCGCCGCCGGCCGCCCTCGCGTCGGGCCGGACGCGGTTCCGGTTCTCCGGCCGCTTCCGCGTGCGGACCCGAGCCGCCGGCCAGACGGTGGGGCTCGCGACCGTCGAGAACAGCGCGGGCGAGCACCACGCCGACCTCTTCGTCGACGCGCGAACCGGCCGTTGCCGCGTCGACCTCTTCTCCGCCGACAGTGCGATGTCGACGGGCGCCTGCGACGACGGCGCCTGGCACCGGGTGACGATGACCGGCGACTACGGCTCGGACACCTACACGCTCGCGTGGACCGTCGACGGCGTGCCGATGCCGCCGATCCGCTCGACCGGCCAGCCCGCCGCCACCGTGCACCGCCTCTGGCTCGGCGACGCCACCCCGGCCAAGAGCAACGTCACCGACTGGACCGACGTGACGCTCGAGCTCCCTCGTCCTGAGCTACCGCGGCCGCCCACGCAACGACACGGCGGTGGGTCACGCGCCGGTGAGCAGCCGCCGCACGGCGTCGCACAACGCGTCCGGCGACGTGTGCTCCCCGGGAACGCCCGTCATGGGCTCCGCCACGAAGAACGGCTGGGTGAGGTACGCGTCGAGCTCCGGTGCTGACGCCCACACGAGCGATCGCCGCGAGACGTGCCATCTCTGCGTCGGCCGCCTTGCTCCACGATGTCGGCGCGATCGCCGGCCACCGCTGGCGACGTGCCCGGTCGGGATCGAAGCGGATGGCGGCGAGGTACGGCGAGCCCGCGGGCGTCGGCGGCTCGTCGTCACCCACGAGTGGGCCCACCACAAGAGTGACGGCGGCCCGCTCGGCGAGATCCGCGAGCCGCACCTCGACGTGCTGCACCCGGCCGACATCGGCGAACACCACAAGGAACGCGTCGAGCCCGCGGCGCGCAGACCCCGGTCCATCGCGTCGAGCTGCGCGTGAACGGCTCGGAGGGCGCGGCCATGGACACCTGCACCATGCCTTCGATGCCGGCCTCGGCGAGACCGTGGTGAACGTCGCGAGGTCGTGGGCGACTGCACGAAGCCCGTCCACACGACGCGTGCGACCGGCGTGGCCGCCGCAGCGAGGCTCGGAGAGCAGCACCACCGCTCCGACGCCGAATCCCGGCGTCATGTGCACCAGCCCGCGCTCCGGGACGAGCAAGAGGTCGACGGCCCGGATGCCGGTGGACTGCTCGCCTGCGCCGGTCTCGCGCTGGTCTCGCACAGGCGTCGGACCGGATGCCTCCGGCTCGGCGGAGCTTCGCCGGATCCGTCGTGACCTCGAGCGACCGCGACGTCGATCGCGGTCGAGCCGGCGACGCGAGGGCGTTGCGGTCCGCTCCCTTCGCCAGCAGCAACTCGACGACCCCGACCTCGTCTGCAGGGCCGCGACCAGATCGGCGACTCGTGCTGCGCGCAGGTGCAGTGCGCCGACGGGTCCGCCCCACGCTCGGCAGCTACCGCACCATCGGCACGTCACCGGCTGAACCGCGCCGGAAGGAACCTCGGCGCTCGGCGCAGGTGCGCGAGTCTCGGCGACGTTCAGTCCGTGCACGTCCACCAGGTCGTCGGACATCGAGCGTGAGGCGATCCGTCCACGTCACGGACCGCATGGCGAGCCATGCGTACGACTCGGTCGGCGTGCCGGAACGGGCCGACCTCGTCGGGGCACGCCGTCGTCATCCGTCGAGCGACTTCGGGCAAGCGGATGCGTGCTACCGTGTCACCGGGTCGTGAGCGCCCGATTCGCGAAGCTGCGATCGGCGACGTAGTGCCGGCCGTGGGCAGTCGCAGGTGCGACCGGATGCCCTCGAAGCGACCCGGAGCCGGCCCGCCTCGTCCGCGTGCCGACGACGAGTCTTCCGGTCGGGACGCTCGCACGACGGCGTGACCACCGCTGCGCTCCGGCGGACCGAGAGCCGACGCCATGATCGTCGGGACGCACGGCTCGGAGATCGTCGAGGTGCCCACGGGCACCGCCTCCTGCGCAGTCGCTCCGGCCAGTCACGCGACCAACCGCCAGCCCTCGGGATGACGTCCACGATCGCCCCGCCGCTTCGGACGGCTTGGCGCCGACTGGACGACGCCTCGATGTTCAGAATGCTCGCGCCCTGCGGATGACCTACCGGGCAGTACCCGGCGTGCGTGTCCGTACGTGCGGTGTCACGCAGGACGTCGCACAGGCGTCGACCCGAGCATCAGCCCGCCACCTCGCCGACCGTCCCCGCGGCTCCGGTTCGGCCGGAACGTGTGCCGTGGACCACCGACCGTGCGCCGACCGCGAGGTCGCCACGCGTGGTGACGCCCGCGTGCCGTGCCCGTGACCGGACCCGTCGAGCGTGCCGTGGCGAGATCGTGCTCGACGAGCTCGGCGCGGTCCTGCTGCTCCGCGGGTTCGACCCCACCCGACCCGAACGGGGGTCGTGGTGGTTCACCCCGGGCGGCGGGCTCGACCCCGGCGAGTCACCCGCCGACGCCGCCCGCCGGGAGCTCCACGAGGAGACGGGACTGGTCGTCACCGATCTGGGCGAGGCCCATTTCGACCGTGACGCGGTCTTCGAGTTCGAGGGCGTCACCTACCGCCAGCACGAGGACTACTTCGCGCTGCGCACCGCCCGGTTCGAGCCGAGCCGCGACGCGTGGACCGAGGTCGAGCAGCGGTCGGTGCTCGAGTACCGCTGGTGGTCCGTCGACGAGCTCGCGACGACCGCGGCGGTGATCCATCCCGAGCGGCTGGCGGAGCGGATCCGCGGGCTCGATCCGGGCGCGGGGACGACGGTCAGGCGACCGACTCGGTGAGATCGATGACCGACTCGGGCTCGGCGACCTCGGCGTGCGGGACGACGCGACCGAGGACGCTGCAGACCGTGGAGAACATGATCGCCAGGTCGAGGCCGATCGACCAGTTCTCCACGTAGAACAGGTCGAGGCGGCGGTAGATCTCGAAGTCCGGCTTGTCGCGCGCCTCCACCTGCCACAGCCCGGTGATTCCCGGCTGCACGCGGTGACGGCCGAGGAGCTCGTCGTCGAACTGCGCCACCTCGTGCGGGAGCGCGGGCCGTGGCCCGACGAGGCTCATGTCGCCGCGCAGGACGTTCAGCAGCTGCGGGAGCTCGTCGAGGCTCGTCATCTCGAGGATGCGACCGACCCGCGTCCGACGGGGATCGCGCTTGGCCTTGAACAGGGGTCCACCGGCGCGTTGGTTCACCGACGTCACGTCGACGAGCTGCTGCTCGGCGTCCGGCACCATCGTGCGCAGCTTGAACAGCGTGAACGGCCGACCGTCCTTGCCCACCCGGACCTGGCGGAAGATCGCGGGCGCACCGTCCTGCAAGCGCACCGCCGCCATCGCGACCAGCCAGACCGGCGCGGAGACCACCAGCAGGCCGGCGGACACGACCACGTCGAGCGCGCGCTTGCACACCCGCTGCCCGCGACGCAGTGCGGCCGGCTCGACGTACACGAACGGCTCGTGCGCGAGCGGGAGCGGCCGCAACCGGTGGTGGTCGATCCCCCACAGGCCGTTCGAGAGCTGGACGTGCACGCCGGCAGCGAGCAGGTCACGCACCGTCTGGTTGAGGTCGGCGACGTCGAGGTCGCCCGGCGCGACGATCACCCCGTTGGCGCCGACGAGCGCGAGCGTGTTGACGATCGTGTCGAGACCGCCGAGCCACGGGATCCCGTCCAGCGTCCCGCGGTGGTCGTTGTCGCCGACGACGCCGACGGGCCGGAGCCCGAGCTCGGGGTGACGACGCAGGAGCCAGACGATGCGTTCGGCCTCCGCCGCGCCACCCACCACCACGATCGACCGGCTGTAGCGGCCCTCGCTCCGGGCCCGGCGCAACCAGGCCACGAAGCCGCCGCGGACGGCAGCGAGCGCGAGGAACGTCGTGCACCCGGCGACGAGCGCCGGGACGAGGTCGGCCGTGTCCATCACGAGCGCCGCCGCGTAGGCCGCGGCGGCTCCGACCGCCGAGGCCCGCGCCAGCCCGACCAGCTCGACCGAGCGCACCGCACACGCACGCGCGCGGTAGAGGCCGTGACCGCCGATCGCCAACACCGTGACCACCGACGCCAGGAGCGCGAGCAGCAGACGGGTGGCGAGCGGCGCCTGGCCCGCGAACGCGCTCCAGATCGCCACGTTGGCGACGGCGACCGCGGCGACGTCGAGCAGGCGGAGCGTCCGGCCGAGGGCCGGCGCGGCCCGATCGGGCTCGCGATCGTCGTGCTCGGGCCCCGTCGCACCCGCGATCCCCGGGAACCCCACGTTCCGGTGATCGCCGTAGAACGCGAGCTCGCGCGACGTCCCGACCCACGCCGTATCGGTCATCTGACTGCAGGCCCCAGCGCCATGTGCACCTCACCGCCCCTTGTTGCGGACGGCAATTCTACGGTCCAGATTCCGCCGAATTGGTGCGAAAGCCCGAAATCCCCAAGGTTGGGGAGGGGGCCGGGACCGGCGTCAGGCGGGCTTGTCGCGCCCCACGACCCACATGGAGAAGAACTGGGAGCCGCCGCCGTAGGCGTGGCCGAGCGCCTTCCCGGTGGACAGCGGCACCTGGTAGTCGCCGGCGCGCTCGCGCACCTGCTGCGCGGCCTCGCCGAACCGGATCATCCCGCTCGCGCCGATCGGGTTCGACGAGAGCACGCCGCCCGACGGGTTCCACGGGATGTCGCCGTCGGGCGCGGTCGCGCCGGCCTCGGTGAGCTTCCATCCCTCGCCCTCGGCGCAGAACCCGAGGTTCTCGAGCCACATCGGCTCGTACCACGAGAAC
This sequence comes from uncultured Acidimicrobiia bacterium, assembly GCA_963756815.1. Taxonomy (GTDB): domain Bacteria; phylum Actinomycetota; class Acidimicrobiia; order IMCC26256; family JAENVU01; genus JAENVU01. The sequence continues at coordinate 103,759 of CAVWPR010000002.1, forward strand.
GGCACGTAGACCTCGGCACAGTCGAAGTCCTCACGCGGGTTCGTGATCCCGGCCTGCGCGTACACGTCGGCCGCGCAGTCCTTGCCCGCCTGCGGGTTCACCTGGTCCCGGCCGGCGAACATCGTCGGCTCCGAGCGCATCGCGGTCCCGTGGATCCACGCCGCGGGTCCGGGCGCGGCGTCGGCGACGTCCTCGGCCCCGATGACGAGCGCCATCGCGCCGTCCGAGCTCGGACAGGTGTCGAGGTAGCGCAGCGGGTCCCACAGGAGGAACGACTCCTCGACCGTCTGCAGGTCGATGTCGGGCAGGTGCAGGTGCGCCTTGGGGTTGCGCAGCGCGGCGAGTCGGTCCTTCACCGCGACGAGGTGGCCGATGTGGCGCGGCGCGCCCGATCGCGCGATGTACGCGCGGATCAGCGGCGCGAAGTAGCCGCCGGCGCCCGCGACCAGCGGCGCGCTGAACGGCATCTGCACCGACAGGCCCCACGTCGCGTTGCTCTCCGACTGCTTCTCGAACGCGACGGTGAGCACGCGCTTGTGGATCCCGGCCATCACGAGCTTCGCGGCGACGATCGCGGTGGACCCGCCGACGGAGCCGGCGGTGTGCACCCGCAGGAGCGGCTTGCCGACCGCGCCGAGCGCGTCGGCGAGGTACAGCTCCGGCATGATCACGCCCTCGAACGTGTCGGGCGCCTTGCCCACCACGACGGCGTCGATGTCGCCGAAGTCCATGCCCGCGTCCTCGAGCGCCTCGACGGCGGCCTCGCGGACGAGCCCGGCCATCGACACGTCGTGCCGGGCCGAGACGTGACGGGTCTGACCGACCCCGACGACGGCGGTACGGACGCCCCCCATCACTCCCCCTCCAGGACGCAGACGAGATTCTGTTGCAGGCACGGCCCCTGGCTCGCGTGCGCGAGCCCGCGGCCGATCTCACCCGACGAGATGCGCGACGCGACCTCGCCGATGCGGATGAGCCCCGCGGCCATGAGCGGGTTCGCGCCGAGCGCGCCGCCCGACGGGTTGATGCGGGTGTCGCCGTTCAGCCCGAGGGCCTCCCGGACGATCAGCTCGTCGGCGCTGAACTGCGCGTGCAGCTCGGCGACGTCGAAGCCACCCTGCAGCGCGCCGGCCTCCTCGCCGGCGCGTCGCGTCGACTCGCTCTCGGTGAGGTCGCGCACACCGATGTGCGGCGCGTCGATGCGGTGGTCGATGCCTCGGATCCATGCCGGCCGCTCGCAGTGCTCACGCGCCACGTCGTCGGCCGCGATGACCACCGCGCACGCACCGTCGGTGACCGGGAAGATGTCGGCGTCGCGCAGCGGGGCGTGGGTCACGGGTCGGGCCAGGAGCGCGTCGGCGTCGACGTCCTCCCGGCGGATCGCATGCGGATTGCCGCCCGCATCGCGCAGTGAGCGGGCCGCGACCTCGGCGAGGTCGCGCTCGCCGGCCTTGCCGGAATGGATGAGCGCGCTCGCCTGCAACCCCGCGAAGTGGATCAGCGACGGCCACAGCGGCGTCACCGTGTACGGATCACTCTGCAGCGTGAACACCTGGTACACGTCCGACAGCGACGACTTCCCGAAGCCGTAGATCAACGCGCTGTCGACCTCGCCGGTCTGGATCGCCACCCATGCCTCGTACAGCGCCCATGCCGCGTCCATCTCGACGTGGCTCTCCCGCACCGGCGGCCACGCGCCGGCGCCGTCGAGACCCTGCACGAACGTGAACGGGCCACCGCTCAGGTAGTCGCACGATCCCGAGATGGTGAAGCCGATGTCGTGGCGGCCCATGCCGGACTGCCGCACCGCCTCCTGCACCACCGGGATGATGAACTCGACCTCGTTGCGCTCACGGTCCTGCTCGGCCGTCTCCTGCGCGAACGCGATGATCCCGACGTCGCGAATCCCTGAACCACTCACGCGTACTCCCGGAAGGTCTCGTAGGCGGCGTCGGGCTCGCCGTTCGGCTCGAACCACTTGAGGCACCGGGCGTCCGGGCGGAGGTTCTCGTCCCAGACGGCCCGGACGCGCAGGCCCATGCGCACCTCGTCGACGGGGATCCCCTGGATCAGACCCGAGGTACGGCGTGTTCGCGCCGTCGAGCAGGATCTGCGCGGCCGCGAAGGGCACCTCGGGCGCCGACTCGGACAGCCCCGGGATGTTGGTGATGCAGAACGTGGTCACCGTGCCGTTCTGCGACGACCTCCACCTCGATCTCGGTCGGCGCGCCGCTCGTGGGGTCCGACCCGCGGGGCGGCAGGTACACGTCGTCGGAGCCGACGGCCTTCTGCCCGATCAGCTTCCCCTCGGCGATGCCGCGCAGGTACTTGCTCGGCGCGCGCCCGGCGTTGATCTCGTACTCCAGCCGGATCGGCACGGTGATCCCGGTGACGGGCTCCTGCTCCATTTCGGTCTCTCCGCTCGCCGCGTCGTCCTCGTGCCGGGCCGATGCTCGCTCCGAGACCTCCGGCACCCACGCGTCGAGGTCGGTGACGTACCCGACCCGCTCGGACTTCCAGCGCGGCATCACCCGCATGCCCACGCTCATCTCGTCGGGCGACGCGACGTCGACGACGTGCACCATCGGCACGTCGGCGCCGTCGGGCCGCACCAGCGCGAACGCGAACGGCTTCGTGAGGTGGTGCTTGCCCTCCACCGGCTCGGCCACCCAGGTCCAGGCGTCGACGACGCCCGCCGGACCGACCTCGACGAAGTCGTCGAGCGCCCCGCCGGTCACGGGGTCGTACTCGGTCGGCGGCACCATGACGCGGCCGTCGCCGACGCGTACGCCGACGATGCGGCCGGACCGCAGGCCGGTGAAGTACCGCGACAGCGCGGCCCCCACCGACCGGGTGTAGCCACCCGGGTATTCGAGCACGTGGTGCTCGATCAGCGGCTCCGTGGTCGTCATCTCGTCTCCTCGTGGCCCTGCGGGCCGGGCCGGAGGGGCCCCGCTCCGCTGGTCGAACGGCTGCGGGCGTGTGCCCACCCCGCTTCGCTCATCTCGTCTCCTCGTGGCCCTGCGGGCCGGGCCGGAGGGGCCCCGCTCCGCTGGTCGAACGGCTGCGGGCGCGTGCCCACCCCGCTTCGCTCATCTCGTCTCCTCCGTCCCTAGATCGCGGTCTCGCGGTCGGCCCAGTACGGGTCGCGCAGCTTCCGCTTCAGCAGCTTGCCGGTGGGTTCGCGCGGCAGCTCGTCGACGAAGTCGAGCGTGCGCGGCCATTTGAACTTCGCGAGCCGCCCGCGCAGGTGCTCCATGATCGAGTCGCGCAGCGCGTCGTCCGGCGCCACCCCGGCGCGCGGCTCGACGACGGCCTTGATCTGCTCGCCCATGTCGGCGTCGGGGATGCCGAAGACCGCGGCATCGGCGACGTCGGGGTGTGCGAGCAGCTCACCCTCGATCTCGGCCGGGTAGATGTTCACGCCGCCGGCGATGATCATGTCGGACTTGCGGTCGCAGAGGAACAGGTAGCCCTCTTCGTTCAGGTAGCCGACGTCGCCGACGGTGAAGAAGCCATCGGCATCGTGCGAGTCGTCGGTCTTCCCCTTGTCGCCCTTGTACTCGAAGTCGCCGGTCGCCATCTTCATCCACACGGTGCCGGGCGTCCCCGTGGGGCACTCGTTGCCGTCGTCGTCGACGATCTTCAGCGTCGAGTTCGGCCACACCGTGCCGACGGTGCCGGGGAACTGCAGCCACTGCTCGGCGGTGGCCAGCGTGCCGCCGCCCTCGGTGGCGCCGTAGTACTCGATGATCGATTCGCCCCACCAGTCGATCATCTTGCGCTTGACGTCGATCGGGCACGGCGCCGCGGCGTGGATCGCGAACTTCATGGACGACACGTCGTACTTCGCGCGCACGTCGTCGGGCAGCTGCAGCATGCGGTGGAACTGCGTCGGGACCATGTGGGTGTGCGTGCACCGGTACTGCTCGATCAGCGCGAGCGTCTTCTCCGGATCCCACTTGTCCATGTAGACGACGGTGTGGCCGGCCTGCAGCGCGTTCCCCGCGAACGTCGTGACCGCGGTGTGGTAGTTCGGCGAGGTCGAGAGGTGCACGTGCCCGTCGCGCGGTCCGATGCCGAACAGCAGCAGGAACATCGAGAAGAGCTCGGCCGACGTGTCCGGGTCGAGTCCGGTGAGCGGACGCTTCACGCCCTTCGGTCGACCGGTCGTGCCGCTCGTGTAGTGCATCGCCGCACCGGCGAGGCGCTCGGGCGGTGCGGTGTCGGGTTGGCCGGCGACGAAGTCGTCGAACGAGCGGAACCCGGGGACCTCGCCGATCGCGATCCTGGCCTGCGCCGGCAGCCCGGCCTCGTCGGCGGCTGCGACCACGACGTCGGCGAACCGCTCGTGGGTGATGAACGCCGAGGCATCCGAGTCCGAGAGGATGTACGCGATCTCGGGGGGCGAGAGCCGGTAGTTGATCGGGACGTAGTACAGGCCGATCTGCAGGGCGGCGAGGTAGACCGTCGCCGGATACCGGCCGTTCGGGAGGATCGCGGCGACGGTGTCACCCGCCTCGAGCCCCAGCGCGCGCAGCGCGTGGGCGACCCGGTTGCAGTCGGCGAGCAGCTCCCCGGCGCGCACCTCGGTGCCGTCGGTGTCCACGACGGCCAGCGCGTCCGGATCCTCCTGCGCGTAGTACCAGAACCCTCCGGGCATGCGCGTACCTCCTGCAGCGGGCCATCGAGCGTCGGACGCATCGGTCCGGGGCGGGAGGCGCCACGGACGGGCGTGAGTAGAACACGTTCTCGCGCGCGGCGGCAACCACGCACGAGAGGTCAGTGCAGCTTGACCGGCAGGTGCTTGATGCCGTTGATGAGGTTCGAGGCCAGCCGGTCCGGCTCGCCGACCAGGCGCATGTCCGGCGCCTGGGTCAGCATCTCCTCGAACATCGTCTTGATCTCCATCTTGGCGAGCGCGGTGCCCAGGCAGTAGTGCGGGCCGCGACCGCCGAACGCGATGTGCTCGTTGGGCGAGCGCGTCACGTCGAAGCCGTGCGGGTCGGTGAAGACGTCCTCGTCGCGGTTGGCGGCGCCGTACCAGACGGTGACCTTCTGACCCTTCTGGATCGGCACGCCGCGCAGCTCGGTGTCGACGGTCGCGGTACGCCGGAAGTACATGACCGGGCTCACGTAGCGCAGCATCTCGTCCACGAGCGTGTCCAGGGTGCCGGGCACGTCGGCCAGGACCCGCGCCTTCTCCTCCGGGTGCTCCATCAGCGCCAGCATCCCGCCGCTGATGAGGTTCCGGGTGGTCTCGTTGCCCGCCACCGCGAGCAGCAGCACGAACACGTTGAACTCGATGTCGGACAGCTGCTCGCCGTCGAGCTCGGCGGTGATGAGCGTGGTGACGATGTCGTCCATCGGGCGCTCACGGCGCGCGTCGGCCAGCGACTGCGCGTACATGTAGAGCTCCATCGACGCTTCGAGCGCCTCTTCCGGCGCGCCCTGGTTGTACTCGGAGTCGGAGTTGCCGATGAGGCGGTTCGACCACTCGAAGATCTTGTGGCGGTCCTCGTAGGGCACGCCGAGCAGCTCGGCGATGACGACGAGCGGGAGCTCCGCCGCGAAGTTCGGGACGAAGTCGATGACGTCGTCGTTGCCGAGCTGGCGCTCCACGATCTGCTTGGCCGCCTCACGGATGTGGGGCTCCATCGCCTTGATCACCTTGGGCGTGAACCCGCGTGCCACCAGGTTCCGCAGCCGCGTGTGCTGCGGCGGGTCCTGGTTGAGCATCATGAGCTCGGTGCCCTCCTGCTGGTCGTCCAGCAGCGCCCCGCCCTGCGCGGAGGAGAAGGTCTTCACGTCGCGCTCGATGGCGATGACGTCCGCGTACTTCGTGACGACCCAGAAGCCCGGTGCGTAGTTCGGCGAGGCGTGCCAGTGCACCGGCTCCTCGCGCCGCAGGTGGTCGAAGAAGTCGTGCGGTGGACCCGCCAGGTACGTGGTCGGGTCGTCGAGCTGTACGGCCGTCTCCGTCTGCGCCATCACTGTCCTCCGCTGAACCGAGCGTCACCGGCCGCCGGGCCGACCCGCGAGGTTGCCCCTCGCGTCCGGCGTCCGGTAGACCTCGAACGCGTGCACGAATAGAACACGTTCTAGTTCGCACAATAGCCCACCGCCACCTGGGAGACCGCGTGTCCGAGATCCTGCCGATGACGACGCAGCACTGCACCGTGGAGCGCGACGGTCACGTCGTCGTCTTCACGATGAACCGGCCCGAGGCCCGCAACGCGCTGAGCCCCGACATGCTCGTCGGTCTCGCCGACGGCTACGCGTACGTCGACGAGACGCCGGAGATCCGCTGCGCGATCCTCACCGGCGCGGGCGGGCACTTCTCCTCCGGCGCGGACCTCAAGGCCATGAGCAGGCCGTCGGACAGCGAGCACGTCCGGACCCGGATGGCCGAGACGCCGAACCTGCACTGGAAGGCGCTGCTGCGCGACTACCGCCTGTCGAAGCCGCTCATCGCCGCGGTCGAGGGGTACGCGGTGGCCGGCGGCACCGAGATGCTCCAGGGCACCGACATCCGCATCGCCGGCGAGAACGCGACGTTCGGCGTCTGGGAGGGCAAGCGCGGTCTCTTCCCGCTGGGCGGCTCCGCGGTGCGCCTGCCCCGCCAGATCCCGTACACCGTCGCGATGGACATCCTCCTCTCGTCGAAGCCGGTCCCGGCGACCGAGGCCCTGCGCATCGGGCTGATCGGACGGGTCGTCCCCGACGGCACCGCGCTCGACGCGGCGCGAGCGGTCGCCGAGCAGGTGGCGGCGTGCGGACCGCTGTCGACCCAGGCGATCCTGCGGGCCTGGCGGGAGACGGAGTACCTCACCGAGGCGGAGGCGATGCCGATCCAGGACACGATCGGCTGGGAGGTGTTCGCCTCCGAGGACGCACAGGAGGGGCCACGCGCGTTCGCGGAGAAGCGCGCCCCCCGGTACAAGGGCAAGTAGTGGAGCGCGGCCACGAGCAACCGTTCGTCTCCCCGCAGCGTGAGCGGCTCGCCGAGGCGGTGCGCCATCTCGTCGACGCCACCCTGACCCTCGAGGACGCGACCGAGGAGCAGCTCGGCACCGCGGCCGACATGACCGAGGCGGTGGCGCGCCACCTCGGACGCGAGCCGCACGACGACGACCGCGGCGTGCGCACCCGCGTCGAGGACGGCACCGACTACCTCCCCCGCTCACCGCTCGTCGGCGTGGTCAGTCCGCTCGCGCCGCCCATGACGTGGGCACCCCACGACGGCGGCATGCGCATGGAGGGCACGTACCACGCGGCGTACGAGGGCCCGCCCGGCTACGTGCACGGTGGCTGGGTCGCGCTCAGCTTCGACGAGCTCCTCGGTATGACCAACATCGCGAGCGGCCACCCCGGGATGACCGGCCGCCTCACGGTCCGGTACCTCAAGCCGACCCCGCTCCACCGGCCGGTCGAGCTCCACGGCCACGTCGACCGCGTCGACGGCCGACGCATCGTGAGCAAGGGTGAGCTCCGCGTGGACGGCGTGCTGACGGCCGAGGCCGAGGGGCTGTTCGTCACGATCGACCCGCGCCTCGCCGCCGAGTACTTCGGGCGGGACGTGCCACCGGACGACGGCGACGGCCGAGCAGAATGACCCGATGTCGGGAATCGGGCTCGTCCTCGGCGCCGGTGGACTGACCGGCCAGGCGTACCACGCGGGCGTGCTCGCCGGCATCGCGGAGGCGAGCGGCTGGGATCCCGCCACCGCCGACGTCGTGGTCGGCACCTCGGCCGGCGCCGGCATGGGCATGTACCTGCGGCTCGGCATCACGCCGGACGACATGCTCGCCCGCCTCGAGGACCGTCCGCTCAGCCCGGCCGGCCAGGCGGTCGTCGACCGCTTCGGCGAGCCGGGCGACTGGACCCGGTCGACCGTGCCGCGGGAGTGGCGGCCGCCGCACCCGCAGCTGCTCGGCCGGCTGCTGCGCACACCGTGGACGGTCCGCCCCGAGGCGCTGCTCGGCGTCGCCCTCCCCACCGGGCGCAAGGACACGGAGCTGTGGACCTCGGCGTTGCGCGCCGCTGCGGGCACCGTGTGGCCCGCGGATCCGCTGTGGATCTGCGCGGTGCGGATGGACGACGCGTGCCGCGTCGTGTTCGGTCGCGCCGGCGCACCGCACACCGACGTCGCGACCGCGGTGGGTGCGAGCTCCGCGATCCCCGGCTACTTCGCGCCGGTCACGATCCACGGTCGTCGCTACGTCGACGGTGGTGTCCACTCCCCGACCAACGCGGACGTCCTCCGTCGTGAAGAGCTCGATCTCGTCATCGTGTCGTCGCCGATGTCGATCGCGGACACGTCGGGACTGCGCAAGCCGACGCGCGCGCTGCGCGGGCACTTCCGGGCGCGTCTCGGGCTCGAACGCCGCAAGCTGCGCAACGCCGGGATCGTGACTCGGGCGTTCCAACCGAGCGAGGACGACCTCCGGGCCATGGGCAGCCAGGCCATGGACGACGAGCGGATGGCGGAGGTCGCCCGCCAGGCCCGGCGCACCACGCTGCACCGCCTCGAGACGCGACCGCTCGAGCTCGACGGGCGCGCATCGGCGCGGCCCTGACCGACCCGTTCCCGCACCGCCCGGGCCCGGAGGCCTCGACCCAGGACGGGTCCCCGCCACGGCGCCCGCCGTCGTGGCGAGAACGCGTTCTACCCCGGTAGGGTCCCCCGCCATGTCCAGGGCGGGTGCGGAGCTTCCGATCGCGGCCGAAGGCGCGCCGGCGCGGAACGCAGCGCTCGAGACCGCAGCCCGGCGGGCGCGGATGGTCGCCGCGGCGGTGGAGCTGGCGACGGCCGGCGGCTACGACGCGGTCCAGATGCGCGACGTCGCCGCGCGTGCCGAGGTCGCGCTGGGCACGCTCTACCGCCACTACCCGTCGAAGGACCACCTGCTGCTCGCCGCGCTCACGGAGCAGGCCGAGGGCCTGCGCGAGCGCATCGCCCAGCGACCGCCCGACGGCGACGACGCCGCGGCGCGCACCGGCGACGTCCTGCGGCGCGCGAGCCGCGCGCTCGCGCGCCGTCCGCAGCTGACCGCGGCACTCGTGACCGCGCTGACCGCGCCCGAGCCCGACACCGCCGAGGCCAAGCACGGCGTCGAGACCGTGCTGCGCGGCATCATCACCAGCGCGGTCGACGGCAGCACGCTCGCGGATCCCGCCGGCACCGTGCGCACGCTCGGCTACGTGTGGCTCGCGGTGCTGTCGGCCTGGGTCGGTGGCACACTCGACGAGCACGAGATGGCCGACGACCTCGAGACGGCCGCCCGCCTGCTCCTCACCGATCATCCCGCCTGAACCCTCACCGAGGAGACGACCATGCGCACCCCGATCTGCGACGACCTGGGCATCGAGTTCCCCATCTTCGCCTTCACGCACTGCCGCGACGTCGTCGTCGCGGTCGCCAAGTCCGGCGGCTTCGGCGTGCTCGGCGCGGTCGGCTACAGCCCCGAGCAGCTCGAGATCGAGCTGCAGTGGATCGACGAGCACATCGGCGACCGGCCCTACGGCGTCGACATCGTCATCCCGAACAAGTACGAGGGCATGGACGCGAACATGTCGGGCGACGAGCTCGCCGAGATGCTGCGCAAGATGGTCCCGCAGGAGAACCTCGACTTCGCCCGCAAGCTCCTCGCCGACCACGGCGTCCCGGTGCAGGACGAGAGCGAGGACAACACCATGCAGCTCCTCGGCTGGACCGAGGCCACCGCGACGCCCCAGGTGGAGGTCGCGCTCCAGCACCCGAAGATGACGTTGATCGCGAACGCGCTCGGCACCCCACCGGCCGAGGTGATGGACCTCATCCACAACGCGGGCCGCAAGGTCGCGGCGCTGTGCGGCTCGCCGTACCAGGCGCGCAAGCACGCGGATGCGGGCGTCGACATCATCATCGCCCAGGGCGGCGAGGGCGGCGGTCACTGCGGCGAGGTCGGCTCCATCGTCCTGTGGCCGCAGGTGGTGAAGGAGGTCGCGCCGGTGCCCGGTGCTCGCCGCGGGCGGCATCGGCAGCGGGGCGCAGATCGCGGCCGCGCTCGCGCTCGGCTGCCAGGGCGCGTGGTCGGGCTCGCAGTGGCTGATGGTCGAGGAGTCCGAGAACACCCCCGTCCAGCAGGCCGCCTACATCAAGGCGGGCTCGCGCGACACCGTGCGCAGCCGCTCGTTCACCGGCAAGCCCTGCCGCATGCTCCGCAACGACTGGACCGACGCCTGGTCGACGCCGGGCAACCCCGAGCCGCTCGGGATGCCGTTGCAGTACATGGTGTCGGGCATCGCGGTCGCGGCGACGCACCGCTACCCGGACCAGACCGTCGACGTCGCGTTCAACCCGGTCGGCCAGGTGGTCGGGCAGTTCGAGAAGGTCGAGAAGACGTCCGCCGTCATCGAGCGCTGGGTGAACGAGTACCTCGAGGCGACCGAGCACCTCGATCAGCTCAACGCGGCCGCCGGCGTCTGAGCGACGCTCACCGACCAGTTTCCGGGTGGTCGTGAGGCGCTCGGCGACGGTGCCGAGCAGCCGCCGGGTCACGCTCGGGATCTTCAGGTCCATCAGCGCCTGGAAGTCCCTCCGCGCGAACACGAGGAGGCGCATCGGCGTGACGGCGGTGACCGTCGCCGACCGCGGACGACCACTGCAAGGTCAGCGCAGCCGGGTGCAGAGCTCCTCGCCGATACGCGTGGCGTTCATCGGGTCGGCGGACACCGAGGTGAACAACCAGTTCCCGTTCATGTGATCCAGGACGGGCACGGCCGCGACGCGGCGCGTCAGCGCAGCCGGGTGCACAGCTCCTCGCCGATGCGCGTGGCGTTCTCCGGGTCGGTGGCGTCGACCGGTCCGAGGATGACCCACTCGGCGCCGGCATCGCGGTAGCGGGCCAGGGTCTGCGCCACCGTGCGCGGCCCGCCCACGATCGTGCCGTTCCCTGCGCCGCAGCCGCGACGCCTTCTCCGCGGCCGCGTCGTCGTCGGCACCCAGGACCACGAGGCCGCCCCAGCTCGTGGTGAACGAGTCGGGATCGGGATTGAGGCGCCGCACCAGCGATGCCACCTCGGCCGCCTCGATCGCGAAGTCCTCCGGGCCCAGGCCCCAGCGGTTCCAGCCCTTCGCACTCTCCGCCGCGACGAGCCCGACGTGGCGGGCGCGCCCGCCGACCCACGTGGGATACGGACGGTCGGCGATCTCGCGGAGCGACGCCCTCAGCCGCTTCACGCGGTCCTGCTCGGTGCCCACCGGCAGGCCGAACGTCTCCATCTCGGGCCGACTCTCCTCGTCGCCGGCGCCGATCCCCACGACGAGTCGCGGGCCGGCGATCCGCACGACGGTGTCGAGCGCGGTCGCGAGCGTCGTCGCCGGCCGCAGCGTCGCACGCACCACGAGCGTGCCCAGCGTGATGCGGGTGGTCTCGACCGCCGTCGCGCCGAGCAGCGCGGTGCACTCGAGCGCGGGCCGCATCTCGCCGTTGCGTCCGATGCGGAACAGGTGGTCGTAGACGAAGACGCCGTCGACCCCGGCCGCTTCGGCGGCGGCCGCGACGGCCAGCGGCGTCTCCGGATCCTCCGTGAACGACGGCAGCGTGAGCCCGACCTTCATGTCGTTGCCTTCATGTCGTTGCCCTCATGTCGCGGCGTTCGTGTCGTCGTCACCCGGCCGCGCCGGCGCGTCGAGCGCGACCGCCGCCGCGCCGATCACTCCGGCGCGCTCACCGAGCTGGGCGGGCACGATGCTCGGCGTCGCCCGGTAGTCGTGACCCTCGATGTGTCCGAGGAAGTGTGCGGTGATCGGCGTGAGGTAGAGGTCACCGTCGTTCACGAGTCCGCCCGCGATCGCGATGATCGCCGGGTCGAAGATGTTCGCGAGTCCCACCAGGCCGATCGCGACGTTGAACGCGTACGCGTCCACCAGTGCGAGCGCGTCGGCGGCGCCGCCCCGTGCCGCCTCGGAGACGTGGGTGCCCCGGATCGTGTCGACCTCGCCGTCGACCGCGTGCAACACGCTCGCGAGGTCGCCGCGCGTCGCGGCGTCGCGGGCCATCTGCCCGAGCGCGGTGCCCGAGGCCATCGCCTCCCAGTGGCCGCGCTCACCGCACGCGCACAGGGGCCCGTTCGGGTCGATCTGGAAGTGGCCGACCTCGGCCGCGAACCCGTGCGCGCCACGCAGCACGGTCCCGCCCACGAGCACCCCGCCGCCGATCCCGGTGCCGAGGGTGACCACGATCGCGTCGGTCATGCCGCGTGCCGCGCCGAACCGGAGCTCGGCGTAGGCGGCGACGTTCGCGTCGTTGTCGACCACGGTCGGCAGACCGACCGCAGCGGCGACGTCGGCCCGCACCGGCGTCTTGCGGAACCCGAGCACGTTCGGCGCGTAGTGGATCATGCCGTCGAGATCCACCATGCCCGCGGCGCCGATCCCGACCGTCGCCACCTCGGGGTGACGCGCCCGGAGCGCCCCGACGACGGTCGTGATCGCGTCGAGCATCCCCTGCCACGAGCCCGTCGGCGACGGCACGCGTTGCTCGTCGAGGACCGATCCGTCGGTGTCGACGACCGCCCCCAGCACCTTGGTCCCACCGATGTCGAGTCCGACACCGACGCGTGCGGTCACGGGCCCTCGGCGCGTCGAACGGCCGCGAGGTCGGTCACGTCCCCATGGGCGCTCCGCTCGCGGTCGGGCGAGGCATCGGCGGACCTGGGCTCGCGCCGCGCCTCGTCGCGGCGCGCCGCCATCGCGGCACGTTGGTCGGCGAGCACCGCCTCGGTCGCGTCCACGAGGACCTTCACCGTGAGGACGACCTCGTGCGCCGCGGCGACCAGGTGCTCGGCGGCCTCGGGCTGCGCGTCACCGAGGCCCTCCACGAGCGCGAGCAGGGCGGCGAATGGACCGCCCGACCCGTCGTCGGGGACGTCGGTGGGAGCGTGGGGCCCGCCGACGTCGGGATCGCGCCAGCCCATACCGGGGTCGTCCGTCGCACCCTCCGAGCCGTGCTCGAAGAACGGGTTGCGGCGCGGGGGCCCCGGATCACGCATCACGGTGCAGGCTACTGCCGCTTCGCCTCGACGGCCTTCTTGAGCTCGCGGAGCGCCGTGCCCATGATCATGCCGGCGGCGCGGCGCTTGATGATGCCGGGCAGCGGGATCGAGAGGTCGACGACGAGGTCGTAGTGCACACGCGTCCCGTCGTCCTCGGGCTCGAAGCGGTAGCTGCCGTCGAGCTGACGCAGCTTCTCGCCGTGGTCGAGCACCCACGAGAACGAATCGGGCAGGTTCGTGTAGTCGTACGCGAGGACGTACCTGAAGCTCTGGCCCATCGCCGCGGCGCGGAACTCGACGAGCCGCCCCCGCCCCGCGTCGTCGCGCTCGTCGATGGTCACCTGCTTCAGGTCACGCGCCCACGACGGGTAGCTCTCGAAGTCGAGCACGACCGCCAGGCACTCCTCGGGTGACGCGTCGATGCGAATCCGTTCACTGGCGTGCTCGGCCATCGGCCCTCCTCTGCGAAGTTCCACGTTGGCGCGTCGAGTGCGTCGGCCGCAACGGCCGCGCCGGCGTCGCGATGTCCTTCCGCCGGGGGAACACGCCGTGCCGGGCGCCCCAGAGACCCACGAGACCGAGTGACAGCATCGGGACCAACACCGCGAACGGGTTCGAAGCCGCGGCCAGCGCGGTGATGACGAGGCTCACGCCGAACGGGAGGTAGAGCGCACGCCGGTCGGCCTTGGCGACCGAGCCCTCGACGAGGAACAGGCTGCCGACGGCGATGTCGTCCCCCTGCGAGCTTCGGGCCACCGCGATCGCGAACGCCCAGCCCCACACGCCGAGCGACGCGACGAAGAGCACGAGGCACACGACGGCGGCGACGCCACCGGCGCGCGGAACCCCGAAGATCGCCGGGAGCGAGGCCGCGAGGAAGATCGCGTCGCCGACCCACGAGGCGACGACGATGCGTCGGCCCGTGCGGTGGCGCTCCCGGTCCATCGGATCGAGGCTAACCGTGGCCCGGCGCGGCGCCGAACTCCGACGCCGTGTCCCGTGCCCCCGAACCGACGCGCAGATCTGTGCATCTTCGAGCACTTCTGCGCACCAATTCGCAGCGGTCGGGTGCTGCGTCGGTCAACGAAGGACGGAGAGGTCGCCGGCCGCGAGGCGCGCCAGCGGCTCGACCCGACGGTCGTAGCTCCACTCCGACTCGGCGTGGAGTCGTGCCGTCGTCCCGAGCCGGGCGCGCCGCTCGGGATCGTCGAGCAGGTGGCGCAGGCGCGACGCGACGCCGTCGACGTCGCGCGGCTCCACCACGAACCCGGTCCGACCCTCGAGCACGGCTTCGTGCGAGCCGCCGGACCGGCCGGCCACGCACGCCAGTCCCGACGCGCCGGCCTCGAGGAAGACGATGCCGAAGCCCTCGGCCTCGAGGCCGCCCCAGCGGTCGCGGCACAGCATCGCGAAGACGTCGGCGGCGCGGTGCGCGACCGGCAGGTCCGACTCCGAGACGCGACCGAGGAACCGCACGCGGTCCGCGATCCCCGTGCTGCGCGCGCGGCGCTCGAGCCGACCGCGGTCGCGGCCGTCGCCGACGATCACGAGCGTCACGTCGGGCGGCAGCAACGCGCACGCGTCGATGAGCACGTCGAATCCCTTCCTGGGCACGAGCCGGCTCGCGCCGAGCACCACGCGACCGTCGACGGGCAGTCCGAGGTGACGGCGCGCGGCCTCGTACTCGGCCCGGTCGTGGGCGGGACGGAAGCGCTCGGGATCGATGCCGGGCGGGACCACGAGGGACGGGAGCGCGGCGCGGGCCGCGTGCTCGGCCTCGGCGAGCGGATAGCCACCGGCCGCGACGACCCCCGCCGCGGCGCGCAGGACCCCGGCGAGCAGCGCCCGGCTCGGCAACCGGCCCGGCACCGTGATCTCGGCACCGTGGAGCACCACCACGACCGGCGCGGCGCGCAGCCGACCGACGATCCGGCCGAGCGGCAAGGCCGGGTCGACGAAGATCACGTCGGCCCCCACCTCGTGGGCCAGCGCGTCGACATCGCGCGCGAGCGCCGCCGTGGGCCACAGCACGGTCTCGCGTCGCCGCTCCACCCGGAAGGCCTGCTGCGCGTCCCACGCGCGATCGCCCGAGTAGGGCGTGGTGAGCACGGTGGTCTCGGCCGCAGGCAGCCGGCGCCACAGCTCCCACAGGTAGGACTGGATCCCGCCGACCTTCGGGGGGAAGTCGTTGGTGACGAGCAGGGACGTCATCGTTCCCGCGCTCGCCCCGGGTGCGACGCCTCGCTCACGTGCCGGGCTCGGGCTCGGGGATCTGCAGGCGACCCGCAGCCGATGCGTCCATGGCGAGGCCGTGCTGCTCGCGCACGCGCGGGTCGGCACCGCTCCAGAGCAGCGCGAGCCCGGCGAGCGCGCAGATGGCGCCGGCGATGAATCCGCCGCGGTAGCTCGTCACGTCCACGACCGCACCGACGATGAAGGCGCCGAGGCCCTGCGACAGGTCGAAGAACGTGCTGAAGGTCCCGACCACCGCGGCTCGCTGGGACTCGTCGACGCCCACCAGCGCGAGCGTCATGAGGTTCGTGTACATCATCGCCATCCCGAACGCGAACACCACGGTCCCGACGACGAGTCCGGCCTCTGTCGGCCACGCCGCGATCACGATCATCGCCGTCGCCGCGCCCCCGAGGGCCAGCGTCCCGCCGCGCAGAGGGCCGAGGCGATCGGGCAGGCGCGCGCCGAAGACGCGGATCCCGAGGACGACGAGCCCGTACAGCAGGAAGAAGCCACCGACGTCGTGGATCCCGACGGTCTCGCCGTAGAGCTTCAGGAACGCCGTGTAGCCCGCGAGGGCGATCAGCCCCAGGAACATGGTGGTGCCGGGGATGATCGCGGCGCGGTGCAGCAGGGGCAGGCCCTCGGGCGGCGTCACGTCGGGCCGGGTCTCGCGGGTGAAGGTCGCGAGCAACGCCGCGACCCCCGCACAGGCCGCGCCGACGATC
Source organism: uncultured Acidimicrobiia bacterium (assembly GCA_963756815.1). Lineage (GTDB taxonomy): Bacteria > Actinomycetota > Acidimicrobiia > IMCC26256 > JAENVU01 > JAENVU01. The sequence continues at coordinate 119,760 of CAVWPR010000002.1, forward strand.
CAGACCGCGTCGAAGCTCCACGCCGACTTCACCGCCTCGCCGATCGCCGGTCCGAACGCCAGGCCGCTGTACACCGCCACCGACCAGTACGAGATCGCCTCGCCCCGACGGTCGATCGGCGCGAGGTCGGTGATCATCGTCGCCGCCCCCACGAAGAAGGCGGCTTCGCCGATGCCCCCCAGCAGCCGGAACCCGATCAGCACCGGGAGCCCGGTCGCGGTCACGTAGAGCAGCATCGAGACACACACGACGGCCGCGCCACCGATCACGAGCGGCCGCCGCCCCCACCGGTCGCCGATGCGGCCGGCGAACGGTCGCAGCACCACGGCACCGAACGCGAACGCGCCCACCGCCACGCCGATGCCGATGTCGTCGGCACCGAACTCGCGTCGCGCGAACACGGGAAGGACTGCGATCGTCGTTCCGAGCGCGATGAAGTACAGCGTGCCGGAGAGCGTGACCAACGCGAACTGCGGGGTCACGAACCGGGTGCCCGAGCGCGCCACCTCAGGGGTTCTCGGCCGCGAACGCGAGCGCAGCGTCGAACGCGGCCCGCTCGGCGATGAGCTTGCGGTACTGGATCACGCGGCGCGGCTGGGAGAACCCGAGCACACCCGAGATCCGTCCGCCGCGCTCGAAGATCGCGACGAAGCGGTCGTCCCCGAGATCGCCGTGGACGACCTCCATGCGGTCCTCGCCACCGAAGCGGCCCGCACACTGGATCTTCACGTCGTACTGATCCGACCACACGAAGGGCACGGTCGCGAACGGTTCGGCGGCGTTGCCCGCGAGCAGCGACCGAGCCGCGTGGGTGCCCTGCTCCGCCGCGTTCGTCCAGTGCTCGATGCGCATGCGCTCGCCGTCGAACAACGGGTTCGGCCACTCGCACGCGTCCCCGGCGACGACGACGTCGGGCGCAGCGTGCAGCGTGGCGTCGCACACCACGCCGTTCCCGATCGTCAGCCCGGATCCGGCGAGCCAGTCGGTGGTGGGCACGGCGCCGATCGCGACGAGCACGGCGTCGCACTCCACGACGCTGCCGTCGGCGAGGTCCACCCGCTCGACCCGCCGGTCGCCCGTGATCGCGTGCACCCCCGCGCCGAGCCGCAGGTCGACGCCGTGCGCATGGTGCAACCGGGCGAGCACCGCCCCGATGGCGGGCCCGACACCGCGCACCATCGGCTGGGGCAGCGCCTCGAGCACCGTCACCTCGCGCCCGAGCCCGCGTGCCGTCGCCGCGACCTCGGCGCCGATGAACCCGGCGCCGACCACGCAGAGCCGGGCCCCGGCGTCGAGCACCGCGCGCAGTCGCTCGGCGTCGTCGGCAGTCCGTAGCGTGAAGACCGTGTCGAGGTCGGGCTGGTCGGGAAGGCGACGCGGGTGGGCACCGGTCGCGACGACGAGACCGTCGTAGGTGATCGAGTCGTCGCCGACGCCGACGGTGTGCGCGTCCACGTCGAGGTCGTGCGCGACGGTGCCCAACCTGAGATCGAGGTCGAGCTCCACGAGACCCTGACGACGCAGGACGATCCCGTCCCGGTCGCTCGCCCCGGCGAGGAAGTCCTTCGACAGCGGTGGCCGGTCGTAGGGCTCGGTCGGCTCGGCGCCGACGAGGATCAGCGGGCCGTCGTGACCCTCGCGTCGCAGCGCCTCGACCGCCCGCAGCCCCGCGAGGGAGGCCCCGACGACGACGATCCGATCCACGGCCGGTGGGGACGCGCGCGAATCGGCGGGATCAGCCCTCGACCGTGATCGCCCCGGTGGGACAGGTGCGCGCCGCTTCCTCCACCTGGGGGCGGAGCGACTCGGGCGGCTCCTCCTGGAGGACGTACAGGAAGTTGTCGTCGCGCACCTCGAAGACCTCCGGCGCCGCGGCCATGCACACGGCGTTGCTCTTGCACTTGTCGAAATCGACGACGATCTTCACGGTGGTCCTCCTGGCGTGCGACGTCCACGTGTGGTGCGGCGCGGCACCCTACCGGACGTGCGGGAAACCTGACTCCGGCGTCATACTGACGGGCCGTCAGATCCCTCCACAGTCAGGAATCGCCCGTGCCCGCGCGCCCTGCCGCCGACCGCGCCCCGCTCGACGTCTCCGGTCGCCCGCTCCACCTTCGTGACGTCGACCTCGACGCGTTCCTGCACCCGAAGACCATCGCGGTCATCGGCGCGTCGCAGCGTCCGGCCCGGCCCAACACCGCGATGACGAACAAGTTCGCGGCGTGGTCGAAGGCGAACAAGGCGAAGTTCTTCCCGGTGAGCCCGAACTACGACGAGATCCACGGGCACAAGGTGTACGCCACGCTGGCCGACGTCCCCGGCGACATCGACCTCGCGATCATCCTCACCGGCAAGGCCGTCGACACGTACGAGGAGGTGCTGGCGCGCAAGGCCAAGTTCGCGGTGATCTTCGCGGCCGGCTTCAGCGAGACCGGGAAGGCCGGCGCTGCGCTCGAGCACCGGCTGGAGGAGCTCGTCGAGTCCGGCGACACCCGGCTGCTCGGCCCGAACACGAACCTCAACGCGTTCGAGAGCTTCCGGACCGACCTCGACGGACCGTCGATCGCGCTCGTCACGCAGTCGGGTCACCAGGGCCGGCCCGTGTTCCAGGGCCAGGAGCTCGGCATCCGGCTCACGCACTGGGCGCCGACCGGCAACGAGGTCGACCTCGAGTTCGCCGACTTCGCGTCGTACTTCGCCGACCAGGACGAGGTCGGCGTCGTGGCCTGCTACATCGAGGGCTTCAAGGACGGCCGCACGCTCATGCTCGCGGCCGACCACGCCGCGTCGCTGAAGAAGCCGATCGTGATGGTGAAGGTCGGCCGCACCGACGAGGGCGCGTCGATGGCGCAGAGCCACACCGGCCATCTCACCGGATCCGACGCCATCACGAGCGCCGTGTTCCGCCAGTTCGGCGTCACCCGCGTCGACGGCCTCGACGAGCTGCTCGAGGTGTCGGCCGCGCTCGCCCGCACCCGCCCGAGCGCAGTGCCCGGCGTGGGCGAAGAAGGGCCGCGAGCCGGGCGTCTGCGTCTACGCGATCTCGGGCGGCACCGGCGCGCACATCGCCGACCTGCTCGCCGACGCGGGCCTCTCGCTCCCCGACCTCACGAAGGTCCACGCAGAAGAAGCTGCACGACGGTCTCATCCCGTCGTACCTCCGGGTGAGCAACCCGGTCGACTGCGGCGGCCCGCCGGTGGCCGACGCACGCGGCCGTCAGATCCTCGACGCGATCATCGCCGACCCCAAGGTCGACATCGTCATCGTCCCGATCACCGGCGCGGTCGTCACCTTCTCGAAGCCGTTCACGCGTGACCTCGTCGAGGTCGCGAAGACCACCGAGAAGCCGATCTTCGTGGTGTGGGGTGCGCCCCCCGGCACCGACGACACCTTCTACTTCGCGCTGCTCGACGGCGGACTGCCCGTCTTCCGCACGTTCGGCAACTGCGTGAAGGCCGCACGCGCCTACGCCGACTACTGGCGGTTCGCCGCGCACCACCGGTCGCCGTTCGCCGACGCGCCGGTCGCGCCCCGAAAGGCGGCGAAGGTGGCGCGGGCGCTCATCCAGGAGGCCGAGCCCGGCACCGCCCTCTCGGAGTGGCAGTCCAAGCAGGTGCTCGCGGCGTACGGCATCACGTCGTCGAAGGACACGCTCTGCAGCTCGGCCGCCGAGGCGGTGCGGGCGGCCGACGCGACCGGCTATCCGGTGGTCATGAAGATCTCGTCGCCCGACCTGTTGCACAAGAGCGACCTCGGTCTGGTGAAGGTGGGCGTCGCGACCGCCAAGGACGTCCGGGCGGCGTACGCCGACCTGATGAGGACGGCGAAGGCCGCGGGCGGTGCGAAGGTCCGCCTCGACGGCGTGCTCGTCAGCGAGATGGTCACCGGCGGCGTCGAGACCGTCGTCGGCGTGTCCCAGGACCCGCTGTTCGGCCCGGTCGTGATGGCCGGCCTCGGCGGCATCTTCGTGGAGGTGCTCGGCGACGTCACGTTCCGCGTGCCGCCGTTCGGCGACGACCAGGCCGTCGCGATGCTCGACGAGCTCGCCGGTTCGAAGATGCTCGACGGCGTCCGCGGCGCGAAGCCGGCCGACCGCGGCGCGCTGGTCGACGTGATCATGAAGGTCCAACGACTCGCCATGGACCTCGCCGACGAGATCGGCGAGCTCGACGTGAACCCCCTCGTCGTCCGACCCAAGGGCGCGGTGGCGCTCGATGCCCTGATCGTGAGGAAGTGATGGACACCGACACGCAGTCCGCGCTGGAGCAGGAGCTGACCGTCGAGCGTGACGGCGGCGTCCTGCGCCTCACCATCAACCGGCCGGAGGCGTCGAACTCGATCCCGTACTACGTGCGCGACGGACTGATCGAGCAGTTCCGCGCCGCCCACTCCGACGTCGCGGTGCGCTGCGTCGTGCTGACCGCCGCCGGTGACCGCCACTTCTGCACCGGATCGGACCTGCGCATCCGCCCGCCGATGGCGCCGAAGCCCGAAGGCGCACCCGACATGGTCGTGGGGAGCGCGTCCCACCTGATGCGCTCCGGGTTCCAGGCGTTGATGGAGAGCATCCAGGACTGCCAGAAGCCGGTGATCCTCGCCCTGAACGGCACCGCGGCCGGCGGGGGCGCCATGCTCACGCTCGCGGCCGACCTCGTGATCGCGTCCGACAACGCGCGCATCGTCGACGTGTTCGGCAAGCAGGCGCTGATCCCCGACGGCGGGTTCCTCTACCTGCTGCCACGCATCGTCGGCGCGCACCGGGCGGCACAGATCGTGTTCCTCGGTGAGACGCTCTCGGCCGCCGACCTCGCCGAGCTCGGCATCGTCAACAAGGTCGTGCCGGCAGCCGAGCTGCGCGCCGCCACCGACGAGTGGGCGCAACGACTCGCGGCGAAGCCCACGAAGGTGCTCGGCTGGGCGAAGAAGCTCATGCACGACGCGAGCGAGAACCCGCGCACCGCGGTGCTCGAGGCCGAGGCGACCTACATCGAGCTGAACCTCGGCACCGAGGACGGCAAGGAGCGGATGGCCGCGATGATGGACAAGCGCGACCCCGTCTGGCGCGGGTACTGATCCATGACGGCGCTTCGCGACCGCACTGCGGTCGCCGGCATCGGGCAGACCGCGTTCGGCAAGGGTCTCCCCGACACCGAGCTGTCGCTCGCGTGCCAGGCCGTGTCGATGGCGATCGACGATGCCGGCCTCGAGCCCTCCGACGTCGACGGGCTCGCGATGTTCTCGATGGAGGACGGCCGTGAGGTCGACATCGCGCGCAACGTCGGACTCGGCGACGTCACGTGGTTCTCGCAGGTGGGTTTCGGCGGTGGCGCCGGGTGCGGCGTCGTCGGTCAGGCCGCGATGGCGGTGGCCACGGGCCAGTGCAACGTGGCGGTGGCGTGGCGGGCCCGCAAGCGGTCGTCGGCCGCCAGCCGGCCGTGGTCGCAGGTGGCGGACCGGCTCGCCGGTCACCAGCAGTGGAGCCGGCCGTGGGGGGTGCTGCGACCCGTCGACGAGATCGCGATGCTCACGCGGCGCGCCATGCACCAGTACGGCTACACCCGCGACCACCTCGCGAACGTCGCGCTCGCGTTCCGCAAGCACGCGAACCGCAACCCCGCCGCGACGATGGGCCACAAGGAGCTGACGCGCGAGCAGTACCTCGACGCACGATGGATCTCCGAGCCGCTCTGCCTGTTCGACAACTGCCTCGAGACCGACGGTGCGCTCGCGATCGTGATCACGACCGCCGAGCGGGCCCGCGACCTCCCGCAGCCGCCGGCCTACATCCACTCGTTCGCGCAGAGCATCCCTCAGCAGCACCAGGTGATGACCAACTACTTCTGCGAGGACCCGCTGCTCGGTCCCGCGTGGGCGTGCGCGCGCCTGCTGTGGGATCGCAGCGACTTCCGACCCGCCGACGTGCCCGTCGCCCAGCTCTACGACGCGTTCAGCCCGCTGATCCCGCTGTCGCTCGAGGGCTACGGGTTCTGCGAACGCGGCGAGGGCGGCGCCTTCACCGACGACGGCGCGCTCGAATGGCCCAACGGTCGTCTCCCCACGAACACGGCGGGCGGGGGCATGTCCGAGGCGTACGTGCACGGCTTCAACCTCGTGCTCGAGGGGGTCCGCCAGATCCGCGGCACGTCCACCAGTCAGGTCGCCGACGCGACGTGCTCGCTCGTCACGAGCGGCGAGGGCGTCCCCACCTCCGCCGTCCTCTTCCGGCGGTGAGGGCATGACCGGTTCCGGCTTCCTGCTCCCCGACCTCGACGACGAGACGTCGGCACCGTTCTGGGCCGGCACCGCGCGCGGTGAGCTGCTCGTGCAGACCTGCACCGACTGCGGCGCATGGCGCATGCCCCCACGCCCGATGTGCCCGCGCTGTCGGTCGATCGCGGTCTCCTGGGTGCCGACGGCCGGCACCGGCTCGATCTGGTCGTTCATCGTCCCGCACCCACCACTCCTGCCGGCGTACTCGGAGCTCGCGCCCTACAACGCGATCGTCGTCGCGCTCGACGACGATCCCTCGATCCGCTTCGTCGGGAACCTCGTCACCGCGGCCGACGGCCCGATCAACGAGATCGACCCCGCGACGATCGAGATCGGCGAGCCGGTGCGCGTGGTCTTCGCCCCGGTCGACGACGTGCTCCTCCCCCGCTGGGTGCGCGCCTGACCGCACGACACGCCATCGGCGCGGCGCCGTGCCGAGGCGCTACCGTCCCGCCGGCATGCCCCGGGAAGAGATCGACGGCGTCCCCATCTGGTTCGAGGAGCACGGAGCCGCCGACGGCCCGCCGCTCGTGGCGCTCCACGGCGGCATCCTCACCTTCGGGGCCAGCTTCGGCGACGTGCTCCCCTGGCTGGCGGACCGACGCCGGGTGATCGGTGTCGAGCTCCAGGGGCACGGCCACACCCCCGACACCGGCCGGGCCATGTCGATCGAGCGGTTCGCCGACGACGTCGCCGAGCTGATCGACCGGGTCGTGGGTGGCGGACCCGTCGACGTGTGGGGCTTCAGCCTCGGCGCGCTCACCGCCACGAGCCTGGCCGTCCGCCACGGGGCCAAGGTCCGGCGACTCGTGCTCGCGGCGTCGAACATCCGACCCGACGGCTACCACCCGGAGATCACGGCACCGGAGCAGGACGATCCGCGACTGCCGACCGAGCAGGAGTTCGCGGCGTGGCGGGCGGCCTACGAGGCGGTGGCGCCGAACCCGGCCGACTTCTTCCCGTTCCTGGAGCGCATGCAGCCGGTCGTCCACGACTTCGCCGGTTGGACCGCGGCGGAGATCCGGTCCGTCACCGCGCCCACGTTCCTCGTCATCGGCGACCGTGACTTCGTCCGTCTCGACCACGCCGCCGAGATGCTCGACCTCTTCCCCGACGCCCGGCTCGCCGTGCTGCCCGCGACCCGCCACACCGAGGTCATGCAGCGCACCGACGAGCTGCGCGCGCTCATCGGTCCGTTCCTGGCGTAGCGCTCGGGCCCGACGCATCACTCCCGTTCCGGGAGCTGCGCGCCCGCGGACGCGTCGGCGCGACGATCAGGCGCCGGCAGCGGCTCGTGATGCCTGCGCGTGCGCGAGCAGGTCGCCGAGCGCCCGGACCTCGTCCGGCGTGAGGTGGTCGATGAGGCTGCGGCGCACGGCCGCGACGTGGGTGGGTGCGGCCTCCCCGAGCTTGGCCATGCCCGCATCGGTGAGCACCGCGTACATCGCCCGCCGGTCGCACGACGACGCCTCACGCGTCACGAGCCCCTGTCTTGGCGAGCCCGTCGACCCGACGCGTGAGCCCGCTCGGCGAGAGTCGGAGGGTGGCGGCGAGATCGCACATCCGCAGCCGTCGGTCCTCGGCCTCGGACAGCGAGACGAGGACGCCGTACTCGCCCTCGGTGATCCCGTGCGCCCCCACCAGCGCCTGCTCCTGCTCGGCCTGGAGCTCGAGGATCAGGTGCACGAGACCCCGCCAGGTCCGCTGCTCCTCGTCGCTCAGCCACTCCGGCTCGCCGACGGTGACGGTCGAATCGTTCGGTTCCACGGGGCGGATCGTACTCCGAAGATCTTCTCGGGGGCAACTATTGCAACGCGAAGTATTTACGTGCAATACTTGCCCCTGCAAGCATCTACCCGAGGAGACCATCATGAGCACCGCCACCGCCCCCCGCACCGGCGCCCTCGCCGACCTCACCCCCGGCGTCTGGACCGTCGACCCCAGCCACTCGACCGTGGGCTTCACCGCCCGCCACCTCATGATCACGAAGGTGCGCGGCCACTTCACCGACTTCGACGGCGTCGTCACCATCGGCGAGGACCCGCTGGCGTCGACCGTCGTCGCGAACGTCCGACTCGACTCCGTCGACACCGGCAGCGCCGAGCGCGACGCGCACCTGCGCACCGCCGACTTCTTCGACGTCGAGCAGCACCCCGAGATGACGCTGCGCTCGACCGGCATCACCGAGCGGGGCGATGACCACGTCCTCGCCGCCGACCTCACGATCGCCGGCGTGACCCGTCCGGTCGAGTTCGCGCTCGAGTTCGACGGCGTGACCCAGGACCCGTTCGGCAACACGAAGGCCGGCTTCGAGGCGTCGACCGAGATCAACCGCAGCGACTGGGGCCTGAGCTTCAACATGGCGCTCGAGACCGGTGGCGTGCTCGTGTCGGAGAAGATCCGGATCGACCTCGACATCCAGCTCGTGCGCAGCTGAGCCCGGTCCCCCACGGCATCAGTCGTGGGGGACGACCAGCAGTGCGGTCGAAGCGACCAGCACGACGTACACCCCCAGACCGGCGAGGTCGGTGAGCCCGAGGTCGATCCGGCCGGGCGGTCGGGCTGTCGTTGACGAGCCGGCCGAGCTGCACGAGATACATGATCGCCACCGACGCCTCGACGGCGGCCAGGACCCTGGCCGCCGTCCGCGCGTTTCCGACGAACCCGAGCGCCAGGATCGCGACGGCGATGCCGAGGACGAGCCAACCGAGGCTGGGGCCGCCGCGCGGCGAGTGGTACGACCAGACGAAGCGCGCCGGCACGTCCCATGCGTTGAGCAGACGCACGAACCCCGAGTCCGAGAGGTCGAGCATCCCCGCGCTCGGGGACTTTGAACCACGGCAACCACGTCGTCCCGGCCGCCACGAGCGCGAGCAACGACGCGACCCGGCGCCGGTCGACACCCGAGCGCGGCGCGGCCGATGCGTACCGGCCCGCGTGAGGAGGTCGTGCCGAGGTGGGTGCGGGCGCTGCGACCGGTGCGTACCACTGCGGCCCGGTCGGCGGCCCGGACTCCGGCCCGGACTCCGGCGGCCGCTCCGGGGGCACCGGCACCCCCCTGCGCCGCGCACCCGCGCCTGCCGCGTCCGGGCGGTCGGACTCGGGGCGAGGAGCACCGGGTCGGGGCACACCGCTCGCCGCCCACGGGCGGTACGGCGGGGCCAGCGCGTCGTCGGCGCCCGCCTCGTCCGCAGGTCGCTCGTCGCTCATCCCAGCTCCCCGGCCCGTGGGCGATCCGGGCGGAATCTAGGCGCGTGTCCCGAGAACGCGAGAAGGCCGGTCCCCGAGGGGACCGGCCATTCTCGTTGCTCGTGCTCGACGGTCGACGGGGGGATCGGCCCGGAGCGCGAAATGTGGCGTTCAGGCGGCCTTGCGGACCGGTGCGGCCTCGCGGCCCCGGAGGGTGCCGAGGGTCCGCTCCCAGCGGAGCTGGCGCTCGATCCAGCGCCGCGCATCCTTCTGGGACGAGCGCGCCGGCAGACCGGTGTTGAACTCTGCGCTCACCGCTGCGTTCATGGAGACCACCTAGACTCGGTGTCAGGACACTGAGAGTAAACACTCTCAGTGTAGGTGCTGTCAAGCTGAGTGACGGCAGTCACAGGCCCCCGAGGAAGCCGGCGATGTCCGACGAGCGCCCCGATCCCGAGACCCCGGAGTGGCGGATCGACGATCTCGCCCAGCGCGCCGGGCTCACCGTCGACACGGTCCGCTTCTACCAGCGCGAGGGCCTGCTCCCGGCCGGGGAGCGGGTCGGCCGCAGCAAGCGCTACGGCGTCGCGCACCTCGACCGGATCCAGCAGATCCGAGACCTCCAGGCCCGACGGTTCTCCCTCGCCGCGATCAAGGCGCTGCTCGAGTCGGAGCGCCAGGACCTCGTCGACGGCATCTTCGCCGGCGAGGGCGGCCTCTCCTACTCCCTGCCGGATCTCGTCGAACGCAGCGGCATCCAGGCCGACCTCGTCGAGCGGATCCGCGTCGTCGGGCTGCTGCGCGACCCGGCGGAGTTCGGGCGGGCCGCCTACGACGCGACCGACCTCGACGTCGTGCGCGCCGTCGCCGAGCTGCATCGGCTGCAGCTCCCCGACGACATCCTCGTCGAGCTCGTCTCGATCTACGTGCGCGGCGTGGAGGCGATGCAGTCCGAGGTGCTCGAGCTCTTCGCCGGCCACCGCGGTCCGGCGTGGGACCCGAAGGCGCTGACGGCGTTCCAGCAGAGCGCGGCGGGATCGGCCGGACAGATGCTCCCGCTCGTCACGCGGGTGGTGGAATACGTGCACCAACGCACCTTGCAACGGCTCACGCTCGGTGCGATCGAGCGCGACCGCCTCACTCCTGAGCTCCCGGACCACAGGTGATCACGCGCACCACCCGGACCTCGGACTCCGGCTCCGGACCGGCGGCGCAGCGCTCCGGCCTCAGAGATCCCAGATCCGGATCGCGTTCCCGCCGATGATCTTGGCCCGCTCCGTCTCGGGGATCGAGCGCATCGTCTCCTCGATCACCTTGCGCGAGTACGGCCAGTCGTTGCCGTGGTGCGGATAGTCGCTCGACCACATCATGTTGTCGACGCCCACCTGGTGACGCAGGGCGATCCCCGAACGGTCGGTGATGAACGTCGCCGCGTTGTTGCGGTACCAGTAGTACGACGGCGGCTGCCGGATCGGCAGGTCGCCCCACGCCCGGTTGCGCCAGTACCGGTCGTCGAGACACTCGATGAAGTGCGGCAGCCAGCCCACGCCGGTCTCGATCCAGCAGACCTGGAGGTCCGGGAACCGGTCGAAGACACCGGTGAACAGCATCGCGGTGATGTTGCCCGCCGCCATCGAGAAGACGTGGCTCATCCCCCCGATCGCCTTCGCACGCGTCGCCTCGCTCGTCATGTCGTAGAGCCGGTTGCCCGACGCCGCGGCGGCCTTCCGGCCCTGCGCCCGCTGCGTGCGGCTGATGATGTTGATGTGGACCGACACCGGCAGGCCCTCGTCGACCGCGGCGGCCCAGAACGGGTCGTCGTCGCGCGAGAGCGCGGCGTTGCCCGACGGCCAGTTCGAGATCAACACGCCCTTCGCACCGCGCGCCTTGGCCTTCCGCAGTCCGTCGACCGCAACGTCGATGCCCAGGGACGGGATCTGGGCGAGCCCGATCAGCCGTGACGGGTCCGCCGCGCAGAACTCCTCGAACAGGAAGTTGTTGAACGCCTCGACGCCCGCGAGAACGAAGTCGTCGTCATCGTCACCGAGGAAGTGACTCATCGTGCGCTGCGGCGGGAAGAGGATCTCGGCCCACACGCCGTCGATGTCCATGTCGTCGAGCCGGGCCGCGCCGTTGAAGCAGCCGGCGCGCGCTTCCTCGTAGGTGACGCCGAACCAGCGGAACTGGTCGAAGGGCATCCCGGGCGTCGCGGTGAGCCCGATCGGATCCGGGTCGCCGCCCACTGCGGTCAGCCACGCGTCACCGCCTTCGGCATCCTTCACGAGCTTGGGTGCCTTGTCGCGGTGGCGCTCGGGCAGCCAGTTGTCCCAGATGTCGGGCGGCTCGAGGATGTGACAGTCCGCGTCGACGATGTTCGACATCATGTGGTCCTCCGGGGCCGGCGAGGCCGCGAGGGTACGCTGACGCCGGTGTCAGGGGAAGTGACGAAAGGCCCGGAAATCATCGGCGAACCGCACCTGGACCCGGCGAGCGCGCTCCCGTTGCTCGAGGGCACCGTGGTCGTCGACCTGACCGGCGAACCGGGCACGATGGCGGCCCGGATGCTCGGCGATCTCGGTGCGGAGGTCGTGCGCCCGGTGCACCCCGCGGGCGATCCGCTCGCATCGCTCCCCTACCGCGAGGCGGCGTGGACCGCGCGCTCGACCCGCCTGGCGGTCACGGGTCCGGACGACCCCGAGCTCGACGCCGTGCTCGCGCGCGCCGACGTCGTGCTCGAGACGCCCCACGATCCCGGTGGGTGGACGTTGGATCCGGCGCGGGCGCCCAGGGCGGTGTGGGTGAGCCTGACCCCGTTCGGGCTCGACGGCCCCCGCGCGTCCTGGCGCGGGTCGGACCTCGGGATCATGGCCGCCAGCGGCAACCTCTACTGCACCGGTGATCCCGACCGGGCGCCGGTCCGCTGCCGTGAGCCGGCGGGGTACGCGCACGCGGCGGCCGAGACCGCGTTCGCCGCCCTCACGGCCCTCGCGAGCGGTCGCGCCCAACGCGTCGACGTCTCCGCACAGGAGGTGGTCGCGGTCGCGAACATGGCCACGCCGGCCCGATTCCCCTTCACGGGGTTCCGCGGCACCCGGCGCGGTGCCAACATCGGCCGGACGCGCGAGATCTGGCCGACCCGGGACGGGTTCGTCTCGTTCGGACTGCGCGGTGGCAAGGCCCGCGTCCCGAGCCTCGAGACGCTCACCCGCCTGGTCGACACCGACGCGCTGCGCGCCATGGACTGGGCGACGTTCTCGCCCAACACCGCCGACGACGCGACGCTCCGGGCGATCGAGGCCGACGTCGCCGCGTTCTTCGCCCGGCACACCATGCGAGAGCTGTACGCGATCGCGTGCGAGACGAACCTGATGTTGGCGCCGATCAACTCACCGGCGGAGATCCTGGCCGGCGAGCAGCTCGCCGCGCGTGACTTCTGGTCCGAGCTCCCCGACGCCGGACGGGTGCCGACGGCCTTCCTCACGGTGCGCGGCCTCGACGACGCTCGCGGCAAGGGACCGACCCGGTCACCGGTGGCAACTCCCGGCGCGGGCGCATGGGCGGGTACGAACATCGTCGAGCTCGGTTCGGGTGCGGCCGGGCCGATCGCGACGCGCTACTTCGCGGAGCAGGGCGCCACCGTCCTGCGCATCGAGTCCAAGAGCCGGCCCGACTTCCTCCGCGTCTACGCGCTCGGACCGAAGAACCCGCACGGGCTCGAGGGCGCACCGATGTTCGACGGCCTCAACCCGGCGAAGCGTGACGTCCTCTTCAACCTGAAGCACCCGAAGGCCGTCGAGCTCGTGCGCCGGCTCGTCGTCGAGTGGGCCGACGCGGTCGCGGAGAACTTCGCGCCGCGCGCGATGAAGGGATTCGGCCTCGACTACGACGCGCTCGTCGCGCACAAGCCCGACCTCGTGATGGTGAGCGCCTGCCTGAACGGGCAGACCGGTCCGCACAAGGACTATCCGGGATTCGGTGGCCAGGGCTCGGCACTCGCCGGGTACAACTTCCTGACCGGCTGGCCCGACCGCGAGCCGGTGGGGCCGCACGGGACCATCACCGATTCGCTCGCTCCTCGCTTCGTCGCCACCGCGCTCGCCGCCGGGCTGCTCCACCGGCGCCGCACCGGGCGCGGGGTCTACCTCGACGTGAGTCAGGTGGAGGCGGCGATCTACTCGTTGACGCCGTGGCTGCTCGAGTACCAGGCCACCGGCGTCGCGCCCGGACGCGCCGGCAACGACGAGCCGCGCGCGTTCGTCCACGGCGTGTTCCCGTGTGCCGACGCGGACGACGGCGCGGGCGGCGTGGTGGGTGACCGCTGGGTCGCGATCGCGGCGTGGACCGAGAACGAGCGAGATCGACTGCTCGCCGTCACCGGTCCCGAGGTCGCGGCCTGGACCGAGACCCGCACACCGCTCGCCGCCGCGACCGAGCTCCAGGCCGCCGGGGTCGAGGCCGTACCGGTCCAGGACTTCGGCGACCTGCACTCGGATCCCCAGCTCGCCCACCGCGGCCACTTCGTCGCGCTGACGCATCCCGTGATGGGGCCCGGCCTGTACGAGCGCAACGGCCTGCGGCTCTCCGACGCCGACGCGGGCTACGACCGCTCCGGGCCGACGCTCGGCCAGGACCAGGACTGGGTGCTGGGCGAGGTGCTCGGGCTCGATCCCGACGAGCGGGCCGCGCTCGCCGCCGACGGCGTCTTCGACTGACTGCGCCCATACGGCTCCGTCCGCTCGCGCCTCTCGCGCGATCGGGCTCGACGGGGGCTCGCTCCGGAGCTGCTCGCCTCCGCTGCGCTGCCGGCTCGGGTCGCCGGTCGTCCTCGAGCTCCTCACCGGACCTGACGAATCCATCACGTTGCGGCGGTAGCCTCAGGTCGTGATACGCGCCGCGATCGCGCTCGTGCTCCTCGGCGTCCTGTTCGTCCCGCTGGAGCGACTCCACCCGGTACGCCGCGAGCAGCGGGTGCTGCGCCGCGGCGTGCGCACCGACGTCGTCCATTTCGTGGTGACCGGCACGCTCGGGACGATCGCCCTCGTCGCCCTGGCCATCGTGGTCGTGCTCCCCCTCCAGGCGATCACGCCGGGCGCACTCGTCGACGCGGTGTCGCGTCAGCCCGCGGCCCTCCAGCTCGTCGAGGCGCTGCTGATCGTGGAGCTCGGCGGCTACTGGGCCCACCGGCTCCACCACGAGATCCCCGCGCTGTGGCGGCTGCACCGCGTGCACCACTCGAGCGAGCAGATGGACTGGCTCGCGAGCGCACACCTGCACCCGCTCGACAACGCGACGTCGCGCATCGTCGCGGTCGTCCCGCTCGCCCTCCTCGGCTTCAGTCGCGAGACCTTCGGCGCGACGCTCGTGCTGCTGCAGCTCCACGCCATCTTCCAGCACGCCAACCTGCGCGTCCGGTTCGGTGCGCTCGGCCAGGCGGTGAGCTCACCGCACTTCCACCACTGGCACCACGCCGGTGATCCCGAGGGGCGTGACCGCAACTACGCGGGGATGTTCCCCTGGATCGACCGCGTCTTCGGCACGTACCACGCACCGGTCGGGCGGTGGCCCACCCGCTACGGCATCGACGACCCGATGCCCGCCGGCTACCTCGGACAGCTGCGCTCGCCCTTCGCCGAGGCCACGACGACGGTGACCCCGTGAACCGCGGCGACACTGTCGACGCGCTCGACCTGCCCACGATCGACCTCACCGCGGTCGAGCCGGGCGAGGCGCTCGCCGTCCCACTCGACCGCCGCTCCTACGAGGAGCGGTTCGCGGAGCTCGGCTTCGGGCTCGGCGTCGTTCCCCGCAAGCTCCGCCGGGACGACGCGTGGTGGGAGACGCCGGGCGGGATGCTCGTCGTCATCGCCGCGGTGCTCCTCCTGCTCTGGCTCAGCGCGTCCGCCCACTGACGGCGGACCCGAACAGGCGTCGCCGAGCGGGTCCGAAGCGAGGCGGCGCATCCGGCGACATCGGCCCGCGCTCGCCGAGCGGGGCCCGAGCGGCCTGCGACGCAGTCGCATGAGCGGGGGTCAGGCGGGCATGCAGGCGCCGCCGTCGACGCAGAGCACCTGACCGGTGACGAGCTTGGCGTCGTCGGACGCGAAGTAGACCGCGGTCCCGGCGAGGTCCTCGGGCTCGAGCGTCTGCTTCATCGCCGACATCATCGGGATCATCCCGATGTAGGACTCGGGCACGATCTTCTTCGTGGCCTCGGTCATCGTCACGCCGGGCGCGATGCAGTTCACCGTGACGTTGTACTGACCGAGCTGGCTGGCGAGGAACTTGGTGAGTCCGACCACTCCCCACTTCGTCTGGCTGTAGGTGAAGCCGCTGACCTCGTGGAAGTCGCCCATCGGCATCATGTTGTACATGTAGGCCGCGCCCGACGACTGGTTGATGATCCGGCCCCAGCGCTGCTCCACCATCGCCGGCGCGCACGCGCGGGCCATCAGCCAGGCGCCGTGCAGATTCACCTGGAACACCTTCTGCAGGTACTCGTAGTCGTTGCGCTCGTTCTGGATGTCGTAGTAGAGCGCGGCGTTGTTCACGAGGATGTCGATGGTGCCGAACGCGTCGACCGTCGCCGCCGCGCACGCCTGCGCGGACGCCTCGGACGAGATGTCGGTCTGCACGAGCCGCACCTCACCCCGACCGTCCAGCTGCTGCATCGCGCGCTCGGCGCGCTCGGTGTCGATCTCCGCCACCACGACCTTCGCGCCTTCGGCGAGGAACCGCTCGGCGTAGGCGAGACCGATGCCCTGCCCGGCACCGGTGATGATCGCGACCTTGTCCTGCAACCGACCCATGGTTCCTCTCCCGAGCCCGATTGCGGGCTACTTGCGCAGACGCGCGATCAGGTTGAACTGCTCGGTGACCACCGGCGCGCCGGACTCGGCGTCGGTCCAGTCGGTGCGGATCACGATGAAGGTCATCGTCGCCGCGTCGGTGTCCTTCTCGTAGACGTCCATCACCTTGCCCTCGCCCACGAGCACGTCACCGACCTGCACGGTGCGGTGATAGGTGAACTCCTGCTCACCGTGGAGCACGAGCGCGCCCTGTGCGTGCAGCGCGCCCATCACGCCGTGCATCGGGTTCACCCCGCCGGTGGGATCGTCGGGCTGGTCCTCGGTGAACGCGCCCCAGAAGCTCATCGCGAACGTGAACGTCGGCGGCGCGGGCAGGTCGTCGAAGCCGGCATCGTGCGCGGCGCGCGCGTCGCGGTAGACGGGATTGGGATCGTGCAGTGCGTTGGCGAACGCGGTGACCGGCCCCCGCTCGACGGTGATCTTCCACGCACCCGTCGGCTTGCCGATGATGCTCGAATCGACTGCCATCCACCCCTCGTTCCGCCTTGGCACACCGTCGAAATCCCGCGCTACGGTGACGTGAACGTCAGTTTTCTCGCCGGGGGAAGGAACGCGCAAATGGGGATGCTCGACGGCAAGGTCGCGATCGTGACCGGCGCCGGCAACGGCGTCGGACGCGGTGAGGCCGTCCTGCTCGCGGCGCACGGCGCGAAGGTGGTCGTGAACGACCTCGGCGGCTCGGTCACCGGCGACGGCGCCGACGCCAAGGTCGCCGACGAGGTCGTCGAGGTCATCAAGGCGCGGGGTGGCGAGGCCGTCGCCAACTACGACAGCGTCGCCGACTACGAGGGCGCCGGCAACATCGTCAAGACCGCGATCGACGCGTTCGGCCGGCTCGACGTGCTCGTGAACAACGCGGGCATCCTGCGCGACAAGATGATGTTCTCGATGTCGCCCGAGGACTTCGACGCGGTCGTGAAGGTCCACATGTACGGCACCTTCAACACGATGCAGCACGCCTCCGCGTACTGGCGGAACGAGTCCAAGGAGGGCCGCCAGCCCAGCGCCTCGATCGTCAACACGGTGTCGTCGGCCGGACTCCAGGGCCAGGCGAGCCAGATCAACTACGGCGCGGCCAAAGCCGGCATCGCGGCGATGACGATCATCGCCGGCCTCGAGCTCACGCGGTACGGCGTGCGCGCCAACTGCGTGGGCCCCGGCGGCTTCACCCGCATGGTCGGCCAGGCGATGCCGGGCATCGAGATGAAGAACCCGGACGAGTACGACGAGTTCACCCCGATGAACCCCGGCAACTCGGCACCGGCCGTGGTGTTCCTCGCATCCGACGAGTCGAAGCCGATCACGGGCCAGGTGCTGCGCATGGTCGGCAACTCGCTGTGCGTGTACCAGCCCTGGGCGATGGGCGAGGAGTTCTTCGCGACCGACAAGGACGGGAACGCCACCCAGTGGGACCCGGCCGACATCGGTCGCATCCTCGGGCGGTACCACTTCAAGACGATGAACGCCGGCATCGACGCGCAGCGCCGCAAGTAGCGTCGCCCGGCGTGCCGTTCACACCCGACTTCTCCACCCTCGCGTACGAGGAGCGCAACGGCGTCGCGTACGTGACGCTGAACCGCCCCGACCGGCACAACGCGTTCAACTCGCTGATGCAGCGGGAGCTGAAGGCGCTCTGGCGCGGGCTGCGCCGGCACGACGACGTCCGGTGCATCGTGCTCACCGGCGCGGGCGAGAAGGCGTTCTGCACCGGCATCGACCGCATGGAGCAGATGGGCGGCGACACCGATGCCTCCACCGACGACGACGTCGTGGGGTCGGGCTCGACGCCGTTCATGTTCAACGACCCGGGCGACAACATCGGACCGAAGTCGAACGACCTCTGGAAGCCGGTCATCGCCGCGGTGAACGGCATGGCGTGCGGCGGCGCGTTCTACATGATCGGCGAGACCGAGTTCGTCATCGCCGCGGAGCACGCCACGTTCTTCGACCCGCACGTCACCTACGGCATGACCGCCGCCTACGAGCCGATCCACATGTCCGGCATGATGCCGTTCCCCGAGATCATGCGCCTGTCGCTGCTCGGCAACCACGAGCGACTGTCGGCGCAGCGCGCGTACGAGATCGGGATGGTCTCGGAGATCGCGCCCGCCGGTGAGCTGATGGATCGCGCCACGTGGGCCGCCGAGGCGATCGCATCGGCGCCACCGCTCGCGATCCAGGGCACCGTGCGTGCGCTCTGGGGCGCACGCGAGCACGGCCAGCGGGAGGCCGTGCGCCTCGGCTACGCGTACGTCGCGATGGGCACGAGCCAGGACTCCATCGCCGAGGGGCAGAAGTTCTTCGAATCCGGCAAGCGCATCGAATGGAGACTGCGGTGACCACGCCCCGAATCCGATCCCGAGCGGAGGCCGCAGGCCGGAGCGAGCCGGCACGCAGCATCCCGAGCGTCGACGCGGCCGGCGGGGCCGAGCGGAGCGCCCGATGAGCCGCGTGGCAATCGTCGGCGCGGCGTTGTCGGACTGCGGGCGCGTCGACACGAAGTCGGCGTTCGAGCTGCACTACCAGGCCGCGTCTCGGGCGATCGCCGACGCCGGCCTCACCAAGGACGACATCGACGGCCTGGGCTCGACCGGTATGGGCCTGATCGCGCCGGTCGAGATCGGCGAGTACCTGGGTCTCCGCCCGACGTGGATCGACGGCACCGGCGTGGGCGGGGCGGCGTGGGTCGTCATGGCCGAGCACGCGGTGGAGGCGATCAAGGCCGGGGACGCCGAGGTGATCGTCCTCGTCTACGGCTCGACGACGCGCGCCGACCTCAAGGCGCGCCGCCGCACCGCGAACCTCAACTTCGGCGCTCGGGGGCCCGTGCAGTTCGACGCGCCGTACGGGCACGCGCTCATCGCGAAGTACGCGATGGCGACCCGCCGCCACATGTACGAGTACGGCACGACGATCGAGCAGCTGGCGGAGATCGCGGTGTCCGCGCGCTACAACGCGGGCCTCAACCCCGACGCGTACTACCGCGACCCGATCACGATCGACGACGTCCAGAGCTCGGCGATGATCGCCGACCCGCTGACCAAGCTGCACTGCTGCATCCGCTCCGACGGTGGCGGCGCGGTCGTCCTCACCTCGGAGGAGCGGGCACGCGACCTACCGGGGAAGCCGGTCTTCGTTCTCGGCTCCGGCGAGACCGGCAGCCACACGACCATGAGCGAGTGGGAGGACTTCACGCTCTCTCCCGCCGTGCACTCGGGCAAGAAGGCCTTCGAGCGTGCCGGGATCACCCCTGCCGACGTCGACATCTGCCAGATCTACGACGCGTTCACCTCGATGGTCCTGATGTCGCTCGAGGCTCTCGGGTTCTGCGAACGCGGTGAGGGTGGCGCCTTCGTGGAGGACGGCAAGCTCCGCGTCGGCGGCGCGCTGCCGACCAACACCGACGGTGGCGGCCTGTCGTGCTGCCACCCGGGCATGCGCGGGATGTTCCTCATGGTCGAGGCCGTGAAGCAGCTGCGCGGCGAGGCCGGGGACCGGCAGGTCCCGGACGCGCAGATCGCGTGTGTCAACGGGACGGGCGGTTGGTTCTCCTCCGCGGCAACGTTGCTGCTCGGCACCGAGTAGCTCGCTCGCGCCGGGGCGGCTGCATTCCGTCGGTCGTGGCTCAACGGGGTGAGAAGAAGCCGCGGTGGATGATCGTGGTCAGGGTGTCGAGGCAGGCGTCGCGGTCGAGGCCGAGGTCACGGCTCGTCATCGCGTAGCTGGTGCGCTCGAGCATGGCCATGAGCGACGCGACGGTCGCCTCGTCGGCAGGGGCCCCCGCCTCTCGGAGCCGCACGGCGAACGCCTGGGCGATGTGGGTGAACGCGTCCACACCGAGCCGGTCGACCTTGCGGTCGCTGACCTGGTTCTCCATCCACGCCCGGATCACCACGCCGTAATGGCCGTACGTGTCGAGGAACGAGCCGAGGTAGGTGTGCAGCGCCTCGCGCCCCGCGTCGTCGGGTGTCACTGCGGGGACGCGGGTGGCGAGCTCCTCGATCGCCTCGGCGCACTCGACCGCGAGCTGGCGGAGGAGGTCCTCCTTGTTCGCGAAGTAGAGGTAGAACGTCCCGTGCGACGTGCGGGCAGCGCGCACGATGTCGTCGACCCGGGCCTGGTGGTAGCCGCGACGAGCGAAGACGCGCAGCCCTGCGTCGGACAGGCGCCGCATCGTCTTGCGTCCCTGCGCTCGCAGCGCGCGATCCCGCGTGGGGTTGGCACTGCGACCGCGCGGCTTCGTCGACATCAGCGTCCCGAACCGTTCCGCGGCGCGCCGAACACGAGTCGACTGCGCGCTCTCTCCCTGCCGCGCTTCCGTGGTGTGCGATCCTTCCGCCATGCTCCCCCGAGTGACCCGCGAGGCGGCCCGCCGATTCGGCGATGCTACCGCCTACGTCGCGCCGGGCGGCTGGGCGCTCGGCTACCGCGACGTCGACCGGCTGTCGGATCGCGTCGCCGCCGGGCTCATCGGCCCGTGGCATCGGCCCCGGCGACGTCGTCGCGCTGGTCCTGCCACCGGGACCCGAGTATCTCGTGGCCTACCTCGCCGCCGCGAAGGTCGGCGCCATCACGACCGGCGTGAACGACAAGCTCGCCGCCGGCGAGCGTGACGCGATCCTCGACATCGCGCAGCCCTCGATCGTGCTGGCGGCGCCCGAGCTCGTGCCCGCCTCGGACGTCCCCACCGTCGCGGTCGATCCGAGCGCGGCTCCGGATGACGTGCTCAGCGGCCTGCACGCCGACGGCGACGTGCCCGACCTCCCGCCGGATCCCGACCGGCCCGTGGCGATCATCTTCACGTCCGGTACGACCGGCCTGCCCAAGGGCGCGCTCTACACGGAGCGTCAGCTGGAGTTCATCACCGCGACCGACGTCGGGGGCCGGTGGGGCGGCGGGACGCGCAGCTTCACCGGCACCTCGTTCGCACACTTGGGCTTCATGACCAAGCTGCCGGGCAACCTCATGCGTGGCGGCACCACCTTCATCATGCAGCGGTGGCGAGCGCACGACGCGTTGGAGCTCCTGGCCCGCGAGCGCATGGTCACGGTCGCCGGCGTACCGACCCAGCTCGCGCTGATGCTCGCGGACCCGGACTTCGACACCTTCGACCTGGCGAGCGTCGGGTACATCGTCGTGGGCGGGGGTCCGGTGACACCCGGGCTCGCGGCCGAGGCGCGTGCCCGCTTCGGTGCCGCCCTCGCGACGCGGTACTCGTGCACCGAGGCCGGGATCGGGCTCGGGACCGCGTTCGACGATCCCGACGAGGACGCGATCGTCAGCGTGGGCCGGCCGCACGCGAGCGTCGATCTGGCCGTGCTCGACGAGAACGACGTGGTGGTGGAGGTGGGCGAGACCGGCAGGGTGTGCCTCCGCTCCCCTGCCGTGATGGCCGGCTACTGGCGCGACCCCGAGGGCACGCGCGCCGCTTTCACCGCATCGGGCCACGTGCGCACGGGTGACCTGGGCTGGATCGACGAGCAGGGCCGGCTGCGCCTGGTGGGTCGCAGCAAGGAGATGTACGTCCGCGGCGGGTACAACGTGTACCCGGTGGAGGTCGAAGCCGTGCTCTCGACGCACCCGGACGTGCGGGCCGTCGCCGTCGTCCCGCGCCCCGACCCGGTGATGGGTGAGATCGGTGTGGCGGTCGTCGTCGCCGATGGTGAGCCGCCGACGCTCGACGGACTCCGCGCCTTCGCCGAGCACCGGCTCGCCCGCTACAAGCTGCCGGAGGCGATCGCGGTCGTCGAGGAGTTGCCCCTCACCGCCGGCGAGAAGATCGACCGGCGCGCCCTGGTCGCGATGCTCGCCGAGGCACCCTCGATCGGTCGGTAGGGTTCGCCGCTCATGGAGCTCGACTTCGACCCCGACCAGGAGGACCTGCGCGACTCGATCCGCGCCTTTCTCACCGCCGAGTGCCCGATCGCGCTCGTCCGCGAGATCGTGGAAGCGCGCATCGCCGGGGGCTCGGCCGATGCCGCCGCGTTGTGCGCGCACATGACCGAGCTCGGCTGGCCCGCCCTCGGAGTACCGGCCGCCGCCGGCGGACTCGACCTCGGAGCGATCGAGCTCGCACTGCTCGCCGAGGAGCTCGGCCGCGCGCTCGACACCCGGACCGCTCTTCGCCACGGTCACCCAGTACGTCCCGGTCGTCCGGGCGCTGGCCACGCCCCCGCAGGTCGTGGCGCTGCTCGCGCCCGTGACCGAGGGCGTCGCCGGCACCGTCGCGATCGCAGAGCCGAGCGGTGCGGTCGACCCGGCCGCCACCAGCCTGATCGCCACGCCCCGGGACGGGGGCTGGGAGCTCCGCGGCTCCAAGTCCACGGTGTTCGAACCCCACCGCGACGGCATGGTCGCGGTGGTCGCACGGACGCCCGGTTCCGAGGGGGACGACGGCGTCGGCGCGTTCGTGGTGCCCGTCGCCGCCTGCACCGTGACACCGCTCGACGCGGTCGACCCGAGCCGCGCGCTCGCCACCGTGGCGCTCGACGGCGTGTCCGTCGACGCGGCCCACACGCTCGGAGCACCAGGTCCCGCCACGGCCGCGGCCATCCGCCGCGCGCTCGACACCGCAACGGTCGCGCTCGCCCTCGACGCGGTCGGCGCCGCGCAGCAGCTGTTCGACGTGTCGCTCGAGTACGCGAAGCAGCGGGAGCAGTTCGGCGTGCCGGTCGGATCGTTCCAGGCGATCAAGCACAAGTTCGCCGACCTGCTCGTGCTCCTCGAGCGCGCCCGGGCGCTCGGCTACTACGCGGCGCTCACCATCGCCGAGGACGACGACGAGCAGTCGGTCGCCGGCGCGATGGCCAAGGCGGCCGCCGGCGACGTCGCGACGCGCATGGCGAAGGAGGGCATCCAGGTGCACGGCGGCATCGGATACACCTGGGAGTCGGACGTCCACCTCTACGTCCGGCGGCTCGAGTCCGACGCCGTTCTCTTCGGCACCGCCGAGCATCACCGCCAGCACGTGGCCGAACTCATCGGCGTCTGACGGCGGCGCTCGTCAGTCGTCCAGCACGCAGGCGGCGATCCGCTCCTCGAGCGCACGGTCGTCCCACCACGAGAGCTGCTGCTGCTTGGCGCGCCGGAAGTAGAGCTGGATGTCGTACTCGAGCGTGAAGCCGACGCCCCCGAAGACCTGCTCCCCCATCGCGGTCACGTCGCGGTAGGTACGTCCGGCGAACAGCTTCGCCATCGGCGCGAGCTGGGCCACCGACTGGCCCTGCGCCAGGGCGGCGGCGGCTTCGTGCACCAGGATCTCGCCGCCCTCGACGTTCGTCGACGCGTCGGCGAGGTAGTGCGCGATCGCCTGGAACGCGCCGAGGGGCTTGTCGAACTGCTCCCGGTCCTTGGCGTACTGGGTCGTGAGCTCGAGTGCCGCCCGCGCGCCGCCGATCGCCTGCGCGGCGAGGAACACGATCCCGTCGAGCAGCGTGGCGTTCCACGTGGCCCAGCCGGATCCGGCAGCACCGATGCGGTCGGCCTCGCCGACCGGCACCCCCGAGAGGGTGACCGCGTACTGCGTCTCCGACGCGAGCGTGAACTGCTGGGTGAGGTCGACGCCCGCCGCGTCGGGATCGACGAGGAACAGGTCGACGGCATCGTCGGCGTCGCCGGTCCGCGCCAGCACCACGATGCGGGTCGCGGAGCTCGCGAACGGGACGTGCCACTTGGTGCCGTCGAGCCGGAACCCGTCGCCGGTGGGCGTCGCGGTCGTCCGGATGCCGCGGGCACCGAATCCGCCGTCGGGCTCGAGCCAGGCCGTGGTCACGATCTCGTCGCCGGACCCGATGCGCGGGACGAGCAGCTCGCGCTGTGCCGCCGAGCCGGCGCGCAGCAACAGACCCGCGCTCATCACCGCGCTCACGAAGTGCGGCGACGCCACCAGCGCCCGGCCGAACTCCTCGTAGACGACCACACCTTCGAGCGCGCTCATCCCGGAGCCGCCGTACTCGACGGGGAGCATGAGCCCGAGGAGGTCGAGCTCGGCGAGCTGCTTCCAGAGCTCGGTCGAGTAGCCGACGGGGTCGTCCTCGAGCGCGCGGACGGTCTCCAGCGAGGACGACCCGGCGCAGACGCTCCGCACCATCTCGCGGAGCATGTCCTGTTCGGCGGTGAAATCGAGATCCATCGTCACGTCCTCGTCGATCGGTCGATGCCGCGGTTCAGGGGCGCCACTGGTCGCCGCGGCGCGCCCAGGGGTTGTCGTCGGGGCCGGTCGGCAGCGCGACGCGCACCGAGCAGTCGGTCTTGGTCACGCCGTCGACCGCGAGCGAGACGGTGAGCTCGGCCCATCCGCAACCGGTGTCGTCGGTCTCCGTCCCCACCACGGTGCCCCGCATCGTCATCGTGTCGCCCGGGAACACGGATCCCGACATGCGGAACTTCATCCGGCCGAGTCGGCCGGTGGGTCCGGTCCAGTCGGTCACGTAGCGCTCGAACCACGCGGCCTGGTTCGGGGTGTTCATGAAGATGTCCTGCGTGCCGTTGCGGTTGACTGCGAAGTCGTGATCGTGGTGCATCGGCCGCCAGTCGCGCGCCGCGAGCGCGCCCAGCACGATCGTGGTCGCGCTCACGGCGACCGCCAGCTCCGGGACCTCGTCGCCGACATGGACCGCGTCGAGCGTGAGCGACGTCGTCATGACGCCTCCCGGCGGTAGCCGAAGCCGGTGTAGGACTCCACCCCGACGAGCTCGTCGCGCTGGTTGAGGTACTCGACGTCGATCACCCAGAAGCGCCCGGAGCCGAGCTTCGTGGTCTTGGGCCCGCTGACCGACCGCAGGATCTGGCGGGTCCGCAGCCGATCGCCCATCCGCACCGGCTCGTGGAACACGATCGTGTTGTCGCTCATCACCGCCTCCGGGAGCTCGAAGCGCTCCTTCAGGTCGAAGTGGACCTGGAGCGGCATCGGCTGCTCCTCGCGGCCGGGGCTCCAGTGGTGGGGGCGGAACCAGACCGAGAGCATCGTCGGCGGTGCGATCGGACCGTCGGTGACCTCGGCGGCGGTGTCGGCGTCCCAGTAGAGCGGGTTGCCGTTCTCGACCGAGGCGCAGGTCGTCCACACGTAGCCCTGCTCGACGGGGAACTCCCCCACCTCTTCGTACTGCACCGCCCCGATCAGTGCTTCGACGTCGGCCGGTAGCGATTCCTGGTCCGTCACGCGACGGCTCCTTCCTCGCGGAGGGCCGCGATCTCCTCGACCGCGAAGCCTGCGTCGCGCAGGACCGCGTCGGTGTCGGTGAACCCGGGGCTGCGCACGACGGGCCCGGGCTGGGCGCGGTCGGCACCGGCGAGCGTCCAGCCGACCTGCTCGACGTCGGGACCGTCCTCGCGCGATGCCGTGACGAACACGTGGCGCGCGCGCAGGTGATCGTCGTGCACCAGCTCGGGCACCGAGGCGACCTCGGACACGCAGGTGTTCGCCGGTCCGAGCTCCGCGACCCACGCGTCGCGCGGCCTCGCCGCGAACGTGGACCCGGAAGTCGGCGCGGATCTCGTCCTGCACCGCGTCGTCGGTCTGGTGGTCGATCCAACGCTCGCACCCGAGCGCGCGGCACAGGTTGGCGAAGAAGTGCGGCTCGATGGCGCCGACCGCCAGCCACTTCCCGTCGGCGCACGGGTAGACGTCGTAACACGCGTACCGGCCGGTCAACATGCTGTGGCGGGGTCCGGGGACGTCGCCGGTCGCGAGGTGCTCGTCGACGTTCAACGACATGAGCGCGACCACGCCGTCGGCGATCGAGACGTCGAGCGTGGCGCCCTCGCCGGTCGCGGCACGGGCCACGAGCGCGGCGAGGATCGCGATGACCGCCTGCATGCCCCCACCGGCACTGTCGGCGACGGTCGCGCCCGGCAGCGCAGGGCCGCCGTCGGCGTCGCGGCCGGAGCAGTCGAGGTAGCCGCCGACCGCGAGGTAGTTGAGGTCATGGCCCGCCCACTGCGCGCGCGGGCCGGTCTGGCCGTACCCGCTCGTGGAGCAGTACACCGCGCCCCGGTTCACCGCGTGCACCGCCTCGGGACCGATGCCGAGGCGGTCGACGACGCCGGGACGGAAGCTCTCGATCACGACGTCGGCGCTGGCCGCCAGGCGCAGGAACGCCGCGGTCCCGGCCGGCGTCTTGAGGTCGAGGAGCACGCGCTGCATGCCGCGGTGCCCGGCGTACGCGTAGAACGGTGGGGTGATCTGCGCGGTGCCGTGCTGCGGCGGCGGTCCGACCTTCACGACGCGTGCGCCGTAGTCGGCGAGCCAGCGCGACGTGCGCGCGGCGGGGCCGACGCTCGCGAGGTCGAGCACGGTGATGCCGTCGAGCAGCGGACGGCTCGTCGTGGGTGCAGTGGCCATCGGAGAAATCAGAAGTTCTTCGGCAGGCCGAGTCCGCGGCGTGCGATCACGTTCTTCTGGATCTCGGACGAGCCGCCCCCGATGGTGTCGATCACGGTGTAGCGGTAGGTCGACTCGGCGCGGCCCGCCATCGGTGCGTCGGCCGTCTTGACCCGGAGCTGGCCGCCGGGGCCGGCGATGTCCATCGACGCGTTGGCGAGCCGGCGCGAGAACTCCGTGGCGAAGAGCTTGTAGCGCGACGACTCGACCGTCGGTGGTGGCGTGCCTGGCTTCTTCTCGCCCTTCATCGACTGGTCGACCACCTTCAGCCCGAGCCCGCGCGCCACTGCGGCGTCGGTCGCGAGGCGCGCGATCTCGCGACGGGTCACCGGGTCCTCGCGCAGGGGTCGGCCGTCGCGCTCGGCGGTGCGCACGTAGTCGCAGAGCAGGTCGAGGCGCTGCTTGATCGGCGAGAACGTGAACATCGTGAACCGCTCGAGGTCGAGCGCCTGCGAGATGTACTGGAATCCGCGGTTGACCTCGCCGACCACGTACTCGTCGGGGACGAAGACGTCCTCGATGAAGACCTCGTTGGTGCGCTCGTCGCCCATCGGCGCGCCGCCCATGGTCTTGATCGCGTTGATCGTGATGCCGGGCTGGTCGAGGGGCACGAGCATCAGCGTGATGCCGCGGTGCTTGTCCGACGGGTCGGTGCGGGTGCCGAGCCAGTACCACTCGGCGAAGTGCGCGGAGGTCGTCCACGTCTTCTGCCCGTTGAGGATCCACCCCGACTTCCCGTCGCGCTCGCCCTTCACCGCCGCGAGCCGCATCGACGCCGCGTCCGAGCCGGCGTTCGGCTCGCTGTACCCGACCGCGAACTCCACCTCGTTGCGCAGGATCATCGGCAGGAACTTCTCCTTCAGGAAGTCGTTGCCGTGCGCGACGAGCGTCTTGCCGATGATCCCGACGCCCTTGCCGATCTGGGGGCCGCCCCGCCCCGCGAGCCGCTCGTTGAGGAGGTACTCGTAGACGCCTTCGCCGGCGGAGCCTCCGTACTCCTCGGGCCAGGTGAGACCGAGCCAGCCCTTGGCGCCGAGCTCGGCCATGAAGGCACGGCGCTTCGGCGTGTCGACGATCTGGGCCATGTTCTCGCGGGTCAGATCGAAGACGTCGGGGTCGTCGTGGGCGTCGAGGAACGCATCCACCTCGGCCGCGAACGCCTGCTGTTCGGGGGAGAACTCGAAATCCACGCCTGCTCCTGGGAAATCTGACGGGTCGTCAGATCCTATGAGCGGCGGCGATCGGCCGTCGAAGCTGCGCGGTGCGGGCTCAGGTGACGACCCCACGGTCGCGGAGACCGCCGATCGCGTCCGCGTCGAGCCCGAGCTCGTCGGTGAGGACGGCCGCGGTGTGCTCGCCGACCCACGGCACGCGCGTCTCGGGGCCCTCGGCGACCTTCGAGAGCTTCACCGGGTTGCCGGGGATCAGGACCGGCTCGGCGACGCCGTCGGTGCGCGGCATCTCGACGAGCATGTGGCGCGCCTTCACGTGCGCGTCGGCGATGACGTCGGGGGCGTGGTTGCTCGGGCCCGCCGCGATGCCCGCCGCGGTGAGCTCGCGTGCCGCCTCGAGCTTGGTGCGCTGTGCCGCCCACGCGTCGACCGCGGGCCGGATCACCGACTCGAGGTGCGGGCCCCAGCCGGCGCGGGTCTCGAAGCGCGGGTCGGTGTTCCACTCGGGGTGGCCGATGAGCTCGGCGAGCCTCGCGAACTGCGGCTCGCGCACGATCTGCGCGACGACGTAGCCATCGGACGCGCGGAAGCCCTCGCAGATCACCTGGAGCGCCTTGTCGGGCTCGGGGCGTACTCCGAGCGACCAGAAGTTGGTGACGACGTCGGTCATGGCGACGGTCGCGTCGAGCATGGCGATGTCGAGGTACTGCCCCTCGCCGGTGCGGTCGCGGTGGCGCAACGCGGCCAGGATCCCGATCACCGCGAAGAGGCCGGAGCTGATGTCGCCGAGGGCGCCGACGGGGATCGTCACCGGCGGGCCGTCGGGGGTCTTCCAGTCGTAGATCCCCGACATCGCCTCGACGACCGACGCGTAGGCGGGCCAGTCGGCATACGGCGAGCCGCCGGTGTTGCCGAACCCCGAGATGGAGGCGTAGATCGCACGCGGGTGCACCTGAGCGATCACGTCGTAGCCCAGCCCCATGCGGTCCATCGTCCCGGCCTTGAAGTTCTCGGCGACGATGTCGAACCTCGGCACCAGGGCCAGGAAGAGCTCGCGTCCCTCGGGCGACTTGAGGTCGAGGCCCACGCTGCGCTTGTCGAGGTTGTTGCGCAGGTACGTGGCGCCGACGGTGCGGCCCTCGGGGTCGACCATCCCCGGCGACGAGCCCCGTCCCGATTCGCCGTGCACCGGGTGCTCCACCTTCACGACATCGGCGCCGAGGCGCGCGAGCAGCTGGGTCGCGTACGGCAGCGCCTGCATCTGCTCCGCCGCGAGCACCCGCACGCCGTCGAGCGGCTTGCCGTAGGGGCGCGCGTCTTCGTTGGCCACGTCGCCGAGTCGCACGGCGGTTCACTCTAGGGTCGGTCCTAGTATCCGCTCCCGGTCGGAGCACACCGCACGGGAGAGCGAAATCCATGAGCGGAGCGACGACGACACGCGGTCGGGACACGAGCGGAGCGTGGCCGGTCCGGCCCCGCCCGGAGGGCGAAGAGGACACATGATGAGGGGAATCGTCAGCGCTGCGGGCTACCTGCCCTTCCGTCGGCTGCAACGCGCCGACATCACGGCCACCTTCGGTACCGGTGGCGGCAAGGGCACGCGCACGGTCGCGTCCTACGACGAGGACACCACGACCATGGGCGTGGAGGCGGCCCGGCTCGCGTTGCGCAGCGCCGGCGCGCCGGCCGTGGACGCAGTGTGGTTCGCCACCGCGGACCCCGCCTATCTCGACAAGACGAACGCAACCGCGATCCACGCCGCGCTGCGCCTCGACGGCGACGGCACCGCGCTCGACCTCGGCGGCGCGGTCCGCTCCGGCATCGGCGCGCTCCGCATCGCGCTCGACGGCACCGGCACGACCCTCGTGGTGAGCAGCGACATCCGTACCGGGCTGCCCACCAGCCCCGACGAAGCCGCAGGCGGCGACGCCGCCGCCGCCGTCGTCGTCGGCGACGGGACGACCGGACCGGTGATCGCCGAGTTCCTGGGCGGGGGCGCCGCCACCGACGAGTTCCTCGACCGGTGGCGCACCCCAGGTGACCGCCGCCCCCGGGTGTGGGAGGAGCGCTTCGGCGAGACGAAGTACGTACCCCTCGGTGAGCAGGCGTGGAACGCGGCGCTGAAGCAGGCGGCGCTCGAGCCGAGTGCGGTCGACCACGTGGCCGTCACCGGGATGCACGCCCGCGCCGTCACCTCGCTCACGAAGCGGCTGGGGATCAACGACGGCGCCCTCGCGGCCAACCACTCGGCCACGGTCGGGAACCCGGGAACCGCGCAGGCGGGCCTGCTTCTCGCATCCGTGCTGGAGACCGCGGCGCCGGGCGCGCTCGTGGCGTTGGTCTCGCTGGCCGACGGTGCCGACGTGCTCGTGTTCCGCGTCACCGACGCGATCACCGGGTTCCGCGCCGCCCGGACCGTGGCCGCGCAGATCGCCGGCGGCGCCGACCTCCCGTACGGCACGTTCCTCTCGTGGCGGGGCATGGTCACCGTCGAGCCGCCGCGTCGGCCCGAGCCGGCCCGGGTGTCCGCGTCGGCGGCCGGTCGGTCGGAGGACTGGAAGTTCGGGTTCGTCGGCTCGCGCGACCGCTCGACGGGCGCGCTGCACCTCCCGCCGGCACGCGTCGGCGCGAGCGGCGTGCTCGACGACATGGAGCCGGCACCGATGGCCGACACCGAGGGCACCATCGTCACGTTCACGATCGACAAGCTGGCGTACTCGCCGAGCCCTCCCATCGTGTTCGCCGTCGTCGACTTCGACGGCGGCGGCCGTTTCCCGGTGGAGTTGACCGACGTCGACGCCGCCGACGTGAGGATCGGCGACCGGGTGGAGATGACGTTCCGGCGGCTCTTCACCGCCGACGGGATCCACGACTACTTCTGGAAGGCCCGCCCGGTGCGCGGGACCGCCGCAGCGAGGGAGAGCTAGATGTCGTCACACGGGATCAAGGACCGCGTCGCGATCGTCGGGATGGGGTGCACCGCGTTCGGCGAGCGGTTCGACACCGGCCTCGACGACCTACTGGTGGACGCCACCGAGCAGGCGTTCACCGCGGCCGGCACCGACAAGGACGCGGTCGACGCGTACTGGTTCGGCACCGCGCAGAGCGGCATGAGCGGCATCACCCTCGCCCGGCCGCTGCAGCTGGTCGACAAGCCGGTGACACGCGTCGAGAACTTCTGCGCGACCGGATCCGAGGCGCTGCGCCAGGCGGCGTACGCGGTCGCCTCGGGGGCCTACGACATCGCGATGGCGGTGGGGGCCGAGAAGGTGAAGGACAGCGGCTACGCGGGGCTCAACGCGTTCCCGGTGCCCAACGACGGCACCGCCCGCACGCTCACCGCGGCGGCGATGTTCAGCATGGTGGCGCCGGCCTACGCCAAGAAGTACGGCGTCGACGACGACGAGCTCACGCAGGTGCTGGCGCGGATCGCGTGGAAGAACCACGCCAACGGCGCCAAGAACCCGCGGGCGCAGTTCCGGCGCGAGATGAGCATGGAGCAGATCTGCAACTCGCCGCGCGTGGCCGGCGCGCTCGGCATCCTCGACTGTGCGGGTGTGGCCGACGGCGCCGCGGCCGCGATCGTCGTACGGGCCGAGGACGCGCACCGATACACCGAGCGCCCGCTGTACGTGAAGGCATTGTCGTTCGTGGCCGGCAACGGTGCCGGGCTCACCGATCCCGACTACGACTACACGCACTTCCCCGAGGTCGAGGCCAGCGTGCGGGACGCGTACGCACAGGCGGGGATCACCGACCCCCGGCACGAGCTCGCGATGGCCGAGGTGCACGACTGCTTCACCCCGACCGAGCTCGTGCTCATGGAGGACCTCGGGTTCGCCGAGCGCGGCACCGCGTGGAAGGAGATCCTCGCCGGGACGTTCGACCTCGACGGCGAGCTGCCGGTCAACCCCGACGGCGGCCTGAAGAGCTTCGGCCACCCGGTCGGCGCCTCAGGGCTGCGGATGCTGTTCGAGTGCTGGCTCCAGCTCCGCGGCGATGCTCCGGAGGCACGGCGCATCGGGAACGACCGTCCGTTGGCGCTGACGCACAACCTCGGCGGCTACCCCGGCGAGATGGTCTCGTTCGTCTCGATCGTGGGTCGCGAACCGTCGTAGCGGTCCGCCGCCGCTAGGCGAGGACGAGCGCGTACACGATGACCACGAAGGCGGCGTAGAGGAAGCCGGTGATCAACGTGTTCTTGTGGGTGTCGAAGACGACGTTCGTGCCACCCGGCTTGAGCCCGCCGATCACGCCGAGCGCGTTCAGCTCGAAGAGGATCCACACCACGAGCATGATCAGCCAGTAGACCGCGCGGTGGCTCCCGGTGACGACCGGCGCGTCGTACGGGAAGTGGCTCGTGCCGATCATGAAGACGAGCATCGGCAGCGAGAAGATCGTGTTCATCCGGGACGCGAGCAGCGCGCGTCGACCGGCTTCGGCGGCGGCCGGGTCCGCCTCTCCGCCGGCCTGCACGTTGCGGGCGTTGGCGATCACGACCTTCTGGTTGCGCCAGATGATCCCCCACACGTTCACGAACATCGTCAGCGCGAGCAGGATGCCGACGGCGATCGCCATCCCGGGCGCCGACTTGAAGTACTCCATCTTGTTCAGCTGCTCCTGGAACCCCAGGATCAGCAGACCGGTCACGACGGTGGCGAGCGCCGCCCACCGGAACCACCAGAGCGCACGGCTCGCGAGCTTGTCGATCGCGTTGTTGCGGGCCGCGGCCTCCATCTCGCCGAACGCCGGGACCTGCACGAAGTTGAAGTAGTAGAGCAGGCCGATCCAGGTGATACCGACGACGACGTGCGACCAGCGCGACAGATATGCGAATCCCGCCTTGGAGAAGATGTCGAGCGCGGCGCCGAGCATCGTGGCGGCCTCCTGGGTCGAGGGGTTGGGGCCGCGGGAACGTAGCACCGGGCTCCGCCGACGTGACGGACTCGTGAACGGCGACGTTCAGACGCGTGCGTCGGACTGGCCCGAGCGGCCGAGCTCGACCAGCTCGAGCCCACCGCGATCGTCGAGGTCGACGATCGTCTGCGAGCAGTGCGCCGGCGCGAAGCACACGACACGGTCGTCGTCGGTCGCGGCCGCCACCACTGCGTTGATCGCGAGGAAGTGTGTGACGACGACCGTGTCGGCACGAAGCGCACGAATCGCCCCGAGGACACGCGCGCGGAACGGCGCCATCACCGCGGGGTGGTCGGCGCCGCGACCGGACATCAGGGTGCGCAACCAGGTGGCGTGATCCGGGCGCGCGTCGACGGGCGCGGCGAGCTCCCCCACGCCGGGCTCGATCACGGGCTCGACGGTCCACCGTGCGAGGAGCGGCGCCGCGGTCTCGCGCGTGCGGCGCAACGGGGACACCACCACCGGGAGCGGACCGAGCGGCGCGAGCCGATCGGCGACGGCCTCGGCCTGTTCGCACCCGAGCGCGTCGAGCCCGGGATCCGGATCCCGTCCCCAGGTGCCTTCCGGCCGGCCGTGCCGGACGAGCACGAGGCGCGTCACGACGAAGCGAGGCCGCACGAGGACGCGCGCCGATCCGGTTCCGGCCGAGCGGGGCCCGAGCGGCCTGCGCCGCAGGCAGCGCAGCGAGCACGCAGGATCACGACGAAGCGAGGCCGCACGAGGACGCGCGCCGATCCGGTTCCGGCCGAGCGGGGCCCGAGCGGCCTGCGCCGCAGGCGCGAGAGCGGATCACGACGAAGCGAGGCCGCACGAGGACGCACGCCGATCCGGTTCCGGCCGAGCGGGGCCCGAGCGGCCTGCGCCGCAGGCGCGAGAGCGGATCACGAGGGCGCGTCGGGGTCGGCGGATCCGTACCCGGGCTGGCCGGCGGCGGCCCACTCGCCCATGAACGCGAAGAACTTCTCACCGAAGGGATCGTCGCCGCGCAACGGCAGGGTGCCCCGCCGGATGGTCCAGTCCATGGGCGCGAGCTCGGTGGCGCGGGCGAAATGCGGCTCCGCCGCGTCGGCATGCCCTTCACGGGTGAGGTACGCCCCGACGCGGCGCTCGAGGCGGGCGAGCTGCTCGTCGTCGGTCGGGAGCATCACCTCCTCGTGCCCGCTCGGCGGCGGGAGCACACCGGTGGCGACCCACGCCCGGAGCTGGTCGTGGTGCACCGACGAGTCGATGTTGGTGAAGTCCTTGAACAGGTCGTCACCGGGTGCGATCACCGGCGCGCGCGCGATGCGGTCGTCCTCGTCGATCCAGATCACGGTCGGCACGTTGTAGATGCCGTAGAGCTCACCGAGCAGCAGCTCGCGGTCCAGCAGCATCGGGAACGTGGGGCGAGGGTCCGCGGCCTCGACCCACTCGATCGCCGCCGCGACCGAGTCGTCGAAGGCGACGCCCACGATCGCGAGCCCCTGGGGGCCGAGCTCCTCACTCAGACGCTGCCAGACCGGCAGGTCGTAGCGGCAGCCTCACCAGGAGGACCACGCGAGCAGCAGCTTCTTGCGCCGCCCGAGCGACGAGAAGGTGAACGCGCCGCCCTCGAGCTGCGGGAGCGTGAAATCGGGCGCGACACCGGCCTCGATCGGACCCCGCCGCTCGGCCGACCGCTCCCCCAGCGCGACGATCCCGTGCGCGGCGTCGACCACGACCGGCCGCGCCAGCGCGGCGGCGAAGCGCGCCGCGTCGACGGCACCGTCGACCACGAGCGCGTCGTCACGGACCGGCACGCACATCTCGTCGCGACACAGACCCTCCGGCTTGAGCGCCCAACCGGTGAGCCCGCCGAGCGCCTCGGCGTCGAGCAGCACCCGATCACCGTCGACCCGTCCGGGCGCCGGACGGGCGCCGTGCTCGGCATCGATGAAGGTCAGCGTCACGACGCGCACACTACGGGCGTCGCGACACTCCCCTTGCCACCGTGGCCGGCGGATGGTAACGTACAACCGAATGGTTGTACGTTCACTCGAGCCTGCCGCCGCCGACCGGGCGTTCCACGCCCTGGCCGACCGCACCCGTCGCGACATCGTGCGGCGGACGCTCGCCGCCGAGCTGTCGGTGTCGACGATCGCGGACGAGTACCCGATGAGCTTCGCCGCCGTGCAGAAGCACGTGGCGGTGCTCACGCGGGCCGGGCTGGTGGTGAAGCGCAAGCAGGGCCGCGAGCAGCTCGTACGGGCCGAGCCCGGCGCGCTCCATCGGGCCGGCGCGCTGCTCGCCGAGCTCGAATCGCGGTGGCACGACCGCGTCGACCGCATGGACCACCTGCTCCGCACGGAGCGACCCGCCGGCCGGCCCTCGCCCCGCAGGAGGTCACGATGACACCGCAGGCCCGCAACCTGGCCGACCTCTCCGGCACCCCGCTCCTCGACTGGGAGCGCATCGACGCCCGCCTCGCTCGGGGTGTGACCCAGGCACCCGGCACCGGTGGCCCGAACCGTCACACGTGTTGGCTCGCGACCGTCGATCCCGACGGTCGCCCGCACGTCACGGGCATCGGCGCACTGTGGGCCCACGGGTGCTTCTGGTTCGAGACCGGGCGCCAGACGCGCAAGGGCCGGAACGTCGCCCGCGACCCGCGCTGCACGCTCAGCGTCGCCACCGAGGAATTCGACCTCGTCGTCGAGGGCGACGCCGAGATGGTCACCGACCCGGAGCTCGTCGCCGAGATGGCCGACCGCTGGGCGGCCGGTGGCTGGCCCGCGCGCGTCGACGACAGCGGCATCGCGCTCACCGCCGAGTTCAGCGCCCCGTCGGCCGGGCCGCCGCCGTGGCACGTGTACCGCATCACTCCCCGCCGGGCGACCGGTCTGTTGACCGTCGAGCCGGGCGGGGCCACCCGCTGGCGCTTCTGACCCCCCCCGACAAGGAGACCTCCGTGACCGTCATCTCGTCCGAGCGCGACACCGAGGCGCGCACGCTCACCATCACCGCCGAGTTCGACGCGGACCGCGAGCGGGTGTGGCAGCTCTGGGCCGACCCACGGCAGCTCGAGCGCTGGTGGGGACCGCCGACCTACCCCGCCACCGTGGAGAACCACGACCTCACGCCCGGCGGGACGGTCACCTACTTCATGACCGGCCCCGAGGGTGACCGCCACGGCGGCTTCTGGCGCATCGTGGCGGCCGACCCGCCGACCTCGCTCGAGTTCGAGGACGGCTTCGCCGACGAGTCGGGCACCCCGAACGCGGCGATGCCCGTGAGCCGCATCGAGGTGACGCTGGCCGAGGCCACCGCCGGTGCCACCACGATGACGATCGCGACGAAGTTCGCTTCGAGCGAGGACATGGAGCGACTCATCGAGATGGGCATGCAGGAGGGCATGACGCAGGCGCTCGGCCAGACCGACGCCATCCTGGCGGGGGCCTGACGGCCGAGCGGAGCCGCGGACCCGCTGCTTAGGCTCCGCGCGATGACGGCGACGATCCCGGGCAACTCCACCACCCACTTCCGCACGTGCCCGCTCTGCGAGGCGATGTGCGGGCTCGAGCTGCCGCGTGACCGACGGAAGGGTCGATCGCATCCGCGGCGACCGCGACGACGTGTGGTCGAAGGGCTACCTCTGCCCGAAGGGCACCGCGCTCGGTCATCTCCACGAGGACCCCGACCGCATCCGCCGGCCGATGATCCGGACCGGCGACCAGTGGTCGGAGGTCGACTGGGAGACCGCGTTCGCACGGTGCGACGAGCTGCTGG
The DNA here is from genome assembly GCA_963756815.1 of uncultured Acidimicrobiia bacterium. GTDB lineage: Bacteria > Actinomycetota > Acidimicrobiia > IMCC26256 > JAENVU01 > JAENVU01. The sequence continues at coordinate 156,300 of CAVWPR010000002.1, forward strand.
CCGGCGTCGTCGAGACGCACGGCAAGGAGGCGATCTCCTGCTACATCGGCAACCCGACCGCCCACAACTTCTCGCTGGGCCGGTACGTGGGCCTGTTCATCGGGCTCGCGGCGCTGCCCGTCGTCTACTCCGCGGGCACCGTCGATCAGTGGCCGAAGAACCTCACCGCGGCGCTGATGTACGGGGGCATGTGGTCGATCCCGACGCCGGACGTTCCCCGGACGGACCACTGGATCATCATGGGCGGGAACCCGCAGGCGTCGCAGGGGTCGCTCCTCGCGTGTGCGGACATCCTCGGCGAGCTCGACGGCATCCGCGCCCGCGGTGGCAAGGTCGTGGTGATCGACCCGCGTCGGACGGGCACCGCGGACCGCGCCGACGAGTGGATCCCCATCGTTCCCGGCACCGACGCCGCGTTCCTCCTCGCGATGGTGAACGTGCTCTTCGCCGAGGACCTCGTCCACCTCGGTCCCGTCGGCGCCTACGTCGACGGCGTCGACGTGGTGCGGGCGGCGGCGGTCGACTTCACCCCCGAGCGCGTCGAGGCGACGTGTCGCATCCCGGCCGACACCATCCGGCGCGTCACCCGCGAGTACGCGGCCGCGCCGTCGGCGGCGCTCTACGGCCGCATCGGCACCTGCAACCAGGAGTTCGGGACGCTCACGTCCTGGTTGGTCGACGTCGTGAACATCCTCACCGGCAACTTCGACCGGCCCGGCGGCCTGATGTTCGGCAACCCGATCGCGTGGGGCGTGAACTCGTTGCCGAACCCGGCGCTCGCCGACGGTGTGCGGCCCGGCCAGTGGCGGTCGCGCGTGCGTGACATCCCCGAGGTGCTCGGCCAGGTGCCGGTCTCGTGTCTCGCCGAGGAGATCGACACCCCGGGGCCGGGCCAGATCCACGCGCTCGTGACCATCGCCGGGAACCCCGTCATCAGCGCGCCCGGCGCCGGCCGGCTCGACGCCGCGCTCGAGCACCTCGACTGCATGATCAGCATCGACAACGCGTTGAACGAGACCACCCGCCACGCGCACGTGCTGCTCCCCGGCCTCTCGGCACTCGAGCAGCACCACTTCGACGACCTCATCCCCATGTGGCAGGTGCGCAGCGCCCAGCGGCTCTCCGAGCCCGTGTTCGATCCGGGCGACCGACCGCACGAGTGGGAGATCCTCACGCGCATCGGCGCGATGTGCGCGGGGATCCGCGACGCCGACGTCGACGTCGACGCGTTCGACGACGGGTACTTCGCCGCGCTCGCCGAGGCCAAGGGTGTCGACCCCGAGGCCGCCGCCGCTGCGTCACCGGGGCGCGGGCCGCTCCGGCTGCTCGACCTCCAGATCCGGACCGGACCCTGGGGTGACCGGTACGGCGGGGTCGCCGACGGCCTGACCCTGCAGTCGTTCCGCGACGCGCCCCACGGCATCGACAAGGGGCCGATGACGCCGCGGATCCCCGAGATCCTGGAGACGCCGAACCGCCGCATCGATCTCGCGCCGGAGCTCGTCCTGGCCGATCTCCCCCGTCTCGCCGCGCGCGTCGAGCGGACGGTCGACGGCCTCCTGCTCACGTCGCGCCGCCACCTCAGGTCCAACAACTCGTGGATGCACAACGTGAAGGTGCTCGTGAAGGGCAAGGACCGCTGCACGCTCCTCATCCATCCCGACGACGCCCACCGCGCCGGGGTGACCGACGGCGGCGTCGCCCGGGTGAGCTCCGAGGCCGGCAGCGTCGAGATCACCGTCGAGGTGAGCGACGAGATGATGCCGGGTGTCGTGTCGATGCCCCACGGGTGGGGTCACGACAAGGCCGGCACCCGCATGGCCGTCGCCCGCGAGCACGCCGGGGTGAACAACAACCTGCTCGCGCCGGTCGACCACTTCGACCCGCTCTCGAACAACGCCGCCGTCAACGGCATCCCCGTGGAGGTCGCGCCCGTCTCCACATCCTGAGGCGCCCGGGACGTCCGTCGTCGACGCGCACCGCCCGGACCTCGAGACTCCGCTCCTCGACGGCGGGCGCAGCGCCTCAGATCTCGATCTCAGATCTCGGATCACTACTTGCCCGTGCCGGGGAGCGTCCTTCCAGTTCGGGACCGACGGGTGCGCCGGGCCGGCCGGACCGGCGCCGAACGCGAGCAGCACGTTCTGGGTCGCCTTCACCACGATCGGGTTGTACGCGGTCGCCGGGAACTCGGGCGGCTGCAGCTTGCTCACCCAGTAGTTGGTCCCGGTCGCGAACACGCCGGCGCCGCTCGGCGCCGTGTAGTAGGTGACGTCGGAGTAGCCGCTGCGTCCGTGACACGTGATCGGCGAGTGGGCGACGATCTCGACGTTGTCGGGGCCGCCCTGACCGTGGATGTACTGGTCGTACTCCGAGCCCGACGAGGATCTCGATGTGCGAGCCGGCGGCCGACGCCGCTGTCGGCCCAGATCCAGTTGTCGGGCTCGACCACGATGCCGTCGGCACGCACCGGATTGCACTGGTACTGCTGCCCGATGATCTGCGCCTCGGGCCGGTTCACCGGCGAGTCGCGGAAACTCACCGTCGTCTGGCTCGGGTCGGTCAGGCGGATCGGGTCTGCGGTCGAGCGGTAGTTGACCATGTGCCGGTCGACGCCCACCGCCGACGGCTCGAACCGCACCTGGCGGTACATCGCGTTCGCCCCGAGGAACAGCGAGGTTCACACCGGCGTCGCGCGCCGCCTCGGTCCCGTCGAACATCGACTTCGACCAGTACTCGTCGTGGCCGAGCGACACGATCGCCTTGTGCTGCTGCAGCAGCTGCGGGCGCTCGTGCACGTCGACGCTCGTCATGTAGGTGACGTCGAGGTTCAGCTCCTCGGCGCGCATCACCACGCGGCAGCTCGTTCGCCGACGCGGCGGCGACCCGTCGCCGACCGACGTCGTACGGCCGGTCGAACGACACCATCTTCGACCGGCCACCGGGACCGCCGCCGACAGTCGTAGAGCGAGCAGCCGCCCCAGTGGTTGTACGCCTGCCAGGTGCTCACCGAGTTCACGATCACGTACGTGGCGGTGCTCGCGTCGTCGCGCACCGTCAGCGGCACCCACCGCTGCTGCCCGGTCGACGCGACCAGCTTCAGCAGGTACGAGCCGACCGGCCAGTCCTTGCCCACCACGAACGTGGTCGCGGGGTCCCAGCCGCGCCTCGTAGGTGTTCGTCGCGGGGATGAGCGTGGCCGGCGTCTGCACCTTGCCGGTCACGGGCGGCGACGTCCACACCAGCCGGCCGCCGAGGCCCTGGTACCAGCCGAGCCGGTACGCCTCGATCGTGAACGTCGGCGCGACGGTCGTTGGCGTAGAGGGTGACCGTCTCGCCCTGCTGCGCGCTGGTCACGTCGAGGTAGCCCTCGATGTCGTGGGTCGGCGCCGTCGTTCGTCAGCCGCCAGTTCGAGGTGCCGGGCTTGGCGTTCTCGTCCTCGGTCGCCTGGCTGTACGGCGGGGCGAGCGGCGCGAGCGTGGAGCTCGTCGTGGTGGACCGGGTGACCGACGACGGCGGTGCCGCGGCGCCGCCGTCGTCGCCGTTGCCGCCGAGCTGCCACGCGGCGACCGTCGCGACCGCGACCACGGCCGCGCCCGCGAGCGCGAACAGGCGCTGACGACGGCGGCGACGAAGGCGCGCCGTGCGTCGCTGCCGCCGGGTGAGGGCCGGCGGGACGAAGGCGGGAGGGCCGCGTCGGATCGGACATCCGCTCGAGCGTACCGACGCGAACGGCCGAATCACGGGACCCGCCCCGCCCGCTCGTGCTCGCTTCGCTCACGGGCCGCTCGGGCCACGGGCGCTCCACGCACCGTCGTATTCGTGAGGCGCTCGTTCATCTTCGGCGCGCCCTGCTCGCCGTAGTCTGCGGCCCCATGGACGCCGACCAGATCCTCGCCCTCACCGACCGGCTGCTCGCCGAGCACGACCCCGCCGACCGGATCGACTTCCGCGGCGCCCAGTACGACCAGGGCCTCGCGTGGGTCCACTTCCCCGAGGGGTTCGGCGGGCTCGGCGCCGACGCGAAGCTCCAGCGCGTCGTCGAGGACCGCCTGCGCGATGCCGGCGTCAAGTACACCGAGATCGGCTGGAACGGCTTCGGCCTGTTCCTCGCCGCGCCCACGATCGTCGCGCACGCGCAGCCGGAGACGAAGGCCCGCCTCCTGCGTCCCCTGTTCACCGGTGAGGAGATCTGGTGCCAGCTGTTCAGCGAGCCCGGCGCCGGGAGCGACCTCGCGTCGCTCGCGACCCGCGCCGTGCGCGACGGCGACGAGTGGGTGGTCAACGGTCAGAAGGTGTGGAACACGCTCGCGCACATGGCCGACCGCGGGATGCTCGTCGCCCGCACGGACCCGGACGTGCCCAAGCACCGTGGGCTCACCTACTTCGCGCTCGACATGCACGCGCCGGGGGTCGAGGTGCGGCCGCTGCGGCAGATCACCGGTGAGGCCGAGTTCAACGAGGTCTACATGACCGACGTCCGCGTTCCCGACGCGGACCGGATCGGCGATGTCGGCGACGGCTGGCGGGTGTCGATGACGACGCTCATGAACGAGCGGGTCACGATCGGTGGCTCGGTCGCAGCGCGCGAGTCGGGACCGATCGGCGAGCTGATGAAGGTGTGGCGCGAGCTCCCCGACGACCGGCGCGACGCGGTGGCGCAGGACGCGGTGATGAAGCTCTGGATCGAGGCCGAGGTCCTGCGCCTCACCAACATCCGCGCCGGCCAGAACCGAAAGGCCGGGATCGCCGGCCCCGAGGGCTCGGTGAGCAAGCTGGCCTTCGCCGAGGTGAACAAGCGCATCTACTCGGAGGCGATCAACCTGCTCGGCCCCGACGGTGTGCTCATCGACCACTACGACTTCGTGCGCCCCGAGTCGGCCAACCTGACCGGCGGCCTCGACATCCGCAAGATGTTCCTGCGGGCGCGGGCGAACTCGATCGAGGGCGGCACGTCGGAGATCCTGCGCAACATCCTCGGCGAGCGCATCCTCGGGCTCCCGGGCGAGCCCCGGACCGACAAGGCGCTCCCGTGGAAGGACGTCCCGCGCTGAACGCTGCCGGCCGCCCGGCGCTACGGGTTCAGCGGGTGCGCGGCGTGCCATGCCGCGAGCGCACGGTCCCAGACCTTGCGGTCCCGCGTGACGCGGAAGCACTTCGGGAGCTTGTCCGGGTAACGACCCTTCCCGAGCCACACGACCACGTTGTTCGAGCACTGCACGCGGTACCCGGTGGGCAGGCCGAGGGTCTGGTGGTTCGGCCTCTGGTCGACACGGAAGACGTTGTCGCGGATCACGAGCTTCGGCCCGCGCCCGTGCTCGTCCCACTTGAAGAAGCCGCCGTTGCCCGGTGCGCGGCCCTTGTAGACGGTGGGCATCGGCTCGAGTCGCACGACGTTGTTGCGGATCGTCTCGGTGTTGGAGCTGCCCTCCGCCGAGTCGCCCTTCGTGGGCCGCGCCGAGAACGCGACGTAGCACCCGTCGAGGAGGCTGTCCTCCACGACGCCGCTGTAGAGCTCGTCGTTCTGGACGCAGTCGTCGTGGATGAACGAGAGGTGCGCGCCGCTGATCGTGAAGTCGTCGGCGCCGCTGCGCACCCCGATCCCGTCTCCGATGTTGTGCACGCGCGCGCCGGCGACGGTGAAGTCCCGGTTGGTGAAGGCGAGGCCCGTCGTGTGGTGGAACGTGGACCACGGCGTCGACTGCGGGTAGGTGCCGACGATGGCACCGCCGAGCCAGCACCCACCGGCGCCGCCGCCGAAGGACACGGGATAGGTGGCGGTCTGGAGCCAGAGCGCTCCGAGCGCGTCGACGGTCGCGTCGGCAGGGACGTCACTCGTGGAACGCTCGGTCTGGAACCCGCGGAGCGTGGCGGCGACGCGGCGGTCGCTCAGGCAGCGCACCGCCTGCTCCAGCGAGCTCGTGGCCGCAGGCGTCGCCCGGTCCGCCGCGGACGTACTCCTCGCGCCGGCGACTCCGGGATCCGCCACTCCGGTCGCGGCGAGCGCCACGACGAGACCGACGGCGCCGACGGCGCCGAACCGGAACCGCCGCCGCGTCGATCGTCGGTCGCGCACCCGTCTCCTCCGCATCGCGAAGGCGACATTCTCGCGGACGGGCGGCCCGGCCCCGGACGCGGGACGGATGCGGCGGAGATGAGTGCGCGATCGCTCGTGACTGGAGGTGGCGGTGGGAATTGAACCCACGTCCAGGGTTTTGCAGACCCTTGCCTGAACCACTCGGCTACGCCACCGGGACCGCCGAGGTTATCCCGCCCGGCTCGCAGCACCGGCCGAGTCTCCGCGCCGTGGGGGGCCACACGAGTTCGGTGGGTCGTCGCGGCCGCGTGCCTGGTCGTCGCCTGGTCGTCGGCTCGGTCGTCGTCGTGATCGTCGCGACGCTCGGTGCCGGCGCCGCCGCGCGTTCGGTCCCGACCGAGCGGCGGTGCGACTGGCCGATGTGGGGGTACTCGATCGGCCGCACCTTCGCGACCCGGTGCCCCACGCGGATCACGCCGACCACCGCCCGTGACCTGCGGCTGCGGTGGTTCACGCCGACCCACGACGTCGTGACCGCGACCCCGGCGCTGGCCCACGGTGTGCTCTACGTCGGCGACTGGTCGGGTCGGGTCGTCGCCCTCTCGGCGCGGACCGGACGCCGTCACTGGACATTTCGCGCGCCGGTGCACCCGCAGGTGTACAGCGGCCAGATCGTCGCGTCGGCCGCGGTGGCCGACGCCGGCGGCGTCCGCACCGTGTTCGTCCCGGCCGGGAAGACGATGTTCGCGCTGCGTGCCGCGCGACGGCACCCCGCGCTGGTCGTACCGGATCGGTCCCAGGGTTCGGGGCAACTCCAGCGAGATCGAGTCCTCTCCGGTGGTCGTGGACGGCACCGTCATCGTCGGGTGGGACGTCCACAACGAGCCGAAGGGCGGCCGGCCGGCCGGCGTCGTCGCGCTCGACGCCCGCACGGGTCGCGTCCGCTGGCGAACGGTGACCGCGCCCGGTGAGACAGCGGGCCGAACGCCACGGGCGCCGGGCTGCGGCGACGTCTGGGGCTCGCCGGCCGTCGACCGCGCGCGGGGACTGGTGATCGTCGGGACCGGCAACTGCGTCGTCGCCGACGGCTGGGGTCGAGGCGAGCGACGCGCTCATGGCCTTCGACCTCGACGACGGGCACGTGCGTTGGATCTACCAACCCCATCCGCCGAACCAGGACGACCTCGACTTCGCGGGCGTGCCCAACCTCTTCGAGGTCGACGGCCGCCCGCTCGTCGGACTCGGCAACAAGGACGGGCAGGTACTACATCGTCGATCGCGAGTCCGGCGCGCCGGTCGCGACCGTCGACGCCACCGCGCCCGGGCCTGACCCGCCCCGGGGGCAACTTCTCCACCGGCGGGTTCATCGGGCCGGCGGCCTACGCGGACGGGATGGTGGTGGGCGGGACGGCGGTCGGCCGTGCGCCGTACCTGCACGGCATCGACGTGCGGACCGAGCGCATCGCGTGGCAGAACCGCGAGCCCGCCGCCACCTACGCGGCCACGGCGATCGCCGGAGACGTCGCCTTCGTCGGCGGGACCGACTTCACGCTGCGGGCGGTGCGCGTCGCCGACGGCGACCGTTCTCTGGTCGCATCCCACGAAGGGCGCGGTCTCGGGCGGCGCGGTGGTCGACCGCGACCGGCGTCTACGCAGTCGCCGGCATCCGTGAGCCCGGCACCGGGCTCGCGGAGCCGCACGAGCGGCGTCTACGCGTTCGTGCTCCACGGGCAAGGCCGTTCCACATCCGCATCCCGAGGCCACCGACCACCACGTCGCACCGACGACCGCCGGCGCCGCCGAGGCCGCAGCGAGTGCGTCGGCGCGCCGTGCGCCCTGGCGTTCACCCTCCGGGCCCCGCCCGCCGGGCTGACCCCGGACCGCGACGCTCGAGATCACCGAAGCCCCGTTCCGGCTGCACGTGACGACGAGCGGGCTCGGCGACCCGGCGCAATGGGTCCGGCCCGGCAGCGCGGCGGCCGCAGAGGGCGCGACGAGCTACGGCGTCTTCATGTCCGAGTCGCGACGACGACCCGACCGGTGGCCTGGTCTGCGTGCTCGACGCCGACGGCAGCGTGCACCGGCACGTCGCGATCCCCGTGCCGGGCGCCACCTACAACCGGGTCACCATCGTCGCGATCACGCGGCGCCACGATGCCGAGCCTCGCCGACGGCTTCGACCGCCTCGTCACCACGCCAGTCCTTCACGCCGCCACTCGCACCTCGTCACTAGGAGGTCACCATGCGCCGCACCGTCGTCATCCTGCTCGCCGCAGTCGTCGGCATCGGCCTGCTCACCGCGCTGCCCGGGCGGGGCCGCGAGTGATCGGTCGCGACGTCGCGGCCGATCGTGTTCAACGGACAGGGCAACAACCTCGACGCGTACGAGTCGGTGCCACCCTTCCGCCACCAACGCGTGATCACCACCCGCGCCGACGACCCCGACCGGCCTCGACATCAACGCGCAGATCTGCTTCTTCCCGGGCCGGCACCACGGTGCGCGCTGGTTCATCGCGGGCGAGGACACGGGGCAGCCGAACCCGCCTCAGGGCTGGGGGATCTTCGCGCTGAAGGGCACGAAGGATCGGCAAGCTCCGCCGCTCGCGAGGTCGGCAAGCTGACGCCCACCTACCAGGGCTCGGCCGACAACGCCGAGAACTACGGCTGCGGGTTCCTGCGCGACGGGCGGGTGCTCACGACCGACGTGGGGAACCAGGCCGTCCGGCGTCCGGCGACGGTCAGCTGATCGTGTGGTTCCCGCCGTTCGACCGCACCACGGTGCGCTACTGCAAGATCGACGTCGCCATCGCGACCGCCGGCGGGATCGCCGTCGACGCGCGAGGATCGGGTCTACGTCGCGTCGGCGCGCCCACCGACCGTCGGGCATCCACCGCTACACCGGGCCGTTCCCGACCTCGGACCAGCCGAGCGGAGGCTGCGACTCTCACGACGCCACCGGCGCACCCATGACCACCAAGGTGAAGAACGAGATCGTTCATCCCCACCGCTGCGACCGCTCGCGACGCCGAACGCCATCGTGCCGCGCGCCGCGCGGCGGTTGGTACGTCTCGAGCGTCTTCAACGGCGTGATCGCCGAGTACTCCGGGTCGGGCCGCTACCGCCGCACGATCCTCCAGCCGCCCGCGGGCGAGGTCCTCGGGGCCAAGACCTATCCACCGGCACCCCGCTCGGCATCGGCGTCGATCGCCGCGGCGACCTCTTCTACGCGGACATCGGGATCGTCGTCAGCCCCGACGGCGTCGGTCCGGGCAACGACAACGGCACCGTCCGCCGCATCCGCTTCGTCGGCGGCACGCCCCAGCCGCCCGAGACGATGGCGAGCGGACTCGCGTTCCCCGACGGCATTGGTGTCCTCGAACGCTGATCGGCCGAGCCGAGCCCCTAGGATCCGCCGATGGCCAAGCCGAAGAAGAAGGGCGACAGCAGCACGCCCGCAGGTTCACCCGAAGGTCCTCCCGGCAAGAAGCAGCGGTCGCGAGCGCGTCGAAACAGCGGCAAGCGCAAGTAGCCGCGGAGCGCGTCGACCAGGACCGCCGGGTCGGCAGAACGGGATTCCGTCGGCACCGGTAGAGTCTCCGCCCCTATGGGTGGACATGCGTACCTGCACGGCGTCGGCGCGGCCACGCCCGATTGGCGCGTCCCTGCGGCCGAGATCGGCGCCGCCTGGGGCCGGAGGGGTGGCCGCAGCACGGTGGCCGTCTGCGCGCCCGACGAGGACTGTCTGACGCTCGCGGCCGCCGCCGCAATCGACGCGCTCGACGCCGCCGGACTCGCGGCCTCCGACATCGACGGCCTCTGGTGGGGATGCACCCGGCCGCCCTTCGCCGAGGGCCCGAGCCACGCGGTGCTCGCCGCCGCGCTGTCGCTCAGCCCCCGGGCGGCCGGCGCACTCACGAGCGGCTCACCGCACGCGGGCATGGAGGCGCTGCTCGGCGCGGCCGACGCGGTGGTCGCGGGCTCGGTCCGCATCGCGCTGGTCGTGGTCTCCGACGGCCTCCGACCCGGGCTCGGCACCGCGTTCGAGGCCCGCACGGGTGCCGGCGCGGCGGCCGTGGTGCTCTCGGCCGAAGCGGGACCGGCGGCGCTCACCGTCCGGGTCACCCGCTCGCAGCCGCTCCTCGACCGCTACCGCGGCGACGGCGAGACCGACACCCGCGACCTCTACGACGCTCGGTTGTTCCGTGAGGAGATGTTCCTCCCGCCCGTGCTCGAGGTCTCCGAGCACCTGGCCGCGCTCGACCCGCGCGTGGTCGCTCCCCGATCCCGACGGTCGGTTGGGGCGCACGGTCGCACAGCAGGTCGGTGCCGCCGAGGTGCCCTCCGCCGACGTCTACGCCGCGATCGGCGACACTGCGGCGGCGGCGCCCATCCTCGGAGCGCTCGCCGCGCTGGACGCCGCGGGTGCGGTCGCCGTCGTGGGCACCGGCGGTGGACGCACCACCGGTGTGGTGCTCGCGGTCGACACCCCGGTGCCCGGCGCGCACGCGGCGGCGCGACACATCGCGGCGGACGGTCGCGCGGCCTCGTACGCGTCGCTCCTCCGTGCGCGCGGCCAGCTCGTCCCGAGCGGCGAGACGATTCCCATGGGCGTGCCGCCGGAGAGCGCGTTGTTCGCACGGGGGGCCCAGGAGATGGTCCAGCTCCTCGGCGGTCGATGCGCCGACTGCGGCACGATCAACACGCCCCCGTCGATCCACCCCACCTGCATCGCGTGCGGTGGCTCGAAGCTCGAGCCCGTCGCGCTCGCCCGTCACGGCGTGGTCCACACCTTCGTCGTGAACCAGACCATGCCCGCCCCGTTCGTCGCGCCGCTGCCGATCGCAGTCGTCGACCTCGACGACGGCGCGCGCGTGATGCTGCAGGTCGTCGGCGACGGCACCGGACTCGAGATCGGCTCGGAGGTCGACCTCGTGCTGCGGCGCTACGCCCACGAGCGGGGCGTCCCGGTCTACGGGTACAAGTCGAAACTGCGCAGTCGAGCGTCCCAGCCCGGCGCGTCGGCCGGAGGAGATGCCTGATGGCGTGGAACAAGGTGGCGGTCGTCGGGGCCGGACTCATCAAGATGGGCGAGCTCTTCGAGCAGTCGTACGAGGACATGGCCGCCGGCGCGTTCAACGCCGCCGTCGCGGCCGTCGACAAGGGCTTCGACCCGAAGGCCGTCGAGGCGGCGTTCGTCGCCACCCAGCGCGGAACCCTCTGGGGGCAGGAGGGCATCGGCGGCAACACCGTGCCCACCGCCATCGGTCTCGCCGGCATCCCGTGCACCCGCATCGAGAACGCGTGCCCGAGCGGCTCGGACGCGTTCCGCGTGGGCGCCATGGCCGTCGCGTCCGGCGTGCACGACCTCGTCCTCGTCATCGGCGTCGAGAAGATGCGCGACAAGTCGACGGAAGAGGGCCTGCTCTCGCGCGCGGCCGCGGGTCACCCCATCTACACGCGCGGCGAGACCGCGCCGGTGCTCTTCGCCCCGTTCGCGACCCGTCACATGCACGAGTTCGGCACGACGCGCGAGATGCTCGCGGCGGTCGCGGTGAAGAACCACCACAACGGCGCCCTGGACCCGTACGCCCACTTCCAGGAGGAGATCACCATCGAGCAGGCGCTCGCGGCACCGGCCGTCTGCTCACCGCTCCACCTGTTCGACTGCTGCCCGCAGACCGACGGCGCCGCCGCCGTGCTGCTCGCGCCGGCATCGCGCGCCCACGAGTTCACCGACCGTCCGGTCTTCGTCGCCGGGTTCGGGGTCGCCACCGACCATCCGTACCTGCACGAGAAGTCGAGCTTCGTCGGCCTGCAGGCCACCGTCGACGCGTCGCAGCGCGCGTACGCGATGGCCGGCGTCGGACCGTCCGACATCGACATGGCCGAGGTCCACGACTGCTTCACGATCACCGAGATCCTCGACATCGAGGACCTCGGATTCGTCGAGAAGGGCAAGGGCGGCGTGGCGTCGCTCGACGGCGAGACCGCGCTCACCGGGCGCATCCCGGTGAACACGTCGGGCGGCCTGCTGGCCAAGGGTCATCCGATCGGCGCCACCGGCATCGCCCAGATCACCGAGTGCTGGTGGCAGCTCCGCGAGGACGCCGGCGAGCGGCAGGTGGCGCTGCGGAACGGCTTCGCGCTCCAGCACAACGTCGGCGGGCGTGGCTCGGGGGTCAGCGTCGTGAACATCCTCACGAGGAACGCGTGAGCGGAGAGGACGTGCAGCACCTGCACGTCGAGACCGGCGACGACGGCGTCTGCCGCATCACGCTCGACCGGCCCGAGGCGAAGCACGCGCTGACGGTGGACATGCGGGACGGCATCGTCGACGCGCTCCGTGCGGGCCGTGCCGACCCGGCGGTGCGCGCGTTCCTGCTGCGCGCGACCGGCGACGCGTTCTGTGCGGGCATGGACCTGGGAGCCTCCACCGTCGCGCAGGCCGGCAAGCCCGGCTTCGACCCGCGCACGACCGCCGAGGCGCTGCGGGTCGGCGTCCAGACCTTCATCCGTGAGCTCTGGGAGATGGACAAGCCCACCGTGGCCGCGGTGCACGGCGCCGCCGTCGGCCCCGGCGCGCACCTTGCGCTCGCCTGCGACTTCGTGGTCACCGGGCCGGCGGCGAAGTTCCTCTGGTCGTTCCACAAGTGGGGCCTCGTCGCGGACGCCGGTGGCGCGTACCTCCTCCCCCGTCTCGTCGGTCTCCCCCGGGCGAGAGCGATGATCCTGCTCGGCGAGGGCTGCTCGGGCGCCGAGGCCGTCGACCTCGGGCTCGCCTACCGCTGCGCCGACGACACCGAGGGCGTCGCCACGACGTCCGAGGAGCTGGCGGCGCGCCTGGCCGCCGGCCCGACCCGAGCCTACGGACTCTCGAAGAAGCTGCTCAACGCGAGCTTCGAGACCGACCTCGCCTCGTCGCTCGAGCTCGAGGCGGCGTACCAGTCGCTCGCCACCGCGTCGGCCGACCTCGTCGAGGGCATGGTCGCGTTCCGGGAGAAGCGGCCGGCGCGCTTCGAGGGACGCTGACCACCGTGCGGCTGCGGCACGTCGTCCCCGCGGCGATCGCCGCCGTCTTCGCCGTCGCCGGGCTCGCCGCGCCGACGGTGCCGACGCCCACCGCGACTCCGGTCGTCGTCCCCGCCCTCGACCTCGCACGGCCCGCGTCCTCGCTGCGGGGACCCCGTCCACGCTGCGGGCCCGCCTCGCGCGCGACCCGTACACGCGGATCTTCCGTCAGCTCCACGACCGCGCCCACCAGGCCGACGGCGTGCCGCTCGACGACCACACGATCGGCTCGGAGCGCACGAAGGCGAAGGCCACGAAGGACCTCGCGTTCGAGTACGCGATCGATCGCACCGTGGCCGCCGACGGGAGTACCTCGATCGCGGTGCCGTCTTCCGCCAAAATCCGCACTACCGCCGGCACGGCCCCGGAGGCGTTCACCTGCCGCTCGACGGGCCCCCGAGATGTCGGCACGGTAATCGTCACTTTCCCGGAATCCGAGGCTGCCCAGCGGAATCCATTGTCCGGATCGTTGCCGCAGTACACCGATCGCAACAATTCCCACAGCATCGCCGCACTGACCTCGGCGCCGCTGTCGTCGGTGTGGCGTTGCACGTGCCGGGCGAAATCGATCTGCAGCCGCCGCGGCAGGTCCAGGCCGTACTCGCCGTGCAGCAGGTAGGCGATACCGCCCTTGCCGGACTGTGAGTTGACTCGGATCACCGCGTCGTAGGTGCGTCCGACATCGGCCGGGTCGATCGGCAGATACGGTATCCGCCAGTCGATTTCGGATTCGCCGACACCAGCCTCGGCGGCCCGGCGCCGATGCTCGGCGAAGCCCTTCTTGATCGCGTCCTGATGGGTTCCCGAGAATGCCGTGTACACCAGATCCCCGGCGTAGGGGTGCCGTTCCGGAACCGGCATCCGCGTTGCAGTATTCGACGGTGCGGCGGATGTCGTCGATATCGGAGAAGTCGATCATCGGATTCACCCCTTGCGCATGCAGATTCAGTGCCAGCGTCGCGATATCGACGTTGCCGGTGCGCTCACCGTTGCCGAATACGCACCCCTCCACCCGCTGCGCGCCCGCCAGTACCGCGAGTTCGGCGCAGGCAATTCCGGTACCGCGATCGTTGTGCGGATGCACCGACAGGATCACCCCGTCGCGCCTGCTCAGATTGCGGTGCATGTACTCGATCTGATCGGCGTACACATTGGGTGTCGCCACCTCCACGGTCGCGGGCAGGTTCAGGATCACCGGCCGCTGCGCGGTGGCATCCCACAGATCCGTCATCGCATTACACACCTCCAGGACGAAATCCGGCTCGGTGAGCATGAAAACCTCGGGGGAGAACTGGAATCGGATATTCGGCCGGGCGCCGGCCAGCCGGGCGATCTCGCGGCCGCCGGCCAGGATCAGCTCCGCCACCTCATCGCGGGAGCGCCCGAGCACCACCTCCCGCCACACCGGCGCGGTCGCGGTGTACATGTGGATCACGACATCATTGGTGATCCCCTCGACCGATTCCAGCGTGCGGGCGATCAGATCGCGCGCGCGCGGGGGTGAATACGACCAGCGTGACGTCCGCGGGCGCGAGGTCGGCATCGCGGATCAGGCGGACGAAATCGAAATCGGCCCGCGAGGAACACGGGTACCCGACCTCGATCTCCTTGTACCCGATCCGGACGAGCATCTCGAACAACCGTCGTTTGCGTCGCGGATCCATCGGTTCGGCGAGTGCTTGATTACCGTCGCGCAGATCGACGGGAACCCACAGGGGCGCGGCGGTGATCCGGTTCGAGGGCCAGCTGCGTTCGGTCAGCGGTACCGGAACCCGGTGATACACATCGTGATAGCGATGTGAGGGCATAGTGGACGGCTGCTGGCGATTCCAGGTGATGGCGGGATTGTGCACGACGGTCGCTTTCGCGTCGGAGGAAGTGACCGGCGCAGCCCAGCGACCCGCGAGCGGGGTGCCGGTCGATCAGACCCCGCGGCGGCGGCCGAGGAGAAGCAGTCCCTGTGTCATGTCGGCTACCATAGCGATCGATAACTCCTCAGACAAGTAGAGAGGTTCGGTCCGATGGCAACGGTGCAGAGGCAACCGCTGGCGGCCCAGGCCGCACAACTGCTGCTCGATCGGATCAAGGCGGGAGAGTGGCGCCTCGGTCACAAACTCCCCGGCGAGACGACGCTGGCAGCACAGCTGGGCGTCGGCCGATCGACATTGCGCGAGGCCATCCGGGAACTGGCCGGTCAGGGTGTGCTCGAAAGCCGCCAGGGCGCGGGAGTTTTCGTCACCGCACTCGATATCGCCGAGGAATGGGATGTGGTGCTGCGCCGCGCCGATATCCGCGCGGTCATCGAGGCCAGGGTGGCGATCGAGGCGGAGGCCGCCGCACTGGCCGCCGGCCGCCGAACCCCCGCGGACCTGCACGGCATGCGCCGGGCGCTGTGGGCGCGCGCGGAGGCCGGCGACACCGTCGAACATCTCGTCGACGCCGATACCGCCTTCCATCGCACCGTGATCGTCGCCGCCCACAGCGAGATCCTGCTGCAGCTGTTCGACGCATTCGTCCCGCGTGTGCACCGGGCGATGACCGATATGCTGCGCATCCGGCCGATGGCCGATCCGGCCGCCGATCACCGCGCGCACGAGCAGCTTTTCGAGGCGATCCGGAGCCGTTCGGCCGATACCGCCGCCCGGGTGAGCCGGGTCCACCTCACCGCGTTGAAGACGGCTCTGGCCTGACCGATGAATTCCGTTCCGGCCCACCGTCTGTTGTGGCGAGCGCGCTCGAACCGATACCGAGCACCGGAAGGACATCCGTCATGACCTGGTACTGGCCGTCGTCTTCGCATGGATCGCCTACGAACGGCGTCCGGGGCGCCGCGGCTGAGTTTCGCCGAAAGCGTGCGGGCCGCAACCCATTCGGGGTGCGGCCCGCTTGCATGCTCTTCGAGCGACCCGATCGCGGATCAGCCTCCGGTACCGGCGTCGGGTAACGCATCCGGCTCCGTCGACGCCCCGCGCCGATGGTTACCCGGGCTGGTGCCGAATCGCCGCTTGAAGGCCGCACTCAAACTGAACGCGGTGCCGTAGCCGACCTGGCGTGCGATCGACTCGATGGTCGCATCCGTTCCGCGCAGCAGGTCCGCCGCCCGTGCCAGCCGCCATTCGGTCAGATAGGCGATCGGCGGATCGCCGACCAGCTCGGTGAATCTGCGCGCCAGCGCGGCGCGAGAAGATCCGACCGTGGTGGCCAGTTCGGCAACGGTCCAGTCGTGCGCCGGATTGTGCTCGAGCAGCCGCAGTGCCTGTCCGACCATGGGATCGGCGTACGCGCGATACCAGCGCGGTGCATCCGCTCGCGCGAACCAGGCTCGCAACGCGGCGATCGTCAGCAGATCCAGCAACCGGTCGAGCACACATGCCTGCCCGGGGATATCGCGTCCGGCCTCGTCGACGAGCATCCCGAGCAGGCGTTCGTCGACCTCGTGGCCGTCGAGAATCGCGCGTTCCGGCAGCGCCCGCAGCAGTCGATCGCTGACGGTGCCGGCGACCTCGTACGTTCCGGTCACCAGCGCCGTCGTTCCGTCCGGATTGGTTCCCCAGCTGCGAACGCCGAGATCCCAGGTCTCACAAAGCAATTCGCCACCCGGAGTGGTCGTGGTCTGGCCCGGGTGCACGATCGCCTGCGGTGGCGTCGACGGATCGTCGGCCACCGTGTACGGAGCCGGTCCGCGAATGATCGCCACCGCACCCTGCCCGAGCCGGATCGGCTCCGCATCGTCGGGCACCAGCACGGCCTGCCCCCGTGTGACGACCACGATCGTCAGGGGCGCTTCGTCCTGGATCCGCAGCGACCAGGGCGGGTCCAGCAGTGAGCGCATCACGAAGGCGCCGCGGGCACGCGGGCCGTCGAGCAGATCGGCGAGGGCATCCATGCCTCGACCATCGCGCATACCGGCGGGTGCGGCAACCGGGTGCCCGCCGGGTCGCCGGCACCCGGCGAACTCGTGGACGAGGACCGGCATCGACGATCACCGCCGCGCGGACCCGGCGGCCTCGCCGTCGGCGACCGGCCAGGTACCGGACGCGGCGGTGCGGCGGGCGTAGTCCTCGAACGATGCCGGTGCCCGGCCCAGGGCCTGTTCGACACCGCCGGCCGTCGCGCTGTTGCGGCCGTCGAGCACCGTCCCGAACAGATAGGTCAGCGATCCGACGATCTCGTCCGGGACGCCCATCTCCGTCATCGCGGCGGTGTAGTCGGGCAGCGACACCGGCAGATAGTCGATATCGCGCCCGGTCGCCTCCGCGATCGTGGCGACCGCCTCGGCGAATGTCAGCGACGTCGGCCCGGTCAGTTCGTAGATCCGGCCGCCGTGGCCGTCCTCGGTCAGAGCCGCCACCACGACATCGGCGATATCGTCGGCGTCGACGAACGGTTCGGTGACGGCTCCGGCAGGCAGTGCGACCCGCCCGGCGGCGATCTCCTCGACGAGGAAATCCTCGCTGAAGTTCTGCGCGAACCAGCTGCACCGCACGACAGTCGTGGCGGGCCCACTCGCCAGCGCGATGTCCTCGCAGCGCTGCGCCTCCGGCTCACCACGCCCGGACAGCAGTACCAATCGGTCCACGCCGGCGCGCCGCGCCGTGGCCGTCAGCTCGGCGATCGACTCGTCGGCGCCGGGCGCGGCCAGATCGGGTTGATAGGCGATATACGCCGCGCGCGCCCCGGTGAGGGCCCCGAGCCAGGTCGATCGGTCGGTCCAGTCGAACCGGACCGCCGTGGAACGAGACGCCGGGCGAACCGGGACACCCCGTGCCCCGAGCCGCGCGGCGATCCGCCGCCCGGTCTTGCCGGCACCACCGAGTACCACGACAGGCCCCATGGAAAATGTTGCGGCGCTGTGCAGTTCATTGCTGTGAGCGATGTTTTCGGTCATGAAACCAGTACACCCGGATGCGCCCGGATCGGCCATGGCCCGGACGCTCACGAACATACGCGAGCGTCCACCGCCCCGCCGCGGGCGCTTCCCGACCGGTCGTGCGCCCTCCGCCCGGGCGGACCCAGCGCGGACCGGCGGTGTCCGTGCGGAAAGATGGGGGAGCGTGAACGCCGACATCATCGACGAACTGAGCTGGCGTGGGCTGATCGCGCAGTCCACCGATCTGGATGCCCTGCGGGCCGAGGCCGCGAAGGGCCCGATGACGCTCTATGCCGGCTTCGATCCCACCGCGGCCAGCCTGCACGCCGGACATCTGATTCCGTTGCTGACCCTCAAACGGTTCCAGCAGGCCGGGCATCGCCCGATCGTGCTGGCCGGCGGAGCCACCGGCCTCATCGGCGATCCGCGTGACGTGGGCGAGCGCGTCATGAACTCCACCGACACCGTCGCCGACTGGGCCGATCGCATCCGCGGCCAGCTCGAGCGCTTCGTCGACCTGAACGATTCGCCGACCGGCGCGATCATCGCGAACAATATGGACTGGACCGGCAACCTCGGGACCGTGGACTTCCTAAGGGATATCGGCAAGCACTTCTCGGTGAACGTGATGCTCGCGCGCGAGACGGTCAAGCGCCGCCTCGACACCGACGGCATCTCCTACACCGAATTCAGCTACATGCTGCTGCAGGCCAACGACTTCGTGCAGTTGCGCCGAGCCCACGACTGCCGCCTGCAGGTCGGTGGGTCCGATCAGTGGGGCAACATCATCGCCGGCGTGGAACTCAACCGCCGCCTCGACGGTGAACAGGTCCACGCCCTGACGACACCGCTGGTCACCTCCGCCGACGGCAAGAAATTCGGTAAGTCGACCGGTGGCGGCAGTCTGTGGCTCGATCCCGATATGACCAGCCCCTACGCCTGGTACCAGTACTTCGTGAACACCGGCGACGCCGACGTGGTCCGCTACCTGCGCTGGTTCACCTTTCTCGATCGCGATGAGCTCGCCGAGCTGGAAACCGCCACGGCCGAACGCCCGCACGCGCGGGAGGCACAACGCCGCCTGGCCGCGGAGATGACCACCCTGGTCCATGGCGAAGCCCACACCCGATCGGTCCAACTCGCCAGCCAGGCCCTTTTCGGCCGCGGCGAACTGCAGGATCTGGACGAGCTCACACTGGCCTCGGCACTGTCGGAGGCCGCGGGAGAAGGAATGGTCGCCGAATCCGCACCTGATTCCACGATCGTGGATCTGCTGGTGGCCGCAGGTCTGTCCGAAGGCCGGGGCGCCGCGCGCCGAGCGGTGGCCGACGGCGGGGCATCGGTGAACAACGTCCGTATCTCGGACCCCGAGTGGATTCCGTCCGACTCCGATTACCTGCACGGACGGTGGCTGGTCCTGCGCCGCGGCAAGAAGAATTTCGCCGGCGCTCGCCGAGCCGGCCACTGATTCGCCCATGACCTGGATCACATTCGTGTGCTTCAGGTCGGCCCGGGTCGATGCCGGTGCCCGTGACCAGGGCGAATGCGCCGTGACGTGCGGATTTGACGTAGCGTTCTCCGGCACGTAACTTATTCCAAGTCAGAGCGACACGGACACCGACCCGGAGCCGAGAGGCCCGGGACACGAGGTTGGACGAGGGGCGCCTGATCGCCGGCAAGATCCGATGAGTTTGCGATTTGACTTCGTGGGGCTCTGGTTGGTTAGGCTGGAAAAGTTGCCCTCAAGATCGATCGGAAATATCCGACGCGGATTGTTTGTGCGTGTGTTCTTTGAGAACTCAATAGTGTGTCGATGAATGTCAGTGCCAATTATTTTATTGGTTCCGGCGCTTACACCCCCGTGTGGGTGTCGGACATTTTTGTCAGCAAATACTTTTTGCTGGCGTTTGATTTTGCCATGGTTTTCGGACTCTGGTTAATTCTTCCGATTGGCTCCTTTTTGGGGTTGGTTGAGAGTCTTCAACGGAGAGTTTGATCCTGGCTCAGGACGAACGCTGGCGGCGTGCTTAACACATGCAAGTCGAGCGGTAAGGCCCTTCGGGGTACACGAGCGGCGAACGGGTGAGTAACACGTGGGTGATCTGCCTTGCACTCTGGGATAAGCCTGGGAAACTGGGTCTAATACCGGATATGACCGCGAATCGCATGGTTTGTGGTGGAAAGATTTATCGGTGCGAGATGGGCCCGCGGCCTATCAGCTTGTTGGTGGGGTAATGGCCTACCAAGGCGACGACGGGTAGCCGACCTGAGAGGGTGACCGGCCACACTGGGACTGAGACACGGCCCAGACTCCTACGGGAGGCAGCAGTGGGGAATATTGCACAATGGGCGAAAGCCTGATGCAGCGACGCCGCGTGAGGGATGACGGCCTTCGGGTTGTAAACCTCTTTCGACAGGGACGAAGCGCAAGTGACGGTACCTGTAGAAGAAGCACCGGCCAACTACGTGCCAGCAGCCGCGGTAATACGTAGGGTGCGAGCGTTGTCCGGAATTACTGGGCGTAAAGAGCTTGTAGGCGGTTCGTCGCGTCGATTGTGAAAACTTGCAGCTCAACTGCAAGCTTGCAGTCGATACGGGCGGACTAGAGTACTTCAGGGGAGACTGGAATTCCTGGTGTAGCGGTGAAATGCGCAGATATCAGGAGGAACACCGGTGGCGAAGGCGGGTCTCTGGGAAGTAACTGACGCTGAGAAGCGAAAGCATGGGTAGCGAACAGGATTAGATACCCTGGTAGTCCATGCCGTAAACGGTGGGTACTAGGTGTGGGTTTCCTTCCACGGGATCCGTGCCGTAGCTAACGCATTAAGTACCCCGCCTGGGGAGTACGGCCGCAAGGCTAAAACTCAAAGGAATTGACGGGGGCCCGCACAAGCGGCGGAGCATGTGGATTAATTCGATGCAACGCGAAGAACCTTACCTGGGTTTGACATACACCAGAAAGCTGCAGAGATGTAGCCCCCCTTGTGGTTGGTGTACAGGTGGTGCATGGCTGTCGTCAGCTCGTGTCGTGAGATGTTGGGTTAAGTCCCGCAACGAGCGCAACCCTTATCTTATGTTGCCAGCGCGTAATGGCGGGGACTCGTGAGAGACTGCCGGGGTCAACTCGGAGGAAGGTGGGGACGACGTCAAGTCATCATGCCCCTTATGTCCAGGGCTTCACACATGCTACAATGGCCGGTACAGAGGGCTGCGATACCGCGAGGTGGAGCGAATCCCTTAAAGCCGGTCTCAGTTCGGATCGGGGTCTGCAACTCGACCCCGTGAAGTTGGAGTCGCTAGTAATCGCAGATCAGCAACGCTGCGGTGAATACGTTCCCGGGCCTTGTACACACCGCCCGTCACGTCATGAAAGTCGGTAACACCCGAAGCCGGTGGCCTAACCCTTGTGGAGGGAGCCGTCGAAGGTGGGATTGGCGATTGGGACGAAGTCGTAACAAGGTAGCCGTACCGGAAGGTGCGGCTGGATCACCTCCTTTCTAAGGAGCACTTCTCCATGACGGTGTCTCGACAGAGGTCGAGGTCGGCTCTGGCAGAGACAGTTTCGGCCTCATGTGTAGGCCGGCTGGAGCTCATGGGTGGAACACTGACTGACTTCATCGCAGACGGTTCCGGTCTCTTGCGGGGCCGCGATGGATATACCGACACACTATTGGGTCCTGAAAGAACAGACGCGAGTCTGAACTTTCTGGGAAATCAACAAACGACTTGCTCAGACTTTCTGGGATACCGGCCTTCGTTGGAGGGTGCTGGTCTTGGATGTGTGGTTTGGGTGGGTGTGTTGTTTGAGAACTGCACAGTGGACGCGAGCATCTTTGTTAGTAAGTGTTTAAGAGCGTACGGTGGATGCCTTGGCACCAGGAGCCGATGAAGGACGTAGGAGGCTGCGATAAGCCTCGGGGAGCTGTCAACCGAGCTGAGATCCGAGGATTTCCGAATGGGGAAACCCAGCACGAGTGATGTCGTGTTACCCGCGCCTGAATATATAGGGCGTGTGGAGGGAACGTGGGGAAGTGAAACATCTCAGTACCCACAGGAAGAGAAAACAATAGTGATTCCGTGAGTAGTGGCGAGCGAAAGCGGAAGAGGCTAAACCGGTTGTGTGTGATAGACGGCAGTCGTTGCATGGCCGGGGTTGTGGGACCTACTTTCTCAGATCTGCCGATCTGGGCGGAAGTCAGAAAAGATCGCGTTAGTCGAATTGGTCTGGGATGGCCGACCGTAGACGGTGAGAGTCCGGTAGACGAAAACGTGTTCTCTTTCGTAGTAGGCACCCGAGTAGCAGCGGGCCCGTGAAATCTGCTGTGAATCTGCCGGGACCACCCGGTAAGCCTGAATACTCCCTGGTGACCGATAGCGGACTAGTACCGTGAGGGAAAGGTGAAAAGTACCCCGGGAGGGGAGTGAAATAGTACCTGAAACCGTGCGCTTACAATCCGTCAGAGCTTTCGCATCCTTGTGGTGTGTGGGGTGATGGCGTGCCTTTTGAAGAATGAGCCTGCGAGTCATCGGTGTGTGGCGAGGTTAACCCGTGTGGGGTAGCCGTAGCGAAAGCGAGTCCGAATAGGGCGTTGAGTCGCATGTCATGGACCCGAAGCGGAGTGATCTACCCATGGCCAGGGTGAAGCGACGGTAAGACGTCGTGGAGGCCCGAACCCACTTAGGTTGAAAACTGAGGGGATGAGCTGTGGGTAGGGGTGAAAGGCCAATCAAACTCCGTGATAGCTGGTTCTCCCCGAAATGCATTTAGGTGCAGCGTCACGTGTTTCACGCCGGAGGTAGAGCTACTGGATGGCCTAGGGGGCCTACAAGCTTACCGAAGTCAGCCAAACTCCGAATGCCGGTGTGTGAGAGCGTGGCAGTGAGACTGCGGGGGATAAGCTTCGTAGTCGAGAGGGAAACAGCCCAGATCGCCGGCTAAGGCCCCTAAGCGTGTACTAAGTGGAAAAGGATGTGGGATCGCTGAGACAACCAGGAGGTTGGCTTAGAAGCAGCCACCCTTGAAAGAGTGCGTAATAGCTCACTGGTCAAGTGATCCTGCGCCGATAATGTAGCGGGGCTCAAGTACACCGCCGAAGCCGCGGCACTCAGACATACAGATCGCCTTCGGGCCAGTCGTCTGGGTGGGTAGGGGAGCGTCGTGTAGCCAGGGAAGCATCGGTGTGAACCAGGTGTGGAGGCTGCGCGAGTGAGAATGCAGGCATGAGTAGCGAAAGACGAGTGAGAAACTCGTCCGCCGAATGACCAAGGGTTCCTGGGCCAGGTTAATCCGCCCAGGGTGAGTCGGGACCTAAGGCGAGGCCGACAGGCGTAGTCGATGGACAACGGGTTGATATTCCCGTACCCGTGTATCCGCGCCCAATGGCGAATCAGTTGTGCTAACCGTCCAAAAGCGGACCTATCACCTTCGGGTGAGGAGAAGTGGCTGCACGGGACCCTGATTGTAGTAGTCAAGCGATGGGGTGACGCAGGAAGGTAGCTGGGCCCGGTGGTGGATTACCGGGTGTAAGCCTGTAGGGCGTTGTGTAGGCAAATCCGCACAGCATGTGCCTGAGAGGTGATGCGTAGCCGTTTGAGGTGAATTCAGTGATCCTATGCTGCCGAGAAAAGCCTCTAGTGAGTTGATACATGGCCCGTACCCCAAACCGACACAGGTGGTCAGGTAGAGAATACCAAGGCGATCGAGATAACTGTGGTGAAGGAACTCGGCAAAATACCTCCGTAACTTCGGGAGAAGGAGGGCCTGATCTGGTGATGAGTCTTGCACTCGGAGCTGGGTTGGGTCGCAGAGACCAGAGAGAAGCGACTGTTTACTAAAAACACAGGTCCGTGCGAAGTCGTAAGACGATGTATACGGACTGACGCCTGCCCGGTGCCGGAAGGTTAAGAGGACCGGTTAGCTCGTAAGGGCGAAGCTGAGAATTTAAGCCCCGGTAAACGGCGGTGGTAACTATAACCATCCTAAGGTAGCGAAATTCCTTGTCGGGTAAGTTCCGACCTGCACGAATGGCGTAACGACTTCTCTGCTGTCTCCACCACAGACTCGGCGAAATTGCATTACGAGTAAAGATGCTCGTTACGCGCGGCAGGACGAAAAGACCCCGGGACCTTCACTATAGCTTGGTATTGGTGTTCGGTACGGTTTGTGTAGGATAGGTGGGAGACTGTGAAGCGGGCACGCCAGTGTTTGTGGAGTCAACGTTGAAATACCACTCTGATCGTATTGGACCTCTAACCTCGGGCCATGATCTGGTTCAGGGACAGTGCCTGGTGGGTAGTTTAACTGGGGCGGTTGCCTCCCAAAATGTAACGGAGGCGCCCAAAGGTTCCCTCAGCCTGGTTGGCAATCAGGTGTTGAGTGTAAGTGCACAAGGGAGCTTGACTGTGAGACTGACAGGTCGAGCAGGGACGAAAGTCGGGACTAGTGATCCGGCACCGGCAAGTGGAAGCGGTGTCGCTCAACGGATAAAAGGTACCCCGGGGATAACAGGCTGATCTTCCCCAAGAGTCCATATCGACGGGATGGTTTGGCACCTCGATGTCGGCTCGTCGCATCCTGGGGCTGGAGTAGGTCCCAAGGGTTGGGCTGTTCGCCCATTAAAGCGGCACGCGAGCTGGGTTTAGAACGTCGTGAGACAGTTCGGTCTCTATCCGCCGCGCGCGTTAGAAACTTGAGGAAGGCTGTCCCTAGTACGAGAGGACCGGGACGGACGAACCTCTGGTGTGCCAGTTGTTCTGCCAAGAGCACGGCTGGTTTGCTACGTTCGGAAGGGATAACCGCTGAAAGCATCTAAGCGGGAAGCCTGTTCCAAGATGAGGTTTCTCACCCCTTTAAGGGGGTAAGGCCCCCAACAGACCATTGGGTTGATAGGCCAGAACTGGAAGCACAGTAATGTGTGGAGGTGACTGGTACTAATAGGCCGAGGACTTACCAACAAAGCTGCTACGCGTCCACTGTGCGGTATCTGAAACAACACACAGATACCAGAGAAGACAATGCATCACGCGATCGAAAACCCTGGATAGATTCCAGGGGGTTCGGTCGGGGGTGGTGGGTTGGCTCTCTGTGTGTCGGTTTCATAGAGTTACGGCGGCTATAGCGGTGGGGAAACGCCCGGTCCCATTCCGAACCCGGAAGCTAAGGCCACCTGCGCCGATGGTACTGCACTCGACAGGGTGTGGGAGAGTAGGACACCGCCGGAACATACATTCGAGAGAGGCCCCCAACCAGCAGGTTGGGGGCCTCTCCGCATTCCGGGACCCACCCGGAAACAACAGCACCACGCCAGAACCCAGGTCGCGGGACGGGTCCGGCGGCGGGATCGTCCGACCGGTCGGGATTGGCGATCGGGCCGGGCAGATGCGGCCGCGTGAGTGACGCGTGATTGAATTTGTGGTGGTTGTGGAAATGTGCCGGTCGCCGGCGCACGGTCTGTTTATGGTCGCCGGCGATGCGTGCCGGATCAGAGAAAGGTAACGCTGTGTCGGAGCATGACGACGGTAGGAGACCCTTCCGCCGTGGTAGTACCGGTTCGGAATCGGGCGGCTCCGGCAAACCCGAGCGGGGCGCGGGCGACGGAGAGCGGCGCTCGGGTGGATTCCGCCGGGACAGCGGCGACCGGCCTGCGGGCGGCTTCCGTCGCAGCGAAGGTGATCGGCGGTCCACGGGACGCGACGACGAGCGAGGCGGAAGCGGACGCGGCTCCGGCAGCGATTCCGACCGCCGCGCCGGAGGCGGATACAGCCGTGAAGGCGACCGCCGATCGAGCGGCTTCCGTCGCGACGACGACCGGCGCACGAGCGGCGATGACCGTCGTTCCGGAGGTTTCCGGCGTAGCGACGACGACCGCCGGGCAGGTGGGGACGACCGCCGATCGGGCGGGTTCCGCCGCGGCGATGACGATAAGCGACCAGGTGGGGATGACCGCCGTTCCGGCGGGTTCCGCCGAGGTGACGACGATAAGCGACCGAGTGGTGACGACCGCCGTTCCGGCGGATTCCGGCAGAACGACGAAGCTCGTCGCGGACAGGGCGGATTCCGGGGACGCGACGACGATCGACGGGCGGGTGCACCCCGTGGTGGCGACGACAGTCGGCGCGGCGGCGACGATCGCCGATCCGGTGGGTATGGACGCGGTGAGGGAGAACGCCGGTCCGGGGGCTTCGGCGGCGATCGTGACGATCGCCGCGGCGGCAGCCGGCACGGTGATGACGACCGGCGATCCGGTGGCTTCGGTCGCGGATCGGGGAGCCGGCTCGGCGGGGAAGGCCGTCCGCGCCAGGACGATTCGCCCAGCGCGCGTTCCGGCGAGTTCGGCGACCGCGAACATCGGCGACGGGGCGGCGAAGGTGGTCGAGTAGGCAGCGATACCAGGTCCGGGCGTCCGGATGAGCCTTCGCTGCCCGACGACGTACAAGCGAGCGATCTCGACAGTGCCGTGCGCCGGGATCTGCTGAGCCTCGACAAGAGCAACGCCGAAACCGTCGCCCGGCACCTGGTGGTGGCAGCGCAGCTGCTCGACGAGGATCCCGAGCAGGCGCTGGAACACGCCCGGGCGGCCCGCCGCCGCGCAGGCCGGATCGCGGTGGTTCGCGAAACCGCCGGTGTGATCGCCTATCACGCCGGCGAATGGGCCGAGGCGCTCTCGGAACTGCGGACCGCGCGGCGGATGTCGGGTGGGTCCGGGCTGCTCGCCGTCATGGCGGACTGCGAACGCGGATTGGGCCGGCCCGAGCGGGCGATCGAACTGGGCCGTAGCGATGAGGCGCGGGCACTGTCCGGTGACGAGGCGACCGAGCTGCGGATCGTGGTCGCGGGTGCGCGTATGGATCTCGGTCAATACGATCAGGCCGTGGTGACCCTCCAGACGCCGGAACTGGACCCGGTACGTTCCGGGTCCGCCTCGGCGCGGCTGTTCTACGCCTACGCGGAGGCGCTGCTGGCGGCGGAACGTTCCGACGATGCGCTGCAATGGTTCCTCAATGCCGCGGCCGCGGATGTGGAGAGCGAGACCGACGCCGAGGAACGTGCCGAGGAACTCGCGGGCACCCGCGACGACGACGTGGAGTAGACGAGTGGCAGCATCGCTACGGGAGGGCTTCGACGCCCTCCTGCTGGACCTTGACGGCACACTGTATCGGGGCGCGGATGTGATCGCCGGAGCCCCGGCGGCCCTCAGCGGCGGCGCCGGCCAGGCCCTGATGTATGTCACGAACAATGCGAGCCGCTCGGCGAGCACGGTGGCCGAACACCTGCGTGAACTGGGTTTCCACGCGACCGTCGACGAGGTTGTGACCAGTGCGCAGGCCGCCGCGCACGTACTGGCCGCGCGGGTACCGTCCGGTGCGACGGTATTGATCGTGGGCAGTGACGATCTCGCAGCGGAAATCGCCAACGCGGGGCTGCGGCCGATCCGGCGCTTCGACGGGGTCGTGCCCGACGCCGTCGTCCAAGGACATTCGCCGACCACCGCGTGGCCGGACCTGGCCGAAGCCTCCTACGCCGTGCGGGCCGGCGCCGTCTGGGTGGCCGCCAACGCCGATGCGACACTGCCGAACGAACGCGGTCTGGCGCCGGGGAACGGTGCCATGGTGGCGGCGTTGCGGGCCGCGACCGATGCGGAGCCGGTCATCGCGGGCAAGCCGTACGCGCCATTGCTCGAAGACGCGCTGGTGCGGGCCGGAAGCCGGAACGCACTCGTGGTGGGTGATCGGCTCGATACCGATATCGATGGCGCTCGTTGCGTGGAACTGCCGTCGCTGATGGTGCTGACCGGTGTCAGCACCATCGAGGACGTGCGCGCTCGTCCCGCCGACCGTCGCCCGACCTATATCGCTCGTGATCTCGACGCACTCAACCGGCCCGTGGTTCGGCCCGAGCCGTCCGGCAACGAGGACGCGATCGTGCGCCTGGACGAACTGCTCGACGCGAACCCGGGACGCGCCATCGCCTTGACGGGCTGAGCACCCCTCAGAACCCTCGCCGCGTTGCCGCCGTTGCCGCGTTGCCGCCGCGTTGCCGCGTTGCCGCGTTGCCGCGTTGCCGCGTTGCGCTGCGTTGCGTTGCGCGTTGCCGCGTTGCCGCGTTGCCGCGTTGCGCGCGTCAGGGCCGGGGGGCGTCGTGGCGGACCGCCGATGTGGCGGATTGCCGGAGCAGTCCCAACCGGCGCAGCATCGGAGTGGCCGCGGCTCCGGCGCGCCGGCGGCCGATGGCGGCGAGTTCGTGTGCGGCCGTGGGGATCTTGAGCCACCAGCGCTCGAGGGGACGGTAATCATCGGCCGGGGTGAGGCGTTCGGCCAGGTCGGGTCGCTGGATGCGGAGATAGCGGCGAGCCCGGGCTGCGTGCATCGGGTCGGAGGCGATGATGATGCGGTCCGCGTTCGTGATGATCGGAGTCGTGAATTCGATATTCTGCCAGGTGCTTTCGGCGTGCGGTTCGACTCTGATGCGGTCGGGAGGTACACCGAGCCGATCGCGCGCGTACGCGGCCATGACCTCGGCCTCCACCCACGGGCCGTGCACGGCGCTACCGGTGAAGACGAGGAAACCCTCGCGATCGGGGGCGAGTGATCGAGCGCCGATCCGGCACCGCCATCGCTGCAATGCCGTAGTGCTGCCATCGGGTGCGGCCGGATAGCCCAGGACCACGACCGCGTCGGTCTCACCGGGGCGCGGGGCCTGTGCCGGAGCGAGTAATCGGCCCGAAGCCCGGCGATGCACACATTCGGCGGCCGCCACCGCCGCCGCGAACACCGCGGCGGAACCCACCACGAACCCGGCGGCCACGCGCGTGGCAGGCCGGGACGGACGACGGTCACCTCGCACGCCGCCATTGTGCCAAGAATCGTCCGTTGCCACAGGACCGGATCCTGACCTGCGGAAGTCCGATCGGGCACAGTGCCGCGTAGTCGTCCGACCGGGTGTGCCGATCGGCCGGATCTCGCCCTCTCCGGGATGCGGCCGCCGGGTCGGTATCGCTGAGCGGAGACGAGGCAGGGGCACCCGACAGCCGCCCCACTGGAGACACGCCGATATCGGCGCGTCATTGTGACGGCGATGCCGCGGGTTCCGGTGGCCGGTGGCCGGTGGTCCACGGCAGCAGGTCGCCGCGCGGACGTGAGCGATCGCCATCGGGGCAGGATCGGCCGCGGATCACCGGCACCGGGCCCGCGGACCGCCCGGTCGCGCGATGGCCCGGGGGTCCTCGGCCGCCTGCCGCGCGACGCCGGAACTCCGGTAGCGTTGAGGCACCATGACTACGCCCATTCCACGCCCGCAGCCACCCGGTTCCGCCGGTCCTCGCCCGGGGAGTCCGATGCCCGGTCAGCATCTCGCGGACGCTACCGCGGGGTTCGCCGATCCGGGCCGGGTCCGCGACGAGGTCGCGGCGTTGCTGGCGGAATTGCCTGGAGGACAACGCAACAGCGGTGAGAATGCCGACGGCGTGGATCGGGCCGGCACGGATATCACCCGGCGGGCGCGCATTCTCGAGCAGGCTCACGAGGTGCTGGTCGGCGCCCTGGCGACGGTGGACAAGATCTGAGGTGGCCAGGCGCGCGCGAGTGGACGCCGAATTGGTTCGACGAGGATTGGCGCGGTCGCGGGAACACGCGGTCGAGTTGATCGGCGAGGGCCGCGTCCTGATCAACGGTGCGGTCGCGTCGAAACCGGCGACCGCGGTGGAACCGAACACCCCGCTCCTGGTCCGTGAGAAGACCGACGAGGTGCAGTGGGCTTCGCGTGGGGCGCACAAACTGCTCGGGGCACTCGAGGCTTTCGAACCGCTCGGGTTGAGTGTGGCCGGTAAGCGGTGCCTGGATGCCGGTGCGTCGACCGGCGGATTCACCGACGTCCTGCTGAATCGGGGTGCTCGTGAGGTGGCCGCGGCCGATGTCGGATACGGCCAGCTCATCTGGCGCCTGCGCAGTGACGAACGGGTGCACGTCTTCGATCGCACCAATGTGCGGGCGCTGACACCGGAAGGAATCGACGGCCCGGTGGACCTGGTCGTCGCGGATCTGTCGTTCATATCGCTCGGGCTGGTACTGCCCGCGCTGGCGGCCTGCTGCACACCGGGAGCCGATCTGCTGCCCATGGTGAAACCACAGTTCGAGGTCGGCAAACGGCGAGTAGGCTCCGGCGGTGTGGTGCGTGAACCGGCGCTGCGTGCCGAGGCCGTGACCGACGTGGCCGTCGCTGCCGCGGAACTGGGCCTGCGCACCCGCGGTGTGGTGGCCAGCCCGCTGCCGGGCCCGTCCGGCAACGTCGAATATTTCCTGTGGCTGCGCAAGGACATCCCCGGTACCGCAGCGGCCGATATGGAACCGGCCGGGCTGGCGGATATGGTGCAGCGCGCGGTCGAGGAGGGGCCACAGTGAAGCGGGAGATCCTGCTCGTCGCCCATCCGGGCCGCTCCGAACTGCTCGAGACCGCGCACCGGGTGGCGAAGATCTTCGCCGATGCGGGGATCGGCCTGCGCGTTCTCGAGGACGAGGCCTACAGCACCAAACTCGATTTCGACGACACCGGCGAACCCGACGGGTATCCGGTGCGCATGGTGGCGCACGGGCCGGAGGCCGCGGTGGGCTGTGAGATGGTCCTTGCCCTCGGCGGGGACGGGACGTTCCTGCGGGGAGCCGAGTTGGCCCGCCCGGCCCGGGTGCCGGTGCTGGGAATCAACCTGGGCCGCATCGGCTTTCTCACCGAGGCCGAGGCCGAACATCTCGACGACGCCCTCGCCCAGGTTGTGCGCGGCGATTACCGCATCGAGCAGCGGATGACCGTAGATGTCAGTGTCCGCGTCGATGATGTGGTGGTGGAACGCGGAT
This sequence comes from uncultured Acidimicrobiia bacterium, assembly GCA_963756815.1. Classification (GTDB taxonomy): domain Bacteria; phylum Actinomycetota; class Acidimicrobiia; order IMCC26256; family JAENVU01; genus JAENVU01. Next base: position 187,122 of record CAVWPR010000002.1, read on the forward strand.
GGGCTCTCAACGAGGCCAGCATCGAGAACGCCGCCCGGATGGGCGTGCTGGAGGTCGTCCTCGAGGTGGACGGACGTCCGGTATCGCAATTCGGTTGTGACGGTGTGCTGATCGCGACGCCCACCGGCTCCACCGCCTACGCCTTCTCCGCCGGTGGTCCGGTCGTGTGGCCGGAACTCGAGGCGTTGCTGGTGATACCCAGCAACGCCCACGCGCTGTTCGCGCGGCCGCTGGTGACCAGCCCGGAATCGCGCATCGCGGTGGAAACCGATGGGAGCGGCCACGATGCGATCGTCTTCCTGGACGGTCGGCGCACGATCGCGTTGCCGCGGGGCGGACGGTTCGAAGCGGTCCGCGGTACCGAACCCGTGCGCTGGGTGCGACTGGATTCGGCACCGTTCGCCGATCGGATGGTGCGCAAATTCCGCCTGCCCGTGACAGGCTGGCGGGGTCGGCCGAGTGCGGGGCAGCCCCGCGATACCTCCGAGCGCCCCGGCTCAGGCGATAGCCAACACCGCCGAACGGAGAGCACACGTGCTGACAGAGATCAGGATTGACGGCCTCGGCGTCATATCAACCGCGACGGCCCAGTTCCACGAGGGGCTGACATGTGTGACCGGTGAGACCGGCGCCGGTAAGACGATGGTGGTCACCGGACTGCATCTGCTCGGCGGTTCCCGCGCCGACGCCGGCCGGGTTCGCCGCGGTGCCACGCGGGCCGTGGTGGAGGGCCGGTTCACCATCGACGAGGTGCACGACGGCGCCCGCGACGAGGTCGAGAAGGTCCTGGAATCCACCGGCGGCCAACGCGACGACGACGACAGCATCATCGCCGTACGGACCGTCGGCAGCGACGGGCGTTCGCGGGCGCATCTGGGTGGGCGCAGTGTCCCGGCGGCGGCGCTGTCGGAATTCACCGCACCACTGCTCACCGTGCACGGGCAGAACGACCAGCTGCGATTGCAGCGCCCGGATCAGCAGTTGCATGCCCTGGACCGTTTCGCCGGCTCGGCCGTATCCGGACTGTTGCGCAAATATCAGCTGGCCCGGCGAACCTGGTTACAGGCGCGGACCGAGCTGCTCGAGCGCACCGCGCGCGGCCGCGAACTCGCGCTCGAGGCCGATCGCCTGCATCATTCGCTGAACGAGATCGATACCGTCGCACCGGAACCCGGTGAGGACGAGCGCATCGTCGCGGAGGTGCTGCGGCTCAGCGATCTGGATTCGCTGCGCGAGGCCGCCGGCGCCGCCCACGACGCGCTGGCGGGGGCCGGTGACGAGCCGGGTGCGGGCGCGAGTGCGCTGGACGCACTGGGTTCGGCTCGGGCACGGCTGGAGGCCGGTGATGATCCCGCCCTGACAGCGCTGGCGCCGCGGCTCGGCGAGGCGATCGCGGTGGTTGTCGACGTGACCACCGAATTGAGTTCGTATCTGTCGGATCTGCCGTCCGATCCGGCGTCGCTCGACAGTCTGCTCACCCGCCAGGCGGAACTGAAATCGCTGACCCGCAAGTACGCCCCGGATATCGACGCGGTGATCGCCTGGGCGCAGGACGCGCGTACCCGCCTGGTCTCGCTGGACGTATCCGACGAAGCACTGGCCGCGCTGGCGGCCGAGGTGGAGACCGCGGCGGTACAGGTACGGGAGACGGCGAAGAAACTGACCGCGGCCCGGCGCAAGGCCGCCCGCAAACTGGCTACCGCGGTGAGTGCGGAACTGAGCGGGCTCGCGATGGGCCGCGCTTCACTCGAGGTGCAGGTGCGGCAATTGACGGCGGGCGCACAGGACAGCGCACCCATCACCGTCGACGGTGCGGAGCTGCACGCCGGTGGTATGGGTGTCGACGAGGTGGAATTCCGGCTGTCGGCGCACTCGGGCGCGCAGTCGCTGCCGTTGAGCCGCAGCGCATCCGGCGGTGAGCTGTCGCGGGTGATGCTGGCCCTGGAGGTCGTGCTGGCCTCCTCCGACTACGGTTCGACCATGGTCTTCGACGAGGTCGACGCCGGAGTCGGAGGACGGGCCGCGGTGGAGATCGGGCGCCGGCTGGCGCAGCTGGCCCGCACTCACCAGGTGATCGTGGTGACCCATCTGCCGCAGGTGGCCGCCTTCGCCGACACCCACCTCGTGGTGGACAAGGTGGATGACGGCAAGGGCGTCAACAGCGGGGTGCACGCGCTGACCACCGATGAGCGGGTCGTCGAACTGGCTCGCATGCTGGCCGGTCTCGACGACACCGAGACCGGCCGCGCGCACGCCGAGGAACTGCTGGCCACCGCGCGTGCGGAAAAGGCGGAGGCGGGTTCGGCGGCCGGCTGAGCGGAGACCGCGAATGTCAGTTCGCGACGGCCTTCTTCGCGGCCTTGAGGAACGGCGCGATCAATGCGCGCAGGAACAATTCGGTCGCCTTGTCCGGAACCGGCAGGGACGGCTCGGATTCCATCCGGTACGACACCAGGGTGCCGCCGGGGGCATCGGTGAGCGTGATGATGCCGACGTGCCGCTTGACCGGCGCACCGGCGATGATCCGGTATTCGATGCGCTCGCCGGGAACAAGCGCGGTGGTTTCCTCGGTCACGCCGATACCGCCCAGTCCGACGTGATAGTGGGCGCCGACGCCCGAGGGCTCCGGAGCTCCGGGCTTGCGCAGCGTGATTCGCACGGGCAGATGGTCGTTGAGGCTGTCGCGTTCGGCGAACAGCTGGTAGACGACGTCGCGCGGCGCGGAAATGACCGTGTCGACAGTGGTGCTGGCCATGGAGTTCTCCTTCGGATGCAGTGAGCCGAAGCATATCGGTACCAGTGCTCGCACCCGGCACGCCAGTCGACCGGCGGCCGTCCCGCTTGCGTTGGCATCATGACGGGAGATGTGCTATCGATCGGCGCGCCTCCACCCGGGGTCGAGAGTTTGCCGCCATTATCGGATGCCATGAAGATGCTGGCACTGTTGTCCCGCAACACCGAAACGCTTCCCGGCCTCGCCGGGATGGCCCGGGTGGACCGCAACACCCGGCGTCTGCTCAAGCGGGCCGGGGCGGGTGATGTGGTGGTCCTCGATGAGATGGACATCGATCGCATTACCGCTGACCGGCTCGTTGAGGCCGGAGTCGCCGCGGTGATCAATGCTTCGCCGTCGATTTCCGGACGATATCCGAATCTCGGACCGGAGGTCTTGGCGGCCAACGGAATCGTGTTGCTGGATGCTGTCTCGCATGATGTTTTCGGCAAGATCAAGGACGGCAGCAAGGTCCGCATCGATGCGGGTGTGGTGTATGCCGACAAGCTCACCAAGAAGGAACCCGAGGTTCTGGTCGAGGGGATAGAGCTCACCGCCGAGGTCGTCGCCGAGCGAATGATCGAGGCCCGCAACGGGCTCGCCGACCATCTGGAGGCCTTCGCCGGCAATACCATCGAGTTCATCCGCAGTGAAAGTGCCCTGCTCATCGATGGTTTCGGTGTCCCGGCGCTGGAACTGTCGATGCGCAATCGTCATGTCGTGGTGGTCGCCGACGGGCCCGACAGCCGCGACGATCTCAAGGCCGTCAAACCGTTCGTCAAGGAGTACGCGCCGATTCTGGTGGGCGTGGGCCGCGGCGCGGATGTCGTCACCAAGGCCGGATACCGCCCCGATCTGATCGTCGGCGACCCGGAGGAGATCACCGCCGCCACTCTGAAATGCGGTGCGGAGGTCATCCTTCCGGCCGATACCGACGGACATGCCAAGGGGCTGGAGCGGATTCAGGACCTCGGAATCGGCGCGACCACGTTCCCGTCCTCGGGCGCGGCATCGGATCTGGCGCTGCTGCTGGCCGATCATCACGGCGCCGCGCTGATCATCACCTGCGGCGCTCCCGCCTCGCTCGACGACTTCTTCGACCGCAGCCGCCGCGAATCCAATCCGGCGATGTTCCTCACCCGACTCAAGGCGGGGCCGAAGCTGATGGACGCCAAAGCCGTCGCGACCCTGTACCGGCGGGGTGGTTCGGGCTGGGCGACCGCGCTGGTGGTGCTCGCGGCGCTGGTGGCGCTGATCGTGGGTGTGCTGGTGTCCTCGCATCTGGGCGGCGACGTACTGGACTGGCTGGATTCGCTGTGGCGGCAGGCCCAGGACTGGCTGCATCGACTATCGAATCAGGGGTAGATCATCGTGGGTTCGTTCCGTCGTCTCGTCGTCTCCCTGCTCGCGATTTTCCTGGCCCTGGTCGTCGGTGCGGTAGTAGGGGCCGTCGTCCGTGCCGGCGGATCGGACGGGCCCGATCTGTCGCAGCGCAACGAGGCGCTGACGACGGCCAATAGCCGGCTCGAACGGCAGGTCGGCGCGGCCGACGATTTCATCGCCCGATCGTCGGGCCGGATTCTGGGCGGCACACTGGCCGACCGGACAGTGCTGGTGTTCACCACCCCGGACGCCGACGGCGGTGATGTGGACGCCGTCACGGCCGCTCTCACCACCGCGGGGGCGAAGGTCACCGGCCGGGTAGCGCTCACCGACGCCTTCGTCGACGCCGCACAGGGCGATCGGTTGCGCACCACTGTCACGAACATGATCCCGGCCGGAGCCCAGTTGCAGACCGATGCGGTGGATCAGGGCAGTCTCGCCGGTGATCTGCTCGGCCTGTCGTTGCTGACCGATCCCGCGGACAATGCCGAACGGGCCACCGGCCAGGAACGCGGGCTCATCGTCGACACGCTGCGTGGCGGCGGGTTCCTCGGCACCGGCGACCTCGCCCCGGCGCAACTGGCGGTGGTGGTGACCGGGGACGGCGCCCGCGCGGACCAGAACGGGCAGGGGTCGATCATCGCGCATTTCGCCGGGGCGCTGCGGGGCCGCGGCGCGGGGGTGGTGCTGGCCGGACGGTCCGGGGCCTCGACCGGGTCCGGGCCGATCGCTCAGGTGCACGGGGACAACCGGCTGGATACTACGGTGACCACGGTCGACAATGTGGACCGCCGGATAGGTCGTGTGACAACAGCTCTCGGGCTCGCCGAGCAACTCGGCGGCAAAGCCGGTCGTTACGGCGACGGCCCGGACGCCACCTCGCTGTCGGTCGCCGGTCTGCCCGGTTGAGCGGATCGGCCGCGCCGCCGAGCAACAACCGGCCGATCGACACGTCGGAGCGAGTGCCGGACCGATCGCGCGGCAGCCGGTCCGCCGATCCCGGACAGTCATGAGGTTGCTGCGCCGAGTGAGACGTAAGTGACAGACGCGCATCACAACCACGGGCCGATCGCGCGTGGCATTCGTTTCGCAACCGATTTTCGTGTTAGCGTGGGGTTCCGTGAGTCAATCGCGGATTCCGGCGCGCTCCCCCTACCAGACGGCCACCAGGCATATCTTCGTGAGTGGCGGTGTCGCCTCCTCTCTCGGCAAAGGTTTGACGGCCTCCAGCCTCGGTCAGCTGCTGACCTCTCGCGGTTTGCGGGTCACCATGCAGAAGCTGGACCCTTACCTGAACGTCGACCCCGGCACGATGAACCCCTTCCAGCACGGTGAGGTGTTCGTGACCGACGACGGTGGCGAAACCGATCTGGATGTCGGGCACTACGAGCGCTTTCTCGATCGCAATCTGTCGCGGTATGCCAATGTCACCACCGGGCAGGTCTATTCGTCGGTCATCGCCAAGGAACGGCGAGGTGAGTATCTCGGTGACACCGTGCAGGTCATTCCGCACATCACCGACGAGATCAAAGACCGCGTCCTGGCGATGAGCGGCCCGGATCTGCAGGGGCAGATCCCCGACGTGGTGATCACCGAGATCGGTGGCACCGTGGGTGACATCGAATCCCAGCCGTTCCTGGAGGCTGCCCGCCAGATCCGGCACGAGGTCGGGCGGGAGAACTGTTTCTTCCTGCATGTGACCCTGGTGCCGTATCTGGCTCCCTCCGGCGAGCTGAAGACCAAGCCCACCCAGCACTCGGTGTCGGCACTGCGCAATATCGGTATCCAGCCCGACGCGCTGATCCTGCGCTGCGACCGGGACGTGCCGCAGGGGCTGAAGAACAAGATCGCGCTGATGTGCGATGTGGATGTCGACGCCTGCATCTCCACCCCCGACGCGCCCTCGATCTACGACATCCCGAGGGTGTTGCATCGCGAGGGGCTCGACGCCTACGTGGTGCGCAAGCTGGGGCTGCCGTTCCGGGACGTGGACTGGACGGTCTGGGGCGATCTGCTCGACCGGGTGCACAATCCTCGCGAGGCGGTGACCGTCGCGCTGGTCGGCAAGTACGTCGATCTGCCCGATGCCTACCTGTCGGTGACCGAGGCGCTGCGGGCCGGCGGCTTCGCGGCCAAGGCCAAGGTGAATATCCGCTGGGTGCAGTCCGACGAATGCGAGACCCCCGAGGGGGCACAGCATCATCTGGGCGATGTGGATGCCGTGCTGATTCCGGGCGGATTCGGTATCCGGGGTATCGAGGGCAAGGTCGGCGCGATCCGGTTCGCGCGTACCCGCTCGATTCCGCTGCTGGGATTGTGCCTGGGACTGCAGTGCGTTGTCATCGAGGCCGCGCGGTCGGTCGGGCTCGAGGATGCCAACTCCGCCGAATTCGAGCCGGATACAACACATCCGGTGATCTCGACGATGGCCGATCAGGCGCAGGCGGTCGCCGGTGAGGCAGATCTCGGCGGCACCATGCGGCTGGGTGCCTATCCGGCGGTACTGGACGCGGGCTCGGTCGTGGCCCAGACCTACGGCGATACCGAAGTGTCCGAGCGGCACCGTCATCGCTTCGAGGTCAACAACGCCTACCGCGACAAGATCGGGCAGAGCGGACTGCGATTCTCGGGCACCTCGCCCGACGGTCATCTGGTCGAATTCGTCGAATTGCCCGCCGATGTGCACCCGTATTTCGTGGCCACCCAGGCACATCCGGAACTCAAGAGCCGTCCGACCCGGCCGCATCCGCTGTTCGCGGGGCTGGTCAACGCCGCGCTGAAGTACAAGGCCGCCGAGCGGCTTCCGGTGGAGATCCACGGCGAGGCCGAGGACGGCGCCGAGCGGGTCGGGCGGTGAGCGAACCCGGCAGCCACGACTTCCGTACCGTCGGCTCCCGGACCGTGTACTCGGGTGCGATTCTGGCGCTGCGCCTCGACGAGGTCGAGATGCCCGGCGGCCGGGTCGCCGAACGCGAGGTTGTCGAACACCACGGCGCGGTCTCGGTGGTCGCCCTCGACGACGACGGCGCGGTCGTACTGATCAACCAGTACCGGCATCCGGTCGGCCGGCGATTGCTGGAACTGCCCGCCGGACTGCTCGATGTCGCGGGAGAGGATCCGCTGGCGGCCGCTCGCCGCGAACTGGCCGAGGAGACCGGTCTCGCGGCGCGGGACTGGTCGGTGCTGGTCGATGTGGTGCTCTCACCCGGATTCACCGATGAGGCACTGCGCATCTATCTCGCGACGGGGCTGTCGGAGACCGAGCGGCCCGATCCCGAGATGGAGGAGGCCGACCTGGCCGTCGTGCGTATGCCGCTGGATGAGGCGGTGAGTGCCGCCCTGGCCGGGCGGATCGAGAACGCGACCGCCGTGGCCGGATTACTCGCCGCCGCGACCGCGCGGGCGCAGGGAACACTGTTGCGCTCCGCCGATGCGCCCTGGCCCGGTCTGCCCACGCGGCTGCTGGATCGCAAGGCCGCGGAACCGGACCGGGCCTGAGGCGGCGACGCGTTTCGTGCGGGATTGTCGGGCGGCGGTGTCATGATGGCAGCGTGAATGCCGCTGTCACCGCCGCTCCCGTTCGGGAATCGGTGGATGTGTCACCGCGCCCGGCCGGGTGAGTCGCATGGTGGATCGGCAGATCCGGGCCTATCTCGATCATTTGACGGTGGAGCGGGGCGCCTCCGGCAATACCCTCAGCGCGTATCGGCGGGATCTGCGGCGCTATCAGGACTTTCTGGTGGGTCGCGGTGTCGGCGATCTCGACCGGGTGACCGAGAGCGGGATCGCCGATTTTGTGGTGTCACTGCGCGCCGGGGGAGACGGGCACCGGCCACTGGCCGCCAGTTCCGCCGCCCGGGCGCTGGTCGCGGTGCGCGGTCTGCATCGATTCGCGGCAGCGGAGGGTCTGACCGGCAGTGATGTCGCCCACGGTGTGAAGCCGCCGGCACCGGCTCGCCGTTTGCCCAAAGCACTTCCCTATGAGGATATTTCGAGACTGCTCGCCGCCGCGGGTGGTGCCGGCGAAGGTCCGCGCGATCTGCGCGACCGCGCGTTGCTGGAATTGCTCTACTCCACCGGTGCCCGGATCTCGGAGGTGGTGGGCCTCGATATCGACGATATCAATACCTCCGATCGCTCGGTCGTATTGCACGGCAAGGGCGGTAAGCAGCGCATGGTGCCGATCGGGCGGCCGGCGCTGGCGGCCCTCGAGGCCTATCTGGTGCGCGGGCGGCCGGCGCTGTCGGCGCGAGGACGCGGCAATCCGGCACTGTTCCTGAACGCCCGCGGTGGGCGGTTGTCGCGGCAGAGCGCCTGGCAGGTGCTGCAGGATGCGGCGGACCGCGCGGGAATCGGTGCGGCGGTGTCGCCGCACACACTGCGGCATTCCTTCGCCACCCATCTGCTCGACGGCGGCGCGGACGTCCGGGTGGTGCAGGAATTACTCGGCCACGCCTCGGTGACGACGACGCAGATCTATACCCTGGTCACCGTCAACACACTGCACGAGGTGTGGGCTACCGCGCATCCGCGGGCGCGATAGCGGCATCGTCCGCTGTTTCCGGGCGCCGGTCCTTTGGGCGGTTCGCGCGGTTGGTGGTTGTTTCGGCCAGTTGTTTTGGCCCAAAGGGTTTCGCAATGCGCTCGAAAGACGACAGAATGCGGGTGTCGGCGCTGCGCGATGACACAATTGCGCAACGGTGGGGCGGATTCCCCGAGCGTGTCCGATCATCGGTCTTGCGCTCGGAGGCGGTAGCGTCTATAGCGGCGGTGTGGTGCATCGGCGTTCGGTGTACCGGCCGCCCGCTGTTCCGCAGCGCGCGGCGGGGCAACGAGCAAGACAATTGAAGGAGCAGCGGACATGACGACAGCCGGTGCGGCCGAGCCGCCGAACAGTGCTGCGGCTGAACCGCTTTCGAGTATCCGAACCGGCCTCCGGATCGAACAGGCGGCCCGACGACTCTGGGAGGCGAACGACATAGTGGCGGACGGCACCGAACTCGGACCGACCGGACGCCCGTTGCGCGATATTCCCGAACCACCTCCGTTGTCGCGCAACGGTGACGCTCTGATCGTCGCTATGTGCAATCAGAAGGGCGGCGTCGGAAAGACCACCTCGACCATCAATCTGGGCGCCGCCCTGGCGGAATACGGCCGCAAGGTCCTCCTGGTCGACCTGGACCCGCAGGGTGCGCTGTCGGCCGGTCTCGGCGTGGCCCATCACGACCTGGATCTCACCGTGCACAATCTGCTCGTCGGCGGGCGGGCCAATGCCAACGATGTGCTGATGAGCACCAAGGTCGAGGGAATGGATCTGCTGCCGAGCAATATCAATTTGTCGGCGGCGGAGATCCAGCTGGTCAACGAGGTCGGCCGGGAACAGACCCTGGGCAGAGCGATGATCGCGCGGCAACGTGGCCGCCGCCTGCCAGAGCAGCAGCGCCGGCACATAGGGCAGCAGCGCCAGCGCCGCCATGGGCAGCAGGAAGAACGGCGGGTAGAGCCAGGCGTAATAGGGCGTGGCGGCCCCGAACAGCGCCTGCTCGCGCGCGTAATGCAGGGCCTGGTCGTAGGCGGCGAGCGCATGGCCATCGAGCGCCAGGGTTCCCGCCGCGTAGAAGGAGGCAAAATCCGTCCCCAGCGGGCGGCCCTTGAAATCGACGACGCCGTGGGCACTGGCGGCAAGGTAGATCAAGCCGCCGCCGCCGGCGACCAGCAGCGCCAGCGCCACCAGCCGCATGCGCGCGCGGGTGAGCCAGGCGCCGGAGCGCAGACTGTCAAGCCGAAAAGCCATGCGCTGCGGTCTAGCAGGGCGGCCTTAAGGCTCGGTTAGGCGCCATCAACAGCCTTGATCGATCGATCATTCTTTGCGACTTGCTGTCGACCCATCGGACCGGTACGACACCGCCGCACCGGGGCCGGTGTCCTGACGAATCGGAGACTGCCATGGCCTTTCTCGCGGAGCAGCTCAAGCGCATCAAGCCGTCGGCCACCCTGGCGGTCACCGACAAGGCGCGCGCGCTCAAGGCGGCGGGCCGCAACGTCATCGGGCTCGGCGCCGGCGAGCCGGACTTCGACACGCCCGACAACATCAAGGAGGCGGCGATCAAGGCGATCCGCGAGCGGCCGGGCGTCGAAATACACCGATGTCGACGGCATCGCCGGAGCTGAAGGACGCCATCGCCGCGAAGTTCAAGCGCGAGAACGGGCTCGACTACAGGCCGAGCCAGATCACCGTCGGCACCGGCGGCAAGCAGGTGCTCTACAACGCCTTCATGGCGACGCTGAATCCGGGCGACGAGGTCATCATCCCGGCGCCCTATTGGGTGAGCTATCCCGACATGGTGCTGCTCGCCGGCGGCGAGCCGGTGGAGGTCGTCGACCAGCATGGAAGACGGCTTCAAGATGACAGCCGGAGGCAGCTCGAAGCGCGCGATCACGCCGAAGACCAAATGGTTCCTGCTTCAACTCGCCGTCGAACCCGACGGGCGCCGCCTATACGCGCGCCGAATTGAAGGCGCTCACCGACGTGCTGGTCAGGCATCCGCACGTCTAGGTGATGACCGACGACATGTACGAGCATCTGGTCTACGACGACTTCAAGTTCTCCACGCCGGCGCAGATCGAGCCGTCGCTCTATCAGCGCACGCTCACCATCAACGGCGTGTCCAAGGCCTATTGCATGACCGGCTGGCGCATCGGCTACGCCGGTGGCCCGGAGCCGCTGATCAAGGCGATGGCGATGATCCAGTCGCAATCGACGTCGAACCCGGCGGCGGTCTCGCAATGGGCCTCGGTCGAGGCGCTGAACGGGCCGCAGGACTTCATCGCCAAGCACAACAAGATCTTCAAGGAGCGGCGCGACCTGGTGCGTGTCGATGCTCAACCAGGCCAACGGCATCAAATGCCCGAAGCCGGAAGGCGCCTTCTATGTCTATCCGTCCTGCGCGGGCACCATGGGCAAGACGGCGCCGAGCGGCAAGAAGCTTGCGACCGACGAGGATTTCGTCACCGAGCTTCTGGAGGCCGAAGGCGTGGCAGTGGTGCAGGGCACGGCCTTCGGCCTTGGCCCGGCGTTCCGCATTTCCTACGCCACCAAGACCTCCGACCTGGAGGAAGCCTGCCGCCGCATCCAGCGCTTTTGCGGCAATTTGAAGTAAGCCGCGAGCGTCGACCAAGCCGCTTTCATTACGTTTGACCGGGTCTCGCGTCGCAGTTTCGTCGCAAGGCAGCGGTAGTGGTCGTAATCGAATCATTCCGTTCTTGGCGTTGCGATATTCTTCGTCCAGGCGTGTCATGGCGGGCTCTCCTTCTGGCGCTCGTCGCGGTGCGCTGCGAGGCCAATCTGTGCCAGGCCGGGCCTATACGCTTTCAGGTCGCCTTGTTTTTGCATTGAGAAACCCTCTATTTTGGACTTCAGGCGCGGTTCAGCGACCGCAAATAGGGGACCGAATGCTTTATTCGTTCGAAACCTGTCTCCTCGATCTGGACCGCCGCGAATTGCGCAAAGACGGCCAATTGGTCGATATCGAGCCGCAGGTGTTCGACCTGCTGGCCTTTTTCGTGCTGCATCGCGAGCGGGTGGTCAGCCGCGACGACGTGATCGCCGGCGTCTGGGGCGGCCGCATCGTCTCGGAATTGGCGCTGGCGAGCCGCGTCAATGCGGTGCGGCGCGCGATCGGCGACGACGGCAGCGCGCAGCGGCTGCTCAAGACCATCGTTCGCAAGGGCTTCCGTTTTGTCGGCGAGGTGAAAGAGGAAATTGCCGCACCGAAGCCGGTTGCGGCGTCCGCGCCGCTGGCGCAAAGCATCGGCTTCTGCCGCACCAGCGACGGCGTGAATATCGCCATGGCGACGGTCGGCGACGGCCCGGTGCTGGTGAAAACCGCCAATTGGCTCAACCATCTCGAACATGACTGGCAAAGTCCGATCTGGTCGCCGATGCTCCAGCGGCTCGGCGCGCGCTTTCGCTTGGTGCGCTATGACGGCCGCGGCAACGGGCTGAGCGACCGCGAGGTGGCCGACATTTCGCTCGCCGGTTTCGAGCACGACCTGGAGGCGGTGGTCGATGTCTCGGGCTGCAACGCTTCGCGCTGCTCGGTCTCTCACAAGGCGGCGCGGTGGCCGCGACATTCGCCGCGCGCCACCCGGAACGGGTGTCGCGGCTGATCCTGTATGGCGCTTATGCGCAGGGGCGCAACCGCCGCGGTTCGGCGGAGGATCCTCTACCGCGCAAACTATGCTGGCGATGATGCAGCAGGGCTGGGGCAATGAGGATTCCGCCTTCATGCGGGCGTTCTCCTCGCTCTACCTGACCGACGCCGCGCGCGAGCTTATCAAGGAGTTCGCCGACATGCAGCGCCTGTCGGCTTCGGGCGCGATAGCGGCAAGGATACGAACCGCGAGCGACGATATTGACATCACCGCGGTGTTGCCGAACATCAAGGTTCCCACTTTGGTCATCCACGCTAGGCACGATCACGTGGCGCCGATCGAGCAGGGCCGCCAGGTCGCGGCGCAAATTCCCGGCGCCAAGTTCGTGATCCTCGACTCCGAAAACCACATTCCGGTGCCGGGCGATCGGGCCTGGGAGGCGCTGCTGAGCGAAATCGAGGCCTTCGCGGCCGAGACTTGAGGCGCCAAGTGGCTGACGATTTATAATTCCGCCCTTGCCGATCGGCACCATCCTGGAAGCGGAAGGCGCCGCATCCAACGTTTCTGTGGGAATTTGCGATAGCTGCACCGATTGCGGTGCGTCACGTGGCCGCGTGCTCGCTTGAATGATGCCTTTTTGACTTGGCGTAGCGTTTCTGCGCATTATTTGCACAAATATATGACCACAAGGGAGGATTGCATGCGTTACTTTTTCGTGGGGCTCGCTGCTCTGGCATTGGGGATCGTCACGGCGATCGGCGGCGCAACTGCTCAGCAAGGAGGGCGGGTGAAAGCCGGCACGCTGGCCTGTGACGTTTCCGGCGGCATTGGCTTCATCATCGGATCGAAGAAGTCGATGACCTGCACATTCACGCCGTCGGCGCCGGGCTGGCCGGCCGAGGTCTATACCGGAACGATCAGCAAGTTCGGTCTCGATATCGGCGCCACCAGCGGCGGCACGATGGTGTGGGTGGTCTTTGCCGGCGGCAGTCCGGCTCCGCATGCGCTTGCCGGTCAATATACCGGCGCAACCGCCGAGGCGACGGTCGCGGTCGGTCTCGGCGCCAACGCCTTGGTCGGCGGCTCCAATCGTACCATCGCGCTGCAACCTTTGTCGGTGACCGGCCAGGCCGGGCTTAATCTGGCGGTCGGTGTCGCTTCGCTCGTACTGCGTCCCGCGGGCTGATCGGGCCGCCGATGACGGAATTGACGGCCGCCTGCGGGCGGCCGTTTTATTTGGTCGGTCATCGCCCTTGCCAGCCCCGCCGCGTCCTGAGACGATGATATGTGACAGGGCCGGGAATTAAGGTCCAACTTCCCCGGCCGGCGAGGGAGGTGAAATATGGGTCAAAACGGCGCGGGTCCCAAGGGTCCCCGGTGCATCGCACTGGTGGGCCCTTTCCAAAGCGGCAAGACCACACTGTTGGAGGCCATACTCGCCCGTACCGGCGCCGTCGCGCGCCAAGGCACGGTCGATGCGGGCACCACGGTCGGCGACGCCAGCAAGGAGGCGCGCGGCCACAAGATGAGCGTCGAGGCGACCTTCGCCACCACCACTTTCATGGACGACAATTACGTCTTCGTCGATTGTCCCGGCTCGATCGAATTTCTCCACGACATGCGCAGCGTGCTGCCGGCGGTCGATGCCGCGGTGGTGGTGTGCGAGGCCGACGAGAAGAAGGTGCCGCAGCTGCAATTGATTTTGCGCGAACTGGAAGACCAGAACATTCCGCACTTCCTGTTCCTCAACAAGATCGACAAGGCCGACAAGCGCGTGCGCGAGACGCTCAAGCTGCTGCAGCCGGCCTCGCGCGCGCCGCTGCTGCTGCGCCAGATCCCGATCTGGAACGGCGACATCATCTCCGGCTTCGTCGATCTCGCGCTCGAGCGCGCCTATGTCTACAAGGAGCACGCGCCGTCGGAGATCGTCGAGCTCGCCGGCGAGGACGCGACCGCGAGAAGGAAGCGCGCTTCACCATGCTGGAGACGCTGGCCGATCACGACGACAAGCTGATGGAGCAGTTGCTCGAGGACATCGAACCGCCGCGCGACAAGGTCTTCGACGATCTCGCCAAGGAACTGCGCGAGCGCCAAGTGGTGCCGGTGCTGCTCGGCGTCGCCACCCGCACCGAACGGCATCCTGCGCCTGCTCAAGGCGCTGCGGCATGAGGCGCCGGGCGTTGCGGAAACCGCGGCGCGGCTCGGCGTCGAGGCCAATGGCGATGCGGTGGCGCTGGTGCTCAAGACCTTCCACACCGCCCATGGCGGCAAGATGTCGGTCGCCCGCGTGCTCGCCGGCCAGGCCGGCGACGGCACCACCTTCCATACGCCCGAGGCGCGAGGCCGGCCGCGTCTCCGGCGTGTTCAAGCAGATGGGCCAGCATTTCGAGAAGCGCGGGCCGGCGAATGCCGGCGAGACGGTCGCCTTCGGCAAGCTCGACGGCGCCAAGACCGGCGACACGATGTCGACCGGCAAGCAGCCGCATGCCGCGCTGGCCGCGGTCACGCCCTATCCGCCGGTGCTCGCCATCGCGGTGCAGGCCAAGGAGCGCAAGGACGACGTCAAGCTCGGCGCCGCCTTCACCAAGCTCACCGAGGAGGACCCCTCGCTCTCCGTCGAGCACAACGCCGAGAGCCACGAAGTGGTGATCTGGGGCCAGGGCGAGATGCATCTGCGCGTCGCCACCGAGCGGCTGGCCGACCGCTTCGCGGTGCCGGTCACCTCGCAGCCGCCCGCGGTCGGCTATCGCGAGACCATCCGCAAGCCGATCACCATCCGCGGCCGCCACAAGAAGCAGTCCGGCGGCCACGGCCAGTTCGGCGACATGGTGCTGGAGATCAAGCCGCTGCCGCGCAGCTCGCGGCTTCCAGTTCGAGGAGCGCATCACCGGCGGCGTGGTGCCGCGCAACTACATCCCGGCGGTGGAAGAGGGCGTCATCGAAGCGCTCAAGCACGGCCCGCTCGGCTTCCCGGTGGTCGACCTGCATGTGGCGCTGATCGACGGCTCCTATCACGCGGTCGATTCCTCCGACATGGCGTTCCGCATCGCCGGCCGCATCGGCATCGTGGAAGGCCTGCCGCAGTGCCAGCCGGTGCTGCTGGAGCCGATCCATCTGGTGGAGATCGTCTGCCCGAGCGAGGCCACCGCCAAGATGAACGCCATCCTGTCGAGCCGGCGCGGCCAGATCCTCGGCTTCGACGCGCGCGAGGGCTGGTCGGGCTGGGACGTGGTGCGCGCGCAGATGCCGGAATCGGAGATCGGCGACCTCATCATCGAGGTGCGCTCGGCCACCGCCGGCGTCGGCTCGTTCACCTTCAAGTTCGATCACATGGCCGAACTGACCGGGCGCACCGCCGACCAGATCATCGCGGCGCAGCAAGGCGGCGGAGTAATTTTCACAGTCATTCCGGGGCGCGGCCTTCGCTCGCCTCCCGGAATGACGCTCCGATAAGTGAGCCGCTCAGGCCGCCCGCACCGAGCGCAGGAATTTGTCGACTTCGAGCTTGAGCTTGTCGCCTTCCTGCGCCAGCGCCTGGGCGGACACGAAGACCTGGCCGGAGGCCGAGCCGGTTTCGGTGGCGCCGCGGCTCACATCGGCGATGTTGGTGGCGACCTGAGCGGTGCCGGCGGCGGCCTGCTGCACGTTGCGGCCGATCTCGCGGGAGACCGTGTCCTGCTCGTCGACGGCGAGCGCGATGGCCGCGGCGGTCTCGGCCAGCGCGCCGATGGTTGCGCCGATCTCCTTGATGGCGGTCACCGATTCCTGCGTCGCCGCCTGCACGCGGCCGATCTGCGCGGCGATCTCCTCGGTTGCCTTGGCGGTCTGCCGGCCAGCATCTTCACCTCGGCGGCGACCACCGCGAAGCCGCGGCCGGCCTCGCCCGCGCGCGCCGCCTCGATGGTGGCGTTGAGCGCGAGCAGGTTTGTCTGCTCGGCGATCGCCGCGATCAGCTTGATCACGTCGCCGATGCGCCGGCGGCGCGGCTCAATTCGGTGATGCGCTCGTCGGTGCGCTCGGCTTGCGCCACCGCCTTCTCGGCGAGCTCGCGCGAATCGCGAGTTTGCCGGCTGATCTCGTTCACCGCCGTGGTCAGTTCCTCGGCGGCGCCGGCCACCGAGCCGACATTGGCGGAAGCCTGCTCGGAAGCGCTCGCCACATTGCCGGCGAGCTCTTGGGTAGTGTCGGCGGTGCGGGTGAGGGTGGTCGCCGCCGATTCGAGCTCGGTTGCCGCCGACGACACCACCTTGACGATATTGCCGACCGATTTTTCGAAGCCGTCGGCGAGCTTCTGCATCTCGGCCTTGCGCTGCTCGGCCGCTTTGCGTTCCTGTGCGGCCTTCTCGGCGCGCAGGGATTCCGCTTCCACCAGGCTTGCCTTGAAAGCGGCGAAGGCAGCCGACAGCTTGCCGATCTCGTCGTTCTGACGGATCGCCGGCACCTCGACGTCGAGCCGGCCGGCGCCGAGCTGCTGCATGGCGGCGGTCATGCGCTCCAGCGGCTTGGCGATCAGGCCGCCGAGCAGGGTGACCGCGCCGATCGCCAGCGCCACCATGAGCAGGGCGGCCGCCATGATCGCAATATTGATCTGGTCGAGCGCCGCCGCCTTGGTCACCTTGCGCTCGGCCAACAGCTTGCGCTCGGCGTTCTCGATGGCCCGCGCCTCATCGCGGATATGGGTGATGTGGTGCTGGGCGATGGCGTGCGCACGAAATTGATTCCCTGGTCGCGCGTTGCCGGGTCGGCCATCAGCTTGATGGTCGGCTCGATGACGTTGTCGGCAAACTGACCGACCGTTTTGTCGATCTTGGCAACGCGGCGCTGCTGCGCCGCATTGTCGGCGGTAAGCTCTCCGATCTTGGCGATGGAGTTTTCGAATTCCTTGCGCCCGGTGCGGTAGTTGTCGAGCACCGCAGGATTTCCCGTGATCACATAGCCGCGCAGCGCGCCCTGCTCCAGGAAGGTACCCTCCATCGCGTTGTAGAGCGCGTCCAGCACCTGGTAGCTGTGCTCGGTCCAGCTTTCCGCGTCGGCGAGTGTGTTGCGCTGGTGGTAGATCCAGGCGCTCGAGGCGAGCGCCGCGGCAATGATTGCGGCAAAGCAGATCACCAGCTTGTTGAGGATGCGGACATTGCCCAAGCGCAATGCGGTCATGGCAATCCTCTGCGGCCGGAACAAGACCGGCCGCGCGGATACCGGGTGGGAGGCGGCAGGCCCGCGCGGCCGGATGAGACGCGCGCCACGTGTGGGGCCCGCCACTCGATGTCGTCGGCGCGCGAATGTTGGCGTCTTCGCGCGCCGGCTCGACGGGCGCGATGTTGATCGGCCTTGATGAAGAGGAAATTAAATCCGCGCCGCCATGCGCATTGTTACGGATGGCCGGCGCGGTCGGGATGAATGCTTACGGGAAAAGCCTGCCGGACGATGTTACTCTTCGCTCGGCTCGCTCTTGCCGCCGATCTGCTTGAGCTTGGCGAACACCGCGCTGACGTCGAGGTCCTCCTCGGCCTTCTTCGGCGCTGCGGCGGCGTGCGGCTCTCGGCCTCCTTGCGCGCGGTGGTCACCGCGGCCGGCAGCAGCGTCGCGCCGGTTTCGACCGGCGCCGGCTTTTCCTTGTTGGCGCGCTGCACCTCGAAGTCGAGATCGATCTGCGAGCACAGGCCGAGCGTCACCGGGTCGATCGGGCGTCAGGTTGGCGGCGTTCCAATGGGTGCGGTCGCGGATGCGCTGGATGGTCGACTTGGTGGTGCCGACCAGCCGCATGATCTGGCTGTCCTTGAGCTCGGGATGGTTGCGGATCAGCCAGAGGATGGCGTTGGGCCGGTCCTGGCGGCGCGACACCGGCGTGTAGCGCGGGCCCTTCTTGCGCTTCGGCTCCGGGCACCGCGACCTTGGGCGTCGGCAAGCTTCAGCCGGTGCTCGGGATCGGCCTCGGCCTTCTTGATCTCGCTCGCGGGTGAGCTGGCCGGTCTGGATCGGGTCGAGGCCCTTGATGCCCTGCGCGGCGTCGCCGTCGGCGATGGCCTTGACCTCGAGCGGGTGCAGCTTGCAGAAGTCGGCGATCTGGTCGAACGACAGCGCGGTATTCTCCACCAGCCAGACGGCGGTCGCCTTCGGCATCAGCGGTGCTTCGTGTCATGGCTAAATCTCCTCTGCGCCCCGCCCGCCCGTCCGGGCGAAGCACCATGATCATCGATGATGACTGGAAAGTGGCCGGAATATAGGCGTTTGACCCCGGCGCATGCAATGGTTCGCCGCGCTTGACAGCGGCGGGCGGCGCGACCCCATGTCGTGTGAGTATGGCGATTCCGGCCCGATCGAGGACTAATGGCCGGCCGAAAAGCCGCAGCTTTGAAGGTGCTTGCTGTGCTCGCCGCGCGGCTTCTGCGCCGGCGTGGTGCGGGCCATCGATTCGGTCGAGCAGGCGCTCGACGCTCTACGGCGCCGCCGGTCTATGTGCGCCACGAGATCGTGCACAACCGCTATGTGGTGGAAAGCCTGCAGCGCCAAGGGCGCGGTGTTCGTCGAGGAACTCGACGAGATTCCCGACACCGACGCGCCGGTGATCTTCTCCGCCCACGGCGTGCCGAAATCGATCCCCGCGGAGGCCGCAGCGCCGCAACCTGTTCGCGCTCGACGCCACCTGCCCGCTGGTCACCAAGGTGCATCGCGAGGCCGAAATCCATTCAGGCGCGGCCGCGAGATCGTGCTGATCGGCCATGCCGGCCATCCGGAAGTGGTCGGCACGCATGGGCCAGTTGCCGCGCCGGCGCGATCACGCTGGTCGAGACCGTGGAGGACGCCGAAGCGTTCCAGCCCGCGCGACGCCGGCAAGCTCGCCTATCGTGACGCAGACCACGCTGTCGGTCGACGACACCGCCGGCATCGTCGACGTGCTCAAGCGCCGCTTTCCCGGACATCGTCGGGCCGCACAAGGAGGACATCTGCTACGCCACCACCAACCGCCAGGAGGCGGTCGAAGCGCGTGGCGCCGCATGGTCGACGCCATGATCGTGGTCGGCGCGCCGAACTCGTCGAATTCGCAGCGCCTGCAGGAGGTGGCCGAGCGCGCCGGCTGCCCGCGCGCCGTGCTGGTGCAGCGCGCCGCCGAGATCGACTGGCGCGCGTTCGACGGCATCACGACGGCTCGGCATCACCGCCGGCGCCTCGGCGCCGGAGGTGCTGGTCGAGGAGATCATCGACGCGCTTCGCCGAGCGCTTACGCGTCGACGTCGAGACCGTCTCCGCCGCCGAGGAGAGCATGTTCTTTCCCTGCCGCCTGCGCGCCGCGGCCGCCTGCGGCCGAGCAGCCTCTTGACGGAGCCGGGCCGGCGCAGTGACCGTAGTGCCGTCATGGCCGTCTACACCGACGTCTCCGCCGAGGACCTCAGCGCGTTCCTCGCCGGCTACGACATCGGCGCGCTGCTCGTCCTACAAGGGCATCGCCGAGGGCGTGGAGAATTCCAACTTCCTGGTGCACACCGGCCGCGGCAATTTCATCCTGACGCTCTACGAGAAGCGCGTCGCCGAGGCCGACCTGCCGTTCTTCCTGGCGCTGATGGAGCATCTGGCCGCGCGCGGCATCACCTGCCCGCAGCCGGTGAAGAACCGCACCGGCGAGCATGCTCGGCCGGCTGTGCCGGCCGGCCGGCGGCGATCGTCACCTTCCTCGACGGCATGTGGATGCGGCGGCCCGAGCGCCGGCCATTGCGCCGCGGTCGGCGAGGCGCTGGCGCGGCTGCATCTGGCCGGCGCCGATTTTCCGCTGAAGCGGCGCAATGCGCTGTCGGTCGACGGCTGGCGGCCGCTCTTCGAGCAGGCCGCCGAGCGCGCCGACAGCGTGCAGCCGGGCCTGCGCGCGAGCATCGAGCAGGAGCTCGACGCTCTCGAACGCGACTGGCCGCGCGACCTGCCGCGGGCGTGATCCACGCCGATCTGTTCCCCGACAACGTGTTCTTCCTCGGCGACAGGCTGTCCGGCCTGATCGACTTCTATTTCGCCTGCACCGACACGCTCGCCTACGACGTCGCGATCTGCCTCAACGCCTGGTGCTTCGAGCCGGACCATTCCTACAACGTCACCAAGGGCCGCGCGCTGCTCGCGCGCCTACGCGCGCGTGCGCGCCGCTGTCGGCCGCCGAGCTCGACGCGCTGCCGCTGCTGGCGCGCGGCGCCGCCATGCGCTTCCTGCTGACGCGGCTGGTCGACTGGCTCGACGTGCCGCGACGGGCGCGCTGGTCAAGCCGAAGGACCCGCTGGAATATTTCCGCAAGCTGCGCTTCCACCAGACGGTCGCAGAGCGTCGCGCGACTACGGCCTGCGACCGATAGGCGCACGCATGACGCGAGCCGCACGTCATCATCCACACCGACGGCGCCTGCTCGGGCAATCCCGGGCCCGGGCGGCTGGGGCGCGATCCTGACCTTCGGCGAGCACGAGAAGGAGCTGAAGGGCGGCGAGCCGCACACCACCAACAACCGCATGGAGCTGATGGCGGCGATCGCGGCGCTGGAGGCGCTGAAGCGCCCGTGCACGGTCGATCTGCACACCGACAGCGAATATCTGCGCAACGGCATCATCGAGCTGGATCCACGGCTGGAAGCGCAACGGCTGGCGCACCGCCGACAAGAAGCCGGTGAAGAACGTCGATCTGTGGCAGCGGCTCGACGCGGCGCTCGCCGCGCCACGAGGTGCACTGGCACTGGGTCAAGGGCCATGCCGGCCACGCCATGAACGAGCGCGCCGACGAACTGGCGCGCGACGGCGATCATCGCCGCGCGCGCCGGCGCAAAGGGCGCGATGAAGATCCTCGTAGTCATTCGCGCGGACGAGGCGCGCGAAGCGCAGTGAATCGCGGATCATCGGCAAGCCGTCTACAGTCTGCTTCGAGCAGCGCGTCGGCGCCGGAGACGTCGGCACTTGCCGGGCGCGTCCTCGACGTTGAGCGACTTCACCACGCCGTCCTCGACCAGCATGCGAATAGCGCTTGCGAGCGCATGCCGAGGCCGCGCGCCGGAGCCGTCGAGCGTCCAGGCCGATCGCCTTGGCGAAATCGGCGTTGCCGTCGGCCAGGAACTCGATCTTGCCGTCGGCGCCGGTCGCCTTCTTCCAGGCGTCCATGACGAACACGTCGTTGACGCCGGTGACCGCGATGGTGTCGACGCCCTTGGCCTTGAAGCCGGCGGCGTTGTTCAGGAAGCTCGGCAGGTGCATGGTTGTTGCAGGTCGGCGTGAAGGCGCCGGGCACGGCGAACAGCGCCACCTTCTTGCCCTTGAACACGTCGTCGGTGGTCTTCGGCTTCGGGCCTTCCGCCGTCATGACGCGGAACGTTGCATTGGGCAGCGTGTCGCCGACCTTGATAGCCATGGGTTCATCCTCTCGCATGGTTCTGGACTGATTCGTCCCGGGCGGCGCAAAATAGCGCACTCTGGCGGATTAGTCGAGCCGGGCTGTGGCCTCGATCGGCCTCGTCGCCGGCGACCACCGTGAAGGTGCAGGTCGAACGGCCCTTCGGGCTGACGCCGGGCGGCAGGCCGTCGAGCTCGAAGCCGAAGCGCTGCAAGCCCGCGGGCGCGCCGGGCGCCGGCTTCGGCAGCGGCAGCGCCCATTCCGGCGTCGGCCCTTCGACGAAGACGTCACCGGCGCGCCGGCTGGCGCCTTGAGGTCGACCGCGATCAGCGGCTTGCCGGCCGCTGTCGTGTGGACCGCGCGGATCGCAGGCGACGCCGGCTGTCGCCGGTCGCGCCGGCTTCGGCACGCGCGCCTCGGCCGCCTGCGAGCGCGGCGTCCTGCGCGCTGTCGCCGCCGGTCGAGCGTCAAGCTCCAGCTTGGCCTTGCGCCGGCACGCACAGCTTCTCGCAGACCGCGTAGTCGAGCTTCAGCGCGCAGCGTGCACCGGCTTGCCCGCCTGCTGCGGCGCACCTGCAGCGGCAAGATCACATCGTCCTTGTAGCCGATCGAATTGCCGCCGTCTCGTCGGTATAACAGATGCGGCGCCGGATAAAGCACGCGTGGCGCTGCTCACATTCTCCGAGCCGGAAAAATCGAAGCGCGGCGGCACGCCGGAATCGCCCGGATAGCGCCAATAGGTCTTCCAGCCCGGCTGCCAGCTTGATCTCGACGCCGGCGCGCAAGGTGGCGCGCGTCCGGCTTGGCGGAGCCGGCGATCAGCCGCACCGCGGCGTCCTTGATCGCCGCCCAGGCCGAGGCGTCGTCGGCGAGCGCCGGCGCGGCGACAGCATCAGCAGCAGTCGCCAGGGCGAGCGACGCGCGCGCGCCGGATCGTGAACAGCGAATGTCTGCCATGCCGTCCGATCTAATCGGTAATGCGCATGCTGCGCCACTGAATTCATTGTGAGCAGGGTGAACGGATTGAGGCAGGCGCGGCGATTTTGCCACATTTGCCGGCTTGAATATGACGGGCATCGATGAACTTTCATCCACGGTCGTTTGCAAAGGCCGATCGATCGGGTAACCTTTTGCCATGACGCGCAACGGCAAGCACCGACGACCAGGACAGCCGCGCCGCGGCTATCTCGACGGCCAGATGCTGATCGCGATGCCGGCGATGAGCGACGAGCGCTTCGCGCGCAGCGTGATCTATGTCTGCGCGCATTCGTCCGAAGGCGCGATGGGCATCGTCGTCAACCAGCCGGCGCAGCAACATCAAGTTTCCCGATCTGCTGGTGCAGCTCGAAGTGATCCCGGCGGCCGAGCGCGATCGAACTGCCGAGCCGGGCGGACGACGTCAGCGTGCTCAAGGGCGGGCCGGTGGAAACCGGGCGCGGCTTCGTGCTGCACTCGGCCGACTTCTTCATCGAGAACTCGACGCTGCCGATCGACGAGGGCATCTGCCTGACCGCGACGCTCGACATCCTCAAGGCGATCGCGCGCGGCAACGGGCCGGACAGCGCGATCCTCGCGCTCGGCTATGCCGGCTGGGCGCCGGGCCAGCTCGAGAAGCGAGATCCAGCAGAACGGCTGGCTGCATTGCGCCGCCGATCCGCGAGCTGATCTTCGGCACCGACATCGAAGCGCAAATACGAACAGCGCGCTGCGCAAGATCGGCATCGACCTCGGCATGCTGTCGAGCGAAGCCGGCCACGCCTGACGCTGTCAGCGCATTCCGAGCTGGCGGTGTCGCGCCATCGGCAGCGGACTGACGCATCGCTCTTGCGATCGACGTTGCGCGTGCGACGCGGCCGATCAGCAGCTGCGCGCCATTCGAGCGCTCGCCGATCAGCAGCTTGCGCGCGGCCTCGGCGCGTCATCGGCTCGCCGAAGGCGAAGCCCTGCGCGTATTCGCAGCCGAGCTGGTAGAGCTCGACCGCGTCGCGAGTCGGTCTCGGCGCCTTCCGCCACCACGTCCATGCCGAGATCGTGCGCCAGCGCGATGATCGAGCGCAGGATCACCGGCCGCGTGCCCTTGCTGTTGGTGCGCACGAAGCGACTGGTCGATCTTGATGGTGTCGAACGGAAAGCGCTGCAGATAGGCAGCGAGGAATGGCCGGTGCCGAAATCGTCGAGCGACAGGCCGGCGCCGAGCTCGCGGATGCGGGTCGAGCATCTGCGCGGCGTGCTCGGGATTTTCCATCACCAGCGATTCGGTCGATCTCCAGCTTGAGCGTGCCGCGCGCCAGCGCCGTGCGCGCCAGCACGGTGCGCAGGTCGTGGATCAGGTCGTGGCGCAGCAACTGCCGCGACGACACGTTGACGCTGGCGAAGACCGGCTCGCGCGCCGCGCGTCGTCGCGCTGCCAGGCGCGAGCTGGCGCGCGGTGCGCTCCAGCACGAACAGGCCGAGATCGACGATCAGCCCGATCTCCTCGGCGATGGTGATGAATTCGGCCGGCGACAGCCGGCCCATCTTGGGATGGTCCCAGCGCGCCAGCGCCTCGAAGCCGGCGATCGCGCGGTCTTCCAGCCGCACGATCGGCTGGTAGAGGACCTTGATCTCCTCGCGCTCGATCGCGCGGCGCAGCTCCGATTCCAGCGTCAGCCGGTCGGTCTTGCGCGCGCGCATCGCCGGCTTGAACATCTCGATGCGGTCGCCGCCGATGCGCTTGGCGTGATACATCGCCAGCTCGGCGTCCTTGAGCACCTCCTCGGTGCGGTGCGGCTGGCCGTCGGCCGAGCGCAAGCCCGATCGAGGCGGTGAGGAAGATCTCGCGGTCGTTGAAGGTGATCGGCGCGCGCAGCGTGCGGCGGATGCGTCTCGGCGAAGGCGATGATGCGCGTCGGGCTCGCGTCTCCGACAGCAGGATCATGCGCGAACTGGTCGCCGGAAAGCCGCGCCAGCGTGTCCTGCGGCTTGAGCAGGCGGCCAGCCGGCGCGCGAGGGTCAGCAGGATCGAATCGCCGACCGCGATGCCGACCGAATCGTTGACCTGCTTGAAGCGGTCGAGGTCGATCACCATCACGGTGGGCTCGGATCTGCGGATCGGAGCTGGGCGAAGGCGAAGCGCCGCCTCCAGCCGGTCGAGGAACAGTTCGCGGTTCGGCAGGCCGGTGAGGTTGTCGTGCACGGCGTCGTGCAGCAGCCGCTCCTCGGCGTTCTTGAACTCGGTGACGTCGGTCAGCGTGCCGACCAGGCGCACCACCTCGCCGTCGGAGCCGACCACCGGCCGCGCCTTGAGCGCGAACCAGAGATAATGGCCGTCGGCGGCGCGCAGGCGGAAATCCTGCGTCAGCCGGCCGCGCCGCTGCTCCAGCACGCTGTCGAGCGCGGCGCGGAAGCGGTCGCGGTCGAGCGGATGCAGCACTTCGAGCCAGCGCGCCGCCGGGCCTTCCAGCGCGCCGCGCTTGAGGCCGAGCAGGTGCTCGGTCTCCGGGCTGGTGTAGACGCCTTGTCGGCGGAGACGTCCCAGTCCCAGATCATGTCGCCGGCGCCGGTCAGCGCCAGCGCGCGGCGCTCGACGTCGGAGACGATGCCGTGGGTGATGCCGCCGGCGAAGGCGTGCTGCATCACCGTGAAGCCGATCAGCATCACGATCAGCACCAGGCCGCCGAGCAGCGCCGGGCCGATGATGTCGTTGGTGACGCAGCCGGTGACGGTGAGCGCCGGCGGCGACGGTCCAGACCACCAGCAGGAGCCAGGTCGGGATCAGCAGCACCGCGCGGTCGTAGCCGTGGGTGGAGAGATAGATCACCAGGCCGAGGCCGAGCACCGCGATGCCGGCAAGCGACATGCGCGCGATGCCGGAGGCGATCGAGGGATCGAACAGCGCGACCGCCGACCAGCGCGGCCAGCGCCGACGAGCCAGGCGATGGTGATGTGCGCGTAGCGCACGTGCCAGCGCGACGAGATTGAGATAGGCGAACAGGAACACCAGCAGCGTCGCCGCCAGGATCGCCTCGCCGCGAGGCGCGCCAGACCCGCTCGGCGCCCGCCGACATGTCGAACACCTTGCCCCAGAAGCCGAAATCGATGCCGATATAGACCAGCACCGCCCAGCCGAGCGCGGCGGCGGCCGGGAACATCACGCTGCCCTTGACCACGAACAGGATGGTCAGGAACAGCGCCAGCAGGCCGGCGATGCCGATGACGATGCCGTAGTAGAGCGTGAAGGAGTTGACCTTGTCCTTGTAGGCGTCCGGCTCCCACAGATAGAGCTGCGGCAGCTTGTCGGTGCGCAATTCGGCGACGTAGGTGATGACCGTGCCGGGATCGAGCGTGATGCGGAAGATGTCGGCGGTCGTGCTGTCCTGCCGCTCCGGGCGGTCGCCGGCGACGGCGTGATGGTGACGATGCGCGACAGGCCGAGATCGGGCCAGAACAGGCCGGAGCCGACCATGCGGTAATGCGGCACGACGATCAGCCGGTCGATCTGCTCGTCGCCGTAATTGGCGAGCGCGAACACCGCCCAGTTGGTGCCGAGCCCTCGCGCGCGCGCACCTCGATGCGGCGCACGATGCCGTCGGGGCCGGGCGCGGTCGACACCTGGATGCGGTCGGTATCGGTCTTGATCGTTCGATGGCGCCGGTGAGGTCGATGGCGGGCGCGTCGAGTGCGCACATTGACCGCCTCGACGGCGCGCGCCGGGCGGCGCCGCCAAGCAGGCGGCGATCAGCGAGCGCCGCGAAGCGGCTTGCGGCGCGCGCAAGACCCGCAAAACCACGACCCTCCGGCTGCCGTTCGCCAGCCCCGGACCGAGTTAAGCCTTTAGATTACGCCGATTTCGACGGCTTGACGATGGGCTCAGCGTCAAGCCGATCGCCCCGATTGCGGCGACGATGCGCAGCTTTAGCGAAGCCGGTGAGCGGATTGCCGCGATTCGGCTGCGAGGCTCGGTCGACTTCGGCTCGCCGACCCGTCGCAGTGCTGTCGGCGCTCACAGCGTCAGCACGATCTTGCCGATATGCGCGCTGGTCTCCATGCGGGCATGGGCGGCGGCGGCCTCGCGCAAGCGGAAAGGTCGAGTAGATCACCGGCTTGACCTTGCCGGCGGCGACCAGCGGCAGACCTTGTCCTCGATGCCGCGCGCGATCGCGCGCCTTGTCGGCGACCGAGCGCGCGCGCAGCGTCGAGCCGGTGTGGTGCAGGCGCTTGAGCATCAGGCGCAGAAATTCGACGTCGGCCTTCGGGCCGCCCATGAACGCGATCTGCACGATGCGGCCTTCGACGCGCGGCCGCTTCGTAGTTGCGGTCGATGTAGTCGCCGCCGACCATGTCGAGGATCACATCGGCGCCCTTGCCGCCGGTCGCCTGTCTTGGTCGCGGCGACGAAGTCCTCGGTCTTGTAGTTGATGGCGACATCGGCGCCGAGCTTGCGGCAGGCCTCGCATTTCTCCGCGCGAGCCGGCGGTGGTGATGACGCGCGCGCCGAACGCCTTGGCGAGCTGGATCGCGGTGGTGCCGATGCCGGAGGTGCCGCCATGCACCAGCAGCGTCTCGCCGGCTTTCAACGCCGCCGCGCTCGAACACGTTGTGCCAGACGGTGAAGAAGGTCTCCGGGATCGCCGCCGCCTCGACCATCGACTGAGGCCGGCAACCGGCAGCGCGTGGCTGTCATGCGCGAGGCAGTATTCGGCATAGCCGCCGCCGACCACCAGCGCCATGACCTTGTCGCCGAGTCTTCCAGCGCTTGACGCCGGGGCCGAGCGCCGCGACTTCGCCGGCGATCTCCAGGCCGGGAATGTCGGTCGCGCCGGGCGGCGGCGGATAGAGTGCCCTGGCGCTGCATGCACGTCGGGCCGGTTGACGCCGGCGGCCGCGACCTTGACCAGGATCTCGCCCGGCGCCGGGCGCGGGCACCGGACGCTGCTCCGGCACCAGCATCTCCGGCCCGCCGGGCGCCTGGATGGCGATGGCGGTCATGCGTGGAGGGCAGCGCGGCCATGGCGTTCCTCGCGTTGCTTGGGAGGCAGCGGCGCTGTTTAGTCGGCACGGCCGCCGATGTGACAACCGCGGCGCGGCTCGACCGGCTATTTTTCGCGCCGGAATGCGAGGAGGCACGACCATGGCAGCAATCGACGACGACGACCGGCCGAAGAAGAAGATCACCCACGAGATCGGGCAGGATCTGACGCTGCTCTCGGTCAAGGAACTGGCCGAGCGCATGCAGCTGCTGAAGGACGAGATCGCCCGGCTGGAGGCCGACATGGCGAGCAAGCGCGCCACGACGCTCGGCCGCCGATCAGTTCTTCAAGAAGTGAATGCGCTTCGACGCATTGCCGGCCGTGCCGACGGCGTTGCGCGGCAAATTAACCTCGCATTAACCGACAATTCGCACGGCTAATCTTAAGCTGTCGTTAAGCTTTCTCGTTCATTACTGAAAACCGTCCATCTTCATGGACATTGAGTGGCTCCTGTCCACTCTGTTTGACGCCTCCCTGTTATCACCTTCGAGCCGCCGGCAACGGCGGCTCCTTTTTTGTTCCGTTTCGGGTCAACTGCGCGGCGGCCGCGCGTTACCAGCTTGCTCGGCAACTATGTTGCAAACTTTGCCGGCGCGCGTCTGGACAGGCGGGCCGTCCGCGCCATGCTTACCCAATCGTTTACGGGCGTTGGTGTGCTGCGTGTAGGCGTGAGGCGTAGCGTCATGAACGAGAAGTCCTGCGGACGAGGCGGCAGCCGGTGTCGTTCGGCGAGAGGCTGGCCAGTTCGCAGGCGTTTGCCGATCTGTTTCGCGACGGCATGGCGCTGGTCGAGGAGACCGCGGCCTATCTCGACGGTCCCGGCCGCGCAGGAATCCAAGAAGCTCGAACGCAGCGCCGCGCTGGCCTATGCGACCGAGAGCATGCGGCTGACCACGCGGCTGATGCAGCTCGCCTCCTGGCTGCTGCTGCATCGCGCGGTCAAGGAGGGCGAGATGTCGCTCGCCCAGGCCAACAAGGAAAAGACCAAGGTCAAGCTCGCCGCCGGCGAGCCCGGCGATCCCGACACCATCAAGCTGCTGCCGGAGCGGCTGCGCGTGCTGATCGAGCGCTCCAAGAAGCTGAACGATCAAGGTGCGCCGGCTCGACGCCAACATCCACATCGCGCCGCGGCGCCGGACAGGCCGCGTCGAGCAATCCGGTCGAGCGCCAGCTCGGGCTGCTCAAGGCGGCCTTCGGCGCGGGGAGCGCTTAAGGTAACCTCATGTCCCGGGCGCAGCGCAGCACGA
>CAVWPR010000003.1:0-6601 GCA_963756815.1 uncultured Acidimicrobiia bacterium
GCACGAACGGTCGCCGAGCAGCGAGAGCTCACCGACGAACGAGCCGGCGTCGACGTGGCCGAGCAGCGTGCGAGCCCCGGTCGACCCGGGCGCTCCCCGCGGTGACCACGAAGAACTGACGGCCGCGCTCGCCCTCGTGCAGCAGCACCCGGTCCGGCGCGACCGCCACCTCGGTGCACAGTTGGTCGATGGCCGCGAGGTCCTTCGGCCGGCACTCCGCGAAGAGATCCAGACCCGGTGTCCACAGTCGAGCGTCTCGGCGTTCGGCGATCTCGACACGTGGGTCCCCCTCGGTACGGAGTCCGGCCGCCCTGTCCGAGCGACCGTGCCATCCGTCCGAACATAACTCATTCTGAGTTACTGACACAACTCATTTCGAGCTACTCGGGGACGGATCATGACGGACGTCACGCCCCAGGGTCGCCGGGGTACGCAGGGCACGTCGCCTCGTACGGCACGTCGGGTCCGAGGAGCGCGGTCCATTCCTGGTGGGTGAAGTTGCGCCCTGCGAGCGCGCAGGCCTGCGACATCCAGCTCGCGGGATCCAGGTCGACGTGCACCGCGTCGGCGCCGACGATCATGACCAGGTCGCCGGTGGTCGAGAACACCGCGTCGGCGGCGGGCAGGCGCTGCCGTCGAGCGGGCGGCCGATGGGATCACCGAAGGACTCTCCGGTCGTCGTGTCGAAGAGCTGGGTCGGTTGCCCGATCGCGTCCACCGCGACGAGTCGCCCGTCGGGGGACACCGCGACCTCGGCCACGTCCCCGTCGGCGTCGAGCGCCCCGAGCACGGCGAAGGTCGTGGCGTCGAGCACGACGATGTGCCCGCCGCCGGTGTTCGGTGTGGACACCGCGATCCGTCCGTCGGCCGAGAAGACGAGGCCACCGGCGGTCCGCAGCGCCGGCGCGTCGAGCGTCCGGACGACCCGGCCGGCCGCCACGTCGAACACGACCATCGGCGTCGCCGGGGTGAGGCTCCCGACGACCACGACCCGACCGTCCGCCGAGAAGCTCGGCGCCGAGGCGAACGACGCGACCGGCGCGCCGCCGATCCGGTCACCGGTCGCGGCCGAGAGCAGCTCGAGCGCAGCCGGCGCGGTCGGGTCGAACGACGGCGGTGACTCGACCGCCGCGAGCAGACCGCCGCTGGGGTCGAACACGACGCCGTTCGGCGCGATGTAGTCGGTGTGGCGGGTCCAGAGCATCCGCCCGTGGGCGACGTCCCACACACTGAGGTCCGTCGTGGGAACCGCGACGGCGACGGAGCTCTGGATGACCGCGATCGCGGGAACCGTCCGCGCTCGCCACCACCGAGCCCGGTGCCGCGACGGGTGACGCGAAGGCGGCGAGCAGTCGACCGTCCTCGACCGCGCGGACCGAGACCCGCCCGTCGGCGCCGATCGCGGCGACGACGCGTCCGTCGGCGGAGATCGCCGCGTTGTCGGACGCGACACCGGGTCCGAGCGGCGTGCTGCGGGTCAGCCGCTCGTCCGGGCGGCTCACGTCGAACTCCCGGACGATCTTGTCCGCGCCCGCGGCGACGAGCGTCTCGGACGGGCCGAAGCCCAGCGCGCCGATCGCACCGACGTCACCCCCGCAGAACGCGCACGAGGGGAGGTGCGCGGCCAGCGCGGTCCCGATCACGTCACCGGTTCCGACGTCGCGGACCCGTGCGGTGCCGTCGAGCCGCGCGCTCGTGACGAGCCGGTCCTGGTCGAGGTCGACGGCCCCGACGATCTCGCGGCCGTCGGCGACCTCGGGCGGGACCGCGATCGCACGGATCCGCGCCCAGGAACCGACCCGCCAACGGATCAACGACAGGTCGATCGAGCCGTACGGCACCGACGTCAGCGTCTCGCCCCCGCCGTCGGCGGCGAACCGCAGCTCGAGCGCACCCCGAGGTTCGACGCAGATGCACGGGCCCGGCTTCGGCCGGGAGCTGCGCGACCGGGCGACCGGACGCCGTCTCGAACACCAGGACCACCGAGGTCGTGTCGTAGAAGGTGGGGACCCCCGTGACCGCGACCAGTTGGTGGTCCGGGCTCAGCGCGATCCGAAACGCGGTGAACCCGTCGGGCAGCGCGATCGTGCCCGGCGGGCCGGACCCGCTCGGGACCGGCAGCAGCTGGACGGCTCCGGCCAGCGACCACCGCCGCCATCCGGTGATCGGCACTGACCGTGGCGCCGAACGGGTCACCGCTCGGGAGCGGGATGGTCTGGTCGACCCGGCCGCCCGCGACGTCCCACAGCACCAGCGAGTCCGAGGTCTGCACCACGAGCCACGCACTGTCCGGGCTGAACGAGACCCTCGACGCGACCGCGCCGACGGCCGGCGCCGGCAGGCGGGTGCCGGTCGCCAGCTCCACCAGCCCGATGTCACCGTTCGCGCCCACCGACGCGAGGACGCGCCGGTCGGGACTCGTCACGATGCTGACCGGCGCGCCCACGGCGGGATCCAGCGGGAGGTACCCACTGAGACGCGCCGGCTGACGTTGGAGGGTGCGCATCGCGCTGTCGCGGGCCTGCGCGTTCGGGTCGAACCGGTTGGCCTGCACGCTCATGAGCAGCGACCCGACCGGGTTGGCGCGGAGGACGTTCAGCGCACTCGCCGCGAGCTGACGGGAGCGGGCCGTCGTCGCACTGGCGACCGCCGCCTCCCGCTGCGCCGTCGCCTCGGCCGCGCTGCGCTGGGCACGCTCACGTGCCGCGGCGGCGACGTCGGCGGCGCGACGCGCGTCGGCCGCGCTCGCCGCCGCCGCCTCCGCGTTGGCCTGGGCCTTCGCCGCGTTCGCGCTCGCCTCGGCCGCGTTGGCGCTCGCCTCGGCCGCGTTCGCCTGGGCCGCGACCGTCTGGGCCTGGGCCTCCTGGCCGTTCGCCTCGGCCTGCGCCGCGTTCTGCTCCGACTGCGCCGCGTTCTGCTCCGCTCGCGTTCGTTGCGCGGTCGCCTCGGTGGCGTTGCGCGCCGCCTCCTGCGCGTTCGCCTCGGCGTCACCCTGCGCGGCCCGGGCCACGCCGGCGTTCTTCACCGCGAGCGTCCGCTGCCGCGTCGCCTCGGTGGCGCTGACGCGGGCGCGGCTGCGCTCGGCGAGCGCCCGCCGCTCGCTCGCCCGCGCCGTCGACGCGTACCGGACCGCGAAGGCGGCCGAGACGATCGCGGCGATCGTGACGACGAGCAGGAGCGCGGCCGCGCCCCAGGCGATCCGCATCGTGCGGCGGTGCTGGCGCACGTCCTCGCCCTCGAGCTCGTCGAGCGACACGCCGTGGATCGGGGCGCCGAGGCCGGCGATCGCCGCTCGGAACCCGGCGTGGCGCAGATCGAGCTGGGTCTCGGTGTGCGCCCATCGCAGCTCGAGGTGACGAGGCTCGGCGACGAAGGCGGTCGCCAGCACCGGAGGGAGCGCGGTCGAGCGGGCGAGGTCGTAGCCCCCGGCCGCCGAGTCCCAGACGAGGTCGCCGTCGGTGAGGACCGGCAGGATCCGCTCGACCGGCTTGGTCGCGATCCAGTGCTCGATCTCGCGCGCCACCCACGGGGACGCCGCGGCGTCCGGCGACGCCATCAGGACGAAGTACTCGGATTCGTCGAGCGCCGCCTCGATGGAGCCCCAGAGGTGGGGATTGACCGCCAGACCCGTCTCGTCCCGGAACACGCGGCAGGGCGCGGGTCCGGTACCACGGTCGGGCGAGTCGCTGCAGCCCCGCCTGCACGGCCGGAGCCAACCGCCCGTCAGCCGTGTGGCTGTAGGAGATGAACGCGTCGTACTTCACTGCCGCTGCCCCCTCTACCTGCCCGATCCCTCGCCCATCATGGTGTTCGGCGGTGGCGCGGGCCAGCCACCCGACACCCCGCCGGCGTCGCGGGCCGACCCGCGCGTGTGACTCACCGTGAGTCACTACACGACACATCCTGAGTATCGTGCTCGGGATGGCATCGAGCACCGACCACGAGCCGGCCCCCGACGACGAGCAGCGATTCCTCGATCGCTACGACCCGAACGCGTTCGCGCCGGTCGCGGTCACGGTCGACATCGTGCTGCTGACGATCCGGGCCGGGATCCTGTCGGTGCTCCTGATCCGGCGCGGGTCGCCGCCGTTCGCCGGTCGGTGGGCGTTGCCGGGCGGCTTCGTGCAACCGGACGAGGACCTCGGCGCGGCGGCACGCCGTGAGCTCGCCGAGGAGACCGGGCTGGCGGTCTCGGCGCTGCACCTGGAGCAGCTCCGGACCTACGGTGCGCCCGGTCGGGATCCTCGGATGCGGGTCGTCTCGGTCGCGCACCTCGGCCTGATGCCGGATCTCCCCCACCCCGGTGCGGGAACCGACGCGGCCGACGCGCGCTTCTGGCCGGTCGGCGGACCTGGCGACGCCCGATGGACCCGAGCTCGCCTTCGACCACCAGCGCATCGTCACCGACGGCGTCGAGTCCGCCCGGTCGATGCTCGAGGCCACGAACATCGCCACCAGCTTCGTCGAGGCGCCGTTCACGATCGCCGACCTCCGCCGGGTCTACGAGTCGGTGTGGGGCGTCCCGCTCCACCCCGCCAACTTCCGGCGCAAGGTGCTGTCGGTCCCGGACCTCGTCGTGCCCACGGGCGAGGAGCGCGCGACCGGACGGGGCTGGACCGCGCTCTACGAAGCCGGACCGGCGCGGGCGTTGCGGCCGCCGATGCTGCGGCCGGAATCCGAGCGATGACGGCCGCCACTCCCCCGGACCGCGGCGAGGTGCTCGCATCGGTCCACGCCGCGCTCTCCCGCGGCGAGTACCTCGAGGCATTCGACCGGACCGTCGCCGCCGCCGCTGCCGACGGCGGCGACCTCGAGCTCGCCTACCTCGCGACGCTGGCGCTCGTGCGCGCCGGCGCCCCGGGCCAGGCCGTCGAGCTGCTGGAGCCCCTCGCCCACGCCGCGTCGGCGCGTGACGATCTGCCCGAGAGCCTGGTCGAGGACATCGCCGCGCTCGAGGCGCGGCTGGCCAAGGACCGCGCGCTCGCGACCGACGGCGACGATCGGTCGACCGCGGCCCGGATCGCGGCCGAGCGGTACGAGGAGATCTATCGCCGGCTGGGGCGCCCCTACACGTGCGTCAACGCGGCGACCATGTGGCTGGTCGCCGGCGAGCCCCGCCGTGCCGCCGCCCTGGCGCGCGCCGCCCGCGCCCTGGTGCGCGCGCTCACACCGGATGCTGCGGGCGAGGACGCGTACTGGCTCGCGGCCACGGACGGCGAGGCGGCCCTCCTCCTCGGCGACGAGCCGGCGGCCGCGGAAGCGCTCCGGTGTGCCGCGGCGCTCCTCGACGGCGACCTCGCGCGTGCCGCCACGACGCGCAAGCAGCTCCGGCTCATCTGCGAGCAGACGGGCGCCGACGTCTCGGTGCTCGACCCGCTGGCACCGCCGCGAGTCGTGCACTACTGCGGTCACATGATCTCGGCACCCGGCGTTGCGGGCCGCTTCCCGCACGATCGGGAGCCCGTCATCGCTGCCGCGATCGTCGAGCAGGTGTCCGACGTCGCGGTTGCCTTCGGCTCGCTGGCCTGTGGCGCCGACATCCTGTACGCCGAGGCGTTGCTCGAACGCGGCGCCGAGCTGCACATCCACCTCCCCTGCGCGATCGACGAGTTCGTCACGGTGTCGGTCGAGCCCGGCGGGCCCGGATGGCGTGACCGCTTCGAGCGCTGCCTCGGCGCGGCCACGACCGTGTCCATCGCGACCGAGGGCCGCTATCTCGACGATCCGGAGCTCTTCGCCTACTGCTCACGGATCGCGATGGGCCACGCCCTGATCCGCGCCGACTTCCTCGCGGCCGAGGCGGAGCAGCTCGCGGTGTGGGACGGTCGCCCCCCGACCGGGCCGGCGGGAACCGCCGTCGACGTCGCCGCGTGGGCCGTCGTCGGCCGGCCCACCCACCGCATCGCGGTGGACGGCACGCCCGCGACGCGACGGCGACATGGCTCGGCGGGGTTCGGGGCGCGAGGTGCGGGCGATGCTCTTCGCCGACCTCGCCGGCTTCTCGCGGCTCGACGACTCGCACATCCCCGCATTCCTCGACGCGGTGATGCGACCGCTCGGGCGGGCGATCGACCGGTTCGGCGACGCCGTCCTCTTCCGGAACACGTGGGGCGACGGGATCTACGTGGTGTTCCACGACGTCGTCGCCGCGGCGTCGTGCGCGCTGGCGATGCAGTCGGTGCTGGAGGACGTCGACCTCCCGGGCGCCGGCCTGCCGGACCACCTGGCGATGCGGGTGGCGGCGCACGCGGGACCGGTGCTCGAACGCGAGGATCCGATCCTCGGCACGTCGGGCTTCTACGGCGTCGAGGTCACCCGGGCCGCCCGGATGGAGCCTCGAACGCCCGAGGGCGCGGTCTACGTCACCGACCAGTTCGCCGCCCTGCTGACGCTCGAGCCGGCGGCGCCGGCCGTCTGCCAGTACGTCGGCCGGCTCC
The DNA here is from genome assembly GCA_963756815.1 of uncultured Acidimicrobiia bacterium. GTDB lineage: Bacteria > Actinomycetota > Acidimicrobiia > IMCC26256 > JAENVU01 > JAENVU01. The sequence continues at coordinate 6,438 of CAVWPR010000003.1, forward strand.
CGAGCGTCAAGAACTTCGGCACCTTCCCGATGTACGTCCTCACCGCGCGCCCATCTCGTCGCTGACCGATTCAAGTCTCGGCGCCGGTTCTGTCGAAACAATGCAATGCCGAACCGTTTGCCCTGAGTCCTGCTCACCGTGCTCGCCGGAATACAACAGTGCAC
>CAVWPR010000004.1:0-340920 GCA_963756815.1 uncultured Acidimicrobiia bacterium
GTCGAAATCCCGCGCTACGGTGACGCCGACGTCAGTTTCTCGGCCGGGGGAAGGAACGCGGAAATGGGGATGCTCGACGGCAAGGTCGCGATCGTGACCGGCGCCGGCAACGGTGTCGGTCGCGGTGAGGCGGTGTTGCTCGCCGCGCACGGCGCGAAGGTCGTCGTGAACGACCTCGGTGGCTCGGTCACCGGCGAGGGCGCCGACCCAAGGGCGCCGACAAGGTCGTCGACGTGATCAAGAGCCGCGGCGGCGAGGCGGTCGCCAACTACGACTGCGTCGCCGACCACGAGGGCGCCGGCAACATCGTGAAGACGGCGATCGACGCGTTCGGCGGGCTCGACGTGCTCGTGAACAACGCCGGCATCCTGCGCGACAAGATGATGTTCTCGATGACGCCCGAGGACTTCGACGCGGTGGTCAAGGTGCACATGTACGGCACCTTCAACACGATGCGGCACGCCTCGGCGTACTGGCGCAACGAGTCCAAGGAGGGCCGCCAGCCGCAGCGCGTCCATCATCAACACGGTGTCGTCGGCCGGGCTGCAGGGCCAGGCGAGCCAGATCAACTACGGCGCGGCCAAGGCCGGCATCGCCGCGATGACGATCATCGCCGGGCTCGAGCTCAGCCGGTACGGCGTGCGCGCGAACTGCGTCGGTCCCGGCGGCTTCACCCGGATGGTCGGCCAGGCATGCCCGGACATCGAGATCAAGAACCCGGACGAGTACGAGGAGTTCACCCCGATGAACCCCGGGAACTCGGCACCGGCGGTGGTGTGCCTCGCGTCGGACGAGTCGAAGCCGGTCACCGGCCAGGTGCTGCGGATGGTCGGCAACTCGCTGTGCGTGTACAAGCCGTGGGAGATGGGCGAGGAGTTCTTCGCCACCGACAAGGACGGCAACGCCGCCCAGTGGGACCCGGCCGACGTCGGCCACATCCTCGGCCGCTACCACTTCCGGACGATCAATGCCGGCATCGACGCGCAGCGCCGGCGGTAGCGTCGCGCGTGGCGTAACACCCGACTTCTCCACCCTCGCGTACGAGGAGCGCAACGGCGTTGCGTACGTGACGCTGAACCGCCCCGAACGGCACAACGCGTTCAACTCGCTGATGCAGCGCGAGCTCAAGGCGCTGTGGCGCGGGCTGCGCCGGCACGACGACGTGCGCTGCGTCGTGCTCACGGGTGCGGGCGAGAAGGCCTTCTGCACCGGCATCGACCGCATGGAGCAGATGGGCGGCGAGACCGACGCCACCACCGACGACGACGTCGTGGGCTCGGGCTCGACGCCGTTCATGTTCAACGACCCCGGCGACAACATCGGACCGAAGTCGAACGACCTCTGGAAGCCGGTGATCGCGGCGGTGAACGGCATGGCGTGCGGCGGCGCGTTCTACATGCTCGGCGAGGTGGAGTTCATCATCGCCGCGGAGCACGCGACGTTCTTCGACCCGCACGTCACCTACGGCATGACCGCCGCGTACGAGCCGATCCACATGTCGGGGATCATGCCGTTCCCGGAGATCATGCGGCTCTCGCTGCTCGGCAACCACGAGCGGATGTCGGCGCGACGCGCGCTACGAGATCGGCATGGTCTCGGAGGTCGCGCCGGCCGGCGAGCTCATGGATCGCGCCACGTGGGCCGCCGAGGCGATCGCGTCGGCGCCGCCGCTCGCCATCCAGGGCACGGTCCGCGCGCTCTGGGGCGCGCGCGAGCACGGCCAGCGCGAGGCCGTGCGCCTCGGCTACGCGTACGTCGCGATGGGCACGAGCCCGGAGTCGATCGCCGAGGGCCAGAAGTTCTTCGAGTCCGGCCCGCGCATCGAATGGAGACTCAGGTGACCGATCCAGCACGCGTGGCGATCGTCGGAGCCGCGCTGTCGGACTGCGGGCGGGTCGACACGAAGTCGCCGTTCGAGCTCCACTACCAGGCTGCGTCACGCGCCATCGCCGACGCCGGGTTGACCAAGGCCGACATCGACGGCTTCGGATCCACCGGCATGGGCCTGATCGCACCGGTCGAGATCGCGAGTACCTCGGGCTGCGGCCGACGTGGATCGACGGCACCGGCGTCGGCGGCAGCGCCTGGGTCGTGATGGCCGAGCACGCGGTCGAGGCGATCCAGGCCGGTCACGCCGAGGTCATCGTCCTCGTCTACGGCTCCACCACGCCGCGCCGACCTCAAGGCGAGGCGCCGCACCGCGAACCTCTCGTTCGGCGCACGCGGGCCCGGTGCAGTTCGACGCGCCGTACGGTCACACGCTCATCGCCAAGTACGCGATGGCGACCCGCCGTCACATGCACGAGTACGGCACCACGATCGAGCAGCTCGCCGAGATCGCGGTGTCGACCGCGCTACAACGCCGGCGCTCAACCCCGACGCCTACTACCGCGACCCCATCACCGATCGAGGACGTCCAGACTCGGCGATGATCGCCGATCCGCTCACCAAGCTGCACTGCTGCATCCGCTCCGACGGTGGCGGCGCGATCGTGCTCACGTCCGAGGAGCGGGCGAAGGACCTCGCCAAGGCGCCGGTGTACGTGCTCGGCTCGGGCGAGACCACGAGCCACACCACGATGAGCGAGTGGGAGGACTTCACCCTCGTCCCCCGCGGTGCGCTCGGGGAGGCTCGCGTTCGAGCGGGCCGGGTCTGACGCCGGCCGACGTCGACGTGTGCCAGATCTACGACGCGTTCACGCCCATGGTGCTGCTGTCGCTCGAGGCGCTCGGCTTCTGCGGCCGCGGCGAGGGCGGCCCGTTCGTGGAGGACGGGAAGCTGCGTGTCGGCGGAGCGCTGCCCACCAACACCGACGGCGGCGGGCTGTCGTCGCTGCCACCCGGGCATGCGCGGGATGTTCCTCATGGTGGAGGCGGTGAAGCAGCTGCGCGGCGAGGCCGGGGACCGGCAGGTCCCGGACGCGAAGATCGCGTGTGTCAACGGGACGGGCGGTTGGTTCTCCTCCGCGGCGACGTTGCTGCTCGGTACCGAGTAGCCTCGACCGGCGGGTGGCGGGCATCGCCATCGCTCAGACAGTTCGCGCTCGCGGCGACTCGCCGCGTCGCCAGCTGCATCGGTCGTGGGCGGGAAGAAGCCGCGGTGGATGACCGTGGTCAGGGTGTCGACGGCGGTGGTCGCGGTCGACGCCGAGGTCGCGGCTCGTCATCGCGTAGCTGGTGCGCTCGAGCATGGCCATGAGCGACGCGACGGTCGCCTCGTCGTCGGGAGCGCCGGCCTCGTGCAGCCGCACGGCGAACGCCTCGGCGATGTGGGTGAACGCGTCCACGCCGAGCCGGTCGACCTTGCGGTCGCTCACCTGGTTCTCCATCCACGCCCGGATCACCACGCCGTAGTGGCCGTAGGTGTCGAGGAACGACCCGAGGTAGGCATGCAGCGCCTCGCGCCCGGCGTCGTCGGGCGTCACCGCCGGGACCCGGGTGGCGAGCTCCTCGATCGCCTCCGCGCACTCGACCGCGAGCGCGCGCAGGAGGTCCTCCTTGTTGGAGAAGTAGAGGTAGAAGGTGCCGTGCGACGTGCGCGGCGGCACGCACGATGTCGTCGACGCGGGCCTGGTGGTAGCCGCGTCGGGCGAAGACGCGCAGCCCGGCGTCGGACAGCGTGCGCATCGTCTTGCGACCCTGCGCCCGCAGCGCGCGATCACCGTGCGGTGGCGCCGCGCGAGCCTGCGCCAGTGCGCGCTCCTCGTGGTGTGCGATCCTTCCGCCATGCTCCCCCGAGTCACCCGCGAGGCGGCCCGCCGATTCGGCGATGCTACCGCCTACGTGCGCCGGCCGGCTGGGCGCTCGGCTACCGCGACGTCGACCGGCTGTCCGATCGCGTCGCCGCCGGGCTCATCGGCCGCGGCATCGGCCCCGGCGACGTCGTCGCGCTCGTGCTGCCGCCCGGACCCGAGTATCTCGTCGCCTACCTCGCCGCGGCCAAGGTCGGCGCGATCACCACCGGCGTGAACGACAAGCTCGCCGCGACCGAACGCGACGCGATCCTCGACATCGCGCGACCCGGCGCTCGTGCTGGCGGCACCCGAGCTCGCGCCCGCGTCCGACGTCCCTGCCGTCGCGGTCGAGCCGAGCGCGGCGCCCGACGACGTGCTCCGCGGCCTCCAGGCCGACGGCGACGTGCCCGAGCTCGCGCCCGATCCCGACCGGCCGGTCGCGATCATCTTCACGTCGGGCACCACCGGCCTGCCGAAGGGCGCGCTCTACACCGACCGCCAGCTCGAGTTCATCACCGCGACCGACGTCGGCGACCGGTGGGGCGGCGGCACGCGCAGCTTCACCGGCACCTCGTTCGCGCACCTCGGCTTCATGACCAAGCTGCCCGGCAACCTGATGCGCGGCGGCACCACCTTCATCATGCCGCGGTGGCGTGCGCACGACGCCCTGGAGCTCCTCGCTCGCGAGCGCATGGTCACGGTGGCGGGCGTACCCACCCAGCTCGCGCTGATGCTCGCCGACGAGGACTTCGACACCTTCGACCTCGACCAGCGTCGGCTACATCGTCGTGGGCGGCGGTCCGGTGACCCCCGGGCTCGCGGCCGAGGCGCGCGCACGCTTCGGCGCCGCCCTCGCGACGCGCTACTCGTGCACCGAGGCCGGGATCGGGCTCGGGACCGCGTTCGACGATCCCGAGGAGGACGCGATCGTCAGCGTGGGCCGACCGCACGCGAGCGTCGACCTCGCCGTGCTCGACGAGGACGACGTGGCGGTGGAGACGGGCGAGATCGGCCGGGTGTGCCTCCGCTCCCCCGCCGTGATGGCCGGCTACTGGCGCGATCCCGAAGGCACGCGCGCGGCGTTCACCGCGTCGGGCCACGTGCGCACCGGGCGACCTGGGCTGGATCGACGAGCACGGGCCGGCTGCGCCTCGTCGGTCGCAGCAAGGAGATGTACGTCCGCGGCGGGTACAACGTGTACCCGGTGGAGGTCGAAGCGGTGCTCTCGACGCACCCGGACGTGCGCGCCGTCGCCGTCGTGCCGGCGCCCCGACCCGGTGATGGGTGAGATCGGCGTGGCGGTCGTCGTCGCCGACGGTGAGCCGCCGACGGTCGACGGACTGCGCGCCTTCGCCGAGGACCGGCTCGCCCGCTACAAGCTGCCGGAGGCGATCGCGGTGGTCGACGCGCTGCCGCTCACCGCCGGCGAGAAGATCGACCGGCGCGCGCTGGTGGCGATGCTCGCCGAGGCACCCTCGACCGGTCGATAGGGTCCGCCGCTCATGGAGCTCGACTTCGACCCCGACCAGGAGGACCTGCGCGACTCGATCCGCACGTTCCTCACCGCCGAGTGCCCGATCGCGCTCGTCCGCGAGATCGTCGAGGCGCGCATCGCCGGGGGCACGGCCGATGCCGCCGAGCTTGCACGCACACATGACCGAGCTCGGCTGGCCGGCCCTCGCCGTCCCGGCCGCCGCCGGCGGGCTCGGCCTCGGACCGATCGAGCTCGCGCTCCTCGCCGAGGAGCTCGGCCGTGCGCTCGCACCCGGACCGCTCTTCGCCACCGTCACCCAGTACGTCCCGGTCGTCCGGGCGCTGGCCACGACCCGGAGCAGGTCGTCGCGCTGCTCGCGCCCGTCGCCGAGGGCGCGGCGCGCGGAACCGTCGCCGATCGCGGAGCCGAGCGGCGGCGGTCGACCCGGCCGCCACCACCGTGATCGCGACGCCCCGCGGCGACGGCTGGGAGCTTCGCGGCACCAAGGCCACGGTGTTCGAACCGCGCCGCCGACGGCATGGTCGCGGTGGTCGCTCGCTCGCCCGGGACCGAGGGCGACGACGGCGTCGGCGCGTTCGTGGTGCCCGTCGCCGCGTGCACCGTCGACGCCGCTCGACGCCGTCGACCCGAGCCGCGTGCTCGCCGACCGTGGCGCTCGACGGCGTGGCCGTCGACGCCGACGCACACCCTGGGAGCGCCGGGTCCCGCCACGGCCGCGGCGCTTCGTCGTGCGCTCGACACCGCGACGGTCGCGCTCGCGCTCGACGCGGTCGGCGCCGCACAGCAGCTCTTCGACGTGTCGCTCGAGTACGCGAAGCAGCGGGAGCAGTTCGGCGTGCCGGTCGGATCGTTCCAGGCGATCAAGCACAAGTTCGCCGACCTGCTCGTGCTCCTCGAACGCGCCCGTGCCCTCGGTTACTACGCGGCGCTCACCATCGCCGAGGACGACGACGAACAGTCGCTCGCCAGCCGCGATGGCCAAGGCGGCCGCCGGCGACGTCGCGACGCGCATGGCCAAGGAGGGCATCCAGGTGCACGGCGGCATCGGGTACACGTGGGAGTCCGACGTCCACCTCTACGTCCGCCGGCTCCAGTCCGACGCGATCCTCTTCGGCACGGCCGAGCATCACCGCCAGCGCGTGGCCGACCTCATCGGCGTGTGACGGCCGCGTTCGTCGAGTCGTCCAACACGCACGCCGCGATCCGTTCCTCGAGGGCACGGTCGTCCCACCACGAGATCTGCTGCTGCTTGGCCCGCCGGAAGTAGAGCTGGATGTCGTACTCGAGGGTGAAGCCGACGCCGCCGAAGACCTGCTGGGCCATCGCGGTGACGTCGCGGTAGGTCCGCACGGCGAAGAGCTTCGCCATCGGCGCGAGCTGCTCGATCGACCTGCCCGTGCGCCAGCGCGGCCAGCGGCCTCGTGCACCAGGATCTCGCCGCCCTCGACGCTCGTCGACGCGTCGGCCAGGTAGTGCGCGATCGCCTGGAACGCGCCGAGCGGCTTGTCGAACTGCTCGCGGTCCTTCGCGTACTGGGTCGGTGAGCTCGAGCGCGGCCCGCGCGCCGCCGATCGCCTGCGCGGCGAGGAACACGACGCCCTCGAGCAGCGTGGCGTTCCACGTCGCCCAACCCGATGCCGGCGGCGCCGATGCGGTCGGCCTCGGCGACCGGCACCCCCGAGAGCGTCGACCGCGTACTGGGTCTCCGATGCGAGCGTGAACTGCTGCGTCGAGCTCCACGCCCGGCGCGTCGGGATCGACGAGGAAGAGGTCGACGGCGTCGTCGGCGTCGCCGGTCCGGGCCAGCACCACGATCCGGGTCGCCGAGCTCGCGAACGGGACGTGCCACTTCGTGCCGTCGAGCCGGAACCCGTCGCCGTCGGGCGGTCGCGGTCGTCCGGATGCCGCGGGCCCGAACCCGCCCTCGGGCTCGAGCCACGCCGTGGTCAGGATCTCGTCGCCGGACGCGATGCGCGGCGAGCAGCTCGCGCTGCTGCGCGCCGACCCTGCGCGCAGCAGCAGGCCCGCGCTCATCACCGCGCTGACGAAGTGCGGCGACGGCACCAGCGCCCGTCCGAACTCCTCGTAGACGACCACGCCCTCGAGCGCGCTCATCCCCGAGCCGCCGTACTCGACGGGGAGCATGAGCCCGAGGAGGTCGAGCTCGGCGAGCTGCTTCCACAGCTCGGTCGAGTAGCCGACCGGGTCGTCCTCGAGCGCGCGCACGGTCTCGAGCGAGCGACGACGCGGCGCAGACGCTCCGCACCATCTCGCGGAGCATGTCCTGTTCGGCGGTGAAATCGAGATCCATCGTCACGTCCTCGTCGGTCGGTCGGTGCCGCGGGTCAGGGGCGCCACTGGTCGCCGCGGCGCGCCCAGGGGTTGTCGTCGGGCCCGGTGGGCACCGCGACGCGGATCGTGCAGTCGGTCTTGACGTCGTCGTCCACCGCGAGCGTCACGACGAGCGTCGACCCATCCACAGCCGGTCGTCGTCGGTGTCGACGCCCTCGACCGTGCCCCGCATCACCATGGTGTCGCCGGGGAACACCGAGCCCGCATGCGGAACCTCATCCGCCCGAGGCGGCCCGTCGGGCCGGTCCAGTCGGTCACGTAGCGCTCGAACCACGCGGCCTGGTTCGGCGTGTTCATGAAGATGTCCTGCGTGCCGTTGCGGTTGACCGCGAAGTCGTGGTCGTGGTGCATCGGCCGCCAGTCGCGTGCCGCGAGCGCGCCGAGCACGATCGTCGTGGCGGTGACGTCGTGACGCAGCTCGGGCAGCTCGTCGCCCACGTGCACGCGCGTCGAGGGTGATGCCGGTCGTCGTCGCGCTCATGCTCGCCTCGCCGGTAGCCGAAGCCGGTGTAGGACTCGACCCCGACCAGCTCGTCGCGCTGGTTGAGGTACTCGACGTCGATGACCCAGAACCGGCCGGTGCCGAGCTTCGTGGTCTTGGGCTCGCTCACCGACCGCAGGATCTGGCGGGTGCGCAGCACGTCGCCGGGCCGCACCGGCTCGTGGAACACGATCGTGTTGTCGGTCATCACCGCCTCCGGGAGCCCGAAGATCTCCTTGAGGTCGAAGTGCACCTGCAGCGGCAGCGGCTGCTCGGTGCGGCCCGGGCTCCAGTGGTGCGGCCGGAACCAGACCGACAGCATGGTCGGCGGCGCGATCGGCCCGTCGGTGAGCTCGGCCGCGACCGCGTCGTCCCAGAAGAGCGGGTTGCCGTTCTCGACCGACGCGCAGCGTCGTCCACACGTAGCCGCGCTCGACCGGGAACTCGCCGGCCTCCTCGTACTGCGATCGCGCCGATCGAGCGCCTCGACCTCCGTCGGCATCGGTCGCTCACGCCACGGCTCCTTCCTCGCGGAGGCTCGCGATCTCGTCGGGGGCGAAGCCGGCGTCGCGCAGGACCGCGTCGGTGTCGGTGAACGCCGGGCGCGCGCACCGACCGGGTCCGGCTGGCGTGCGGTCGGCGCCGGCGAGGGTCCAGCCGACCTGCTCGAAGTCCGGGCCGTCGTCGCGCGACGCGGTGACGAACACGCCGCGGGCGCGCAGGTGCTCGTCGTCGCACGAGCTCGGGGACCGATGCGACCTCGGACACGCAGGTGTCGGCCGGTCCGAGCTCCGCGACCCACACGTCGCGCGGCTTCGCGGCGAACGCGGCGCGGAAGTCGGCGCGGATCTCGTCCTGGACCGCGTCGTCGGTCTGGTGGTCGATCCAGCGCTCGCAGCCGAGCGCGCGGCACAGGTTGGCGAAGAAGTGCGGCTCGATCGCGCCCACCGCCAGCCACTTGCCGTCGGCGCACGGGTAGACGTCGTAGCAGGCGTACCGGCCGGTCAGCAGGCTGTGGCGCGGCCCGGGAACGTCGCCGGTCGCGAGGTACTCGTCGACGTTCAGCGACATGAGCGCGACGACGCCGTCGGCGATCGAGACGTCGAGCGTGCGCGCCCTCGCCGGTGGCGTTCCGGGCGACGAGCGCCGCGAGGATCGCGATGACGGCCTGCATGCCGCCACCGGCACTGTCGGCAACGGTCGCGCCCGGGAGCGCGGGACCGCCGTCGGGATCGCGTCCGGAGCAGTCGAGGTAGCCGCCGACCGCGAGGTAGTTGAGGTCGTGGCCGGCCCACTGCGACCCGCGGGCCGGTCTGCCCGTACCCGCTCGTGGAGCAATAGACCGACGCCGCGGGTTCACCGCGTGCACCGCGTCGGGGCCGATGCCCAGGCGGTCGACGACGCCGGGACGGAAGCTCTCGATCACGACGTCGGCCGTGGCCGCCAGCCGCAGGAACGCCGCGGTCCCGGCCGGCGTCTTGAGGTCGAGCGAGCACCCGCTGCATGCCGCGGTGGCCGGCGTAGGCGTAGAACGGCGGGGTGATCTGCGCGGCGCCGTGCTTCGGCGGCGGGCCGACCTTCACGACGCGCGCGCCGTAGTCGGCGAGCCAGCGCGACGTGCGCGCCGCGGGGCCGACGCTCGCGAGGTCGAGCACGGTGATGCCGTCGAGCAACGGTCGGCTCGTCGTGGGTGCGGCGGTCATCGGCGGGGTCAGAAGTTCTTCGGCAGGCCGAGCCCGCGGCGTGCGATCACGTTCTTCTGGATCTCCGACGATCCGCCCCCGATGGTGTCGATCACGGTGTAGCGGTAGGTGGACTCGGCGCGGCCCTCCATCGGTGCGTCCGGGCGTCTTCACCCGGAGCTGGCCGCCGGGACCGGCGATGTCCATCGACGCGTTGGCGAGCCGGCGGGAGAACTCCGTGGCGAAGAGCTTGTACCGCGACGACTCGACCGTCGGTGGCGGGGTGCCCGGCTTCTTCTCGCCCTTCATCGACTGGCGACGACCTTCAGCCCGAGCCCGCGGGCCACCTCGGCGTCGGTCGCGAGGCGCGCGATCTCGCGCCGGCGTCACCGGGTCCTCGCGAAGCGGCCGGCCGTCGCGCTCGGCGGTCCGCACGTAGTCGCAGAGCAGGTCGAGGCGCTGCTTGATCGGCGAGAACGTGAACATCGTGAACCGCTCGAGGTCGAGCGCCTGCGAGATGTACTGGAACCCGCGGTTCACCTCGCCGACCACGTACTCGTCGGGCACGAAGACGTCCTCGATGAAGACCTCGTTGGTGCGCTCGTCGCCCATCGGCGCGCCGCCCATGGTCTTGATCGCGTTGATCGTCGATGCCGGGCTGGTCGAGCGGCACGAGCATCAGCGTGATGCCGCGGTGCTTGTCGGTCGGATCGGTGCGGGTGCCGAGCCAGTACCACTCGGCGAAGTGCGCGGAGGTCGTCCACGTCTTCTGCCCGTTGAGGATCCACCCCGACTTCCCGTCGCGCTCGCCCTTCACCGCGGCGAGCCGCATCGACGCCGCGTCGGAGCCGGCGTTCGGCTCGCTGTACCCGACTGCGAACTCCACCTCGTTGCGCAGGATCATCGGCAGGAACTTCTCCTTCAGGAAGTCGTTGCCGTGCGCGATGAGCGTCTTGCCGATGATCCCGACGCCCTTGCCGATCTGGGGGCCGCCCCGCCCCGCGAGCCGCTCGTTGAGGAGGTACTCGTAGACGCCCTCGCCCGCCGAGCCGCCGTACTCCTCGGGCCAGGTGAGGCCGAGCCAACCCTTGCGCGCCGAGCTCGGCCATGAAGGCGCGGCGCTTCGGCGTGTCGACGATCTGGGCCATGTTCTCGCGGGTGAGGTCGAAGACATCGGGGTCGTCGTGGGCGTCGAGGAAGGCGTCGACTTCGGCCGCGAAGGCCTGCTGCTCCGGGGAGAACTCGAAGTCCACGCCTGCTCCTGGAGAAATCTGACGGGTCGTCAGATCCTATGAGCGGCGGCGTTCGGCCGTCGAAGCTCGACCGCGGTCGGCGCGGGCTCAGGTGACGACGCCGCGGTCGCGGAGCCCGCCGATCACGTCGGCGTCGAGTCCGAGCTCGTCGCGTGAGCACCGCCACGGTGTGCTCACCGACCCACGGCACGCGCGTCTCGGGGCCCTCGGCCACCTTCGAGAGCTTCACCGGGTTGCCGGGGATCGAGGACGGGCTCGGCGACGCCGTCGGTGCGCGGCATCTCCACCAGCATGTGGCGGGCCGCCACGTGCGCGTCGGCGATGACATCAGGGGCGTGATTGCTCGGGCCGGCCACGATGCCCGCGGCGGTGAGCTCGCGTGCCGCCTCGAGCTTGGTGCGCTGCGCCGCCCATGCGTCGACCGCGGGGCGGATCACCGTCTCCAGGTTCGGACCCCATCCCGCGCGGGTCGCGAAGCGCGGGTCGGAGTTCCACTCGGGATGTCCGACGAGCTCCGCCAGCCGTGCGAACTGCGGCTCGCGCACGATCTGGGCGACGACGTAGCCGTCGGAGGCGCGGAAGCCCTCGCAGATGACCTGCAGCGCCTTGTCGGGCTCCGGCCGCACGCCGAGGGACCAGAAGTTGGTGACGACATCGGTCATGGCGACCGTCGCGTCGAGCATGGCGATGTCGAGGTACTGACCCTCGCCGGTGCGGTCGCGGTGGCGCAACGCGGCGAGGATCCCGATCACCGTGAAGAGACCGGAGCTGATGTCGCCGAGCGCGCCGACGGGGATCGTCACCGGCGGGCCGTCGGGGGTCTTCCAGTCGTAGATGCCGGACATCGCCTCGACGATCGAGGCGTAGGCGGGCCAGTCCCGGTACGGCGAGCCGCCGGTGTTGCCGAAGCCCGAGATGCGAGGCGTAGATCGCACGCGGGTGCACCTGGGCGATCACGTCGTAGCCCAGCCCCATGCGGTCCATCGTCCCCGCCTTGAAGTTCTCGGCGACGATGTCGAACCTCGGCACCAACGCCAGGAAGAGCTCGCGTCCCTCGGGCGACTTGAGGTCGAGCCCGACGCTGCGCTTGTCGAGGTTGTTCCGCAGGTACGTGGCCCCGACGATCCGGCCGTCGGGGTCGACCATCCCCGGCGAGGAGCCCCGCCCCGATTCGCCGTGCACCGGGTGCTCGACCTTCACCACGTCGGCGCCGAGCCGGGCGAGCAGCTGGGTCGCGTACGGGCAGCGCCTGCATCTGCTCCGCCGCGAGCACCCGCACGCCGTCGAGCGGCTTGCCGTAGGGCCGCGCGTCTTCGTTCACCACGTCGCCGAGTCGCACGGCGGGTCACTCTAGGGTCGGTCCTAGTATCCGCTCCTTGTCGGACGAAGGCTTTTCGGGAGCGCGATCCATGCGGGGAATCGTCAGTGCCGCGGGCTACCTGCCGTTCCGCCGTCTGCAACGGACCGACATCACGGCCACCTTCGGCACGGGTGGCGGCACGGGCACCCGCACGGTCGCGTCCTACGACCAGGACACCACCACGCTGGGCGTCGAGGCGGCCCGGCTCGCGCTCCGCAGCGTCGGCACGCCGCCGGTCGACGCGGTCTGGTTCGCCACCGCCGACCCTGCCTATCTCGACAAGACGAACGCGACCGCGATCCATGCGGCGCTGCGGCTCGACCGCGACGCGTCGGCACTCGACCTCGGCGGCGCGATGCGTTCCGGCATCGGCGCGCTGCGGATCGCGCTCGAGGGTTCGGGCTCCACGCTGGTGGTCACCAGCGACATCCGGACCGGCCTCCCGACCAGCCCGGACGAGTCCGCGGGTGGCGACGCCGGGGCGGCGATCGCTCGTCGGTGACGACGCCGTCATCGCCGAGTACCTGGGTGCCGGCGCCGCCACCGACGAGTTCCTCGACCGCTGGCGGACCCCGGGCGACCGGCGGTCCCGCGTGTGGGAGGAGCGGTTCGGCGAGACGAGGTACGTGCCCCTCGGTGAGCAGGCGTGGAACGCGGCGCTGAAGCGGGCCGGGGTCGAAGCTGGTGACCTCGACCACGTGGTCATCGCCGGGATGCACGCCCGGGCGGTGACGTCACTCGCCAAGCGCCTCGGGCTCCGCGACGGTGCCCTCGCCGACAACCACCTCACGACGGTCGGCAACCCCGGCACCGCGCAGGCCGGCATGCTCCTGGCCTCGGTGCTGGAGACCGCACGCCCCGGGGCGCTCGTGGCGCTGGTCTCGCTGGCCGACGGTGCCGACGTGCTCGTGTTCCGCGCGACCGACGCGATCGCAGGGTTCCGGGCGGCCCGGTCGGTGGCCGCGCAGATCGCGTCCGGCGCCGACCTCCCCTACGGCAAGTTCCTGACGTGGCGGGGCATGGTCACCGTCGAGCCCCCGCGTCGACCTGAGCCGGCGCGGGTGTCGGCGGCCGCCGCGGGCCGGTCCGAGGAGTGGAAGTTCGCGTTCGTCGGGTCGCGTGACCGCTCGACCGGCGCGCTGCATCTCCCGCCCGCGCTCGTGTCGGCCGGTGGTGCCCTCGACGACATGGAGCCGGCGCCGATGGCCGACACCGAGGGCACGATCGTCACGTTCACGATCGACAAGCTGGCGTACTCGCCCAGCCCGCCGATCGTGTTCGCGGTCGTCGACTTCGACGGCGGCGGGCGTTTCCCGGTGGAGATGACCGACGTCGACGCCGCCGACGTGAAGATCGGTGACCGCGTGGAGATGACGTTCCGCCGGCTGTACACCGCCGACGGGATCCACGACTACTTCTGGAAGGCCCGCCCGGTGCGCGGGACGGACACGGCGAGGGAGAGCTAGATGTCGTCACACGGGATCAAGGACCGCGTCGCGATCGTCGGGATGGGGTGCACGTCGTTCGGCGAGCGGTTCGACACCGGCCTCGACGATCTCCTCGTCGACGCGTCGAACCAGGCGTTCGCCGCCGCCGGGACCGACAAGGACGCGGTCGACGCGTACTGGTTCGGCACCGCGCAGAGCGGCATGAGCGGCATCACGCTGGCCCGGCCGCTCCAGCTCGTCGACAAGCCCGTCACCCGCGTCGAGAACTTCTGCGCGACGGGGTCCGAGGCGCTGCGCCAGGCGGCGTACGCGGTCGCGTCCGGCGCGTACGACATCGCGATGGCGGTCGGCGCCGAGAAGGTGAAGGACAGCGGGTACGCGGGCCTCAACGCGTTCCCGGTGCCGAACGACGGCACCGCGCGCACGCTCACCGCGGCGGCGATGTTCAGCATGGTCGCGCCGGCATACGCCAAGAAGTACGGCGTCGACGACGACGAGCTCAAGCAGGTCCTCGCCCGGATCGCGTCGAAGAACCACGCCAACGGCGCCAAGAACCCGCGCGCGCAGTTCCGGCGCGAGATGAGCGTGGAGCAGATCTGCAACTCGCCACGCGTCGCCGGGCGCGCTCGGCATTCTCGACTGCGCCGGCGTCGCCGACGGCGCCGCGGCGGCGATCGTCGTGCGGGCCGAGGACGCCCACCGGTACACCGATCGGCCGCTCTACGTGAAGGCGCTGTCGTTCGTCGCCGGCAACGGCGCCGGGCTCACCGACCCGGAGTACGACTACACGCACTTCCCCGAGGTCGAGGCCAGCGTGCGGGACGCGTACGCGCAGGCCTCGATCACCGACCCCCGGCACGAGCTCGCCATGGCCGAGGTGCACGACTGCTTCACCCCCACCGAGCTCGTGCTCATGGAGGACCTCGGGTTCGCCGAGCGCGGCACCGCGTGGAAGGAGATCCTCGCGGGGACGTTCGACCTCGGCGGTGAGCTCCCGGTGAACCCCGACGGCGGGCTCAAGAGCTTCGGCCACCCGGTCGGCGCGTCGGGCCTGCGGATGCTGTTCGAGTGCTGGCTCCAGCTGCGCGGCGACGCACCCGAGGCGCGGCGGATCGGCAACGACCGACCGTTGGCGTTGACGCACAACCTCGGCGGCTACCCCGGCGAGATGGTCTCGTTCGTCTCGATCGTGGGGCGCGAACCGTCGTAGGCGATCCGCGGCACTTCTACGCGAGGACCACCGCGTACACGATGACCACGAAGGCGGCGTAGCAGAAGCCGGTGATCAGCGTGTTCTTGTGGGTGTCGAAGATGATGTTCGTGCCGCCGGGCTTGAGCCCGCCGATGACCCCGAGCGCGTTCAGCTCGAACAGGATCCAGACCACGAGCATGATCAGCCAGTAGATCGCGCGGTGGCTCCCCGGTGACGTTCGGCGCGTCGTACGGGAAGTGGGTCGTGCCGACCATGAAGACGAGCATCGGCAGCGAGAAGATCGTGTTCATCCGGGACGCGAGCAGCGCGCGTCGACCGGCGTCGGCGGCGGCCGGGTCGGCCTCTCCGCCGGCCTGCACGTTGCGGGCGTTGGCGATGACGACCTTCTGGTTGCGCCAGATGATCCCCCACACGTTCACGAACATCGTCAGCGCGAGCAGGATGCCGACGGCGATCGCCATGCCCGGCGCCGACTTGAAGTAGTCCATGTTGTTCGAGCTGCTCCTGGAAGCCCAGGATCAGCAGCCCGGTGACGACGGTCGCGAGCGCCGCCCAGCGGAACCACCACAGCGCGCGGCTCGCGAGCTTGTCGATCGCGTTGTTGCGGGCCGCGGCCTCCATCTCGCCGAACGCGGGCACCTGCACGAAGTTGAAGTAGTAGAGCAGCCCGATCCACGTGATGCCGACGACGACGTGCGACCAGCGCGACAGATACGCGAACCCGCTCTTGGAGAAGATGTCGAGCGCGGCGCCAAGCATCGCGGCGACCTCCTGGGTCAGTGGTTGGGGCCGCGGGAACGTAGCACCGGGCTCCGGCGAGGTGACGGACTCGTGAGCAGCGCGTCAGACGCGTGCGTCGGGCCGCCCGTCGTCGCCGAGCTCCACCAGGTGCAGCCCACCGGCGTCGTCGAGATCGACGACGGTGCGCGAGCAGTGTGCGGGCGCAAAGCACACGATGCGGTCGTCGTCGGTGGCCGCGCCGACCACCGCGTTGATCGCGAGGAAGTGCGTGACGACGACGGTGTCGGCACGAAGCGCACGAATCGCCCCGAGGACGCGGGCGCGGAACGGTG
Organism: uncultured Acidimicrobiia bacterium; assembly: GCA_963756815.1. Lineage (GTDB taxonomy): Bacteria > Actinomycetota > Acidimicrobiia > IMCC26256 > JAENVU01 > JAENVU01. The sequence goes on from CAVWPR010000004.1 coordinate 16,091, forward strand.
TCCATCACCGCCGGGTGCTCGGCGCCGGTCCCGGCCATGAGCGTGCGCAGCCAGGTGGCGTGATCCGGGCGCGGGTCGGCCGGCGCGGTCGAGCTCGCCGACCGCGGGCTCGACCACGGGTTCGACCGCCCAGCGGCGAGCAGCGGCGTCGCGGTCTCGCGCGTACGCCGCAGCGGCGACACCACCACCGGGAGCGGACCGAGCGGCGCGAGCGCGTCCGCGACGGCCTCGGCCTGCTCGTGCCCGAGCGCGTCGAGACCGGGATCGGGATCGCGACCCCAGGTGCCGTCGGGCCGGCCGTGGCGGACGAGCACGAGGCGCGTCACGCCGACGCGTGCGGATCACGACGGTGCGTCGGGATCGGCGGAGCCGTAGCCAGGTTGACCGGCCGCGGCCCACTCCCCCATGAACGCGAAGAACTTCTCGCCGAACGGATCGTCGCCGCGCAGCGGCAGCGTGCCCCGGCGGATGGTCCAGTCCATGGGCGCGAGCTCGGCGGCGCGCGGCGAAGTGCGGCTCCGCCGCGTCGGCGCGCCCCTCGCGGGTGAGGTACGCCCCGACGCGGCGCTCGAGGCGGGCGAGCTGCTCGTCGTCGGTCGGGAGCATCACCTCCTCGTGCCCGCTCGGCGGCGGGAGCGCACCGGTCGCGACCCACGCGCGGAGCTGGTCGTGGTGCACTGCGGAGTCGATGTTGGTGAAGTCCTTGAACAGGTCGTCGCCCGGTGCGATCACCGGCGCCCGCGCGATGTGGTCGTCCTCGTCGACCCAGATCACGGTCGGGACGTTGTAGATCCCGTAGAGCTCCCCGAGGAGCAGCTCGCGGTCGAGGAGCATCGGGAACGTGGGGCGCGGCTCCGCCGCGTCGAGCCACTCCATGGCCGCCGCGACCGTGTTGTCGAAGGCGACGCCCACGATCGCGAGACCCTGCGGACCGAGCTCCTCACTGAGACGCTGCCAGACCGGCAGGTCGTAGCGGCAGCCTCACCAGGAGGACCAGGCCAGCACCAGCTTCTTGCGGTGGCCGAGCGAGGAGAACGTGAACGTGCCGCCCGCGAGCTGCGGCAGCGTGAAGTCGGGGGCGAGACCCGCCTCGATCGGGCCGCGCCGGTCGGTCGACCGCTCGCCGAGCGCCACGACCCCGTTCGGCGCGTCCACCACGACCGGACGACCCAGCGCGGCGGCGAAGCGGGCGACGTCGACCGCCCCGTCGACCGCGAGGTCCGGATCACGGACCGGGACGCACATCTCGTCGCGGCAGATGCCTTCGGGCTTGAGCTGCCAACCGCTCAGCTCGGCGAGCGAACCGGCGTCGAGCAGGACGCGGTCGCCGTCGACGCGACCGCGCGCCGGGCGGGCGCCGTGCTCGGCGTCGAGGTACGTGATGTCGGCCATCCGCGCACTCTACGACCGGGGTACCGTGCCGCGACGCGAGGGGAAGCTCATGACCGAGACGACGCACTTCCGCACCTGCCCGCTCTGCGAGGCGATGTGCGGTCTCGAGATCCGCGTCACCGACGGCACCGTCGACCGCATCCGAGGTGACCGCGACGACGTGTGGTCGAAGGGCTACGTGTGTCCCAAGGGCACGGCGCTCGGCCACCTCCACCACGATCCCGACCGCGTCCGGGTGCCGATGATCCGCGACGGCGACCGCTGGTCGGAGGTCGACTGGGAAACCGCGTTCGCGCGCTGCGACGAGCTGCTCGGCCGGCGTCATCGAGACGCACGGCAAGGACGCGATCTCCTGCTACATCGGCAACCCGACCGCCCACAACTTCTCGCTCGGCCGCTACGTCGGCCTCTTCATCGGCCTCGCCGCGCTGCCGGTCGTGTACTCGGCGGGCACCGTCGACCAGTGGCCGAAGAACCTCACCGCGGCACTGATGTACGGCGGGCATGTGGTCGATCCCGACGCCGGACGTCCCGCGCACCGACCACTGGATCATCATGGGCGGCAACCCGCAGGCGTCGCAGGGCTCGTTGCTCGCGTGCGCCGACATCCTCGGCGAGCTCGACGGCATCCGGGCACGCGGCGGCAAGGTCGTCGTGATCGACCCGCGCCGGACCGGCACCGCCGATCGCGCCGACGAGTGGATCCCGATCGTTCCCGGCACCGACGCCGCGTTCCTGCTCGCGATGGTGCACGTGCTGTTCGCCGAGGACCTGGTCGATCTCGGTGACGTCGGCGCGTACGTCGACGGCGTCGACGCCGTGCGGGCCGCGGCGCCGACTTCCCGCCCGAGCGGGTCGAGGCCACGTGCCGCATCCCGGCCGAGACGATCCGCCGCGCTCACGCGCGAGTACGCGGCCGCACCGACGCGCCGCGCTCTACGGCCGCATCGGCACGTGCAACCAGGAGTTCGGGACGCTCACGTCGTGGCTCGTCGACGTCGTGAACATCCTCACCGGCAACTTCGACCGGCCCGGCGGCCTGATGTTCGGCAACCCGATCGCGTGGGGCGTGAACTCGCTGCCGAACCCGGCGCTCGCCGACGGCGTGCGGCTCGGCCAGTGGAGGTCGCGCGTGCGCGGCATCCCCGAGGTGCTCGGCCAGGTGCCGGTCTCGTGTCTCGCCGAGGAGATCGACACGCCCGGGGCCGGGCCAGATCCACGCGCTCGTCACCATCGCCGGCAACCCCGTCATCAGCGCGCCCGGCGCCGGCCGGCTCGACGCCGCGCTCGCCGCAGCTCGACTGCATGATCAGCATCGACAACGCGCTGAACGAGACCACCCGCCACGCGCACGTGCTCCTCCCCGGCCTCTCGGCGCTCGAGCAGCACCACTTCGACGACCTCATCCCGATGTGGCAGGTGCGCAGCGCGCAGCGGCTCTCCGAGCCGGTCTTCGATCCGGGCGACCGCCCGCACGAGTGGGAGATCCTCACGCGCATCGGCGCGATGTGCGCCGGGATCCGCGACGCCGACATCGACGTCGACGCGTTCGACGACGGGTACTTCGCCGCGCTCGCCGAGGCCAAGGGCGTCGACCCCGCGGTCGCCGCCGCCGCGTCGACCCGGGCGCGGCCCGCTGCGGCTGCTCGACCTGCAGATCCGCACCGGGCCGTGGGGCGACCGCTACGGCGAGGTCCCCGACGGGCTGACGCTGCAGTCGTTCCGCGACGCGCCGCACGGCATCGACATGGGGCCCGATGATCGCCGCGGGTCCCCGAGATCCTCGAGACGCCGAACCGGCCGCATCGACCTCGCGCCCGAGATCGTCCTCGCCGACCTCCCCCGCCTCGCCGGCGCGCGTCGAGCGGCGCGTCGACGGCCTGCTGCTCACGTCGCGCCGCCACCTGCGGTCCAACAACTCGTGGATGCACAACGTGAAGGTGCTCGTGAAGGGCAAGGACCGCTGCACGCTGCTCATCCATCCCGACGACGCCCGCCGCACCGGAGTCGACCGACGGCGGCGTCGCCCGGGTGAGCTCCGAGGCCGGCAGCGTCGAGATCCCGTCGAGGTGAGCGACGAGATGATGCCGGGCGTCGTGTCGATGCCCCACGGCTGGGGTCACGACAAGGCCGGCACCCGCATGGCCGTCGCCCGCGAGCACGCCGGGGTGAACAACAACCTGCTCGCGCCGGTCGACGACTTCGACCCGCTCTCGAACAACGCGGCCGTCAACGGCATCCCCGTCGAGGTCGCGCCCGCCTCCACGTCCTGAGGCGCCGGGACTCCCGGGCGTGCACGCGCACCACCCCGACCCGAGACTCCGGCTCCCGACCGTGGGCGGTGCGCCTCAGATCACACTGCCCGTGCCGGGGAGGGACTGCCAGTTCGGCACCGACGGGTGCGCCTGGCCGGCCGGGCCGGCGCCGAACGCGAGCAGCACGTTCTTCGTCACCGTGACGATGATCGGGTTGTACGCGGTCGCCGGGAACTCGGGCGGCTCGAGCTTGCTCACCCAGTAGTTCGTGCCGGCCGCGAACACGCCCGCGCCGCTCGGTGCGGTGTAGTAGGTGACGTCGGAGTAGCCGCTGCGTCCGTGGCAGGTGATCGGCGAGTGGGCGAGGATCTCGACGTTGTCGGGACCGCCCTGGCCGTGGATGTACTGGTCGTACTCGGAGCCCACGAGGATCTCGATGTGGGAGCCGGCGGTCGTGCCGGTCCCGGCCCAGATCCACGAGTCGGGCTCGGTGACGATGCCGTCGGCGCGCACCGGGTTGCACTGGTACATCTGACCGATGAGCTGCGCCTCGGGCCGGTTCACCGGCGCAGTCGCGGAACTGCACCGTGGTCTGGGACGGGTCGGTCCGGCGGATCGGGTCGGCGGTGGACCGGTAGTTGACCATGTGGCGGTCCGGTCCGATCGACGACGGCTCGAACCGGATCTGGCGGTACACCGCGTTCGCGCCGAAGAACGCGAGGTTCACGCCCGCGTCGCGCGCCTGCTCGCCCCGGTCGAACATCGTCTTCGACCAGTACTCGTCGTGACCGAGCGAGAGGAACGCCTGGTGCTTCTGCAGCAGCTCGCCGCGCTCGTGCAGGTCGAGGCTCGTGATGTAGGTGACGTCGAGGTTCAGCTCCTCCGCGCGCATGATCAGCGGCAGCTCGTTGCCGACGAAGTCGCCCGAGCCGTCGGTGACGATGTCGTAGGGCCGGTCGAACGACACCATCTTCGAACGGTCACCGTGCCCGCCCGGACACATGGTAGAGCGAGCAGCCGCCCCACCGGTTGTACGCCTGCCAGGTGGTGACCGCGTTCTCGATCACGTAGGTCGCGGTGCTCGCGTCGTCGCGCACCGTGAGCGGCACCCACCGCTGCTGGCCCGTCGACGCGACGAGCTTGAGCAGGTACGAGCCGACCGGCCAGTCCTCGTCGACCACGAACGTGGTCGACGGGGTCCCAGCGCGCCTCGTAGGTGTTCGTCGCGGCGATGAGCGTGGCCGGCGCCTGCACCTTCCCGTCGACCGGCGGCGAGGTCCACACCAGCCGGCCACCGAGCCCCTGGTACCACCCCATCCGGTACGCCTCGATCGTGAACGACGGCGCGACGGTGGTCGCGTAGAGCGTGACGGTCTGGCCCCGCTGCGCGCTGGTCACGTCGAGGTAGCCCTCGATGTCGTGGGCGGCGCCGTCGTGGGTCAGCCGCCAGCTCGGCCGTGCCGGGCTTGGCGTTCTCGTCCTCGGTCGCCTGGCTGTACGGCGGCGCGAGCGGCGGGAGCGTGGAGCTCGTCGTGGTGGATCGGGTGACCGACGACGGCGGTGCCGCGGCGCCGCCGTCGTCGCCGTTGCCGCCGAGCTGCCACGCGGCGACCGTCGCGACCGCGACCACGGCCGCGCCGGCGAGCGCGAAGAGGCGTTGACGGCGCCGCCGGCGCAGGCGCGCCGTGCGTCGCTGCCGCCGCGTGAGGGCCGGGCGCGACGAAGGCGGGAGCTCCGCGCCGGGATCGGACATCCGGTCGAGCGTACCGACGCGAACGGCCGAATCCGGGACCCGCCCGCCCGCTCGTGCTCGCTCCGCTCACGGGCCGCTCGGGCCACGGGCGCGCCACGCACCGTGTATTCGTGAGGCGCTCGCTCATTTCGGCGCGCCCTCCTCGCCGTAGTCTGCGGCCCCATGGACGCCGAGCAGATCCTCGCCCTCACCGACCGGCTGCTCGCCGAGCACGACCCCGCGGATCGGATCGACTTCCGCGGCGCCCAGTACGACCTGGGCCTCGCGTGGGTCCACTTCCCCGAGGGCTTCGGCGGGCTCGGCGCCGACGCGAAGCTCCAGCGCGTCGTCGAGGACCGCCTGCGCGATGCCGGCGTCAAGTACACCGAGATCGGCTGGAACGGCTTCGGCCTGTTCCTCGCCGCGCCCACGATCGTCGCGCACGCGCAGCCGGAGACGAAGGCCCGCCTCCTCCGTCCGCTGTTCACCGGTGAGGAGATCTGGTGCCAGCTGTTCAGCGAGCCCGGCGCCGGGAGCGACCTCGCGTCGCTCGCGACCCGCGCCGTGCGCGACGGCGACGAGTGGGTGGTCAACGGTCAGAAGGTGTGGAACACGCTCGCGCACATGGCCGACCGCGGGATGCTCGTCGCCCGCACCGACCCGGACGTGCCCAAGCACCGCGGGCTCACCTACTTCGCGCTCGACATGCACGCGCCCGGGGTCGAGGTGCGGCCGCTGCGGCAGATCACCGGCGAGGCGGAGTTCAACGAGGTCTACATGACCGACGTCCGCGTTCCCGACGCGGACCGGATCGGCGACGTCGGCGACGGCTGGCGGGTGTCGATGACGACGCTCATGAACGAGCGGGTCACGATCGGCGGCTCGGTCGCGGCGCGCGAGTCGGGACCGATCGGCGAGCTGATGAAGGTGTGGCGCGAGCTCCCCGACGACCGGCGCGACGCGGTGGCGCAGGACGCGGTGATGAAGCTCTGGATCGAGGCCGAGGTCCTGCGCCTCACCAACATCCGCGCCGGCCAGAACCGCAAGGCCGGGATCGCCGGCCCCGAGGGCTCGGTGAGCAAGCTGGCCTTCGCCGAGGTCAACAAGCGCATCTACTCGGAGGCGATCAACCTGCTCGGTCCCGACGGTGTGCTCATCGACCACTACGACTTCGTCCGCCCCGAGTCGGCCAACCTGACCGGCGGCCTCGACATCCGCAAGATGTTCCTGCGGGCGCGGGCGAACTCGATCGAGGGCGGCACGTCGGAGATCCTGCGCAACATCCTCGGCGAGCGCATCCTCGGGCTCCCGGGCGAGCCCCGGACCGACAAGGCGCTGCCCTGGAAGGACGTCCCGCGCTGAACCCCCGCCGGCGGGCCGGCGCTAGGGGTTCAGTGGGTGCGCGGCGTGCCATGCCGCGAGCGCACGGTCCCAGACCTTGCGGTCCCGCGTGACGCGGAAGCACTTCGGGAGCTTGTCGGGATAGCGACCCTTCCCGAGCCACACGACCACGTTGTTCGAGCACTGCACGCGGTACCCGGTGGGCACGCCGAGCGTCTGGTGGTTCGGCTTCTGGTCGACGCGGAACACGTTGTCCTCCACGACGAGCTTCGGCGACCGTCCGCTGTCGTCCCACTTGAAGAACCCGCCGTTGCCCGGCGCCCGACCCTTGTAGACGGTGGGCATCGGCTCGAGTCGCACGACGTTGCCGCGGATCGTCTCCGTGTTCGACCGGCCCTCGACCGAGTCGCCCTTGGTCGGTCGTGCCGAGAACGCGACGTAGCAGCCGTCGAGGAGGCTGTCCTCCACCACGCCGCGTGTAGAGCTCGTCGTTCTGGACGCAGTCGTCGTGGATGAACGACAAGTGCGCTCCGGTGATCGTGAACCCATCCGCGCCGGCGCGAACCCCGATCCCGTCTCCGATGTTGTGCACGCGCACGCCGCTGATCGTGAAGTCGCCGTTCGTGAACGCCAGGCCGGTCGTGTGGTGGAAGGTGGACCACGGTGTCGACTGCGCGTACGTGCCGACGATGGCACCTCCGAGCCAGCACCCACCCGCGCCGCCGCCGAAGGACACCGGATAGGTGGCGGTCTGGAGCCAGAGCGCGCCGAGGGCGTCGACCGCCGTGTCGGCCGGGATGTCGTCGTGTAACGCTCGGTCTGGAACCCGCGGACCGTGGCGTCGACGCGGCGGTCGCTCAGGCAGCGCACCGCCTGCTCCAGCGAGCTCGTGGCCGCAGGCGGCGCCCGGTCCGCCCGTGACGCACGCGTCGCGCCGGCGACCCGGCGACCCGCCACTCCGGTCGCGGCGAGCGCCACGACGAGACCGACGGCGCCGACGCGGAGCCGCACCGCCGTCGTCGATCGTCGGTCGCGCACCCGTCTCCTCCGCATCGCGAAGGCGACATTCTCGCGGACGGGCGGCCCGGCCCCGGACGCGGGACCGATACGCGCGATCGCTCATGACTGGAGGTGGCGGTGGGAATTGAACCCACGTCCAGGGTTTTGCAGACCCTTGCCTGAACCACTCGGCTACGCCACCGGGACCGCCGAGGTTATCCCGCCCGGCTCGCAGCACCGGCCTAGTCTCCGCGCCGTGGGGGCCACACGAGTTCGGCGGGTCGCGTCGCGGCCGCGTGCCTGGTCGTCCGGCGCGCCGATCGCGACACCGAACGCCATCGTGCGCGCACCGCGCGGCGGTTGGTACGTCCGAGCGTCTTCAACGGCGTGATCGCCGAGTACTCCGGGTCGGGCCGCTACCGCCGCACGATCCTCCAGCCGCCCGCGGGCGAGGTGCTCGGGGCCACGACCTACTCCACCGGCACCCCGCTCGGCATCGGCGTCGATCGCCGCGGCGACCTCTTCGACGCAGACATCGGGATCGTCGTCAGCCCCGACGGCGTCGGTCCGGGCAACGACAACGGCACCGTCCGTCGCATCCGCTTCGTCGATGGCACGCCCCAGCCGCCCGAGACGATGGCGAGCGGACTCGCGTTCCCCGACGGCATCGGTGTCCTCGAACGCTGATCGGCCGGGCCGAGCCCCTAGGATCCGCCGATGGCCAAGCCGAAGAAGAAGGGCGACAGCAGCACGCCCGCAGGTTCACCCGAAGGTCCTCCCGGCAAGAAGCAGCGGTCGCGGGCGCGTCGAAACAGCGGGAAGCGCAAGTAGCCGCGGAGCGCGTCGACCAGGACCGCCGGGTCGGCAGAACGGGATTCCGTCGGCACCGGTAGAGTCTCCGCCCCTATGGGTGGACATGCGTACCTGCACGGCGTCGGCGCGGCCACGCCCGACTGGCGCGTCCCTGCGGCCGAGATCGGCGCCGCCTGGGGCCGGAGGGGTGGCCGCAGCACGGTGGCCGTCTGCGCCCCCGACGAGGACTGTCTGACGCTCGCGGCCGCCGCCGCAATCGACGCGCTCGACGCCGCCGGGCTCGCGGCCGCCGGACATCGACGGTCTCTGGTGGGGTTGCACCCGGCCGCCGTTCGCCGAGGGCCCGAGCCACGCGGTGCTCGCCGCCGCGCTGTCGCTCAGCCCCCGGGCGGCCGGCGCGCTCACGAGCGGCTCACCGCACGCGGGCATGGAGGCGCTGCTCGGCGCGGCCGACGCGGTGGTCGCGGGCTCGGTCCGCACCGCGCTGGTCGTGGTCTCCGACGGCCTCCGGCCCGGGCTCGGCACCGCGTTCGAGGCCCGCACCGGTGCCGGCGCGGCGGCCGTGGTGCTCTCGGCCGAAGCGGGGCCGGCGGCGCTCACCGTCCGGGTCACCCGCTCGCAGCCGCTCCTCGACCGCTACCGCGGCGACGGCGAGACCGACACCCGCGACCTCTACGACGCCCGGCTGTTCCGCGAGGAGATGTTCCTCCCGCCGGTGCTCGAGGTCTCCGAGCACCTGGCCGCGCTCGACCCGCGCGCGTGGTCGCTCCCCGATCCCGACGGTCGGTTGGGGCGCACGGTCGCGCAGCAGGTGGGTGCCGCCGAGGTGCCGTCGGCCGACGTCTACGCCGCGATCGGCGACACCGCGGCGGCGGCACCGATCCTCGGAGCGCTCGCCGCACTGGACGCCGCGGGCGCGGTCGCCGTCGTCGGCACCGGCGGCGGACGCACCACCGGTGTGGTGCTCGCGGTCGACACCCCGGTGCCCGGCGCGCACGCGGCGGCGCGACGCATCGCGGAGGACGGTCACGCCGCCTCGTACGCGTCGCTGCTCCGCGGCGCGCGGCCAGCTCGTCCCGAGCGGCGAGACGATCCCCATGGGCGTGCCGCCCGAGAGCGCGCTGTTCGCACGCGGGGCCCAGGAGATGGTCCAGCTCCTCGGCGGCCGATGCGCCGACTGCGGCACGATCAACACGCCCCCGTCGATCCACCCCACCTGCATCGCGTGCGGTGGCTCGAAGCTCGAGCCCGTCGCGCTCGCCCGTCACGGCGTGGTCCACACCTTCGTCGTGAACCAGACGATGCCCGCCCCGTTCGTCGCGCCGCTGCCGATCGCCGTCGTCGACCTCGACGACGGCGCGCGCGTGATGCTGCAGGTCGTCGGCGACGGCACCGGACTCGAGATCGGCTCCGAGGTCGACCTCGTGCTGCGGCGCTACGCCCACGAGCGGGGCGTCCCGGTCTACGGGTACAAGTCGAAACTGCGCAGTCGAGCGCCCAGCCCGGCGCGTCGGCCGGAGGAGATGCCTGATGGCGTGGAACAAGGTCGCGGTCGTCGGGGCCGGACTCATCAAGATGGGCGAGCTCTTCGAGCAGTCGTACGAGGACATGGCCGCCGGCGCGTTCAACGCCGCCGTCGCCGTCGGTCGACAAGGGCTTCGACCCGAAGGCCGTCGAGGCGGCGTTCGTCGCCACCCAGCGCGGAACCCTCTGGGGCCAGGAGGGCATCGGCGGCAACACCGTGCCCACCGCCATCGGTCTCGCCGGCATCCCGTGCACCCGCATCGAGAACGCGTGCCCGAGCGGGCTCGGACGCGTTCCGCGTGGGCGCGATGGCCGTCGCGTCCGGCGTGCACGACCTCGTCCTCGTCATCGGCGTCGAGAAGATGCGCGACAAGTCGACCGAGGAGGGCCTGCTCTCGCGCGCCGCCGCCGGCCACCCCATCTACACGCGCGGCGAGACCGCGCCGGTGCTCTTCGCCCCGTTCGCCACCCGCCACATGCACGAGTTCGGCACGACGCGCGAGATGCTCGCGTCGGTCGCGGTGAAGAACCACCACAACGGCGCGCTGGACCCGTACGCGCACTTCCAGGAGGAGATCACCATCGAGCAGGCGCTCGCGGCACCGGCCGTGTGCTCGCCGCTCCACCTGTTCGACTGCTGCCCGCAGACCGACGGCGCCGCCGCCGTGCTGCTCGCGCCGGCCGAGCGCGCCCACGAGTTCACCGACCGTCCGGTCTTCGTCGCCGGGTTCGGGGTCGCCACCGACCATCCGTACCTGCACGAGAAGTCGAGCTTCGTCGGCCTGCAGGCCACCGTCGACGCGTCGCAGCGCGCGTACGCGATGGCCGGCGTCGGACCGTCCGACATCGACATGGCCGAGGTCCACGACTGCTTCACGATCACCGAGATCCTCGACATCGAGGACCTCGGATTCGTCGAGAAGGGCAAGGGCGGCGTGGCGTCGCTCGACGGCGAGACCGCGCTCACCGGGCGCATCCCGGTGAACACGTCGGGCGGCCTGCTGGCCAAGGGCCACCCGATCGGCGCCACCGGCATCGCCCAGATCACCGAGTGCTGGTGGCAGCTCCGCGAGGACGCCGGCGAGCGGCAGGTGGCGCTGCGGAACGGCTTCGCGCTCCAGCACAACGTCGGCGGGCGCGGCTCGGGGGTCAGCGTCGTGAACATCCTCACGCGGAACGCGTGAGCGGAGAGGACGCGTGGAGCACCTGCACGTCGAGACCGGCGACGACGGCGTCTGCCGCATCACGCTCGACCGGCCCGAGGCGAAGCACGCGCTGACGGTGGACATGCGCGACGGCATCGTCGACGCGCTCCGTGCCGGCCGCGCCGACCCGGCGGTGCGCGCGTTCCTGCTGCGCGCCACCGGCGACGCGTTCTGTGCGGGCATGGACCTCGGCGCCTCCACCGTCGCGCAGGCCGGGAAGCCCGGCTTCGACCCGCGCACGACCGCCGAGGCGCTGCGCGTCGGCGTGCAGACCTTCATCCGTGAGCTCTGGGAGATGGACAAGCCCACGGTCGCCGCGGTGCACGGCGCCGCCGTCGGTCCCGGCGCGCACCTCGCGCTCGCGTGCGACTTCGTGGTCACCGGACCGGCGACGAAGTTCCTCTGGTCGTTCCACAAGTGGGGGCTCGTCGTCGACGCCGGCGGCGCGTACCTGCTCCCCCGTCTCGTCGGGCTGCCCCGCGCCAAGGCGATGATCCTGCTCGGCGAGGGCTGCTCGGGCGCCGAGGCCGTCGACCTCGGGCTCGCGTACCGCTGCGCCGACGACACCGAGCGGCGTCGCCACCGACGGCCGAGGCGCTCGCCGACGCGCCTCGCCGCCGGGCCGACCCGCGCGCTACGGGCTGTCGAAGAGGCTGCTCAACGCGAGCTTCGAGACCGACCTCGCCACGTCGCTCGAGCTCGAGGGCGCGTACCAGTCACTCGCCACCGCGTCGGCCGACCTCGTCGAGGGCATGGTCGCGTTCCGGGAGAAGCGTCCGGCGCGGTTCGAGGGACGCTGACCCCGTGCGATCGCGGCGACGCCGTCCCGGCCGCGATCGCGGTCGTGCTCGCCACCGCCGGGCTTCGTCGGGGCTCGGCGCGCGCGACGGCGGCCTCGACGCCCGCCACCCCGGCCGTCGTCCCCGCACCTCGACCTCGCCCGGCCCCGCATCCTCGCCGCGGGGACCACACCGTCGACGCTGCAGGCCCGCCTCGCCCGCGACCCGTACGCGCGGATCTTCCGCCAGCTCCACGACCGCGCCCACCAGGCCGACGGCATCCCGCTCGACGACCACACGATCGGCTCGGAACGCACGAAGGCGAAGGCCACCAAGGACCTCGCGTTCGAATACGCGATCGACCGCACCGTGGCCGCCGACGGCACCATCGTCCCGTTCGCCGACGCCGGCCGCCCGCGCCGCGGTCGGCGACCTCGTACGCGACCACCTGCTCGGCATGTACACGCGCAGCCGCCTCGCGGTGCCGGCGCCGCTCGGCGGCACCGACCGGGACATCAACACCTCCGAGGAGCTGCTCCAGTACGCGACCGCCTACGACACCCTCCTCGGTGCCGGCTACGCCTTCGGCGCCGCCGAGCCCCGGATCCGCACCAACCTCACGGACCTCGCGTCCGAGCTCTACCTGGACTACCGCGACCCGTCGGCCGCTCACTACTTCACCGCCGTGCTGCCGAACAACCACCGGTCGAAGTCGGCCGCCGCGCTCGGCGTCGCCGCGCTCGCACTGCTCGACGGGATACCGGCCCAGGGCGCCGCGCCCGCGGACGACCGCTCGCCGCGCGCCTGGTTGACCTTCGCGCTCGATCAGGTCGACCTCGTGCAGCGGTGGACGTTCGTCGCACCCGGCGGGGGCTACGGCGAGGGGCCGTACTACCAGCGCTACGCGAGCCAGAACCTCATCCCGTTCCTGCGGGCGTGGGATCACGCCCGCGGCAACCGCAGCTGGGACGTCGGCGGTCGCGAGATCGCCGACCTGTGGCGGGCGCCCGTGTACCGCGCCACCCAGCGATGGATGCTCGACCTCACGCTGCCCGAACGGCGGGCTCGCGCCGATCGACGACGGCAACGTCGGCTTCTCGTACTACTTCGGCGTCGCCGCCACCGATCCCGACGTCGCGGCCGCGTTCGCGTGGCGGTGGGCGAACGCGCCGACGCCCTACGACACCGACGGGAGCATCGATCTCGCGGCCGACGCGATCGCGAGCTACGACGACTCGGTGACGCCCGTCACCGCCCACCGGCTCACCCACCCGCCTCGACGACGAGTCCGGGCACCGCGGTGTTCCGCAGTGGCTGGGACCGCGACGCCGTCGAGGCCGTCGCCGTCGGCGAGCACGGTGCCGCGATGGAGCTCGGACGCGACCGCGACGGCCTCGGGCAGACCGCCGGCGCGGCCCATGAGCATCCCGACACCGCGAGCTACCTCCTCCACGCGTACGGGCAGCGACTGCTGCTCGATCCGGGCTACCTGACGTTCGAGGACCGCGCGCTCGTCAACAAGGCCAGCGACCACAACATCGTGCTGGTGAACGGGAAGGGACCCGCCGACCCGTTCATCGCGTCGATCCTCTGGAACGCGAACCGCGCCGGTCCGCCGCCCGGCATCGACGGCGAGGCCACGATGACCGGGCTCGTCGACACCGCCGCATGGGACCGGACCCGGGTGGACACCGACTACGCCGGCGCGCACCTGACCCGCCGGTTCGAGTTCGTCGACGACCGCTACCTCCTGACCTTCGACTCGGTGTCGGCACCGGCGGGCACGCGCCTCACGTGGGTGACGCACGGCAACGGCGGCGGTACCTCGGGGGGCACGTACGCGAGCGGGACGGTCGGCGGTCGGTGGGAGATCGGCGGCGCCCGCGTCGACACGGGGCTCGCCACCAGCGCCGGCGCCCCCACGCTCGCCACGCGCGTGGCCAACCACGAGGGTCCGGGCCGGACCCCGCTCACCCACACCGCGCTGGACGCGTCGGTGACTGCGACCACGGCCGCCACCCGTTCGATCGGCATCGCGTACCCCACCCACGCGGGTGACGTCCCGCCCACGATCACCGCCCTGCCCGACCCGGGTGACGGTCGCGTCGCGACTGCAGGTCGTCGATCCCGCCGGCGACCGCCGCGTGCTCGCCACCCAGTTCGCCGACGGGCGCATCACCGTGCGCGACCGCCACCTGAACGGTTCGGCGCGGGTGCTCGCCGCCGACGTGACCCGGAACCTCGCCGCCGCGTCGGGGATCTCGGCGAGCCGTGCCACCCGAGGCGAGCTCGGGATCCGCACGAACGCCGACGCGGTCGACCTCGACGCGCCGGCCACCACCGTCACCCTCGGCGGACTGCCGTTCCGGGCCGCCCGCGCCGACGGTGCCTGCGACCTCGTCACCCACGGTCGCACCACCCGCGTCCGGACCGGGCCCGACGGCGCGGTGACGCTGCGGCCCGGCGCCGGCAACTCCGCGCCCGCCGCGGATCCGGGACGTTCGGTCGAGAACGCACCCATCGGCTGGCTGCAGCTCGACGGACGCGGCGAGCTGCGACCGTGACCGCGACCCGCTCACCGCGCACTGGCAGGTGGTGACCGCGCCGGCGGGCAGCGCGTGGGCGCTCGCCGGGGCGGACACGTTCCGACCGTGGCTCGTCGTGGACCGGCCCGGCCCCTACCGCGTGCGCCTCGTGGTCACCGACCGCCACGGCGCGTCCAGCCGGGCCGCGGACGTGACGCGTGTACGGCGGACCGAGATGCGTGGGCGACCGGCTCATGTGGTCCGACCCGCGCTGCCCCTGAGCCCGTCCGACCGAACTGTCGCGGCGGTGTCGACCGCTCCTAATGTCTGACGCTCACGTCATACTTCGCTGGGAGAGGACGAGCATGGGTCGCTTCGACGGGAAGGTCGCGGTCGTCACCGGCGCCGGGCGCGGGATCGGGCGCTCGGAGGCGCTGCTGCTCGCGGCCGAGGGCGCCGCGGTCGTCGTCAACGACCTCGGCGGCGAGACCACGGGTGAGGGCGCCGACCAGCGGCCGGCCCAACAGGTGGTCGACGAGATCACGGCGGCCGGCGGACGGGGCGCGGCGAACTACGACGACATCTCGGCATGGAGCGGTGGGCAGGCACTCGTCGCCCAGGCGGTCGACACGTTCGGTGGGCTCGACGTCGTCATCAACAACGCCGGGATACTCCGGGACAAGATGAGCTTCAACATGGACGAGGCCGAGTGGGACGCGGTCATCGCCGTGCACCTCAAGGGCCACTTCACGACGAGTCGCTTCGCCGCGTCGTACTGGCGCCAGAGGTCCAAGGACACGGGCGGCCCCGTCGGCGCCGCCATCGTGAACACCGCGAGCGAGTCGGGCCTCTACGGCAACGCCGGTCAGGCCAACTACGCGGCGGCCAAGGCCGGCATCGCCTCGATGACGATCGTGATGGCACGCGAGCTCGAGCGCATCGGCGCCCGCGTCAACGCGATCGCGCCGGTGGCGCGGACCCGGCTCACCGAGGCCGTCGCCGGCGGGATGATGGACGCGAAGGAGGGCGACTTCGACCGCTTCGCCCCGGAGAACGCGGCGGCCATGGCGGTGTGGCTCGCGTCGCCCGACACCGCCGACATCAACGGGCAGGTCTTCGCGGTCGGTGGCGGCAAGGCGCAGCTGCTCGGCGGTTGGCGACCGCTCACCGAGGTGCAGGCCGACGACGTGTGGTCGATCGACTCGCTGAACGCCGCGAAGGACGCGCTCACGTCCGGCCGACCCACGACCGTGCCGCCGTTCATGCCGCCGGTCGAGTAGGCGCCGTGCACCTGGACTGGGGGCCGGAGGTCGACGCGTTCCGCGCCGAGCTCCTCGCGTTCCTCGACGAGCACGCACCACCACAGACGCGGACCCGGCGCGACTTCGCGATGGGCGTCGGCGCGTCGGGCGACGAGCTCATCCCGCAGTGGGCACGCGACTGGCAGGCGACGCTGTTCGACCACGGCTGGATGATCCCCGGCTATCCGCGCGAGCTGGGCGGGCGGGACGCCACACCGATCCAGACGCTCGTCTACCTCGAGGAGATGGCCGCGCGCGGTGTGCCCCGGTCGCTGCACTTCCCGGGGTACGCGATCGTCGCGCCGAGCCTGCTCGAGTTCGGAACCCCCGAGCAGCAGACACTGGCGCCCGCCGCGATCCGCGGCGACACGATCTGGTGCATCGGCATGAGCGAGCCGAACGCGGGCTCGGACCTCGCCGGGCTGCAGACGCGCGCCGTGCTCGACGGCGACCGCTTCGTCGTGAACGGCCAGAAGGTGTGGACCTCGTACGCGATGGTCTCGGAGAAGTGCTTCCTCTACGTGCGCACCGACCCCGACGCACCCAAGCACAAGGGCATCTCACTGCTCATCGTCGACATGGACACGCCGGGCATCGACGTCCGCCCGCTCACCCACATCACCGGCAACGCCGATTTCGCCGAGGTGTTCTTCACCGACGTCGAGGTACCCGCCGACCGCATCGTCGGCGAGTTGAACGGCGGCTGGCGGATCACCCAGGGCTCCCTCGCGCACGAGCGGGCCGGACTGTGGGTGGAGGGCGTCGCCCGGCTCGAGCAGACGATCACCGGCCTCGTCGACCTCGCACACCGCCGCGGCGTCGCGCAGGACCCGATCGTCAGGCGTCGCATCGCCGAGGGCTACCAGCGCGCGGCGAGTCTCCGCGCGCTCGGGTACAAGGGGTTCACCAGCTTCGCCCAGGGCTCGTCCTCGCCCGAGCACTCGTACATGAAGATGGCGAGCTCCGAGCTCGGCAAGCAGCTGTACGAGCTGGGCATGGAGATCCAGGGTGCCTACGGTGCCGTCGTCGACGAGGAACGCGGCGAGGAGCACGGCCGCTGGGCGCTGAGCTTCCTGGTCAGCTTCGCCAACACCATCGCCGGCGGCACCTCCGAGATCCAGCGCAACATCATCGCCCAGCGCGTCCTCGGACTCCCCCGGGGCTGACCTCCTCGGTACCCTGAGCGGATGGCAGGGAGCGACGGCAGGCCCGAGGCCGGCGGCGACTCGCTGGCAAAGCTCCAGGAGGAGGTCGCGGAGATCCAGCTCCCCGACCCGATCCTCCGGGTGCTCGTCAGCGTCTGCAACCGCGGGAGCCTCACGTTCGCGATCACGATCGCCCAGGGCGGCCTCGTGATCGCAGGGACCGCGGTCGGCGTCGGCCGCTTCATGCGCGACCTCGCGGCCGAGCTCGAGGCGCGCGGCGGCACGGACGCGGAGGTGCTCTCCAGCCCGCTGCGCTACCTCGCCGCGATCGCGGCCGAGCCCGAACCGGGCGACGAGCCCGCCGAGGACCTCCCCGTCTACCTGCACCTCGAGCACGCGCGGGTCCGCAGCGCGAACGCGATCATCGCCGAGGACGTACGGTGGCGGGCCCGCCTCACGAGCGTCGACGGCTGGTCGCTCGGGGCCCACATCTGACCACTGCGCTGACCGGAGACCGATCGTGAACTTCGCCCTGTCGGACGACCAACTGCTCCTGCGCGACACCGCGCGCCAGCTCCTGGCCGACAAGTGCCCCCCGACGCTCCTGCGTGCGCACATCGACGACCTCACGGCCGCCGACGACCTCTGGTCGGCGATCGCCGACTTCGTCGGGCTCGGCGTCGGCCCGACGGTGGATCTCTGCGTCTTCATGGAGGAGCTGGGGTACGTCGCCGCGCCGGTCCCGTTCCTCGCGACCGCGTGCCTGTACGCCCCGGTGCTCGACGCCATCGGCGAGCACGACCTCGATGCGGTGCTCGACGGTCACGCCACCGGCACCGTCGCCCTCGCGGGTGCCGACGGCATCTGGCACCCGAACGCGGAGCACACGAAGACGTTCGTGCCCGACGCGGCCACGGTCGACCTCGTCGCCGCGGTCGGCGCCGACGGCGCGGTCACGCTGCTCGCGTCACCCCCGGCGCGCCGCATCGACACGCTCGACACGACGCGCGCGCTCTACGACGTGGAGACGGCCGTACCGGGGACGTCGGCGGGCATCATCGACCGCGCCGCGCTCGACGCGGTGATCGCCCGGGCGACGGTCGCGCTGGCGGCCGAGATGGTCGGCACCGCGCGTCGCCTGTTCGACATGACGCTCGCCTACGCCAAGGAGCGCGTGCAGTTCGACGTGCCGATCGGCTCGTTCCAGGCGATCCAGCACAAGCTCGCCGACATGAGCCTCGACGTCGAGCGGGCCTGGAGCGCGGTGTACCAGGCCGCGATGGCGATCGACGCCGACGACCACGACCGGCACCGGGCGGTCCACGTGGCCAAGGCCGCCGCCGGTCAGGCGGCGACGCGTGCCGCGAAGGACGGCATCCAGATCCACGGCGGGATCGGCTTCACCTGGGAGCACGACCTCCACCTCTTCATCCGGCGGGCCTACGGCGCCGAGGCGCTGCTCGGCCCGACCGGCTGGCACCACGACCGACTCGCCGACCTGCTGATCTGAGCAGGAGTCGGCTTCGTGGTCGCCCGGGGCCCGGGGACGCCCTCCGGGACTACGATCTGACACGAACGTCAGGTTTCCCGGGGGGTGCCCATGACGAACGTGGATCTCGTTGCTCTGGCCGCAAGTCGCGGCCGCATCATCGACGCGCCGACCGTCGACCAGGTCACGGCGGAGGTCGTCCGAGGCGCGATGGAGACCATCTGCTTCGAGATGGCCACCTACGTGTCGCGCACCGCCACCACGCCGATCCTGAACCAGTCGAACGAGCGCAACGCCACCATCCTCGACGCGCAGGGCCGCCTCGCCGCGCTGTAGGTCGGGCATCCCGCAGTTCATGCTCACCTCCACCCTGCCGGTGCGCTTCGCGCTCGACTTCCTCGGGGTCGACGAGTTCCACGAGGGTGACGTCTTCGTGGCCAACGACCCGTACCACGGTGGCGGCCACCTCCCCGACTACAACGTGTTCGCCCCCGTCTTCGCCGACGACCCCGAGCACCCCGGTCAGCGGCGCATGGTCCTCATCGCGAGCATCCAGTGCCACCACGGCGACACCGGTGGCGGTGTCCCCGGCGGGTACAACGTCACCGCCACCGACATCTGGGGTGAGGGCGTCCGCTGGCCGGTCCTCAAGGTCATCGACCGCGGCGTCGAGCGGCGCGACGTCCTGCTCGCCCTCTCCACCAACAACCGCATCCCGAGCTACATCGGCGACCTCCGCGCGCAGATCGGCGCCGCCCAGCTCGCGGTGCGCCGGCTCGGCGAGGAGATCGACCTCTACGGCGCGGGCACCGTCGAGGAATCGGTCGACTTCATGATCGACTACGCGGCGCGCCGGTTCCGCGAGGAGGTCCTCGCCTGGCCCGACGGCGTGTACGAGGCCGACGCGTACGTCGACCACGACCCGCTCGGCAACCCCGACATCCACCTGCACGTGAAGATCACCGTCGACGGTGAGAACCTCACGATCGACTACACCGGCTCCGACTCGCGACCCGAGATCCAGGCGTGGTCCACCTTCGGCAACACGCGCGGGTACACGGTCGGCCAGATCGCCTCGATGATGGATCCGGAGATCCCGAAGAACGAGGGCTTCTTCGACCAGATCAAGCTCGTGGTCCCGCCCGGCTGCGTGCTCAACCCGACGCCGGGCAAGCCGGTGAGCGCGGGGACCCACCACCCGGGCGCCGACGTCGGCGAGGTGATCGCGGTCGCGCTGCAGCACGTGCTGCCGGACAAGGCCGTGCCGCAGACCTACAAGACCGGGATCCCCACGATCATCGTGGGGATCGATCCCACCACCGGCCAGACCTTCACCGACCACTCCGCCGAGGTGTACGCGGGCTGGTGCAACGCGGCCAAGGGCATGGACGCGTGGGGCGCGCAGAACGCGAGCTTCGGCAACCTGTGGAAGGCGACGGCCGAGATCAACGAGAGCCTCTACCCGCACGTGCAGTGGAGTCGCGACTACCGCACCGACTCCGGCGGCCCGGGTGAGTGGCGGGGGCTCTGCGGCTCGCACTACGAGAAGGAGGTGCGGGTCGACGCCAAGGTCTACACGTACGTCGTCGGCATGAAGTACCCGATGCCGGGCATCTGCGGCGGCGAGCCCGGCGAGCCGAACCGCATGGTGATCCGCTACGGCTCCGACGACGAGTTCGTCGTGCAGCACACCGCCGACTGGGTGCCGATCTCGGCCGGCGAGCGGATCATGTACGACTACGGCGGTGGCGGCGGCTGGGGCGACCCGCTCGACCGCGACCCGCAGGCCGTGCTCGACGACGTGCTCGACGAGTACGTGAGCGTCGAGGGCGCGACGCGCGACTACGGCGTGGTCCTCACCGGCTCGCTCGCCGACCTCACGCTCGCGGTCGACGCAGCGGCCACCGAGGCGCTCCGTACCGAGCGTCGCGCCGCCTGAGCCGTGGCCGTCGCTATCGCGTCGGCGTCGACGTCGGCGGCACCTTCACCGACCTCATCTGCGTCACCGACGACGGCGACGTCGTCCTCGACAAGACCCCGACCACGCTCGACGACCAGTCGCGCGGCGTCATGACCGGGCTCGGCCAGCTCGCCGACCGCTTCGGCGTCGCGCTCACGCAGTTCTGCGCCGACCTCGAGATCGTCGTGCACGGCACCACGACCGCCGACAACACGATGATCGAGATGAACGGCGCGCGCACCGGCCTGCTCGTCACCGAGGGCCACCGCGACGAGATCGAGATGCGCCGGGTCCACAAGGAGATGATCTGGGACCCGTCGTACCCGGCGCCGCCGGCCATCGCCCGCCGCCGGTGCCCGCATCCCGATCGCCGAGCGCATGTCGCACACCGGCGAGGTGCTCCGCCCGCTCGACGAGGACGCGGTCCGCGCCGGCGTGCAGCGCCTGAAGGCGCTCGACGTGCAGTCGATCGCGGTGATGTTCCTCTTCTCGTTCGTGAACCCCGCGCACGAGCTGCGCGCCGCCGAGATCGTGCGCGAGGAGTTCCCCGAGGTGGAGCACGTGTCGCTCTCCCACGAGGTGATGGCACGCGGCCCCGAGTTCGAGCGGGTGTCCACCACGCTCGTGAACGCGTACGTCGCGCCGAAGATCTCGCGCTACGTCGGCCGGCTCGAGGAGCAGCTGCGGGCATCGGGATACGCGCGGCCAGCTCCTGATCATGCAGTCGACCGGTGGCGTCATGCCTCCCGACTACGTCGCGCGGCGCGCGGTCACGCTGCTCGCGAGCGGCCCGGCCGGCGGCGTGATGGGCTCGACGCTCGCCGCGCAGCGCGCCGGCGTCGACGCGTTCGTCGCCGTCGACATGGGCGGCACCAGCTTCGACCTCTGCCTCGTGCGCGGCGGCCGGCCCGAGATCAAGACCGACTGGAACTGGCGCTACCGCTACTACATCGGCCTGCCGATGGTCGACGTGCAGAGCGTGGGCGCCGGCGGCGGGTCGATCGCCCGGGTGCGCCAGGGCGCGCTGCTCGTCGGGCCCGAGTCGGCCGGGCTCGGATCCCGGTCCCGCCTGCTACGGCCGGGGCGGGACGCGCCCGACCGTCACCGACGCCGACGCCGTGCTCGGCTACCTCCCGGCCGAGGGATTCGCCGGCGGGCGCATGGAGCTCGACGTCGACGCCGTCGCGCGCCGCGATCGAGCGCGACGTCGCGACACCCCTCGGCATCGACGTGACCGAGGCGGCGTGGGGCATCGAGCGCATCGTCAACGCCAACATGGCGAACGCGACCCGACGCGGTGCTCGCGTCGCACGGCGCCGACCCGCGCACCCTCGCCCTCATCGCCTACGGCGGCAACGGCGCGGTCCACGCGTGGGCCATCGCCAACGAGCTCGGCGTCGGCCGGGTGCTCGTCCCGAAGGCGGCGCCCGCGTTCTCCGCGCTCGGCGTGCTCGTCGCCGACTCGCTCGTGGACCTCGTGCGCTCCTACGTGACCCCGCTCGCGCAGGTCGACCTCGCGCGGCTCCGCTCGTTGATGACCGAGGTCACCGACGAGGCGCGCAAGGAGCTCGAGCCCACCGGGCTCGGCGCGGCGACGATGGAGCACTTCGTGCAGATGTGCTACCCGGGCCAGAACTTCGACATGAGCGTGCCGACCTCGGCCGACGTCGCCGAGGACGACCTCATCGGCCTCGCCGAGCGGTTCCACACCCAGCACGAGCGCGAGCGGGGGTTCTGCTTCCGCAACCAGCCGCCGCTGATTCGCGGGGTGCGCCTCGTGGCGCGGGTCTCGACGCCGAAGCCCGACCGCTTCGCCGCGCTCGGGACGGTGACCGACGCCGAACGATGCCCGCATCGGGCTCTCGCGCCGCGTACTTCGGCGTCGACTACGTGGACACGCCCGTCTACGACGGGCCGCGGCTCGGTCCCGGCGTCGAGGTCCCGGGCCCGGCGCTCGTGCAGGAGCCGTTCACCGTCGTCGTGGTCCCGCCCGGCGCGCGGCTCACGCTCGACCCCACCGGCAACTACGAGCTCCACCTCTGACGCACGGGCAGGAGTGCCGGTGACAACGGTCCAGTCCCTGACGCTCATCGCTGTCCCCGTCACGCTCGTCCTGGTGCTCGTGTTCCTCATCGCGGTCGCTCGGCCCGACGCGGACGAGGGCGTCTACGCGGCGTACCTCGCGATCGCCGCGCTCGTCTCGCTCTACTTGCTGCTCGTCGCCGTCGGCGGACTGGGCGAGGCCATCGCCCAGCGGCTGGCACTCGGTGACGACGCGTCGTCCGTCGGCATCGGTGGAAGTCCGGCAGCGGTCCAGCTGTACTTCAACCTGGTGGAACAGGGAGGTTCCACGGCGATTGCGGCGTTCGGCGCCCTCGCCGTGTTGATGGGGGCGTCGCTCGTGTTCCACACCCGCCGCCGCAGCGAGCTCCTCGCGGCGTACCCGGAAGGGTCCGTCGCCCGTATCGATCGTGCGTACCGCGCGGCGGTGTGTGTCGCGATGATCGCGTTGATCGCGGCCGGCGTCCGTAGCTGCCGGTGCCGCCGGCTACCAGTTCTTCAGCGATCAGATCGCGGTCTCGGACAAGGTGCGCAACCTGGCGATGGGGACGCTGCTGGCCTACGGCGGGCTCGTGCTCGTCGCCGGGCTCGATCTTCCGGGCCAACTTCTGGGCGATCCGCGGGAACGACGAAACGCCCGAGGTCGCCGCACCGGCCGAGCCGGGCGACGCGTGACTCAGGCGGCGGTGTTGGCCCAGGGGACGGCGTGATCGACGAGGACGGTGCAGTCGTAGCGGTCCTCGGCGATGCGGCGGGCCTGCGGCCTCGGCCGCGAACGCGTCGGACGCCTCGACGAGCACCATCGTGATGCCGTTGCCTTCTTGGCGGTCCAGGGTCTGGATGGTGACTCCGTACGTCATGGTTCTTCCTCCAGCGATCTCCAACGTGTCGGCATTCCGGAAGGTTCCTTGACGGGCCGTTCGGCCCAACGTCACATCGCGGCCAGGAGCAGCTGAATGGGATTCCTCACCGACGCGCGAGCGTGCGACCGTCGCCGCCGCGGCCGACCGACTGGTGCCGCCGTTGGCCGGCCATCCCGGCGCCGCCGCGCTGGGCGTCGTCGACTACATCGACGGGCTGCTCGACGCGTTCGCCGTCGATCCTCCACGCATCTGGGCCGGCGGACCGTTCTCCGGTCGGGCCGGTGGTGCGGCGGAGTTCGGACATTTCCTGGAACTCTCGCCGCTCGAGACCCTGGCGTGGCGCACCCGCATCGAGGGTTCGCTCGGAATTCCCGAACGCGAAAGGTTGGGACCGGTCATCGGGTGGCAGCAGCAGTACCGCACCGGTCTCGCTGCGCTCGGTGGTGATTTCGCCGGAGCTGCACCCCGGAGGAGCAGGACGACCGCCTGGAGGCACACGGCGACTTCCGCGCGCTCCTCTACGAGCACGTGGTCGAGGGGGCGTACGCGGCGCCCGAGTACCTGGGCAACCGCGACCTGGCCGGCTGGCCCGCGATCGGCTTCCCGGGCGACGTCCAGCCGCGCGGCTACACCGACGCGGAAGTGGAGGGGCGGGCGTGAGCGACGCCGGGAGCGCGAGTGGGACGCCGTCGTCATCGGGACCGGCCCGGCCGGTGCGACCGCGGCCGAGGTGCTGACCGCGGCCGGGCTGGTCGGTGCTGATGCTGGAGAAGGGCCGCAACCACCTGCTCGAGCTCGACGCGCCGTTCGGACCGCTCGGCCACGTGTCGAACGACGAGCTCAAGTTCATGCGCCGGCACTTCCTCGGGCCCGACCCGTGGCTCGAGCCGCGGACGTTCCGGCGCGACGAGGACGACGGCGAGCGGCTCGAGGTCGGCGACGTCAACAACCTGCCGTCGACCGTCGGCGGCGGCGGGCTTCCACGCCGACGGCAAGCTGCCGCGCTTCCGCGAGCGACGACTTCAAGCCGCTGAGCGCGGCCGGGCCGGTGGAGGGCGCCGCGCTCGTCGACTGGCCGGTCGACTACGACGAGATGGAGCCGTACTACGCCGCGGCGGAGCGCACCGTGGGCGTGGCCGGGGAGGCCGGCGCGAACCCGTTCGCGTCGTGGCGCGCCGATCCGTACCCGATGCCGCCGGGACCGGACATGTACTGCGCGGTCGTCACCGCCGAGGCCGCGACCCGGCGCCGGGTACCACCCGTACCGCGCGCCGACGGGCGTCAACAGCGTCGAGTACGACGGCCGGCCCGCCTGCAACAACTGCGGGTTCTGCGGCTACTTCGGCTGCCCGATCGACGCGAAGGGCGACCCCGTCGCGCCGCTGCGCCACGCGCTGCGGACCGGCAACTGCGAGATCCGCACCGAGTCGATCGTGACCGACGTGCTGCTCGACGGCACCGGCCGCCGGGCACGCGGGGTGCGCTACCTCGACGCCGCGCTCGACGCGCACGAGGTGTCGGCGCGTCACGTGATCCTCGCCGGCGGCGCGTTCGAGACCCCCCGCCTGCTGCTGCGCACCGGGCTCGGCAACCCCGACGTCGTCGGACGCCACCTGCAGTTCCACTTCCAGACCTACGTGCTCGGCATGTTCCCCGAGCGGCTGCACGGCCACCGCGGCCGGTCCGTCACCCACCTCATGGACGATCCGATCGTGCCCGACGACCTGGCGCAGGCCGCGGCGCGGGAGGCCGGGCTGCCGTTCATCCGCGGCGGGATCGTGGAGCACGGCGCGGCCGGCCACCCGATCCTCGAGGGGATCCACCTCCCCCACGGCGAGCTGCACTCGCAGCTGATGCTGGACTCCATGACCCGCGACTGCATGGCGGTGTTCACCATGCAGGGCGAGGACCTGCCCCAGGTGGGCAACCGCATCGACCTCGACCCGACCGTGCGGGACGCCTACGGCCTCCCCGCCGGACGGGTCACGTACGCGCCGCACCGGCACGAGGTGCGTGTGCGCCGAGCACTGGGCGCCGCGGCTCGAGGCCGTGATGCGCGACGCCGGCGCGACCGCGACGTTCTGGACGACGTCTCCCCCGCTGCCCGGCTCGATGGCCGACCGCCCCGGCGGGCGCACGCCCATCTCGCGCCACATCATGGGCGGCGCCCGCATGGGCGAGGACCCGGCGACGAGCGTGTTCGATCCCTGGCAGCGCCTGCACGGCGTGGAGAACGTGGTGTGCACCGACTCGTCGGTGTTCCCGACCTCGACCGGCTACGGCCCGACGCTCACGATCGTCGCCCTCGCCATCCGTGCGTCGCGCGCCCTCGCCGGCCTCGACCCCCTGCGCTCCACCCGCCTGCCCGCACCTGACGCGCACCGGCTCGGCCCGCGTCCGGGATCCACGTCACGCCGGCGTGACACCCATCCCGACGCGCGGTGCGACGCGGCTACGCGGCGGAGCTCCTTCTCGGGCTCGGAACCGGGGCGGAGGATGCGGGACGGCACGGGCTTGAGGTCCTTCACGATGCGGACCCAGCTCATCGCCTTGAGCACGTAGTACGTGGGGTCGATCTCCCACCAGAAGAAGCCCTGACGCGCCGACGCCTGGTAGTGGTGGTGGTTGTTGTGCCACCCCTCGCCGCCGGTGAGCAGGGCGATGATGAGCGAGTTCCGGCTGGTGTCGGTGGTCTCGTAGCGCCGCCGGCCGAAGACGTGCGCCGCCGAGTTCACGAGGAACGTCGTGTGCCACAGCAGCACCGTCGACCAGAAGAACCCGATGACGAGCCCGGCGCCGGCGCCGGTCCACGACCAGCCGCCACCGGTCCCGACGAAGCCACCGATCAGGAACGCGCTCACGCCGTAGATCCACGGCGGGAAGCCCTCGTGCTTGTCGAGCCAGCGCAGCTCGGGGTACTGCGCGAAGTCCTTGATCGCGGTGAGGTCGGTGGCCTTGTACTTGTCGGACAGGATCCAACCGACGTGACTCCACCAGAAGCCCTTGCGCGGCGAGTGCAGGTCGGACTGCTGGTCCGAGTTGCGGTGGTGGTGCCGGTGGTTGGCCGCCCACCACAGGACGCCCTTCTGCGCCGTGGCCTCGGCCTGGAACGCGAAGACGAACTGCCAGAACCGGTTGAGCCGGTAGGACTTGTGCGAGAAGTAGCGGTGGTACGCGGCCGTGACGAAGAACGCCCGGCCGAAGTACATCACCAGGAACAGCACGACGGCCGTGGTGGTGAAGCCGGTGAAGATCACCGCGAAGCAGAGGAGGTGGACGAGCAGGAACGGGATCGACGAGACCCAGTTCACCCGCTCGTCGGCAGCGCGCCGGAGCGGCGGCAGTGTGGCTGGCATCGGCGCATCGTACCGGTCCGAGCGCCACGTTGACAGTCAGGGCTGTAACTATCCCCTGACCAGCACCTTTCTGCAAGGCTCGCTCCGATGGAGCTCGAGCCGACGACGATGCGGGTGGCGACCGACGCAGGGATCGTCGTGGTGACCATCGATCACCCGCCGGTCAACCTGCTCGACGGGGCGATGATGGTCGACCTGGCCCGACTCGAGGCGGAGGTCCGTGGCGATCCGTCGGTCCGCGTGGTCGTGTTCCGCAGCGCCGATCCCGAGTTCTTCGTCGCCCACGCCGACCTCGAGCTGATCCGCGCCCTGCCACGTGAGTCGCGCCCGCCGCCCACCGAGCTCGGGTTCTTCCACGCGCTCCTCGAACGCTGGCGCACCCTGCCGGTGGTGACGATCGCCGAGATCGACGGCATCGCCCGCGGCGGCGGCAGCGAGCTCGCGCTCAGCCTCGACCTGCGGTTCGCGTCGATCGAGGGCGCGGTGCTCGCACAGCCGGAGGTGGCCCTCGGGATCATCCCGGGTGGCAGCGGGACCCAGCGCCTCGGCCGGTTCGCGGGCCGCGCCCGCGCGCTCGAGATCGTGCTCGGCTGCGACGACTTCGACGCGACGACGGCCGCCGCGTACGGATGGGTCAACCGGGCGCTTCCCCGCGCCGAGCTCCGTCCGTTCGTCGACCGGCTCGCGGCACGGATCGCGAGCTACCCGCGGGAGGCGGTCCGCCTCGCGAAGCAGGCGGTCGACGCGTCCGCGCCCGACTTCACCGCCGGCCTGCTCGCCGAGCAGACGGCGTGGGACGAGACGATGACCGACCGCGAGCTCGACACGCGCTTCGACGCCGCCCTCGCCGCCGGCGCGCAGACCCGCGCCGGCGAGCGCGACCTCGACCGTCTGCTCGGCGCGCGGCCGGACGCCGACCGCTGACCGGACCGCCCCGATGACGATCCGCGGTATCCTCCTCGACTTCTACGGCACGCTCGCCCGCGCCACCACCTGGGTCTCGGCCGACGACGTCCTGGCCGAGCACGGCTACGCGCTCGACGACGAGCACCGCGCGATCTACTTCGCCGACGGGCTCGACGGCGTCGAGCACGACGAGCACTCGCAGAGCCGCGACCACTACGTCGCGTGGCAGCGGGAGCGCACGCTCGCGATGCTCGCGGCATCGGACGTCCATCCCGGTGAGTACGAGACGATCATCGAGAAGCTGCGGGCCGGGACCGAGTCCCGGGTGCTCGAGCCGTACGACGAGGTCCCCACCGTGCTCGCGGCGCTGCGCGCGCAGGGCCTGCCCGTCGTCATCTGCTCGAACTGGGACTGGGACCTGCGTGAGGCCGTCGCCGAGAGCGGCCTGACGGACGCGGTCGACGCGATGGTGTCGTCGGCGTGGGTCGGCGCCCGCAAGCCGCACCCGCGCATCTACGCCGCGGCGCTCGCCGAGCTCGACCTGCCCGCGGGCGACGTGCTCTTCGTCGGCGACACGTGGGGGCCCGACGTCGCCGGGCCGCTCGAGGTCGGGTGCCGCCCGCTCTACCTGCGCCGCGCCGGTCACTGGCCCGACGGCACCGCGCCCGCGGACCTCGGCCGCACCGCCGTCGCCGCCGACCTCACGGGGATCCTCGAGCACATCGACCGATGAGGCGCAGCGTCGCGCGCGCCCTCCGAGCCGGAGCTCGCGGCGGCGAGGCGCGGCGCCGCGAGGCACCCTCGCGCACGCCCGGACAGAGGCGCGAGCGGAGCCGCCGACGCGTAGCCTGCCCGCATGACCTCCATGCTCGAACCCGGCCTCCAATCCGGCCTCCAACCCGCCGCGAACGCCGTGGACGCGTCCGCCGTCGTCGCCCGTCTGCGCGCCACGTTCGCGTCGGGCCGGACCCGTCCGGTCGAGTACCGCAAGGAGCAGCTCCGCGCGCTGGACCGCCTGCTCGTGGAGCGCGAGGAGGACCTCCTCGCCGCCCTCCGTCTCGACCTCGGCAAGCCCGCCGTGGAGGGCCACATCACCGACATCGCGTTCGTGCGGGCCGAGATCGCCGAGACGCTGAAGCACCTGGACGCGTGGTTGCGTCCCGAGCGGGTGAAGGTCCCGGTGAAGCAGCAGCCGGGACGCGGGCACATCCACCACGACCCGCTGGGCACGGTGCTCATCATCGGGCCGTGGAACTACCCGGTGCAGCTCGTGCTCGCGCCGCTCGTCGGCGCGATCGCGGCCGGCAACACGGCGGTGATCAAGCCGAGCGAGGTGGCGGCCGAGACGTCGCGCACGCTGGCGCGCCTCCTGCCGCAGTACCTCGATGCCGACGCGTTCACCGTCGTGCAGGGCGGCGTCGCCGAGACCACCTCGCTGCTCGCCGAGCGGTGGGACCACATCTTCTACACCGGCAACGGCACGGTGGGACGCGTCGTGATGACCGCTGCGGCCGCGCACCTCACGCCGGTCACCCTCGAGCTCGGCGGCAAGAGCCCGGTGATCGTCGACGCGAGCGCCGACCTCGACGTCGCCGCGAAGCGGATCGTGTGGGGCAAGTTCCTGAACGCCGGACAGACGTGCATCGCGCCCGACTACGTGCTCGTCGACCGGCGGGTGGAGGGCCCGCTGCTCGCCCGCATGACGGACGCGGTGCGAACGTTCTACGGCTCCGATCCCCGGGCGAGCGCGGACCTGGGCCGGATCGTCAACGACCGGCACTTCGACCGGCTCGTCCGCCTCGCCGATGCTGACGGCGCCGGCGACGTGGTGTTCGGCGGCGATCGGGACCGGACGAGTCGCTACTACGCGCCGACGGCGCTCCGCGGGACCGATGCCACCGCGCCGATCATGCAGGAGGAGATCTTCGGTCCCCTGCTGCCGACCTTGCCGGTGGACGACCTCGACGACGCGATCGAGTTCGTCACCGCACGGGACAAGCCGCTCGCGCTCTACCTCTTCGCCGAGGACGAGACGGTCCAGGCCGAGGTCCTCGACCGCACCACGTCCGGTGGTGTGTGCCTCAACGCCACGCTGTTCCACATCGCGGTTCCGGCGCTCCCCTTCGGCGGTGTGGGCGAGAGCGGCATGGGCGCGTACCACGGCCGCGCCACCTTCGACACGTTCACGCACCGCAAGAGCGTCCTGGCGCGGCCGACGAAGCTCGACCCGAGCATCGCCTATCCCCCGTACTCGCCGCTGAAGGCGAAGCTGCTGCGGAAGTTCCTGTGAAGGTCGCGCTGCACCACGTCGCCCTCGACGTCGACGACCTCGCCGCCGCGCTCGCGTTCTACGTCGACGGCCTGGGCTTCACCGAGCTCCGGCGGCCCGACTTCGGCTTCCCCGGCGCGTGGCTCGCGATGGGCGACCACCAGCTCCACCTCGTCGAGGTCGCGGGTCCGTTGCCCGCGAACGGCGGCCGCCACTTCGCGCTGCAGGTCGAGGACCGCGACGAGGCGGTCGCGTCGCTCCGCGCGCAGGGCATCGAGGTGGACCCGGTGCCCGAGACGCCCGGCGCGGGCCGCCAGGCCTTCCTGGCCGATCCCTCCGGCAACCTCATCGAGCTGAACCAGCCGACCGGCCCGGTGCCGTGAGCGCACGCGCGACGTGAGCGGCCGGAGCGAGGCACCCACTCCGACGTACTCGGCCCGTACTCGCCGAGCGGGGCCCGAGCGGACCGGCCCGGAGGGCCGATGAGCGGGAACGGCGCGCTCGAGAACGGCTGGCAGCCGACGACTCGGGCCGGTGACACGATCCTGCGCGACTTCGTCGACAGCTCGGTGCACTACCTCGTCGACGTCGGCCGCGCCGTCGGCGCGGCGACGATCCTCGACGACGACCTCGCGGGCGCGCACCACGGCGCGGACTTCCCGTTCGCCAACATGGTCATCGTCCGTCGACCGCTCGCGGAGCGAGCGCTCGGCGACGCCCTCGCCCGTGCCCGCTCTGCGTTCGCGGGACGAGGGCCGTTCGTGATCGCGTCGCCGTTCCCGGCCGTCGAACTGCGCGACGAGCAGTGCGAGCTCGTCGGCCATCCGCCGTTCATGGTCCGCGCCGCCGCCCCGGCGAGCGTGCCGGAGCCCGACGGCCTGAGGATCGTCCCGGTCACGACCGCCGCCGAGCTCGAGGTCTTCGAGGCGACGCTCCGGGATGCGTACCCGGCCGGCGACGGCGGCACGCTGTTCCGTGCGCCCATCCTCGACGTCGACGGCATCTCGCTGTGGATCGCCGAGCTCGACGGCGAGCCGGTCGCCACCGCGCTCGCCCACCATGCCGGACGCGTCAACGGCGTCGAGATGATCGCCTGCCATCCGAGCGCCCGTGGCCGGCGCGTCGGCGAGGCGGTCACGTGGCGGCCGACGCTCGCGTCGCCCGACCGGCCGGCCGCGCTCATCGCGAGCGACTTGGGTCGTCCGGTGTACGAGCGGATGGGGTTCGTCGCCCTGCTGCGGTTCAGCCTCTTCATCGCTGCCTGAGCCCGGACGCGAGAAGGCCCCGGCCGGAGCCGGGGCCAACCGCTGCAATCGGTGAGATCGCTCAGACCGCGCGGACGTTCTGAGCCTCCTCGCCCTTCCGGCCGGGCGCGACGTCGAACTCGACCGCCTGACCCTCGGTGAGCGTCCGGTAGCCGGTCATCTGAATCTGGGAGTGGTGGACGAACACGTCCGGCTCGCCCTCACGCGAGATGAAGCCGAAGCCCTTCTCGGCGTTGAACCACTTCACCGTGCCTAGTGCCATGTGCTGGTTTCCTGACTGTGCTGTGTCTGTGACGTTTCGTGCGCGAGGGCCGGCCGGATCGGCATCCCTCGGTCGAGGACGGTAGCAGGCGTCCGACAGCGTCCCGGACGCGGACCGGCGCGCTCAGGAGCCGTAATGACGCAGCTCCACGACGTTGCCATCGGGGTCGCGGACGTACAGCCCGATGCCCTGCCCGCGTGCGCCGAACAGCTCCGCCGGACCGCCGACCACGTCGAAGGTTCCGGAGTCGGCGACGGCCTGCAGATCGCACGGCTCGACGACCAGACACACGTGGTCGACGTTGCGCGCGACGGTCGCGTCGTCGGTCCCCTCGTCGCCGGCGAGCTCGCGCGGGAAGATGTCGATGATCGTGTGCGCGTCGACGCGCGCCGAAGGGAACAGCACGGTGCCGGCGCGCCACTCGTCGACGCGTACCGGCTCGAGCCCCAGCGTCCCGAGGTAGAAGTCGAGCGAGCGCTCGACGTCGGCGACGCGGAACACGACGTGATCGATCCCGATGATCTTCACGGGCACCACCATCCTTCGCCTACTTGCCACTCGGCTCGCGCGGGAGCCCGAGCATGCGCTCACCGATGATGGTGCGTTGCACCTCTGACGTGCCACCGGCGATGGACGCCGCCTTCGACCACAGCCACTGCCTCGACCACCGGCCCCGTCGCGGGGCATCGGGGCCGAGGATCGGCGAGCGCGGTGTCGGAGAGATGCTGGGTCACGTCGGTCCAGCGCAGCTTGGTGACGCTCGATTCGGCGCCGGGGGCGATCCCCGCGCCCAGCCGCGAGAGGGTGCGCCAGTTGTCGAGCCGGAGCAGCCGCAGCTCGACGAAGGTCTCGGCCAGTGCGTCGGCGATCTCGACGTCGTCGAGCCGACCCCGCTCGGCGGCGAGCGCATAGAGCTCGTCCAGGTACACCTCGTGCACGACCTGCTCCTTGAACGGGAACGCGGTGCCCCGCTCGTGGGCGAGGGTCGTGTTCGCGACCGCCCAGCCGTCGTTCCGCCCGCCCACCAGGTGGTCCTCCGGCACGAACACGTCGTCGAAGAACACCTCGTTGAACTCGGCCTCGCCGGTGATCTGGACGAGGGGCCGGATCTCGATGCCGGGCGCGGACATGTCGACGACCACGTAGCTGATGCCACGGTGCTTCGGCGCGTCGGGATCGGTCCGGACCAGCGCGATCCCCCACCGCGCGTACTGCGCGTAGGACGTCCACACCTTCTGTCCCGAGAGCACCCAGCCGTCGTCGACGGGGGTGGCGCGGGTCGCCAGCGACGCGAGGTCCGAGCCCGCACCCGGCTCGCTGAAGAGCTGGCACCAGATCTCGCTCGCGTCGAGGATGCGAGCGAGCCAGCGCGACTTCTGCTCGTCGGTTCCGTGCGCGAGCAGCGTGGGCCCGGCGAGGTTGATGCCGACGCGGTTCACCGGTTGCAAGGCGCGTGACCGCGCGTACTCCATGTTGTAGAGCGCGACCTCCACGGGGGTCGCGCTCCGGCCGCCGTACTCGGTCGGCCAGTGGATGCCGACCCAGCGGTCGGCCGCGAGCTTGGCCTGCCACTCGCGCCCCCACGCGATCTCGGCGTCGAGGGAGTCGAACGCCGGCGGCAGGTCCAGGTGTGCGGCGAGCCAGGCGCGGATCTCCGCCGCGAAGCCGAGCTCCGCCTCGGTGAAGCTCAGATCCATGGTGCGCCCACGTCGCCGACGCTCACAGGTCCCAGAACCGTTCGCGCCCGTACGCGACGAACGACGCGCGCAGCGCCTCCTCGTCGGCCGGGGTGAACGGCCGGTAGGACGGCTCGTCGCGGCCCCGTACGAACACGGCGTCGCCGCCGACGCGGTCACGGCGCCACTTCTCGTGGACCAGCGTGCGCTTCACGATCTTGAAGGTGCCCGTCGTCGGCGGCTCCTCGAGCACGCGGACGTAGCGCGGCCGCCACTTCGGGCCGATGTCGGGCTGGGCGTCGATCCACGCCGCGAAGCCGGCCGGGTCGAAGGTCGCGCCCTCGCGCAGCACCAGACCGGCCATCGCCTGGTCGCCGGCCTGGTCGTCCGGGACGCCGTACACCGCCGCGAGCACGACGTCGGGCTGCGCACGCAGTGTCTCCTCGATCGGCCCGGCGGGGAAGTTCTCGCCGTCGACGCGGATCCAGTCGGCGTTGCGACCCGCGAAGTAGAGGTAGTGGTCGGCGTCGAGGTACCCGAGGTCGCCCGACCAGTACCAGCCGAAGCGGGTGGTCTTCTCGTTGGCCTCCGGGTTGTTGTAGTAGCCCTCGAACGGACCAACGCCACCGGTGT
The DNA here is from genome assembly GCA_963756815.1 of uncultured Acidimicrobiia bacterium. Taxonomy (GTDB): domain Bacteria; phylum Actinomycetota; class Acidimicrobiia; order IMCC26256; family JAENVU01; genus JAENVU01. Next base: position 49,842 of record CAVWPR010000004.1, read on the forward strand.
TCACGATCTCGCCGACGCAGTCGGCCGCGTTCGTGAGCCGGCCCTCGTCGTCGAGCTCGGCGACCGGCTTCTCGTTCCCGTCCTCGTCGACGACCTTGATGTCGGGGCCGGCGAGCCCGAGCGCACCGTCGCGTCGTTCGGCGTCGCGGTTCACCGCGATGCCGCCCTCGGTCGCTCCGTACGCGTCGATGACCTCGACCCCGAACCGGCGGCCGAAGTCGGCGACGACCTGCGGTGAGCCCTCGTTGCCGAACGCGACTCGGAGCGGGTTGTCGGCGTCGTCGGGACGCTCGGGCTGCGCGAGGAGGTACGCGAGCGGCTTGCCGGTGTAGTTGAAGTAGGTCGAGCCGTAGTGGCGGATCGACGGGAGCCAGCCGGACGCCGAGAACTTCCGGGCGAGCCCGATCGACGCCCCGACGACGATCGACGGCGCCCAGCCGACCTGCACCGCGCTCGAGTGGAACAGCGGCATGCAGACGAAGCCGATGTCGTCGGGGCCGAGGTCCATGATCATGCTCATGCGCTTACCGGTGACGAGCAGGCGCCGCTGCGAGCAGATGACCGCCTTCGGCGCGTCCGACGTCCCCGACGTGAAGATGAGCGCCCACGGCAGCTCGACGTCGGGTTCGAGCCCCGGATCGTCGGCGCCGACCGCGTCGAGTGCGCCGGGCAGGGAATCCTCCACGACGAGCACGGGTGGGAGGTCGGCGCGGATCGTCTCGAGCAGGTCGAGGTGGCGCGTCTCGGTGATCACGAGCCCGCAGTCGGTGTGCGTGACGTCGCGCAGCAGGTGCTCACCGCGCCGCGTGTGGTTCAGGCCGACGATCGCGCCGCCGATCAGGGCCGCGCCGCCCAGGGCGAAGAGGTACTCGGGGAGGTTGTCGAGCAGCACTGCCACGTGGCGCGGCCGACCGGCGGGGAGGCGCTCGAGGAAGAGGTTCGCCCACCGGCACGACTCGGCGTGGTAGTCGCGGTGCGTCCAGATCCGGTCCTCGAACCGGATGGCAGGGCGCGGCCCGACGTCGGGGTCCGCCGCATTGCGCCGGAGCAGCGCGGCCGCGTTCGGAGCGACGAGCGGGGCCTTTCCCGGCGCCGGCGCGGGCGCGCGGCGGGGCTCGGCCGCGGAACCTGACATGGGCGTCACTCTAGACAGGAGACCGGGACCCGCGACCGGCCTCGTCGCACGGTGCGAGCCCGGGTAGCGGGGCCCGCCGACGGGTACCGGGGAGGGAAGACCGGTGCGCCACCGGCGATCCCTTCCGAGAGGACACGATGAGCAACACCACCGCGACGACCGACACCTTCAGCATCGGCGGCGACCTCGAGGTCCACCGCCTCGGCTACGGCGCCATGCGCATCACCGGTGACGGAATCTGGGGACCGCCTCCCGACCATGCGGCGGCGCTCGCGGTCCTGCGCGAGCTCCCGGCGCTCGGCATCGACTTCGTCGACACCGCCGACTCCTACGGCCCCGAGGTCTCGGAGGACCTCATCCGCGAGGCGCTGCACCCGTACGACGGCGTCCACGTCGCGACGAAGGCCGGCCTGACGCGTCACGGCCCGGGGGTCTGGGCGCCGGTCGGTCGCCCCGAGTACCTCCGTCAGTGCTGTCGTGATGAGCCTCCGCCGACTCGGCGTCGACACGATCGACCTGTGGCAGCTGCACCGCATCGACCCTGCGGTGCCGCGCGACGAGCAGTTCGGCGTGATGCGCGAGCTCCAGGACGAGGGCAAGGTCCGCCACCTCGGGCTCTCCGAGGTCTCGGTCGACGAGATCGAGGCCGCGCGTGCGGTGTTCGACGTCGCCACGGTGCAGAACGAGTACAACCTCGCGAACCGAAAGTCCGAGGCCGTGCTCGACCACTGCGAGCGACACGGCATCGGCTTCATCCCGTGGTTCCCGCTCGCTGCGGGCGCGCTCGCCGAGCCTGGTGGCGCGGTGGCCGACATCGCGACGGCGCACGACGCGACGGCGGGTCAGGTCGCGCTCGCGTGGCTGCTCGGGCGCAGCCCGGTGATGCTCCCCATCCCCGGAACGGGGTCGATCGAGCACCTCCGCGAGAACGCGGCCGCGTCCGCGCTGGACCTCACCGCCGACGAGCGGGCCCGGCTCGACGACGCGACCTGACGACTCGGCCTGACGACTCGGCCTGACGACGCGACCGGGTCGCGCCTGGAGTCAGCGCACCGCCCCGGCGGCACGGAGCGCCGCGATCCGCTCGGCGTCGTAGCCGAGCACGTCGGCGAGGACCGCGTCGGTGTGCTCCGCGAGCCCGGGGGCCTTGCCCGGCACCACGGGGTCGGCCCCGACGACCTTCACCGGGAACGGCAGCTGCTCGGCCCCGAGCGCCTCGGTCGGGAACCACTCGAAGCGGTCGACGAACTGCGGGTCGTCGGCCACCGTCTTGGGCGTGTGGCACGGCGCGATCGGCACGTCGACGTCGATCCCGAACTGCACCCACTCGGCAGTGGAGCGGGTACCGAAGATCGGCGTGAGCTCGGCCTGCAGCTCGCGATTGCCACGCGCGTGGTCGCCGTACTCGGAGCCCGGCCACCGCTCGAAGAGCTCGGGCCGGGAGACCGCCTCGCAGAACTTCTTCCAGAAGTGCTGCTCGCTCGCCATGAAGAGCACGTACCCGTCGGTCGACGCGTACACCTGGTAGCGCACCCCGCCCCGCATCCCCGCGATCGCCGGCTCACGCCGCACGTAGTCGTCGGACGGGTTGCCCGTCACCTCGGACTCGGGCCGCTCGTAGGCCCGCCAGGTCTCCTCGCGGTACCAGTCGAACGCGGCCGCGGCGTCGGACTGGGCGACCTCGAGCTGGGTCCCTTCCCCCGTGGCCCGCGCCTGGATCACGCCGGCGAGGATGCCGAGGGCGCCGAAGAGGGGCCCGGCGTTGATCCCGATGGAGACGTGGTCCGGGATCGAGGGATACCCGGCGTCGTCGATCTCGGGCTCGAAGATGCCGGCCCACGCGTCGTACGCGATGCCGTGACTCGCGAGGTCGCGGTACGGCCCGGTGGCCCCGTAGCCCGAGATCGTGCAGAACACGATCCGCGGGTTGATCTCCCTCAGCCGGTCGAACCCGAGACCGCGCCGGGCGAGCCCACCCGGGCGCATCGCCTCCACGACGACGTCACTCGTCGCGACCAGCGCCTCGAAGAGCTCGACGCCCTCCTTCGTCTTGAGGTCGATCGCGATGCTGCGCTTCCCGCGGTTCACGTGGAGGTGCATCAGCGAGACGCCCTCGACGATCGGCCACGTCATCCGGCGCACGTAGTCGCCGGACGGGGGCTCGACCTTGATGACCTCGGCTCCGAGGTCGGCGAGCGCGGTGGTGATTGCGGCGGGACCGAGCATCGAGCACTCCACGATGCGCACGCCGGCGAGCGGTTGGGCGTTGACCATGGCGGGCGAGAGTAGCGGGAGCAGGTTTTCGGCGGCGATGTTGCAACGGCGGGCCGTCCGGAGAGACGGTGCTCCCATGCTGGCCGCCATCACCGACGTCGACGCGTACGTGCAGACCCGGGAGGGCTGGCACGCGCTCGCCGAGCGCGTGCTCTCACCCGTGCTCCACCGCGCGACCGGCCACATCGGCCTGCGGGCCGACGGAGCCGGCATCACGACCCCGCCGTTCGGACCGGATGACCGGCAGGTGCGGGTGTGGGTCGGCAACCTCGAGGACCGGCGCGCCGGTGGCGGTCGGGCCACGTCGCTCACGACGCTCGGCGCCGCGGCCGACTTCGTCGGCGTCGATCCGCGCGCGGAGACGGGGGTGTACACCGCGACCACGACGACCGACCCGGCCGCCCCAGTTGCCGGCGACGGCCGCAGCGCGACCGCGCTGGCGGCCTGGTTCGCGTTCGGCGACACGGTGCTCTCCGCCTGGGCCGGGTCGCACCCTGACGAGTCGCCGTCGACCGTGCAGCTCTGGCCGGAGCACTTCGACCTCGGCACCGATCTGGGTCCCGACGACACGCGCCGGGCCAACTACGGCGCGTCGCCCGGCGACGCCGACCATCCACTGCCCTACCTGTACGTGGGCCCCTGGACGGCGAGTGACGACCCGTTCTGGGACGCCGGCGCCTACGCGCGCCTCCCGTACGAGGCCCTCAGCGAGGCCGACGATCCGCTGGCGCTGGCCGCCCACTTCTTCCGGCGCGGTCACGAGGCCGCCGCTCGCGCGAAGTCTTGACAGTCTGACTGTCATTACTTAGGGTCGGCGCATGACCGCGGCCTCACCGGTACCGGAGGATCCCCGGGCCGGGAGCGACGGACCGGTCGACCGGCGCCGACTGCGCACGGAGCGGGGACGCGAGCTGGTCGTCACCGCGCTGCTCGAGCTCTTCGACGAGGGCGAGGCCCAGCCCGGCGCCGCCCGCATCGCCGAGCGCGCCGGGGTGTCCGAGCGCTCGGTGTTCCGGTACTTCGACGATCTCGACGCCCTCGCCGCCGAGGCCGTGGCCCGCCAGATCGGCCGGACGCGCGAGCTGTACGCCGCCCCGGACGACGCCGGCGACCTCGACCGTCGCATCCGCGCGCTCGCCGAGCAGCGGATGACGATCCACGACCGCGTCGCGATCGTCTCCGCCGCCGGCCGCCGCATCGAGGCCCGGGCACCGAGCGTGGCCGAGGCGTTGACGTCGCGGCGCCGCCTCCTCCGCGAGCAGGTCGCGAGCCAGTTCACGGGCGAGCTCGACGCCGCACGCGGCCGGGCGCGGACCGAGCTGCTCGACGCACTCGACGCGGCCGCGAGCTTCGAGCAGATCGACCAGCTCCGCACCGTCGCCGGCCACTCGCGCTCGAGGACGCGCGCGGTGGTGATCCGGACGCTGCACGCCCTGCTCGCCTGAACCCCTCCCGAGGAGCCGAACCATGCCCGACCACGTCACCCCGACCGACGAGCGACTCGCCGACGTCGCCGCCATCGGCGCCGAGGACGACTCGCCCGTCGTGATGCTCAACCTCAACCGCTACCGCGAGCGGGCCGAGTACCCGGCGGGAACGCCCGGCGCCGACGTGAGCGGCCGCGAGGCGTACCTGCGGTACGGGGCGGTCGCGTACCCCGCCATCCTCTCGGTGGGCGGGGAGATCCTCTGGGCCACCGACGCGGCCGAGACCGTGATCGGCTGCGAGCACGACGAGTACGACGAGGTCGTCGCGGTCTGGTACCCCAGCCGCACCGCGTTCCTCGCGCTCGCCGAGTACCCGGGCTACATGGAGGCGCACGTCCACCGCGACGCGGCCATCGAGCAGGCCGCGCTCATCGCGACGCGCGGTGACGCCGAGCCCCGGCTGACGCAGCCGTTCTCCGCATGAAGGTCACGCTGCTCGGGACCGGCTCGCCGATCCCGGACGCCAACCGCGCCGGGCCGTCGACGCTCGTGCAGGCCGGCCCGCTCAACCTGCTCTTCGACTGCGGGCGCGGCGTGCTCATGCGCCTCACGGCCGCCGGCCTCTTCCCCGGCATGCTGCAGTACGTGGTGCTCACCCACCTGCACTCGGACCACACGACCGACTTCAACGACCTCGTCACCACCCGATGGGCGATGTCGCCGATGGAGAACCCGCTGCCGGTGATCGGGCCGCCCGGCACCCGCGCGTACGTCGACCGCGTGCTCGCCATGCTCGTCGACGACATCGGGTACCGGCGCGACCACCACGCGGACCTCAACTGGGATCCGGGCGTCCTCGTGCAAGAGTCCCACGACGGCCTCGTGTTCGACCAGGACGGCGTGCGCCTGATCGCCGCACCGAGCGACCACCGGCCGGTTGCGCCGACCACCGCGTTCCGGATCGAGCACGACGGCCACGCGGTCGTGATCGCCGGCGACACCGTCCCGTGCGAGGGCCTCGACACGCTGTGCGCCGGTGCCGACGTCTACGTGCAGACCGTGATCCGCACCGACCTCGTGCAGGCGATCCCGTCGGCGCGGCTGCAGGACATCCACGACTACCACTCCACGGTCGAGCAGGCCGCGCAGACCGCGGCGCGCGCCGGCGTCGGCACGCTCGTGCTCACCCACCCGGTGCCGGCGCCGGCGCCGGGGACCGAGGACGAGTGGGTCGCGCTTGGCCACCGCCCACTTCGACGGCACCGTGCTCCTCGGCGCCGACCTCACCACCGTCGAGACCTGATCGGGCGTCCACGATCGTCGGGGGCGTGCGAGAGTGAGGGCATGAGCGTCGACCTGACCGGGGCCGCGGATCTGCACGCCCACTTCGGTCCGGATCCCCACCGGGCGCGGTCGGTCACCGGGCTCGAGGCGGCCCAGCAGGCCGCGGCCGCCGGCCACGCCGCCATCGTCCTCAAGAGCCACGACACGCCGAGCGCCGGCCTCGCCGCCGCGCTGGACCCGCTCGTCGACGACCTCGCCGTGTTCGGGGGCGTGTGCTGCGACCACGAGATCGGCGGGGTGAACGCCGCCGCGATCGAGGTCGCCCTCCGGCTCGGCGCCCGCATCGTCTGGCTGCCGACGCTCAGCAGCGCGCAGGACGTGGCGAACGGCGTCGCCGCCCAGCTCGGCATCCCGGGTCCCGGCCTGCGGGTGACCGACGCCGACGACCGGCTCACGCCCGAGACCGAGGCGATCCTCGACCTCGTCGGCGAGTTCGACGCCGTCCTCGCCACCGGGCACATCAGCGCGTCCGAGCACCTGGCGGTGACCCGGGCGTTCGCCGGGCGGGGCAAGGTCCTCGTCACCCACGCGATGGAGGAGCTCGCCGGTCCGAACCTCGACGTCGGTCAGTGCGCCGAGCTCGCCGCGCTCGGTGCGCACATCGAGCTGTGCGCGCTCACGTGCGTCGGTGCCCTGGCGACGCGCCCGGTCGACGACCTCGTGGCCTGCATCCGCGCGGTCGGCGTCGACCGCGTCACGCTCGGCACCGACTTCGGCCAGGGCCTCAACGAGCCACCCGCCGCGGGCATGCAGACGTTCGCCGACGCGCTGTTCGCCGCCGGGCTCACCGAGGCCGAGATCCGTCGCATGGCCTGCACCAACCCGAACGCGCTGCTCGCGCGCGACGGCTGAGCCCGGCGACGTCCTCGGCTCGTAGCATCGCCGCCGTGGAGGACCGTCTCACGCCCGGGCTCTATCTGGAGATGACGGAGACGCCCATCGCCACCTACGTCGAGGCACGCGTCCCGGAGGTCCTGGCGCACCCCGGCGTCGCGCGCGCCACGTGGTGGGACAACGTGCAGCGCGACCGCGACGACCTCCCCCGCAAGCTTCCCGAGTTCCAGCACCTCGCGGTCTACGAGGTCGACGACGGGTTCCGCGCACCTCCGCCGACCGCCGGCGTGACCGGTCACCACTTCCGTCGGTACCCCCGCCCGGGCCAGGGCCGTCTCACGGGACGGCCGACGATCGGCCTGTCGCTCGTCCTCATCTCCCCGCGTGACGCCGCCGACGCCCAGGCGCTGCGCGACTGGGGGGACTTCGTGCACCTCCGCCACATCGCCGAGGTCGCGGTCCCCGGCTACACGATGATCACGCCGTACGAGAACGTCGCCGGTGGCGATCCGCGGTTCATGCACTTCTACGAGATGGACACCGACGATCCCGAGGCCTCGTACCGCGCGATGACGCCGCTCGTCACCGAGCTCCTCGGCGCCGGGACCCCCGAATGGGACCACTGGGCATTCCACCCGGCGCTGCGCATCATGTACGTGAACACGTTCCGCCGGCTCGGCGCGAGCGAGGGAACGTCGTGAACGAGGGCGCGTCATGAGCGAGGGCGCGGGCTTCTTCACCGTCGTGCACGCCCAGCGGGCGTGCCGCGCGTTCGCCGACGCGCCCGTGGACGACGCGACCCTCGCCCGGGTGCTCGACGCCGCAGTGCGCGCGCCGAGCGCGGAGAACAAGCAGCCTTGGGAATTCGTGGTGGTGCGCGACGCCGCCGCCCGCGCCGCGATCGGCGCGCTCATGGCGCGGGCGTGGGAAGCGGGTGGGCGCGCGTTCTCACAGGACCGGCTCCCGCCCCGAATGCTGGACGAGGTGGAGCGGGGCGCGACCGGCGGAATCGCGGCGGCACCCGTCCACGTCGTCGTGGGCGTCGACACGCAGCGTGGGCTCGACGCCACCGCGGCCGAGTCGATCTACCCGGCGGTGCAGAACCTCCTGCTCGCCGCGACCGCCCTCGGCCTCGGGACCGCGCTCACCACCATCGCGCTCGGCTACGCCGACGAGCTGCGCGCGCTCGTGGGGTTCCCGCAGCACGTTCGGCCGATGGCCGTCGTCCCGATCGGTCACCCGACGCGGCCGCTCGGCCCGTCGCGGCGCGACGCGTTCGCCGCCCACACCCACCGCGAACGCTACGGCACCGCCTGGGACGGCGCGGTCGTTGACGCGTCGGGTCAGGGCGCCGTCGGGTCGGCCTGAGACGTCTGCTGCTCCATCTGCTGGAGCTGCTGGTTCTGCTGGCCGACGACATTGCGAGCATTGGCCGCGGGCGCGGTCACGACCGAGTGTCCGTTCTTGTCGGTCGCGAGGTCGCCCCCGCCGCACCCGGCGAGCACGAGGATCGATGCCGCGGTCACGGCCACGAGGATTCGTCGCATACCGGTGGTATCGGCCGCGACCGGGTGAGGACTGAACCTCAGACGTTCACACGGGCGCCGTCGGCCGCCGCCGAGGCGCGGATGGCGTCCATGACCCGCATGTCGGCCAGCCCGTCGGCGAAGGTCGGCACCGGCACCGCGTCCGGCATCGGCCGCCCGCACACCCCGGCGAGGAAGCACTCGGCCAGGCGGGTGTAGGGGCCGAGCTCCAGGTGCGTGAAGGCGTGGACGGGATCGTCCAGTGCGGGCGGGGCCGGCGGCAGCTCCAGCTCCGGCGGCACCGGCAGCGGGCGGGTCCCCGAGGGATCGGCGACCATCGCGACGTCGCCGTCGAGCCACACGGTCCCCTGGCTCCCGGCCACCCTCGTGATGCCCGTCGGCTCACCCCACGCGCCGGCCGTCTCCGCGAGCAGCACGTCGCACTCGTTCGCCATCGTCGCCCGCACCGAGAACGAGTCCTCGGCGTTGACGTGTCGGTTGCTGACCACACCGAGCGCCGCCGACACCGTCGTGAACTCACCGAGCCACACCCGCAGTTGGTCCACGACGTGCGATCCCGACGCACCGAGCCACCCGCCGCCGAGCGTCGGGTCGAACCACCAGCGCGGCATCCGCATCTCGGGGTCGGCGACGAGCGGCACGTACTGCACGAGCGTCGCGAACCGCGGCTCGCCGATCAGTCCGTCGGCGATCGCACGCCCGAGCACGGCGCGTCCCGTCGCCCAGCGGAACTCGTGACCGACGAGCGCGGTGGTGCGCGCCCGCTCGGCCGCGGCGACCAGATCCCTGGCCTCGTTGGTCGTGAGCGTGAAGGGCTTCTCGCAGAGGACGTGGCGCCCGGCGCGCAACGCGGCGAGCACGACGAGCTTGTGGGTGGCCGGCGGCGTCGCGACCGTGACCGCGTCGACCTCGGCGAGCACCGCGTGCAGGTCGGTCGAGGCCTGCGGCACCCCGACCCGCTCGGCTCGCCGGGCCGTGCGCACCGCGTCGGTCCCCACCAGCGCGACCACGTCGAAGCCCGCGGCCCGCAGGGCCGGCACGTGGATCCGCGTGCCGAACCCGGTGCCGACGACCGCGACACGCGGCGCGACGGCGTCGGAGGACATCAGTAACCCTCGGCGACGTCGACGACGTGCTCGAGCGGCTCGCCCGCGAGGAACCGGCCCAGGTTCTCACAGAAGATCCCGACCGGCGCCTCCAGCAGTGCACGCGAGGCCCACGACGAGTGCGGGGTGAGGAACACCGCCGGGTGCGTGTACATCCAATGGCCCGCCGGCAGCGGCTCGGGATCCACCGTGTCGAGGCTGGCACGCGCGACCCGGCCGGAATCGAGCGCGGCACGGAGTGCGTCCTGGTCGACCAGCCGGCCGCGGGCGATGTTCACCACGTGCACACCGTCGCGCATCGCCGCGAACGCCTCGGCGTCGAGGATCCGGTGCGTGCGCTCGGTGCCCGGTGCGGCGAGGACCACGTGGTGCGCGCCGGCGACGAGCTCGGGCAACGACGTCACGACCTCCACGCCGGCCACGGGACTCGGCGCGTCGGTGCGGCGCAGCGCCCGCACGTGCATGTCGAAGGCCAGCGCACGTCGGGCGACCGCCGTGCCGATCCCGCCCAGCCCGACGAGCCCGAGCGTCTGTCCCGCGAGCGTGTCCATCCGTTGGAAGTTCCACCGCTCGGGGGGCTCGTCGATCCAGAATCCGGGGAAGCCCTTCACGAAGGCGAGCATCACCGCGAGCACGTACTCGGAGATCGGCACCGCGCTCGCGCCGCGGGCGCAGGTGACGACGGGGACCCGGTCGAACACGTGCGGCGACACTCCGTCGATGCCGGTGCCGGGGAGCTGGACCCACGCCAGCCCGCGTTCGAGCACGGGGAGCAGGTGCTCGTCGTCCCAGCCGCCGAAGAGGATCTCGGTGCTGCCATCGGGCGGCGGGAGCGGGCCGGACACCTCGACGACCTCGACGTCCGGGAACTCCTCGCGCACGCGCGCCGCGGCCAGGCCGAGCAGATCGAAGACCCGCACGGTCATGCGCCCGACTCCGGTCGCACGATCTCGCGCGTCACCGCACGGGTCGGTCCGAACGAGTGGAGCGCCAGGGCGTGCAGGCTCCCGAGCCCGCCGTTGACCATCACGAGCATGTGCTCGGGATCCTCGACGAGGTGGACCATCCCGACGTCGTCGATCCGACCGTCGCGCGCTGCCTTGGCGCGGTGGGGCGCCGGCCACCAGTCGGCCGGGAGCGCGGCGTGACGGTGCAGCTCGACCTGGACGTCCTCGATCGCCGGGTAGGCCGCCGCCACGAGCTCGGCCCAGGCCGGCGCGATGGACACGAGGATCTCGGCACCGTGGTGCGCGCCGATGAACGCGTTGGTCCCGCAGAAGGCCAGCGACTTGCCGATCACCTCGAGCAGGTCGCGGCCGTCGTCGGCGACGATGTCGGCGATGTCGATGGTGCCGGTGCACCCGTGCACGGTCAGCGCGTCCCGGCCCGCCTCGATGCCGCGACGGGAGGCGAGTGGCGCCCACGGTGAGCGCTCCTCCCACTCCCCGACCACGATGCCGGTGACCCGGCCCGGCTGACCGAACACGCTCTTCGACGAGACGCCGACGACCTGCCCGCCGACGTTGCGCGTCAGCAGCCGCAGCGCCCGCCCGATGGCCGGTGCCGGCCCGGCGGCGCCGCCGAAACAACCCGTCTCGTACGGGAGCTCGAGGTCGTGACGGATCGGTCCGTTCACGAAGACGCCCGGCACGACACAGCTCGTCGTCGTGTTGAGCGCGAACAGGTTGAAGTCCGGCTCGGCCATCGCCTCGACCGCGGCGCACAGCAACGGCATCGACGCGGCCGGCGCGCCGGCCATGACCGCGTTGACCGCGACCTTCTCCACCGTGCAGCGGCCGTTGCGCGGCGGCAGGTCGGCCAGCCACTCCTCGGGGAACCGGCCGCTGGCGGCGACGTGGCCGCGGACGCGCGCCTCGGTCGGCGGGATGAGCGGGAGCCCGTCGCCCCAGCCGGCGTCGGTCGCGAGCTTCAGGAACTCGACCGGGTCGGTGTCGACCTCGATGCGCTGGGACGCGAGCCAGTCGATCGTGCAGCCCTCGGGTCCGCAGTCGCGTCGGAGATCGGTCACCGCGCGCTCCCGCAGCCGTTCACACCACGGCACCGAGCGTCGCGAGCACGCGCGGCCAGTGCTCGACCGCGATCGCGCGGACCTCGGCCTCGGGCCGGGTCTCCAACGGGTAGGGCAGCACGTGCACGCGCAGGCCGGCGCGTCCCGCGTTCGGCGGCCATCGTGTGGGCGAGGGCCTCGAACTCCTGCGTCACGACGACGACCGCCGTCGCACCCTCCTCGGCGACCGCGACGGTGTCGTGGACGCTCCAGGAGGTGCACGAGCCTCAGTTCCCCAGCCCCACGAGCGCGAGGTCGACCCGTCCGGCGAACGCGCCGAGCTCCGACTCCGTGGCGACGCCCTCGTCGCCGACCCGGTTGCCGGACCGCCACCGGTCCACGACGGCGCCGGCGGCCTCGAGGCGCACGGTCCACTCGTCGACGACCCAGTCCCAGCTGCGCCACGCGGTGTCCGTGCGGATGCCGACCCGTCGCCCCGCCAGCGGTCCCGCGTCGGGGCCGGGGTCGGCGTCGACGTCGGGCGGTGGAGCGGTGGGATCGAGGATCGTCTGTCGTGCCATCGGAGGCTCCCTCGGCATCGGTCCGGGACGACGGGAGCGTACGCGCCCGGCCACCGGGCACGGGTGCTGTCGGGCCCGTCCCACGTGTGGACCTAAGCCCCTGGTGCGCAGATGTCGGCGCCTGCGACGATGGCCCAATGATGCGAGCGACCGCGGAGGCGGGACGTCCGTGACCTTCGTCGGGCTCGTCCTGCTCCAGATCCGTGGCCGTCCGCTCCGCGCCGGCCTGACCGCGTTCGCGGTGGCGATCGGCGTGACCGCCGTCGTCGCGCTCGGGGTGCTCACCAGCTCCCTCCGGGTGACCGCGACCCAGTTGCTGAAGGTGGGCACCGCCGACTTCACCGTGGCGCAGAAGCACACCGACGACCTCATCAACAGCACCATTGCCGAGGACGACATCGCGGCCCTGCGACGGATCCCGGGCGTGAAGAGCGCCGTCGGCGCGCTGCTGTCCACCGACTCGTACGACTCCGACAACCCGCTCGTCATCGAGGTGGGACTGGCGCCGACCGAGCAGGCCCCCTTCGGCGTCGACATCCTGAGGGGCCGGAGCTACACCGCCGACGCGGGCGACCAGGTCATGCTCGGCTACGTCTTCGCCAACAAGATCGGCAAGCAGGTCGGCGACTCGATCACGATCGACAAGCACACGTACCGGGTCACCGGCATCTACCGGACGAACGTCTCGTTCGGGAACAGCACGGTCATGTTCCCGCTGTCGAAGCTGCAGGCGCTGAACCGGCTCTCGGGCCAGACCTCGCTCGGGTTCGTGCAGGTCCGCAAGGGCGCGTCGATCCCGAAGGTGCGCGCGGCCATCGACGCGAAGTTCCCGCAGCTGACGACGATCAGGAGCTTCTCGGACTACGGGCGGGCCGACCGCAACGTGACGCTCATCACCGCTGCGAACACCGGCGGATCCATCCTCGCCGCGCTCATCGCGATCACCGGTGTGCTGAACACCTCGCTGCTGTCCTTCTTCGAGCGCATCCGGGAGTTCGGGATCTACCGGTCGATCGGCTGGAGCCGGTTCCGCGTCATCGGCCTGGTGCTCGGTGAGGTGATCGTGGTGAGCATCGCGGGCGCGTTCGTGGGCCTGCTCATGGGATGGGCCGCGATCAACGTGCTGCAGCAGGTCCACCAACTCCGCGGGATCTTCGTCCCGATCTACGGGACGGAGGTGTTCGTGCGGGCGCTGCTCTTCGCGCTCGTCGTCGCGTTCATCGGCGCCGCGTACCCGGCGCTGCGGGCGGCGACGGTGGCCCCGCTCAAGGCGGTGCGCCGTGAGTAGCGCCGAGGCCGACGGGACGCCGGCGATCGTCGTGCGAGGGCTGACGAAGCGCTACGGCCGGACGGAAGTGCTGCGCGGCGTCGACCTGTCGGTGGCACGCGGTGAGTTCGCGGTGCTGGTCGGGCCCTCGGGCTCCGGGAAGTCGACGGTGCTCCACCTCCTCGCGGGCCTGGAGGCCGCGGACGAGGGTGAGCTGATCGTGGACGGGCGGCACCTCACCCACCACGTCGGACACCTCAATCACTTCCGGCGCGAGCAGGTCGGCATCGTGTTCCAGCTCCACAACCTCATCCCGCGCCTCACGGCACGGGAGAACGTCGAGGCGGCGATGTTCTCCACGCACCACGGCAGGCGCCGGCGCGTCGCGCGGGCCACCGAGCTGCTCGAGCGTCTCGACCTCGTCGACCGCGCCGACGAGCATCCCGCCACGATGTCGGGCGGCGAGCGCCAGCGGGTCGCGGTCGCGCGTGCGCTGGCCAACGAACCCGCGGTGCTCCTCGCCGACGAGCCGACCGGCAGCCTCGACGAGGACTCCGCCGCGATCGTGCTCGCGCTCTTCGCCGAGCGGGTGGCCGCGGGCACCACCGTGCTCGCGGTCAGCCACGACGACCGTTTGAACCAGCGCGCCGACCGACTCATCGAGTTCGTCGACGGTTGCGTGGTCGGGGCACCCTGATGGGACCGGCATCGGCACGCGTGCCCGGTCTCGTGGCGCAGGGCGTCTCGAAGCGGTACCGGTCGCACGTCGTCCTCGAGGCGGTCGACCTGGTCGCGCACGCCGGCGAGATCGTGGCGCTGACCGGCGAGAACGGCGCCGGCAAGAGCACCCTGCTGCGCATCTGCGCGGGGGTGCTGCGACCGGACGCCGGCACCGTGACCGTCGACGGTCGGATCGGGTACTGCCCGCAGTCGACGGGGCTCTTCGAGCTCCTCACCGCCGAGGACCACCTCGTGATGTTCGGACGCGGAATGGGGCTCGACCGCGCCGAGTCGCTCCGGCGCGGGCGGGCGATCCTCGAGGAGTTCGGGTACCCGCTCGACGAGCGGAACGTGACGCGAGAGCTGTCGGGCGGGAGCCGCCAGAAGCTCAACCTCGCGATCGCGCTGCTCGGTGACCCGGCGGTGCTGCTGCTCGACGAGCCGTACCAGGGGTTCGACCACGGCACCTACGTGAACTTCTGGGACCACTGCGACGTCTGGCGACGGGCCGGGAAGTCGGTCCTCGTGGTCACGCACATGCTCGCCGAGCTCGATCGCGTCGATCGGATCGTCGAGCTGCCCACGCATCCGTCGCGTCAGCACGCAGGGACCGGACGACGATGAGCTCGCTCCGACGGATCGCGATGATGGCCGAGATGCACGGCCGCGACCTCACACGTCGCCACGTCGCGCTCGGACTGCTCGTCGCGCTGCCGCTCAGCTTCTACCTCGCGTCCATGGGCAAGGGAAAGGACGCGGTCGTCGCGGGCGGCGTCGGTCTGGCGTTCGCGGTGTCGGGCGCGACGCTCTTCTCGGTGCTCTCGTCGACGGAGGTCGACCAGCGGCTCGTCCTCACCGGCTACCAACCGCGCGAGCTGCTCCTCGGGCGGCTGGCGTTCCTGGGGCCGCTCGGGCTGCTGCTCGCCGGCGGGTTCACGCTGCTCATGACGCTGGTGTCGCACCCGGAGCGGCCGTGGCTCACCCTGGTCGGCGTCGCCGCCGTCGCCCTCGTGTCGATCCCGTTCGGGCTCGCCGTCGGGGTGATGGTGCCGCGCGAGCTCGAGGGGACCCTCGTGCTCATCGGAGTGATCGGGCTCCAGCTCGCGGCCGGCCCCCACGCGTTCGTCGCCCGCTTCCTCCCCTTCCACGGACCGGAGGAGGTCATCACCTCGAGCCTCGCCGCGAGCGGCGGTCCGGTGCTCGCGCCCCTCCTGCTCACGGTCGCCTACGGCGTCGGGTTGTTCGTGCTCGCACGGATCCTCGTCACCCGCCGGATCGCAGTGGCACCGCCGCAGGCGGTGGAGCTGCCGAGGAGCTGAACGGCCCTGCGCGCAGCAGCGCCGCGATCCCGTCGCCGCTCGTGAGCGCGCCATCGCGCACGATCACCACCCGGCCTCCGGCGCGGTGGACCATCTCGATGACCTCGTCGACGGCGTCGTCGAGCACCGCGGAGTGGTCGAGCCGGGTCGCGAGCTCGAGGCCGGCGCCCACGCGCGCGGGTCGCGCCGGGTACGTGAACCCGTCCTCCACGCAGAGCAGCTCCACGCCACCCGCGCCCGCAGCCGTCCAGACCGCGTCGATGCCGAAGGCGCACCGCTCCGGATGCGCGGCGACGAGCCGGGCGAGCGCCTCCCGCCGCTCGGACCGGAGGTGCTGGTCGACCGCGGCCCGGCTGAGGTCGTCGAGTCGGGGCACCGGGGTGTCGTCATGGTTCCCGGGGATCGTCCCGATGAGCGCGTCCGCGATCGCGGGCACGCCCTTCCATGCCGCGACCTGGCGGCCGACGCCGGCCAGCACCAGCGGGAGCGGGTCCCGTCGATGCCGTCCCGCCACCGTCTCGGCCGCTCGGCGGAGCTGCACCCCGAGCCGGGCCTGGCGGACGCGGTCGAGGTCCCGCCCGAAGGCGCGACCCCGGTCACCCCGCGCCCGGCGCGCGGGAGCGGCGGCGAGGCCGGGGATCCGGACCTCTCCGAGCTGACCCGACCAACCCTCGAGGACCCGGACGGTCCGCTCGGAGGCGACGACGATCCGAACGCGTGGATGACGCGCGAGAGACCGGACGAGGTCACGCGTGGCGAACGTCGGGTCGACCACCACGCGGTCCGCCACGGGAATGGGGAGGACCACCGCGGCGTCGTGCTCGTCCGACGCGTACAACGCGATCCCGCGGCCCGTACGGCTGGCGCGCACGTCGTCGGTGAGGCGATGCAGTCGCGCGATCACCGGCTCGACGGTGTGGTGCGGCGCTTCGTGCACCATGCGCCGGCTGACCTCGCGCACGAGGCGATCGAGCCGCGCCGCGTCGTGCGCGGTCATCCGCGGTGCGGGCGCCGTCGTCATCAGGACGGATGCGCACGGGTAGTCGCGCACCGCCTGGAGGCGACCGACGAGCGCCTCGTCGAGCGGTGCCGTGCCGCGTTCGGCGGGTGCGGACGGCGGGCCCGACGCGGGTGGGCTCACCGCCACGCCGAGCGCGCGCCCGGAGCGCGGCCGACGGCGGGGGTCACGTGTGGTGCGACGGTCCATGATGGAGCCTCCTGGTCGGATCGGATGCGGGCAGATCGGAAGCGGCAGATCGGATGCGGGCAGATCGGTCTCGGTCGCGGCGGCGTCGGCACGCACGCTCAGGCCGATCGTGAGGGCGAGGATCCCCACGATCACGCCGAGGCTGACGACCGTCGGCGGGTGCACCACGTCGGCGAGCAGCATCTTCAGACCGACGAACGCGAGCACCACACCGAGGCCCCGGTTGAGGTAGCGGAACCGGTCGGCCATGCCCGCGAGGCAGAAGTAGAGCGCTCGGAGCCCGAGGATCGCGAACGCGTTCGCCGCGAAGACGATGAAGGGCTCCTGGGAAACGGCGAGGATCGCGGGGATGGAATCGACGGCGAACACGACGTCGGTCGTCTCGATGAGCACGAGCACGACGAAGAGCGGCGTCGCCAGCCACGCACCGGTCCGACGCGTGAACAGCCGCTGCCCGTCGTACTCGTCGGTCGACGGGACGATCCGCCGCACCAACCGCAGCACCGGGTTGCGTTCCGGGTGGACGGCCGCACCCGTGTGGCGGGCGATCTTCACCGCGGTCACGAGCAGGAACGCACCGAACACGTACAGCACCCAGTCGAAGCGGTCGAGCAGCGCGACGCCGGCGAAGATGAACACGGCGCGCAGGGCGAGCGCGCCGAAGATGCCCCAGAACAGGACGCGGAACTGGTAGCGGTCGGGGACGCCGACGTAGGCGAAGATCACGGCCCAGACGAAGACGTTGTCGATCGAGAGGCTCTTCTCGATCAGGTAGCCCGACAGGTACTCGCCGGCGGCGGCGCCACCGGCGACCGCGCCGAGGACCACCGCGAACCCGAGGCCGAGCGCGATCCAGACGCCGGACTCGATCGCGGCGGCGCGGAAGGTGACTGCGTGCGGCCGGCGGTGCACGAGCAGCAGGTCGCCCAGGAGCAGGACGACGATGGCGGCGAGCAGCGCCGCCCAGGCCCAGACGGGGACGTCGAGGTCCACGAAGCGATTCGCGGCGGCGAGGACGGGGGACACAGGAGCTCCGGTTCGATCGAGAACGATCCACCGAAGGTCTCCCCCACCCCGTTCGGGGCCACGATCACCGGGTCCGCGAGGACCGTGATGACGACGATCGTGCGAGGGGGTACTCCCCGTTCGACCGGACCAGCGTAGCGCGCCGGGCCGCCGATGTCCGCGCGGCGCGTTGCTCGGTCGGGCCCGCCGCGAGTTGAATCGCGCGCTCGTCCTGAGGATGCCGGCCGGCGCGACCGCGGCTGGAGGAGGTTCCAGCGTGTCGTTCGAATCCGTCGAAGCCGCCTTCGACTCGTTCGTCGAGGCCGACCCGACCTACAGCGCGCAGCTCTCGGTCCACATCGGTGCCACCCGAGTGGTGGATCTCTCCGTCGGCGCGCTCGGTGCTGATTCGCTCCTGCCCGTGTACTCGAGCGGCAAGGGCGCGACCGCGATCGTCATCGCGCTGCTCCTCGAACGCAGGTCACTGGATCTCGACGCGCCGGTCGCGTCGTACTGGCCCGAGTTCGCGGCCGGGGACAAGGCCGCCGTCCCCGTGCGACAGCTGCTCTCCCACCAGGCGGGGCTGCCCGGTGTGGACGGCGGGTTCTCGTGGGACGAGCTCTACGACCACGACGCGCTCGCGAGCCGGCTGGCGGCACAACGCCCGTTCTGGCGACCCGGCGCCGGCTTCATGTACCACGCGCTCACCGTCGGGACGCTGGCCGACGAGCTGGTCCGCCGGATCGACGGCCGGCCCGTCGCGCAGGTCCTCCGGGACGACGTCACCGGTCCCCGCGCCATCGACGTGTGGATGGGTCTGCCCGCGTCGGAGGACGCCCGGGTCGTCGTGGCGCTCCCGCCGACGGCCGAGGAGCTCACCGCCGGTCCACTGCCACCACTCGGCGGTGATCCCCTGGCGACGCTGTCGATGCCCGCGGGGGACGCGCTCGGCCTGTTCTCGCGGGTGAACGACGAGCAGTTCCGACGGGTGGCGCCGCCGGCGGCCGGCGTCGTGGCCAGCGCGCGCGGCCTCGGTGCGCTCTACGCCTGCCTGCGTCACGAGGTGAACGGCATGCCGCGCCTCGTGAGCGACGACACGCTCGCGCGCATGAGCCAGATCCAGGTGGCGGGCACCGAGCTCGGCACCGGCCTCGAGGCCCGGTTCGGGGTCCTCTTCCAGGCGCCGTGCCCGCCGCGATGGGACTTCGGCGGCGTCGGCGCGTTCGGACACGACGGCGCCGGGGGCTCACTCGCGTTCTGCGACCCGTCCGTCGACGTCGCCTTCGGGTACACGGTCCAGCGGCTCCCGCTGCCCGGCGGGATGGACGCACGCGCCATGGAGATGGCCCGCCTCGTCCGCAAGGAGCAGCGCGCGGCACTCCGCTAGCAGCGCACACGCCGACGGGTCTCGCCGGACTTTCGTGCGACATGGAGGTGTGGGGCCCCACAAGTCGCACGAAAGTCCCGGCTCGCCGTCGGTCGACTCGGCGCGCGCAGCGACGCCGACCTCGCCTGGGAGACCGAGCTGCTCGTGCGCCTCGACCGGGCCGGTCTCACGAGCGTCACGCGTCGTCCACCGAGCCGGGCAGAATCCGCGTTCACCGCGGACCCGTCGCGATGCGACCCGATGCGACGAGCAGGTCGTTCCACGGGTCGTCGGTCGAGCCGAGCGGAGACCACACGAGCGTCCACATCGGCCAGGGTCGCGTGTGCTCCCGGAGGCGACCGCACACCTCCACCGGCGGCTCGAACGGGACGTCGAGGCCGCCCGCCACGTCGTGCGCGTGCAGGATCAGCTCCACCGCGGCGCGCGGCGGGAAGTCGCGAGGCGCGCCGGTGATCGGCTCCGGCCGCCGGAAGAGGATCGCCTCGACCTCGGGACCGGCATCGTGGACCACGCCCGAGAGCAGACCGCGTCGCGAGCCACAGCGACTCCACGAGCAGCGCCGGCGTGGCGTCGGCCCCGAGCATCATGTTCAGTCCGAACGGCGGGTACGCGTCCACCCGGCGGGACGCGAGGAAGACTGCCGGCGCGTAGACACAGTCGACCGCGTGGTCGGCGGTCGCGAGGCACGACCATTCCACGGTTCCCGCCGGCACCGACCAGTCGAGGTCGACCGCCGCACTCCAGCACGCCGCGACGACGTCAGCCAGGGTGCGGAGATCCTCGACGGTGAACGTCTCGTCGCCGGAGCGCACCGCCGTCGCCATGTCCGGGCGGCCTATGGCGTGACGGTGATGGCGAGCTCGGGACAGTTGTCACGCCCGGTCCGGGCTTGCGCCTCCAGGTCGACGGGAACCGCGCCGTCCGGCACGAGGATCTCGCAGTGGCCGAAGTCGTCGGGGCCGAACACGTCCGGCGCGAGCGCGTAACAGCGGCCGTGACCGGTGCAGACGTCGGCGTCGACGGTCACCCGCATCAGCCCACCGCCCAGGACAACGGCAGGTACTCGAGTGACCGGATACCCATCGCGTAGACCGGTGTCTCGCCCTCGGTGACCGCGTAGGCGGGAACGCGCCGATGGAACTCCTCCAGCGCGACCCGCATCTCGAGTCGCGCGAGGTGGGAGCCCAGGCAGCGGTGCACCCCGCCGCCGAACGCCAGGTGGCGGTTCCCGGACCGGTTGAAATCGATGGACTCGGGATCGGGGAACTCGGCGGCGTCGGTGTTCGCCGTCGCGAGCAGGCACGTGACCGTCTGGCCGGCGGGGATCGTGGTGCCCGCGACCTCGATCTCGGTCGTGGTGATCCGCGGCACGCCCGGGACCGGTGTCTCCCAACGCAGCAGCTCCTCGACCGCGGCGGGGACCAGGGACGGGTCTTCGCGCAGCGCCTGCTGCCGGTCGGGGTGCGCGGCGAGGTATGCGACCGCACAACCGAGCGACGCCGTGACCGTGTCGAGCCCGGCGAGCAGGAAGAGGTACGAGATGTCGAGGATGTCCTCGGTGCTCAGGCGCTCGCCGTCGATCTCGGCGGCGATGAACCCGCTCAACAGGTCGTCCTGCGGCTCGGTGCGACGCTCCGCCACCACGCGCTCGAAGTACTCGTAGATCTCGGCGCCGGTGGCGCGAGCCATCGCCGAGCGATGCTCGATCGACGTCGCCTCGGGCCGGATGATGCCGTCCTTGAAGCGCAGGAAGAGGTCGAGGTCCTCGAGCGGCAGCCCCATGAGCCGCAGGAACACCGTGCACGGCAGCGGCACCGCGACGTCGGCGTTGAACTCGCAGCGGCCCGCGTCGACGAAGTCGTCGATGAGCTCGTTCACGAGGCTGCGGACCGCACCTTCGAGCTTGCCGACCTCACGGGGCGCGAACAGTGGATCGAGCAGGCGACGGAACTTCACGTGGTCGGGCGGGTCGATCTGGAGCGGGATGAGCGGCCGGATGTTGCCGATGTCGATCGATCCGCTCGACGAGAAGACCTCCGGATTGCGCAGCGCGGCCATCACGTCCTCGTGACGCGTGATGAGCGTCATGTCCATGTCCGGCGCCGCGACCACGCCCATCTCGCGCATCATCTCGTGGAACTGTTGCGGGTTCGCGGCCGTCGACTGGTCGACCTCGTCCCAGCCCATGGCCGGGAGGCCGTTCGCCTCGCTCATGTGAGCTCCCCTCTCGCGCCGCACGGCGACGGCGGACAGCGTACGGGGCACCGGGAACGCGTGTCGGCTGCCTCACCCACCCACGGCTGCGGCGAGATCGCGCGCCCAGCCGCGCGGGTCCGCGAGGGGCCAGCCGGCCTCGGGCAGGTCGAAGTACTCGACCGAGAGCCGCCCCTCGTACCCCCGGTCGTCGAGCCGCGCCACCACCGCGGCGAGGTCGACCGTGCCCGCCGGGTCGTCGACGTGCACCTGGGTGCGCCCGGGCGCGCCCTGGCGCAGCTGCACGTGATCCGCGTACGGCAGCAGCTCGAGCGGGTCACCGCCCCAGTCGGCGACGTGGCCGGTGTCGACGAGCAGACGCAGACCCGGGACCTCGGCCATCATCGCCCGGCAGGTCTCCGCCGAGTGGACCACCGCGCCCGCCCAGGGCTCGAGCAGCGCGCCGGGCGCGGCACGGAACCAGCGGACGCAGCGCTCCCACATGCCGTCGCCGATCCTCGGCGCCGGCGTCGCACACCAGCCCGCCTGCGGCTTCGGGAACGCCGTGGGGCAGCCGACGGGCAGGACCAGCGTCGCCGGGTCGACGTCGACCATGACGTCGATGTGCGCGAAGCCGTCGGCCGCGGCGAGGCGGGCCCGTGACGGCGCGTCGCCCGCTGACCCGTACACGACCTCGACGACGCCCAGCGGACGCACGGTGCGCGGTCCTACTTCTTGTGCTCCATGCCGCCCGGCATCGTCATCCCCACGTGCTGCAGGTGCTGCCCGAGGATCTTGTCGAAGTTCTCGTCGACCCCCTCCACGTCGAAGCCGCCCTCGCGGTACATGTAGGCGACCTGCTTGGGGTGCTGGTAGATCGTGTAGGCGAAGTCGGTGCGGCCGACGATCTGTCCGTTGACGTGCGCGGCGTGCTCGGAGGCAAGCCACGTGACGAGCGGCGCGTTGAGCGCGGGGTTCGACTCCGGCGGTGGCTCGGTCCCGGTGCGCTCGAACAGCGCGGAGGTCATTCGGGTGTTGCCGGCCGGCGACATCGCGTTGACGGTGATGCCGTACCGGCCGAGCTCGAGCGACCAGATGAACGTCATCCCCATGATCGCGGCCTTGGCCGCGCCGGTAATTGGTCTGCCCGAAGTTGCCGCGCAGTCCGGCCTGGGACGTGACGTTGATGATGCGCCCGTAGCCCGCCTCCTTCATGTGCGCAGCCGCGTGCTGCGCGGTGTTGAAGGTGCCGTACATGTGGACCTTCACCACCGCGTCGAAGTCCTCGGGACCCATCTTCAGCAGCGACCGGTCCCGCACGATGCCCGCGTTGTTCACGAGGATGTCGATGCGCCCGTACTCGTCGATCGCCGTCTGGATCAGCCGGCCGGCGGCGTCGAAGTCGGTGACCGACTCGTAGCTCGGCACCGCCCGCACACCCAGTGCCTCGATGTCCTTGCACGTCTGCGCAGCAGGATCCTCGTCGGTTCCCTGCCCGTCGAGGCTGACCCCGACGTCGTTGATCACGAGGTTCGCGCCCTCGCTCGCCATCGACAACGCGAACTCGCGTCCGATGCCTCGACCCGACCCGGTCACGACCGCGACCCGACCGTCCAGGATGCCCATGGTGCTCCGCCTCTCGTGTTCGTCCGGTGGTGGAACCGTCTGCCCTACGGCTCGACGCGCGCCGTCGCGCTCCCGGAGAGCTTCGCCTCACCGTCGGCGTTCGCAGCCTTGAGCTCGAGGTCGACGAGATCGTCGCCGCCCTCCTCCCGCTTCCCCGTGACCACCGCCGTGAAGGTGAGCGTCTCCCCCGGCCAGACCTGCTTGGCGAAGCGGACCGAGAACTTCCGCATCGCCTCGGGGCCGAACCAGTCCTTGACGACCCGCGCCATCAGGCCTGCGGTGAGCATCCCGTGACCGAACACGGAAGGGTTCCCCACCTGCGTGGCGATGGTGTCGTCGTGGTGCATCGGGTTGAAGTCCCCCGAGGCGCCCGCGTACTTCACGAAGTGCGTGCGCGAGAGGTTCTCGACCACGAGCGGCGGCGCCGCGTCCCCGACCTGGATCTCAGCGAAAGTAGGCACGGCCGGACTGTATCCGGGGTCACCGGGCGCGTGTCACGGCCGCGGTGCTCGTGCGCACGAACACGGCCCGGGCGACCCCGAGCGCCGCCGCGATCCCGACGATCGCCACGAGCCCTCCGGGATCGTCGACCGCGAGCTGGTAGGCGAGCAGGACGATCGATGCCACGCAGGCGCCGAGGCCGACCCCCGCGAGCACCCGTGCCGGACGCCGGGCCGTCATCCGCAGCTCGAGCCAGTTGACCGTCGCGTAGATCGCGAGGAACCCGCCGACGGCCATCGCGGTCGCGTCGCGTGTCCGCAGCAGCTCACCTGCGGCGCGCCGGCTCGCGGTCCGGGGGTGGTAGGTGTCGGCTTCGCTTCCCGACGGCACCTGTCCCTCCACCCCGGCGCCCCGCTCCACACCACCATGATGACGGGTGCGGCGCCGCTCCCTGACACCCACGTCAGGTGCTGGTTAGCCTCGCCCGATGCCCTCCCGCCGCTCTGACGCCGGCACGTCCGGCAACGGCGCCACCCGCGGGCTGCGGGCGCGTGGCCTCGCGACGAGGCAACGGCTCCTCGATGCCGGGGCGACGGTGTTCGCGGCACGCGGCGTGCACGCGGCACGGGTCGACGACATCGTGAAGGTCGCGGCCACGTCGCACGGCACCTTCTACCTGTACTTCGCGAACAAGGAGGAGCTGTTCCACGCGCTCGCGGAGCAGGTGGCGGGCGAGCTCGAGGCGCTCGCCGGACGACTCCCGGCCCTGACGCCCGACCCGCCCGGCGTCGCCGCCCTCGACACCTGGATGCGCGAGTTCGGCGAGCTCTACGCGCGCACCGGGCCGGTGATCCGGGCGTGGACCGAGACCGAGATGGTGGCCACCGCGATGGGGCGGCTCGGCACCGTCGTCTGGGCGACCTTCACGTCCGCGCTCGTGGAGCGCATCCGGTCGACCGGGGTCGAGGGCATCGACCCGGTGATCGCGGCGCTCGCGCTCGTGGCGATGATCGAGCGCGCCAACTACTACGTGCTCACCGGTCAGGTCCCCGCACCCGACGGCACACTGCCCGCCACGCTCGCGCGCGTGACGCACGGCGCGATCTTCGGCGACGGATGAACCCGATGGGGTGGGACCGCCGATCCGGCGATCCCACCCGCATCGCAGGCCGACTACCCGAACGAGATCTCGGCGGTGGCCACCTGGGTCGGTGACGCGGTGAGCTCGCTCACCGAGACCAGGCACTTCGTGGCGCCCTCGCACACGATGTTGTTCGCGCCGAAGGGACCCTTGTTCACCACGAACTGGATCGTCACCGTGCCCGACGAGTCCGGGATCGCGGTCTTGGTCCCAGCGAGATCGCAGTCGCCCGCGCCCGTCTGGTCACCCTTGTCGGCGCACTCGTTGGCCCCGATGTTCTGTGCACCGGGCGTGTAGCCCTTGCCCACGACGGTCACGGTCTGCCCGTTCGTGAGACCGGTCGACGGCGTGATCGTCACGGTCTGGGCGGGTGCCTTCGTGGTCGTCGTGGTGCTCTTCGGTTTCGTCGTGTCCGACGACTTGCTCCCGCCACTGCTCCCGCACGCCGCGAGCACCAACGTCACCACCCCGAGCACGAGGACCGGGCGTAGTCGCTTGTTCATCGCTGTTCCCCCTTTTCGACCCCGAAGAGCCGATCGCTTCCCCATTCAGGCCCCGGCACCCGCGACGGTGAGCCCCGTGACCGGGGCGCCGGCGAGCTGCGGACCGGTGACGTGCAGATGACACGTCACCATCGTTCCCCCCGGTGCAGAGAAGACCGGGGGATCCTCGGTGCTGCACACGTCCATCGCGTAGGCGCAGCGGGTTCGGAACCGGCAGCCCGACGGCGGCGCCAGCGGGCTCGGGACGTCGCCGCGCAGCACGATGCGCTCGCGGCCGCGCTGGTACGTCGGGTCGGGCACCGGGATCGCCGACAGCAGCGCCTCGGTGTACGGATGGCGCGGGCGGGTGTACACCTCTTCCGCGGTGCCCTGCTCCACGATCTGACCGAGGTACATCACCGCGATCCGGTCCGACAGGTGACGGACGACCGAGAGGTCGTGGGCGATGAACAGATAGGTCAGGCCGAGCCGGTCCTGCAGATCGGTGAGCAGGTTGATGACCTGCGACTGCGTGGACACGTCGAGCGACGACACCGGCTCGTCGAGCACCAGCAGCTTCGGGTCGAGGGCCAGGGCACGGGCGATGGCGATCCGCTGGCGCTGGCCGCCGGAGAACTCGTAGGAGTACCGGCGCAGGGCGTACGGACCCATGCCGACCGCCGCGAGCAGCTCGCGGACGCGGTCGTCGCGCGCGCGGCCGCGGAGACCGAGGTGCACCTCGAGCGGCTCGCCGATCGTCTCCGCGATCGTCTGCCGCGGATCGAGCGACGAGTACGGGTCCTGGAACACCATCTGCATGTCCCGGCGCGCGTCGCGGAGCCCGCGCTTCTCGAGGCCCGAGACCTCGTGCGCACCGATGGTCACCGTGCCCGCGGTCGGCTCGACGAGCCGCAGCACCAGCCGAGCCACGGTCGACTTGCCCGACCCCGACTCCCCCACCAGCCCGAGGGTCTGCCCGGACGGGATCGCGAAGTCGACGCCGTCGACGGCGCGCACGACACCGATCTCCCGTCGCAGCAGGGCACTGCGGACCGGGAAGTCCTTGCGCAGCCCGACGACCTGCACGAGCGGCGACGCGTCGAGCGTCGCGCCACCGGTCGCCGGCGCGAACACCTCGTGGTGCGAGCCGCGCAGGTGGAGCTCGTCGGCGCGGACGCAGCGGACGCCACCGTCGCCCCCCGAGGTCCACGCCACCGGCGCTGCGGTGCACGCGTCCTCGACGTGCGGGCAGCGGTCGGCGAACCGGCAGCCGATGGGCCACGCGTCGGGGCTCGGGACCTGTCCCGGGATGACGGTGAGCGGTTCACCGGGCGGCGTGCTCTGCGGCATCGACGCGAGCAGCCCGGCCGAGTACGGGTGTCGCGGCCGCTCGAACACCGGGTCGAGCGCGGACTCCTCCACCACCTGACCCGCGTACATCACCACGACGCGGTCGCAGATGTCGGCGACCACGCCGAGGTCGTGGGTGACGAACACGATCGCCATGCCCGTGTCGCGCTGCAGGGTGCGGAGCAGGTCGAGGATCTGCGCCTGGATCGTGACGTCGAGCGCAGTGGTCGGCTCGTCGGCGATGAGCAGCTTCGGGTCGTTCGCGAGCGCCATCGCGATCATCGCCCGCTGCCGCATCCCACCCGAGAACGCGTGCGGGTAGTCCTTGACACGGCGTTGCGGGTCCGGGATGCCGACACGGTCGAGCATCTCCACGGCGCGCGCGGTGGCCTGGGCCCGGCTCACCTTCTGGTGGGCGCGCACCGACTCCGCGATCTGGTTGCCGATCGTGAACGCCGGGTTCAGGCTCGTCATCGGCTCCTGGAAGATCATCGCCATCTCCGGGCCGCGGAGCGCTCGCCGCTGGGCCCGGCCGATGGTGGTGAGGTCGTGCTCGCCGAGGCGGAGCGTGCCCGCCCGCACTCGCCCGGTGCCCTCCGGGATCAGGCCCATCACCGCGAGCGACGACACGCTCTTCCCACATCCGCTCTCGCCCACGAGGCCGAGGGTCTGCCCCCGGTCCACCGCGAAGCTCACGCCGTCGACGACCCGGAGTGCGCCGCCACTCGCGCCGAACTCGACGCTGAGGTCGACGACCTCGAGGAGCGGCGCGTCGCTCACGACCGACGTCACGGGCCGTCCACCGCGATCCGCTCGCGGCCGAGCGAGTCGCGCAGCCCGTCGCCCACGAGGTTGAACGCGAGGATCGCGAGGAGGATCGCGACCGCCGGCGGGATGAGCGGCCACTGGGTCTCCAACATCTGGTTGTAGCCCTCCTGGAGCATGACGCCCCAGCTCGACGTCGGCGGGTTCACGCCCAGTCCGAGGAACGAGAGGCCGGCCTCGGCACCGATCGCGTAGCCGAACGCGAGCGCGGCCTGCACGATGACCGGCGACACCACGTTGGGGAACACGTGCTTGCGCAGCATCCGGTTGTCGGAGACGCCGACGGATCTCGCCGCCTCGACGAAGGTCTCCTCCCGCACCGCGAGCACCTGCGACCGGATCACCCGTACCAGACCGGGGACGAACACGATCGCGATGGCGAGCGAGGCGTTCGTGAGGCTCGCGCCGAGGAGCGCGGAGATCGCGAGCGCGAGTGTGAGCGGCGGGAACGTGAACAACGCGTCCATGCACCGGTCGATGATCCCGCCGAGCCAGCCGCCGAAGAACCCGGAGAGCAAGCCGAGCACGAGCGCGGCAGTCGTCGCGATGGTGACCACCAGGAACGCGACGAACATCGACGACTGCGCGCCGTAGATGAGACGGGTGAGCAGGTCGCGGCCGATCGCGTTCGTGCCGAGGAGGTGACCGGGACTTCCCGGGCCGAGATTGGGCTTGAAGATCGGCGCCTGGGTCGTCGGCGCGAGCAGCGGCGCGAACAACGCGGTGAGCACCAGGAGGATCACGATCACGAGTCCGGTCATGGCCGCCCAGTTGTGCACGAACCGCCGCAGGACGCGCCGCCACGGCGTCGCACCGACATCGCCCATCGGGATCTCGAGCTGCACCGGCGAGTCGGTGATCTCGTCGGCCAGCACCGCGGGCTCGAACTCCATGCTCATCGCGATGCACCGTTCATCCGAGCCGCACCTTCGGGTTCAGGTAGGCGTAGAAGATGTCGACCGCGAGGTTGAGCACGACGAAGATCAGTGCGCTGAGCAGCACGACCCCCTGGATGACCGGGAGGTCCTTGTTGAAGAGCGCGAGGTAGAAGTACCGGCCCATGCCGTTGAGCGTGAAGATCTGCTCGATGATCACCGATCCCCCCAGCATGTAGGCGAAGCCGATGCCGAGCACGGTGATCGGCGCGAGCGAGGCGTTCTTCAGGGCGTGCTTGAAGATCACGAGGCGCCGCCGCAGGCCCTTGGACTCCGCGGTCCGCACGTAGTCCTGCTCGAGCGCGTCGATCATGGCGCCGCGGACCTGTCGGGCCAGCCCGGCGCCACCGGGCACACCCATCGCGATCCACGGAAGGTAGAGGTGGGTCGCCCACGCGGCCGGCGAGACCGTCAGCGGCACGTATCCGCGCGACGGCAGCACCTGCAGGTTCACCGCGAAGATCAGCAACAGGATCATCCCGAGCCAGAAGTCCGGCATCGCGAGCGCCACGCTCGACGACGCGGTCACCATTCGGTCGATGAAGCTCCCCTGTTTCACCGCGGCCAGGATCCCGAGCGGCAGCCCGATCAGGATCGTGAGCACCAGCGCGCCGAGCGCGAGCGACAGGGTGACCGGGAATCGCTGCAGGATCGACTGCATGACGGTCTCGTGGTCGAAGAACGAGGTCCCGAGATCGCCCTTCACCGCGTTGCCGAGCCAGATGCCGTACTGCTGGACGAACGGCTTGTCGAGGTGGAGGTCCTTGCGCGCCTTGGCGATGCCCTCCGGCGTCGCCTTCTGACCGCCGGCGATCACGCGTGCCGGGTCACCCGGCAGCAGCTGCGAGAGCGAGAAGACGATGAACGAGACGATGATGAGCAGCGGGATCAACGCCAGCACGCGACGTGCGATGTACGCGCCCATCGATCCGGCTCCGCTAGCTGCCCGTCTTCATGCGGACCTTCGAGAGATCCGGCGGGTCGCAGATGTTGCGTTGCCCACCGACGGTGCCGCCGACGCGGCTCTTGGCCGCCGCCAGGAACTGCGGCATGAACGCGATCGGGGCCTCCATCGCGCCGTCCATGACCACCTTGGCCGCCTGCTGCACGAGCTGGCCGGCCTCCGCCGGCGTGTTCGCGGCCTGCGCCTGGAGCGTGAGGTCGGTGATCTCCTGGTTCTCGGCGTGGTTGAAGGTCGGGACGTACTGGAACTTGCCGAACTGGTCGTAGTACGCGCCCGGGAAGAAGCTGGACGCGAGCTGCGCCGCGGCGAACGCGTCGCCGCCGCCGTTGATGTAGTAGTTCGTCGCGATGTCGTTCCCTGCGA
The DNA here is from genome assembly GCA_963756815.1 of uncultured Acidimicrobiia bacterium. Taxonomy (GTDB): domain Bacteria; phylum Actinomycetota; class Acidimicrobiia; order IMCC26256; family JAENVU01; genus JAENVU01. Next base: position 79,323 of record CAVWPR010000004.1, read on the forward strand.
TCGGCTTGATGTTCGCGGTGATCCCGACGTCCTTGAGCATGCTCTGGATCAGCTCACCCTGGCTCTGCATGTTCTGGATGCCCGGTCCGGGGATCGCCATGGTGAACGAGAACCCGTTCGGGTATCCGGCCTGCGCCAGCAGCTCCTTGGCGTGCGTCGGGTTGAACGGGTAGAGGTCGGCGAGCGACGCGTCGTAGCCGGGCGAGCTCTTCGGCAGCGCCTGGGTCGCGACCTCACCCTCGCCGAGCTGGACGACGTCGTTGATCTTCTTCCGGTCGATGGCGGACAGCACGGCCTGGCGCACGAGCGGGTTGTCGAACGGCGTCTTGCGGCCGTCACTGAAGGCCAACCGGAACTCCAGCTTCAGGAAGGCCTCGGTCTTCTTCGTCACGACCGTCGCCCCGGAGTCCTTGCGCAGCGTCGGCAGCGACTCCGCCTCGAAGCGCACGAGATCGAGATCGCCGGCCTTGAACGACGCGACGCCGGGCGGACCGACCGCGGCCTGCAGGAAGTTGATGCCCGGGAAGTCGTAGTTGGCCTTGTCCCAGTACTTCGGGTTCTTGACCAGGTTGATGCTCTCGCCCGGCGTGAAGTTGTCGAGCATGAACGGCCCGGACCCGACGGGGTGCTTGTCGAGGTTGTCCATCGCCTTCGGCGACTCGATCATGCCGTCGCGGCTGAGGCCCATGACGTAGAGGAACGGCGTCGACTGGTCGTCCTTCAGGTTCACGCGCACGGTGAGCGGGTCGACGACGTCGACCGAGTCCATGTGCGTGGTCAGCGTGGTCAGCTGCGAGTTCTGCTTGTTGTGCAGCAGGCTCGCCTTGACCGCCGCCGCGTCCATCTTCGTGCCGTCCGAGAACTGGACGTCGTCGCGGAGGTGGAACGTGATCGAGCGCTTCGTGGTGCCGGTGACGTCCCAGCTCTTCGCCAGCCCGGGGATCGGCGCGCCCGTGTTCTCGTCGCGCCGGAGCAGCGAGTCGTAGATGAAGTGGGTGACGATCTGGTCGCAGTCACCGGTGGACTTCGCCGGGTCGAACGTGTTGGTGAACTGCGCCGAGAGGTCGTAGCCGTAGCGCAGCTTGTTCCCGGCGTCCCCGCCGCTGTCGGCGCCGGTGCACCCCGTGAGCGCGGTGGCCCCGACGGCGACCAGGGCGACCCCGAGCGTCCTCCATGAGCGCCTGCGCGCGCCGCGCCGCGTCCCCCACATGGTCCGACCCCCTTCGCGGCACCCCCCGGCACCGCTGCGCGCAGACTATGACGCCCGTGTCAGGTTCGCACGCATGCCGGTCGGGTCAGAGCACGTACTGGGCGATGTCGCCGAGCTCGGCGGCGGGACCGGCGTGCGCGACCGCGCCCTTGGCGAGGACCACGACGTCGTCGGCGAGGCCGAGCGCGTGGGCCACGTACTGCTCGACGAGGAGGATCGCGGTCCCGGCGTCGCGGATGGTGGCCAGGTTGCGGTACACCTCGTCGACGACGATCGGCGCGAGGCCGAGCGACAGCTCGTCGGCCACGAGCAGCTTCGGCGGGCTCACCATCACCCGCGCCAGCGAGAGCATGCGCTGCTCGCCACCGGACAACGTCCCGGCCACCTGCTTCGAACGCTCGCCGAGCCGCGGGAAGAGCTCGTAGGCCCGGGCGAGCGCGGGGTCCACGCCCTTGCGGCCCAGCGCGCGGCGGAAGCCGAGCTCCAGGTTCTCCCGCACCGTGAGCGACGCGAAGACCGATCGACCCTCCGGCGCGTGGACGATCCCACGTCGCGCCAGCTCGAAGGGCTTGAGGTCCGAGACGTCCTCGCCCGCGAAGCGCACCGTGCCGCCGGTGGGCCGGACCAACCCGGTCGCCACGCGTGCCACCGTCGTCTTGCCCGCGCCGTTCGCGCCGAGCAGCGCGGTCACCGAGCCGGCGCGGACCGCGAGGGACACGCCGAACAGCGCCCGGAACGGCCCGTAGCCGGCGTCGACCGAACGCATCTCCAGCAGCGGCGCGCCGTCGCGCGTCGCCGGGGGCACCGTCGGCGACGCCGACGAGACGGCGCTCACACCGACTCCCCGAGGTACGCACGGCGGACCTCGTCGGACGCGAGGACGTCCGACGGTGGGCCCGGTCGCGATCAACGTGCCGAAGTCGAGCACGAACACCCGGCTGACGAAGGTCCGGACGAACTCGACGTCGTGCTCCACGAGGAGGATCGCCGTCCCGCGTTCGGCCTGCACCGCGCGCAGCGTGTCCGCGAGCGCCGCGGTCTCGCCGCCGTCGAGACCCGACGACGGCTCGTCGAGCAGCAGCAGCTTCGGGTCGGTCATCAGCGCCCGGCCGACCTCGACCAGCCGGCCCCGACCGAGGGACAGCGCTTCGATCGGCGCATCGGCGACGTCGCTGAGCCGCAGCAGCTCCAGCGTCGCGGCGGCGCGCTCGCGCTCGGCGGCCGTCGGCGCCGACAGGTTGAGCACGTCCTTCCAGAACCGCCCGGTGCCGAGACGCGAGCGCTCCGCGACGAGCAGGTGGTCGCGGACGGTCATCTCGGCGAACAGCTCCATGCGCTGGAACGTGCGCCCGATGCCGGCCCGCGCCCGCTTGTACACCGGCGCACGCGTGAGGTCGCGGCCGGCGAACGTGACGCTCCCGCCGTCGGTGCGCAACAGACCGAGCAGGCAGTTGAAGAACGTGGTCTTGCCGGCGCCGTTCGGGCCGATGAGCCCGACCGCCTCGTTGGCGTCCACGTCGAGCGTCACCGAGTCGAGCGCGGTGATCCCGGAGAAGCGCTTCGTGATCCGCTGGGCGTCGAGGAGGGGCATCAGTCGGCACCTCCGGCGGGCAGCACCGGCGCCCGGTCCTCGCCGCCGACGGGCGCGGAGCGGAACCGGGCCGGCAGGCGCTTCTCGATCGCGGCCATCGACCGCCGCTTCTGGAACTCGAGCACCCCCTCGGGATGCCGGGCGTAGGTGATCGCGCCGAGGCCGAACAGCACGAACTCCCACGCCTGGTTGAGCCCGAGCGGCTCGAGGATCAGCGGAGAGAGCAGCGCGAAGCTGAACGCGGCGTTGACCGCACCCTCGACCGTGCGGGTCGACAGCGTCACGACGAGCACCACGAGGAAGAGCCCGTAGAAGTAGCTGAAGTCCTGGGCCGTCGCGATGTGCTTCTGGGTCGCCAGGAGGCCACCGCCGAGGCCGGCGATCCCGGCCGACACCGCGAACGCGAGGATCCGGATCCGGGTCGGGTTGACGCCGATGGACTGCGCCGCCGTCTCGCTCCCGCGGAGCGCGGCCAGGAACTGCCCGGTGGTGCCCTTGCGGACCAGGATCACGAAGAACGACACCGCGATGAGGATCACGACGCAGAGCAACAGGAACGAGCGGTCGTCGACGAACCCGACCGGCCGCGGCACCCGCACCGGGTGCGCGCCACCGCTCACCCAACCGAGCGGCACGATGACGGTCTCGAACACGAGCGCGATCGCGAGCGTGCCGAGGGACAGGAAGATCCCGCCGAGCCGGAGCAGCGGGATTGCGACGACGGCCCCGACGAGCGCCGCGACCAGGGCGCCGATGAACATCGTGGGCAGCACCGACAGGTTGAAGACCTGCACCAGCTGCGCGGTGGCGAACGCACCGACGCCCGCGAACGTCGCCTGCGCCAGCGAGATCTCACCCGCCATGCCCGTGATGACCGTGATCGACAGCAGGATCACGGAGAAGATGACCGCGGTGGTGAAGATGCTCACCCAGCGCTCGTTGAACGTGGTCATGGCGAGCACGAGCACGATCCCACCGACGGCCAGGCCGAAGATCCGGGTGGCGAGCGTGAGGAACCGGCTCCGCGTCGCGGCGACCGGCGCCATCGGCGGCGGATCGACGCCGCTGAGCGGGTCCTTGCTCGCGGTCGCGGTGCGCAGCCCGGGCCAGAAGAGCAGCAGCAGGAACAGCGCGGCGAACGGCAGCGACGGCCGGAGGTTCTGCGCCAGCACGCTCGCCGGCGGCAGGTACCCCGCGAGCAACGCCTGCGCGACGCCGAGCAGGATCCCGCCGAGCAGCGCGAGCGGGATGCTCGTGAGCCGCGCGAACGCGGCCGCGGCGATCGCGGCGATGAGGAGCGTCGTGAAGTTCTGCGGGTTGAGCGACGCGTACAGCGGCGCGAGCAGCACGCCGGCGAGCCCGGCGAAGAGGCTCGACAGCATCCACGCGAACGCGGAGACCCGATCGGCGTCGACCCCGGCGAGCTCGGTCATCCGCGGGCTCTCGACCACCGCCCGCATCCGCAGCCCGATCGGCGCGTACCGGAAGAGGACCCCGAGCAGCACCACCGCGGCCACGGTGCTGACGATGACCGCCATCTCCTTGCCGTCGAGCACGTAGTCGCCGAACTTGTACAGCGCGTCGTCGTTCCACCAGATGCCCTTGACCCCGAACGTCGGCTCGGTGCCGAGCAGGATCGCGACGAACTGCGGCACCGCGACGAGCAATCCGAGCGACGACACGAGCTTCGCGAGCGGTGGTGCGGTCCGGAGATGTCGGAAGATCAGCACCTCGAGCAGCAGGCCGATGAGCGGCGACGCCACGAGCACCACCACCACGAACGCGGCGAGGGTCGACCACTCGTTGCGGACGCGGAGCTCGTAGAACAGCACCGCAGCGACGTACGCCTGGGCCCCGAACGCGAGGTTGAACACCCCGCTCGTCTTGTACGTGAGCACCAGCCCGATCGCGACGAGCGCGAACACGCAGCCGAGCGGCACGCCCTCGATGACGTACTTGACGAAGTCCGTCATGACCGACTGATCGACCTGATCGACGTTCGGGTCCGGACGACTACCGGTACGTGGGCTTCGTGCTCAACGTGGCCTTGTCCGGGAAGCAGATGTACACCTTCCCCTTCGGGACGAAGGCGGGGACGAACTTCTTGTTCACGACCTTGACCAGCGCGGCGCAGGTCGTGGGCGGATGGGTCTCGGTGTGCTGGGTGGTCCAGTCGATCCCGGGGATCATGCCGTTGGCCGTGTCGTTCTTCATCTTGTTGAGCGCGGCCACGACCTTGGCCTGGGTGAAGTTCGGGCCCGCGGCCCGGAGGCCCTCGGCGAGCATCGTGGCGTTGATCCAGCCGTACGTCGTGTACTCGTTCGGCGTGTCGCCCTGCTTCTCCATCCACGTGAGGTACTGGTCGAGGCCGGCCGGACGGGGCTTGGTCTCGAACGGCACGAAGGGCACGCGCACGATGGAGTTCTGGAAGAACTGCCCGTTCGCCTTCATGAACGCGTGGTCGTAGCCGTTGGGCAGGTACTGGATCGCGTCCAGGCCCTGCTTGCGCGCTTCCTTCGCGATGTTGAGCACGCCGTTGGTGTCCATGCAGGTGGTGATGAAGTCGACGCCGGCGTCCTTCATCTTCGACACCTCGACACTGAAGTCGACGTCACCGAACGACAGGCTGTCGGTGTAGAAGCCGATCTTGGCGGTCGGGAAGTCCTCGAACGACTTCTTGACCCCTTCTGCGCACTTCTTGGAGTCGTCGACGTTGTAGGCGAGGACGCCGATCGTCTTCTTGTCGAGCTGCTTGGCCATCCACGGCAGGTCGACCCCGGAGCAGCCGAGGCAGAGCGCGCCGACGTTGCCGAACAGGTTCGGCTTGTTCCAGTCGGCGTTGATGTTCCAGCCGAAGCTGGGGATGCCGTTCTTGGCGAGCTCGTCGGCACCGCTGAAGTCGAAGATGGTGGCCAGGCCCACGGCGGCGAAGACGTTGTCCTCGGTGAGCAGGCTCTGCGTCTCGCGCAGGTTCTGGGTCATCTGGTCGTCGCGCTGGGACGCGAGCACCAGCTTGCGCCCGTAGATCCCGCCCTTGCTGTTGACCATCGCGAAGTAGGCCTTGGCGCCCTTGAAGATGTCGCCGTAGGGGGCGTTCAGGGCGTTGGTGATCGACGCGACCCCGCCGACCCTGATCTCGTTCGCGGTCACGCCGGGCTGGTTGACGGTCGTGTTCTGGTCCGAACCGCCGCCCCCGCCGCCGCCCGACTTCGATCCCGACGACGCGTTGCCGCAGGCCGTTGCGACCAGCAGCAGCACACCGGCCGCCACGATCAGTCGACGCGTTCCCCGAACTCGCATCCAGCACCCCCCGGTGAACCGGCGGCTCCGCCGGTCGACTGACTCTAACGTCAGGTTTCGCGCCCAGCCAGGCAGGCTCGACGCAACATCCTCCCAACCGCGACACTCCGTCCCATGGCCACCCTGGTGTTCTTCCACGCCCATCCCGACGACGAGGCGATCGCCACCGGCGGCACCATGGCGCGGGTCGCGTCGGAGGGCCACCGGGTCGTCCTCGTGTGCGCGACGAAGGGTGAGCTCGGCGAGGTCGCGCCGGGATTCCTCACCGACGGCGAGTCGCTCACCGACCGCCGCGTCGAGGAGGTGCGGGCCGCGGCGCAGATCCTCGGCGCACAACGGGTCGAGTTCCTCGGCTACCGCGACTCCGGCATGGACGGCGAACCGACCACCCGGGACCCGGAGTGCTTCGCGATGGCCGACCTCGAGGAGGCGGCCGCACGGCTGGCGGCCATCCTGCGCGACGAGGACGCCGAGGTCCTCACGGTGTACGACGAGCGCGGGAACTACGGGCATCCGGACCACATCCAGGTGCACCGCGTCGGGGTGCGCGCCGCGGAGATCGCCGGCACGCCACGCGTGTACGAGTCGACCATGAACCGCGACTACATCATCGAGCTGATGAAGACGCGCGCCGCGGAGATGGAGGACATCGCCGACGCGCCCGACCCCGAGGAGATGAACCTCGGCATGCCGGCCGAGGTCATCACCACCACCGTGGACGTGCGTGCCTACGTGGATCGCAAGCGCGCCGCGATGGTGGCCCACGCGAGTCAGATCCCCGAGGAGTCCTTCTTCCTCCAGCTGCCGCCCGAGGCGTTCACCGCGGCGTTCGGGCAGGAGTGGTTCATCCGCCGCGGTCCCGAACGTGCCGGCGTCGAGGACACACTGGTCCCGCTCGACTGATCACGTCCCGTCTCGTGTCCCGAAGGAGCCCCACCGTGCGTCGTCTCGCGCTCGTCGCCGTCGTCGTCTCGTGCTCGGTCGCGATGGCCACCGCCGCCACCGCCGGGGCGGCCCGCGACGCGGGCCGACGGGCCGCCCCCGGCCGGTCGCGGTCTACGCCCGGCCGGGACCGTTCGCGGCCGGCGTCACCACCCTCTCGATCGGCGACCGCGAGACCGAGGTGTGGTACCCGGCGCCGCGACGCGAGACCGCCGGCCGGCACCGTGACGTGTACGAGATCGCGAAGTGGCTGCCGCAGGCGCTGCAGGACCTGGTGGCGAGCAAGGGCGTGAAGGCGCCGTTCACCACCGACGCGTACCGCAACATCCGGGTGTCGAAGCGGGGGCCGTTCCCGCTCGTCGTGTTCGCCCACGGCGCCGGCGGCTACCGCGACCAGTCGACCTTCCTCACGACCCACCTCGCGTCGTGGGGGTTCGTGGTCACGTCGCCCGACTTCCTCGAGCGCGGCCTCGGTGCGACCCTCGGCGCCACGCCGGCCACGCCCCGCACCGACGCCGACGTGATCGACGCCAGCATCGCCGCGGTGCGCCGCGCCGCGACCGGACGCGGACCGCTCACGGGCGCGGTGCGCCGGCGCGGTCGGGTGGGGATCGTCGGTCACTCGGCCGGCGGACGCAGCGCGATCGAGTACGCCGCGCAGCCGACCGTCCGCGTGTACGTCCCGTTGGCGGGGGCCGCGGCCGCATTCGGCGACCTCCCCGCGGCGACACCGCCCCCGAGCAAGCCGTCGCTCTACATGGCGGGTGCGAACGACACCGTGGTCCCCCCGGAGGGGATCCGCTCCTTCTACGCGCAGGTGCCGACGCCGAAGCGCCTCGTGGTGATCGACGGCGTCGGCCACCTCAACGCGATGAGCGACATCTGCGAGATCGGGAGGGGCGGCGGCGGGGTCGTCAAGCTCGCGCAGGAGGCCGGACTGCCCGTCCCCGACAGCCTCGTCCGGCTCGGCACCGACGGCTGCTTCGCGCCGAACCACCCGTCCCGGCGCGTGTGGCCGATCACCCGGCACTTCGTCGTCGCCGAGCTGCGGTACACGTTCGGGATCACGAAGCGGCCGATCGGGCTCCAGCCCGGCATCGTGAAGGCGTTCGCGCCGATCAAGGTCCTGTACACGAGCGCGCCGCCGACCGGGTGACGCTCAGCGCTGGCGACGACGGCCCCAGGCGGTCGCGGTCGACGCGGAAGCGGACCGACCGGTCCGAGCTCCACGGCGCGTAGGGCGCCTGCATCAGACCGGCGAGCGTGACGAGCACCGTGTCGTAGTTGACCCGCCAACCGGCGAAGTCACGCCACGCCTGGTCGACGTCGGCGACGAGGGGGACGCCGGCGGCGGCGAGCTGCCCGCGTGCGTCCTCCCATTCCTCGCGACCGATCGTGATCGGGTCGCCCGGTTGCGGGTCGGTCGGGTAGTCCATGCCGAAGAAGTCGCCGATGGAACGCAACGCGGTGAACCCGCTGCGCACGCACAGACCGGCCATCGGCTGCCAGCCCGCGTCAACGGTCGAGTTGATGAGCGACGCGGCGTCGAGGATCGTCCCCGCGGCGGTCACCCACGACCGGTCGGCCGACGGCGACCGGAAGAAGTTGAGCAGTGGCTGCGACGTGTGCGTCTCCTCGAGCTCCGCGAACCAGAGCTGGTAGCGCTCCCAGAGGTCGTCGAGGTCGTGCAACCGATCGATGAGATGCGCGCGGCGCAGCAGGTCGATCGCGCTCGGTGGCGTCCCCGCGCGCGTGTTGACGTAGGCGACGAGCACCTCGCGGCGCGAGAACGACGCGTAGATGGTCGGCAGGTACGCGATCAGCAGCGCCACGAGCCCGAGCCCGAACGCCGCGGCCATGAACGCGACCACCGTCGCGACGTCGCCGTTCGGCCGCTCGAACCCGAGCGTGAAGAGCGACGAGCCCGCCTCGCTGAACGCCCGCGACACGCCGTTGCCCTCGACGGCGAGGAAGATCATCGTGAAGGCGGCGATCAGCATCACGAGCCACACGACGACCATCGCCATGAGCACGACCGGCGCGTAGAGCGCCATCACGCGGTCACGCGCCTCGTAGGTCTTGGCCGGCCGGATCAGCAGCTCGAAGATCCGGCTGATCACCACCGAGATCACCCGCGTCAGCCGGACCACCGACGCACGCGGCAGGACGAACGTGCGCAGCGCGGCGTCGACCACGATCGCGATCAGCGTGACACCGACCACGCAGAGTGCGAGATCGCGCACGACGGCCACGTCAGTCGTCCCCGTCGGGCCGGCCGCGCATCCGCTTCACGTCGGACCGCCGGCGTTTGCCGGCGAGCCGCGCCTCCTTCGCGCCCCGAGTGGCGCGGGTGGGCCGGCGCGACGGCGCCACCCGCAGCGCGGCGGCGAGCCGACCCACGAGGCGCGCCCGGGCGAGGTCCCGGTTCTTGGCCTGTGACCGGGTGTCGGCCGCGACCGCTCGGATCACCGGCCCCAACCGGCTCGTGACCAGGGCGCGCTGGTGGGGCGTCAGGCCCCCGCAGTGGCGGACGTCGAGGGTCACCTCGACCCTGGTCTCGGACGTGTTGGCGTGCTGTCCGCCGGGTCCGCCGGACCGGCTGACGCGGTACGTGAGGTCGGACGCGTCGATCGAGACGGTCGGCGTGATGCGGAGTCGATCGTCGGCCACGATCCCGGAAACGTAGTGCTGGCGAATGTTGACAACCGCGACCCCGCTTCCTACCTTGCGGCCCACACGCAACCGAAGTTCATCGGGGCCGACCGGTATCGACCGAGCCGGTTGGCAACAATGTCGGGGTCGATGATTCCGGCTTCATGGGGGGACAACGTGCAGGACACGACCACGCGCCGTCGGGCGCCGATGCTCTTCCTGGCTCTGCTGGTGATGGTGGCGCTCGTCGTTGCCGCCTGCGGGAGCAGCGGAGGCAGCAAGGGGGGCTCCTCGGGCGGCGGTGGCAGCTCGAACGGTGGCCTGCCGACGAACAACCCCGGCACGCCCCAGAAGGGCGGCACGATCACCTACGGTCTGGAGGGCAAGACCACGGCGTTCTGCCCGCCGCGCGGCCAGTGGGCCATCTCCGGGATCATGGTCGCGAGCGCGGTCTACGACACGCTGACCCAGCCGACCGACCAGCCCAACGTGTACGCGCCGTACCTGGCGAAGTCGGTCACCGGCAGCGCCGACGCGAAGACGTGGACGATCGTCCTGCGCCCCGGCATCAAGTTCCAGGACGGCGAGCCGCTCAACGCCGCCGCGGTGAAGCAGAACATCGACGCCTGGCGCAAGGGCATCCTGCTCTCGTTCGTGTTCACGAACATCGCCGACGTGACGACCCAGGGCGACGACACGGTGGTCGTCACCATGACGGACCCGTGGACCGCGTTCCCGGCCTACCTCTGGACGAGCGGTCGGGCCGCGATCGCGGCACCGGCGCAGCTCAACGACGACGCCACCTGCGACACGAACATGATCGGCACCGGGCCCTTCAAGCTCACGTCGTTCGACCCGACCACCGGTGACGTCAAGGTCGTCAGGAACCCCGACTACTGGCGGAAGGGCTTCCCGTACCTCGACGGCATCAACTTCAAGCCGCAGGAGGACAGCTCGCAGCGCATCCGCGGCCTGCAGGGCGGGCAGTTCGACATCACCCACGACGCCGGCGGTCTCGACCTGAGCGAGATCCAGAGCACCATGCCGAGCGCCGAGATCTGGAACGAGCCCAACGGCCGGATGGAGCTCGCGCACCTGCTCCCGAACGTGACCCGGGCGCCGCTCGACGACCTCACGGCCCGGAAGGCGATCGCCCTGGCGGTCGACCGCCAGCGGCTCAACGAGATCTCGAACAAGGGCACGAGCCGGCTCGCCGACCAGATCTTCGACACCGACGTGATGGGTCACGTCGACGGGCTGAAGTACCCGGCGCAGAACATCCCACAGGCCAAGAAGCTGGTCCAGCAGTACAAGGACGCGCACGGCGGCAAGTTCGAGTTCGCGATCCAGTCGACCTTCGACACGACGACCCAGCAGGTGGTCCGGGAGACGGCGCGCGAGCTCCAGCAGGTCGGCATCACCGTGAAGCTGCCGAGCCCGGTGGACCAGGCCACGATCATCAACCAGGCGATCGGCGGCGCCGTCGACACCTTCAGCTGGCGCAACTACCCCGGCCAGGACCCGGACACGATGTACGCGTGGTTCTACGGCGGCTCGGTGGTGAACTTCAACCACGTCAACGACCCGCAGCTCAACGCCGACCTCGACAAGGGCCGCCAGAGCACCGACACCGGCGACCCGCACCTCGGCGTACGAGGACTTCAACAAGCGGATGACCGGCCAGCTGTACAACTTCTGGACCTGGTACAACCAGTGGTTCATCGCCACCCAGAGCAACGTCCACGGCGTCGTCGGACCGAACATGCCCAACGACAACGGCGACGTCGGCACCGTCAAGCCCGTGCCGATCCTCGCCGGCATCCACCAGACCGTCGGCCTCTGGGTCAGCAAGTAGCGCGCAAGGAGTCACGCACCACGAACACGAGCCGGACGAGGAGATTGCATGAGAACCGCAGCGCTCAAGCTCGGCCGGCTCGTGTTCGTGTTGTTCGTCGTGACCTTCCTCTCCTTCTGGATGCTCAAGCTCCAGGAGCGCAAGGGCGACCTCGTGTCGACGCTGGCGCCGTTCGCGTCACCGGCCGAGAAGGCGCGGCTGCGTGAGGACATCGGGCTGAACAAGCCCTTCTTCGTCCAGTACAAGGACTGGGTGACGAACTTCGTCCAGGGCGACTTCGGCAAGACCTACACCGGGACGGGTGCGCACGTGAGCGGCGTCCCGGTGAGCGACGGCCTGTGGAAGCGGCTCCCGGTGTCGCTGGAGCTGATGCTCTACGCGCAGATACTGGCGCTGGTGATCGCGATCCCCATGGGCGTGCTCACCGCATACCGGAACGGCACGAAGTTCGACCGAATATCCAACGTTCTCGCGTTCGCCATGTTGGCGATGCCGGCGTTCCTCGCTGCGCTCCTCCTCGTCATCTACGTGGCGGCGAAATGGCACGTCTGGGATCTCCCCACGCAGTACACCGGCGTGGGCGACTTCCCGCTCAACCCGTTCACGTCGGAGAACTGGAAGCAGATGCTCCTGCCGACCATCAGCCTCGCGGTCGCGCAGATCGCGATCTACATGCGTCTGCTGCGGTCCGACATGATCGCCACGCTGCAGGAGGACTTCATCACCACGGCCAAGGCCAAGGGCATCCCCGCGCGGCGCGTGCTGTTCCGCCACGCGCTCCGGCCGTCGAGCCTGACCCTGCTCACGGTCGCCGGCCTCAACGTCGGTGCCCTCATCGGCGGCGCGCTCGTCGTCGAGCGCATCTTCAACCTGCCGGGCGTCGGCGGTCGCCTCGCCGAGACGATCCTCAGCCATCAGCTCATCGAGACCCAGGCCCTCGTCGCGGTGATCGCGGTGATCTACGTGCTCGTCAACTTCGTCGTCGACCTCCTCTACACCGTCCTGGACCCGAGGATCCGCCATGCCCGCGCGATCGCCTGACTCCAGTCCCGACCTCGCGCCGGCGCTGGCCGAGGACGAGCACCGTCACGCACTGACCCCTGCCTCCGGCGCAGTCATCGGAGGTGGGGTGCTGTCCGGGCCGGAGACCGACCACGTCCGCCGCAAGGGGATCGGCATCGGCGGGTGGCTCTGCGTCGCGTGGCTCGCGATCGTCCTGTTCATGGCGTTCTTCGGATCGCACATCCCGGGAATCCCCGATCCGGTGAACGACGTGAGCACCCCGCGGCTGGGCTGGGGCGCGTCGGGCCACCCGTTCGGCACCGACGGACAGGGCCGCGACGTGCTCTCGCTGGTCGTGAACGGCACCTACAACTCGATGTACATCGGCATCGTGTCCGTCTTCTTCGGCCTCGTGGTCGGTGGCGTGCTCGGCATCGTCGCCGGCTACTTCAAGGGCGCCATCGGCGGCGTGCTCGGCGGACTGACCGACATCCTCCTCGCCTACCCGCAGCTCGTCCTCGCCCTCTCGATCGTCACGTTCCTGGGGAACTCGGTCTTCTGGGTCACCGTCGCCCTGGCCATCGTGTCGGTGCCGGTGCTGGCCCGGATCTCGAGGGCGTCCACGCTGTCGTGGGCGGAGCGTGAGTTCGTCGTGGCGGCCCGGGCGCAGGGCGCGAAGCACGGGCGGGTGATGATCCGCGAGATCCTCCCGAACGTGCTGCCCGCCATGCTCTCCATCGCGCTGCTCGGCGTGGCGGTCGTGATCGTGGCCGAGGCCGGGCTCGCCATCATCGGCGCGGGCGTGAATCCCACGAAGATCACGTGGGGCAACACCATCCAGTCGGGGATCACCGACCTCACCGACGCACCGAACATCGTGCTGGCGCCGTCGTTCGTGATCTTCATCACGGTGATGGCGCTCAACTTCCTCGGTGACGTCCTGCGGGCCAAGTTCGACGTGAGGGAGAGCGCCCTGTGAGCCCGAGCGTCGGCGCAGGGGCGCGAGCACGCAGCGAGGAGCGGTTCGAGCCGGCGCCGCTCGACGGACCGCTGCTCGAGGTCGTCGATCTCAAGACCGCGTTCAAGACCCCGCGTGGGCTCGCACGAGCCGTCGACGGCGTGAGCTTCTCGCTCGAGCGCGGGCGCACTCTCGGGGTGGTCGGCGAATCGGGCTCCGGCAAGACGGTGCTGTCGCGCAGCATCATGGGATTGCTCCCGAAGAAGAACGTCGAGCGGTCGGGCACCGCGATCTTCGAGGGTCACGACCTGGTGGCCGCGAACGACGACGAGCTCCGCGGCCTCTGGGGCGCGCAGCTCGCGATGGTCTTCCAGGACCCGATGACGTCGCTCAACCCGGTGATGAAGATCGGCAACCAGCTCACCGAGATGCTGCGCCAGCACCTCGACATCACCAAGGACTACTCCAAGGAGCTCGCCCTCGCCCTGCTGCAATCGGTGGGGATCCCCGAGGCCGAACGCCGGCTGAAGGAGTACCCGCACCAGATGTCGGGCGGCATGCGTCAGCGCGTCGTGATCGCGGTGGCGATCGCATGCGGGCCCAAGCTCCTCTTCGCCGACGAGCCCACCACCGCGCTCGACGTGACCGTGCAGGCCCAGATCCTGGACCTGCTCCAGGAGCAGCAGCGCGAGCGCTACATGGCGATGATCCTCGTCACCCACGACCTCGGGGTCGTGGCGGGTCGGACCGACGAGATCGCGGTCATGTACGCCGGGCGCGTCGTGGAGAAGGCACCGACCCGAACGCTGTTCGCCTCGGTGCGTCACCCCTACACCGAGGCGCTCATGCGGTCGATCCCGAAGCTCGCGGCACCGAGCCACACCCGGCTCACCGCGATCGGTGGCCGTCCGCCGGACATCGTCAATCCGCCGCCCGGGTGCAAGTTCTCCCCGCGCTGCCCCTACGTGCAGCCGAAGTGCATCGAGGAGGAGCCGCCGTTGACCGACGCCGTCGACCACGGGCACGCGTTCCGGTGCTGGTATCCGGTCGGGACGCCGGAGAACCGGGCCGCGCTCGAGGCCAACGTGGCAGGCCGGGCTGGAATCCGCGATCGCGATGGCGGCCGTCTGATGGCCGGCAGCGGCACCGCTCACCTCCGCCCCGCCGACGAGACGCTGCTGCGGATCGAGGATCTCGTCGTCGAGTTCCCGGTCGGTCGCACCGGCCTCAAGGTCCACGCGGTGACGAACGTCAGCATCGACGTGCTCCCCGGCGAGACCCTGGGGCTCGTGGGCGAGTCCGGCTGCGGGAAGTCGACCATGGGCAAGGCCGTCATGCAGCTCGTCCACGCGACGAGTGGAACGGTCACCTTCGAGGGGAACGACCTCACGCACCTCAGGGGCGAGCTCCTCCGCGCGCTGCGCCCGAAGCTCCAGATGATCTTCCAGGACCCGATCTCGTCGCTGAACCCGCGCCGGCGCGTGCGCGACATCGTGCGCGAGGGGCTCGACATCTGGAAGATCGGCGACAAGGCGTCGCGGAGCGCACGCGTCGACGAGGTGCTCGACACCGTCGGCATCGACCCGTCGGTCGCGGGCCCGAAGCGGCCGCACGAGTTCTCCGGCGGCCAGTGCCAGCGCATCTCGATCGCACGTGCGGTGGCCACCGAGCCGAAGCTGATCATCTGCGACGAGCCGGTGTCCGCCCTCGACGTCTCCGTACAGGCCCAGATCCTCAACCTCCTCGAGGAGATGAAGGAGAAGTACGGGCTGACGCTCATCTTCATCGCCCACGACCTCGCCGTCGTCAAGAACGTGAGCGACAAGGTCGCCGTGATGTACCTCGGCAAGCTGTGCGAGTTCGCGCAGCCCGACGAGCTGTACGCCGCACCCGCGCACCCGTACACCGCTGCGCTCCTCAGCGCGATCCCGGAGCCCGATCCGGAGGCCACCGTGGTGGCACGCGAGGGCGTCGGCGGCGAGATCCCGTCGCCCCTGTCGCCACCGTCGGGCTGCCGGTTCCGCACCCGGTGCCCGAACGCCGAGGAGCGCTGCGCGACGGACGAGCCCCAGATGCGCGAGATCCGACCGGCCCACTTCGTGGCGTGCCACTTCCCGCTCGGCGACGGGACGGCGAGCGGCACCGCCGCTGCCACTGCCACGGAAGCCCCCACCGATGCGACACCGCCGGCTCCGGCCGCGCCCGACGCGGCACCGATCGCGTCCGTCGTGCCGCAGGCACCGCCCACCGCGCCACCGATGCCTCCGGTCGCGCCCGTCACCGCGGCCCCGCCGCCGGTCGTCGACGACGCATGGCTGCGCGCGACCGCGGCGCCGATCGTCGAACCGACGCGACCGATCGTCGACTGGACCCCCGAGGCGGAACCGCGAGCGCCTGCGGCTGCTGCGCCGGAGGACCGCGACGTCGACGAGATCCCCGACGTCGCATCGCTCGACACGCTCCTGCCCGACCACTCCAGGGGCGGCTCGATCAACCCCGGGCGGTAGCGCCACCGGTCGGCGTGCCGACGAGCTCGACCACGCGGTCCGTCCGGAGCGCGTCGAGGAAGCGGCGATCGTGACTCACCACGAGCAGCGTCCCGGCGAACGCCTCGAGCGCCTGTTCGAGCTGTTCGATCGCGGCGAGGTCGAGATGATTGGTCGGCTCGTCGAGGACCAGGCAGTTGACGCCGGTGGCCATGAGCGCGGCGAGCTCGGCCCGGCTCCGCTCCCCCGGTGACAGGTTCGCGACCTCCCGCCCGACATGGTCGGCGCCGAGCGCGAACTTGGCGAGCAGCGACCGGGCCGCGGTCGCGTCCATCTCCGTGAGCTCGGTGAACGCATCGAGCAGCACCGCGTCGGCCGGGAAGCCGGCGCGGGCCTGGTCCATCGTCCCGATGGTCACACCCGGACCGACCCACCGGCGACCCTCCGCGAGCGGCACCTCACCGAGCAGCGCGTGCAGGAGCGTGGTCTTGCCGGAGCCGTTCGGACCGAGGATCGCGACTCGCTCCTGCCACGCGATCTCCAGGTCGATCGGACCGAGCCGGAAGCTGCCCCGCGTCACGACCGCGCCGTCGAGCCGGGCCACGACGTCACCGCTGCGCGCGCTCGGGGCGAGCTGCATGCGCAGCTCCCAGCCCTCCCACGGCTTCTCGACCCGCTCCAGCCGGTCGAGCTCGCGCTCGGAGATCTTCGACTTCGCCGCGACCTTCTCGCTGCTCGCCGTGTTGAAGTGGCGGATGAACTTGTCGGTCTCGCCGCTGCGCTTCACCTTGGCCTTGCCCTGGACCGACCACTCCTTCTGCCGCTGGACCCGCGTGCGCAGCGTGTCGCGCTTGGCGACGTACTCGTCGTACTGCGCGTAGCCCTGTCGGCGGGCGAGACCTTTGCGCTCCACGTACTCGGTCCAGCCACCGGCGTACTCGACGCTGCGATGGGACTCCTCCTCGATCTCGAGGATCCGGTCGACGGTGCGGTCGAGGAACTCGCGGTCGTGGGACACGACGATCACCGCGCTCGGCGTCGACGTCACGAACCGCTCGAGCAGCTCGAGGCCGTCGAAGTCGAGGTTGTTCGTCGGCTCGTCGAGCAGCAGCACGTCGAAGCGGCTGAGGAGGATGGCGGCGAGTGCCGCCCGCGCCGACTGTCCGCCGCTGAGCGCGGTCATCGCCACGTCGACCCGATCGGCGGCGAGTCCGACCTCGGCCGTCACCTGGCCGATACGCGCGTCGAGGTCGGCGCCGCCGAGCGCGAGGAAGCGGTCGAGCGACTCCGAGTACTGCTCGGCCACGTCGGGGTCCTCGGCGAGCCGGTCGGTCCAGGCGTCGAGGTCGTCGCTCGCCTCCTGCACGCCGGTTCGGCGCCACAGGTAGGCGCGGAGGTCCTCGCCGGCGCGTGCATCGGGCTCCTGCGGGCAGCAGCCCGACGGTGGTCCGGGCCGGCGCGCGCTCGACGCGACCCGCGTCGGGCTCGTCGTGCCCGGCGAGGACGCGCAGCAGGGTCGACTTGCCGATGCCGTTCGGGCCGACGACGCCGAGCCGTTGGCCGGAGGCGACCGACAACGACACGTCGACGAGCACCGGCGCCCCGCCGCGCGCGACGGACACCGATCGGGCGGTCAACATCCGCGACGACGCTACGCGGTCGGAGCTCCGGCCGCGGCTCGCGGACTTGCGAACTCGTCCCGAGCCGGAGCGCGAGGAGACGAGCGGAGGCGAGCACGCGGCGAGCCCCGTCCGATCACTCCCAGCGCGGCGAGCGGAGTCGCCGAAGGGACGAGCGGACGAGCCATCAGGCTCGAGCGCCCAGTCGAGGACCTGGGACACGTCCTCGGCGAGGTGGAACGTCATGCGCTCCCGCACCGCCTCGGGCACGTCCTCGAGGTCGGGACCGTTGCGGGCCGGCAGGATCACCGTGGTGAGCCCGGCCCGCTCGGCCGCGAGCACCTTCTGCTTGACGCCGCCGATCGGCAGCACCCGACCCTGCAGCGTGACCTCACCGGTCATGCCGACGTCGGCCCGCACCGGCCGCTGGGTGAGCTGGCGACACGATCGCGGTCGTCATCGTGACGCCGGCCGAGGGCCCGTCCTTCGGGATGGCACCCGCAGGGACGTGCACGTGGAACCGACGGCGGGCGAGCCGCTCGGCGTCGACGCCGAGGTCGCCGGCGTGTGCGGTCACGTAGCTGAGCGCGATGTGCGCCGACTCCTTCATGACGTCGCCGAGCTGACCGGTGAGCTGCAGTCCGGGCTCACCGTCGAGCGCGGTCGCCTCGACGAAGAGCACGTCGCCTCCGGTCCCGGTGACCGCGAGTCCGGTTGCCACGCCGGGGCTGGCGGTCCGGTCGGCCACCTCCTCGGCCTGGAAGCGGGCGCGGCCGAGGTGCGTGCGCACCAGGGCGTCGTCCACCACCACCGGCCCGGTCGCGTCGGCCTCGTCACCACTCGACTCACGCGTCGCCACACCGGCTGCGACCTTGCGCAGCAGCCGCCCGATCTCACGCTCGAGGGAACGAACGCCCGCCTCGCGGGTGTACTCGGTGACGATCGTGCGCAGCGCGGCCTCGTCGACGGTCACGTCGGCGGACTCGAGCCCGTTGCGCTCGAGCTGACGGGCCAGCAGGTGATCGCGGGCGATCGCGACCTTCTCCTCCTCGGTGTAGCCGTCGAGCCGCACGACCTCCATGCGGTCGAGCAGCGGGCCGGGGATGGTGTCGGCGACGTTGGCGGTCGCGATGAAGAGCACGCCGGAGAGATCCAGGTCGACGTCGAGGTAGTGGTCGCGGAACGTGTGGTTCTGCGCCGGGTCCAGCACCTCGAGCAACGCCGACGACGGGTCGCCCCGCCAGTCGGCGCCGAGCTTGTCGACCTCGTCGAGCAGGATCACCGGATTCATGGTCCCGGCCTCCTTCAGGGCGCGGGCGATGCGGCCCGGCAGCGCGCCCACGTAGGTGCGCCGGTGGCCGCGGATCTCGGCCTCGTCACGCACGCCGCCGAGCGCGACGCGCACGAACGCGCGACCGGTCGCGCGTGCGACCGACTCGCCGAGCGACGTCTTGCCGACGCCCGGCGGACCCACGAGCGCCAGGATCAGGCCGTCGCCGCGCCGGGTGGGCGCGGGCGCGCCGTCCCCACCGTCGTCGGCCCGGTCGAAGCCGCGCTCGGCGCGCAGCTTGCGCACCGCGAGGTACTCGACGATGCGGTCCTTCACGTCGTTCAGCCCGGTGTGGTCGGCGTCGAGCACGGCGCGCGCGTTCGTGACGTCGAGGTCCTCCTCGGACCGGACGCCCCACGGCAGCTCGAGGATCGTGTCGAGCCACGTGCGGATCCACCCCTGCTCGGGGTTCTGGGCACCGGTGCGCTCCATGCGCCCGATCTCGCGATCGACCGCGGTCCGCACCGCCTCGGGGAGGTTCAGTCCGGCGGCGCGCTCGCGGTAGGCGTCGGCGCCGTCACCGTCGTCCTCGTCACCGAGCTCCTTGCGGATCGCCTGCAGCTGCTGGCGCAGCAGGAACTCGCGCTGCTGGGCCTCCATGCCGTCGGTGACCTCGTGGCGGATGCGCTCCTGGAGCTCGTGCTCGGCGAGCAGGTCGCGCGCGAGCGTCAGGGCGAGCTGCACGCGTTGCTCCGCGTCCGTCGCCTCGAGCAGCTCGAGCTTGCGCTCGGCCGGGAGGTCGCTCCACGCACCGAAGCCGTCGGCGAGCGCCGCCGGATCGGAGGTGGACCGCAGGAGCTCGGGGAGCCGCCGGCTGCGACGCCGCTCACCGAGCACCGTGAGAACACCGCGCAGCTCGCGGCCGAGCTCCTCGACCTGGAGCGAGGGCGCCGGGTCGACGACCTCGTGGGCCTCGACCCACAGGCTGGAGCCGGTGCCGGCGACCCCCGCGCCGAGGGTCGCGCGGTGGAGGCCGCGCAGGATCGCGGCGTGCACGCCGTTCGGCAGCTCGCCCGACTCCTCCACGTGCGCCACCGTGCCGACCCGCGCGTAGCGGCCGTCGATCCGGGGGACGAGCAGCACGCGACCGTCGGCGCCGTCGGCCGCGGCCACCGCGGCCTTGGCCTCGTCGGAGTCGAGCGTCAGGGTGACGACGGTCTGGGGCAGGACGACGCCGGTGGTCAGCGGCAGGACGGGGAGGGCCAGGGTGTCGCAGTTCGGCCATGTCGGGGAGCTCCATTCGAGATGTGAGTGCAGACGACTCAACTCTCGAACCCCTGGACCTATTCCTGATCGTCAGAGTCGGATTTTGTGACCCCTGTCCTCCGTGACCGCGCCCGGGCCCGGACCGGAGCGAGGAGCGCAGCGGAGGCGAGCAGCTCGGGAGCGTCCCGAGCCACTCGCGCCCGACGCCACCCGAGCGGACGAGCAATCAGGAGGGGAGCTGGGCCTCGATCGCGCCCACGAGCGAGGGGTCCTGGGGCTCGACGGTCGGGCTGAACCGACCGACGACCTCGCCCGTGGGGCTCACGAGGAACTTCTCGAAGTTCCAGCGGATGTCGCCGGTGTGACCGTCGGCGACGTCGGGCGTCTCCTCGAGCTCGGCGTACAGCGGGTCCCTGCCGTCGCCGTTCACCTCGATCTTGGAGAACAGCGGGAACGTCACGCCGTAGTTGACCGAGCAGAACTCCTGGATCTCGTCCGCGGTGCCGGGCTCCTGCTCGAGGAACTGGTTGCACGGGAACCCGAGGACGGTGAACCCGCGGTCGGCGTACTGGTCCTGGAGCTTCTGCAGCCCCTCGTACTGCGGGGTGAGACCGCACTTCGACGCGACGTTCACCACCAGCGCGGCCTTGCCCTTGTAGTCCTCGAGGTTCGCCGGCTTCCCGTTCAGCGCGGTGACGGGGTGCTCGTAGAAGGACATGACGCGGCTCCTCGGTCGGGGGAAGGAGCGCGCATCTTACGGAGCTTTCGTGGCCTTGCGCAGGGCCGCCGCCATCTGGCGCTCGGCGATCGCGATCATGGGCGCACCGCCCCGTGCGAGCGCCGCGGTCGTCGGCTCGGCGGTGATGAGCCGTCGGTCGCGTTCGATGCCGCGCACGATCGCGCCGGCCACCACGTCGGCGGTCCGCGGCTTCACCCCGGCCGACACGGCGACGGTCTCGCGCGGCTTCAGGAGGTTCTCGGCCTCGAAACCCGGGGTGAGCGTGTCGGGCGGGAACACGCACGCGCTGTAGATCCCGCGGTGGGAGTACTCGGCGTGGAGCGTCTCCATGAGCCCGCGGACCGCGTACTTCGCGGGCGCGTAGGCGCCGTAGCCGAAGACGCCGACGAGCGCGGCGGCCGAGGCCACGCCGACGAGTCCCCCGCGCCCACGCGCCAGCATCGCGGGGAGCACGGCGCGGATCGCGTGCAGCGTGCCGAAGTAGATCAGATCCATCTGGGACTCGAAGACGTCGAGGGGGAGCTGCTCGAAGTACCCCGGATGGGCGACGCCGGCGCTCGTGATCAACAGGTCGACCGCGCCGCGCGCTTCGACCAGCCCGCCGACGGCGGCCGCGATCGCGTCGGGGTCGGTGACGTCGGCGCTCCGCCACTGCGTCTCTCCCCCGACCTCGGCGGCCGCGGTCGCGAGCCGCGCCGGGTCGCGCGCCACGAGCGACACGCGTGCGCCCTTCGCCACGAGTGCACGCGCGGTCTCGAGCCCGATCCCCTGCGATCCCCCGGTGACGACGACGTGCGCGCCGGCGAGCTCCACCCCGGTCTCGCCGTCTACTCGGGCGCGATCATGTGCTCCGGCCGCACGACGCGGTCGAAGTCCTCAGCCGAGATCAGCCCCGACGCGAGCGCCGCCTCGCGGAGCGTCGTGCCCTCCTTGTGGGCCTTCTTCGCGATCGCCGCGGCACTGTCGTACCCGATCACCGGGTTGAGCGCGGTCACGACCATGAGCGAGCGGTCGACGTAGGACTGAATGCGGGCGCGGTTGGCACCCAGCCCGTCGACGCAGAACTCCCGGAAGTTGCGGCACGCGTCGGTGAGCAGGTCGACCGAGTGCAGGAAGTTGAAGATCATCACCGGCTTGAACACGTTCAGCTCGAAGTTGCCCTGCGAGCCGGCCATCCCGACGGCGGTGTCGTCGGCGAAGACCTGGATGCACACCATCGTGAGCGCCTCGGACTGCGTGGGGTTCACCTTGCCCGGCATGATCGAGCTGCCGGGCTCGTTCTCCGGGAGCTCGAGCTCGCCGAGCCCGGCGCGAGGTCCGGATCCGAGCCAGCGCACGTCGTTGGCGATCTTCATGAGGCTGACCGCGAGCGTGCGGATCGCGCCGTGCGCGTAGACGAGATCGTCGTGCGACGCGAGCGCCGCGAACTTGTTGGGCGCGGAGCGGAACGGCAACCCGGTGAGCTCGGCGATCTTCGCCGCGGCGCGATCGGCGAACTCGGGGTGCGTGTTCAGCCCCGTCCCCACCGCGGTGCCGCCGATCGCGAGGTCGAACAGACCGTCGAGGCTCTGCTCGATGCGCACCAGATCGGCGTCGAGCTGCGCGACGTAGCCGGAGAACTCCTGCCCGAGCGTGAGGGGCACGGCGTCCTGCAGGTGGGTGCGACCGATCTTGACGATGTCGGCGAACTCGGTGGCCTTGGCGTCGAGCGCGTCCCGCAGCTCTCGGACCGAGGGGATCAGGCGGTGCAGCACCTCCTCGACCGCGGCGATGTTCATCGCGGTGGGGAACGTGTCGTTCGAGGATTGCGACATGTTCACGTGGTCGTTGGGATGGATGGGCGCCTTGCTCCCGATCTCGGCGCCGCACAGCTCGATGGCGCGGTTCGAGATGACCTCGTTGACGTTCATGTTCGTCTGGGTGCCCGAGCCCGTCTGCCAGACGTAGAGCGGGAAGTGGTCGGCGAGCTTGCCCTCGATCACCTCGTCGGCGGCGGCGACGATCGGATCGCACGTCTCCCGCTTCATCTTGCCGAGGTCGCAGTTCACGAGGGCGGCGGCCTTCTTGAGCACCGCCATGGACCGGATGACCGCGGTCGGCATGCGGTCGTCGGCGACGGAGAAGTGGTGCAGCGATCGCTCGGTCTGGGCGCCCCAGTAGCGGTCGTGCGCCACGAGGATCTTGCCCATGCTGTCGCTCTCGACGCGATGGGTGTCCGTGGCCCGCGTTCGGTCGACTCGCTCTGACTCATGGACCCGAAGGTACCGCGAGCCGCGAATCAGTGACGATCCAGGACGGCGACGACCTCGACGTGGCTCGTGTGCGGGAACAGGTCGACGGGCGTCGCCCGCACGAGGTCGTACCCGGCCTGGGCCAGCAGGCCGACGTCGCGCCCGAGCGCGGCCGCGTCGCACGCGACCAGCACGACCCGCGCGGCGTCGGTCGCGGCGATCCGCGCGACGACGTCGGCGCCCAGACCGGAGCGGCTCGGGTCCGCGATCACGACGTCGGCCGGGACCGCGTCCCAGCGCCCGACGTCGCCCCGCGTGATCGCGACGTCGTCGCCGGCGAGGTTGTGACGGGCGTCCTTCACGGCGGCGGGGTTGCCCTCGATCGCGACCACGTGTCGGCCGCGGCGGGCGACCACGCCGGAGAAGAGCCCGACCCCGGCATAGAGGTCGACGACCGTCTCGGCCGTCGGGGGGACCGCGGCCGCCACCACCTCGGCGAGCGCGTCGACCCCGTCGGACCGACTCTGGAAGAACGACGTCGCCGAGATGCGCCAGCGCCGTCCCGCCGCGAGCTCGACGTACATCGCGTTGCCGCCCCGCTCGAGCTCGTCGGCGCCGATGGTCACGACGTCGGAGGGCAAGGTGAGGTAGCGCGTCGTCGGGTAGGCGACGACGAGCCGCTCCCCCGTCCGCGCGCCGCAGCGGAGCTCGGCCTCGGTCACGCCGGAGAACGTCGCGGTGCGGATCAGGTCGTCGATCAGCGGGTGGGCGACCACGCACGCGTCGACCGCCACCGGATCGTGCGACCCGGCCCGCCGGAACGCGGGGCGACCCTTGCGCACGAGCACCCGCACCGACGTGCGGAAGTCCGCGTCCGGGAGGATCACCGGATCACCGACGAGCGCCTCGGCGTCGCCGACCTTGCCGAGCCGCGCCAACGCGTCGACCACGATGTCGCGCCGCAGCCGCCGCTGGGCGGCCGGCGTGATGTGCTGCCATTCACAGCCGCCACACCCGGCGAGCACGTGCGGGCACGGCGGCGCGGTGCGATCGGCCGACGGCTCGAGCACCTCGAGGACGCGGCCCCGGGCGAACGACTTCTTCGCGGTCGTGATCTCGACCCGCACCGCCTCGCCGGGGATCGCGCCCTGGATCATCACCACGCGCCCGTCGGCGTCACGGGCGAGTGCCTCGCCCCCGGCGACCATCTTCTCCGGCGTCAGGTCCATCACGAGCAGGCCGTTCGCACGGTCGTATGCGTAGCGAGCGGCAGGCATCGCCGACCTGCAGTCGCGCGCCCAGCGAGCGGAGCCATCAGGGGCGCACGAGCGGCTTGTACTTGATGCGGTGGGGCTGGTCCGCCTCGGCACCGAGGCGCTTGTGCCGGTCGGTCTCGTAGTCGGAGAAGTTGCCCTCGAACCACCGCACCTCGGAGTCGCCCTCGAACGCGAGCACGTGGGTGGCGATGCGGTCGAGGAACCAGCGGTCGTGGCTGATCACCACCGCGCAGCCCGCGAACGCGAGCAGCGCGTCCTCGAGCGCGCGCATCGTGTCGACGTCGAGGTCGTTCGTCGGCTCGTCGAGGAGGAGCACGTTGCCGCCCTGGGTGAGGACCTTCGCGAGGTGCACGCGGTTGCGCTCGCCGCCGGAGAGCTTGCCGACCGGCTTCTGCTGGTCCGAGCCCTTGAAGTTGAACCCGGCGACGTAGGCCCGGCCGTGGAGCTCGCGGTTGCCGACGACGATGTGCTCGCGCCCGCCGGTGATCTCCTCGAAGACCGTCGCATCACCGTCGAGTGAGTCGCGGCTCTGGTCCACGTAGGCCAGCTCGACCGTCGGTCCGACGCGCAGCGTGCCCCCGTCGGGCTGGTCCTCCGGTGTGCTCGTACCCTGCGCGGCGGCCACGATCATGCGGAACAGCGTCGTCTTGCCGGCGCCGTTCGGCCCGATCACGCCGACGATGCCCCCGGGCGGCAGCGAGAACGAGAAGTCGTCGATGAGGAGTCGGTCGCCGAAACCCTTCGTGAGGTGCTCGGCCTCCACCACGACGTCGCCGAGGCGGGGGCCGGGCGGGATCGAGATCACGAGCTGCTCGGCCCGACCGTCGGCGGCCTCGGCCTCGGCGACGAGCGCTTCGTACGCGTTGATTCGAGCCTTGCCCTTGGCCTGCCGGGCGCGCGGGGCGAGGCGGATCCACTCGAGCTCGCGGGCGAGCGTGCGCTGGCGGGCCTTGTCGCTCTTCTCCTCCTGCGCGAGCCGGGCCTCCTTCTGCTCCAGCCAGGACGAGTAGTTGCCCTCCCACGGGATGCCGCGCCCACGGTCGAGCTCGAGGATCCAGCCCGCGACGTTGTCGAGGAAGTAACGATCGTGGGTGACCGCGACGACGGTCCCGTGGTACTCGGCGAGGAACCGTTCGAGCCACGCAACCGATTCCGCGTCGAGATGGTTCGTCGGCTCGTCGAGGAGCAGGAGGTCGGGCCGCGACAGCAGCAGCCGGCACAGCGCGACGCGTCGACGCTCGCCGCCCGAGAGATTCGCGACCGCGGCGTCCGGCGGCGGCAGACGCAGCGCGTCCATCGCGATGTCGATCGTGCGCTTGAGATCCCAGGCGTTCGCGGCCTCGATCTCCTTCTCGAGCTGCGCTTGCTGCTCGCCGAGCTTGTCGTAGTCGGCGTCAGGATCGGACCAGCCCGCGAGCACGGCGTCGTAGCGCTCGAGCAGCGTCGCCGTCTCGCCGACACCGTCCATCACGTTCCCGAGGACGTCCTTGGACTCGTCGAGCTGCGGCTCCTGGTGCAGGAGGCCGACCGTGAAGCCCGGTGTGAGGCGCGCCTCGCCGGAGTAGCCGTCGTCCTCGCCCGCCATGATGCGCAGCAGGCTCGACTTCCCCGCGCCGTTCGCACCCAGCACACCGATCTTGGCGCCCGGGTAGAAGGAGAGGTTGATGTTCTCGAGGACCTGTCGATCCGGCGGATGGAACCGCGACAGGTTGCGCATGGTGAAGATGAACTGAGGCGCCACGGGGCGAAAGTAGCGTCCGGGACGCGGCGAACGAGTCTCGAGGACCGGACCGGGGTATCGAGACCTCCGTACGGGCGCGGCCATCACGGAACACGGCACCACGGATCAGGCATCACGGATCAGGGGGTACGAAGTGACCAGTGCCATCACGGCGCTCTCGGACACCTACGTCGAGCAGTACGCGCGTCTGGACCCCGTGGGGGCGACGTTCGCGGGGATCAACGGCTTCGACGACCGGCTGACGGACTTCTCGCCCGACGCGGCCGGCGAGCGGGCGGATCACGCCCGCTCGACGCTGCGGGCGCTCCACGGGCTCGAGCCCACCGACGACCCCGACCGCGTCGCCGCCGGCGTGATGCGCGAGATCCTGGAGACCCAGGTGCTCCTCCACGAGCTGGGCGAGGACCTCCGCTCCATCGCGGTGCTGGGATCGTCGGTCCAGGAGGTGCGCGAGGCGTTCGACGTGCTCCAGACCGAGACCGAGGCCGACTGGGAGGTCCTCGCCGCCCGGATGGCCGCGGTGCCCGAGTGCCTGTCGTCGCTGCAGGACGCCTACACCGAGGGGATCGCGCGCGAGCTCGTCGCGGCGCGGCGCCAGGTGGTGGGTGCGATCGAGCAGGTGGAGGTGTGGGCCGGCACCGACGCGGCCGGGACGCGCCCGTACTTCCTCGGGCCTCGCCGACCAGCTCGCGGCATCCGGCGTCGGCGACGGCTCGCTGCACCGCACCGTGACCGAGCACGCCGAGCGCGCGACGGCGGCGCTCGACGCGTTCGCCCGCTACCTCACGCTGGAGTACGCGCCGCACGCCGACGAGGCCGACGCGGTCGGCGCCGAGCGGTACGCGGTGAAGGCACGAGTGTGGAACGGCACGACGCTCGATCTCGAGGAGACCTACGCCTGGGGATGGGCCGAGCTGCACCGGATCGAGCACGCGGTCGGTCAGGTCGCCGCCCGCATCCTGCCCAACGCCGCGATCCCCGAGGTGATCGACCTGCTCGAGACCGACCCCGCGCGTGCGATCGAGGGGCCCGAGAACCTCCGTGCGTGGTTGCAGGACCTGATGGACCGCACCATCGCGGAGATGGACGGCGTGCACTTCGACATCCCGGAGCCGGTGAAGACCGTCGAGGCGATGATCGCTCCGCCCGGCGGCGCGTCGGCGATGTACTACACGGGACCGTCCGAGGACTTCTCCCGGCCCGGCCGCACCTGGTACCCGACGATGGGCAACACCCGCTTCCCGCTCTGGGGCGAGGTGTCGATCTGCTACCACGAGGGCGTCCCCGGCCACCACCTGCAGGTGGCCCAGGTCCGTTACCTCGCCGACGAGCTCACGCGCTTCCAGCGGCTGCTCGCCTGGTCGTCCGGTCACGGCGAGGGCTGGGCGCTGTACGCCGAGCGGCTCATGGGCGAGCTCGGCTACCTCGAGAACCCCGACTACGAGCTCGGCATGCTGCGCGCCCAGGCGATGCGCGCGGTGCGCGTCATCGTCGACATCGGCATGCACCTCGAGCTGGCGATCCCCGACGACGAGTCGTACCACCCCGGCGAGCGTTGGACGCCGGAGCTCGCGCTGCCCTTCGTGATCGAGCGCGCGATGTTCGCGGAGCAGTTCATGCGCTCGGAGGTCGACCGCTACCTCGGCCTCCCGGGCCAGGCGATCTCGTACAAGGTGGGTGAGCGCTTCTGGCTCGAGTGCCGGGAGGACGCCAGGGCCCGGCGCGGCGGCGAGTTCGACCTCAAGGACTGGCACCGGTACGCGCTCGACCTCGGCTCGATGGGCCTCGACCAGTTCCGCGCCGAGATGGCGAGGTACTGAAGGGGCCACTCGGGCTCCACTCGACGCTCCACTCGACGCTCCACTCGACGCGCCGTCGGCCCGACCGCGCGTGCCCGTCGCGGGCGGGCTCCGGGCCGCTCCGTGTTGTGCGCACGGAGGGTTTCGCCCGGAATCGCCGTGGATACCCTCGATCCGCCGGCGGGTTCGTGGGAATCCGCCGCTGCCGAGGGGGCACATCATGAGTCTGCGGGCACGGATCACAGCGGTCGGCGTCGTCGCGTTGGTGACCATCGCGGGGATCGGTGGGATCACCACCGCCGCCGCGAACACCACGAACACGAGCGGCATCCCGTACACCTGCGCCACGAGCTTCGGGGCCCAACCCGCGGCCTACGGCGCGTCCATCACGGACTCGATCGACCCGGCGACGGTCGGCGCGTCGGTCACCTACACGTTCGTGGTGCCGTTCGACCAGGATCCGCCGCCGGTCACCGCCACGTACCAGGGCGGCAAGGTCACCTATCCGATCCCGACCGGGCTCGCGGTCACCAGCGTCAGCACGCCGCCCAAGGCGGGCTCCAACCTGTCGTCGACGGTCGTCGTCCAGGGCTCGAACATCGTGGTGACCACCACCGGCAACCAGCCGATCGACGGGAACTCCCACCCCGCCCCGGACCTCATCGTGACGGGCACGATCACCGACGCTGCGGCCGGGCCGGGCGTGATCTGGCACACCCCCAGCCAGCTGGTGGCGAACGTGCACACCGACCTGGTCGGCGACATCGTCGCCACCTGCACCCCGAACGACCCCACGGCGGTCATCGCGACCACGACCGTCCCGGGCGCGGCGAAGCCGCCGGTCGCCGGCGGGCAGAGCCTGGCCGTCGCGCAGGGCCGCCCGAAGGCGATCACGCTCACCGCGACGGATGCCGACACCCCTCAGAACCAGCTCACGTTCGCAGTCGTGACGCCGCCGACCCACGGCACGCTCACGGGCACCGCGCCGAACGTCACCTACACCAGTGACCCGGCCTTCACGCGGCACCGACTCCTTCGTGTTCAAGGCGACCGATCCGGGCGGTCTGTCGAGCACCGCGACCGTGACCATCCGCGTGTATCTCGACGAGCGTCATCGACAACACGCCTCCCGTGATCCTGCTCCTCGCGCCGGGCAACGGACGCGGTGTACACGCCGGGTCAGGTCGTCAACGCGGCGTTCGCCTGCAGCGACGCCACCACCGAGGTCACGTCCTGCTCGGGCACCACGGCGAACGGTGCGCCGATCTCGACGACGGTCGGCCAGCACACGTTCACCGTCACCGCCGTCGACGCGCAGGGCAACAAGGCCCAGAGGACCGTCTCGTACCGCGCCATCGCCACGGCCCTCGTGCACCAGGCCTACAACGCGACCGAGACGATCCCGCTCGCGTGCACCTCCACGACCGGAGCGTCGAGCAGCTCGGTGCCCGCCGTCGTGTCCGCACCGAGCCAGGTCGGCACCGCCCGCACCCTCACCTTCCGCTTCGCGCCGGGCCAGCAGAGCGTCCCGCTCCTGACCACCGCGAGGAACATCGTCTACACGCTCGACGTCCCGATCAACGGCACCGCACAGTCGGCGACGATCGTCAGCGGCACCGGGTCCGCGAACGCGGCCGCGACCGTCGCGGTCACGAGCGGACGGGTCACGCTCACCATCCCGGACCGATCTCGGGCGGCACGACCTCGGCGACCAACTACACGCCGCCCACCGTCGACGTCACGATCGTCGCCACCGGTGCGCCCACCACCCAGGTCCAGACCCGGTCTGGCCGGGTACAAGATCACCACCAACCCGAGCTCGCTGCCCCAGCTCGCGATGACCAAGACGTGCGCGGCGGGGACCGACACCTCCGGGACCGGGAACCCGGTGCTCACCAAGACCACCATCGTCGACACGACGCCGCCGACGATCTCGCTGGATCAGCCCGCGAACGGTCTGCTCTTCAAGATCGGCGACGTCCTGAACTCGCAGTACGCGTGCGCCGACGAGTCGTCGCTGTCGAGCTGCACCGGGACCAAGGCCACCGCGACGCCGATCGACACCGACACCGCGGGGAAGAAGACCTTCCTGGTCACCGCGACGGACGCCGGCGGCAACGTCGCCCAGACCCTGACGTCCTACACCGTGGTGCAGAACACGTTCACCGCCAACTTCACCGCCGGCGAGATCGCCAACGTCGATGCGGCCGCGGCCTACTTCAACACCGATCGCGTCGGCCTGCTCCGCAACGGCGTCGCGGTCGTGGCTACGTCGTGGCCGTGAACGGTCCTCCGGCGGCACCGGTCGCGAACCCACCGTCCAACACCGGGACGACCGCGGTGAGCGTCTCCTACAGCGCGGCCGACGCGCAGAACGTCAACGTCGCTGGCCCAGCAGTACGGCCTCACCGGCGACCAGTTGCACAAGTACGTCGCCATCATCCTGGTCTACGTCTGGTACCGTGCAGACGCACTGATCGAAGGCGGGTGCCCGCACCGCGGTCCGGCGGTGCGGGCCCCGGTCGTGACGGCGCCTACAGCACCGGCCGGTTGGTCCACGTGCCGTCGGGTCGGCGGAACCAGCCGCCGGCCGCGAGCGAGCCGCCATCGGCGTGCACGGTGCTGCCGGTGACGAACGCCGAGAGATCCGACGCGAGGAACAGCGCCACGCCGGCGATGTCCTCGGGTGTGCCGAAGCGCCCGACCGGCACCCAGGCGGGGATCCGGGCGCGATCGTCGTCGGACACCCACTCCGAGTAGCGCACCTGGAGTGACTCCGTGAGGTCCGGCGCGATCGCGTTGACCCGCACGCCGGCGTTGCCGAGATCGACGGCCAGGCTCCGCGTGAACCCGGTGACCGCAGCCTTGTACGCGCTGTACACCGGTCGGTTCGGGATGGCGCGAAACGCCTCCACGGACGACACGTTCACGATGCTCCCCCGCCCCCGCTCGATCATGCCGTCGACGAACGCGCGCGTGCAGAGCAGCACCTGCCGCAGGTTCACCGCGTGGAGCGCGTCCCAGTCGTCGGGGCCGGCGTCGAGAAAGTCGTTGCCGCGCGTGAGGTAGTGGCCGACGTTGTTGACGAGGATCTCGACCGCGCCCACGTTCCGGCCGAGGTCCGCGACCGCGGCGGCGTCGGTGACGTCGGCGACCACAGGCGTCGCGGAGCCGCCGGCCGCCAGGATCGCGGCGACGGTCTCCTCGGCCCGCGCTGCGTCGATCTCCGCGACCACCACGTGCGCACCCTCGGCCGCGAACCGCTCGCTGATGGCCCGTCCGATCCCGCCGCCGCCACCGGTGACGACGGCGCCGTCGGCCCTGCAGGAGCACCGGCGCCGGCTCAGCCGAGCCGACCCGAGGCGTGCGCCGCCGCTTCGGCCGCTTCGAGCTGCTGCTCGACGATGGCGATGCCCCCGTCCCAGAAGGCGGGGTCGGCGAGGTCGCAGTCGACGATCGCGCCCAGCTCCTCGGGCGACTTCGACCCGCCTGCGGCAAGGAGCTCGAGGTACGCGGGGACGAAGTCGGCGCCGCGCTCCTCGTAGCGCCGGTACACCGAGAGGGCCAGCAGTTGCCCGTACGAGTAGGCGTAGACGTACCCGGGCGTGGCGATGAAGTGCGGGATGTAGGACCACCAGGTCCGGTAGCCGTCGGTGAGCTCCACCGCGTCGCCGAGCATGGCGTGCTGGGTCTCGATCCAGTGCTCCGCGAAGTCGTCGACGCTCAACTCCCCCACCTCGCGCCGGTGCGTGTGCACGCGATCCTCGAAGCGGTTCATCGCGATCTGACGGAACACCGTGGCGATCTGGCCCTCGAGGCTCTCGGCGAGCAGCGCGAGTCGGGCATCCGGGTCGGGCGTCGCGTCGAGCAGACGACCGAACGTGACCGTCTCGCCGAACACCGACGCGGTCTCGGCGAGCGTGAGCGGCGTGCTCATGTGGAACACGCCCTGGTCCCGCGCCAGGTACGCGTGGAGACCGTGACCGAGCTCGTGCGCCAGCGTGAGGACGTCGCGTCGGCGCGACGTCCAGTTGAGCAGCAGGTACGGGTGGTGCGACGGCACCGTGTACGCGCAGAACGCGCCCGGCCGCTTGCCCGGCCGCACCGGGGCGTCGATCCAGCCCTCCTCGAAGAAGCGGGTACCGGCGTCGGCGAGCGTCGGCGAGAACGACGCGTACGCGTCGAGCACCAGGTCCTTCGCCTCCGACCATCCGAACTCCGCCTCGGCGGTGGCCACGCTCGCCATGCGGTCGTAGTCGGCGATCCGGTCCACGCCCAGGAGCCGCGCCTTCAACGCGTACCAGCGTTGCGGGATGTCGTAACGCGCGACGACGGCGTCGACGAGGGCCTGCACCGACGCGTCGCTCGCCTCGTTGGCGAGGTTGCGGCTCGCGATCCAGCTCCCGTGGGCGCGCAGACGGTCGTCGGTGGCCTTGTCGGCGAGCAGCGTGTTGAAGACGAACGCGCGGGTGCGCAGACCCGGCGCGAGGCCCTCGGTGACCGCGGCGGCGGCCGCGGCGCGGTCGGCGCGGTCAGGCGAGCCGAGGATCGACAGGCCCTGTTCCAGGCCGACCTCCGTACCGTCGAGGTCCACGGTGATCGCGGACGTGAGCTCGCTGAAGAGCCGCGCCCAGGCGCTCGATCCCGTGACGTCCTTCTCGGCGAGGATCTTCTCCTCCGGCTCCGTGAGCAGGTGCGGGCGATACCGGCGGGCCGAGCGCAGGTAGTGCGCGCAGAACTCGAGCACAGGGTCCGCGAGGAGCGCCTCGGCGCGGTCGTCGGGGACCGCCGCCCACTCGAGCTCGAGGAAGATCGCGCGCGTCGCGATCGCGGTCGACTCCTCCTCCACGCGCTGCATGAGCGCACCGCGTTCGGCGTCGGTGGTGTCGACGGTGAACCGCAGGCCGGCGTAGTTGCCGGCCCGCCCGAGGTGCTCCTGCATCTCGGCGACGAGCTGCATCACCGCGGCGAGCCCGGCGGCGTCGAGATCGGCGATCGTGCCGCGCGCGGCCTCGAGTCTGGCGGTGACGGCCTCCGCCGCGGCGAGGTGCTCGTCGACGCCGGCGGCACCCTTGTCCTCGACGAGGGGCTCGAGGTCCCACGCCACGGCGGACGCGGTGAGATCGGCGCGCTGGGGATCGGTGTCGGTGGCGGTCATGCGACCGAGGCTAGGCGGAGGGCTCCACCCGGGACGCCCGTGCGCCGATCAGGATGCGGTGATGCGCCGCCTCGCCCTCGGGCTCCTCCTCGCCGCCGTGCTGGCGGCATGCTCGTCGGGCGGGAGCTCCACCGCCGGCGGCGCGGCGTCCGGTCCCGCCCGCGCCGGCGACTACTACCGGCCGGTCGACGCGCGGGTACGACGTGACCCACTACGACATCCGGCTCGCCTACACGCCGAAGGACGGACGGATCGACGGCGGCACCGACGTCGTCGCGACCGCGACGCGCCGGCTGACCCGGTTCACGCTCGACCTCCACGGCCTGCAGGTGACCCGTGTCCGCGTGGGAGACGCAGCAGGCTCGGCGCGCCGGGACGCGCGGTACGAACGGCAGGGCGACCACCTGGTGGTGACCCCCGACTCGCCGATCGCGAACGGACGCGGGTTCGTCACGCACGTCGCGTACCGCGGCGTTCCCCGCCCGGTCGCGGATCCGACCGAACCCGGTGCCGACGGCGAGCTCGGATGGCAGCGGTTGGCCAACGGCGACGTGTACGTGGTCAGTGAGCCGATCGGCGCGCGCACGTGGTTCCCCGCGAACGACCAGCCCGGTGACAAGGCGACGCTTCACCGTCCGCGTCACGGTTCCCGCGGGGTTGACGGTCGCGTCGAACGGCCAGTGGCTCGGCGGCGCCGGTTCGACGCCGGGCACGAGCACGTTCCACTGGCACATGCGCCACCCGATGGCCACCTACCTCGCGACCGTCGTGATCGCACCGATGCGCGAGCAGTCCACCGCCAGCCCGGCCGGGGTCTCGATCCGCAACTACTTCCCGATCGCGACGTACGACGCGGGCGTGACCGACTTCGCGCGGACCGGCGAGATGATCGACTACTTCTCGTCGATCATCAGCCCGTACCCGTTCGGCGAGTACGGCGTGACGACGGTGCCGGCCGACCTCGGCTACGCGCTCGAGAACCAGACGATGGCCGTCTTCGGTCGCGACATGCTCGGCACCGACCGGGAGGCACAGCTCACCGTCGCGCACGAGCTCGCGCACCAGTGGTTCGGCGACTCGGTCGGCATCGCGCGCTGGTCGGACATCTGGCTCAACGAGGCGTTCGCCAACTACCTCCAGTACGTGTGGATCGCGCACGCCGACCCGACGTTCGACCTGGACCGGACCATGGCGAACCTGCGCGCCGAGAAGGCCGACGAGCTCGGCCCGATCCTCGATCCCGGACCGGGGCGGACGTTCTCCGATTCCATCTACGAGCGGGGTGCGCTCACGGTGCACGCCCTGCGCCGCACGATCGGCGACGCCGCGTTCTTCACGCTCCTGCACCGTTGGACCGTCGACCACCGCTACGGCATCGGCACCACCGCGGAGTTCATCGCGCTCGCCGAGAAGGTCAGCGGGCGACCGCTCGGCGACTTCTTCGACGCGTGGCTGCGGGCGAAGAAGGTGCCGCCACTTCCCCGCTGAGCCCGCTACGGCGCGGAGCGCCTCCGGGAGCGGCTGCGAGTGCACCACTGCGAGGTCCTGGGTGGCGCGGGTGAGCGTCACGTAGAGCATCCGCAGCCCGGCGCGGTCGGCCCCGACCAGCTGGGCCGGCTCCACCACGACCACGTGGTCGAACTCGAGGCCCTTCGCATCCAACGCGTCGAACACGCCGATCGGCGCGTCGAGCGCCTCGGGCGAGTCGGCGACCGCGCCGACGTCGCGCAACGCCTCGGTGAGCTCGCGGTGCCGCGACTCGGGCGCGATGACGGCCGTCGTGCCGCGACGCGTCGAGAACTCGCGCGCCCGGGACGCAGCCGCGGCGATCACGTCGTCGACACGCGCGAACTCGGGCTCCACACCCGTGGCCCGCACCGATCGCGTCGGCGGGATCTCCGGCGCCGCCGCGGCGAGCAACCGGTTGGCCAGCTCCATGATCTCGGCCGGCGTCCGGTAGTTGACGGTGAGGTCGACCCGGCGCGGAGCATCGTGCGTCGGGAGGTGCGACAGCACGTCGTCCCACCCCGACGCGGCACCGGCGCGCGACGCCTGCCCGAAGTCGCCGACGAGCGTGCACGAGCCCGTGGGGCAACGGCGCGCCAGCATGCGCCACTGCATCGGGGTGAGATCCTGGGCCTCGTCGACGAGCACGTGTCCGAAGGTGCGGAGCTGGGGCACGCCGGCGTCGCCGTTGGTGCCGGGCTCGGTGAAGCGGGCCGCCAGGTCACCGGCGGTCATGTACTGGCCGAGGCCGAGCTCACGCACGGTGCGGGTGGCGACATCGGCCACCGCCCGCTCGGTCTCGGTGCGCCGGCGCGCACTGCGGGGCCGTGCCGACTCGACCGGCCCGCAGAGCGCGTCGGCCTCGTCGACGAGCGCCGCGTCGGCGTCGGTCCACGGCACCTCGCGCACGGACGCCGACCGCGGGCGTTCGAGGAGGACCTGCTCGTCGCGCTCGAGCACGCCGTCGGCCGCCGAGCGGATGAGGCCGCGGAAGGAGAAGAGGTCGTGGACGAGCTCCGCGCCCGAGAGGATCGGCCACATGCGCTCCAGGCAGCGCGCGCACCTCGGGCACGCGGCGGATGCGACCGCGCATCTCGCGCTCCCACTCCGGCGGCGCGTTCTCACCGCGGGCGAGCGACCGGGCGACCTGCGCGTCGTACCCACCGTCCACGTCGTCGAGCTCGAGGAGCTCGCGCTGGGTGCGGGTCATGGCGTTGCGGTACTGCGCGAGGAGTCGGTCGACGACCATCCGCTCGACGACCGGTCGGCGCTCGTTGTGCGTCCCCCGCTTGCGCCGCGCGCGCTCGGCGATGTGACGGCACTCGCGCCGCGGCAGGCGCAGGCGCATGCCGTCGAGCGCGAACACGACGTCCTGGCGGGGCGGACGCTGGCGGTCGGCGAGGGCGCGTTGCAGCACCGCGGCCATGCGCACGTCGCCCTTCACCACCGCCGTGCGCGGCGCTTCCGGCCGCAACCGTCCGAGCCCGGGCTTGAGGCCGGCAACCGTCGCGAGCTGGACCTCGTCCTCGCCGAGCGACGGGAGCACCTGCTCGATGTAGCGGAGGAACACCGGGCTCGGGCCGATGAGCAGCACGCCGTTCGCGCCGAGCTGCCGGCGGTAGGTGTAGAGGAGGTACGCGGCGCGGTGGAGCGCGACCGCGGTCTTCCCGGTGCCGGGTCCGCCGGAGACGATCAGCGCGCCGGGCAGGTCGGCGCGCACGGCTTCGTCCTGCTCGGCCTGGATGGTGGCGACGATGTCGCCCATCCGGCCGGTGCGCTCACGGTCGAGCGCGGCGAGCAGCGCACCCTCGCCCATCACGGTGAGATCGGTGTCGGCCACGGCCGCGGTGTCGAAGACCTCGTCGTCGAGGCCGACCACCTCCCGCCCGTGGCGGGTGAGGATGTGCCGACGACGGGCGACGCCCATCGGCGCGACCGCGGTCGCCCGGTAGAACGGCTCCGCCACGGGCGCGCGCCAGTCGACGACGAGCGGGGTGTGCTCGGCGTCGTCCACGCCGAGCCGCCCGACGTAGAACCGCGAGGTGTCGGTGAGGTCCAGGCGGCCGAAGCAGAGCGGCGTGTCACCGATGTCGAGGGCGGCGAGGCGGCGATGGGTGGTTTCGACGGCGATGTCGCGTTCGAGCCGGGCCTGGTGCGTGCCGCCCCGGCGCACGTCGTTGTAGGCGTCCGCGACCGACGACGCCGAGACGCGCATGGCCTCCAGGCGGTCGTAGACCGCGTCGAGGTAGGCCTGTTCGGCGACGACTTCTGGGTCTCGTCGGCTCGGTGACACGAATGACTCCGGCGTTTCGGGGAGCCGAAGAGCTTAGGTCATCGGACCCGTCCGCCGCCTCGGGGCCCCGGCACGAAGTTGCTCGGCTGCTCGGCGACCGCCGTCGCGCACCCCGGTTGCGCTCCGGGAGCAGGTGGGAACGGCGACGACAGCGGCACCGTGCCACCGCCGTTCGGCAGCGTCATCGACAGTGGTGCGGTGAAGCACACCGAAGGCACGAGTGCCGTCGGGGGGACGAGCGTGACCGTGAACGACGCGGAGGTGCCGCGGCGGAGTCGGATCACCTCGGGTCGGGCGACCGGATGATCCGTCTCCCCCTCGTTCCGGGTCGGCGTCACGAAGGGTGCCCCGACGAGCACGCACGACCGAACCGGGGTGTGCACGACCACGCGGTACCGACCGCCGCCGGCTGCGTCGGACGTCAGGGGCGTCGGGGGCGCCGCTTCGAGGTCGGCGCCACGACAGAAGGGCGGCGCCGGCGGACCGACGATGCGCAGCGGGACGGGCCGGGCACTCCCCACGCCCGGTGCATCGGCGAGCAGCCACACGCGCGTGCGCTGCGGTCGGAACGGCACACAGCCCGTCGCCGCGGAGCAGACGTGCGGCGTCGTGGCCACGACGAATCGATGCCGCGTCGTGCCGGGCGGGAACCGCATGCCGCGTCCACGGGGACTGCAGTCGCTCGTCTCGACTCGGTTCCTGACCGCGTCCGCGCGGGTGCGGCCGATCTCGACCGCC
The DNA here is from genome assembly GCA_963756815.1 of uncultured Acidimicrobiia bacterium. Taxonomy (GTDB): domain Bacteria; phylum Actinomycetota; class Acidimicrobiia; order IMCC26256; family JAENVU01; genus JAENVU01. Next base: position 116,956 of record CAVWPR010000004.1, read on the forward strand.
CACCGGGGGAGGCAGACCCCGGGCGCCTCGACGACGTGGTCCGTCCGGTTGACGAAGGTCACCGTGCCGAGGACGTCCTCGCCGCGGTGGACGACGGCGCGGTCCAGGCGGAGCGCGGCGGTGACCGGTGCGCCCGGCGCAGCCGTGGTCGCGGTGGACGCACGGCCGCCGTCGGAGCCGTCGGTCCGCAGGACGAGCGACGCCGACGACGAACAGCGCGAGCGACGACCGCGGCCACGAGCGCGCCGCGGAGCACTCCGCGGACCCGACCGGCGCGCAGGCTCGGTCCACCGGCGCCGGCGCACTTCCACCGCGTCGCCGTACGCGCGGAGCTGCTCCTCGACGTCACGCATCGGGATCCACCTTCAAGGCCCGGCGCAGCCGCTTCAGACCACGAGCGACGTGATTGCCCACCATCGTCGGGCTCGTGTCCATCGCCACGGCCGTCTCGCCGTAGGTCCACCCGCACCCGTGCACCAGCCACACGGCGGTGCGCTGGGTGACCGGCAGCGCGAGCAGCGCAGGGACGAGCGCGGGCTCGACCTCGGGGATCCCGAGCACGCCCGGCGCGGGCAGGAGCACCCGGCGACGAGCGCGAGAGCGGCTCTGCCCGACGCGGTACAGGTAGCCCGCGGGGTTCACCATCGTCTGCACCTCCTCCCAGTGCTCCCACGCCCAGCCGAGCGCCTCGGCGGTGGCGTCGTCGGCGCCGTCGAGGCCTCGCGAGGCGACGAAGGCCCGGCGCAGACGGGGTCGGACGGCGGAGACGAAGTCCTCGAATCCATGGTCCATCCCCGGCTGCCCTCCTCCCCGAGAGACCATCGGGCGCCGTGGGCGCGCACCCGGCAATCCGTCAGGACGCGAGGGCGTCGCCCGTCCCGGGTGCGAGGGCATGGCGCCGGAACTGGTCCACGCCGATGGCGACGACCACGTCGTGGGCCCACGACATGACCGGCCGGCCGAAGCGGGCGATCCGGCGCAACACGGGGTTGCCGAGCTCCAGCGACCAGCTCAGGCGGGCCGTCGACCCCGTCGCGGCCGGCGCGACGTCGAGGCGCGCCGGACCGCGCAGATCGCCCCCGATCTGTGTGACGATCGCCGTCTCCGGCTCGACCGAGAGGACGTGGATGTCGCAGTGCAGCGCGTACGGCAAGGGCGACTGGATCGTGCACCGCGCCCGGGTGCCGGCACGGAGGCCTTCGGCCTCGAACTCCCGCAGCCACGACCACCACGACGACGTAGTCGTCGGTGCGGCAGAGGACGGCCCAGAGCTCGGTGGGCGGCACCGGGAACGTCCAGATGCGGTCGAAGCGGAACGGCGCCGACACTGCGCCACCCTCGCACCTGGACCGGCCGGCCGCAACGGCCCCACCGGACGGGGTCAGACCTCGGGCGGGGCGGTGACGGTCACGGTGGCCGGGTCGATGAGGATCGTGCGGCCGCTGAGCTCGATCTCGACGCCGGGTGGCGTGTCCGTGTGGCGGCACCGAAGATCGAGCCCCCCGAGGTTCGGCACCGAGTGCGGCTCGGAGCCGAGCGCCCGCTCGACGACCCTGATCAGCCCGCCGTGGCTGATGACGAGGACCGGCCCGCCGGTGGAGGTCGCGAGCGCAGCGACGTCTCCGATCGCGGCGAGCGCCCGCTCGTGCAGGACGTCGTCGACCTCGAACCCGGCGGGACGCGTGCCGTCGCTGAGGAACCCGGGCCAGCCCGCCTCGATCTCGGTACGCGTCTTGCCGGTCCACTCCCCCGCGTCCCGCTCCTGCAGGCGCGGATCGGCGGCGACGTCGAGGGCGAGCGCAGACCCGATGATCGTCGCGGTCTGGTGGGCGCGGACGAGGGGCGAGGCAACGAGTCGCGTCACGCCGAGCCCCCGCACCGCCTCGGCCGCGACCTCGGCCTGGCGCCGGCCGAGGTCGGAGAGCGGCGGGTCGGCGCGGCCCTGCCAGCGTCCGTCGGCGTTCCAGGTGGACTGCCCGTGCCGGATCAGCAGGATCCGGCTCAACGTGGTCCCGACCGGTGCTCGGCCTTGCCGTCCTCGCTCACTCGCGATCCCAGGGCAGCACCGACGACGGCGTGGCCGGCGGCGCCGACGCGTCGACCAGCTCGAACTCCCCGTTGCGGAACACGAGCGCGGCGGCCTTGCCGTCGAGGGGCGGACGGAGGTTGCCGGCCGCGGGGTCCAGGTAGACCTTGACCGTCCGCTTGCCGCTCGCCGTGGGCAACGTGACGCGGTCCGACGCCGGCCACTTGACCGCCGTCGGCGGCAGCACCAGCGACTGGTACGTCCCGAACTTCTGCTTCGTGAGGCTCGCGAGCACGCGGTCCGTGGCCGCGGTGGAGAACGTGATCGGGAGCTTGAACTTCTCGAGCTCCTCCTTCACGAGCGACTTCACCTCCGTCTTGGCGGTCCTGCGCTCCGCCAACGCGCGCGTCCGCGCGCCGTTGCACGCCTTGTTGACCCGCTCGAGCGTGCGCGCGAGGAGATCGTGGACGTCGGGGTCGGGCAGGAGTCGGTACGTGAGCGGGGCGGCCATACGGCCGCAGAGTGTGCCCGATCGGGCTGCGGGCGGGCGAACGAATCAGCTCGGGGTCGGTGTCGACGGCCCCGCCGATGCGCCAGTACTCACCGTGGTCCCGGTCCATGAGCTCCTCGTCGACGAGCGCACGCCGCCACGCGGCGGTGTCGGGATGGCGCTGCCCGAGGATCAGGTTGACCATCGGCTCCGAGTAGCGGCGGCCGGGCTCGAAGTCCTGGACGAGCCATTCGAGGATCACCCGCCGCTTGGCGTGCTGCATCGGGATCCGGGTGATCCGACCGTCGCGCACGAACGACCGCATCACCTTGGCGACCTCGGGGTCGACGTCGGGATCGAGCGGCTGCGGTGCCGCCGCCGCGGCGCGGGCCGCGGCGGCGAACGCCTCCTCCACGATGAACGAGTGCTCACCGTCGCGGATCACGAGCCCGCGCTCGGTGAGGCGGTGCAGCGCCGTCGCCACGGCACGCCCGTCCAGTCCGGCGGAACGGGCGATGTCGGTGCTCGTCGTCGCGCCGAGGATCATGGCGGCCACGACCCGGCGACGGTCAGCGTCGGCGAGGAGTCCCACGATGTCGCCGGCGTTCACGGCGGCACGGCCATCACCAGCGGGCGACGATCTTGCCCCACGTCCGCCGGCTCGCGAGTGAGGCCAGCGCGGAGGGCACGTCGACCATGTCGATCTCCCGGGAGACGAGCGGTGCGATGCGGCCCTCGCGGTGCAGCTCCATCAACGCGGCATGTGTCTCACGGACGACGTCGGGTCGCGTATCGCTGTACAGGCCCCAATAGTGACCGATCACGGAGTAGTTCTTGATCAGCAGGTGATTCGTACGGGCGTGGGCGAAGCGACCGCCGGTGAACCCGACGACGATGATCCGACCCTCGAACGCGATGCACTTCGTCGACCGGTCGAAGACGTCGCCTCCCACCGGGTCGTAGACCACGTCGGCGCCCCGACCGTCGGTGAGCTCCTTGACCACGTCCACGAAGTCCTGCGCGGTGTAGTCGACGACCACCTCGGCGCCCAGGTCCCTGCACACCTGGACCTTCTCGGGACCACCTGCCGTCGCGATCACCCGCGCCCCGCGGCGAGCCCGAGCTGGATCGCCGCCGAGCCCACACCACCCGCACCCGCGTGCACGAGCAAGGTCTCCCCCGCCTGAAGGCCCGCCCGCCGGTGCAAACCCACGTGACCGGTCTGGTACGTGACGTGGAGCGCGGAGGCCGCGGCGTCGGCGAGAGAGTCCGGGATCGGGAAGGTCGCCGTCTCGGCCGCCACGGTCTGCTCGGCGAGGCCGCCGGAGCCCGACGTGGAGAACGCGATCACCCGGGTGCCGACGAGACCCGGATCGGCGTCGGCCCCCGTGGCGCGCACGGTGCCGCAGACCTCGAGCCCCGGTGTGAAGGGCAACGGCGACCGCACCTGGTACTCGCCCCGGCACATCAGGACGTCGGGGAAGTTGAGGGACGCCGCGGCGACGTCCACCAGGACCTCACCGGCACGGGGCGCTGGGGGTTCGACCTCGACGAGCCGCAACGCCGCCTCCGGCTCGCCGTGCTCGTGGACCCGCCATGCTCGCATCGGGACATTCTGTCCCGCTCCGGGAAGCACCCGTGCCGTCACCCCCGCGATGCAGGCGAGGTCGGAGCGCCTCGGCTCACCAACGGGCGACGATCTTGCCCCAGGTGCCTCGCGTCGCGAGGTTCGCGAGCGACGCGGGCACGTCGGCCATCGCGATCTCGCGCGAGACGAGCGGGGCGATCCGGCCCTCGGCGTGGAGCTCCATCAGCGCGTCGTGCGTCGCGTGGACGAAGGAGGGCCGCAGCACGTTGTAGAGGCCCCAGTGCACACCCACGACCGAATAGTTCTTGATCAGCAGGTGGTTCGTGCGGGCGTCGGCGAAGCGGCCGCCGGTGAAGCCGATGACGAGAATGCGTCCCTCGAAGGCGATGCACTTCGTGGACCGGTCGAACGTGTCGCCACCCACCGGGTCGTAGATCACGTCGGCCCCGCGCCCGTCGGTGAACTCCTTCACCGCGTCGACGAAGTCGCCGGCGCGGTAGTCGACGACGAGGTCGGCGCCGAGGTCCCGGCACACCTGCACCTTCTCGGGGCCACCCGCCGTCGCGATCACCCGCGCGCCCGCGGCGAGCCCGAGCTGGATCGCCGCCGAGCCCACACCACCCGCACCGGCATGCACCAGGAGCGTCTCCCCGGCCTGCAGCGCGGCCCGTCGGTGCAACGCGACGTGACCGGTCTGGTACGTGACGTGGAGGGCGGCCGCGGCGCCGTCGTCGAGCGAGTCCGGGATCGGGAAGACGGTGCTCGCCGGCGCGACGGTCTGCTCGGTGAACCCGCCGTCACCGAACCTCGGGATCGCGATCACCCGGCGCCCGAGCAGCGACGGTTCGGTGCCGGGGCCGAGGGTCGTGACCACGCCGCTGACCTCGGCCCCGGGCGTGAACGGCAGCGGCGGCTTCACTTGGTACTCGCCGCGACACATCAGGACGTCGGGGAAGTTGAGCGACGCGGCTGCGACCTCGACGACGACCTCGCCCGCGCCGGCGACCGGCGCGTCGATGTCGTCGAGGTGCAGGACCGCTTCCGGCTCGCCCAGCTCGTGCACCCGCCACGCTCGCATCGCGGGCAGCGTACCGAGCGCGGTGCGCGACGTCGGCGGCGCACCCTCCTGCGCGGCGCGTACCCCCGGTACGGTGACGTCGCGCCCACCGTGCACGCTCACGACGACGATCCGTTCGGGCGCGGAACCGGCCGACCGCCGTGATCCCGGGCCGGCCATTCGGCGAGCGAACGGCCCGTGCGGGCGGCCGGGCGCGACGGCGAGCCGCTGTGGGAGTCTCCGCCGATGGGAAGTCTCGACGGCTCGGTCGCGATCGTCACCGGTGCAAGTCGCGGCATCGGACGCGCGATCGCGCAGCGCTTCGCGGCACGAGGGTGCGGCCGTGGCCGCGGTCGCCCGGACCCTGGATCCCGGCGGCAGCCACCTCGAGGGCTCGTTGCACGAGACCGTCGCCGACGTGACCGCGGCGGGTGGGCGCGCCATGGCGGTCGCCGCCGATCTCGCCGATCCCGCCTTCGACGCGCCCGCGCTCGTGGCTCGGGTCGAGGCCGAGCTCGGGCCGGTCGACGTCCTCGTCCACAACGCCGCGGCATGCTTCTACCTCCCGTGGGACCAGGTGTCGGCGCGCCGCTACGACGTGATGTTCGCCGTGAACGCCGACGCGGCCTGGAAGCTCATGATCGCGGTGCTCCCCGGCATGCGCGAGCGCGGCCGCGGCTGGATCGTCAACCTGTCGACGACGGTGGTCGAGCACCCGGTGGGCCCGCCGTACAGCACCTTTCACGCCGAGCACGGCGCGACGCTCTACGGCGCGAGCAAGGCGGCCCTCGAGCGCATGAGCACCGGCCTCGCCGCCGAGGTGCACCGGGCCGGCATCGCGGTGAACGTGGTGGCACCGGTGGCCGCGGTCGCGACGCCCGGTGTCGTCGCGATGGGCCTGATGCCCGGCGACGACACGCACGTGGAGCCGGTCGAGCAGATGGCCGAGGCGGTGCTCGCCCTCGCCACCGGCGATCCGGCCACCCACACCGGCCGCATCGTCACGTCGGCCGCGCTCCTCGCCGAGCTCGACCGCCCCGTCCGCAACCTCGACGGCAGCCCCCGGTCGTGACCGTCCCGACACTTGACCTCGAGCGGTCTCGGCGCGATAGTGGCGACAGCAACTATTCTGATCGCCAGTATCCTGGAGAAGTCGATGTTCACCGTCCGTGTCGCCGCCACCCTCACCGACGAGGGCCGGGCGCCCGCGTTCGCCCAGCTCCGCCTCGAGTCCGTCGAGGTCCCGCAGCGGTTCCCGGGCTGCGAGCGATTCGAGCTGTTCGTCGACCCTGACGACCCCCGCCGCGTCTTCGTGTACGAGGAATGGGCCGACCGGTCCGCGTTCGACGGCTATCGCACCTCCGACTACTTCGAGCAGGGCGGCGCGATCCTCCTCCCGGCGATGGCGAGCGCACCCGACTCGGCGTACTACGAGTCGGAGCGCGTCGGTCCGTGAACCCCGCCCGGGACGGATCCGCCGACCGGCACACCTCGAGGCGTCTCGACGACGCACTCGCGTTCCGGCTGCACCGGACGAGCCGGTTCCTCCGGACCCACCTGCTCCGGGTGCTCGACGAGCACGGGGACGGCGTGAGCCCCGAGCAGTACTTCGTGATGGCGAAGCTCCGTGAGCGCCAGCCGCGCCGGCAGGTCGAGCTCGCCGAGCCCGTCCTCGGCGATCCACCGAACGTGACCCGGCTCGTGGACGCGTTGAGCACCCGAGGTCTGGTCGAGCGCACGCCCGACCCGGCGGACCGGCGGAGTTGGCTGGTCCGCCTCACGCCCGCCGGGACCCGCATGGCGACAGCGCTCGAACGTCATGTCGTCGCGGAGCGTGCCGCGGTTTTCGCGGGCTTCGACGACCGGGATCTCGGCACGCTCGAACGGCTCCTCGACCGCCTGGACGGCAACCTGCGCGACCTCCTGGCGCGGTAGCGGCACCAGTCCGTAGCTTCGCCCGATGGGCCAGTACACACGCGACGAGATCGAGACCGCCTACGCGCACTACCGCGAGACAGCGAAGCGCTGCGGCAACGGCGGCCAGCGGTGGGACGAGTGGGCGGACCTCTTCACCGAGGACGCCGTCTACTACGAGCACCTCTACGGACGGTTCGAGGGGCGCGAGGCGATCCGCACGTGGATCCAGACGACGATGAACGAGTTCCCCAACAACGAGATGACCGACTTCCCCGCCGACTGGTGGGTGATCGACGAGGAGAAGGGCTGGGTCCTCGCCGCGGTCTGGAACCGCATGCAGGACCTCGGCGACGGCGAGGTGTACCAGGCGATCAACTGGTCACGCCTCGACTACGCCGGCAACAACCAGTGGTCCTACGAAGAGGACATCTACAACGTCGAGGAGTTCGCGGTGATGGTGAAGGCGTACCTCGCCGCACGGAGCCAGGCGACAGGGCTCGGTAACGTCCGCACCGATCCGCACGGTCAAGGGGGACCACATGCGCGCTGCCATCTTCACGGGAACCATCGACCTGTCGGTCGAGGACGTCACGCCCCTCGATCCCGGCCCGACCGACGTGATCGTCCGCGTCGGAGCGAGCGGGGTCTGCCACTCCGACGTGTCCGCCGCCGACGGCACGCTGCCCACGCCCCCGCCGTGCATCCTCGGCCACGAGGGCGCGGGCACCGTCGAGTGGATCGGACCCGAGGTCACACGCGTCGCCGTCGGCGACCACGTCATCGCGTCCTTCATCCCCGCCTGCGGCAACTGCTTCTGGTGCCTGCACGGCCAGAGCAACCTCTGCGCGATGAGCGGCGAGGTGATGATGCTGCCGAAGGCAACCCGCGCCGACGGCAGCGTCGCGAACGCCATGACCGGGCTCGGCACCTTCGCCGACCAGATGACCTGCAACCAGGCGAACGTGGTGAAGGTCGACACCGACCTGCCCGACTCGCAGCTCGCGCTCATCGGGTGCGGCGTGACCACCGGCGTCGGCGCGGCGCTCAACACCGCGCGGATCGTGCCGGGATCGACGGTCGCGGTCATCGGATGCGGCGGCGTCGGCCAGGCGGTCATCCAGGGAGCACGCATCGCCGGCGCGAGCCGGATCCTCGCGATCGACCCGGTGGAGATGAAGCGCAAGACCGCGGAGTCGTTCGGCGCGACCGACCTCGTCGACCCCGGCGCGGGCGACCCGGTCGCGCAGGTGATGGAGCTCACCGGCGGCATCGGCGCCGACTACGCGTTCGAGGTCATCGGCCGCCCGGAGACCATCGTCCAGGCGTACACGACGGCGCGGCGCGGCGGCACCGTCGTCGTCGTCGGCATGCCGAAGTGGGACTCGCAGGTCACGTTGCCCGGCTTCCAGATGTTCTACGACGAGAAGAAGCTGCTCGGCTGCATGTACGGCTCGGCGCAGGTCCGCAGCGACTTCCAGCGCTTCGTGAACGCTGGCGGAGACCGGCCGCCTCGACCTCGGCTCGATGGTGTCGGCGCAGATCGGCCTCGACGACGTGAACGACGCGTTCCGCGCGATGCAGGCCGGCGAGGTCATCCGCTCGGTGATCACGCACGTCTGACGCCGCGGCTGGGCGACGGCTTCGCGCTCCACCGCGCCCGGCGCGGCACGTCGACACCGGCTCGATGACTCCGCCGCCGGCCGCCTCCGCTGCGCCGGAGCGCGTCTTCGGGTTCCTGACCGAGCTCGGGGCCCTACCGCCCGCAGGCCCGGGTCCTCGAGATCGGACCCGGCACCGGCCAGGCGACGGTCGAGGTGCTGACGCGTGCCGGCCGGGTCACCGCGGTGGAGCTCGGCGCCGCCCTCGCCACGCGGCTGCGGACGAAGATCGTCGACAGGGCACTCATCTGCGTGAACTCCGTGCAGGAGGTAGCGCACGAGCACCGCGATCGAGCCTGGAGACCGCCTCGCGTGTCCAGTGATATCGTGCGCGAGAACGCGACCGTGAAGTCCTAGGGCAGGACCACTGCGACAGCCGGGTGCCGTCAATGCGCCCCGCGCCGTTGTTCCCGACGTCTCGCACGGCCTCGACGGGCTGCGGCGCAGCACGTCCGGGCCCTGCGTGGGATGGCTCGTCGTCGAGTGTCACTGCCCGCGTCTGCGCGACGCGATCTCGCTGTTCGCATCGTCGAGCCCGGGGTGAACGAAATGTACGAGCCGGCTCAGCCAACGATCCGCGACGAGACGTCGGGTGTCCGGCGATCCGGCGGCGCGTCCACCGCTTTCGCGCTACCGCTCGTCGTGATCGTGGTGCTCGGCCTGGGCGTGCGGGTTCTGTACGTGGGACTGACGCGCGACCGAGGGATTCCCGCCGACGGGCTCCACTACCACTTCCGTGCTGCGGCCGTCGCCGCAGGACATGGCTTCGTCAACCCGCTCCTCCAACTCTTCAGCGGCGCGTCCAAGCCGCCGCCCGATGCCGCCAACCCTCCGGGGTGGACGGTAGCGCTGGCGGCAGCGACCAAGGTCGGGCTCAAGTCGCTGCAGGCGCAGAAGCTGTTCGCCGGTGTCATCGGCGCCGGGACCATCGCGATGACCGCACTCGCCGGCCGCGCCGCCTTCGGGCGTCGCGCCGGCCTGATCGCGGCCGGGATCATCGCCCTGTATCCGAACGTCTGGCTGTACGAGCGCGAGCTCGATGTCTGAACCGCTTGCCTTGTTGGGCGTCGCGACGTGCATGTGGCTCGCATACCGCTTCCACACGACGCCGAGCGCGCTCCTCGCGATTGCGCTCGGCGCAGTCGTCGGAGCGCTCGCGATGACGCGATCAGAGGAATTGGCGCTCATGGTGCTCATGGTGATGCCCCTCGTCCTGTCGGCGGGGACAATTCAGTGGCGACGCCGCGTCACGTGGCTCGCAATGGCCGGGATCACCTGCGTCCTCGTCGTCACGCCGTGGGCGATCTACAACTCGACACGCTTCGAGAGGACCGTGTACCTGTCCAACGGTCTCGGTGTCACGATGGCGTACGGCAACTGCGATGCGACGTACAACGGCGAGTTGCTCGGCTACTACAAGAGCTTCTGCACCATGCCCGCGGGTCTCTCGTCCGACCAGTCCGTCAAGGACGGACAGTTCCGCCATGCCGCGATCCGCTACATGAGTGACCACGCGTCGAGGCTCCCGGTCGTGGTCGCGGCACGACTCGGTCGTACGTTCGACATCTACCGCCCGTTCCAACAGAGCCGCCTCGAAGCGGAACGGGGCCACACGCCGATCTGGGTCGAGTGGATCGGGCTGATCGCCTATTGGGCTCTCATCCCGCTCGCCGTCGTCGGCGCGGTCGCCGCGCGCAGGCGACGCATCCCGATCTACCCCCTGATCGCGCTCCCCGTCATCGTGGTTCTCGCGGTCGCGCCGACGATGGGCATCGTGCGTTACCGGACCCCGGCGGAGATCGCGCTCGTGCTCCTGGCCTCCTTCGGCATCGACGTCCTCTTCACCTGTCGATGGCGCCAGCCGCGGCACTGGCATGGCGACGACACCGAGATGGGTGTGGACGACGTCACTCGATCGCGGCCTGACGCGGCGCTTCTGGGCGGCTAGCACGTGACGTCCTTGCGCTTGAACCACCAGAGGCCGATGCCGAGGAACACGATCACGTAGGGGATCTGCGCGACGACGTTCCGGACCATGTCGCCGCCGAAGCTCTGGCCGCGGAAGAGGTCGACCCACGCGCCGTTGTAGAAGGTCGGGAATCCGTAGCGGATCGGGCCGATGGAGTCGATCGCCCCGAGGATCGACAGCACGATGTACGCGCCGACCGCGCCCATGATGGCGCCGGCCGAGTTGTCCATCATCGTGGAGAGCATGAACGCGAACGCGGCGATCCCGGCGATGCCCCACGAGGCGAGCGCGCCGGACAGCACGATCTTGGCGAGGATCGACCCGACCGACATCGAAACGCCGAGGATCGGGATGTTGAGTCCCTCGTACCCGAACGCGAGACCACCGGCGATGAGGCCGGCGACCAGGATCAGCACGGTCGCGAGACCGGCGTAGAACGCGGCGACGATGAGCTTCGCCGCGAGCAGACGGGTGCGGCCGATGGGCCGGGTGAGCAGGAACCGCAGGTTCCCCCAACCGGCCTCACTCGCGATCGAGTCGCCCGCGAACAGGCAGAAGATCACCACGAGGAAGAACTCGCTCATCACCCGCAGCGTGGCGATCGGCACGAGCAGCCCGGACTTCGACGCGAGGTAGAAGAAGCGCACGCCGCCACCGCGGCTCGCGCCGTTGCCACCACCGCCGTCGTTGATGCTCGGCGGGTTCGTCTTCAGCGCGATCGTGATGATGATCGGCACGAGGATCACGAAGGCGAGCACGACCCACGTGCGCGGGCGGCGCAGCTGCTTGCCGAGCTCGACGCGGATGAGGCGCAGCATCAGGCACCCTTCCCGACGTGGCGCTCGGTCTCCTCGCCGACGAGGCCGAGGAAGGCCTCCTCGAGCGCGTGGCGCGACGTCACCGTCTGGACGCCGACCCCGGCGCCCACGAGCGCGGCGACGAGCTCCGGACGCGTCGCGCCGGCGAGGCGCACCACGAGGCCGGGCAGCTCGTCGACGACGTGCTCGACGCCGGGCAGCGCCGCGAGCACCGCGCGCGCCCGGTCGGTGTCGTCGACCTCGACATACGCCGAGGCACCGGAGGCGACCAGTTCGGCGACGGTGCCGGTCGCGACGAGGCGACCCCGGTCCATGACCACCGCGTGGGTGCAGATCTGCTCGATCTCCGAGAGGATGTGGCTCGAGAGCAGCACCGTCCGGCCCTCGTCGCCGACCCGCCGCAGCAGCTCCCTGACCGTGCGCATCTCCTGCGGGTCGAGGCCGTTGGTGGGCTCGTCGAACACGAGCAGCTCCGGCCGGCCGAGCAGCGCCCGTGCGATCCCGAGCCGTTGCCGCATGCCCTGGGAGTAGGTCTTGACCTTGCGGTTGATCGCGTCGCCGAGCCCGGCGACCGCGAGCGCGCCGTCGACGTCGGCATCGGCGAAGCGGTCGCCGCCGGCCTCCCAGTACATCCGGAGGTTCGCGATGCCGCTCGAGGTGGGGCACGAACGACGCGTGCTCGATCATGGTCCCGACCCGTCGGAGCTCGCGGCTCCCCGGTCGCACGGGAGCGCCGAAGAGACGCGTCTCGCCGCCGTTCGGGTGGACGAGCCCCACGAGCATGCGCAGCGCCGTCGTCTTGCCCGCCCCGTTCGGGCCGAGCAGTCCACAGACCTGTCCGGCGCCGACGGTGAAGTCGAGGTGGTCGACCGCGAGCACCGTGCCGTACCGCTTGGTCAGGTCACGGACCTCGACCGGCGCGGCCGTGGTGGTCGTGGCCGTGTCCGCGACCGTCGATGTGGGCATCGGCGCACCCTAGGACGCGCCGCACGAGACGAGGACCGCGAACCCGTGAGGAACCTGTGAAGAAACGACGGGCCGGCGTCTCCGCTCCGTCACAGCAGCCGCAATCACCGAAGGACGCTCCGACGCGGCTCGCCTCCGCTCCGCTCGGGCTCGGCAGCGGTGCGCTGTAGGGTCCGCGATCGTGAGCGAGACGCCGGATCCGAAGCACGGCGAGCGGTTCAAGGCGTGGATGGCGTCGGGGACCGGTGAGGCGACGCCGGCGATCCCCGCAGCCACCGTCATCCTGCTGCGCGACGCCGACGACGGCGTCGAGACGCTGATGCTGCGCCGCAACTCGAAGCTCGCGTTCGGGGGCATGTGGGTCTTCCCGGGCGGACGGGTCGATCCCGGCGACCACGACGACACCCGCGACGAGTTCGCGGCCGCGCGCCGGGCCGCGGTGCGCGAGGCCCAGGAGGAGTCCGGTCTCGTCGTGCCGGTCGACGACCTCGTCGCGGTCTCCCACTGGACCCCTCCGCCCGTGACGCCCAAGCGGTTCTCGACGTGGTTCTTCGTGGCGCGCGCGCCCGAGGGCGCGGTGACGATCGACGACGGCGAGATCCACGAGCACATGTGGGTCTCGCCGCAGGGCGCGCTCGATCAGCGCGATGCCGGCGTCATCGAGCTCGCGCCGCCGACGTGGGTCACGCTCCACACGCTCGCGCAGGCCGGCGACACGGACGACGCGATCGCCCGAGCCGCCGCCGTCGAGCCACTCGTGTTCGTGACCCACATCGCACAGACGGCCGACGGGCTCGCGGCGCTGTGGGTCGGGGACCACGCGTACGAATCCGAGGCCGACGCCGACGCGCCGGGGCCGCGGCACCGACTGGTGATGACCGAGACCGCCTGGCGCTACGAGCGCACGGACCGCTGAAGCTCGTCGCATCGTGTCCACCACCTCACTGCCCGAGCTCGGCTTCTACGCGCTCCCGGGCCACACCGACACGCCACGCGACGCGATCACCGAGGCGCGCGAGGGCGAGGCGCTCGGGCTCGGGAGCGCCTTCGTGTCCGAGCGGTTCAACGTGAAGGACGCCGGGGTGCTGTCGGGCGCGATCGGGGCCGTCACCGACCGGCTCGGCATCGCGACCGCCGCCACCAACCACAACACCCGCCACCTGCTCGCCACCGCCACGATGGCGACCACCATGCACCGCCTCACCGGAGGGCGGTTCTCGCTCGGGCTCGGCCGCGGGTTCGACTTCCTGTTCGACGTCATCAATCTGCCCCGCATCACCAACGCGCAGATCGAGGACGCGGTCGGGATCTACCGGCGCCTCTGGCACGGCGAGGTGGTGATGGGCCACGACGGTCCGGCCGGCACGTACTCGGTCCTGCACCAGGACGCCCGCTTCGCCGAGGACATCCCCGTGATCCTCTGCGCGCTCGCCGAGCGGACCCTCGAGCGCGCCGGCAGCTACGTCGACGGCGTGGTGTTGCACACGTACTTCACCGACGAGACGCTGGCGCGCTCGGTCGCCGCCGTGCGTCGGGGCGCCGAGCGCGCGGGCCGCGATCCGGCGAGTGTGCGCGTGTGGAGCGTGCTCGGCACCGTCGGCGACCACCTCCCGCACGAGCTCCGCCTGAAGAAGACGGTCGGGCGGCTCAGCACGTACCTGCAGGGCTACGGCGACCTGCTCGTGGGAGTGAACCACTGGGACCCCGAGGTGCTCGCGCGCTTTCGCGCCGACGACGTCGTCGCGTCGATCCCGGGCGCCATCGACGCGATCGGCACCACCGAGCAGCTCGAGCACATCGCGACGCTCTTCCCCGACGAGTGGACGGCGGCCGCCGCGGTCGGATCGCCGGCGCACGTCGCGCGCAGCGCGTGCTCGACCAGTTCACCGCGGGGGCGGACAGCGTGATCCTGCACGGGGCCACGCCGGCCGAGCTCGCGCCGGTCGTCGAGGCCTACCGCTCGGTCCGACCCGCCGGGCGCGCCGAGCTCCCCGCCAACCCCGGCTGGATGACCGCGCCCGGCTCCTGACCACCGTGGCGCTAGGAGGTGCGGGCGTCGACCATGCGGCGCAGGCCGTCGCGCCAGCTCACCTGCGTGGGCCCGAGGAGCTCGACCATCCGCGTGGTGTCGATGGTGACGCCGCCGATCGTGGCGTCGGTCTCCACGAACGTCGCCTCCCGCCCGACCAGTCCGCCGAGGTAGGTGCACCACTCCTCGAGGTCGGCCGCCTCCACGCCGCCCCAGTTGACGATCGTGGCCGGCACCGCGGCTGCGTCGAGCAGCGCGGGCACCATGCGGATGATGTCGTCCTCGTGGATCGGGTTGAAGCGGTTCGGCCGGTCCGGGTGCACGGGGACCGGCTGTCCGGCCTCGATCATCGCGAGGTGGAACGCGGGCCAGCCACCGTTGTCGCCGTACGGCACGTTGAGCCGCGCGATCGTCGTCGGCAGGTCGTAGAGCCGGGCGCAGGTGCGGACCACCGCCTCCGCCGCGATCTTCGCGATCGAGTACGTCTCCATGATCACGCGGTGGTTGTCGCCGAGCGCGTCGGTCTCGGTGAGCTCGTGGAGTCCCGCGGGCTCGTAGACCCCGGTCGACGAGCAGTGGAGCACCGCGGTCGCACTCCGGCAGTGCGCCATGAGCAGGCCCGCCGCCTCGGCGTTGGCGGCGAGGTCGACCTCCCACCGGTTGCTCTTCACCACGGCCAGGTTGAGCACGTAGTCGACGTCGGTCGGCACGCCGGTGAAGTCGCCCGCCGCGAGGTTCGTCTCGATGCACGTGACGCCGGCGGCCTCGAGCCGGGCGCGCGCCGCGGCGTCGCGGAAGCGGGCGAGGCCGATGACCTCGTTGTGCGCGGCGAGGGCGAGCGTGACGGGCAGCGCAACCTGCCCCGTCGGTCCGGTCACCACGATCCGCTTGCCGGTCAGCTCCGTCGTCATGCAGCGCACCGTACCGGCTGCGCGACCGGTCGGATCAGGCGACGGCTGCGTCGATCGCGGCCACGAGGTCGGCGTCGAGCGGGCCCTGCGCGGCGGCGCGCACGCACTCGGCGAGCTCGGCGCGGTTCTTCACGCCGAGGACCACGGAGTCGACGCCCGACATCGAGAGTGCGTACCGGTGCGCGAGCGCGGCCGCGGACTCCCCCACCTCGGCGGCGAGCGCACGGAACGGCGCGGCGCGGTCGTGGTCGAGCCGGTCACCGTCGTCGGGCGGGAGGTCGCGGTCCATCGCGTCGGTGAGCGCACCGGCCTGCACCGCCCGGATGCCGAGCACGCCGCACCCGCGCGTCCGCGCCGCCGCGATCGTCTCGCGCGGTGACAGCGGCTCGTCGTGCACGTAGATCGCGCCCGTCGAGTCGAGCAGGTTGGCGATGCACTGCACCGCGGCAGGGGCGGGATCGTCGGCGATCGCGGCGCGCACGGTTGTGGGCAGCGCGACCCCGGTGATGCCCCACGCGCCGACGCGTCCGTCGGCCACCAGCGCCTCGAAGGCGGGCCGCACCTCCTCGACGTAGCGCCGCCACGGGGTGCCGAGCCGGGCCTGGGCCTCGGGGAACCGCGGGAACACGTAGTCGTCGGGCACGAGGTTCGAGTGCAGCCACAGCAGGTCGACGCGATCCAGCCCCATCGTCGCGAGCGAGCGGGTCAACGAGCGCTCGATCCGCTCGGATGCCGGGCCCTCGGGGTCGCCGAGCATCACCTTGGTGCCGATGCGCACGCCGTCGGGCAGCCGCCCGGCGAAGGCGTCACCGATCACCGCCTCGGCCTCGCCCCGCCCGTACATCGGTGCGACGTCGAGCAGCGTGATGCCGGCGTCGACGGCCGCACGGGCGGTGGCGACCGCCTCGTCGCGCGTGGTCTCGCCCCACACCTGGCCGAGGCCACCGCCCCCGAGCGTCAGCACGCTCACGGGCCCGAGCTGCCCCAAGGTCCGTGTCTCCATCGGGTCGTCCTCCCTACATGCCGAACTGGCGGAGGATGGCGTCGGCCTGCGCGTTGGGCAGGTACGACCCGCCGTCGACGACCAGGTTGTGGCCGGTCACGTACGCGGCGAGCGGCGAGGCGAGGAACACCACGGCGTTCGCGACATCGACCGCGCGACCCACCCGTCCGAGCGGCGTGCCCGCCTCGACCGCGGCGCGCAGGTTCGGGTCGCCGAGCACGCCGGCGGTCAGCGCGGTGTCGATGAAGCCGGGCGAGACGCAGTTGACGCGGATGTCCGGCGCGTACTCGAGCGCGGCATCCATCGTGAGCGAGATCACGCCCGCCTTGGCGGCGGAGTACGGACCTTCGAACCGCGTCGGGCGCATCCCGGACACCGACGCGTGGTTCACGATGCAGCCGCCGACGCGCAGGAGCGGGACGGCGGCGCGGATGCCGTGGAACGTGCCGGCGAGGTTGACGCCGACGATCTTGGCCCACGCGCGGTCGGAGTACTCGTGGAGCGGTCGGGCCGCGCCGATCCCCGCGTTGTTGAACAGCACCGACAGCCCGCCGAGCGCGTCGGCCGCCGCGCCGATGGCGGCGGTGCACTGCTCGGGATCCGCGACGTCGGCGGTGAACGCGATCGCCCTCGACCTCGGTCGCCACCGCGGCGGCCCCGTCGGCGTCGACGTCGACGATCGCGACGCGCGCGCCCTCCTCGTGCATCCGGCGGGCGGTCGCCGCACCGATGCCGGACGCACCACCCGTGATGACGGCGCGCTGGCCGTCGAGCAGACCCATGCCCCGAGGTTAGGAAGTGGGAGCGCGACGCCGTGCCCGGACGCGCAACGGGAGGGGGCTCCGCCCCCTCCCGTCGTACGAGATCGCTGTGGTGCGTCGGCTACTTGCCGGCGAGCACCGCGTCCTTGAACGCCTTCAAGGGCGTGATCCGCGCCTTCTTGGAGGCCTTGATCTGGATCTGCTCTCCGGTGGCCGGGTTGCGGCCGACACGCGCGGCCCGCTCGACCCGAGCGAACTTCGCGAAGCCCGAGATCGCGACCGGCTCCCCCTTCGAGACCGTCTCGGTGACGACCTCCGTGAACGCCGTCAGAAAGGCGTCCGTCGCCTTCTTCTCGGCTCCGGTGCGCTCTGCGAGCGCGGCGACGAGTTCTCTGCGGTTCAACTGCCTACTCCTCCAGTTGGCATTGGTACGACGGCGTCAGCCTGGCATGGCAGGTCCCGGAGAGGGCGGATTTCCGGGCATTTTCGCGAGTTCGCGCGCCGAACCCGGGGGGAACGCGGCATTTGCCCACCACCTTGAGAGCCACCTGAGCCGGCCCGGCCCCGCTTGGGCGATTCTTGACCCGGGCGGTACCGGTCCCGAATCCGGTCGTTCCTACGGTGCCCCACCCATGGACATCAAGACCCTCTTCGGCCTGCCCGCGCACCCGTTGCTCGTGCACGTCCCCGTGGTGCTCATCCCGCTCGCGTTCATCGGGGCGTGCGGGATGTTCTGGAAGCCGTGGCGCGACCGCTTCGGCTGGGCGACCGCGGTGATCCTCGTGGTGGCCGGGATCTTCACGCAGCTGGCGATCGGCAGCGGGCAGGCGCTGCGCCACTCCCTCGAGGACACCGCGCTGATGAAGGCGCACATCCGGATCGCCGAGGACATCCGCCCGTGGCTGCTCCTCTTCTTCATCGCCCTCGTGACCTTCCTGTGGCTCGAGCGTCGGCGGAAGGCCAGCGGTCCGGTGTCGATGCGCAGCCCGCTGCTCGCCGGGACGCTCGTCGTCGCCATCGTGTTCGGTGCGATCTCGGTGTACTGGATCCAGCGAATCGGCCACACCGGAGCGAAGGCGGTGTGGCAGCCCAAGATGGACCAGGCCGCCCGTCAGGGCGCCGGCGGCGATCAGAACGGCGACGGCGACTCGCACTGAGGGCCGGATCACCCACCGGGTGGCGCGATCGGTGCCACAGTCTCCGGGTGGCGGACTGGGAGGCGATGCTCGAACGCGCCGTCACGGCGCTCGACGGCGACGACCGTCCCGGACAACGCACGCTCGCAGCCGCGGTCGACGCGGCCGTGTCCGGCGGCCACCACCTCGTGGCCGAGGCGCCGACCGGCTCGGGCAAGAGCCTCGCCTATCTCGCGCCGGCGATCGCATCGGGCAAGAAGGTCGTGATCGCGACCGCGACGCTCACGCTCCAGGACCAGCTCTGGCAGAAGGACCTCCCCCACCTCCACGAGCACGGCGGGGTCGACTTCACGGCCGCGGTGCTGAAGGGCCGGTCGCAGTACGTGTGCCACGCCAAGCTCGAACGGGCCCGCACCGGCGACGCGCTGTTCGACGAGCGTCCGGGCCCGAGCTTCGACGTCGACGTCGCGCGACTGGTGCGCTTCGCGGCGAGCTCCGAGTCGGGGGACCTCGCCGGCGTCGACATCGCCGACGCCTCGCGGCGCGCCGCGAGCTGCGCGCCGATGGAGTGCCCGGGCGCGACCAAGTGCAGCCACGGCGACGTGTGCTTCGCCGAGCGGGCCCGGAAGCGGTCGACCGAGGCCGACATCCTCGTGGTGAACCACGCGTTGTACTGCGTGCACCTCGAGTCCTCGGGCGCGGTGCTGCCCGAGCACGACCTCGTGGTCTTCGACGAGGCCCACGGACTCGCCGACGTCGCCACCACCACCTTCGGGATCGACGTGACCCCCGCCGGGCTCCGCCAGCTCGCGAGCCGGCTCACGGGCGTGGGCGTGGCCCGCAACGACGCCGAGCCCCTCGGGCTCGCCGCGGACGCGCTCACCCGCGCCATCGAGCGGTCCGACGGCCGCGTCGACCCCACGGGCGGCGCCTTCGCCGACGCGCTGGGCGCGGCCGCCGAGCGGCTGGCCGCCGCGATCCCGTCGATCGACGCGAGCGGCGATCCCAACGCCGCAGCACAGACGAACCAGCTCGCCGCCGCCCGGCTCGCGGCGTTGCGCCGGCTCCGGTCGCCCGACACCGACGAGGTGGTCTGGGTCGAGCGCGACGCGATCCACCTCGCGCCGATCGACGTGTCGCGCGCGCTCGCCGCGCGTCTGTTCGCGACGACCCCGGCCGTGCTCACGTCGGCGACCCTCGGTGGCGGCGCGCGCTTCGCCACCTTCGCCCGCCGGCTCGGCCTCGATCCGGACGCCGAGCCCGGACCGGCCACCGTCACCGCACCCGACGGCGAGACGATGCAGCTGCCGGGGCTCGGGTACGTGGACCTGGCCGTCGACTCCCCGTTCGACTTCCGTGCACAGGCGCAGCTCTACGTCCCCCGCCACCTCCCGGAGCCGCGCGACCCGGCGTGGGGCGACGCCGCCTCGGCCGAGACCGCCCGGCTCGTCGACGCGGCGGGCGGACGCGCGCTGATCCTCTGCACGTCGCGAGCCGCGGTCGAGCGCATGGCGGCGCGCCTGCGCGACGAGACCGACCACCCGGTCCTCGTGCAGGGTGAGACGTCGAAGGCGGTGTTGCTCGAGCGGTTCGCGGCCGAGGAGGCGTCGTGCCTCGTCGCGACCCGCAGCTTCTGGACCGGCGTGGACGTGCCCGGACCGAGCTGCGTGCTCGTGGTGCTCGACCGGCTCCCGTTCGCCCGCCCCGACGACCCGCTCGCGCAGGCCCGACGCGAGAAGGCCGAGCGCGGCGGCGGCTCGGGGTTCGGCGACGTGGACCTTCCCGCTGCCGCGCTCGTCCTCGCCCAGGGCGCCGGCCGGCTGATCCGCACGGTGACCGACCGCGGCGTGGTCGCCGTGCTCGACCGGCGGCTCGCGACCGCGCAGTACCGGAAGGTCCTCCTCGACGCGCTCCCGCCGATGCGACGCGTCGTCGACCCGGAGATCGTCGGCGCCTTCCTCGCGACCTGCAGCGCGTGACGGTTCCCCCGTCGGGTCGGTAGCGTCCGCGCTCATGACCGCGCCGGCATCGCTCGAGGACGCCGCCGTCGAGGGACGGGTCGTCGCCTGGTTCGCAGTCACCGAACCGGACCGGCCCGCCGTCGTCGGCGAGCACCACACCCTCACGTTCGCCGAGCTCGACGGGCGCGCCAACCGGCTCGTGCGCGCGCTGCGCGCCCGCGGGCTGACCGCCGGGAGCTCGATCGCGCTCGATTGCACCCAACCGCGCCGAGTGGGTGGAGACCTTCGCGGCCGCGCAACGTTGCGGACTGCGCATGACCCCGATCAACTTCCACCTCGGTCCGGACGAGGCCGAGTACATCATCCGGGACTGCGGCGCCGAGGCGGTCGTCCTCGACGGTCGGCTGCGCGACCTCGCACCGGCGGCGACCGACGTCGCGGTTCGTCTCGCGATCGGCGCGGACGACGACGGGCTCGCGGGCTGGGTCGACTACGAGGACGCGCTCGCCGCCGAGTCACCGGATCCGATCGAGGACCCCGTGCGGGGCTCGATCATGCTCTACACGTCGGGCACCACCGGCCGGCCGAAGGGCGTCTCCCGGCCGCCGGAGAACCCCGCGACCGCGCTGACCGCGGCGCGCTTCTCCGGGTACCAGCCCGGCATGGTGCACCTCGTCACCGGACCCCTGTACCACACCGCCCCGCTGCTGCTGTCGATGAACACACCCCTGCACGGCGGCGCGACGCTCGTGCTGATGGAGCAGTGGGACGCGGCGCGCACGTTGCGGCTGATCGAGGAGCACCGCGTGACGCACACCCACATGGTGCCGACGATGTTCCACCGGATGCTCGCGCTCCCCGAGGACGTGCGGTCCGCCGCCGACACTTCGAGCCTCTTCGCCGTGGTCCACGGCGCGGCGCCGTGTCCGGTGCACGTCAAGCAGCGCCTCATCGAGTGGCTGGGACCGGTGGTGTGGGAGTACTACGGCGCGACCGAGGGCGCGGCCACGCTGGTGGACTCGCACACGTGGCTGCGCAAGCCGGGCACCGTCGGCAAGCCGGAGCCGGAGGACCACGTGCGGGTGGGCGACGAGGACGGCGTCGCGCTGCCGGCGGGCACCGAGGGACTCGTCTGGATCCGCTCGAAGCCCGAGGACCGCTTCGTGTACCACGGCGACCCCGACAAGACGGCCGGCGCGTACCGGGGCGAGTACTTCACGCTCGGCGACGTCGGCTACCTCGACGAGGACGGCTACCTGTTCCTCACGGACCGCAGCGCGCACCTCATCGTGTCGGGCGGCGTGAACATCTACCCCGCCGAGGTCGACGCGGTGCTCCTCGAGCACCCGGCCGTCGCCGACGCCGCCACCATCGGCGTGCCCGACGACGAGTGGGGCGAATCGGTGCTCGCGGTCGTCGAGCTCCGGGAGGGGAGCACCGCCGACGACGCCCTCGCGGCCGAGCTCGTCGAGCACTGCCGGAGCCGACTCGCCTCGTTCAAGTGCCCGCGCGCCGTCGACTTCGTCGTGCAGCTCCCGCGCCAGGACAACGGCAAGGTCGCGAAGACCAAGCTCCGCGACGAATACAGAAGTCGGGCCTGACCGGCTGCGCCTTCACCGGACGACCGGCATGGCCGAGCCGCATCGCCCGCCTGCCGCGAGCCGGAGTCTCAGGTCGGGGTGGTGCGCGCAGGCATTGCGGAGTCCCGGCGGCTCGGGATCACGACAGGTAGCGAGAAACGGTGTCCACCACCGCGGCGGGCTTCTCGGCGCCCTCGAGCTCGATGACGAGTCGGACCACCGCCTGCACCCCGCCGGGGATCTCGGTCGCGGCGAGGATCTCGCCCCTGCCCCGCACGCGACCGCCGGACGGCACCGGGGTGATGAAGCGGGCCTTGTCGACGCCGTAGTTGATCCCCATCGAGATCCCGCCGACGGTGCAGAGCTCGCCGAGGAAGGGCGCGCACAGTGCCATCGTGAGGTACCCGTGCGCGATGGTCGTGCCGAACGGCCCCGCCGTCGCCGCATCGCGGTCCACGTGGATCCACTGGTGGTCTCCGGTCGCCGCCGCGAACTCGTCGATCCGCTCCTGACCGATCGTGGTCCACCCGGTGACGCCGAGGTCGGTCCCGACGGCGTCCATCAGCGCGGCCAGCGAGTCGAAATGCATCGGGGCAGTCTGGCAGAGCCATCCGCGCCGCGAGGTGGCCCACGCCGGTACCGTCGACGTCGATGACGCGCCACCACACTCCCCGCGGGATCCTCGGCGGACCGGTCGACGGCCCCGCGCGGCTCGCGGCGTCGTATCCGGCGTACCCGGCCGTCGAGGGCAGCCTCGTGCTGCACCGCGCCTCCGGCTTCGCCGGCCGCATCGTGCGCTTCGACCGCCGACCCCGAAGAGTCAGGTGCGCCTCCTCGGCAGCACCGGCCTGGAGAAGACGTTCGCCGTGCGCCCCGGCGACTTCGCGGTCGAGGGCAGGACCGTGCACCTGGTCCCGCCACCCGCGACGGCTCCGACGCCGCCGACGCTCCCCGACCTGCGCGGCGGCACGGTGCGCGCCGGCGCCCGCACCGCGTCCGGCAGTCGCGTGGTGGACGGCGCCAAGGCGCGGGTCGCGCGGCGAGCCGCATCCTCGTGGAGGGCAAGCACGACGCCGAGCTCGTCGAGAAGGTCTGGGGTGACGACCTGCGCATCGAGGGAGTGGTCGTGGAGCTCCTCGACGGCGTCGACCACCTCGAGGACGCGATCCGGGCGTTCGGGCCCGGACGCGGCCGCCGCCTGGGCGTGCTCGTCGACCATCTCGTGGCGGGGAGCAAGGAGGCCCGCGTCGCGGCGGCGGTGCAGGATCCGAACGTGCTCGTGCTCGGAACACCGTTCGTGGACATCTGGGCCGCGATCCGGCCGAAGGCCGCCGGCATCGACGCGTGGCCCGAGATCCCCAAGGGGACGCCGTGGAAGGAGGGCGTCTGCGCCGCGCTCGGCGTGGGCGACCCGCCCGCGTTCTGGCGGGAGCTGCTCGGGCGAGTGGAGGGTTGGGGCGACCTCGACCAGACGCTCGTGGCGGCGGTCGAGCAGCTGATCGACTTCGTCACCTCGACCTGAGTGCCCCTCAACATGTCCGGCGCGGAGGACGACAAGACCGCCATGCCCGATCCGATCCGCACCTCCGACGCCGCGCCCGCCGACCCCGCCGTCGGCTGGCTGCGCGGCGTCATCGTCGACGCGATCGACCCCGATCGGCTCGGCGCGTTCTGGCAGGCGATCCTCGGCGTCCCGGTCCACGAGCGCGAGCCCGGTTGGCTGGAGCTGGAGTTCGGGTCGCGCGGCTCGCTCATGGCGTTCCAGCCGGTCGACCCGGTCGCACACGCGCCGGGACGGTTGCGCATCGACATCGAGATCGAGGACCTCGACGTCGCGACCGCGCGGGTGGAAGCCCTCGGCGGCGCGCTCAAGGAGGTCGTCCGCTTCCGACCCGGCGAGGAGCACCGGGTGATGACCGACCCGGAGGGCAACGAGTTCAACCTCGTCCTGCCGTTCCCGCCCGACCACGGATGACCTGAGTCGATGGCGAGCGACGAGACGATCCAGCTCCGCTCGCGGATCGCGATGACGCCGGAGCACGGCGAGCTGCTCGCGCGGGGCGTCCTCGGCGGTCTCGCGGTGCCCGGCTACCCGACCCCGATCCAGTGCGAGGTGATCCGCCAGGTCGCTCGCCACTTCGCCGGCGTCGACCTCGACGTGACGACCTTGGATCCCCTCGACGCACGGGCGATCGCCGCGATGGGCCTCGACGATTTCGTGCGCCGGCGGCTCGTCCAGTGCGTCGTCGGGCTGGAGCTGCTCGGCGACCCGACGCCCGAGCTCGCGCGCCACGTGCGGCAGTACGCGCGCCGTCTCGACGTCGAGGAGCCCATGGTGAACGCGGCCCGGCGCGTTGCCGACGGTCAGCTCGCGTTGATGTACGCCGACATCCAGCGCAACTCGTACTACACCGAGGAGGCCGAGGACGAGATCCTGCGGGGCCATCTGTGGCGCCTGCTCCGCTCGAAGTTCGCGTACAGCAACGTCGTCGCGAGCCGCGCCATCGAGCGGAAGTGGGCGGCGCTCGCGGACATGCCCGACGGCTCGCTCGGCCGGGCGGTCGCCGAGTTCTACCGGATCCACCACTTCCCGCTCCCCGGCGCGCTCCGGGGCATCGGCGAGGTCGGCGCCCAGCACGACTTCGTGCACGTGCTCGCCGACTACCCGCCGACTCCCGAGGGCGAGATCGACGTGTTCGCCTTCATCGCGTCCGCCATGTGGGACCCGAAGGGCTTCGTGCAGCTGGTGATGACCCTCGGGCTGTTCCAGAACTCGACGATCACCCACGTGGCCGGGAAGAAGGTGGCGATCGCGCGCTCCGGGACGCTCGAGGATGCCGGCGCGGCCGCGCGCTTCGGAGACGCGCTGCACCGCGGTGCGCTCTGCCGGGTCGACGCGCTCGGCATCGACCACTTCGCGATCGCGGACCGACCGCTCGACGCTCTCCGCGACGAGTTCGCGATCCCGCCACGCGAGGACACGAGTCAGCCCGGTGCGCTCGACCCCACCTGAGCCGCCCGCAGCACGTACGCACCGGCGAGCAGGCAGACCGCGGCGAGGACCAGGTTCGGGAGCCGCAACGCGTCGACGAAGATCTCGGCCGGACTCCCGCTCCCCGATGCCTGCAGCGCGGCGAACAACGCACCGAACAGCGCGAGCCCGACGAGCGCACCGATCTGTCGCACCTCGTTGATCATCCCGGACTCGAGGCCGGCGGCACCGACGGCGGCGTCGACCGCCGCGATGTTCGACACGTTGAACACCAACGCCTGTCCGACCCCGGAGAGCACGAGCGCGACGATGACGGTCAGCAGACCCTCGTCGACGCCGAGCAACGCGAACAGCGCCACCGACACCGCGACCACCCCCAGCCCGGCAGCCATCAGGCGGCCGACGGCGATCCGACCGGTCCACGCCCCGGCCCGTGGGGAGAGCACGATCAGCGGCACGGTCATCGCGAGGAACACCGCACCCGCGGCCACCGGGTCCAGCCCCTGCACCTGCTGGAGGTAGAGCGACGCGAAGAAGGCCACGACCGCGAACGCGGCGTTGCCGACGAACGCCGCCACTGCGACGGCGCGGTAGCGCGCCCCGCCGAACAGCCGGCGGTCCAGCAGCGGCCGGGCGGAGCGCGTGTCGCGCGCCACGAAGACGGTGAGGAGCACGACCGCCGCGGCCGCGCCGCCGACCACGGGCGTCGACACCCAGCCCGCATCCGGACCGGCGAGCAGCGCCAGCACGGCGCCGCCGAGCCCGAGCGTCAGCGCGACGACGCCCACCACGTCCACCGGCGCGGCCGTCCCGGTGGGCTCCGGATCGCGGGCCCGACGCAGCGACCAGAGCACCACGAGCGCGAACGGCACGTCGATCAGGAAGAAGATCCGCCACGAGCCGAGGGCGTCGCACACGCCGGCGAGCAGCGGCCCGCCGGCGGAGCCGACGGCGCCCACACCGGCCCAGATGCCGACCACCCGACCGCGGTCGGCGGGGGCCGCGGTCGTGCTCACGATCGACAGGCCGGTCGCGGTCAGCACCGACGCACCGAGCCCCTGCACCATGCGGCCGGCGATCAGCAGCTCCTCGGAGCCGGCCGCACCGGTCACCGCGGCGCCCACCGCGAACGCCACCAGGCCCAGCCGCGTGAGCCGGAGGGCACCGACGGAGTCGGCCGCCCGCCCGAACGCGATGAGCGGCGCCGCGAGCGTGAGGAGGTAGCCGTTGACGACCCAGGCGAGCGTGGCCGTGCTCATGTGCAGGTCCCGACCGATCGGATCGAGCAGCACCGACGCGCCGAGGAAGTCGGCGGCGACGAGCAGGTTGACCGCGCACAGGACGACGATCACCCCACCGAGGCGCGCCCGAGTCATCGATGCGTCATCCGTGCGTCACGGGAGCAGGCCGAGCGCGCGGTTCGCGGCGAGCTGCTCGTCGGGCGCGAGGAGCGCGACCCACGCGGTGCTGCACCAGGTCCCGACGGCGTCGGTCCATCGCGTCGGGATCGCATCGACGGGCACCTCGCTCACGGTCGCCAGCACTGCGCGCGTCGAGTCGCCGATCGCGGCACCGTCTGCCGCTCGTGGCGCGAACGGGACCGACCAGAAGTCCGGGGTCTGCATCGACGGAGCACCGCCCGGGATGGTGCCGGGGCCGTCGGGCGCGACGAGTGTGATCGTCGACGCGCCCGGCCGACGTGAGTTGAGCAGGGTGATCGTGAGCGAGCTCTGCCGCCGGGCGAGCTCCGTGCCGAGATCCGCCAACGCGGCGTCGCGCGCGAGCAGCTGCGCGTGGACGTACGCACCGAGCGCGTGCAGCACCGTCTCCTCCGCGTGCCCGGCTCCGGGACCCGACCACAGGAGATCGTGCACGATCGACGGGAGCAGCAGGCGCAGATCCTCGGCGCGGTACCGCTCGTTCACGACGCGCGTGCCCCGCGCGTCCGGTCCGACCACGCGTCCCGGCGAGACCGGCGTGCCGTACGTGAGCCGGGTGACCGCCGTCCGCCCGGCGCACCAGGCCTCGAACACCGGCTCGCCCGCCGTGCCGACGAGGTCGAGCATGACCTCCTCGATCGACGGGTCCGAATGGGGGCGGCCGGCGGCCGGGCGCATCGGCGGGCCGGACGGATAGATCCCCGGCTCGCCGAACAGGTCGTTCGACGTGAACCGACCGATGTCGGCCGGACGGCGCGGGGACGTGGCGAGCACGGCGAGCGCATCGTCGGCCATCCGTGACGACGGTACCGGCCGGCCCGCGCCGCAGCGCGCACTCGGTCGACGCCCGTCGGCGCACCGCCGCGCGAACCTCGGACGCCCGGTCCGGGCCGCTACTGGGACCGGCGCGGCATCGCGGCGAGCATCGCCGGGGCCGATGCCGTGCCGGGTACCGGTGCGACGAGCATGAACCGCAGACAGGTCGGGAACGCGCTGCTCCAGACGGCCCACGTGTGTCCGCCCGGCACGATGTCGAGCTGGTGCACCTCACCGGCGCGGGTGAGCGCCGCGTCGTAGCTCCGAGCCTGGATGACGCTCCCGCGGTCCGCAGCCCCTGCGACGATGAGCACCCGCGGTCCGTCGGCACGTGCGTGGAGCAGGGGTGCGTCGGCCCGCAACACCGCCATCGGCTGACCGCGGAACGCCGGACCATCGGGCACGAAGTTCCCGCTGAGCGCGCACACCGCGCCGTACTGTCGCGGCGTGCGGCTCGCGAGATACGCCGCCCCGTAGCCGCCGCTCGACAGTCCGCTCACGGACCACGGGCCGATGGTCCGGTAGTGCCGGTCGATGAACCTCAGCAGGTCGTCGGACACCGCGGCGCCGAGACGCTGACGGGTCGTGTCCGCGAAGTCGCCGTCCGAGACGACAGGCCCGTGCCCGTCGGGAACGACGGCGATGTACGACGGGACTCCGGGCAGGCTCTCGGTGCCGACCGGATCCAGCCCGGCGATCACGTCGTTGGCCGATCCGGGCCGTCCGTGCAGGATCTCGACGACGGGATATCGCCGGTGGGAGCCCTGATACCCGGGCGGGAGCACGACGTACGCCTGCCGAGTCCCGCCGAGCGAGGGCGTGGGGTAGCGAATGGACACGACCTGCGCGGGCGACGAGCTGACCGAGACCGACGGGCGGCCGCGACGCAGCATGGCGAGCGTGTGCCGCCCGATCGTGAGGTGCCCGGTCGCGAGCGGTGTCGACGGGCGCGGTGGCACGGCCCAGCCCGGGACCGCGAGCCCGATCGCCGCAGCGAGGGCGAGCGATGGGACGACGAGCGCGAGCCTTCGGGACGGGATGCGGGCCGCGCCCACGGTCCGGAGCGGAGGAGCACCGAGCATGCGCCCCAGGCCGTAGCCGCTGGTGAACGCGGCGAGGTGCTCCCAATCGGCCAGCTGGTGGTGCGCGGCCAGACCGACCACGACCCAGAAGATCGCGAACCATCGGAGCCTGCGCATGCCGAGCACCGCGACGAGCGCACCACCCGCGCCGGCGGTGACGGCCGACGCGCCGTAGTCGAGCGTCGACAGCGTCCGAGCCGCGAAGGCGCTGCCGAGGACGTTGCCGACCCCGAGAGCAGCGGCGACCAGCAGGGGCCCGGCCACCGCCGTGATGGCGGTGACGACGACCGCGCGCCACGACCCGGCCACCATCTCGTACAGACCGAGCATGAGCGCGAGCGACAGTGAGATCGAGACCGCCATGAACGGATCGCGCGAGAGGAACTGGCTCGTCGCGAGTGTCGACCAGTGCTGCATTCCGATGGCCCGGCCGCTGAAGCCGTACCGGAACGCCACGTCGAGGGCGAGCTCGTGATGGAACACGCCGTAGTGGACCGCGGTCGCCGCCACCGCGACGATCGCAGCGGTGGTGACGAGCGGCGGGTGGACGCATCGCCGCCGGACCGCGTGCAACGCGGTGCGCACCTCGGCCGCGCGGCTCTCAAGCATTGCGGCGCAGCGCGCGCACCATGCCGTCGGGGCAATACGCGCGAGTGATCGCCCGAAGTGCGCCGGGGAGTCGGCGCGGCGAGGGCGCGACGAGCCACATGGGCATCCACACCGGACCGAACTTGTCCTTGTAGCGGCGCAGCGACGCGGTCGCGTAGATGCGTTCGCCGACGGCACCGCGGCTCCGCGGGACGGAGCCGAGGCTCGCCACCGCGACCCCGGCAGCGGAGTACTCGAGGAGGGACTCGGCGACGAGCAGATCCATCGTCGGATTCGGCGCGTCGGCCGCTCGTCGCATCAGATCGAGGACCCGGCCCCGACCGTCGTCGAAGCGGCGCCAGGTGACGAAGCCGACGACCCGGCCGTCGGGATCGAGCGCCATGTGGCACTCCACCTTCGCGAGGTGCTCGGCGCTGAACCTCCCGAGCGTGAACCCGAGCTCGCCACCGCGTTTGGAACGGAGCCACTCGTCCGACACCTGCGCGAGCTCACCGAACCGGTCCTCGGTGTACCGGACGACGCGCAGGCCGGCCCGTCGGGCGGTCGCGACGCTGTGGCGGATGCTCGCACGCCTCTTGCCTGCGAGCGTGAACCCTGGCAGTGCGACGAGGGCATCGTCGGCGATCTCGATCGCGAGCAGGCCCCGATCGAGGTAGGGCTCCGGGTCGGGAACCGCCGCGAACACCGGGCGCAGCCCCGCCGCGGCGACATGGGCGAGAACCCCGTCGAGCGCGTCGGACTCGGTGCCGACGCGTGTCGCCGGGCCGGTCGCGAAGACGGCCCAGCGCCGCACGCGCGTGTAGGTCGCCACCGCATCGGGAAGGGCGACCACGACGTTGCCCGGCTCGGCGAGGAACGGGCTGACCGACGAGCGGCCGTGGCGATCGACCAGCCGGAGGAGCATCGCAGACTCGTCGATCGTCGTCGTGTCGAACGCCGGACCGGCAGCCGGACCCTCGGGACGGTTGGCACCGACCACGCCGTCGTCTGAGCCTCGAGATTCCGTCGGCATCGGATCCCTCCGTGGGTCGGGATTCGCGGGATCGCCGCGAACGACCGGACGGTACGGAACCCGCAGTCAATCGATGCCCACGCCCAGGTCAACCGTCGGCAAGCGCGGCACGAAATTCGCGAGTCCGCCATCGCAGCAGTTGCCCCATTTCGGGACGCTCAGAGGTCGTGGAGGTGCGCGGCGTCGTTGAAGCGCACGAGGCGCCAGTGGTCCCCCACGCCGACCCATTCCGTGATCGACGCGTTCGTCACGGTGTGCACGATGTCGGTGGCCTGGCGCATCGGCGCGTGCCCGAAGGCCACGAAGCTCGCACCCACGGTGCCCCCGTGACCGGCGACGACGACGGTCTCGCCCGGGTGGTCGAGCGCGACACGGAACAGGCGTCCGCCGACGCGGTGATAGAGGTCGGCCCAGCTCTCGCCGTCGGGGATCGCGCGGTGGAACGGGTCGGCCAACCGGCCCCCCGTGAGGTACTTGGCCCGCATCTCCTCGTAGCGCATCCCTTCGGCCGAGCCCGCGTGGATCTCGCAGAAATCGCACTCCGCGAGAGCATCGAGCCCACCCACGGCGGGCCGGAGGAGCTCGGCGGTCTCACGAGCGCGCGCCAGGATGCTCGTGTACACCGCATCGACGTCACCGAGCTCCCCCGTCCGCACGAGCCTCGCGGTGAGCGCGCCCACCTGGGCGCGACCGAGCTCGGAGAGCCCGGTGCACGTGTCGTGGCCGGAGAGGATCTCCGCCGTCTGCGCGTTGGACTGTCCGTGACGGACGACGAACACACGGGTCTCGGAGTCCATGCGCCCATCCTCCCGCGTGACGGGACCTGGACGTGCAGATTTGCCGACGGGTCACCGGTCGGACCGGGTCGGAAGGCCCCTTCGGCGTGGGACCACCGACAGTGGTACGGATCGTCCGTGCGGGGGTACACCTGACCGATGCGACGTCACCGAAAGCTCGTGCTCGTCCTGCTCGGCGCGATCGTCGTCGTGTTCGTCGGGATCCAGTTCGTCCCGTACCGCGTGACCAACCCGCCGGTGCGACAGGAGCCCAAGTGGAACAGCCCCCGGACCCGGCAGCTCGCGGTGGCGGCCTGCTTCGACTGCCACAGCAACGAGACCCACACCACGTCGTGGGAGGACATCGCGCCGCTCTCGTGGTGGATCACCAACCACGTGAAGGAAGGTCGCGACAAGCTCAACTTCTCCGAATGGGGCAGCGGCGGCGGTGGGTCCGACGACGCGGCCGAGACCGTCCGCAACGGCTCGATGCCACCGAGCTACTACACGTGGTTCGGCATGCACTCGAACGCGAAGCTGACCCCGGCCGAACGCCGCGAGCTCGCTGACGGCCTGCAACAGTCCCTGGGGGGCGGCAGCGGCTGACGCGGACCTCGCTCACCCTCGCACGCTCGGGATGGCGAGCTCGGTCTCGAGCGGACCGCCCGTCCAGGCGGGCGTCGCGCGTACGAGTCGGTCCGTCTCGAGGAACGCCGCGGTGAGCTCGTCGCTCAGGCCCTCGATCGGCGGACGCTGCGATCGGTGCACGGCAATGGCGCGCCGCCGGAGCTCCACGTGCCCGCGAACGTCGACGATCGTCGTGACCTCGTCATCGGGCCGTCCGAGCTCCGCCGTCTCCAGTGCGAGATGCCCGAGCTCGGGATGTGCGACGCGCTGCTCCTCCAGCCAGCGCTGCAGCAACGATCGCGTCACGCACCAGTGGTAGAGCGCGGCGCCGGGCGCCACCCGGCCGGCGGCCACCGTCGTGGCCTCCGCGATCCGCACGTGATCGCGGTGACCGTCACCGCCGGTGGGATCGAGGGTCACGATCACGTCGGGCCGCACGCGTTCGACGACCGTCGCGACCGCGTCGACCACCGCGTCGAGCGGCGCTCCGGCGAGCGTCTCGGGCCCGGCACCGCCGCTCATGTCCGAGTCCACGAAGTCGAGGAGCACGATCTCGCGCACGCCGAGCAGGGCCCCCGCCGTGTGAAGTTCCTCGACCCGCATCTCGGCGAGCCCACCGGCAGGCGGCCGGCACCCCGGCGCCAGCTCACCCGCCTCGCCCCGCGTCGCGCAGCAGACCACGACATCGGCGCCGCCGACGGCGGCGTCGGCGATCAGCGAGCCCAGACCGAACGTCTCGTCGTCGGGGTGCGCCACCACCACGAGCAGCCGCCGACCCGACCACCTCGCGGCCGTCATCGGCGGCGGGCCGACCACGGCCGGGTCGCGGTCAGCGGCGGTGTGACGATGCTCATGGCGGCACTCCCTCGTCGGTCCCGGATCGGAGTATGGACGCTCGGAGCGGGCGGCGCCGCGGCCCGGGGTGCCTGACTCCGCCACGCGCACGTCGCTACCATCGGCGGCCCGATGTCTGCCCCTGACGGAAGGTCGACGATGCCCAGACGTTTGATCGCGTGCGCGCTCGGCGCCGCGCTGCTGCTCGCCGCGTGCGGACGGAGCGACTCGGAGAGCGGCTCCGCCTCCACCACCAGCACGACGGCAGGGTCGGCGGCCCCGGCCTCCGGTGACTTCGGGACGCTGAAGGACGTGTGCCAGTCGGGCGACGCCACGGGCGCGACCGCGCAGGGCGTCACGCCGACCGAGATCAAGGTCGGGACGTTCGCCGACCCGGGCTTCGTCGGGCGACCCGGTCTCGACCAGGAGCTGTTCGACACCGCCGAGGTGTTCAGCAAGTGGTGCAACGCCGCCGGCGGCATCAACGGCCGCAAGATCGTGGTGAACCAGCACGACTCCGCGCTGTTCGACGTCAAGGCGCGCATGACCGACGCCTGCGCCCAGGACTTCTTCCTCGTGGGCGGCGGGGCGGTGTTCGACAACCAGGGCGTCGAGACCCGACTGCAGTGTCTCCTCCCCGACATCCCGGGCTACGTCGTGACGGCCGAGGCCCGCGGCGCAGATCTCAAGGTGGAGCCGCTGCCGAACCCGATCGACAACATCGCCATCGGCGAGTACCGGTACCTCGGCAAGAAGTTCCCCGCGTCGACCAAGCACGTCGGCATCCTCACCGGCGATCTCCCCACGACGGTGACGGTCGCGAAGCAGGCCGAGGAGGCAGCGAAGAAGCTCGGCTGGGACGTCGTCTACAGCGACCAGTACCCCTCAGCAGGCCCGACGAGCTGGGCGCCCTACGCCCAGGGGATGAAGGACAAGGGTGTCGAGGGACTGATCTGGGTCGGCGAGCCGGAGAACCTCGCCAAGCTCCAGGTCGACATGAAGGACGTCGACTTCGCTCCGCAGTGGATCCGCGCCGACACCAATCACTACGACCAGAAGCTGCTCGACACCGGCGGCGAAGCGGTCGCGAACACCTACATCCCCAGCTCCTTCGTCCCGTTCGAGCAGGCGGCGAAGAACCCGGCGACGCAGCAGTACCTCGACGAGTTCGCCAAGTACAAGCCGGGCGCGAAGGCCAAGGCGCTGCTCGGCGCGCAGGCGTGGTCGGCGTGGCTCCTCTTCGCGCAGGCGGCGAAGGCGTGCGGCTCGGACCTCACCCGCAAGTGCGTCTACGACAACGCGACGAAGGTCCACGACTGGACCGGCGGCGGGCTCCACGCCACCACCGACCCTGGTGCCAACAAGGGCAGCCAGTGCTTCACGCTGCTCAAGGCGGGCAACGGGAAGTTCACGGTGGTCGACGTCGCGCCGAACACCGGCCCGTACAACTGCAGCCCCAAGAACCGCCTCGCGCTCAAGGGCGATTACGGCAAGGGCGTCACCCTCGCCGACGTCGGGAAGTCGATCAACGACCTGAAGTGAGCGACCACGTCCGGACCGGGCCCGACGCTCGGGCCCGGTCGAGCCGTCTGAGCGGGCGGACCCCGACGTCACTGCGAGCGGTCGCGCGGGATTCGGCACCGACGCGACCGGGTACGAAGGAGGTCCCTCCGATCACAGGTTGGTGACCCCGTGGCCGACAACGACCGACCGTCCGGCGACCCGACGACCCGACTCGACCCGCCCGACCGGGCCCAGCAGTTCGGGAAGACCGCCGCGGACGACGCCGAGACCGCTGACCGCCTGACGCGCGAGGTCGACGGCGATCTCGCCCGCGCCGAATCCGCGTACGACGACGAGGCGCGCGGCCCGGTGCCCACCGGGACCGCCCACCCGCGGACGTCCGAGTGACCGCCACGCTCCTGCGCCGGCCCGGCGCACCCGCCGAGCGCGTGCCGGCCCCCGCGCTCCCCCGCCCGCGTGGGCCGCTGAGCCGAGCCGTGCTGGACGCGCTGCGCGCCGCGCCGGGCACGCAGGTGCCGTTGCCCGCCGTGGGCTCGCGCGACGTGCTCGCCGACGACGACGCACAGCTCGCGCTCACGTGCTGCTACGAGCTCGCGTACTCGGGCTTCCGGGACGTCGACGACCGCTGGGAGCACGATCCGGGGCTGCTGAGGATCCGTGCCGAGCTGGAAGCGGCGTTCGAGGCCGGTCTCGTCCGCTCACTCGGAGCCGTGACCACCGGACCCGCCGGGGTGGCGGACGCGCTGCGCGCGCTCGCCGGCGGCGACGGCCCGTCGTTGTCGGCCTGGATCACCGAGCACGCGACGATCGAGCAGCTCCGCGAGTTCTGCATCCACCGGTCGCAGTACCAGCTGAAGGAAGCGGACCCGCACACGTGGGCCATTCCGCGACTCCGGGGTCGCGCCAAAGCCGCGTACGTCACCATCCAGTACGACGAGTACGGCAGCGGCCGGGCGGCCGACATGCACGCCGAGCTCTTCGCCACGACGATGCGCGCACTGGACCTCGACGACGGTCCCGGGGCGTACCTCGATCGGCTTCCCGCCGCCACGCTCGCCACCGGCAACCTGGTCACGATGTTCGGACTCCACCGCAGGTGGCGGGCGGCTGCGGTCGGTCACCTCGCGCTGTTCGAGATGACGTCGGTCGGACCGATGCAGCGCTACTCCGATGCGCTGGCCCGCCTGGGCGTGCCGCCTGCGGCCCGGCGCTTCTATGACGTGCACGTGCTCGCCGACGCGGTGCACGAGCGCATCGCGCTCGACGAGATGGTGACCGACTTCGTGGCTCGGGAGCCGGCGCTGGCCGCCGACGTGGTGTTCGGCGCACGGGCACTGTCGTTGGTGGAAGCCCGCTTCGCCACGGCAGCTCCGGCGGGCTTGGAGCGCCGGACGGTCGTCGCTCTTGCCGGATCGAGGCCTGCCGGCGGCTCGTGACCGGCGCGCGCCGTCACTCGAGCGCGGCCTGAGCGCGACGCCTCGCGTCGATTCAGTCTCCGGCGTCGACGCGCCGCTCGGTGTCGATCCGGTGGCCCTCGGCCTCGAGCAGTGGCGTCTGGACCGGAGCGTGCGTCCGGTACAGCCGTCCGTCGGCGGGGACCACGCGCCACCACGGCAGATCCGGCGCGCGCCGCAGCACGTTGGCCACCGCCTGACCCGCGCCGGGTCGGCCCAGCTCCGCCGCGAGGTCCCCGTACGTCACGAGGTCACCCGGTGTGGTCGCCTGCACTGCGTCGACCACGGCGCGTTCGAAGCTCGTCGGGGCGTGCGCGTCGGGCCAGGGCCTCGCGTTGGGCACCGGCGGGGCCGATGCCCCATCTCGCACGCGGACACCCGGGTGCTCGGCGAGGCGCGCCGCGACGATCGACCGGTGGCACGCGGCCGGATCGGCCTCGACGCACAGGAGTGCCGTCGTGCCGACGCCGGGCATCGCCGCGACGACCGCGTCGAGATCGACCTGGTCGAGGATCTCCTCGGTGTAGCGACGTCGGTACTCCGGGTCGAGCCTGCGCCGCGAGCGCTTGCCCACGCCCTGGCGGTCGTCGGCCGCGTACTGGAGCTGGCGGAGCTCGGTCGTCGGCGCCAGCTCCTTGTGGTGCTCGTACGCCACGCCGGCCTGCTCGAGCGCCCGTTCGAGGCGCTGCGCGTTCGCCCACGCGTACTCCGCCCCCCGGACGCCACGGCGCTGGCGGATGTCGAACACCGCGGTGACGCGCTCGTGGGCGAGGGTGGCGAGGAACTCGTCGAGCGAGGTGCCGTAGACCCCGACCGTGACGACCTCGGGCACCCGTCAGTCCCGCCGCTGCGCCGATGTCCGCTCTGCCGCGGCCACCAGCGTGCCGATCGGGCTCGTCAACAGCTGAGCGCCGAGCTCCTCGACGTTGCGGTAGATCGCGATCGCGCCGGCCTCGGAGAGCTCGTGCCGGGAGAATCCCCCGCTCTCCACGCCCACACACCCCATGCCCGCGGCGTTCGCCGCCTCGACGTCCCAGACGCTGTCCCCGATCGCGAGCACGAGCGACGGATCGAGCCCACCGCGCGCCCGGGCGACCTCGAAGATCTGCGGATCGGGCTTCGAGCGGTCGACGTCGTCGCCGGTCGTCACCGCGTCGACCACGTCGTCCGCGTCGAGCACCTCGCGCATGCGCGCCAGCTCCGGCTTCGACGCCGAGCTGGCGAGGATCACCGCGAGTCCCGCCTCGTGGAGCCCGCGCAACAGCGCCGCCGCGCCGGGGAACGCGACCATCTCGTGGTCGAGCTCCTGGTAGTGACGGTCGTGGGCCTCGTCGGCGCCTTCGAGCGCGTGGCCGAGCAGCTCGGGCACGAGTTGATCGCCACCCATGCCGACGAGCCGGTGAATGGCGTGCATCGGGGCCCAGCTGCCGAGGTCTCGCAGCGCGCGGGACCAGGCCAGCGTGTGCAGGTAGTTGGTGTCGAGGAGCGTCCCGTCACTGTCGACCAGCACGCCGGCACGCCGTGCGCTCACGCGGACACCACCAGGTCGCGGTACTCCGGGTGCGCCTCCACGAACTCGGCCACGAACCAGCACTGTGGGACCACGTGCAGCCCCTGGGCACGGAAGTCGTCGAGCGCGGCCGCGACGACCCGCGCGGCATACCCGCGACCCCGGAATCTCGGGTCCGTGTGCGTGTGGTGCATCACCACCGTGGCGCCGTCGGCCCGGTACTCCGCGACCGCCAGCGACTCGCCGTCGACCAGGTACTCGTACCGCGACCGCTCGGCGTCGTGGTGCACCGACGGGTCCGTCATCGTCACGCTCCCTCGATACCCATGTCGGACCGCCGGCAAGCGCAGCCGCCGTTTCCCGGTGTGGTGCCCGGGGTAGTCGAGCACACCGTGGCCGAGCCCGACACCGCGCCGACGATCACCGAGTTGCGCGCGTCGGCCGCCGTGTGCACCGACTGCGATCTGTACGAGCAGGCCACCCAGACCGTGTTCGGAGAAGGACCGGCCGACGCCGATCTCGTCCTCGTCGGTGAGCAGCCCGGCGATCGCGAGGACCGCGAGGGACGGCCGTTCATCGGTCCGGCGGGCCGCGTTCTCGACGACGCCCTGCGCGCCGCCCAGATCGACCGCAGGCGCGTCTACGTGACGAACACCGTCAAGCACTTCAAGTGGGTGCCACGCGGCAAGCTCCGGTTGCACAAGCAGCCGAACGCCGGCGAGGTCGCCGCGTGCCGGCAATGGTGGGAGCGTGAGCTCGAGGCCATCCGCCCGACGGGTGTCGTCGGCCTCGGCGCGGTCGCCGCCGGCGCGCTCCTGGGGCGCGACGTACGCGTCGGACGCGACCGCGGCACGTTCTTCGACCATCCGCTCGCCGCCTGGGCGACGCTGACCGCCCACCCGTCCAGCATCCTGCGCGCACCGGACCGGGACGCCCGCTTCGAGGAGCTGGTCACGGACCTCGTCGGTGTCCGCCACCGTCTGGAGTCGTCCGGCCGATGAGGCTACGGCTCAGAGGGTCGGGTGCAGCGATGGACGATCACGCCGTCGACCGTCACGATGCGCTCGCGCGGTCCGGTACTGGTGGTCACCAGCGCGGCGAGCGGACGACGGCCCCGCTCGATCCACACCTCGGCCCCGCACTGGGTGCACTCCCACCGGCTCGCGCTGATCTGACGCATCCCGCACCTCGCGACCGACTCGGACCGTCGAAGTATCGCAGGGGGTCGCCCCGCGGTCGTGCTCGGCGTTTCAGCGGCGCGTCACGGGGAAGAACTGGAGCATGTATATCGGCGGCGGTGTCATCGTCCTCATCCTGATCATCCTGCTCGTCCTGTTCCTCGTCCGGCGCTGACGCCGGGTGGCACCGCGAGCATGGCGAACGACGACCGGCACCGGAGCCGCGCCGACGCCGAAGGGCTCGACGACGAGAGCGACCGCACCGAGATCCGCAACCGGTACTACGGGTTGCTCCAAGAGCTCCGCGTCGTGGTCACCGGGGTGCAGGTCCTGCTCGCGTTCCTGCTCACGGTGCCGTTCGCGCAAGGGTTCTCCCGTCTCGACGAGGCGCAGCGGGCCTGGTTCGGCGGCGCACTGCTCAGCGCAACGCTCTCGGTCATCGCGTTCGTCACGCCGACGGCGATGCATCGGTTCGGCAAGCGAACGGCGCGAGGAGATCGGCTCGCCCTCAGCATCGTCGCGACGCGCCTCGGTCTGTTCTTCCTGGCGCTGGCCGTGCTGTTCTCGTTCGCGGTCGTCGTCGACTACCTGTACCGCGGCATCACGCCCGTGGTGCTCGTCAGCTTGGTTGCCGTGGCACTGGTCCTCGCATGGCTCGTCGTGCCGTTGCTCACGTATCTGACCGACCGGAAGCGGACCGATCACACGCCGCCATCCGGACCGGACACGAACGAACGCGCGCCACTGGGCAGGTCCCGGTGGCCGCATCGGTGACGCCGGCCCGAGGAGCGCTCGTGCAGGTCCTCGGCGAGCGGGCGCCGCGCATCCCGTCTCAGACCGCGGCGAGCGCCGACTCCCGTGCTCGCTCGATCCCGTGCGCCGTGTCGATCGTGACCGCTTCGGGCCACGGGTCGGCGACCGCGCTCATCGCGTCGGCCACGCCGGCAGTTGCGTCCGACGCGTCGGATCCTTCGGCGGCGCGGTCCTCGAGGCGCGTGCGGGTGACGGACCGCGGGGCGACGCAGCGGAGCTCGACGAGCTCGCTCACCGAGGAGGCAGCCAGCGCACGGGCCGCAGCTCGACGGGCCGCATCACCCCACGACGCGTCGAGGATCACGGGCTCGCCCCGGGCCACCAGCGCCGCGGCCCGCTCCAGGAGCGTGGCGTAGGTCGCGTCTGTCGTCCGCGCGTCGTACGGGCCGGCTCCGAACGCGACGTCGTGGTGTTCGGCGTGACCGACGCCGACCAGGTCCTTGCGGATCTCGTCGGAACGAAGGACCGACCAACCGAGTCGCGCCGCGAGGTCGACCGACAGGGTCGACTTGCCGGTCCCGGGGAGCCCCCCCACGAGCGCCAGCACGACACGACCATGGCGGAGGTGCTCGTCGGCCAGCCCGAGCAGGCGCGACGCGGCGGCCGCCGCTGTCTCATCGCCCTGCGAGGCGCGCAGGCACGCGACCTTCGACCGCACGTGCGCCCGGTACGCGATGTAGTGGTGCGCGAGCGTCATCGGGTACGTCTCGGCCGAGAATTCGCGGTACCAGCCGAGGAAGCGCGACGCGAGGTCGGGCGCTCCGATGCGCTCCAGGTCCATGGCGAGGAACCCGACGTCGGCCAGCACGTCACCGGCGCGGAGGGCGTCGTCGAACTCGAGACAGTCGAGGATCCGCGGTCCGTCGTCGAGGCAGAAGATGTCGTCGGCGAGCAGATCCCCGTGCCCGTCGCAGATCTTTCCGTGGCCGATCCGCTCCGAGAACAGGACGCCGCGTCCGTCGAGATACCGACGCACGCGCTCGGTCACCGCGGCCACGACGTCGGGATCGAGCACCGAGCCCACGAACGGCTCCATCGTCGCGAAGCTCGACTCCCATCGGGCCCGCACCGCGTCGACGGTGCCGGTGGCCGAGATCTCGGGCGAGCGATCGGCCCGGACGTGGAACGCGGCCAGGTCGCGTGCGACCGCGCGCAGGCACCGGTCGACGTCCGTGCCGGCCGCGACCATCGTGGCCAGCCGGC
Source organism: uncultured Acidimicrobiia bacterium (assembly GCA_963756815.1). Classification (GTDB taxonomy): domain Bacteria; phylum Actinomycetota; class Acidimicrobiia; order IMCC26256; family JAENVU01; genus JAENVU01. The sequence continues at coordinate 156,695 of CAVWPR010000004.1, forward strand.
GATCGTCGGGCATGCGGCGCATCACGACGAGGTGCTCACACGGGACACCGTCGGGTCCGAGCACGTCGGCCACACCGAGATACACGTCCGGCGCCAGCCGCCGGTTCAACGCGACCTCCCGGCGACACTGCTCCGCCCGGAGCTCCGGGGTCGAGAGGTCGACGAAGTCCAGATGCACCGGCTTCTTGATCTTGTACACCCGCTCACCGAGGAAGACCAGGGTGGACACGTGCGTCTCGAGGACCGCGGCGGGCTGCATCCGGGATCGCTACCCCGCCGACGCCACCAGCAGTCGCGCGTCGAGCAGCGCGTCGATCACCCGCGACCGTTCGACCAGCTCGCCGCCGTGCGGGAGCGCGTCGTCGAGGCACGACCGCACCGCGGCACAGACCCCGGGGTCGTCGATGCTCGAGCACACGCCTTCGAAGACCGCGACGGCCGATGGGCAGGTGAAGACGGTGCGGTACGCGGCCACCGCGAGGGCGCCGTCGATGGCGGTGAGGGCCGCCGGCTCTCGCCGCGACGGGCGGATGGCGGCGAGCGTCGATCCTCTCATCGGTTTCGTCCTGCGGTCGTGTGATCCGGAGCGGCGCGGTACGCGGCCAGGAGCTCTGCGGCCAGCTCGCTGGTGGGCTCGTGAGCGGACAGGTACTGGATGAGCTCGAACATCTCGTTCCCCCTCGGTCGTGTACCGCCATCATGCGGGCGGCCGGGGCGGTCCGGGCAGGGCAGGAGGTCCCGACCGTCCCGGGCCCCGGGTCCCCTCCGGTGACTCACGACGAGGCCGGCACGATGAGCCCGTAGTGCCCGTCGTAGCGGTGGTAGAGGACCCGACCCCGTCCGTCGTCCGGGTCGAGGAAGAACACGTGCCGCAACCCGCCGAGCTCCAGGAGGTCGGCCGCCTCCTCCGTGGTCGCCGTCGGCGGTCGCGGCTCACGGCGCTCGATCGGCGCCGCCGCGTCGGTCAGTGAGCACGTCGCCGACGGCTCCGACAGGACGTACCCGGCGTCGCGGTCACGGGCGATCACGTTGTCCTCACCCGTCTCCAGGTTCACGAAGAGATAGAAGTCGTGGTCGAGCAGCTCGAGGTCGAAGGCCGCCTCGTCGGGCGTCATCGCGTCCACGGCGAAGGTCTTGGTCCGCACGACCTCGCGCTCGTCGACCGGACGCGGGAAGTAGCTCGGGCGTGAGGTCTCGCGGTCGCCGTGGTGCCACTGGCCCGGGTCCGAGCTCCGGGCGCGACGCAGCCTTCGACGCCTGGTGGTGGGCGAACCGCTCGAGCCGCTGCCGGAGCCGGGCGTCGAGCAGGTCGACCGCCTCGTGCATCGTGGGCGCGGCGACGTGGGCGAGGACCGGGCGGCCCTTGACGTCGAGCTCACCCTTGGCGGACGCCGGACGGTCACGAGCCGGATCGTCGTGCGCAGTGAGCACGACGCGCGCGAAATGGACGGGCGCCGACGCCGACGCCGACAACCGGGCGATCTTGGCCTCGGCGTACTCGCGCTCCGTCGCGCTCACCTCACCCCGGCACTGCAGCACCACATCGGTCGTCGCATCGGTGGTCATGGGCACCCTCTCCCTCCGGTCCGGTCGCCCCGATCGTCCGCCCGGCACGGTCCCGATGCCCAGGGCCGAAGGTCATGGACCGCTTCGGTGACTTTGGGCCCTACCCGTGGGACGCACGCGGTGCGAACCTCGGCTCGAACCGCTCGTGCCACCTCCAGAGGGAGCTCCGACATGCACGCCGACGAGGACGTCGAGACCATCGTGACCCGCCCCGTGGTCCTGGTCGACAGCCAGGCCACCCTCCGAGACGCCGCACGGCTCCTGTCCGACGAGGCGATCGGCGTCGCCATCGTCCGCGGCCGTCACCAGCCGGTGCTCGTGTCCGAACGTGACATCGTCCGCGCCGTCGCGGAAGGTGCCCGCCCCGATCTCGACCACGTCGACGAGGTGATGAACGCCGACGTCGCGTTCGCCGGACCGCACGACTCGATCCGGACGATCGCTCGCATCATGCTCGACAACGAGGTGCGACACGTCCCCATCGTCGCCGACGGTGCAGTGGTGCGGGTCGTGTCCGAGCGCGAGGTGCTGCGGGCGTTGCTGGCCGACGAGAGCTGATCGCCGACGGCGATCACGTCGCCGCTGTTCTTCGACCCGGTCCCGGCGCGCGGCGAAGAAGTTCGACGTCGAGGTCTCGGAGACGAGCGTCAGCCCGCGGCGAGCAGCCGCTCGGCTTCGCGTGCCATCTGCAGGTCCTCCCGTGCGGTCACCACGAACGAACGCACCCGTGCGTCGGGGCCCGTGATCTCGCGGTCGCCACCGCCTCCGGCTCCGTCGGCGATCGCGACCCCGAGCCAGGCCGTGGCCTCGGCCAGCGCGGCGCGCACGATCGCGTCGTGCTCGCCCACGCCGCCGGTGAACACGAGGGCGTCGACCCCGCTCAACGTGAACACGCAACTGCCGAGCAGCGCGACGGCCCGGTGGAGCCACACCTCGAAGGCGAGGATCGCGTCGGCATCGCCGGCGGCGGCACGCGCGTGGACCTCTCGCATGTCGGAGGTCCCGCAGAGCCCGACGAGCCCGCTCTGTCGCTCCAACACATCGGCGAGATCGTCGTGGCCCTGCTGCGCCAGCCAGAGCAACGCACCCGGGTCGACCGCCCCGGAACGCGTGGCCATCACGAGCCCGTCGACCGGCGTGAAGCCCATCGTCGTCATCACGCTGCGTCCGTCCCGGACCGCGCACAGCGACTGCCCGCCGCCCAGATGCGCGACGACCACGCGGCGCGCATCCGGAGCGAGGGTCGCGACGCGCCGGGCCGACCACGCGTGGGAGAGACCGTGGAACCCGTACACGCGCACCGTGGCGCGCAGGCGGGCCGGGAGCGCATACGTACGCGCCGCCGCCGGGAGCGTGGCGTGGAACGCGGTGTCGAAGCAGGCGACGTTCGGCACGTCCGGCCAGGTCGCCCGACACCGGTCGATTCCCGCGAGCGCCTGCGGCTGGTGGAGGGGCGCGAGCGCGGTCAGTGCAGTGAGCTCTTCGACGATCCGGTCGTCGACCACCACGGCGCCCGATCGGTCGCCGCCGTGGACGACGCGGTGGGCGACCACGTCCGGCGGCGGCGCGGTCAGCGCATCCTCCAGCGTGGTCACCGCCGCCGTGTCGTCCTCGACGAGTACGACCTTCGTCGACGTCGAGCCCGCGTTGACGGTGAGGATCCGCACTCAGGCGGTCCAGTGCCAGCCGGTGATCTCCGGCGCGTCCTCACCGTGGTCGCGGGTCCACGAGCGAGCCTGCACGCGCGCGTCGACCATCTCCTGACGGAGCTCCGCAACGGTCTCACCGAGTGTCGGCACCCGGTCGATCGCGTCGATCACGAGGTGGTAGCGGTCGAGGTCGTTGAGCATGACCATGTCGAACGGCGTGGTGGTGGTCCCGTTCTCCTTGTATCCGCGCACGTGGAGCCGCTCGTGGTTGGCCCGCCGGTACGTGAGCCGGTGGACCAGCCACGGGTACCCGTGGAACGCGAAGACGATCGGCGCCGAGGTCGTGAACACGGTGTCGAATTCACGGTCCGGCAGTCCGTGCGGGTGCTCGGATTCAGGCAGGAGGCGCATGAGGTCGACGACGTTCACGGTCCGGACGCGCAACGAGGGCACGCGCGCCCGCAGGATCGACACCGCCGCGAGCGTCTCCAGCGTGGGCACGTCGCCGGCGCACGCCATCACGACGTCGGGCTCGCCGCGGCCGTCGTCGGTACTGGCCCAGGGCCACACCCCGACGCCACGCGCGCAGTGCAACGCGGCCTCGTCGGCGGAGAGCCAATCGAACTGCGGCTGCTTGCCGGCGACCACCACGTTCACGTACTGGCGGGATCGCAGGCAGTGGTCGTAGGTGGCCAGGAGCGTGTTGGCGTCGGGCGGCAGGTACACCCGCACGATGTCGGGCTTCTTGTTCATCACCACGTCGAGGAAGCCAGGATCCTGGTGCGTGCTGCCGTTGTGGTCCTGGCGCCACACATGGGAGGACAGCAGGTAGTTCAGGCTCGCGACGCGTCGGCGCCACGGCACCGCGTTGCTCGCCTCGAGCCACTTCGCGTGCTGATTGAACATCGAGTCCACGATGTGGATGAACGCCTCGTAGCACGTGAAGACACCGTGCCGACCGGACAGCAGGTAGCCCTCGAGCAGCCCCTGGCACATGTGCTCGGAGAGCACCTCGATGACACGACCGTCGCGCGCCAGGTGCTCGTCGTGGGCGCCGATGCGCGCCTGCCAGTCGCGCCCGGTGACGTCGAGGATGTCCTGGAGCCGGTTGCTCGCCAGCTCGTCGGGGGCGAACGTGAGGAAGTTGTCCGGGTTCGCGGCGGTCACGTCCCGGAGCCAGCGCCCGAGGACGCGCGTCGCCTCGTGCTCGGTGCCGCCCGGGCGGACGACGTCGACGGCGTACTCCCGCCAGTCCGGGAGTCGGAGGTCGCGCAGCCGGGTCCCGCCGTTCGCCACTGGATTCGCGCTCATCCGCCGCGATCCGGCCGGCGACCACGCGCGTACCCGCTCCACCGGGCACCCGTCGCAGTCGAACAGCTCCTCCGGGCCGTAGCTGCGCAGCCATGCCTCGAGCACGCGCCGGTGCTCGTCGTCCTGACGGGCACGCGGCAGCGGCACCTGGTGCGCACGGAACGTCCCCTCGACGACCTCACCGTCGACCACGGGCGGGCACGTCCAACCCTTCGGCGTCCGGAGCACGATCATCGGCCAGCGCCAACCGTCGTCGGTACCCGCTCCGGCCCGGGCGCGGCGACGGATGTCGTCGATGCGCTCGAGCGAATCGTCGAGCGCCGCGGCCATCGCCTGGTGCACCACTCCCGGATCGTCACCCTCCACGACGATCGGGTCGTACCCGTACCCGCGCAGCAAGGCGTCCGAGGTCGTCGGCCGGGATGCGCGCGAGCAGCGTCGGATTCGCGATCTTGTACTGGTTCAGGTGGAGGATCGGGAGCACCGCGCCGTCGCGCGCCGGGTTCAGGAATCGCGGCGCGTGCCAGCTCGTGGCGAGTGCGCCGGTCTCGGCCTCGCCGTCGCCGACGACGCAGAGGGCAACGAGCTCCGGATCGTCGAGCACGGCCCCACACGCGTGGAGGAGCGAGTACCCGAGCTCACCGCCCTCGTGGAACGAGCCGGGTGTCTCCGGTGCGCAGTGGCTCGGCACGCCGCCGGGGAACGAGAACTGCCGGAAGAACGCGGTCAACCCCTCCACGTCCCGATCGATGTGCGCGTACAGCTCGGAGTACGTGCCCTCGAGCCACGCGCAGGCGTTCGGCCCCGGGCCACCGTGGCCGGGACCCGCGACGAACACCGCGTGCAGGTCGCGCGCCCTGATGACGCGGTTGGCGTGCGCCCACACGAGGTTGAGTCCCGGAACCGTCCCGAAGTGGCCGAGCAACCGCGGCTTCACGTGCTCCGGGCGCAGGGGCTCGGTGAGGAGTGGGTTCGCCATCAGGTAGATCTGGCCCACCGCGAGGTAGTTGGCGGCGCGCCACCACGCGTCGACGTCGCCGAGCTCGGCATCGGTGAGGATGCCGGCGGCGTGCGGTCAGGGGACGCCGTTCCGGTGCGACCGTGGGGCCGTGGCCGCCGGGCGTCGGTCGTCGCGAGGCGGTGTCACCTCCCATGCTGGCCAGCTGGTCGGTCACGACGGACCTCCTTCGGGCCGTGGGCAGATCACTCGTCGTCGAGCAGCACTCGGATCGCAGCATCGACCATGCCACGGATCGCGCCCGTCGTCATGGCGAGCGGCAGGCGCAGGAACCGCCGCAGCGCGCTCGCGCGCCCCTCGCCGGGTGCGATCGGGATCGACTCGTCCTGTCGTGGTCCCGCCACGGGCTCGACCAGGATCTCGACGACCGGCGCGGCCTCGGCCTCGACCTCGAGTTCGGGCAACGTCTCGATCACCGCGTCGGACCGGCCCGGTGCCGCGGACACCGGCGCGGCACCCGACGGGTCCGGATGTGCACGCGTCTCCATGTCGTGACCGAGGGCGATCCAGACGTCGCCCACGGTTGCGTACTCCGCGGTGGGGTCGAGTGACCGGAGCGTGGCGACGACGTCCTCGGGCGCGCGGGCCTCGAGCGCGCCGGCGATGAGCGCGGCGGCGTCGCCGGGAAAGGTCGACGGGAGGAGCCACCGGGCGAGCTCACTGCGTTCCACGATCGCGCCGTGCACCGCGTCGGCGGCCGGATCCATCTCCTCGACGGCGGGTGCCTCCGGGTCCAGGTCCTCCCGCTCGCGGGTCGACGCGGCCGCCCCGGTGACGAGCGCCTCGACGCCGTCCGCGAGCTCGTCGTCGAGCCGAGCGCCGTGTTGGATGGAGCCGCGTTCCATGAGACCTCCCGAGGTGCCGTCGCGCGGGGTGCCCGGGTCGCGCAGCGGTGAAACGCCGCGCCGGCCGCAGCCGCCCGGCGTTTCGCCCGACGAGGCGGGGGTATCGCGCCACGATGGACGGAATCAGGATGGACGACACCCGCCGACACCCGGAGGCCGCATGAACTCGCCGACCGACCCGGCCGAGAGGTTCCCCGACGACGAGGGCATGCCCGACCTCGATCCGCCCGCTCCGGGCAAGATCGAGACCGGCGATCCCCAGGAGGGGCTGCCCCCGCCGGGAGACCGGCCCCGGGCCTCGGTCGACTACGGCACGACCGCCGAGGAGGAACGCCACGGCGAGCCGCTCGACGTGCGGATCGCACGCGAGGTCCCCGACGACGCTGCGCCCCCGACCGCCGATCCCGGCGAGCTCGTGGACGAGGACGCGGTCGTCGACGACGAAGCGGAGCTCGTCGGCGAACGCGCGCCCGTCCGACCCGAGCCTGGGCCGCAGCGCCGAGGAGGAGGCGATCCACGTCGTCGACGAGTGACGTCGGGTCAGTTCGACGGCTCCCCCGGGTCCTCGGCGCCCGCCCGTTCGTCACGATCGGCCCACTCGAGGAGCGGGGCGATGTCGAAGACGGCGTCGTCGATGCCGACGTGCAGGTCGCCGAGCTCGGCGAACCGCGCCGGCATCGTCGCGATCGTGAAGTCGGACGGAACGACGGCGTCCACCTCCGACCACCGCAGGGGCGCCGACACCAGCGCCTCGGGCACGCCGCGGACCGAGTACGCCGCTGCGATCGTGTGGTCGCGGGCGTTCTGGTTGTAGTCGACGAAGACCAGGTCCGGAGCACGGTCACGTCGCCACCACGCGGTCGTGACGTCGTCGGGCGCACGCCGTTCGACCTCACGGGCGAACGCCAACGCGGCCCGCCGCACGTCGGCGAAGCCGTGGTCGGGCGGGATGCGCACGTACACGTGCAGCCCGCGCCCGCCCGAGGTCTTCGGCCAGCCGACGGCGCCGAGCTCGTCGAGCACCTCGTGGACCACCGCGGCGACGCGCTGCACCCGCGCGAAGTCGCAGTCCGGCATCGGGTCGAGGTCGATGCGCCACTCGTCGGGCGACTCGGTGTCGGCGCGCCGGGAGTTCCAGGGATGGAACTCGACCGTCGACATCTGCACCGCCCAGATCACGCTCGCGAGCTCGGTGACGCACAGCTCGTACGCGTGGCGACCGAAGCGGGGGAAGTCGACGCGGACCGTCTCGAGCCACGGAGGCGCGCCGGCGGGGATGCGCTTCTGGTGCACCTTCTGCCCCGACACGCCCGTCGGGTACCGGTGCAGCATGCACGGCCGGTCTCGCAACGCGCGGACGATCCCGTCGCCGACGCTCAGGTAGTACCGCACGAGGTCGAGCTTCGTCTCGCCCCGTGCCGGGAAGTAGACGCGGTCCGGGTTCGTGATGCGCACGTCACGGTCGCCGACGTCGACGTCGACCGAAGGCGTGCGCCCGCTCACGCTCCGACGGTACCGCTCCGGCGATTGCCGGGCGGCGACGCCGGGTACGGCGCGGACACGTTCCCCTTCCCCACCGAGCGAGCCGGCCGATGCTGTCATCCACACCCGCGAACCTCGTGCGTCGGCTCGGGCGAGACGTTGCTCGCCGCGATGTTCGTCAGCGGAGGCCTGGATGCGATCCGACATCCGGAGGGGAAGGTCGCGAAGGCGAGCACGGTGATCGACCCACTCGAGCACGAGCTGCAGCTCGACGTGCCCGCTGCAACCCTCGTCCGCGTCAACGGTGGCGTCCAGGTCGCGGCCGGCGCGCTGCTCGCGAGCAGCCGGCTGCCTCGTGTCGCGGCGTTCGCGCTCGCGTGCTCGCTCGTGCCGACGACCGTCGCCGGTCACCGGTTCTGGGAGGAATCGGATCCCGCACAACGTGCCGCGCAGCGCATCCACTTCCTGAAGAACGTCTCGATGTTCGGCGGGCTCCTCGTCGCCGTCACGTCCTGAGCGGCTGGCGGCGGACGCGGGCCGTGGGTAGCGTCGAGGGCGTGACACCGACGAACGGCCCCGAGGGTGGCGACCCGGCGTGCTGGGCGCACCTCGTCGACGGCGAGCGACTCGACCTCGCGACGCGCGCCGAGGTCGAGCTCCTCGTGCGCACGTTCTACCGGGCCGCGGCCATGGACGACCTGCTCGGCCCGATCTTCGAGGCCGCATCCGTCGACTGGCCGAGCCACATCGAGACGGTCACGGGCTTCTGGATGGACCAGCTGTTCGCGACGCACCGGTACGAGGGGAATCCATTGCGCGCCCACGTGCCCGTCGCGCGCCGGATCCCGTTCCGTCCCGAGCATTTCGCCCGGTGGCTCGCGCTCTTCACCGAGACCGTCGACGAGCTGTTCGAGGGTCCGGTCGCCGACCTGGCCAAGGCACGCGCCGCGAAGATGGCACGCGCGCTCGCACGGCTGCTCGACGGCATCTCGGCACCGGGGTCGGCGCCACTCGAGGTGCCGGAGCCGCGTCGTCGCGGCGCGTGACCGGGACGCGCCGCGATGACCCTGCTCGCCGACCTCGTCGCGACCTCCGCGACCCTCACCGCGACGTCGTCACGGCGCGCCAAGGTCGACGCCCTCGCTGCGCTCCTCCGCGCTCTCGATCCCGACGAGGTCGTCGTCGCGGTCGCATGCCTCACCGGTGTCCCCCGCCAAGGTCGGATCGGCGTCGGGTGGAACCGCGCCTCCGCACTCCGCGGACGTGCACCCGTCGCCACGCTCGGGCTCGGGGACCTCGACGACGCGCTCGACCGGCTCGACGCGTGCACGGGACCGGGATCCGAGTCGCGGCGTGCGGCGATCATCGACGCGCTCGACGCCGGCCTCACCTCCGAGGAGTCGGACTTCGTCCGGCGCCTCCTGACCGGCGAGCTCCGCCAGGGGGCGCTGGCAGGTCTCATGACCGACGCGGTCGCGGCGGCGGCAGAGGTTCCCGTCGAGCTCGTCCGCCGCGCCGCGATGTTGAGCGGCGACCTGCCCGGCACCGCTCGCGACGCGCTGACGGACGGTCGCGCCGCGCTCGAAGAGTGTGCGGCTCCACGTCGGCGTCGCCGTCCAGCCGATGCTGGCCGCCACCGCCACCGACGTGGCCGACGCCCTCGGCACCACCGGCCCCGCCTCCGTCGAATGGAAGCTCGACGGCGTGCGGATCCAGGCGCACCGGCTCGGCGACCGGGTCCACCTCTACACCCGCAACCTCAACGAGGTGACGAACCGCATGCCGTCGGTGGTGGAGACGCTCCGCGCGCTGCCGGTCGAGTCGGTGGTGCTCGACGGTGAGGTCATCGGCGTGACCGAGGACGGTCTCCCCGAGGCGTTCCAGGACTCGGCCAGCACCTTCGGTCGGCGGCAGCGGTCCCGGCCCGGTGACCCTCGATGCCTCCTGGTTCGACGTGCTCCACCTCGACGGGCGCGAGCTGATCGACGAGCCACTCGAGGACCGGCTGGCGGCGATGGACAGCATCCCGTCGCTCCGCCGCATCCCGTCCGTACGCACCGACGACGTCGACGTCGCGCAACGACTGCTCGACGACGCGTTGGCGACCGGGCACGAGGGCGCCATGGTCAAATCGCTCGCGTCGACCTACGCCGCCGGGCGGCGCGGCCGCGCCTGGCGCAAGGTCAAGCCGGTGCACACCCTCGACCTCGTCGTGCTCGCGGTCGAGTGGGGATCCGGGCGACGGCGCGGGCTCCTCTCGAACCTGCACCTCGGCGCGCTCGGCCCCGACGGCGCGCCCGTGATGGTCGGCAAGACCTTCAAGGGGCTCACCGACGAGCTGCTCGCCTGGCAGACCGAGCGGTTCCTCGCGCTGGAGATCCACCGCGACGGCCACGTGGTCGTGGTCCGGCCGGAGCAGGTGGTCGAGATCGCGCTCGACGGCGCGCAGGCATCGACGCGGTATCCGGGCGGCGTGGCGCTCCGCTTCGCCCGCGTGCGCCGGTACCGGGACGACAAGGGTCCGACCGAGGCCGACACTCTCGACGCCGTCCGCGCGCTGCTCCCCCGTTCCCGTCGCTGACGCGGTGGCGGCGGCCCGGGCAGTCAGCGACCGGCGCGCGGACCGAGACGAGGCTTGACGTCGACGACCGGGGTCCCGTCGAAGGCCTCCAGCGCGTCAACCTCGAACCCGTCCGGGTGGATCAGCGTGATCGTCACCTCGTGGTGCCCGAGCGGATTGGGCCGGTCGGGTGAACGGGTCGCGAACACCCCGATCGCGGGGCGCGACCGCTCGCCGCGCGGGTGCGTCACCAATCGCTCGCGGTCGGCCCGGTCCAGCCAGGTCACGAGAGTGATCGCTTCGCCCACCGCGAGCCCGTCGAGTGCCGGGCGGTACGACTCCGACACCCGGACGCGGGCCGGAGGCGCGCCCTCGTCGGGCTGGCGCGGTGCGTCGGCCCCGTCGACGAGTGACGACTCGATCCGTCCGACGATCACCAGGCACAGCTCTGCGGCCGGGGGAACATCGGGCACGCCGCATTCTGGCCCAGCGGCCCACCCGCCCGCGCGGCGTCACGCGTCGGGGCGACGGGACGCGCCAATCGGCGGACGCCCGTGCGCGGCCGGCGGTACGCTGGAACCGTGAGCGGGCCGGCCATCGTCGTCGTCGACGACGACGACGACGGTCGCACCGATCTCGTCACCGCACTCGACGACCGGTACGGGCGGCACTACGACGTCCGGCAGTACGGCTCGAGTGTGGACGCGGCGACCGATCTCGAACGGTTCGCCGCAGAGGGCGACGAGATCGCGATCGTGCTCGTCGCCCTCTCGCTCATCGCCGACGGGCGCCACACGCTGCTCGACGACATCCGCCGCCTGCACCCGCACGCAAAGCGGCTGACGGTGATCGAGTGGGACGACAACGGGGACCCCGAGGTCGGCGCGACGATCCTCGATGCCGTCGGCAACGGGCGGCTCGATCACTTCGTGCTCCGACCGGCATCGCCGGCCGACGAGGCACTCCACTCCACGATCACGGGCTTGCTCCTCGACTGGAACGACACGCAGCGCGTGTCGCCGCACACGGTGCACATCGTCGGCGAGTCGTGGCACGGACGGGCCTACGACCTCCGCAACACGCTCGGAAGGTGTGCGTTGCCGCACACGTTCTCGCTCGCCGACTCGGAGACCGGCCGCCGCATCGTGGAGGAGGCGGGTGGGGTCGACGGGCTTCCTCTCGTCGTCTTCCCCAACGGCACGGTGCTCCGGGATCCCACGAACGCGGAGATCGCCGCCGCCACCGGGACCCCGGTCCGCCCTGAGCGTCGGGTGTGGGACCTCGTCATCATCGGTTCCGGCCCGGCCGGCCTGTCCGCAGCCGTGTACGGCGCCTCCGAAGGACTCGCCACGCTGGTGATCGACGAGGGCGGGGTCGGTGGCCAGGCGACATCGAGCTCGCTGATCCGCAACTATCTCGGCTTCCCGCCCGGGGTCAGCGGTCGGCAGCTGTCCCGGAGCGCGTTCACCCAGGCCTGGGTGTTCGGCGCCCGGTTCATGTTCATGCAGGGCGCGACGGACGTGCGCCGCCGACCGGACACCGGACAACTGACGGTCCAGCTCGCTGAGGGCGACTCCGTACCGACCCGCGCGGTGCTCCTCGCGACCGGCGCGAGCTGGCGCAGGCTCGGCGTACCGGAGCTCGAGGCCCTGACCGGATCCGGCGTGTACTACGGCGGCCCGACCAGCGAGATCCAGGCCATGGCGGGACGCGAGGTGTACGTCGTCGGTGGCGCGAACTCCGCCGGGCAGGCGGCCCTCCACCTGGCACGCTTCGCGCGACGCGTCACCATGGTGATCCGAGGCGACGCACTCAGCGCAGGGATGTCGGACTATCTCCTGCGGCAGGTCAGCACGGATCCGCACATCGAGGTGCGTCTCCGGACCGAGATCGTGGGCGGCGGCGGCGCCGGCCGTCTCGAACGGCTGGTGCTCAACGACCTCGACACCGGCGCCGAGGAGTCCGTGGCCGCCGACGCGCTCTTCCTGCTCATCGGCGCCGAACCGCACACCGAGTGGCTGCCGGACGAGATCGCACGTGACGAGCAGGGATTCGTGCTCACGGGCGCAGACGTCGAGCAGGACGCCGGCTGGCCCCTGTCGCGCGCACGGCTGCACCTCGAGACCTCGGTGCCCGGCGTGTTCGCAGCGGGCGACGCACGCCACGGATCCGTCAAACGCGTGGCGTCGGCGGTCGGCGAGGGGTCGGTCGCCATCCAGCTGCTGCACCAGCTCTCCGCACTCGACGCGGCGGCGTCCTTGCCGGCCGAGGTCATCCCCGCGACCTGAGCCGTCCGACGATCAGCGCTCCACATCGCACGGACGGATTCCGAGGAGTCGACGAGACACGGATCGGTCTGCCGCCGCTCGCGTTCGAGCGCACTGCGGCGGATCGGTTCGCCCGACTCGGCTGGGGGTAAGCGTCCACCAGCGCGCGCTCCCGCTGCGCGCCTCGCGAACGAGAAAGTGCACCCGCCGATGCTCACGACTCGGACGGCGTACGACGCCGTGACCCGAAACGGTTCGCCGAAGGACGCGAAGAAGGCCGCGGAGACGCGGCAAGCCCGTACCGGCTCGACGGGCTCACGGCCCGCATCGAGCAGAACGAGCAACGGGTCGGCTGACATCGCCCCGTCGCCGACGACGACCGAGGAGCCGACCGCATGAGTGCGGACCACCCCACCGACCATTCCGTCAACCCCGACCGGTACCGCCAGGGGGAGGCGCAGACGCTGCGCGGCGTCCTGGCCGACTTCGAACGTGAGGGGTTCACCGGCCAGCTCGGCGCCCGACCGGGCGGCGTCATCCGGTGCTTCCACTGTCAGCACGAGTTCGCGCCGGGGGATGCCGACACGCCCACGCTGCGCCGACTCGAAGGAGCCTCGGATCCCGCGGACATGCTGGCGGTGCTCGCGCTGACGTGTCCGCGGTGCCACACGAAGGGGACGCTCGTGCTCGCGTACGGGCCTGAGGCCGCGATCGAGGACAGCGAGGTCCTCGCCGCCCTTCCCGACGTCGACGCGCCCTCGCCCCACGGGGACTGAGTCGGGCCGGAGCCGACTGAGCCGACGAGCCACCAGGAATCCCACACCGACGACCCGGACGCAGGCTGAGCTCGCGCCACCGCGGCCCGCGCCCCGGCGAACACGCCGGTCACGGTTCATGCGCGACGCCGTCCACGTCCGCCGATGCGTGAGATCGCGCTCGGTTGGGTATCCGAGCACCGCGCGTGACCCGAGCGAGGGTACGCGAAGCGAGGAGGATCGGATGACCACGGCGACCCCGGCAGCTCCGGACTCATCCGGGCTCCACCTCGTGTGCCCGGGGTGCGGACGGCTCGGTCTCGAGTCGCTCCGAGCCTCCGCGGCGAGCAACGAGTACCACTGCGTGTTCTGCCTCGTGAGCTGGCACATCGAGCCCGGATGCGCCTGGCAGCTCGATCGGAGCCGGCGCCGCCACTGACGCCCGCGGGCGACGGTCCGTTCAGTCCATCGAGACGACGACCACGGCGACGTCGTCGTCGTTCGCATCGTCGAGGAGGCGCTCCAGCATCTCGTCGGCGAGCGCCTCGGCGCCGGCAGGGCCCGCCGCGACGACCTCGACGAGCCGGCGCACCCGGTCCCCCAACGGCTCGCGCCGCCGCTCCACGAGACCGTCCGTGTACAGGACGAGCACGGAGCCGGGCGCGAGCTCCTCACACTGACGCACGTACTCGGCGTCGACACCGAGCGGCGGTTGCGGACGGGTCTCGACGACCGACACCGACCCGTCGGCGCGGCGGACGAGCGCCGGGCAGTGCCCGGCGTTCACGAAGGTCCAGGTGTGCGCGGCCGGGTCGACGATCCCGTAGAGCGCGGTGATGAGGGCATCGTCCTCGAAGATCTGCACCGCCTGGTTGAGTCGGGTGACGACGGGCACCGGGTCCAGCTCGTCCATCGCCAGCGCCCGGAGGCTGAACCGCGCGCCCGCCATGTCGGCCACGGCGGCGAGTCCGTGGCCGGCGACGTCGCCGATGCCGAGCCCGAGCCGGCCGCCCGGCAGCGGCACGACGGCGTACCAGTCGCCGCCGATGTTCGAACGGGTCGCCGACGTAGCGGGTCGCGACCGTCACGCCGGGGACCGTCGGCAGCACGGAGGGCAGCAGCGCCTGCTGCAGACTGGACACGAGATCAGCCTTCTCGTCGAGCTCCGCCGCGACCAGTGCGTCGCGTCGCTCCCGCTCGGTGACGTCGACGGCCACCCCGATCGTGCCGGTCGGCTCACCCGCGTCGTCCACGACGACCCGACCCCGACACTCGATCCAGTGCAACGATCCGTCCGGCCACGTGGTCCGGTGGAGCAGCACGTAGGGGCCGCGACGTTCGATCGCATCCTCCACCCGCCCGATGCACTCGGCGCGGTCGTCGGGGTGCAGCGCTGCGAGCCAGTCGTCGAAGGTGCCGCCGAACCCTCCGGGCGGGAGGCCGTGGAGCTCCTCGAGCCGCTCGTCCCATGTGGTCACCGCCGACGCCATGTCCCACGTCCAGGTCCCGAGACCCGCTGCCTCGAGCGCGAGCGCGAGACGTTCCTCGGTGACGGAGATCAACGCGGTGCCCCTTCCCGCCGGCGGCGCCGGTCGACGCGAGTGTAGGGACGGATCGACGAGGCCTGCGCCCGCCCGTCGGGACCGGGTCGCTACTCCTCGCGACGAGGAGGGGGTCCGGCGCTCGTGAATCGGGTGCCGGGTGGGTCGACGGCCCAGGCCGGCGCGTCGCCCCACGTGTCCTCGTACACGAGCTCGGCGAGGGGCCGCCGTCGCACCGGGCCGTGCGCGCCGGCGGGCCGGCCGAGAGTGATCGTCGCGGCGACGAACACATCGTCGGGGATCCCGAGCCGATCGTGCAGCTCCGCGTCGACCAGCTGGTTGAAGACGGTCAGCACCCCGCCGTAGCCGAGGGCCCGGGCCGCGAGCAGGAGGTTCTGGCACGCCGGGTAGACCGAGGCACCCTCGCTCGGCGACGGTGCGCGATAGCGCTGCAACAGCGGGAGCACCACGACCGGGGCGCGCTCGAAGTTGGCGACGTAGTGCTCCATCGACGCGGCCATGCGCGCCTTCGGCGAGTCTGCGCGCGTGCCGGAGCCACGGTCATAGCCGTCGTGCGCGCGCTTCGTGCCCCACGCGCGACGCGCCGCGTCGCCGAGCAGTCGCTTCGCGTCGCGTGCGGTCGTCGAGTCCCGCAGGACGAGGAATCGGAACGGCTGCCGGTTCGAACCGCTCGGCGCGCGAGTCGCAGCGAAGAAGATGTCGCGGAGCGCCGCGTCGGGAACGGGATCGTCGGTGTACCGACGGATGGAGCGGGTCGTCGTCAGCCCCTCGAGCAGGCCGACGGTGTCGGTGGCCAGTGGCATTGCGTCCCGCGGCTCGGTCATCGGTCAGCCTCCGTCATCGTGACCCGTCGGACGTCGAGCAGCACCTTGCCGACGGCCCGGCCGTCGGCCACCTACCGCAGCGCGGCCGCGGCTCGTCGAGCCCGAACGTCGCGCCGATGTGCGGGAACGCGCGCCCCGCGGCGAGGAGCTCGAGCAGCTCGCGCTCGTCGCGGGCCATCTCGTCGGGGTGGTGCGTGCATGAACCCGAGCATCTCGAAGCCCGACGATCCGGATGCCCTTGAGCAGCACGAGGTTCAGCGGGATCCGCGGGATCGTGCCCGACGCGTAGCCCGACGGTCACGAAGCGGCCGCCCCAGCGCAGTGCGCGCAACGCGGGCTCGGCCAGCGTCGCCGCCGACCGGGATCGACGACGACGTCGGCACCGTCGGGCAGCGGTCTCGCGGAGCTGGGTCCGCAGATCGCCGTCGCGGTGGTTCACGAGGTGCGTCGCGCCGAACTCCTGCGCCGCCACGAGCTTCTCGGCCTCGACGCGACCGCGGTGACCGTCGCGCCGAGCACGCGTCGCGAGCTGCACGGTCGCGAGACCCACCCCGCCGCCGGCCCCGAGCACGATGACCTCCTCGCCGGGTTGCACGCGCGGCCACCGAGCGCAGCACGTGGTACGCGGTGCGGTGCGCGACGCCGAAGCCGGCGGCGACCGCGGCGTCGACACCGGCCGGGCACCGCGGTGAGCGACGACGCCGGCGGCCACGACCTGCTCCGCGAACGCGCCGACCATCGCGCTGCCGAAGACACGGTCGCCGACCGCGAGCGCGCTCGACGCCGGCGCCGACCTCGGACACCACGCCCGGCGAACTCGCTGCCCGGGCACGAACGGCGGCGGCACCTTGATCTGGTACTCGCCCGCCGACGAGCAGGACGTCGGGGAAGTTCACCGCCGCGGCGTCGACCGTCGACCCGCACCTGGCCCGGCACCCACGCTCGGGCGCGTCGACGGTCTCGACCGCGACCACCTCGGGCGCGCCGTACTCCGGACAGCGCGCCGCCCGCATCGCATCGCCGTCACGGCCCGGTGCCGGTCATCCGCGGTAGTCCGTGGTCGCGGCGAGGTCGGCCGCGCCCTGCATGAGGTCGAGCACGATCGGACCGAAGGCGTTGAGCTTCTCGTCGTCGCCGGCCCGCTGGAACCCCTGCTCGAGCACGACCGCCAGCTTCCACTTGGCGAGGACCACGTAGTAGTCGATGTCGTCGACCTGGCGGCCCGACACCGTCGAGTAGTGCCCGATCACCTCGTCGCGCGTCGGCATGCCGTACATGTCGACGTACCCGGAGGTCCTGGCGGCCTCCGTCGTCGTGTCGTCCGGCCAGCCCTGCACGACCCAGCCGAGGTCGAGCTTCGGGTCGCCCACCGTGCCCATCTCCCAGTCGACGATGGCGGCGAGCCGCGCCGGCGCGCCGTCCTGGTACATGACGTTGGCGAACTGGTAGTCGCCGTGCATGAGCCCGGGGACGTAGTCGACGGGCTGGTGCGCGCGCAGCCACGCCGCGGCCTCGTCGAACCCCGGGAGCTCGCGGCCCTTGATGCGCTCGAGGAACGCGGTCCAGCGGTCGACCTGCCGTTCGTGGAAGCCGTCGGGGCGGCCGAGGTCCTGGAGGCCCTTGGCCCGCCAGTCGACGTTGCCGAGCAACGCGATCCCCTCGACCAGCTGGTACGCGAGCCCGCGGCGTGCGTCGAGGTCGGTGTCGAAGGGCGCCGGCCACTGCTTGTCGACCAGCCCCATCGGCGACCAGCCGTCGACGAAGCCCATCACGTAGAACGTCCGGCCGAGCACGGCGCGGTCGGTGCAGCAGCCGATCGCCGGCGTGTGCGGCACGTCGGTGCCGTCGAGCGCCTCGATGATCCGCCACTCGCGCAGGATGCCGTCGTCGCGGCTCTCCGGCGCGGTCGGCGGCGGGATCCGCAGCGCGCCGTGGACCTCGCCGCGGCGGATCTCGAAGATCTCGTTCTGCGAGCCGCCGGCGATCATGCGCGCCTCGATCGGCACGCCCGGCGCCGAGGCCCTCGGCGTCCATCCAGGACCGCGAGACGGTCGACGTCGATCACAGGTTGCCCACCTCGAGGTCGAGCACGTGCGCGAACTTCTCGCGCGCGGCCTCCTGCTTGCCGGGGATCCACTCGGTCGGCCACATGCCGTCGGTCCCCCGGTAGTTGCGCAGCACCTGGCGCGCCACGGTGATCTTGTGCACCTCGGTCGGGCCGTCGGCCAACCCCATGACGCCGGCCGCGTGGATCATCCCGTAGAGCGGCATCTCGTTCGTGGTGCCGAGCGCGCCGTGCACCTGCATCGCCCGCCACGCGATGTCGTGCAGCACCGTGGGCATCACGACCTTGGCCACGGCGATGTCCTTGCGCACGCGCTTGTAGTCGTTGTACTTGTCGATCTCCCACGCGGTGTAGAGCACGAACAGCCGGAACTGGACGAGCTGCGCGTACGAGTCGGCGATGTAGCCCTGCACGAACTGCTTGTCGGCGAGCAGGCTGCCCTGCGTCTCCCGGCTGAGCGCCCGCTCGCACATCATGTCGAGCGCCTTCTGCGCCATCCCGATGGTGCGCATCGCGTGGTGGATGCGCCCGCCGCCGAGGCGGGTCTGGGCGATCGCGAAGGCCTGGCCCTCCCCGCCGAGCAGCGCGTCGGCCGGCACGCGCACGTCGTCGTAGTGGATCAGGGCGTGCGAGCCCTCGTTCATCGGCTCGCCGTAGAGCCCGACGTTGCGCTCGATCTTCACGCCGGGCGTGTCGGTCGGCACGAGGAACATCGACATGCCCTGGTACGCGCTGACCTCGGGATCGGTCACCGCCATGACGATGAGGAACGACGCGGTCTTCGCGTTCGACGAGAAGTACTTCCAGCCGTTGATGACCCACTCGTCGCCGTCCTGCACCGCACGCGTCTTGAAGAGCGTCGGGTCGGCGCCCGCGTGCGGCTCGGTCATCGAGTAGCAGGAGAAGCACTCGCCGTTGAGGAGCGGCATGAGGTAGCGCTCCTTCTGCTCGGGCGTGCCGTAGTGGGCGATGATCTCGGCGTTGCCGGTGTCGGGCGCCTGGCACCCGAACACGATCGACGCCCACATCGAACGGCCGAGGATCTCGTTGAGCAGCGCGAGCTTCAGCTGGCCGTAGCCCTGCCCGCCGAGCTCGGGGCCGAGGTGCGTCGCCCACAGGTCGCGGCGGCGCACCTCGTCCTTCAGCGGATCGATCACCTTCCGGCGCGCGTCGTCGAGCGGCGTGAACTGCAGGTGCGGGAACGCGTGGTCGAGCGGCTCGACCTCCTCCCGCACGAACGCGTCGACCCAGTCCAGCTTCTCCTGGTACTCGGGATCGGTCTCGAAGTCCCACGCCATTGCGTCCCCTCTCGTCGAGCGCCAGAATACGGTTCTGATGTCTCAGAACACAATGTCGACGGACATCGCCGAGCAGATCGCCCAGCGGACGCTGGCCCGGCGTGGCGCCGGCTACGTCGAGGAGGTGCGACGCCTGCTCGACGCCGCGCTCGCGGTCATGCGCGCCGGCGGCCCCGACGCGCGCGCCCGGGTCGCCGACATCGTGGCCGCGGCCGGGCTCTCCAACGATGCGTTCTACCGCCACTTCCCGTCGAAGGACGCGCTCGTCACCGCGTTGATCGACGACGGCAGCGCGCGGCTGCGCGGCTACCTCGCCCACCAGATGGCGAAGGAGTCGACGCCGGACGGCCGGATCCGGCGCTGGGTCGAGGGCGTGCTGTCCCAGGCGCGGGGCGATGTCGCCGAGGCGACGCTCGCGGTCATGGTCAACGCCGGGGGCGCGACCGCGGCCGGACTGCGTCAGTACCCGTCCGGCGACGTGCTGTCGACGCTGCTGGTGGAACCGCTCGAGGAGCTCGGCAGCACCGCGCCCGAGCTCGACGCCTCCTTCATCGCCGACGGCGTGATCGGCAGGCTCACCGATCTCCTCTGGCAGCGCACCGCGCCGACGCGCGCCGAGGTGACCCGCACGGTCGAGCTCGCCCGGCGCGTCGCGGGAGCCACGTAGACCCACGACTCGGGCGATCCGTCCGTGGAGTCCTACTCGCCGTGGACGAAGACGCAGAGCGGGTGGCCGGCCGGGTCGAGCACGATGCGGATGCGATCCGGATCGCGATCCGGCGGCTGCCACGGTGCTTCCCGACCGCCGGCGGCGATCGCCTCGGCGACGGCCGCGCCCACGTCGTCGACCTCCACCTCGAGGTGGAGCATCTTGGCCTGGGCACCCTCCTGCTCGGGCCAGACCGGCGGGAGGTACGAGTCGTCGCCCTGGACGTTCAGGTGCACGCCGCCCGCCGGGTCCCACAGCTGCGCCCAGCGGGGCGGGTCGAAGTCGCCGATCCGGAAGCCGAGCAGCCGCTCGTAGAAGCGGGCGACCGGTCCCGCGTCGGCGCAGTCGATCGCGACACCCACCCATCGAATCGCGGAGCTCACATCACTCCCCTCGTGGCGCAACGGCGTCGGATCTCCCGGAAGTCGTATCTCGGGGAGACGTGACCCCCGGACCCCGTGTGGCGTGCGACGTCACACCGACTGCAGCCGGGCCCACGCTCGACCGAGCGCGTCGAGGTGGCCGTGGACGTCTCCGAGACCGACGTACATCGTGTCGACGGTCAGGTGTGTGGCACCGGCGACCCGCCACCGCTCGACCTGGCGCACGAGGCGGTCGGGGTCGTCGGGGTCCCATCGGACGCGGCCTTCCATGCCGATGGCGTCGGGATCGCGCCCGGCCGTCTCGGCAGCGGCGCGGATCACGTCGAGCGCGGCATCGAGGTCGGGACCGGGCCGGACCATCGGGAACCATCCGTCGGCCAGGCGTCCGATGCGTCGGTACGCGGGCTCGGAGCTGCCGCCGACCCAGACCGGGATCGGCCGTTGGATCGGGAGGGGTGCGAGACCCGCGGCGGTCACGCGATCGAACGTGCCCTCGAACGTGAGGGAGGGCTCGGTCCACAGCGCGCGCAGGAGCTCGATCTGCTCCCCGAGCCGACGACCGCGCTGGTCGAATCGTTGACCGAGTGCCTCGTACTCGACCGCGTTCCACCCGATGCCGACCCCGAACCGGAAGCGGCCGCCGGTGAGGAGATCGACCTCGGCGGCCTGCTTCGCCGCGAGCACGGTCTGACGCTGCGGGAGGATGACGATGCCGGAGACGAGCTCGAGGTCGGTGATGCCGGCCAGGTAGCCGAACATGACGAGCGGCTCGTGGAACGTGGTGCTCACGTCGTACGGACCGTTCCACGGCGAGTGCGCGGCCGGGTCGGCGCCGACCACGTGGTCGTAGGCCAACAGATGGTGGTAGCCGAGCTCCTCGACGGTCAGCCCGTAGGTGCGAACCGCATCGACGTCGCCGCCGAGCTCGGTCTGGGGGAACACGACACCGATCTTCACGATGACCTCCCTGCGGCTGCGTTCCGGAGGATCCGTGCGGTCTCGTCCGGGGCCATCACTGCAGTCTCGTGCACCGACCCGCACGCTCCACGGATGACCATCCGGTCGTTGCACCGCTCGCGGCCCGCTCACGCGCCCGAGAGCGCGTCCAGGAGCTCACGCTGGATCGCCAGCCGGTCGCCGACCGTCGAGATGCCCGCGGGCCCCGAGAGGTTCACCCCCGCGAACCAACCGCTGTGCATCAACTCGGACGCGTGGTGGGCAGCACGCCGCATGCCCTCACGGTGTGGGGACGCAGCCGTGGCCACCGCCGCGAGCATGCCGGTCGGCAGCCGGAGCCCCGGGAAGCGGTCCAGGCGCGCCGCGGATGCCGCGTCGACGACCACCGGAACCGGCGCGATCAGTGGCACCGTCGCGCCGGCGTCGCGGCAGCGGCGAGCGAAGGCGATCAGCTCCGCGGCGTCACCGCCGTGGTTCAGGAAGACCATCGAGGCGCCGGCCCGCTCCTTGGCGAGGAGCCGGTCGACCCGGGGCCCGGGGCTCGCCGGTGACTCCGCCGCGCTCGCACGCGCGCCGGTCGCGATCGCGATCGCGAGGAGGTCGAACGCCTCTCCACCCCAGCGTGGATGTCGGTCGACGCCGAGCGCCCTCGGGTGATCACCGGTCACGCAGTGGACCACGGACGCGCCCGCCTCGACCAGCGCCCGGATGTCTTCGCGCATCTGCGCCGGCACGCGGTCCCGGCCGGTGACGGTTGCGATCGCGGGGACGCCGGCCGCGCCGAGGAGCCGGACGACCTCCGAGATCGCCAGATGGCCGGCGTCGTCGATCCGGTGGTCGGCGTGCTCGCCGATGAGCGCGGTCGCCCCCGCCAGCACGGACGCGGTGTCGCTCCAGAGCGTTCGGAGGTCGCCGGTGAAGCCCGGGGGCTCGCGAACGTCGACGACGATCGGCGGCACGACCGTCGGCGGTCTCGCCGGACCGGGCGCCGCGGGTGGTCGCCACAGGTGGTGTCCGGCGACGAAGGGGCACGGGCGATCACCGACCTCGCACCGTCCATCCGGTTGCGTGCCGCCGCACGGCCCGAAGGTCATGTCCTTCGGACACGAACCGGGCTCACCCACGGTGTGCGACGACTGCCCATGGCGACAGTCGCTGCTCGGCGATGGCATCCGCGACCTCTCGTTCGGAGCGACTCGCGGCGGCGTCCCGGTCGGTCGCGTCGTACCGGTCCTGGGCGGCGGCCCAGCGCGGCGGCGTCGACATGGTGATCTCCACGGCCGCGCTCGGCTCGAGCCCTTCCTCCTGCAGGAGCGCAGCCAGCGCCGCGAACGTGGGAAACGTGCTCCCCCCGGCGTGGACCGGCTCCGTGCCGGTGCTGCAGTACTCGATGACACCGGCGCGCGCCGCGAGGCGCGCGGCTTCGCGTGCGATCGCGCCCGGTGCATCGACGACGGAGAGGACACCGAGCACCAGGGCAAGATCGAAGGCGTCGGATCGCAACGGCGTGGACGCGGCGTCGGCGCGTGCGACAGTGAGACCGAAGAGGTTCGCGGATCCGGTCGTGGCGCCGGCGGCCGGCTCGAGCACGATCGGACGGCAACCGTACCGATGGGCGAGCCACGCGGCCGGTCCGCCGAGGCCGGTTCCCAGATCGACGACGCGCGTCGCCGGTGAGACGGCACACTCCTCGGCGATCCACGCCAGCGCCGCCGGGTTTCCCGAGCCCCGACACGCGGCCGCGATCCGCACGTCGAGCGCAGCGGCGTCCAGCCGCGCCGCGGTCTCGCGGGCGACCCCGTCGAACTCCGAATCCGTCACCCGGGCCGCGGACGGTGCCCGCACCTGCCGCACACCACGTTCGCCGTCCTCCGCCTCGTCGGTGCCGTCATCCTCACTACCCCGGTCGTGGAGCGCTCGAAACGCGGCCCGCCGCCGGTCGCGGGGCACGTGGTACAACTCGAGCCGGCGAGCTCACGGGATCGCACCCGCCGCCGCGCCTCAGTGACCGAAGGAGTCCCCGATGACCGCGACCGCACCTTCCGCCCCCACGGACCACTTCACGATCATCTCGTCGGACAGCCACGCCGGCGCGTCGCACGCGACGTACCGCGAGTACCTCGACCCGGCGTACCTCGAGGACTTCGACGCGTGGCGAAACAAGTACAAGAACCCGTACAAGGACCTCGCGCCCGGTGACGACCGGCGGAAGCGCAACTGGGACGACGAGATGCGCAACTCCCAGCAGGAGGCCGACGGCGTGGTCGGCGAAGTCGTCTTCCCGAACACCGTCCCGCCGTTCTTCCCGAGCTTCGTGCTCTTCGCGCCACCACCCGCGCCGGAGGACTACCCGCACCGGCTCGCCGGGATCCGCGCGCACAACCGGTGGCTGAAGGACTGGTGCGACGAGTTTCCCGAGCGGCGCGCCGGCGTGGGCCAGATCTTCCTCAACGACATCGACGACGCGATCGAGGACGTGCACTGGATCAAGGAGCACGGCCTGCGCGGCGGCATCCTCCTGCCGGCGGTCCCGCCCGACGTGAAGTGGGTCAAGCCCCTCTACGACCCCGAGTACGACCGGCTGTGGGAGGTCATCGAGGAGCTCGAGATCCCGGTCAACGCCCACGGTGGCACCGGCGTGCCCGACTACGGCAAGTACCCCACGTCGATGCTGCTCTACATCATGGAGGCGAGCTTCTACTCACAGCGCCCGTTCGTGCAGCTCGTGCTGTCCGGCGTGTTCGACCGGTTCCCGAACCTGAAGTTCGTCATGACCGAGAACGGCTGCGCATGGCTGCCGGGTCTCATCGCCCACATGGACGGGATGCTGAAGTCGATCCGCGGCGGCGGTGCCGTCGGCGAGATCCGGTACACGGCGGACGAGCGCAAGGGCTCCCTGCTCGCGTCGGAGGCGTTCACGCAGAACTGCTGGATGGGCGTGAGCCAGCCCGGCATGGCCGACGCCAAGACGATGCCCTTCGTCGGTGAGGACCGGTTCATGTGGGGCAGCGACTACCCGCACGACGAGGGCACCTACCCGCACTCGCGCGAGGCGATCCGTTCCCGCTTCCACCAGCTGACGCCGGACGTGAAGTACAAGATCCTGGGCGCCAACGCGGCCGCGCTCTACGACTTCGACATCGACGCACTCGGCGCGCTCGCGGCCGAGGTGGGGCCGACCGTCGCCGAGCTCGCCGAGCCGCTCCGCGAGCTGCCGGAGAACCCGAGTCAGGGCCTCGCGCGTGGCTACGCCGCGAAGGACAGCGGCGACAAGGTCCTCTCCACCGACATGGACGCCGCCGCCCTCTGAACCGGGAGCTCGTCGCGCCCTTCAGTCGAGGGCGGACGCGAGGTCCGACAGCGGGAGCACGTTCACCGCGTCCGCCATCATGTCGGCGGCACAGCCGTTCTTGAAGAACGCGAACGACGTGCCGGTCGCGGGGTCGGCCCACGCCACCTGGAGGAACGCGCCGGCGTGCCCGAACGCGCCGGGCGAGCAGTCGCGACCGAAGACGGCGTAGCGGAGCTGGTGCATCCCGTCGTCGCCGGCGAGCACCAGGCCGAGACTCCGGTTGACGGGCACGTGCAGCAGCGGATCCTCGTAGCGGGTACGGATGTTCGTCGTCGCGTCGTCGAGCACCGCGGTGTCCCAGACGCCGCCGGGGTTGGTGAGGAGGCCTTGGTAGAAGCCGGTCATCGTCGCCGCCGTCATCAGTCCGCCGCCCCCTGGCACACCGACGGCGCGCACCGCGGGGTCGTTCGCGATGCCGATGATGTCGATGTCGGCGGGATCGTCCGGGAGCTCGCCGATGAGGACGGCGTCGACGACGTCGCCCTGGTCCGCCGGCGGGATCCCGAGCAGTCGTGGGAGGCCGAGGGGGGTGCTGATGCGCTGCTCGAGCGCGTCCGGGTAGTCCAGCCCGGTGAGACGTTCGACGATGTCGACGAGCACCCAGTGCGCGGAGAGGGCGTGGTACTCGAAGCGCGATCCCGGCTCCCATTCCAGCGTCCAGTCCGCGAACGCCGCGCGGCGTGCGGCGGGATCGCCTCCGGCCATGGGGTCGAGCGGCGCGTTGGGGAATCCCGCCGTGTGCAGCATGACCTGCTCGACGGTGATCGCGTCCTTGCCGTGCGTCGCGAACTCGGGCACCAGCTCGACGACACGCTGCGCGGCGTCGACCGACCCGTCGCCGATCAGCAACCACATCATCGACGCCACGATGGGCTTCGTGGCCGAGAAGACACAGAACCGGGAGTCACCGGTCGCGGTGCCGAACGTCTCGAACGCGAGGAGCTCGCCGTCCCGTTCCACCGCGAGCTGACACGCCGGGGTCTTCCCCTCGGTGACCAGGGCCTCGGCGCGACCGAGGAGCTCGTCGAGGCTGCTCATCCGCTCAGACTCCCACTCGACCGTCCGCGAGGTCGAGTGCGACCGGTAGTGCGCGTTCGCGCCACTCGGTGAGGTCCCCTCCGGAGCGCGGCTGGTACTTGTCGAACACGAGCGTCCGGGCACGCGCGTCCTCGTCGGCATCCTCGATCACGCGCCCGGTCGCGCGGTGCTCCTCGCCGTCGATCTCCACGAGGACCCTCGGCTCGGCGACGAGGTTCTGCACCCAGTCGGACCTCCGGCCGCCGCCGGCGAGCAGGTAGAGCACGCCCGGTGCGGCGGCGTACCAGATCTCGATGCGGTGAGGATTCCCCGTCCGCCGCCCCGTCGTCGTCAGGTAGCAGTAATCGTCGTCGGCCATGTGCATCTCCCGATGAACTTCGCACGACCCGGAATCATCCGGCTCGGCGGCGGGTTGGCGATGTTCGATGAGCATCGAACTTGACTCCATCCCCTCCGAATCCCACTTCGATCGGGAGCTCGACCGCCAGGAGCGCCCGACCGATCGAGACTACGAGCGCCGGTGGTGGACGCTCGGCGTGCTGTGCCTCAGCCTCGTGATGATCGTCATGGCCAACGCCAGCCTCAACGTGGCGTTGCCGACGCTGGCCGAGAGCCTCCACACCGGAGCGAGCGGCCTGCAATGGATCGTCGACGCGTACTCGCTCGTGTTCGCGGGTCTGCTGCTGACCGCCGGATCGCTCGGTGACCGCTACGGACGGCGTCTCGCGCTCAACGGCGGGTTGATCCTGTTCGGCGCCGCGTCGCTCTTCGCGATGACGTCGAGCTCGGCCGGTGCCGTGATCGGAGCGCGTGCGGTGATGGGCGTGGGTGCGGCGTTCGTGATGCCGGCGACGTTGTCGATCCTCGCCCACGTGTTCCCGCCGAACGAACGTCCTCGCGCGATCGCGATCTGGGCCGGGTTCGCCGGCGTCGGCGTGGCGATGGGCGGCGTCGTCAGCGGCGCCTTGCTCGAGCAGTTCTGGTGGGGATCGATCTTCCTCATCAACGTCGTCGTCGTGGTGGCCGCGCTGGTGGCGGGGTTCTTCCTCATCCCGCGCTCACGCGAGAAGATCCACGCGCCGCTGGACCCGCTCGGCGCGGTCCTGTCGATCGGAGGACTGAGCGCGCTGGTCTACGGCATCATCGAGGCGCCCGACCACGGATGGGGATCGACGCAGACGTTGGTCACGTTCGCGATCGCGCTCGTGGTGATCGCCGGGTTCGTCGCGTGGGAGCTCAGGGCCGAGGAGCCGATGCTCGACCTCGGCTACTTCCGCAACCCGCGGTTCACGGCCGCGACCGCCGCGATCAGCCTCGTGTTCTTCGCCATGTTCGGCTCGTACTTCCTCTTCACCCAATACCTGCAGTTCGTGCACGGCTACTCGCCGCTGTCCGCGGGCGTGCGCATCCTGCCGTGGGCGCTTGCGTATCTCGTGGCCGCGATGCGGTCGGCCAAGCTGGTCGAGCGCTTCGGCCAGCGGACGGTCGTGGCGTCGGGTCTCACCATCGCGGGCGTGGGGATCGCGCTGCTGGCCCTCACGAGCAGCGTGACCGCGAGCTACTGGTGGTTCGCGCTGGCCGTCGTGGTGCAGGCGCTCGGCATGGGCATCACCACCGCGCCGTCGACCGGCGCCATCATGCGGTCGCTGCCCCTGCACAAGGCCGGGGTCGGCTCTGCCGTGAACGACACCACCCGTGAGCTCGGCGGTGCGCTGGGCGTGGCGGTGATGGGCAGCCTGGTCGCGTCGCAGTTCCGCAGCTCGATGGTGGACGCGGCCGGCGCGCTGCCGGCCAGGGCATCGCACTCCCTCGCCGACGCGCTGCAGTCCGGCGCGGCGACGGGGGCGCGCGCGGCGCCGAGATCGTGCACCTCGCGAGGACCGCGTTCGTCGACGCGTTCACCTCGACCCTCTGGGTGGGAGCGATCGTCGTCGTGGTGGCGTCGGCGATCGTCGCCTGGCTGCTGCGCCCGAAGGCGACGGCAAAGGCCGACGCGATGGTCGCGGCCGAGGAGGCGAGACTCAGCGTCGAGCCCGCGACATGATGGAAGGCGTGGAGCACCTGGAGGGGCCGACTCGAGCCGAGCTCGACCTCGTCGAGGTGCTCCAGGCCCTCGCCGATCCCGTCCGCTTGCAGATCGTGCGCGTCCTCGCGGACGCCGACGGTGCGATCGCGTGCCACGAGATCCCGATCCCCGTCGCCAAGTCGACGGGTTCGCACCACCTCAAGGTGCTCCGCGAGGCCGGGGTCGTCAGTGCCGAGGTCGAGGGCACGCGCAAGTACCACACGTTGCGCCGCGCCGATCTCGACGCCCGCTTCCCCGGCCTCCTCGACAGCGTGCTCGCCGACTGATCGCGCGGTACCGGCGGCCGACGATCACCCGTGCGTCACCCGAGTGCGGCACGCAGCTGACGGATCCAGCCGCGCGCCATGGCGGCGCCGTTCGGGAGATCGTCGCCCGGCTCACAGCGCCACGCGATGGCCAACGCGAGCGTGAGCATCCAGCAGTCGCGGACCAGCGTCGGATCGGCGCCGGCATAGCGCGCCGCCACCGCGATCGGCGGCCCGGTCGGGTCGACGGTCGCGTGGGCGATGTCGAACTCGACGGGCCCGCGACAGCACGTCTCGAGGTCGACGAAGAGCAGGCCGCCCCGCGTCCTGAGCACGTTGCCCGGGTGCGGCTCGCCGTGCAACAGCTGCTCGGGCGCACCTCGGTCGACGACCGCACGACTCATGGCCGTCAACGTCGTGGCCACCAGCGCACGGTCGGCGCCGGCAATCACGGGGTTGTCGGCGGGATCGTCGACGAGACGCCGGGCCTCATCGACCCGATCCGTGAAGTGCGGCAGCCGGGCGCCGGTCGGATCCACCTGCCGCATGCCGGCGTGGAGACGCGCCAACGCGTCCGCGTATTCGTCGGGCGCGATCGCCGAAGGCGAGACAGGTTCGTGGTAGGTCCACAGGGTGACCACGAAGTCGTCCCGGTCGTACACACGCGCTTCGACCCGAGGATCGAGGGTCGCGAGCGGCGCGTCGCCGTCGGCGAGACGTCGGGCGACGTCGATCTCGAACGCGGCGCCGTCCCGCCGCGCACGAGGCGCGACGCGTGCGAGCACGTCACACGGCCGGAGGAGCACTGCGAGGCGGTTGGAGTCGTTCAGCACCACCGCTTCGTCCACTCGTAGACCGCACGAAACGGCGACCGACCGGCACGCGGCGACCGCTCGGGGAAGCTCGGCGACGTCCACGGCGGCACTGTAGAGAGCCGGCCGCTGCGTACGAGTCGGTGGTGCGTCACCCGTCGAGCCGCTGATCCTCCAACCAGGCCCGGAACAGGTCGGTCCAGCCGTCGGACGGGAGAGCCTGGCGCACCATCCCGAAGCCGTGTCCGCCCTTCATGCCTGCGTTCTACCCCATTGCCAGATCCGCTCTCCTGCTCGACCGGCGGCGGGCCATCGACCCGGCGAACGGATCCCGACGTGATCGGCCGAGTGCCGGCGGTACGAGCGCGAGTGGTGGAACTACGCGCTGCAGCGACGAGCCCTACCCCGACACGTACTTCGACTTCCCGATCCGGTAGCACCCGGCGCGCCGGACTACCGCACCTGGCCTGATGGCGGCCACGCCTGCGCGAAGCCGATGGTCGGTGGGGCGGCGGTCGGCACGGGCGTCCCGAAGTAGTCGAAGGCCGGCGCGCCGGGCAGGAGGATGCCGGCGCCGATCGCAGGCGAGTCGCGACGCAGACGGAACGCCGCGCCTTCGGCGAGCCGCCCGTCGCCCCGACGGGTCGGATCGACGAAGCGCGGATCGCCCGTCACCGCCCGCGTGCCCGACGGCGGCAGGCCCGAGAAGAGGTTGTCGCTGCAGTGATCGCCACACGCCAGCGGACGAACCTGCGCGCCCGTGGCGACGACGAGGTTGTTGGCGAACACGAAGTCGCCGGGTGAGAACAGGGACGTGACCGGCACGTCCTCGATGGTCGCGAGGGGCCGCGCCGCCACGATCGTGTTGTCGAAGAAGCGGACGGCGTCGAGGGAACCGATGTTCCCGCTCACGATCCCGCACGGAGCGGCACTGATCGTCGCCGCGTCGTCGACGCTCAGGTTGTAGCGCACCTCCGCGGACCTCGGGTTCGCGTCGGTGCAGAGGAGGATGAAGCCACCCGAATTGTCGTGGCTGTAGTTGTACTGAACCGTCGTGCGGTCCTGGTCGTAGTCGACGTCGAAGCCGGTGCCGTCGCAGCCGTTGAACTGCATGTGGGACACCTCGTTGTACTGGATCACCGTCGAGTTGGCGTTGAACGCCCAGATCCCCGCGTTGCACACGGGGTTCGCACCGTTCCACGGCGTTCCGGCGCCGTTGCCGTCGACGACCACGTTGTGCTCGACCAGCGCACCGTCGGTCCCCGTCGGCACGATCCCGTCACCGGCCAGGTGCGCGAGCCGATTGCCGCGCACGACGACACCAGTCGACGCATCGGGCCACGGCTCGCCGGCACGGGGGCGCGATCCGCCGGCCGACCCGACGATGAAGATGCCGCTGCGGGACACGCGCTCGATCCGGTTGTCGAGGATCTGCACACCGTCGAAGCGCCCCTGCGGGCCCGATCCGGCGGCGTCGACCTGGATCCCACCGCTGCCGCCGAGATCCTTGTGCAGGTCGCCGGCGACGTCGTGGATCCACACGTCACGGACCGTGACGTCGCGCACGACGTCACGGTTCGCGAGGAGACGCACGCCGCGGCGGCGGGCGGGCGTCGAGCCGGGATTGCTGACGTCGAGGCCGCCGAGCACCACGTGGCTGACGTTCGCGAGCAACACGGCGTCCTCGCCGGTACCGACGACACGCGGCCGGGGTCCGATGCCGTACGCACCGATCACGACCGGCTGGCGCACGGTTCCCGACCCCTGGGGCGCGAGCGTGCCCCGGCACTGCGAGCCGCGGCGGAGGAGCAATTGCTCCCCCGGGGCCAGCACGTGTGCGTTCGCAGTTGCGAGCGAGTTGAACGGATGCACGATCGAACCGTCGCCGGCGGCGACCGCGCCGCAGTCGACGTGGACGGCGCGCACGGGAGGACGCCAGCCGCCGAAGGGCGCACATGCGCCGGCGACGATCGCAACCAACGCGGCAACGGCCGCCACTCGGAAGCGTCGGTTCATCGTCGCCCTCCTCTCCCGGTCGTGCCCGGCGACCCTGCGTGCGGCCGCGGAAGGTAGCACCCGGAGGCATCGCACCGGCACGGCCGCTCCGGACGCGACAAGTGTGCGTCCGCCCACCTCCTCGGTGTCGAACGCACACTCGTCGGTCGTTCCTGACCGGCCCCGCTGCGGGGCCGTGTGGCGATCAGCTCCTGCTACGTGTGGAGTTGCGTCCGATCTTCAGTCCCACGTTGCATCGCCTTCAGTTCGCCGTGAGCGTGGGGAGCGACGCTCGACGCCCCGACGGCACAGTCTTCCTGAACGTGCTGGCATGACAGACTTGCGGCGTGTCCACGCGTGAGGCACTCCTCGACGACGCCCGAGCCGCATACGGCCAGAGCCAGTGGTCCACGGCGCGGGCCGCGCTGCGGGAAGCCGACGCCGATCAGCCGCTCGGGGCCGACGACCTCGAGCGGCTCGCCTGGTCGTGCCGCTGGGCCGGTGATTCTGCTGGGTTCTTGAACACCCTCGAACGGGCGGAGGTGGCGTTCACCGACGCAGGTGAGGATGCCGGTGCCGCCCGCATGGCCCTGGAGCAGGCCCGCCACCACGCGATGATGCTCGACGGCGCGGTCGCCCTCACCTGCTACGTCCGAGCCACCGAGTACCTGGCTGAGGCGCCGGAGTGCGCCGAGCACGCGCAGGAACGGTGGTCGCTGGCCTTCACGCTGATGGAGGGCGGAGACGCCGACGGGGCGCGGGCCGCGCTCCTCGAGGCGCGCGCGATCGCCCGACGGGTGGGCAGCCCGGGCATGGAGGCGATGGCGGTGCAGGGGCTGGCCCACGTGGCCACCACCGCCGGTGAGGTCAGTGAGGTGCTCCCGCTGGTCGACGAGGCGGCGGCGCTGGCCATGCGACCCGGGGTCGCGCCCGTCCATGCCGGGCTACGTGTACTGCGCGGTGATCTCGATCTGCCGAGCGCTCTGCGACTGGGGGCGGGCCACCGAGTGGACCAAGGTGTCGACCCGCTACTGCGAGCGCGAGTCGATCGCGGGCTACACGGGGCTCTGCCGGTTCCACCAGGGTGAGATCGACCGGCTCCACGGTCAACTGGCGGAGGCGGAACAGCGGGTCCTGCAAGCGTGCGAGGAGCTGCTCGGGATCAACCGGTACAGCGCGGGCTGGGGGTACAGCGAGCTGGTCGAGATCCGGGTGCGTCGCGGCGACCTGGACCGGCGCCGAAGAGGCGCTCGCCGAGGCCATCGCCTTGGGCGACGACGGCCAGCCGGGGCAGGGTCGCTTGCTGCTCGCGCAGAGGGATGACCGGGCGGCGGTGCGGAGCCTCAGCCGCTCGCTCGCAGACCCGGGCTTCCTCGCTCGGGAGCGCCGCGTCTTCCTCCTCCCCGTGTACGTCGCGGCGTGCGTCGCGGTGGGTGACGAGCAGGCGGCGGCCGAGAGCGTCGCCGAGCTGGAGGAACTGGCCCGAAGGTTCGGCACCTCTGGACCGGCGGCCGCGGCGGCAGTCGCACGCGGGCACTTGGCGCTCCATCGCGGCGACACCGAGGAGGCGATCGCCGCGCTGCGGCAGGGGGTCCGCACCTGGAGCGAAGTCGACGCCCCGTACGAGGCCGCCAGGCGCGCGTACTGCTCGCGCGGGCCCTGACCGCCGAGGGAGACGACACGGGCGCGCGCCTCGAGCTGAAGGCCGCCGCCCGCCTGGTCGACGAGTTCGGCGTCGCGGTCGACCTCGACATCGCTCCCGCCCGGCCCGAGGGCGCTCGAACCATCCGCACGTTCCTGTTCTCCGACATCGTGGACTCGACGCGACTGTCCGAGGCCATGGGCGACGCCGCATGGGAGCCGCTGCTCCGGTGGCACGACCGGACGTTGCGAGCCGAGTTCGAGCGGTGGAACGGCGAGGAGATCAAGCACGGTGGCGACGGCTTCTTCGTAGCCTTCGGCGAAGCCGACGACGGCATCGGGTGCGCCGTCGCCATCCAACGGGCCCTGGCGCGCCACCGTGCCGAGCACGGCTTCGCGCCGAGCATCCGCATCGGGCTCCACGCCGGCGAAGCGACCTCGCGCGATGGGGACTACTTCGGATCGGCGGTCACGCGGGCCGCTCGCATCTCCGCGGCTGCCGGTGCCGGCGAGGTGCTGGCGAGTGCCGACCTGGTCGCCGGCTGCCGGCACGAAGTGCCGCTCGCGGGTGAGCGCACCCTCGAGCTCAAGGGCATCGCCGAGCCCGTCGTCGCCGTTCTCGTCACGTGGGATACGGCCGCCGCGGACTAGGCGCTCTCGATCCCGTCGCCTGGGTTGAAAGGCCGGGACGAACCGCGGCGGCCGGTTCGAAACCACCGCGTCGCGTTCCCGAAACCGGGTCGACATCGCGAGGCCGAGCACCGTTCGTTCCCTACGGCGACGGCGGCAGGTCCATTGGACCTGCCGCCGTCTCGATCACCACCTCTACAAAGAGTCAGAGGCCGAGCCGTCTACGTCGCAAGTACCCAGGCGCAAGCCGCATCAAGGTCGCGATCGTCTCGTGCAAGGTCTCGGATTCCGGCCGCTTGCAATCGCGAAGCATCGCCGTTGCGAAACACAGCCACGAGGCATCGGCGCTTGTCGAACTCCCTCAGCTCCTTAGCCAACTCCAGTGCGTGGTCACGGTGTGACCTGGACGCGCTTGGACAACGCGCCGCGGTAGCGAACAGTTGGTTCGTAAGCGGCGCGAACATACGACCGGTGAGGGACAGGCCCTTATCCCGAAGTGCATCAGAGACCGCCGCACTGATGACCGACCGCGGGAGCCTTCGTGCAAGCCATAGCTGCGTCAGTCCGTTCGCCGTCGTGGTCGGTGAAAGCAAGTAGTCAAGTGCCCAGTCCCAAGCGCAGTCGTCGTCGGTGCACCGCGCGACGGCATTCGCCACTAGGCGAGGAAACCGCTCGATAAGCCATGGCCTGCGCCTCAGGTCCTCGATGGCACTCCGACCATTCGCAGATCGAAGCGCCTGACGAGCCTCGCCCGGAGGATCCGACTCGCGGAGCTCGCTGATGCTCTTCGCTCCGTGATGGGCGCCACTACCGCCCGACAACTCGAAAATTTCTAGCCCGGCACCAGAGTCGGTGAACTCAGTCTTCTCTGCGTTGAGATGTTGCCCATTGATCGCCAGTTGCGCCAACGCAGCGTCGTGCGCTTCCCGGAAGTGCTCGGAATCGCGGACAAACACGGTCACGTCGTCGACCCACCGCGCCGACGTAACACCACTACTACTCAGGCGGCGGTCCAGCGGCAGGAGCGCCAAAGTGCCGTAGAAGGCGGATGGTTCCGGGCCAGTCGGTAATCCACCTTCTCCCGTTCGCTCCGCGAACGTGCCGAACGAAACCAACGACGTCTCGGACAGCGCCCGGAAGGGCTCCGGCACCATTCAGTACACGCCTCAGGGTTTCGAGACTCACAGTCGGGAAGTGACGTCGCACGTCCAGATGGCCCTGGCCTGCCCACTGCCCACTCGTCTCATGCTGCCGAATGCACTCTTTGAAGTCACGACGTGCCTGTTTCCAGGGAACTGTCGCCCACGCTGCTGTCGTCGAAGGTCGCCCGTACGGAGAAGACGGTTCCACCAAGCGTGGCGGCCGACGAGGGCCCTAGACGCCAGGTGAGTTGCCGAAAATAAAGATCCGCGACTGGATCCAGGGATGTAAAGACCCTCGGCAGGCCAGATGGCTTCAAACCAACGATCGTTCGAGGCGTTCCGGCGCCATCACCGACGATGACACGTCGACGTAGCGCGTTGCCAGCAAGTCGGGCCTGGCCGCGAAGTCAACGAGCCCAAGCGGATCTGGAACGTCAGCCTCGCGATCCCATATGCGAGCACGAGGGATCGCCGCAGCTACCGCGCGATCCGACGACCAATACTGGTCACTTGAGCACTCCGCCATCGTGTCCCTTCCTAGGTGTTCTTCCCAGGTGTTGTTGACCCCAGCCCCTCGACCGCCGACGAACCCGCTCGCCCCCGACTGGCGACGCCGCCCCCCCGCCCGCCACACCCAGCCACGCCCCCCAACACTCGCCCCCCCACACCGCAGCGACCACCGCCACCCACTCCCCCCCCCCCGACCCACCGACAAACCACGCACCATACCCACCCCCCCCCCCCCCGACCCCCCCCCCCCCCGCCCCCCCCCACCACCCCCCCCCCCCCCCCCCCACCCCCCCGACGCCGCACACCGCCCCCCCCCCCCCCCCCCCCCCCCCCCCCCCACCCCCCCCCCCCCCCCCCCCCCCCCCCCCCCCCCCCCCCCACCCCCCCCCCACCCCCCACTCCACCTCGACAAAAAAAAAAAAAAAAAAAGAAAGAAGTCAACAACAGATGGGAAGAACACCTAGGACGACGTACTACGAGCAGCCGCTCGTGGCGCCGCAGGACGGGCAGGCGTGGCAGGAGCCGGCGCGCTGCATGATGTCGCCGCAGACGTAGCAGAGCACGTGCTCGGTCTCCCGGGCCGCGGGCGCCTGCGGCGCGGGCGGCGTCGGCGCCGAGAGATCGAGCTTCGGCTCGGCGGACGGCGCGCGGTCCTCGGCCGGCAGCATCGTCTGAGTGGCCTGCGCGTCGACGGCCTCCTCGACGCCGGGCAACGTCGGCTGGATGCGCTCGCTCACGGTGAGGATGCCCATGTCGCGCCGCTCGTCCTCGTCCATGTAGACGACCGCGAGCCGGCGGAAGATGTAGTCGACCAGGCTCGTCGCGATCCGCAGGTCCGGGTCGTCGGTCATGCCCGCCGGCTCGAAGCGCGTGTTCACGAACTTCTCGACGAACGCCTTCAGCGGCACGCCGTACTGCAGCCCGAGGCTCAGTGCGATCGCGAAGGTGTCCATGATCCCCGAGAGCGTCGAGCCCTGCTTCGCCACCTTCAGGAACAGCTCGCCGGGGCGACCGTCCTCGAACTCGCCCACCGTGGCGTAGCCGTGGCAGTCGGCGACACGGAACGAGAACGTCTTCGACGTGCGGACCCGGGGCAGCTTCTGGCGGACGGGCTCCTGCACGATCACGTGCTCGACGACCCGCTCGACGATGCGCTCGGGCGTCGACTCGATGATCTCGCCGCCCTCGAGCGCGATCGGCGCGCCGGTGCCCGCCTTCTTCTGTGTGGACAGCGGCTGGCCGACCTTGCAGTTGTCGCGGTAGATGGCGACGGCTTTGAGGCCGAGCCGCCACGCCTCGATGTGCAGCTGCTCGATCTCTTCGATCGTCGCTTCCTCCGGCATGTTCACCGTCTTGGAGATGGCGCCCGAGATGAACGGCTGGACCGCGCCCATCATCGTCACGTGACCCATGTAGTGGATCGTGTTGTCACCCATCGAGCACGCGAACACCGGCAGGTGCTCGGGGTTGAACCCGGGCGCTCCGATGATCGTCTTCGCCTCGTCGATGTGGTTGATGATCCCCTCGACCTGGCCCTCGGTGTACCCGAGCCGGCGCAGCGCGCGCGGGATCGACTGGTTGACGATGAACATCGTGCCGCCGCCGACGAGCTTCTTCGCCTTGGTGAGCGCGAGGTCGGGCTCGATGCCCGTGGTGTCGCAGTCCATCATCAGGCCGATGGTGCCGGTGGGCGCGAGCACGGTGGCCTGCGAGTTCCGCACGCCGTACTGCTCACCGAGCTCGACCGCCTCGTCCCAGCTCTGCTGCGCCGCGGAGAGCAGCTCCGGCGGGACCAGCTCCTCGTCGATCTTCGACGCCTCGGTGCGGTGCATGCGCAGCACGTTCAGCATCGCGTCGGCGTTGTCGGCGTAGCCGGCGAACGGACCCATGCGACCGGCGGTGCGCGCGCTCGTGGCGTACGCGTGGCCCGTCATCAGCGCGGTCAGGCTCGCGGCCCAGGCGCGCCCGGCCGACGAGTCGTAGGGCAGGCCCTCGGACATCAGCAGCGCACCGAGGTTCGCGTATCCGAGACCCAGCTGGCGGAACTTGCGGCTGTTGTCGC
Organism: uncultured Acidimicrobiia bacterium; assembly: GCA_963756815.1. Classification (GTDB taxonomy): domain Bacteria; phylum Actinomycetota; class Acidimicrobiia; order IMCC26256; family JAENVU01; genus JAENVU01. The sequence goes on from CAVWPR010000004.1 coordinate 193,459, forward strand.
CGATCGCCGGCGTCGGGTAGTCGGCGTTGCCGACGAGGATCTCCTGCGCGGTGAACATCACCTCGACGGTGTGCTTGTAGGCCTCGACGTCGAACGCCTCGTTCTCGCCGATGTACTTCAGCAGGTTGATGCTCGCGAGGTTGCAGGCCGAGTTGTCGAGGTGCATGTACTCCGAGCACGGGTTGCTCGCGTTGATGCGGCCCGAGTTCGGTGCGGTGTGCCAGCGGTTGATCGTGGTGTCGAACTGCATGCCCGGGTCCGCGCACTGCCACGCGGCGTCCGAGATCTGGCGCATGAGCTCACGGGCGCGCACCGTGCGCACGGTGTCGCCGGTGGTGACCTCCTTGAGGTCCCAGTCCTTGTCCTCGACGACCGCCCGCATGAAGTCGTCGGTCACGCGCACCGAGTTGTTCGCGTTCTGGTACTGGATCGAATGGCTGTCCTTGCCGTCGAGGTCCATGTCGAACCCGGCGGCCTCGAGCGCGCGTGCCTTGCGCTCCTCGGTCGCCTTGCACCAGATGAACTCCTCGACGTCGGGGTGATCGGCGTTGAGGATGACCATCTTCGCGGCGCGCCGCGTCTTGCCGCCCGACTTGATCGTGCCCGCCGACGCGTCGGCGCCGCGCATGAAGCTCACCGGACCGCTCGCGGTGCCGCCGCCCTTGAGGCCCTCGACGCTGGAACGGATGTTCGAGAGGTTGATGCCCGAGCCGGAGCCACCCTTGAAGATGGTCCCCTCCTCGCGGTACCAGTTGAGGATCCCGTCCATCGTGTCCTCGACCGCGAGGATGAAGCACGCGCTCGCCTGCTGCGGTGTGTTCCTCACCCCGATGTTGAACCAGACCGGCGAATTGAACGCGGCGCGCTGGGTCACGAGGATGAACTTCAGCTCGTCGCGGAAGGCCTCGGCCTCGCCGTCGTCGGTGAAGTAGCCGTCACGCTCGCCCCACTCGGTGATCGTGTCCGCGACGCGGTCGATGACCTGGCGCAGCGACCACTCGCGCTCGGCGGTGCCGAGCGTGCCGCGGAAGTACTTCTGGGCGACGATGTTGGTGGCGTTGAGCGACCAGGAGGTGGGGAACTCGACCTCGGGCTGGAAGAACGCGTCGGTGCCGTCCTTGTAGTTGGTGATGCGCGCGTCGCGGCGCTCCCACTCGACCGTGTCGTAGGGGTGCTCGTCGGCGGTCGTGAAGTACCGCCTGATCCCGATCCCGACTTGCTCCGGCGCCATCGCCATAGGTGAACGTCCTTCCCCCGTCAGTTGCGCCGGCGCTTCGGTGGCCGGTCGCCCTCTCGTCTCCGCCAAGTGCTCGTACACGTGCGCTGTGCTGTCCGGAGCCGGTGTCGGCGTCGTCGCGACGACAACCCCGGCCCTGGATGTGGTGTTCCCCCGGTTTCCGTTCCGACCACAAGATGTTGTGGTTGGTTGCCGAACCACCGCGATATGGGGCGTGAATTACAACACTGGAGTTCCACGCGTGTCAACGCCAGATCGGCGGCGATCCCACAAAGTCGGCTGACCTGGGAAAACGCGTCGAGCCCCGATCAGCGCCGTTCCGCTTCGGGTGGTTTGGGGGCCGTCGTCTTCTGGAGCGGCGTGGTGGTGAGGTCCGGCGCCGGCGGGGTGGCCGCCTGGAGCGCCTCCACCTCCGCCTCGAAATCGGCCAGGTCCTCGAAGCCCTTGTACACCGACGCGAACCGCAGGTACGAGACCGGATCGAGCGTGCGCAGCCGAGCCAGCACGGCCACGCCGATGGCGTCGCTCGCGATCTCCGGCCCCTGGGCCTGCGCCCAGGCGGCGAGGTCCGAGGCCAGCGCGTCGACCGCCTCCGCCGCGACCGCCCGTCCCGCGACCGCCTGCAGCAGGCCGCGTGCCAGCTTCTCGCGATCGAAGGGCTCGGTGGCCCCCGACCGCTTCCGCACCGTCAGGGCGATGGGCTCGAGCCGCTCGTAGGTCGTGAACCGCCGTCCGCAGGCCAGGCACTCGCGTCGGCGACGGATGGCATCGCCGTCGGCCGAGGCACGCGAGTCGACCACCTTGTCGGAATCCTCCGAGCAATAGGGGCAGCGCACCGTCGCAACGTAGCCCCCGCGCCGCGGACCGGACGAGGACGGCACCGCAGTCACCGTCCGCCTCCGCCGAGATGCATCAGTGCCGCGATCCGGGCGCCGGTGAGCGAGAGGCGCCATCCCGCGACATCGACGACGCGCCCGCGCTCGAAGTCGTCGCGCATCTTGCGGTCAAAGATCGCCCGCAGGTCGTCGAGACCCGTCGTCCGCAGCCAATCGCCCGACGCGTCGACGGGCCGCAACGACCGTTCGATCGCGCGTGGGTCGCCGCCGACTCCCCGGACGGCGGCTGCCCGGCGCCCGATCAGCTCCACGCTCGCCCGGTCCCCGAACAGCTCGGGGAGTCTCCCGAGGTCGATCTGGCCACGAGGCTCGCCGGCGCAGGCGCCCAGCAGGAGCGCGAGCGACGCGCCACCGACGGCACCGAGAAAGCCACGCCGGCTCGGGTGGCCCATCAGCCCGCCAGCCGCGCGGTGAGATGGTCGCAGAGCCGAAGCGTCAGGGCCACGACGGTGAGCGTCGGGTTGCTGAACCCGACCGTCGGGAAGACCGAGCTCGACGCGATGTAGAGGTTGTCGACGCCGTGGACCTTGAGGTCGGCGTCGACGACGCCTCGGCGCGGGTCGTCGGCCATCCGCGTCGTACCCATCAGATGGCAGCCGACGTGAAACGAATTGTCGGTACGCGCCGAGTCCTCGAGATCGATGCGCAACCGACCGACAGCGGCACGTCCGAGTCGAGCCGCGAGGATCTCGAGCGTACGTCGGAGGTCGGCGTCGTCGTGGCCGGCGCGGGCGTACTGGAGCTCGAAGCGGCGCTGGCCGAGCGCGTCACGTTCGTCGCTCAGGACGACGCGACTCGACCGGACCGGCCGTGGCTCGGCCCGTACCTGGAGGTCGAACGTTCGCGACCGCCCACCCGTGATCCCACCCCTCAGCACCGACACGTCGCGTGCCGTGATCCCGGTGCTCGCGTCGGCGAACTTGGCGACGCCGTCGTCCGAGACGACGAACCCGATGCCCGCGCCCGCGAGGTGCTCGGCGGCGAGCGTCTCGGGCGAGAGCATCAACATGGCGATCATGCTGCGATACACGCTCTCGACGCCGCCGAGATACACGTTCGACAGCGCGGCGAGCTCGGCGGTGCCGACCGAGCCCTCGAAGTGGTCCATGAAGTAGCGGCCGACGAGATCGTGGTCGTTGCCCAGGCCACGCCGGTTCACGGCGTCGGACAGCAACAGGAGTCGGGGCGCGTCGATCCCTCCGGCGGCGACGACCACCGCCCTTGCCTCGACTCGGAAACGGTTGCCATCCAGGGTCCCGACCCGAACGGCGTTCACCCGCTGTGCCCGGTCGTCGGTCTCGAGCTCGAGCGCGTTGGCGTGCAGCAGCGCCCGTACCGTGCGCGACTGCTGGATGTCCGCCCGGTAGCGCGTCCCGAAGCGGGTGGGCGGGCTGAAGCGGAACACCGCCGTCTGGACCACGTCGTCGTCGAGCAGCGGCGGCATCCCCGTGGCGGCCAGCTGCTCGCGCCAGTAGTCCCAGTCCCATCGCCAACCTTCGGGATCCGACGAGAGCTCCACGACCTCCCGGGCTCGCTGGTAGTACGGCGCGAGCGTGGTCGCGTCGATCGGCCAGCCGAGCGGATCGATCCAGGGCCTCCTCTCGAACACCCAGGGGTCGAGCGGCCGGCACCAGCCACCCCAGTGGTTCGTCGTGCCGCCGAAGTACCGCAACCGACAGAAATCGATGGGATACGGCACGCCCTGTGCCCCGCCGTGCATGAGCGCGGCCGTGGCGTCGTCCGCCTCGAGGCCGCCGCTCTCGAGCAGGACGACGTCGAGCCGGGTCGACGCCAGAGCACGCGTCAGGGTGATCCCTGCTGCGCCTGCGCCGATGACGACGACGTCACCGCGGACGGTGCTGTCGCGCGGCACCGCACGAGCGTCGTCCAACACCAGGGGCCGACACTAGTGGTCGTCGCCAGGTGCTCCCACGAGACCCGCGGGGCGAGGTCGCGACCCGGCCTCCGTCCCGCCGGTCCGCGATCGTCGCCCCGCGAGCTCAGCGCTGCCAGCGCAGCACCTCACCGGGCATCAGCGGTCCGTCGCCGCGGGCATCGATCAACGCGTCGATCACCTCGCGCGGATCGGCGCCCGGCGCGAGGTGGTGCGCGGCCGACCACAGCGTGTCACCGCCGTGCACGACGTACCGGGTGACCGACGGACCGCGCTCGGGAGCGGCGAGGGGGTCGCTCCCGAGCGCGGCGCCCGCCCGTCCCGCCAGGAGCACCACCGCCACGACCCCGACGAGGGCGCCGAGGCGCCGTCGTCGGAACGTGGCGGCCGACACCCGCGTGGCCGGCCGGATCCTCGGGGCAGGATCCGGGACGGCGACGAGGCGCGGCCGGGACCGCGGGGCGGCGGCTCCGGTCTCGTGCCTCCGGGGAGATGCGGGTCGGTCGGTGATCATGACGGCGGCCATGGGGTCCTCCTCGAGGAACGGGAGCTCTGCGGGATCGAACCACGGGGGTGTGACACTCCCCGTGGGGCCGGTCCCGGCGCCGTTCGGGGCGCCCCGGGCGTCCGCACTGACCGAACGCCCGTTCGGATCGACCACCCAACCACGAACGTCCGTTCCCTGTCAAGGCGAAATCGAACGGGTGTTCCATCCGAACGTCTGATCGTGCTACCTTCGCCGTCATGAGCACCAGCGATCGCCATCGATCCCCGTGCGGAGCGTGGCCCGAGCGGCCCGCCCCGCAGGGGCAGGAGCGGAACTGTCATGAGCGAAGCCGCACCCCTCACCCCCCGGCAGCAGCAGATCCTCGAGTTCGTGGACCAGGAGGTCCGCCGGCGTGGGTACCCGCCCAGCGTGCGCGAGATCGGCGAGGCCGTCGGGCTCTCGTCGAGCTCGACGGTCCACGCGCACCTGGCCGCGCTCCAGGACAAGGGCTACCTCCGGCGCGACCCCACGAAGCCTCGGGCGATCGAGGTCTGCTTCGAGCCCGGGTCGGGCGCGGTCGTCGACCGGCGACCGGTGGTGCACGTGCCGCTCGTCGGAGACGTCGCCGCGGGCACCGGTGTGCTCGCGGCCGAGAACATCGAGGAGACGATGCCGCTGCCGGAGGACCTCACCGGCGACGGGCAGCTCTTCATGCTGCGCGTCCGCGGCGACTCGATGATCGAGGCCGGAATCTTCGACAAGGACTATGTCGTGGTGCGCCAGCAGCCGACGGCCGACAACGGCGACATCGTGGTGGCCGGCATCCCGGGTGAAGAGGCCACGGTCAAGACGTACCTCTCGAAGAAGGGGAAGGTCACGCTGCGCCCGGCGAACCCCGCGCTCGAGGACATGGTCTTCGAGCCGGACGAGGTCACGGTGTTCGGCAAGGTCGTCACCGTGATGCGCCGCCTGTGAGGCCGCGACCGTGAGCGTCCCCGCCAGGATCTCGCTCGTCACGCTCGGCGTCTCCGACCTGGAACGGTCCGGAGCCTTCTACGACGCGCTCGGGTGGGAACGCGTCGGCGACAACGACGGCGTGATCTTCTACCGGATGGCCGGCGCCCACCTGGCGCTGTTCCCCCTCGCCTCGCTCGCCGAGGACGCGCACTCCGCACCCGAGCGGACCGGCTTCTTCGGCGCGTCGCTCGCGATCAACTGCGCGGACGACGCCGAGGTCGACGCGGTGTTCGCACACGTGGCGTCGATCGGCGCCACGATCCGCAAGCCCGCCGAGCGGGTCTTCTGGGGTGGCTACAGCGGGTATTTCGAGGACCCCGACGGGTTCCTCTGGGAGGTTGCGTACAACCCGGGGTGGCCGCTCGACGAGCGCGGGCTCCCCCAGCTCGGCTGACCGGCGCGCCACCTCATCGTCGAGGGCCACGGGGGACCCACCACTCCAGCCGGGTGCCACCGTCGGGGCGGCCGCCGATCGTGCACTCGCCACCACGCTCGCCTGCCCGCGCGCGCAGGTTCGGCAGACCCATGCCGGTGGCACCGGCCGCGCCTGCGGGGCCGATGCCGTCGTCGGCCACCACGAGGCACACGCGGTCGTCGCCGACGAGCAGCGTCATGTCGACCTGGGTCGCGTCCGCGTGACGCACGACGTTCGACACCGCCTCGTTCAGCACCCGGAGCACCTCGGCGCGCTCGTCGTCACCGATCTCCTCGAGCGGGCCGTACAACTCGACGGACCAGCCGATGCCGTGCCGCAGCGCCCGGCTGCGCGTCAGCGCGCGCAGCGTGTCGCCGAACTCGGCCGGGCTCACCGCCTCCTCCAGACCGGCGACGACATCGCGCAGGCGGATGGTGGTGGCGTCGAGCTCGTCGCGGAGTGACGCGAGCCGCAGCGCCGTCCGCGGATCGGGCGCATCCGACACCATCGTGACCAGCGCGAGGCGCACGCCGATGAGGTCCTGGATCACCTCGTCGTGCAGGTTCCGCGCGATCTGCTGGCGGACCTCGAGCACCCTGAGGCGCTCGTGGTCGGCACGGTGGTACGCAACGGTCATCGCGTCGCTGACGCCCTCTGCGAACATCGCCAGCACCGCCATCTCGGTGTCGTCGAACTGCGCGACCGCGCGCCGCGCGGTGAGGGCACCGAAGCGGGCGCCGGCCGCGTTGACCGGCGCGACCGCGATGTGCAGCTCGCCCTCGTAGCCCTCCGGCAGTGTGACGTCGGCCCCGGTCGCGGCGATGACCTCCCGTGGCACCGTGTAGCGGGCGCCGGCGCCCGAGTGGAGCGCCCGCCCGAAGTGGTCGTCGACGATCGGCCAGGTCACGGCGAGCGCACCGATGCCGGGGCGATCGGTGGCGAGGAGCGCCACCTGCTCGTCACCCACCATCTGGAGGATGCCGGCGTTGTCGGCGCCGAGCAGGCGCCGCGTCCAGGCGCAGATCAGCTCGAGGACCACGTCGGTCGGGTCACCGCGCAGGAGTGCGGCCCGGACCTCGGCGAGCGCGGCCGTGATCTCGGCCTCGCGGTAGAAGCGCCGCGTCGAGCGCGTCCATCCGACCCGGGTCGACGAAGAAGTCGGCGACGACGGTCCCGGCGACCGCGCGCTGCAGGACGACGGAGAACACGTGGACCGTGATCGTCGAACCGTCGGCCCGCCGGTAGTTGTGGAGCTGGCCGATCAGGTCGATCTGGCCGTGCCTCACGCGCTCGGTCGTCTCGTCGCCCAGCACGAGCTCGTCGGGTCCGGCGACGGACGCGAGGTCCAGACCCACCACGTCGACGCGGTCGAGGAGCGTCCGGAACGCCTCGTTCGCACCCAGCACCTGCGACCGGCCCGACTCGAGCCAGACGACCGCGATCGGTACCGCCGCCGCGCCGAACAGCGCGTCGAACGCCTCGATCATCGCGTCTGCACGCGCGACGGCGGCGTCCACTTCGGGGACGGTCATGTCGGCAGCTCGATCATCCCCGCCTGCGCGGCGACCACGACCGCATCGAGGCGGCGATGCACCCCGAGACTGCTCATGGCGCGCCGGATGTGATTGCGAACGGTGTGGGGGCTCAGGTGGAGCTCCGAGGCGATCTCGGCGACGTTGCACCCGTCGGCGAGCCGCTGGAGCACCTCTCGCTCGCGGTCGGTCAGAGTGTCGGACCCGCGCCGTCGGTCACGCGCCTCGGCGAGCAACGGCACGACATCGGAGCTGATGTACGCAGTGCCGGCGACAGCGGCGCGCACCGCCTGGACGAGCTCGTCGCCGGACGCCAGCTTGGACGCGAAGGCGGTGATGCCCGAGGCGATGGCGTCGTCGAGCGCGTCGCGGGTGAACGACGCGGAGATGAGCACGGCCGGGAGCCCTGGCGTGATCGCGCGCAGGCGGGCCACCAGCTCGACGCCGCCGATGTCGGGGAGCCTGAGGTCGACCACCACCGCATCGGGCCGGCGACGGGGCGCGAGGTCGAGCGCCTCGGCACCCGAAGCGGCCCGGGCCACGACCTCGAGTCCTGGATCCGCGCCCAGCACCGTGGCCAGACCGTCGGCCACCATGCGGTGGTCGTCCACCACCATCACGGTCACCGTGGCCATGCGCGGGCATGGTACGGGCCGCCTCGGACCCTCGATTGACACAACGGTGTCATGCAGAAGGACCCAACCACGTCTATGAGGGATGGGACCACCCCCGCAGAATGATCCGAAACCGGGTCCGTCCGGGCCGGTCACACTCGTGGCCGCCGGGGCAGGACGGGCGGGCCCGGTCAGCTCATCCCGTCACGACGCCACGTGTGTCCGGGTCGTACCCACACCGGCGGGCCGCGTCGCCGAAGAGCAAGCGCTTGTGCTCGCCGATCACCCGCCGGTCCTTCCCCGCGATCGGCGCGGCGAGGTCGATGGCGAGGTCGAGCAGCCGTGCCTCGTCGCTCGTGTCGGTGACGATCCCCAGCGCCAGCGCCTCCTCGGCGGTGTAGCGCCGGCCGGTGATCATCGCGTCCTGCACCGCCTCCATCGGCAGGCGGGCCGTCACCGCGGCGGTGAGCGCATCATCGAAGGGCAGCGAGATGTCCACCTCGGGGAAGCAGAAGTAGCCGCGGTCCGAACGCATCACGCGCGCGTCGAAGCACGAGCTGATCATGGCGCCCGCCGCGAACGCGTGACCGTTGATGGCGGCCACCGAGTACGCGGGGAACAGCAGCAGCCGCCCGAGCAGCAGCTTGAACGCGGGGATCGCCCGCGCGGCCTCGTCCGGATCCGCGGTGAAGCGGTCGAGGTCGAGTCCGTTCGAGAAGAACTTGCCCGTGCCGGTCACGACGAGCGCGAGCGGACCCTCGATCTGCTCGAGCTGGTCGAGCGCCGCGTGCCACTCGGCCATCGACGCGAGGTTCACGCGGTTCTCGCCGTCGTCCCAACGCAGGATCGCGACCGCGCCGCGTTGATCGGTCTCGATCGCCATGTGGTCCCCCTCAGAGCTCCAGTTCCAGGTACAGGCTGTGCGCCTCGATGCCGTACCGCGCCGTCTCACCGTCGCGGTACGGCTCGATCTCACGGAACCCGAGCGACCGGTAGAGCGCCAGCGCAGCGGTCATGAACTCGAGGGTGTCGAGCCACACGCGCTCGTAGCCGATCGTCCGGGCGTCGGCCAGCAGCCGCGCGAGCACCGCGCGGGCGATCCCGCGGCCCCGGGCGTGGCGTCGCACGTAGAGGCGCTTGATCTCACCGGTGCGGTCGTCGAGCGGCTTGAGCACGCCCGTGGCCGCGGGCTCATCGTCGTACCACGCGAGGTAGAGCCGCCCACGCGGTCCGAGGAGCTCGGGAATCGACGCGTGCATCCCGTCGTGGTCGGCGTCGACGACGTCGCCGAATCGGGTGACGTACTCCTCCGTGGCCCAGTCGGCGTATTCGACCCACATCCCCTCGCAGACCGCGACGTCGGTCGGGGACCCCACCCGGGCGATCCGTGCCTCCACGCCGCGCGCCTCACGCGACGCCGAGGAACCGGCCGAGGACCGCGTGACAACCGTCGAGCGACTCTCGCGTGACCAGCTCGCCGGGCGTGTGCGCGATCGCCGGGTCCCCGGGACCGAAGTTGAGCGACGGAATGCCGTGGGCGGCGAAGCGCGCGACGTCGGTCCACCCGAGCTTGGGCCGCACACCGAGATCGAACGAGCCCACCAGCTCGGCGACGAGCGGGTCCCACAGGTTCGGCGGTGCCGCGACCGACGCGTTGAGGACCTCGATCTCGTCGGCGTCGGCGACCAGCGCGCGCGTCTCGGCCTCGGCCTGCTCCACCGACACGCTCGGTGCGAAGCGCCGGTTCACGACGATGCCGCAGGCGTCGGGGACGACGTTGTTGGCGACGCCGCCCTCGATGCGGACGGCCTGCAGCGCCTGGCGGTACTCCAGCCCGTCGACGTCGACGGGGCCGGGATCGGTCGTCGCAATCCGACCGAGCGCCGCGGCGGCGCGATGGATCGCGTTGACGCCCATCCACGGCCGGGCCGTGTGTGCGCGCGCGCCGCGATAGGTGGCTCGGAGGTGGAGGGTCCCCTGGCACCCGGCCTCGACCCATCCGTCCGTGGGCTCGAGCAGGACGGCGAGGTCGCCGGCCACCAGCTCGGGAGAGCGCGCGAAGAGATCACGCAGGCCGTTCCACTCCTCGGCGATCTCCTCTCCGACGTAGAAGACGAACGTGGCGTCGAAGCGCGCCGCGTCGGCCCGGGCGGCACACGCCTCGGCGAGCGTCAGCATCACCGCGAGCCCGCCCTTCATGTCGGCCGAGCCGAGTCCGTGCAAGGTGTCGCCGTCTCGCCTCGGGACCGCGTTGCCATTGGCGGGCACGGTGTCGAGGTGGCCGCCGAGCACGACGCGCCGCTCGCGCCCGAGATGGCTGCGCGCCACCAGGTTGTCGCCGACGCGCTCGACCGTGAGTCCGCCGCTGCGCAGACGCGCCTCGACGACGTCGGCGAGCGCACGCTCGGCGCGGCTCTCGGAGGGGACCGCACAGAGCTCCTCGGTCAGGGCGAGGAGATCGGTCACGCGCGTCGCTCCGGCCGGGTCACGTCGTGGTGCCCGACGACCGCAGCGCGTCCTCCAGCGCGGCCTTGTCGTGGCGCTCACCCGGCGTCAACCGCTTGATGACGAGCGCGCACGGCATGCCGAACTCGCCGCCCGGGAACCGGCGCGGCCGGGTCGCGGACACCACGACGCTCCAGTCGGGGACGACGCCACGCGACAGCTCCTCACCGGTCTCGGCATCGATGACCGGGATCGTCCCCGACAGGATGAGTCCCGCGCCGAGCACCGCACCGTTGCCGACCCGCGCCCCCTGCACGACCATGCAGCGGGAGCCGATGAACGCGTCGTCCCCCACCATGATCGGCACCGCGCCGGGCGGTTCCAGCACGCCGCCGATGCCGACGCCACCGGCGAGATGCACCCGCTCCCCGATCTGGGCGCAGGAGCCGACCGTCGCCCAGGTGTCGACCATCGAGTCGGCGCCCACGTGGGCGCCGATGTTCACGTAGCTCGGCATCATGATCACGCCCGGCGCGAGGTACGAGCCCCAACGCGCCGACGCGCCCGGCACCACCCGCACGCCCGCCGCCTCGTAGTGCTGCTTGAGCGGGATCTTGTCGCGGTACTCGAACGGGCCGAGCTCGGTGGTCTCCATGTGCGTGAGCCGGAACAGCAGCAGGATCGCGTGCTTCAGCCACTGGTGCACCACGACGTCGTCGCCGACCCGCTCGGCGACCCGCACCTCGCCGCGGTCGAGCAGATCGATGGCCTCGCGCACGCACGCCGCGGCCTCGGTCTCGGACATGACCGCGGTCATGTCGTCACGGTGCTCCCAGAGCGCGTCGATCTGAGCTTCGAGGTCGGCCATGAGCTGAGCGTAGAAGCTGAGCCGCTTCGAGGACGCTCCCGAGCCGGAGTCTCGGGTCGGGGCGGTGCGCCCGACCGACGCGGAGTCCCGGTGACTCAGGGTGTGGAGCCGCCCAGCCTCTCCAACACGAGCTGCGAGGCGCTCGAGCGGCTGGGTGAGCGCGAGCCGCACGTGATCGGCGGCCGCGGGACCGTAGAGACTCCCGGGCGCGACGAGCGTCCCGGCCTCGGCGAGCCGCGCCGCCAGCTCCCACCCGTCGTCGACCTGCTCCTCGGACCGCAGCCACAGGTAGAACGGTGCCGGTCCGCCGTCGTGCACCAGTCCGTGTGCGGCCAGACCGTCGATCATGAGCTCCCGCCGTTCGACGTAGCGCGCGCGCTGCGCGGCGACGTGGGTGTCGTCGCCGAGCGCGGCGACCGCCGCCGCCTGGATCGGCGCCGGAGTCATGAGCCCCGCGTGCTTGCGCACCTCGCCGAGGTAGCGCACGAGGTCCGGGTCGCCCGCGACGAACCCGGTCCGGAAGCCGGCCATGTTCGAACGCTTCGACAGCGAGTGCACGGCGAGGACGCCGTCGGCACCGGCGCCGAGCGCCGTCGAGGGCTCGCCCCCCGAGAACTCGGCGTAGCACTCGTCGGCCGCCACGACGATGCCGCGGGCGCGCGCCCATTCCACGGTCGCCGTGACCGTCTCGGCGGGCGCGACCGCCGCGGTCGGGTTCCCGGGCTCGTTCGTCCAGAGCAACAGTGCGCGCGCGACGTCGCCGTCGCTCACCATCGAGAGGTCGAGGTGCCAGTCGGCGTCGAGCGGCACCGGTACCGCGCGCAGACCGGCGAGCTCTGCGCCCATGGCGTAGGTGGGGTACGAGATCGCGGGATACAGCACCGTGTCCCGCGACGGATCGCGCATGCCGAGGAATCGTGGCAGCGACGCCACCATCTCCTTCGTGCCGATGCACGCGAGCACGTGCTCGGGCGGTACCTGCACGCCGAAGCGACGCGCCATCCAGCCCGCCGCGGCCTCGCGCAGGTCCTCGGATCCGATGGTGGGTGGATAGCCCGTGGCCCCCGGCGCCGCTGCGTCGAGCGCGGCGAGGACGACGTCGGGGACGGGGTCGACCGGGTTGCCCACCGAACAGTCGACGACGCCGCCCGGCACCACCGCGGCGAGGCGGCGGAACGCGTCGAGACGGTCGTGCGGGTACGGCGGCGGCACGTAGCCGGCCTGCGACAACCCTGCCTCGACCATGCGCCGAGACTACCGGCGGGGGGCGACGTCGCCGTCGCTGCGGTCGACCGCGGTGACGAGGTCCGCGTAGCGACCGACGACCGCGTCGGGCAGCCGGGCGCGGACGCGTGTGCCGGTGTCGTCGTGGACCGTGACGAGGACGTCGCCGTCGCGGTGCAACGCGGGGAGCACATCGCCGCGTTCGTACGGAATGTGCAGCTCGACGATCCGGGTGAGGGCGCGGAGCCGGTCACCGAGCCGGTCGAGCAGCGCCGGCACGCCCTCGCCGGTGCGGGCGGACACGACGAGCGCGTCGGGGTACTCCCGCCGGAGGTCCTCGAGGACCTGGACCTCGACCGCGTCGGCCTTGGTGAACACCAGCTGCTCGGGGAGCTCGCCGGCGTCGATCTCGCCGAGCACGGCGTGGACGGCGGCGATCCGCCCCCCGACGTCGGGGTCGCTCGCATCGACGAGGTGCAGCACGAAGTCGGCGTGCGCGACCTCCTCGAGGGTCGATCGGAACGACTCCACGAGCTGGTGGGGCAGGCGCCGGACGAAGCCGACCGTGTCCGAGAGGAGCACGGTCTCGCCCCCCGGCAGCCGCAGCCGGCGCGTGGCGGGATCGAGCGTGGAGAACAGGCGGTCCTCGACGAGCACGCTCGCGTGGGTGAGCCGGTTCAGCAGCGTGGACTTGCCCGCGTTCGTGTAGCCGACGAGCGCGACGTTCGACGAGCGCGCGGCGCCGCCGCGCCTTGCGTTGCGTGTCGCGGGTCCGTCCGAGCCCGGCGAGATCGCGCTCCAGCTTGGTGAGCCGTCGCTGGATCCGCCGCCGGTCGACCTCGAGCTGGGTCTCACCGGGACCGCGGGTCCCGATGCCACCGCCCTGCTGCGAGAGCGTCAGGCCCCGTCCGCGCAGTCGGGGCAGGCGATAGCGGAGCTGCGCGAGCTCCACCTGCACCATGCCCTCCTGGCTGGCGGCGTGCTGGGCGAAGATGTCGAGGATCAGCGCGACGCGGTCGACGACGTCGCGCTCGAAGAGCCGCTCCAAGTTGCGCTGCTGCGCCGGCGTGAGCTCGTCGTCGAAGATCACGACGTCGACGTCGAGCGCCTCGGCGAGCTGCCGCAGCTCCTCGGCCTTGCCCTTGCCGACGTAGAGCGCGGGGTCGGGCGCGTCCCGCCGTTGCAGCTCGATCGCCACCGGTTCCGCGCCCGCGGTGTCGGCGAGGCGCGCCAGCTCGTCGAGGCTCGCTTCCGCCTCCTCCACCGAGTCCATGCCGAAGCCGGTACCCACGAGCAACGCACGCTGGCGGACGACCCCGAGATCGACCTCGGTCGCCGTGAGCCGCCGCCGGCCGCGGTCGAGGTGACGCTGGCTCACGCTCCACCCGCCAGTGCATCGAGGTCGACGTCGACGTCGAACACGTGGACGACCGGGTCCACCGAGGCGCACCGTCGCACCGAGCTCGACGTCGAGCTCGCCTCCGGGCACCGTCACGCCGACGCGCTCGCCGACCAGCCCGCGCCGGTGCATCACCGCGACCGCCGCGCACGCGCCCGTTCCGCACGACTGCGTCTCGCCCGCGCCGCGCTCCCACACCCGCATCCGCAGGCGGTCGGGCGCGTCCACCGCGACGAACTCGACGTTCACCCGGGCGGGGAAGCGAGCGTCGTGCTCGAGCACGGGACCGACGCGCGCGAGGTCGACGGTCGCCGGATCCTCGACCGGGATCACCCAGTGCGGATTTCCGATCCCGGCGGCGTCACCGGTGAAGGTCCGGCCGTCGACCGTCGCGGCGATGCCCTCGCCGCCGTCGGTCACCGGCACGCGCGCGGGCACGAACGTGACCGCGCCCATGTCGCACACGGCGCGCACGACGTCGCCACGCGCGTCGACCGCGAGATCGAGCGTCCGTCGGCCGCCACCCGTGTCGACCACGAGACGCTCCGGCGTCCCCATCCCCTCGCGGCGCGCGACCCACGCGAGGCACCGCGCGCCGTTGCCGCTCATCTCCGCGATCGAGCCGTCGGCGTTCGTGAGCGTCATCGTCGCATCGGCACCCTCGGTACCGGGTTCGAGCACCAGCACACCGTCGGCGCCGATGCCGGTGAACCGATCGCAGAGCGCGACGGCCTGCCGCGCGGTCACGGGCGTGGTGGTCACCAGGAAGTCGTTCCCGGTCGCGTGGAGCTTGCTGAATCGCGTCATGGGCCGGCCCACCATGCCATCACCGCGTCGGCCTCCGGCGGGGTTTTCGTGCCGTCACCGAACCACTCGATGCGCCGGTCGCGCCGGAACCACGCCTCCTGGCGGCGGGCGAAGCGTCGTGTCCGGGTCTCGACCACCATCAGCGCGAGCTCGAGCGACGCGATCGATCCGCGCAGGTAATCGAGCACCTCCTTGTACCCGATCGCCTGCTTCGCCGTGCGGGACCACCGTGCCGACGAGAGGCGCCGCACCTCGTCGACGAGGCCGGCGTCGACCATCCGCGCCAACCGCGCGTCGATCCGGGCGCCGCCGACCATGCGGTCGACGTTGATGCCGGCGATGCGCACCGGGATCACGCGCGCGAGCGGCTCGTTGAGGCCGACACCGAACGACGAGAACGGCCGGCCGGTCGACTGGATCACCTCGAGCGCCCGCATGATGCGCCGCCGGTTGTTGGGCTCGATCCGCGACGCGGCCGTCTGGTCCCGCAGCGTGAGGTCCGTGTACGCGCGGGCGAGGCCGTCGTCGCCCGGGTAGCGGGCGTCGATCAGCTCGCGCAGCTCCAGGTCCTCGGGCGGGAAGCACAGGTCGTCGACGACCGCGCGCAGGTAGAGCCCGGTGCCCCCGACGAGCAGCGCCCGTCGGCCCCGCCGCTCCACGTCCAGGATCGCGGCGCGCGCCTCGGCCTGGAACCGGGCGACCGAGAAGTCCTCACCCGGATCGGCGATGTCGATCATGTGGTGCGGCACACGGGCGCGGTCGGCCGGCGTCGGCTTGGCGGTGCCGACGTCCATGCCGCGGTACACCTGCATGGAGTCGACGGAGACGATCTCGACGTCACCGAGTCGCTCGGCGACGTTCAACGCGAGCTCGGACTTGCCCGCGGCGGTCGGGCCGACGAGCGCGAGGTGGGTGACCGCGGCTCAGCCCGCCGTCACCGGGATGCGGGTGCGCGCGACGCGAGGTCCGTCGATCACCTCGACGAGCGTGCCGGCAAGCCAGTGGGGCGCGCCACGCGTGATCTCGACGCGCGCCGTCGTCCCGGGCGCGAGCTCCCCGACGAAATGGACGAGCTTGTTCTGCCGCGTCCGGCCCGCGGCGACGGTCGGGTCCTTCTTCGAGGGCCCCTCGACCACGACCGTCTCGATCCGGCCGACGCGCGCCTCGTGCGCGGCGAGCGCGTGGTGCTCGACGAGATCGGTGAGGCGGTGCATCCGCTCCCGCGCCACGGGCTCGGGGACGAAGTCGGCCTCCATCTCGGCCGCGGCGGTACCGGGACGCGGTGAGAACACGAACGTGTATGCGGCGTCGTACTCGCGCCGCGTCGACGAGCGCGAGCGTGGCTGCGAAGTCGGCCTCGGTCTCGCCGGGGAAGCCGACGATGATGTCGGTCGTGACCGCGAGATCGTCGATCGTCGCCCGCGCCATCGCGAGCTTCTCGAGGTAGCGCGTCGCCGTGTAGCCCCGCCGCATACGCGCCAACACGTGGTCGCTCCCCGACTGTACGGGGAGGTGGAGGTGCTCACACACGCTGTCGCACTCGGCCATGGCGACCGCCGTCTCCGCGCGCAGGTCCTTCGGGTGCGGCGAGGTGTACCGGACCCGGTCGATGCCCTCGACCGCGTCGACGGCGCGGAGCAGGTCGGCGAACTGCGGCGCCCACTGCCCGGCACCGAGGTCGCGCCCGTAGGAGTTCACGTTCTGGCCGAGGAGGGTGATCTCGGAGACGCCGTCGTGCGCGAGCTCGGTGACCTCCCGGACGATGTCGCCCATGCGCCGGCTGACCTCGGCACCACGTACGGCGGGCACGATGCAGAACGCGCACGAGTTGTCACAGCCGATCTGGATCGTGACCCACGCGCTGTGGTCGACCTCACGGCGGGCCGGCAGCGCCGACGGGTACGCCTCGTGCTCCTCGAGGATCTCGACGATCGCCTCGCCGGTCCGGGCGGACTCCGCCAGCAGGGCGGGCGCGTGGGCGAGGTTGTGGGTGCCGAACACGACGTCGACGTGCCCGGCCCGCTCGACGATGAGGTCACGGTCCTTCTGCGCCAGGCACCCGCCGACCGCGATCTGCAGGTCCGGACGGCGCTCCTTCAGCGACTTCAGGTGGCCGAGGTGCCCGTACAGCTTGTTGTCGGCGTTCTCACGGATGCAGCAGGTGTTGAGGACCACGACGTCGGCGGCGTCGACGTCGTCGGTCGCCTCCATGCCCTCGGCGGCGAGCAGCCCGGCGATCCGCTCCGAATCGTGCTCGTTCATCTGGCACCCGAAGGTGCGCACGTAGAAGCGGCGGGTCACGACGGCCCATTCTACGGGGCTCGTAGGATTCGACCCGATGCCACTCGGAGCGAGCGGGTGGGAGCTCGCCGGAGCCATGGCCATCGTCCTGCTGGGCGGGATGGTGCAGGGATCCATCGGCTTCGGGCTCAACCTCGTGGTCGTCCCGGTGCTGGCGCTGCTCATCCCCGGATCCGTGCCCGGCTCGGTGATCCTCATCAGCATGCCGATGACGCTCACGATGCTGCTCCGCGAGCACCACGCGATCGACTGGCTCGGCGTCCGGTGGATCGTCGCGGGTCGGATCCCCGGCACCCTCGTCGGGGTGGCGATCGTCGAGCGCGCTGACCGACACGCAGCTGGGCGTCGTCGTCGGGCTGGTGATCCTGCTGGGCGTCCTGCTCAGCGTCGTCCATCCGGGGATCCCGGTCCGGCGGAGCAGCGCGTCCGCCGTCGGCGCGGTGTGCGGGGTGACGGGGACCGCGGCCGGCGTCGACGGCCCGCCGCTCGCGCTCCTCTACCAGCGCGCCGAGCCGCACACGCTGCGGGCGACGCTCGCGACCTGCTTCCTCGTCGGTGCCGCGGTGTCCGGTACCGCGCTCGCCCTCAGCGGCGAGCTGACGGGGGAGCAGCTCGAGCTCACCGCGATCCTGCTCGTGCCGATGATGGCGGGCCTCGCGTTGAGCGGCGTCGTCGCGCACCGCATCCCGGCGCGGGCGCTGCGACCGATCGTGCTCGGCTTCGCCACCGTGGCGGGTTGCATCGCGATCCTTCGGCCCGTGCTCGCCGGCTGACCGGCTGACCGGCTGACCGGCTGACCGGGACGCCGTCAGCGGTCGGCGTCCGCGGCCGGCCGAGAACGGTCGGGCGGGGACGGCTCGTGGCTCGTCCCCGCCCGGATCTGGTCCGTGACGCGGTGGGTCAGTCGATCTCGGCGTCCTGCGTCTGCGGCGGCGCACCGAGGAGGTCGATGACGTCGGCATCGGTCTCGTCGTCGAGGACGTCGTCGATGCCGGACTCCTTGCGGACCTTCTCGCTGATCTCGAGCATCATGTCCAGGTTCTCGGAGAGGAACGTCTTCGCGTTCTCCCGACCCTGGCCGAGCTGCTCACCCTCGTAGGTGAACCACGCGCCCGACTTCTTGATGATGCCGAGGTCCACGCCGATGTCGAGGAGCGAGCCCTCGCGGCTGATGCCCTTGCCGTACATGATGTCGAACTCGGCCTGCTTGAACGGCGGTGCGACCTTGTTCTTCACCACCTTCACCCGGGCGCGGTTGCCGACGACCTCCGCCCCGTCCTTGAGGGACTCGATCCGGCGGATGTCGAGGCGGACCGACGAGTAGAACTTCAGCGCGCGCCCGCCCGGCGTGGTCTCCGGCGAGCCGAACATCACGCCGATCTTCTCCCGCAGCTGGTTGATGAAGACGGCGATCGTGCGGCTCTTGTTCAGGTTGCCGGTGATCTTGCGGAGCGCCTGGCTCATCAACCGGGCCTGCAACCCGACGTGGGTGTCGCCCATCTCGCCCTCGATCTCGGCGCGGGGCACGAGCGCGGCCACCGAGTCGATCACGAGCACGTCGAGCGCGCCCGAGCGGATCAGCATGTCGGCGATCTCGAGCGCCTGCTCCCCCGTGTCGGGCTGGGAGATGAGCAGGTCGTCCACGTTCACACCGATGGCCGACGCGTAGACCGGGTCCATCGCGTGCTCGGCGTCGATGTACGCGCACGTCCCACCGTTGCGCTGCGCCTCCGCGACGACGTGCATCGCGAGCGTGGACTTCCCGGAGGACTCCGGACCGAAGATCTCCACGATCCGGCCACGGGGCAACCCGCCGATGCCGAGCGCCAGGTCCAGGGCGAGGGCGCCGGTGGGGATCGCTTCGACCCCGACGTTGCCCCGCTCACCGAGGCGCATGATGGCGCCCTTCCCGAACTGCTTCTCGATCTGGCCGAGTGCCATGTCGAGCGACTTGTCACGGTCCATTCGTGCCGACTCCTTCTGGGTTCCACCCTCGGGTGGCTCGTGCCCCGCCTGCGACGGCGGGCGCTGTGGGGTTCGGGGAAGGGCGTTGCACCACCGTCGCCGGTGACCGGAGGGACCGTACGACGAGGGTGTGACACTCGGTTCCGGCAGACCTCCAGGAAACCACATCCGTGGAGTTCCACCGGTGTGGTGCACCCTAGACCGAACGTTCGTTCGTGGCAAGCACCGCACCACGGCCCCGCCCGACCGTCCGGGTGATCTCGAACCGACACCACGAGAAATTCCCATCCCCGCCGACGGTCGGCTCCGAAGTCCGGACGTGATGTCCAACCGCTTCCTCCGCAGCCCGCTCCGATTGGCGTTCGCGGCCCTCGTGATCGTCTCGCTGGCGGTCGCGACGGTGAAGCAGCTCGGTCACTGATTCCGACCTGACCTCCCCACACCCCCGACGGTGCCCCGCCTCCCCAGAGGCGGGGCACCGTCGCGCCGGCTCGCGATTGCCCGCCACGGCGGCAGATCGACACGACGACCGACCCGGCGACCGACCCCGGACGACGGATCGCGCGAGCGAGGGCGGGAGCCCGATGGTTCCCATCGCGCTCCCGCCCTCGTGTCGTGCTCGCCGACCGGGTCAGGCCGGCGGTGTCACCTTGCCCTCCTCGACGCCGCGCTCGAACTCACGCTTGGATTCGCCGAGCGATCGGGCGAGCTTGGGGAGCTTCGCCGATCCGAACACGAGCACGACGATGGCGAGGACGATGAGGAGCTCTGGGGCTCCGAGACCGAACATGGGGACTCCTTCTGGGGATTCGGGGTCGCGGGACGACCCGTGACTACGCGCTGATCTTGTCGCTCAGTGGTCGGGCACCGTCGGTGCTCGCAAAGCTGTTCGGCACCGGGTACTGACCCAGGACGAAGTTCAGGATGGCCGAGTGCTGCATCTCGACGGGCTGGATCGAGGCCGAGACCTTGATCCCGGCGACGTCCTTGATGAGACCGATGCTCTCGAGGTAGGTCGCGGCCGCGACGTCCTCCAGCTGGAGCGCGAGCTTGGCGAGCCCGGGTACGTCGGTGACCTTGGCGAAGGCCGGATCGATGACGCCCATCTTCACGGTCTCGTCGACACCCGTGACCTTGGCCTTGCCGGCGCCCGTGAGCACGCCGTTCCACGCGTCGGCATGGTCCTGGTGCTGCTTCTGCGCGGTCGTCGCGAAGGTGACGACGGCCGGCGGCACCGTTCCGAGCTTGCCCATCGTCGCGGCATCGATGCCGGCCTGGTAGGTGGCGACCGCGAGGTTCTCGAGCGACGTTGCGAGCGCCGCGATGGCGAGGTCGCCGGTCAGCTGGCCCGATCCCGACGCAGCCGGCTTCGTCGTCGTCGAGGGCTTCTTCGAGCTCTTCGATCCGCTCGACGAGCCACACGCGGCGAGCACGGCCGCGCCCAGCGCCATGCCGGTCCCGGCCAGGAAGCCTCGCCGGGACGGCGTGAACGACGACAGCCGCTCGGTCGCACGTTCGTGGTTCTGCTCGATCCAGTCGGCGACACCCTGGTACATGCCGGGGAGGGTCTCGTCGTGCATCTCTCGAGCTCGTTCGTCATCACGGTGAGCTCGCGCTCACTGATCTGCATCGGGTCGTGATCGGTCACTTGACTGCTCCCTCGTCGGCGCTACGCGCCTGGTCGGTCTTGAAGAACGCATCGGGGAACCCGACGCTCCCCGCGGCGGCCGGCAACTTGGCCGCGTCGGGCGGCAGCGCGATGAGATCGGCGGCGCCACCGGCGACCAGCGCCTGCACCGCGTACAGGATCGACGCGTGCTGCGCCTCGACGCCCATGATGCTGGCGGTCACCTTGCGAGCGTTCTCGTCGGTCAACGCACTCGTGTTCGCCACGTAGGTCTGCGCCGCGCCGTTCTCGAGCTGCAGCGCGAGCGCCACCACCGGCGCGGGTCCGGTGAGGCCCGGCTTGGCCTGGTTGACCACGCCGAGCAGGACCGGATCCGGATCCTTCTGCTCCGCGCCACCCAACGTCTTGACCGCGGCGTTGAAGGCGTCGGCGTGCTCCTGGTGCTGATCCTTCGTCTTGGTCACGAACGCCTTCACCACGCCGTTCGCGCTCGCGCCGCCGATGAAGTCCAGCGTCAACGCCACCCCGTAGGTCGCGACCGCCAGGTTCTCGAGCGACGCCGCGGTCTGCAGCATCTGGATGTCGGTGCTCTTGTCCGCCCAGGCCGGCGTCTCGGTGAGCGCGAGCAGCGCGGCACCGAAACCTGCGGCGGCCAGGAGACCACCGGAGAACGCGCCGCCGCGGAAGTTCCGGTTCCGCGCCGCCTGGAAGTGGCGGATCTCCTCGAGATCCTCCCCACCCCTCGCTCGCCGCTCCAGACCCTGTTCCGTGAGCTCCGCCAGAGGCTCCCGGGTCGCACGCATCGCGTCGACCTGGAGATCCTCGGACTGCTCGATCATCTCTCCGAGCGCCCGTTCGTCGATGGACATCGTCACTCCTGTCTTGGGGGCTTTCCCCTGACTTCGGTGCGACGACGGTTGCGGATGGGAATTTCTCTCAACGCTCGTGATCTCGGCGCAGCTTCGGGTCCGATGTGTCCCGCGCGTCATCCGCGACGGCGTCGCGGACCGAAGACACTCACGATGCCGAACGACGAACGAACCACTCGACGCGCTCCGACCGTTGTGCTCGCGCTCGCGGTACCGGTCGTCGCGCTGCTCGCGATCCTCGCGACTCGTGCGATCGAGGGCCCGTCGACCTCAGCGTCACCGCGAGCCGGTGCCGAACACGATCGTCATCAAGAACTTCGCCTTCACACCGTCGACGCTCACCGTCGCGAAGGGGACGCGACTCGAGGTGAGGAATCTCGACGGAGCGACGCACACGCTCACCGCGCGCGACGGCAGCTTCGACACCGGCGAGCTCGGCGGCGGCAAGACCGCGTTCATCACGCTGAACACGACCGGGACGTTCCCCTACTACTGCAAGATCCACAACTACATGACGGGCACGGTGGTCGTGAGATGACACGCGACCGAACGACGATCATCCTGCTGCTGCTCGGCGCGGCCGGCGTCCTGGTGAGCGGGTACGTCCACTTCCACCTGTACTTCTGGGGCGGCTATCGCGGCATCAGCATCGATCGCGTCGCCGGGCTGGACATCAGCCGCTCGTTCGCGATCAACGCGCTCGCCGGCGTGGTGATCGCCGAGTGCCTCGTCCTCTCGTTGCGCTACGAACGCCTGGCCACACCGGCCGCGAGTCGCCGGCGTGCTCTTCTCCCTGGGCGCGCTCGTCGCCTACGCGCTGTCGCGTACCTCCGGCCTCCTCGGATACGACGAGCACGGTTGGACGACCGAGGCCGTGGTGTCGAAAGCGGCCGAGGTCGTGGCGCTCGCGTCACTCGGCGCGTATCTCCTCCGCCGTCCGGCGGCCGACCGAAAGGACTCCGGTGCCACAGCTCGGACCCGCTGAAGTCCTGGTGATCCTGGTGGTCGGACTGCTCGTGTTCGGTCCGAACCGGCTGCCGGAGGTGGGCCGACAGGTCGGTCGCGCCCTCCACGAGGCCAAGAGGTTCCAGGCGAGGATCAGCGACGAGATCGAGAGCGCGGTCCACCAGCACGGTGACGGCGGTGACGGCGGCACGACGCCCACGCGACCGGCCCCCACCTCGATGGGGCGGGACTGAACATGGCCCTCGCCCTGCCGTTGCGGCGCAAGCCGCGGCGCCCGCTCGATGCGTCGATGCCGCTCGTGGAGCATCTCGGCGAGCTGCGCCGCCGATTCCTGATCTCGGCACTCGCCGTCGTGGTCGCGGCGTCGATCATGTTCGTGCTCTCGAACGCCGTCATCGAATTCCTGGTGACGTTCTACCGGGACGCAACGCACGGTCATCGCCAGGCCCTGATCTTCACCGGACCTGCGGACGGTTTCGTCACCCGTCTCAAGGTCGCGACCTACGGGGGGATCGTGCTCGCCCTGCCGGTCTGGCTCTACCAGCTCTGGCGCTTCATCACCCCGGGGCTGAGCACCAGGGAGCGGCGCTACGTGGTCCCGTTCGTCGCGTCGTCGATCCTGCTCTTCGTCCTCGGCGCGGCCATCGCGCTGCTCACGCTCGAGCCCGCCCTGAAGTTCCTCATCGACGTCGGCGGTTCGGCCCAGACGCCGCTGTTCACGGCGGACCGCTATCTGTCGCTCGTCTCGTTGATGATCGTGGCGTTCGGCCTGTCCTTCGAGTTCCCGGTCGTGTTGGTGTTCCTGCTGATCGCGGGCGTGCTGACGACGCACCAGCTCCGGAGGATCCGCCGATGGGCGATCGTCGGGATCGTGGCGTTCGCGGCCGTCATCACACCGAGCCAGGATCCGTATTCGCTGTTCTTCATGGCCGCACCCATGTACCTCTTCTACGAGGCGTCGATCGTCGTCGGCCGGATCCTCAAGAAGTGACCGGTGACCGGGGCGCGACCGCGCACCCGCCGGAGCCGAACCGCGGCTACCCGAGGGGCAGCCGGGCGACCTCCCGGTACACCGCGCCCTCCCGTCGGGTCTCGCTCTCGAACAGCGTCAGCTCGTCGACCGTCCAGGCCGGGCCGAGCGTGATCGACGCGAGCGCCTGCACCTCGTCGGTGAGCTTCTTCGCCGACCTCAGCCGCGCGAGGGTCAGGTGCGGGACGTACGCGGTGCGGTCGCGCGGCCGCACGAACGCACCGGCGGAGCGCATCACCGCGCGGTGCACCGCCGCGAGTGGCTCGGGGTCTGCGACACCCAGCCAGTAGACCGACGCCCGCTTCTCGTTCGGGAATCCGCCCGCGCCGCGTAGTTGGACGCGCGGCGCGGCGACGTCGGCGAGCGGCGCCGCCAGCGTGCCGATCAGGGCGTCGGGCTCCTCGACGCGACCGAAGTACTGGATCGTCACGTGCCACTGCTCCCGTCGGGTCCACCGGAAGCCGCGCCGGCTCGCGGCGCCGACGAGGTCGCCGACGGCGTCGAGCACCGCGGGCGGCGGCACCGCCGCGAGGAACGCGCGCCGCAGCGCGCCACTCATCTGGTGCCCTCGTGCTCCTTCGGAGCGGGCCGGGCGGGCCCCGTTCCGGCGCGGCCCGGACACACCGCCGTCGGAATGGCGCCGGAACTCACGAGAGCGACTCGAGGCGTTGCCGCAGCGCGTTCAGCAAGGAGATCGCCGAGAACTGCCGCACCCGCTCCCGGTCGCCGGGGAGTCGGGTGGTGAACGACTCCGGCTCACGGCCCGGGAGCGCGATCGCGAACCACACCGTGCCGGGCGCCTGACCGTCCTGCGCGTCGGGACCGGCGACCCCGGTGGCGGCGATGCCGACGTCGGCGCCGAGCACGCGTTGCGCACCGACGGCCATCTCGATCGCGCACTGCTCGCTGACGACGTGATCGGTCGTGACGCCGAGGACGGACCGCTTCACCTCGGTGGCGTACGACGCGATGGAACCTCGGAACGAGCGGCTGGCGCCCGGCACCGCGCCGATGCGTGCGCCGATGAGGCCAGCGGTGAGCGACTCCGCGACGCCGAGCGTCCAGCCGTGCGCCTCGAGCGCGCGCAACGCGGCGTGCTCGATCGTCTCGTCGTCGACGCCGAAGACGAGCGCGCCCAGGATCTCGCGCAACGCGATCTCCTCCTCCGCGATCAGCGCTTCCGCCTCGGCCGCGCTCGCGGCCTTGGCGGTGACCCGCACGACGAGCCCTTCGATGCCGCGCGCGAGGAACGCGATCGTGGGATTGGTCTGCGCGTCGACCCGGTGGGCGATCATCTCGGCCAGCCCGGACTCCGACTGACCCCACGTCTTGAGGGACCGGCTGACGATCACCGCCGACTCACCCGAGCGCGCGAGCAGGTCGGGGAGCACCTGCTCGGTCATCATCAGCTGCATCTCGTACGGCACGCCCGGCACCGCGTACACGACCTTGCCGTCGAGCTCCGCCCGGATGCCGGGCGCGGTCCCGATCGGGTTCGGGATGGCGTCGGCGCCGGCCGGGACGTCGGCCTGCCGCAGGTTGTTCATCGGCATGTCGCGCAGGCGCGCGCCGAAGAGCTTCTCGATGTGTGTGACGAGCTCGTCGCGTCGCTCGAGCTCGACGCCCATCACTTCGGCGATGGCCTCGCGCGTCACGTCGTCCTGGGTCGGTCCGAGCCCACCGCACACGACGACCGCGTCCGCCTTCTCCAACATCTCCGACAGCGCGGCGATCATCCGCGGCAGGTTGTCCCCCACCTTGCGGTGCTCCATGGTGTCGAGCCCCACCATCGCGAGCTGCTCGCCGATCCAGCTCGAGTTCGTGTCGACGATCTGGCCGAGCAGGAGCTCGGTGCCGATCGCGAGGACGTCAACGCGCACGCGTCACTCCAGGTTCTCGAGGCGGTAGCCGCGGCGGACGATGTCGACACCGGACACGATGGTGAGCGCGACCGCCACCCACAGCACGGTGAGGCAGAGCCACTCGACGTCGGCGGTGACCGGCCAGACGAACGCGCCGACCGACAGCATCTGGAAGAACGCCTTCCACTTGCCGAGCCGGACCGCGGGGAGGGAGATGCCCTTCCGACCGGCGACGACGCGGTACGCGGAGATCCACACCTCACGCGCGGCCATGACCGCCACGGGGACCCACCACACGTCGCCGCGTGACACCAGCACGACGAAGCCGCCGAGGGTGAGCACCTTGTCGGCGATCGGGTCGAGGAACGCGCCGGAGCGGGTGGCGCCGTCGCGTCGGGCCAGCCATCCGTCGATGCCGTCGGTGATGCAGAGCGCGAACCAGAGGGACCACGTGAGCCACGTGGCGCCGTCGCGCTCGATCAGGAGCAGCGTGGGCACCGCGAACAGCAGCCGGCCGAGCGTGATGAAGTTGGCCGGGGTGGCGAGCGCGTCGGTCCCGAACCGCTTCTTCATCGACTGCATCGGCGACGTCACGACGCGGCCACCACCGACGCGAGCACCGGCACCGCGTCCAGGTCGGGGCCGATCGCGCCGGTCACCGTCGCGGTGACCACCGCGCCGGGGCGGCCCTGGGCGCCGGCGATGCGGACGACGCCGTCGATCTCGGGCGCCTCGCGGTGGGTCCGCCCGACGAGGCCGTGCTCGTCGACCGCGTCGACGAGCACCTCGACACGGGTGCCGACGAGCGCGTCGCGTGCGGCCTGCGTGATGGGCTCCTGCACGTCGGCGCACTCACGGAGTCGCTCGGCCGCGAGCGCCCCGTCGACGACACCGTCGAGCGTGCTCGCCGCGGTGCCGTCCTCGGGTGAGAACGGGAAGAACCCGGCCCAGTCCAGTGCGGCACTGCGCAGGAACCCGAGCAGCGCGTCGTGGTCGTCCTCGCTCTCGCCGGGGAACCCGACGATGAACGACGATCGGAACGCCGCGTCCGGCGCGTCGGCGCGGATCGACGCGATCGTCGTGAGGAACCGGTCGCCGCTCCCCCAACGCTTCATCCGCCGGAGCAGTCCCGGTGCCGCGTGCTGCAGCGACAGGTCGAAGTACGGCACCACCGTCGGGAGCTCCAGCATCGTGGCGACGAGCGGATCCTTCACCTCGCTCGGGTACAGATAGAGCAGTCGCACGCGTTCCAGTCCGTATGCGCCCAGCCGGTCCAGCCGCCGCAGGAGCGGTGCGAGCGCGCCGGGCTCGCCGACGTCGCGGCCGTACCAGGCGAGGTCCTGTGCGACGAGCACGATCTCGGCCGCGCCGGCCTGCACGAGCGCCGCCACCTCCGCCTCGATCGACTCCGGCGTCCGCGACCGCTGGGTCCCGCGGAACGACGGGATGGCGCAGAACGCGCACGCGCGGTCGCAGCCCTCGGCGACCTTCACGTACGCCCAGGGTGCGCGCGGCGCGGGTCGGGGCAGCTCGAGGAGGTCGCGCACGCCGGTGGGCTTCCGACCGCGCAGCACGACGTCGACGAGCGCGCCCTCGTCGGCGAAGCCCACCACCGCGTCGGCCTCGGGGAGCGCGGCCGCGAGCTCGTCGCCGTAGCGCTCTGCCATGCAGCCGGTGACCACCAGCCGGGCGCCCGGCCGCTTCGCCTCGGCGAGACCGAGCGCGACGTCGATCGACTCCTGGCGCGCCGCGTCGATGAAGGCGCAGGTGTTGACGACCACGAGGTCGGCGTCGCCGGGTGCGTCGGCCGGCACGAGTCCGTCGGCCAGCAACGTGGCCACGACCTTGTCCGAATCGACGGCGTTCTTCGGGCAGCCCAGCGTCTCGACGTAGAACCGCTCGGCCATCCCCGGATCCTACCGGTGGGACCTCCGTACACTCCGCTGCGTGAGTCACATCGAGGGTCTGGTCGCTGCCGGCTGGGAGCCCGTTGCGGAGGCGTTCCGCCGCAACTTCGAGTTCGGCGAGGTCGGCGCGGGCTGCTGCATCCACGTCGACGGCGAGCCGGTCGTGGACCTCGTCGGTGGTCGGGCGCACGCGCCGAGCTCGGACGCGTGGCGATCGGACACGCTCGCCGTGGTCTTCTCCACGACCAAGGGCGCGACCGCCACCTGCGCCAACCTCTTGATCGCGCGCGGCGAGCTCGATCCCGATGCGCCGGTCGCGACCTACTGGCCCGAGTTCGCCGCGAACGGCAAGGCCGACGTGCTCGTGCGCCACGTGCTCTCCCACTCCGCCGGTCTCCCCGTGGTCGAGGGCGGGTTCACGCTCGACGAGGCACTGGCCTGGGCGCCGGTGGTGGACCAGCTCGCCCGGCAGGCGCCGCGCTGGGAACCGGGCACCGCCGTCGGCTACCACATGCGTACCTACGGCTGGCTGGTGGGTGAGCTCGTGCGCCGGATCACCGGCACGACGCTCGGGACGTTCTTCCGCGCCGAGGTGGGTGATCCGCTCGGGCTCGACTGGTGGATCGGCCTGCCCGAGTCGGAGGAGGCTCGGGTCGCGCCGGTCATCCCACCCGCACCGGCGACCGATCCCGAGGTGCAGGCGCTGATGGCCGCGGTGATGGCGCCGGGCACGATGCTCGGCGACGCGCTCACCGGTCCCGCCGGCCACTTCCACTACGACGAGATGTGGAACACGCGTGCCGTGCACGAGTGCGAGCTGCCGTCGTCGAACGGCATCGCCTCCGCGCACGCGGTGTCACGGATGTACGCCGCGCTGGTGGGGCCAGTCGATGCCGTGCGCGTGCTCGACGCGGCCGCGGTCGGACGCGCGACTCTGACGCAGATCGAGGGCACCGACGTCGTGATCGGCGCGCCGATGCGCTACGGGCTCGGCTTCTCACTCGGCGATGCGTTGTCGAGCGCGGCGCGCCCGACCGCGTTCGGACACTCCGGCGCGGGCGGGTCGCTCGGCTTCGCGGACCCCGTGCATCGCGTCGGCTTCGGCTACGTGATGAACCGGATGCAGGTCGGGCTCGCCGAGGACAAGCGCCCCCGCAACCTCGTGCGCGCGATGTACTCGGTGCTCGAGCGTGTGGAACCCCGGTTCAGCGTGTAACCCCGGCCCGACGTGGCCGGTCGAAGCCTTCCGCACCACCGACCACGGGTGGTGCAGGAGGTTCCACCATGTACACGTTTGCGATCGTCGCCCTCCTGGGCCTCGCGACCGTCAAGCTCGTCGACTTCGCGTGCGACTCCGTCGCCGGTCTGCGGCCGATGCGCTCGTTGCTCACCTTCGTCGTCGCCGTCGCCGGAGTGCTGGCGCTCGACTACTCGATGTTCCAGGGCTGGAACGCCGACATCAGCAACCGCACGCTCGGCGTGTGGATCACCGGGTTCGCGGTCGCGGGCGTCACCGTCGCCTGGCGTGCCGTGTTCGCGTACCTGACCCACGACCACGCGACGCGTGACGAGACGCTCGGCGAGCACACGAGCCTGCACCGCGCCGCGTAGCTCCCGGTCCGCGTTCAACGGCGAACGCGACCGTACGGCGTTCGAGGGCGTCCCTCCGGGGACGCCCTCGGCGCGTCCGGACCCGGACCGCGCCGATCTCTCGAACGGCGGTCAGGCCTCGACGGCGTGCATGGCCTCGAACTCGTCGACGGTCATGAGCACGGCGCGGGCCTTCGATCCCTCGCTCGGGCCCACGATGCCCTTCTGCTCGAGCAGATCCATGAGCCGCCCGGCGCGGGCGAACCCGACACGGAGCTTGCGCTGGAGCATCGACGTCGACCCGAGCCCGCTGCGCACCACCAGCTCCATCGCCTCGGCGAGCAGGTCGTCGCCGTCGCCGTCGTCGCCGCCGGCCCGGCCCCCGCCGCCACCACCCGAGGACTCCTGGAGCCCCTCGACGTAGTGCGGAGCCTGCACCTGGCGACGCCAGTGCGCGACGGCCTTGCGCACGCACTCCTCGTCGACCCACGAGCCCTGGATGCGCTGGGCGCGCGACGACGACGCGGCGAGCACGAGCATGTCGCCGTGGCCGATCAGCTTCTCGGCGCCGGGCTGGTCGAGGATCACGCGGGAGTCGGCGAGCGTGCTCACCGAGAACGCGAGCCGGCTCGGGACGTTCGCCTTGATGACCCCGGTGATGACGTCGACCGACGGTCGCTGCGTGGCGATCACGAGGTGGATGCCGACGGCGCGCGCCATCTGTGCGATGCGGCAGATGCTCTGCTCGACGTCGCGCGCCGCCACCATCATCAGGTCGTTGAGCTCGTCGACCACGATGACGATGAACGGCAGGCGCTCGTAGTTGCGGCCACCGACGGGATCCGGGTTCTCGGCCGTCGGCAGCTCGCCCCGGTCGTACATCGCGTTGTACCCGGTGATGTCGCGGACCCCGACCTCGGAGAGCAGGTCGTAGCGCAGGTCCATCTCGCGCACCGCCCACTCGAGCGCGTTCGCAGCCTTCTTGGGGTTCGTGACCACCTCGGTGAGCAGGTGCGGCAGGCCGTTGTACTGACCGAGCTCGACGCGCTTCGGGTCCACCAGGATCATGCGCACCTGCTCCGGCGTGCACCGCATGAGGATCGAGGTGATGAGGCTGTTGATGCAGCTCGACTTGCCCGCGCCCGTCTGGCCGGCGATGAGGAGGTGCGGCATCGTGGCGAGGTTCAGCATGTGCGAGCGGCCCGCGATGTCGCGGCCGAGGCCGCACTCGAGCGGATGGGTCGCCTGGCCCGCCTCGGGCGACGTGAGGATGTCGCCGAGCGTCACGAGCTGGCGCTGCTTGTTCGGCACCTCGACGCCGATCGCGCTGCGCCCCGGGATCGGCGCCAGGATGCGCACGTCCGGGCTCGCCATCGCGTAGGCGATGTCGTGACTCAGCCCGGTCACGCGGTTGACCTTCACGCCCGGCGCGAGCTCGAGCTCGTAGCGGGTGACCGTCGGACCGACGGTCATGCCGATCAAGCGTGCGTCCACGCCGAAGTCGCGCAACGTCGCCTGGAGCACCTCGCCACCCTGCTCCACCACCCGTTCGTCGACCGCCTTGGCCGCGCTGCGCTTCAGGAGGTCGCGCGGCGGCAACGTCCAGTCGCCGTGGCCGTACGCAGTGAGGTCGATGGCCATCTGACCCTTGGCGCCCTCGCGGACCGCGATGTCGGACGGCTCGTCGGCGACCTGAGCGGTGAGCGGCTCCTCGTCCTCGTCGAGATCGGGCGCGTCGACGAGCACAGCCTCGTCGAGCTCCTCGTCGTCGAGCTCCTCCACTTCGTCCTCGGCAACGTCCTCCTCGGCGTCGACGAGGTCGATCGACTCGACGGTCGCCCGGCGCGAGGGCAACGGGCGGCGGGTCGTGAGCGGCTCGTCGTCGCCGTGCGGGTCGGAGGCCTCGGACTCGGCGCCCTCACCGCGCAGATCCAGGGCGTCGACCGCGAGGGTCCGGGCGCGCGCCAGCGCGCGACCAGCCGCCGCGAACACCGTCCGCACCGATGTTCCCGGCGCGAGCACCAGGCCGAAGCCCAGGAGCGCGACGAGCACCACCGATGCCCCGACCGTCCCGAGCCCGGCGGCGAGTGGGGCACCGACGACGGCGCCGAAGTAGCCACCGGCGTCGCGCAGCGCGTCGACCGGTCCGGAGATCGAGGGTGCTCCGCCGAGCACGTGCATCAGCCCTGCGGACGCGAGCAGCACGAGCCCCACGCCGATGCCGACGCGGAGGGGCGCCGCCGGGGCCTCGTCCTCGGGCCGTCGCCACCACAACAGAACCGCGACGGCGACCAGGGCGAGCGGTACGAGGAACGCGCCGTTGCCGAGCAGCGCGGTCAGCCCGTCGCCGAGCGCCCGGCCGACCGGACCGGTCAGGTCGGTGGCGAGGGCGAGGCCGGAGAGCAGGCCGAGCACGAGCACACCGAGGGCGAGGGCATCGGTGCCGTGCCCGCCGAGCTGGGTCCGGGCCGCCTCGCGCACGCGCGACCGGGACGGGGCGGGACGTCCGCTCGCCTTCTTCGCCGGCGGCTTCGCGCCGCCTCGTGCCTTGGCTCGGGACGTCCTCGCCTTGGACCCGTTGCGGGACTTCGTGGTGGCCACGAAATCACCGTAACACCGGCAACATCCGCCACAACGGGATACTTCTCCCTCACCCGGACGGCACTTTGCGGCTCGTGATCCCAGAATTCGGCCGTTCGGAACCACAAAGTGGTGTGTCGACGGCGGGTCGGGTTCAGGAGACGGGCTTGACGAACAGGTCGTGGCGCTCGTGGACGCGCATGCCGACCGCCTCGTAGAGGCCGAGCAGACCGGCATCGTCGGCGTCGAGGGAGACGACGACCCGCATCTGGCCCCGGTTCTGGAGCGCCGCGAACGCGGCCCGCACCAGCGCCGGGCCGATGCCCTTGCCCCGAGACGCGGCCCGCACCGCGACCGTCGACGTGTAGCCGGTGTCGCCGACGTCGAACACCGACACCGCGCCCACGACCTCGCCGGCGACGGTCGCGACCTGCCAGAGCGACGGGTCGAACGCCGGGTGCTCGAACCGGGACGCCAACCACTCGTCCATCCGCCGGGGCGAGAAGCGCCCGTGCTCGGAGAACGCGTCGAGCCAGACCGCGCGCACGGCGTCGAGGTCCGCCGGGTCCATCGGGCCGATGAGCACGTCGCCGGGCGTGAGGATCGGCTCCACCGGATCACGATTCAGGTCGATGCGCATCCTCAGCACCGAGCGCACGAACGAGAACCCGCGACGCTCGAGCAGGGAGCGCTTGTCGTCGTTCGCGCCGGAGGCGAAGATGCCGAGCGTCATCGGCCGTCCGGCGCAGACCTCGTGCGCTCGCGACTCGATGAGGTCGAGCAGTTGACCACCGAGCCCGCGTCCTGCGTACTCGGGGAGGACGAACGCGTTGGCCTCGAGCTCGAAGTCCGGTTGCGACTCCCAGACGTACGCGTATCCGATGACGCGACCGGTCGGCCCCGTCAGCACCCATGCGTCGCGTCCGATCGAGAAGCGTGGCCGCATCCAGTCGTCGAGGAGATCCTCGTGCGTGAAGTCGGGTTCGCCGTAGTCGGCGATGTCGTGCGCCTTCACCACCTCCGCGATCGCGACAGCATCGCGTTCCTCCGGCGCCCGGGCCATGTAGCCCGTGGGCAGCTCGGTCATCGGTGCCGGCCCATCAGAGCGCCGATGCGTAGCCGCCGTCGACCGGGTAGACCTGCCCGGTGATCCACTCCGCCGCGTCGCTGCAGAGCAGCACCGCGAGCGGCGCCGGGTCGTCGACACGCCCGACCCGCCCCGCCGGGTAGCTCCGCGCCAGCTTCGCCTCGAGCTCGGGCGCCTGCTCGATCGCGGCGGCGAGCTGCCCGTGCTTCATGGTGCCGAGCGCGATGCAGTTGACGGTGACGCCGTCGCGGCCGACCTCGGCTGCGAGCCCCCGCGAGAAGCCCATGGCCGCGGCCTTCGCGGCGCCGTAGACGACCTGCTTGCGCTCACCGCGCCGGCCCGCGTCGGACACGATCGTGAGGACGCGACCCCACCCGCGCTCGATCATCAGCGGCAGGTACGCGTGGGTGACGTGCATGACCGCGGCCAGGTTGAGACGGATGACCGGCTGCCAGTCGGCGGGATCCGTGTCGACGAACGAGCTGATCGTGAACCCCTCGGGCGGGATGCCCGCATTGTTCACGACGATGTCGACCGGCCCGGTCTCACCGACCATGCGCGCGACCTCGACGGGGTCGCTCACGTCGGCGACCACCACCGACGCGCGACCCTGCTCGGCCTCGATCTCGGAGGCGACGGCCGCGGCGCGGTCCTCGTAGAGGTCGTTGACCCACACGTGTGCGCCGGCGCGCGCCATCTGGATCGCGATCGCGCGTCCGACGCCTCCCCCGCTGCCGGTGACGATCGCGCTGCGGTTCGCGATGAAGTTGGACCAGTCCCGGATCATCGACGTGCTCGCTCAGACTTCGAGCACGACCGGGATGATGGCCGGCCGGCGCTTGGTCCGTTCGCTGATGAACTTGCCGAGCGTGCGCCGGGCGCTGCGCCGCACGGTCTCGAAGTCGGTGCCCCCCTGCTCGGTGGCCTCCTCGACCGCCTGGCGGACGGTGTCGCGGGCCTCGTCGAGCAGCGCCTCCGCCTCGGTGGCGTGGACCCAGCCCTTCGTGACGATCTCCGGGCCGCTCACGATCTTCCCGGAGCGGCGGTCGACGGTGACGAACACGACGACGACACCCTCCTCCGCGAGCTGACGCCGGTCGCGCAGCACGCCCTGCCCGATGTCGCCGACGATGCCGTCGACGTAGGTGTACCCGGCCGGCACCGCCTGGCGCTCGACGTCGACGTGACGGTCGCCGATGGTCACCTGGTCGCCGTCCTCGCACACGAACACGTTCTCCGGCTTGACCCCGGACGCGAGCGCGAGCTCCGCGTGGTGGACCATGTGCCGGAACTCGCCGTGCACCGGGATGAAGTACTCCGGCTGCACGAGGTTGAGCAGGACCTTGAGCTCCTCCTGCGACGCGTGCCCCGAGACGTGGACCGGTGCGTTGCGGTCGTGCACGACCTTCGCGCCGGTCCGGTAGAACGCGTCGATCACCCGGTCGACGTTGCTCTCGTTGCCGGGGATCGCGTGCGCCGAGAGCACGACGACGTCGTCCTCACCGACCTTCACGTACTTGTGCTCGTGCGACGCCATGAGCGCGAGCGCGCTCATGGGCTCGCCCTGGGAGCCGGTACAGACGACGCAGATCTCACCGGGCGGGTAGTTCGTCGCCTCCTCGATGTCGATCACGCGGTCGGCGGGGATGTCGATGAGACCCATCTCGCCGCGCCAGGCTCACGTTCTTGATCATCGAGCGGCCGACGAACGCGACGCGCCGACCCGTCCCGATCGCAGCCTCGGCCACCTGCTGCACACGGTGGAGGTGCGACGCGAAGCTCGCGACGATGATCCGCTTGCCCTCGTGGTCGCGGAACAGCGGGCGAAGGGCCGCGCCGACGGTGGACTCCGAGGCGGTGAAGCCGGGGCGCTCGGCGTTCGTGCTGTCCGAGAGCAGCATCAGCACGCCGCCGGGCCGGCTCGCGATCTCACCGAACCGGGCGAGGTCCGTGCGCCGTCCGTCGACCGGGGTGAGGTCGATCTTGAAGTCGCCGCTGTGCAGGATCGTGCCCTGGGGTGTGTGGTACGCCGCCGCGAAGGCGTGGGGCACGGAGTGGGTGACCGGGATGAACTCGACGTCGAAGGGCCCGATCTGTCGGCGCTCGCCGTCGCGGACCGGGATCAGCTGCGTGCGGTCGAGCATCCCGGCCTCCTCGATGCGGGAGCGGGCCAGCCCGAGTGAGAGCGGCGAGCCGTAGATCGGGAAGGCGACGTCGCGCAGCAGGAAGGCGATCCCGCCGGCGTGGTCCTCGTGACCGTGGGTCAGGACGAGGCCGACCACCGCGTCCGCCCGCTCGCGCAGGTAGGTGAAGTCCGGGAGGACGAGGTCGACACCCGGCATGTCGGGCTCGGGGAACATGATCCCGCAGTCGACGAGCAGGATCCGGCCCTCGACCTCGAGCGCGAAGCAATTGCGACCGATCTCACCGAGACCGCCGAGGAAGGTGATGCGTACCGGGTCCGCCACCGCCGCAGGCTAACCCCCGCGAGCCGGCGCCGACGGGCCCGCCGGCGGCACCGACGCGCGGTCAGCGGACCCGCTCGACCTCGACCCGCGTGTCGTTGAAGCACGCGCCGTCGGCGAGGTCCGAGAGCGTGTCCGGGGTGAGCGCGTTCGCGGTGAGCCCGGTCGCGAAATCACGACACCAGGAGCCCTTCGGCATCGTGGCCAACCCCGGCCGGAGCGTCGCGTCGAGCCGGACCGTCGTCGGCACCCGGGCCCGGTCGTTGCGCACCACGACGGGGTCACCGTCGGCGAGGCCGCGCGCGGCCGCATCGTCGGGATGGACGTGGACGGCCGGGTCGGCGGGCTCGAACTCCCCGAGCATCGAGTTGATCGTCTTCGGCGGTCGCCGGGGTGATGAGCGTCAGCGGGTACGGGTCGTCGAGCTCGACGTACCGGGGGACGCCGAGTCCGGGCATGGCCGCGAGCCGCGCCCGACCGTCGGGGTGCGAGGGGTGGGTGTCGCGGAACTGGACGGTGCCGCCGGCGGGCCGGGTGGCACGGGCACCGTCGTAGGTGCCGTCGTCGCGCACCGAACGCTCGAGGATCGCGGCACGGTCGACGTCGAAGCGGGTGAGGTCGTACCCGAGGCGACTGCGCGAGCTCGGCCGCGAGCTCGTTGTTGGACCGGCTCTCACCGACCGGCGCGATGACGGGTCGCGTCTCCTGCAACACGTACGCGCCGTACGACGCGGCGAGGTCGTGCGTCTCGAAGTGGGTGGTCGCCGGCAGGACGACGTCGGCGTACCGCGCGGTGTCGGTGAGGACCTGGTCGTGCACGACCGTGAACAGGTCCTCGCGCGCCAGACCCGCGCATGACGGCCTGCTGGTTCGGGTTGGTGGCGACCAGGTTCGAGCCCTGCACGAACAGGACCTCGATCGGCGGGTCCAGCGTGGGATCGCACAGCATGGCGCCGAAGGTGTTCATCCCGAAGGCGCGAGGGTGGCGACGGTCGGGCGGGGTGTCGGGCTCACGCGCGTCCCACGCGAGCGGCGTGGCCGAGCCCAGGCTCGCGATCACCCCGGAGCCGGGGACGCCGAACTGCCCGGCGAGCACCGGCAGCGCGTTCACCGCCACGCACGCCGAGCCGCCGTTGCGGTTGCGTTCCGGCCCCCACCCGAGGCGGACGACGCCCGGCCGGACGGTGCCGAGCAGCGTCGCCAGCCGCCGGATGTCGGCGGCGGGGACGTCGCAGATCTCGGCGGCGCGGGCCGCCGGATACGCGCGCGCCGCGGCGAGGAACTCCTCCACGCCCGTCGCGTGCTCGGCGAGGAACTCGGTCGCGAGCAGGTCCTGACGCTCGAGCTCGTCGGCCACCGCGTACGCGAGGACGACGTCGGTGCCCGGGCGCACCGCGAGATGGAGATCGGCGCGCCCGGCCATCGCGGTGCGGCGGGGGTCGACCACCACGACGGTGGCACCGTGCTCCCGCTGCGCGCGCGTGACGAGCGGCGGGAAGTGGATGTTCGACACCGTCGGGTTCGCACCCCAGACCACGACGAGCTGCGAGTGCACGACGTCGACGGGATCGGCGGAGAACATCGAGCCGAACACCACGTGGTACGCCGCGCCGTGCGTGGCCGCGCAGACGGTGTGGCGCACGCGACTCGCACCGAAGCGCTTCCACAACCGCTCCCCCGCTTCGTCCTGGAGCAGTGGCGCGGACGAGTTGTAGACGAACGGCACCACCGACTCCGGTCCGGGCCCCGCCTCGGCGGCGCGCAGGCGCTCGACCACCAGGTCGAGGGCCTCGTCCCACGACGCGGGCCGGAACTCGCCGGCGCCCTTCGGTCCGGTGCGCACGAGCGGGGTCAGGACGCGCTCGGGCGCGTAGACGCGCCGGGCGTGGTGCTTGACCTTCTGGCAGATGTACCCGTCGGTGAACGGGTTCCCGGGACCGGCGTCGACCTTCGCGATGCGTCCGTCGGTCACCTGCACGGTGAGCGAGCAGGTGTCCGGGCAGTCGAGCGGGCACGCGGTGACGTGCTCGATGGCGGTCATCCCGAACAGTCTCTCAGGCGGAGCGCGACCGCATCGCCGGAATCAACCCGAGCCGGAGCGCAGCGGATCAGCGTCGGAGCGTCCCGACCCGAGGGCGCTCGCGAGCATCCGAGCGGAGCCGCCGAAATGGCGGACGAGCGGTCAGGACGCGGCCCGGTCGGCGGCGACCTCGTCGAGCGCGGCGTACTCGGCGCCGGTGTCCACCCAGTCCTCGAACTGGATCACGCCGAGCTCGGTGAAGCGCTCGCGCAGCCAACCGTCGGCGGCGTCGAGCAGACCGAGCTTCTTGCAGTTCGGCACGATCTTGGAGAAGAGGACGTTCTGGAACATCTTGCGGCCCTCGTCCTGGAGGACCAGGGACAGCGCCTCCTTGACGTCGACGCCCATCCGCTCCCAGACCTCCTGCTGGAGGAACCGGTCACGCATGCGCACCGCGGCCTCGAACGCGAACTCCTGGCGCTCCCTGATCTCGGCGGAGGTGAGCTGCTCGTAGTACTCCTGCAGCGACAGCACACCGAAGGCCACGTGGCGCGCCTCGTCGCTCATGACGTAGCGGAGCAGCTTCTTGAGCAGCGGCTCCGTCGTCATCTGGTGCATGAAGCCGAAGGCCGCGAGCGCGAGACCCTCCACCATGATCTGCATGCCCAGGTAGGTCATGTCCCAGCGCGAGTCCGAGATGATGTCGTCGAGGAGCATCTCGAGGTGCGCGTTGATCGGGTAGTGGCCCGACAGCTTGGTGTCGAGGTACTTGGCGAAGACCTCGACGTGGCGCGCCTCGTCCATCACCTGCGTGGCCGCGTAGTACTTCGCGTCGATCCACGGGACGGTCTCGACGATCTGCGCGGTGCAGAGCAGCGCGCCCTGCTCGCCGTGCATGAACTGGCTCAGGCTCCAGTTCTGTGACTCGATGCCGAGCTGGATCCACTGGTCCTCGGTCCAGGACTCGAAGCAGGTGCCCTTGAGGTCGAATTCCCCGGCGAACGGTCCGCCGCCGGTCATCTGCGCCTGGTTGGCGAGCACCACCTCGGCCTGGTCGACCTCGATCGACCAGTCGAGGTCGGTCTCGGCGTTCCACTGCGAGGTCTTCGCCTTCTCGTAGAGCTTGACGAGCGCGGGCCGCGATCGCTCGTAGTCCCAGGTGAACAGCGCGTCGGCCTCGGCCCGCACCGTGTGCACCACCTCGTCGACGTCGCTGTTGGTGATCGAGAGGATCGCCTCGAGGTCGTCGACCTCGTCGCGGCCGATCATGTCGAAGTTCGTGTTCATGGCGCTACCTCGTGGGACTGGTGGGTTGAGGGGACAGTGCGGGGAGCACGTGACGACGCACGAGCGCGCGAACGGACTCGTCGTCGGTCATCGAGAGCGGTGTGCGGTCGGGGTGCAGGTACGCGAGCAGGACCCGGGTGCACCATTCGGCCCCGCGTGCGGCGCGGTCCGGGGGCAGGAACCGGGCGAACGCCGGCGCCAGCCGCGTGCTGGCCTGCGCCAAGAGGTGGTCGCCGCCCTCGAACGACAGCGCGGGCAGCACGACCTCCGGCTCGAGCTGCGAGCGCGCGCTGCAGCGCTTCGTGGGCGGTGATGCGGCGCGCCGCGGTCAGGAACATCGCGACCACCACGTCCTCGAGCGTGTCGGCGTCCCGGGCGGCCGCGAGGACCGCATCCGCCAGCACGTCGATCTCGCGGTCGACGGCGGCGGCGACCAGCGCGGTGCGGTTCGCGAAGTACCGGTACACGGTGGCCCGCGAGCACCCCGCCTCGCGGGCGACGTCGTCGATGGTCGTCTTGGCCACGCCGAAGCGGCTCAGCGACGTCATCGTGGCGTCGAGGATCCGCGCGTCGATCTCGTCGGTCGGCTGCTCGCGCAGGTCGATGGTGGTCACCGGCATGGACCTGAGACAGTAAGGCGATGAGTGTCTCATGGTCAATGTGTCCCACGTCACCGCACGGAAAGGTCCGGAACGCGACGATTGTCCGAGCGGTCAGGCGGCGAGGGCTTCGGGGGTGAGCACGCCGGCCAGGAGCTGCGTCCGGACGAGGAGCCGCACCGCCTCGGGGTCGTCGAGGTCCCACGTCCCGTGCGAGCCCACGAGCGAGAGGATCATCCGAGCGACGAAGTCGGCCGATTCGGCGAGGTCGACGCCCTCGAGCACCCGCCCCGACCGTTGCTCGCGCTCGAGGTACGGCAGCAGGAACGCGGTGATGAACGCGAGTGGCGCGTCCTGCTCGGTGGTGAGCAGCGGCAGCAGCCGCTCGGGCTCGGTGACGAGGACCTTCTGCAGCACCTCGTGCTGGTGCACCGCGCGATGGGCGAACGCCAGCCCGCTCTCGACGAGCGACGCGAAGTCCGGCGCACCGGCCACCGCCTCGGCGAGCCGGCCGAAGAAGCGGCCCATCTCCCAGCCCACCGCCGCCCGCAGCAGCTCGTCCTTGCCGCCGGGGAACACGCGGTAGACGGTCGCGCCGCGACACCCCGGACTGCTTCACGACGTCCTCGACCGTCGTCTTCGCCAGTCCGTACCGCGCGACGGTCTCGTACGCGGCCTCGAGCAACCGCTCGCGCAGCGCCGGGTCGGGGCTCGCGGTCACGTCACGTTTCGAGGAGGGCGTCGAGTCCGAGCGTGAGGCCGTCCGGCAGGGCGGCGACCCGCCGGACGCCGAGCAGCACACCCGGCATGAACGACGACCGGTCGAACGTGTCGTGCCGGATCGAGAGCGTCTGCCCGGTGGTGCCGAGCAGCACCTCCTGGCTCGCGATCACGCCACGCATGCGCACCGAGTGGACGCGGATCGCGTCGCCGACCAGGCCGCCCCGTGCGCCGTCCGCGACGACGGTCGTGGTGGGGTCGGTCCCCCACTGCTCCGACGCCGCGGTCATGCGGCGGGCCGTGGTCATCGCCGTTCCCGACGGCACGTCGATCTTGTTGTCGTGGTGCAGCTCGATGATCTCCGCCGTCTCGAACCACGGTGCCGCCAGCTCGGCGAAGCGCATCATCAGGACCGCGCCGATGGCGAAGTTGGGGGCGATGAGCGCGTTCGCGTGGGCATGCGTGAACAGCTCGGCGAACTCGTCGAGGTCGTCGGCCGAGAAGCCGGTGGTGCCGACGACGGCATGGACATCGTGCGCGGCACACCAGCGCAGGTTCTCGCGCGCCGCGTCGAGCACCGTGAAGTCGACGACGACCTCGGCGCCGGCGTCGAGCAGCGCCCGCGGCGTCGGCGGCGATCGTGAGATCGGTGCCCTCGACGGTGGCGCCGGACCGGTGTGGATCGACGGCGGCGACGAGTTGGAGGTCGGGCGCGCCGTGCACCGCATCGCACACGGTCGCACCCATGCGCCCGCCCGCACCGAACACACCCACCCGGATCATCGGCGGAGGTTACGACGACGGCACGGCGCGCCCGTGCCGTCGCACTTTGTGCCGCGCGAACCCCCCGTCTCGGTGTTGCTGCGCCCGCAAAGTGCGCAGCAGATCTACGCGGCGACGTCGACGAGGAGATCGGCGGCATGGAGCGGCCCGACGACCGACAGCACCTGCTCGTCGGTCGCGAACACGCGGTCGATGACCCGGCGGAGGTCGTCGACGGTGACGGCCTCGACCTCGGCGACCATCGCGTCCACGCTGGGCACCTCCTGCTGGGTGAGCAGACTGCGGCCGAGGCGGTGCATCCGGCTGGCGCTCGTCTCGAGCGCGAGCGACGTCGAGCCCTTGAGATGACCCTTCGCCGCCGCCAGCTCGGGCTCCGACACTCCGTCGGCCACGAGCCGGTCGAGCTCGGCGCGGATCACCTGCCTCGTCTCGGAGATGCGGTCCGGCGCGGTGCCGGCGTACACGGAGAACGAACCGGTGCGCTGGTACGCGGCGCGGTACGAGTACACGGAGTACGCGAGACCGCGCCGCTCCCGGATCTCCTGGAACAGCCGCGACGACATCCCGCCGCCGAGCAGCTGGTTCACGACGTTCAGCGCCCAGCGGTCCGGGTCGTCTCGTGCGACGGAGCGCAGCGAGAGCACGAGGTGTGCCTGTTCGGTCTCCCGGCGCTCGCCGGTGAGGCCGACCAGCGCCTCGAGGCCGGTGTGCTCGCGAGGTGGACGAGCGCCGGCGCCGGCGGGGCACGCGCCACGACACGCGCCACGACCTCGTCGTGGGTCAGGTTGCCCGCAGCCGCGATGACGACGTTGCTCGGGTGGTAGTGCGCGTGGTGGTACTCGGCGATCGAGTCGCGCGACATCGAGGCGATGGACTCGCGCGTTCCGAGCACCGACCGGCCGAGCGGGTGGCCCGGGAAGAGCGCAGCATTGGCGAGCTCGTGCACGACGTCGTCGGGCGTGTCGTCGCGCATCCCGATCTCCTCGAGGATGACGCGCCGCTCGGACTCCACCTCGTCGGCGCGGAAGGCCGGGTGCCAGACGACGTCGGCGAGGATGTCGAGCGCGAGCCCGAGGTGCTCGTCGGGCACCCGTACGTAGAACGCCGTGTACTCCTGGGTCGTGAACGCGTTCATGTCGCCGCCGACCGACTCGACCGCGTGGGCGATGTCGGCCGCGCTGCGGTCGTCGGTGCCCTTGAAGAGCAGGTGCTCGAGGAAGTGACTCGCGCCGAGCTGGTGCTCGGCCTCGTCGACCGCGCCGGAGCCGACCCAGAACCCGACGGCCACCGATCGCAGGTCGGGCATCGCCTCGGTGACCACCTGGGGCCCGACGTCGCTCACCGCGACGCCGTCACCCTCCACGCGAGGAATGGGTGCCGCTTGCCCCATTCGGGAGGATTCCGAAGGGCTTTCGGAGTCGTGAGAACCATCAGAAGTGCCGCCCGCTCCATTCACCCCCGCCGTATCGACGCCGTCCGTGGTCGGCTGGAGGCCCAATCGTCACGGGCGGCGCGCACGGGATGCCCGTGACGCGCCCGGACGCGACGAGGGCACCGGCCGGAACCGGTGCCCTCGATCGAAGAACGGATGGAGCTACCGACGGCGACCGCCGCCGCCACCGCGACGGCTGCGGCCGCGGTCGCCGCCGTCCCGGTCGCCACTGCTGCGCTCGCTGCGACCCTCTTCCGGGCCGAGCTCACCGAACTCGGCGCGGGCCTGCTGGTCCCACTCGGCCTCGAACGACGCGACCTTCGGCCGGTCGCCGCCGCGATCACCACGGTCACCGCGGTCGCTGCGCTCCGACCGCTCCGACCGCTCGGAGCGCTCACGCCGGCCGCCACCGTCACCGTTGCCCGAACCACCGTCGTCGTCACCCTCGGGCACGTCGCCCGCGAGGGACAGCGAGAGCTTGCCCGAGTTGTCGATGTCGTCGACGCGCACCGTGACCTCGTCGCCGAGGTTGAACACGTCCTCCACCCGGTCGATGCGCTTGCCGCGCCCGATCTTGGAGATGTGGAGGAGGCCGTCACGGCCGGGGAGGATGTTGACGAAGGCACCGAACTTCGTGATGTTCACGACCTTGCCGGTGTAGTCGGCACCGAGCTCGGCGGTCGGCGGGTCGAGGATGAGCTCGATGCGCCGCTTCGCCTCGTCGACCTGCGAGGAGTCCTTCGAGCCGACGCTCACCGTGCCGACGACACCGTCGTCGGACACCGCGATGTCGGCACCGGTCTCCTGCTGGATCGTGTTGATGACCTTCCCCTTGGGCCCGATCACCTCGCCGATCTTGTCGATCGGGATCTCGAAGCTGATGATCTTCGGTGCGGTCGGGCGCACGTCCTCTCGGGGCGCGGCGATCGCGGAGTTCATCACGTCGAGGATCTTGAGGCGGGCCTCCTTGGCCTGCTGCAGCGCGGCGGCGAGCACGTCGGCGGGGAGGCCGTCGATCTTCGTGTCGAGCTGCAGCGCGGTCACGAACTCCGCGGTGCCGGCGACCTTGAAGTCCATGTCGCCGAAGGCGTCCTCCGCGCCGAGGATGTCGGTGAGGGTCGTGTACTTGCCGTCGGCGTAGACCAGACCCATCGCGATGCCCGCGACCGGAGCCTTGATCGGCACCCCCGCGTCCATGAGCGACAGCGTCGAGCCACAGACCGAGCCCATCGAGGTGGACCCGTT
The DNA here is from genome assembly GCA_963756815.1 of uncultured Acidimicrobiia bacterium. Lineage (GTDB taxonomy): Bacteria > Actinomycetota > Acidimicrobiia > IMCC26256 > JAENVU01 > JAENVU01. Next base: position 236,629 of record CAVWPR010000004.1, read on the forward strand.
CGACGACAGCACGTCACTCACGACGCGCAGCGTGTAGGGCCACTCCTCCTTGGACGGCACCACCGGCACGAGCGCCCGTGCGGCGAGCGCGCCGTGGCCGATCTCGCGACGCTTCGGCGAGCCGACCCGGCCCGTCTCCCCCGTGGAGAACGGCGGGAAGTTGTAGTGGTGCATGTAGCGCTTGCGGTCCTCGAGACCGAGCGTGTCCACGATCTGCTCCATGCGGAGCATGCCGAGCGTGGTGACCGAGAGGACCTGGGTCTCGCCCCGCTGGAAGAGACCGGAGCCGTGCACGGTGTTGACGATGCCGACCTCGGCCGACAACGGCCGGATGTCGGTGACGCCGCGACCGTCGATGCGCACGCCTTCGTTGACGATGCGGTGCCGCACCACCTGCTTCTGCAGCGAGCGGAAGGCCGACTTCACCTCCTTGTCGCGACCGGCGAACGTCCCCGGCGCGTCGTCGGTGCCGGCGAGGCTCGCGAGCAGCGCGGCCTTGATCTCGTCGAGGCGGTCGTTGCGCTCGTTCTTGTCGGCGATCGCCATGGCAGCCGCGGTGTCGGTGCGGGCCTCGCCGGCGACGGCCTCGAAGACGTCGTCGGCGTAGTCGACGTTCGGGGTGTACTCGATGGTCTGGATCGGGCCCTTGGCCGCGATCACCTTCTCGCGGAGCTCGAGCTGCAGATCGATCGAGGCGCCGATCCACTCCTTGGCGACCTCGAGCCCTTCGGCGATCGTCTCCTCGGTCACCTTCGGCGCGCCCTGCTGGTAGAGCTCCCACGCGGCCTCGGTGCCGCCGGCCTCGACCATCATGATCGCGATCTCGCCGGCGTCGGTGCGCCGACCGGCGACGACGAGCTCGAACGTCGACTCGTCACCCTCCTGGTAGGTCGGGTGCGCGACCCAGGCGCCGTCGAGGTGCGCGAGGCGCACGGCGCCGATCGGCCCGTCGAACGGGATGCCCGAGATCATCAGCGCCGCGGACGCGCCGTTGATCGAGATGACGTCGTGCGGGTTCGACTGGTCCGAACCCAGGATCGTGGCGATGACCTGGACCTCGTTGCGGAAGTCGGAGGGGAAGCTCGGCCGCAGCGGGCGGTCGGTGAGGCGGCAGGTGAGGATCGCCTCCTCGCCGGGCCGGCCCTCACGGCGGAAGAACGAGCCGGGGATCTTGCCCGCGGCGTACATGCGCTCCTCGACGTCGACCGTCAGCGGGAAGAAGTCGATGCCCTCGCGCGGCTTGGACGTGGCGACGGTGCTCAGCACCACGGTGTCGCCGACCTTCACGACGACCGCGCCTGCGGCGAGGTTCGCCAGCTTGCCGGTCTCGATGGACATCTCGAGTCCGGCCGCGTTGATCGGGCCGGAGACGGAAATCGCGTCACCCATGGGTGCGCTCCTCTCACACTCCGTCGGCTCGCGACGGAGTTCTTGGGTGAGGGGCGGTTCCCAGTTGTCATCGCTCGACGCGCGCTCCGGACGTCCGAGCGGTGGCGACTGACAACCCCCACCTCACGTGGGTTGGTGCTCTCGCGTCGAGGATGGCCCCGAACGCGAAGAAGGGCCGGCGAGAACGCCGTCCCCTCGATTCCGTGCTATCGGCGGAGGCCGAGCTTCGCGATGAGTGCCCGGTACCGCTCGACGTCGTTGCGCCGGAGGTAGTCGAGCAGACGCCGACGCTGACCCACGAGCATGAGCAGCCCACGGCGGCTGTGATGGTCCTTCTTGTGGACCTTCAGGTGCTCCGTGAGGTGGTTGATGCGCCCGGTGAGGAGCGCCACCTGGACCTCCGGCGAGCCGGTGTCGGTCTCGTGGAGGCGGTGCTCGGCGATCGTGGCAGTGGTATCGGGCATGCGAGAACAGGGATCCTTCGATGTACGGAAGCCCGGAGGCTACCACGGAGGCATCGCGCGGGCGGGCCCGTGGACGGAACGGCCCCTGCGACGGATCGGGAGGCCCCGGACGTCGGCGGCTCAGCCTGCCAGCACCCGGGCAATCCTCGCGAACCGCGCATCGTCGGGACCGGTGATGCGGGCCACCCAGCGCAGCACCTCCGCCGGGTCGATCGGGGCCCCCGCCGCGAGCATGGCGTCGACGTCGACCCAGTCCTTGGGCCGGTCGAACACCGCCTTGCACACCACGAGATGGTCGGCCGCGAGCACCGGGATCTCCGTGTCGGCGAACGGGACCCGCCGGGCGGCGTCCCGGGCCGCGTCGTGGAACGGGTCGTAGCTGAAGAAGAGGTCGATCGGGTTGTGGCCCCACCAGAGCCGGACCTGGCCGTCGCGCGCGAGCACGTCCGGCGGCGCGTCGCCGGTGACGCCGAGCCCCCGGAGCCGCTCGACGACGCCCGGGGCGTCGACCACCGGCACGAACACGTTGAGGTCGATGTCGACCGTCGCCCGGGGCTCGGCGTAGTAGGCCAACGCCAGTGCCCCGCCGAAGGCGTGCGGCACCTCGGCGCAGCGCCCGATCGATCGCGACGACCTTCTCGGGCAGCGACGTCACGTCGACGAGATCCGGGGGAACGTCGGCCCGCCGGACCGGCGGTACGGGATGGCGTCGGCGAGCAGGAGCACGTCGACCAGCCGGGCGGCCCGCTCACGGTCGTCGGCGGCGGGCGGAAGGTCCGGCGTGCCCCGCGTGCCGATGCCGAGCTCGAGCTCGGCCCCCGCGGCGCGCACGAGTCGGCGCAGCGTCTCGATCCCGGGGTCCCGCCTCCCGTGCTCGTAGGCGGAGATCACCGGCTGGCTCGTCCCGGCGCGCCGCGCGAGCTCCGCCTGGGTGAGCCCGGCGCGCTTGCGGGCCCGGGTCAGGACGGCCGCTCCGTGCATCATCCGAGTATATCGGATCGTCTATGTCCTGTTCAGGTCTGGGCCAGGAGCAGTCCTTCGCCGCCCGCCGGCCGGAGCCCGTCGGCTCGATCGCTCAGGTACCGCTTGGCGAGTTCGTCTGTCGCCACGTACCGGACGTCCGAGAAGCCGGCGTCGTGTGCGAGCGCTCCGATCTCGTCCGGCGCGCCGGCGACGGGCTCAGTCGCCGAGGATCTCGCGCGCGGTCGCAGTCGCGTCGCATCTGTGCCACGAGGTCGTCGACCGAGTCGAAGCGCTGCTCCCCGCGCAGGTGCTCGACGAACTGCACCGCGACCTCCTGCCCGTAGAGGTCGCCGTCGAAGTCGAGCAGGTACGCCTCGAGCAGCGAGTGCTCCTGGTCGTCGTAGAACGTCGGGCGGCGGCCGAGCGAGATCGCGGCGGGTCGCCACACCCCGTCGGCGCCGCGGAACCGTCCGGCGTAGATGCCGTCGACCGGGAGGCAGGTGTCCGGGGTGAGGGCGACGTTCGCCGTCGGGAACGCCGAGCTGCCGGCCGCGTCGATCGCCCTCGACCACCACGCCGCGCACCTCGTGGGGCCGGCCGAGGAGCTCCGCCGCGCCGACGACGTCGCCGGCGGCGAGGCGATGCCGCACGCGGGTGGACGAGTACGGCTCGTGCGCGGGGTCGGACTCCGGCGCCACGAGCCCGAGCCCGAGCACCTCGAAGCCGAGGTCGGCGCCCATGCGCTCGAGGAGCGCGACGTTGCCGCCACGCCGGTGGCCGAAGTGGAAGTCGGCGCCGACGACGACGAGGCGCGCGCCGAGCAGGCCCACGAGCACCTCGTGGACGAAGTCCTCGGCCGACTCCTTGCTGCGACCCTCGTCGAACTGGAGGACGCAGACCACGTCGAGGAGGGCGGCGCCGACGAGGAGCTCGAGCTTGTGGTCGAGGGTCGTGAGCTGGGCCGGTGCCGTCTCCGGCCGCACCACCTGCGCCGGGTGGCGGTCGAACGTGACGCAGACCGCGTCGAGGCCGCGAGCGTCGGCCAGCTCCCTGACGAGCTGCAGCACCTTGCGGTGGCCGCGGTGCACGCCGTCGTAGGCGCCGATGGTGACGACGCTGCCCTCCGAGATCACCGGGGTGTCGTCGCCGACGCGTACGACCCGTGTCTGCATCAGGTCATTCTCCCCCACCGTCGCCGGGAGCGTCGACGGGGAGCACGACGCTCGGCTTGAGACCCGTGGCATGCCGCTCGTAGACCGCGAGGAGGCGGGCCTGTGCGTCGACGATCGCGTACGGCCCCTTCCCGGTCGTCTCGAACGGCGCGTCGTCGAACACGCGCCCGTTCGCCACGAGCGTCGCGACGTCCGCGCCGACGCCGACCCGCTCCATCCCCCGCAGCGCGTCGGCCGGCGACAGCACGCGGGGCAGCGGGTCGGCCGCGAGCACGTCCAGCGCGGTCGCGTCCTCCAGCGTGAACGCACCCACCCGGAGCCGACGGAGCGACGCCAGATGGGCGTGACCCCCGAGCGCGCGCCCGAGATCGGCCGCGAGCGTGCGGACGTAGGTGCCGCTCGAGCACTCGACCAGCACCGTCGCTCGCGGAAACGTCCCCGGATCGAACGTCTCGAGCTCGTAGCGGTCGATCCGCACCGGGCGCGCCGCGCGGTCGACCTCCTTGCCCTCGCGCGCGAGCTCGTGGAGCCGGCGGCCGCCCACCTTCAGCGCGGAGACCATCGGCGGGATCTGCTCGATGTCGCCGACGAACGACTCCATCGCGGTCCGTACCTCGGCCTCGGTGACCGGCATCTCCCGCCGTGCGAGCTCCTCGCCGGCCGCGTCGAGCGTGTCCGTCGCCACCCCGAACGCGACCACACCCCGATACGCCTTGGTGGTCTCCTGGAGAAAGCGCAGCAGGCGCGTGACGCGACCGAGCCCGACGAGCAGGACACCCGTGGCATCCGGGTCCAGCGTGCCGGCGTGCCCGACGCGGCGCTGCCGGGTCGCCCCGCGGAGCTTCGCCACCACGTCGTGGCTCGTCCAGCCAGCGGGCTTGTCGACGACGAGCAGTCCGTCGATCATTCCGTACCCCGAGGACGAACCGAGCCCGCAGCGAGCGTCGGTCCGACAACGCGGCGGAGCACGAGCGGAGCCGCCGACCAGGAGATCAGAGCGACGCGCGGATGCGCTCGACGGTCGGACCGATGCCGACGTCGGACGTGAATCCGGCGGCGAAGCGGTGCCCGCCGCCACCGTGGGCCGCGGCGACGCGCTGCACGTCGGTGGCGCCGACCGATCGGAGGCTCACGCGCACCGAGCCGTCGACGTCCTCCTTGAGCACGCACGCGACGTCGGCCTCGGCGGTGCGTCGCACGATGTCGATGAGGCCCTCGACCTCCTCCATCGTCACGCCGTGCCGCGTCAGCTGCTCCTGGGTCACCGCCGTCCACACGAACGACTGCTCGCGGACGAGCGTCATCGCCGCGAGGGACTCGCCGAGCAGGGCGAGGTACGCGAAGGAGTGCTCCTCGAACAGCGTCCGGCTGATCTGGGCGATCGGCAGCTCCCACTCGACCAGCTCGCCGGCGAGGGCGAACACCTCGGGGGTGGTCGTCTCGTACTGGAAGCGACCGGTGTCGCACACGAGCGCGGTGTAGAGACAGAACGCGCTCTCACGCGTCATGGGGAGGCCGAGCACGCGGATCAGGTCCCGCACGACCACGCCGCTCGCCGCGGCGTGGGGATCGATGACGTTGATCGTTCCGTACCGCTCGTTCGACACGTGGTGGTCGACGACGATGAGGTCGTGCGCCTGCTCGCCGATCGCCCGGAGGTTGCCGAGCCGGCCGAGCGCGCCGCAGTCGAACGTCACCACCACGGACGGCTCGGCGGGGAGCCGGTCCGGCGGTGTCAGCAGGTCCAGACCCGGCAGGTCGCGGTAGTGCGGCGCGATGACGAAGGGCTCGGGGAACGACGCGACACTGGCGCGACCCGCGGCCCGCAACGCGTGGTGCATCCCCAGCATCGAGCCGAGCGCGTCACCGTCGGGGTTCACGTGGCAGAGCAACGTGACGCACTCGGCCGCGTCGATGACCTTCGCCGCGCGCTGGAGCGCCGTTGCGTACTCCTCGCGTTGGGCGTTCATCGCTCGCCCTTCTTCCGTCGCCGGCGCGGGTCATCGACCGGTTCGGCCTCCGGGTGAAGGTCCCGGAGCAGCGTCTCGATGCGTTGACCGCCGGCCACGGAGGGATCTTCGCGGAAACGGAGCTCCGGGAGGTATTTCATCCGCACGTGCCGTCCGAGCACGGTCCGCAGTCGCGGGCCGGCCGACTCCAGCGCCGCGGCCGTCTCCATCGTCTCGTCGGCGGTCCCGAGCACCGAGTAGTACACGTCGGCGACCTGCAGGTCGGCGCTCACCTCGACGCCCGTGAGCGTCACGAATCCGAGGCGGGGGTCCGAGAGGTCGGCCAGCTCCTCGGCGAGGGCCTCCAGGACGACCTCGTTCACCCGGGCGACCCGCGGGTAGTGCTTCGGGGCCTGGCGGGGGCGCGACCGGGGCATCACGGGCCTTCCATGAACATCGTCTCGACGTCGAGCACCTCGACGTCCGGCGCGGTGTCGACGAACCGCTCCACCGAGTCGAGAACGTCGCGCAGATGGCCGGCGGTTCCCGACACCGCGGCCACGCCGATCCCGCTCCGTTGCCACTGGTCCTGGTGCGCGACCTCCGCGACCGAGACGTGGAACCGGTGCCGCAACCCGTCGACGATCGGACGGATCGCGGCCCGCTTGGCCTTGAGCGACCGACTCTCCGGGATGTGGAGGTCGAAGCAGACCGCGGCCGCGTGCACCGGGCCATCTTCGCGCTCAGCTCGGGAGCGTCCCAACGTTGCCGAACTCGGACCGTCCGAGCGGACGAGCAATCAGGACGCCGGGTCGAGCACGACGACGGGGATCTCGCGCGCCGTCTTCGCCTGGTACGAGCCGTAGTTCGCGTGGTCGGCGACGATGCGCGGCCACAGCTCGGCCCGCTCCGCCGCGTCGGCGACCCGGGCGAGCATCGGGCGGGTCTGGCCGTCGATCTCGATCTCGACCGCGGGGTCGGCCTGGAGGTTGAACAGCCAGGCCGGGTTCCGGTCGTCGCCACCGCGCGACGCCACCAGGACGTACGAGTCGCCGAGTTGCAACGGGGACGTCAGCATCACCGAACGCTTCGCACCGCTCGTGCGACCGGTCGTGGTCAGCACGAGCACCGGCATGCCGAGCCCTCGTCCCCCGACCTTGCCGTGCGTCAGCCGGTAGATCGGCCGGTGCACGGCGTTGACGATCTTGAACAGCGCGTCGGACGGCACTACGAGGCGGTCCGGGCGATCTCGCGGTCCTCGTAGGTCTCGATGATGTCGCCCGGCTTGAGGTCCTGGTAGTTCTCGAGCCCGATACCGCACTCGAAGCCCTCCCGCACCTCGCGCACGTCGTCCTTGAAGCGACGCAGCGAGGCGATCGAGCCCTTCCAGATGATCGTGCCCTCGCGGAGGAACCGGACCTTCGAGCCGCGGGTGATGACACCGTTGCGCACGAAGCAACCGGCGATCTTGCCGATCCGCGGGACGCCGAAGATCTCGCGGACCTCGGCGTCGCCGGTGACGACCTCTTCGAACTCGGGCTTGAGCATGCCGAGCAGCGCGTTGTTGACGTCGTCGAGCACCTGGTAGATGACCTCGTAGAGGCGCATCTCCACCTTCTCGCTGTCCGCGAGCGCCCGGGCCTGACGGTCCGGCCGCACGTTGAAGCCGATGACGGTGGCGTTGGAGACCGCGGCGAGGTTGATGTCGCTCTCGCTGATCCCGCCGACCGCGCGGTGCACGAACGACAGGCGCACCTCTTCGTGCTCCTGGTCGAGCTTGCGCAACGCGTCGGTGAGCGCCTCGAGCGATCCGTTGACGTCGGCCTTCAGCACGAGGTTGAGCGTCGCGGTCTCGCCCCGCTCGACCATCGCGAAGATGTCCTCGAGCCGCGCACCGCCGGCGAGGATCATCGGGTGGGCCTGGGACGCCACGCGACGGCGGCGCGAGCGGGCCTCGGCGACGGTCCGGGCGATCTTCTCGCTCGGCGCCACGCGCAGCTCGTCGCCCGCGAGCGGGACGTCGTCGAGACCGAGCACCTCGACCGGCGTCGACGGACCGGCCTCCTTCACCTGACTGCCGGTGTCGTCGAACATGGCCCGGACCTTGCCCCAGCCACCGCCGGCGACCACCGGGTCCCCGACGCGCAGCGTGCCCCGCTCGACGAGCACCGTCGCGACAGGACCACGACCCTGGTCGAGGTTGGACTCGAGCACGAACGCCCGCGCCGGAGCTTCGCGGATCGGCGCCGAGCGGCGGGTCGTAGAGGTCGGCGACGAGCAGGATCGACTCGAGGAGGTCGTCCACGCCGATGCCCGCGCTCGCGGCCACCTCGTTGACGACGGTGTCGCCACCCCACTCCTCGGGGATCAGCTCCTGCTCCACCAGCTGCTGGCGGACGCGGTCGGGGTTCGCGTTCTCGCGGTCGACCTTGGTGATCGCGACCACGATCGGGACCTCGGCCGCACGCGCGTGGTTGATCGCCTCGATGGTCTGGGGCATCACACCGTCGTCGGCCGCGACCACGAGGACCGCGACGTCGGTGGCGTCGGCGCCCCGCTTGCGCATCGCGGTGAACGCCTCGTGACCCGGGGTGTCGATGAACGTGATCGGACGCTCGTCGCGCACCACCTGGTACGCGCCGATGTGCTGGGTGATGCCACCGGCCTCGCCCGCGACGACGTTCGCCGACCGGATCGTGTCGAGCAGCGTGGTCTTGCCGTGGTCGACGTGGCCCATCACGGTCACGACCGGCGCACGCGGCGGGAGATCGGTCTCCTCCTCCTCGTCCGGGTCGTCACCGAGCAGCGCCATGAGCTCGAGCTCGGCCTCCTGGCCCGGCTCGACGAGCAGCACCTCGGCACCCAGCTCCTGCGCGACGAGCTCGATCATCTCGTCGGCCATCGACTGCGTGCTGGTGACCATCTCGCCCGCGTCGAACAGGATGCGGACGAGGTCGGCGCTCGTGCGGTTGAACTTCGGCGCGAGCTCCTGGATCGTGATGCCGCGCGGCACCACGATCTCGCCCTCGGGGATCGGCGCGTCGGACGGCGTGAGCTGCGGCGCGCTGGCCGGACCGAGCTCCTCGAACCCGCGACGACGACGCTTCTTGCGCCGGGGCCGCTGGCCGGGACCACCCGGACCGCGCCCGCGGTTGAAACCACCCGGACCGCCGCGACCGCCACCGGGTCCACCCGGACCGCCGCCGGGACACCACCACCGGGACCGCCGCGGTTGAAGCCGCCGGGGCCGCCACCGCCGCCGGGGCCGCCACCACCACGGTTGAAGCCGCCGGGACCGCCGGGGCCACCCGAGCGAGTGCCCCCACCGGGGCCACCGCGTCCGGGCGCCGGCCGCTGACCGGGCGGCGGCGGGACCACCCGCTGACCGGGGGGCGGCGGAATGGGCTTGCCGGACGAGCTGCGGAGCGGCGGGGGCGGCGGGGCCGGCTTGTCGCCGATCGACGGCGCCGAGGGCGGCGCGTTCGTGGGCGCAGCCGCCGAGGCCGCGGGAGCGACGGGCTTCGACTCGGGCACGGGCGCCGGACGCGGCACCGGTGCCGGGATCCCACCGGTCGACCGCACGACACCGCGCCGCGCCGGTGCAGGGGCCTCGGCCGGTGCGACCGCGGCCGCGTCGTCGGCGACGACGGGCGCGGCGACCGGCGCGGGCTCGGCGGGGGTCTCGGCGGCGGGCGCGGCCGGCTGGACCTTCGGCGCGGCCTTGGTCGCCTTCTCGGCCTTCTCGGCCTTCTTCGGCTTCTCCTTGGGCGCGGCCTTCGGCTCGTCGACGATCGGCTCGCCCCGCAGGTCGCGACTGTCCGCCAGCCGGCGGATGCGGTCGGCCGAGGGGTCGTCGATGCTCGACGAGTGACTCTTGACGCCCATCTTGAGCTCGTCGGAGAGGTCGAGGACCACCTGGTTCTCGACACCCAGCTCCCGAGCGAGCTCGTAGACCCTGATCTTCTTCGTGGCCAAGTTCTTCCTTACCGCTCACCGAACGGCGGCGCCGTCCGGGTCGTCAGGCGGCGCTCGCCGCCCTCGGCTCCGTACAGTCTCACACGGAGTTTCGAGACTTCTTCATCTGTCAGCTCGGTGCGCAGGGCCTTCGCCAGCGCTCGTCGCCGTACCGCCAGGTCGAAGCACGCGCTGTCCACACACAGCCATGCGCCCCGGCCGGGCTCGTTCCGACCGACCCGCACCCTGCCGCCTCCCCCGCGAGCGAGCCGGACGAACGTGTCCGGCGCACCGCGGCGTCGGCAACCGACGCAGGTGCGGACCGGTTCAACTCTCCCCGCTGGACTCCTCCTCGGCGACGACCCCATCGGTCGCGGCGACCGCAGCCGGCTCGCCCGGCGCCTCGGTCGGGCCATCCTCGGCCCCGCTGGGCGCGGCCGCATCCGCGACCGCCCCGGGCGCCGGCGTCGGGCGCACCCGTGTCGGCCGTGGGTGCTTCGGCAGCGGCATCGGCGGGACCCGCCTCGGCAGCCGGCGGGGCGGGCACGGTGCCATCGGTGGAGCCGGTGGCGCCTCGGCCCGCGGACGGCTCGGCGTAGCCGGCCTCGGCCGCGGAGATCGCGTCGCCACCTTCGGCCGGTTGCCACACGAGCTCGCCCGAAGCGTTCTCGACCCACTCGCCCTCGGCGTACTCGACCCCGCCGCCGGACTCCTCCTCCGCGAGCTGCGTCTCGCTCTTGATGTCGACGCGCCAGCCGGTGAGCCGCGCCGCGAGACGCGCGTTCTGGCCCTCCTTGCCGATCGCGAGCGACAGCTGGAAGTCCGGGACGATGACCTCGGCCGTACCGGTGTCCGGGTGGATGCGCACCTCGCGCACCCGCGCCGGTGCGAGCGCCTTCATCACGAAGTCGGCGGCGTCGTCGGTGTAGGGGACGATGTCGACCTTCTCGCCGCGCAGCTCGGTGACCACCTGTCGCACCCGCGCGCCGCGCGCGCCGACGCAGGCGCCGACCGGGTCGACGTTGCCGTCGTTGGACGCGACCGCGATCTTCGTGCGGTGGCCCGGCTCGCGCGCGACGGCGCGCAGCTCGACGACGCCGTCGAGCAGCTCGGGCACCTCGAGCTCGAAGAGCCGCTTGACGAGGCCGGGGTGCGTGCGGGACACGACGATCTGCGGGCCCTTCGCGGTCTTGCGGACCTCGACGATGTAGGCCTTGAGCCGGCTGCCGTGGTCGTAGCGCTCGTTCTGGACCTGCTCGGCCTGGGGCAGCAGCGCCTCGACCTTGCCCAGATCGAGCAGCGTGTAGCGCTGGTCGGTCTGCTGGATGATCCCGGTGACGATGTCGCCCTCGCGACCGGCGTACTCCTCGTACTTCATCTCCCGCTCGGCCTCGCGGATCCGCTGCAGGATCACCTGCTTGGCGGTCTGCGCGGCGATGCGGCCGAAGTCGTTGGGGGTGTCGTCCCACTCCTTGACGACGTGACCCTCTTCATCGAGCTCCTGCGCGATCACGTGGATGTCGCCGGTCTCGATGTCGATCTCGACGAGCGCTTCCTCGGCCGCATCGGGCATCCGCTTGTATGCGGTCACGAGCGCGTTCGCGAGCGCCTCGAGCATGATCTCGACCGAGATTCCCTTCTCGCGCTCGATCGTGTACAGCGCTTCCATCATGTCGCTATTCATGGTCGCTCCACTCCGCGATCACGACGACGCGACCTTCGTGGCTTCGTTCCGCTCGGTTGTTCACTTCGCCGCGACCTCCTTCTTCCGGCCGGGGCGCGACCCCTTGCCGGGTTTGGGCGCGGGTCCCCACTCGAACACGGTGCGCGCCGCGTCGACGGCGTCGAGCGCAACCGTGTGGTCTCCCGCATCCGTGGTGATGGTGATCGAGTCGGCGTCCGCCGCCGTGAGGGCGCCGCGCAACCGGTCGACGTGACCGTCGGCGTCGCGCGTCTTGCACGTCACGATCTCGCCGACCGCGCCGGCGAAGTGCTCCGCCGTCCGCAGCGGTCGTTCGAGCCCGGGGCTCGAGACCTCGAGCAGGTAACGGCCGTGGACGGGGTCCATCGCGTCCAGCGCGGCGGAGACGGTGCGCGTCGCGGTCTCCAGCTCGTCGAGGTCCACGCCGCGCTCGCCGGCCCGGTCGAGGAGCACGGTGAGCGTGGGCCGGTCCCCACCCGTCAGGGTGACGTCGTACACGGAGAGGCCGAGGCTCTCCACGATCGGCGTGAGCTCGGCCCGGATGGCCGTCACTCGGTCGGTCATGGTCACCTCCCTTCCGTCGTCGCCGGCCGCCAGCGCGGTCCGGGTCCAGTCAACAATTCCGCTCAACAAAATGCGTGGGCACGAGGCCCACGCTTGGCCTGGCCTCTCGACGTGGGTTCCCCCGCGCCGGTGGGCCACTTCGACGACCTTTGCGTCGGCGAAGCGCGTGGACACTACCAGACGACCTCTGCGCAGCCACGGGCGGAAATCCGCCCCGATCGCCCGCATCCGCGTTCCGGTTCCGGGCGTTTGTTCCGTATGTGCGTCAGGTCCCGAAGACCTGCTGCAACGTCGCGGGAACGGGCTGGTCGAGCTGCTCGTAGGTGCAGGACTCCGGCGTGCGGTCGGGGCGCCACCGCACGAAGCGCGCGGTGTGCCGGAACCGGTCGCCCTGCATGTGCTCGTAGGCGACCTCGGCGACACGCTCGACGCGCACCGGCTCCCACGACATGTCCTTGGTGGCGTTCCACCGGTTGCCCGCGCCGGGCCGCCGCTGACCGTCCGGCTCGTGGGCCATCGCGGCCCAGTCGGCCCACGGGTGGTCGTCGAGCGCGCGGTCCCGCAACGGCTCGAGCTCGGCGGCGAGCTCGCTGCGCAGCTTCGCCGCGAAGCTCGACGCCACCCCGACGTGGTGCAGCACCCCGCCGCCGTCGTAGAGACCGAGGAGCAGGGAGCCCACCCCCTTGCCGTCCTTGTGGACCCGGAAGCCCGCGACGACGCAGTCGGCGGTGCGGAGGTGCTTCACCTTCAGCCAGCCGCGATCGCCGGGCCGGTAGGTGCCGGTGACGTCCTTGACGACGAGGCCGTCGAGACCGGCGCCCTCGAACTCCTCGAACCATCGCGCCGCCTCGTCGCGATCGCGCGTGCGCGGCGCGACGTGCACGGACGGGTTCTGCGTGACGGCACGCTCGAGCGCGGTCCGCCGATCCTCGAACGGCTGCTCGCGCAGGTCCGTGTCGAGCGCGAGCAGGTCGAACGCGACGAACGCCGCCGGCGTCTCTGCCGCGAGCTTCGTGATCCGGCTCTCGGCCGGGTGGATGCGGTTCGACAGCAGGTCGAAGTCCAGACCGTGCTCGGTCATGATCACGATCTCGCCGTCGACCACCGCGTGCTCGGGGAGCGCGGCGCGCAGCGGACCGAGCAGCTCGGGGAAGTAGCGGGTGAGCGGCCGCTCGTTGCGCGACCCGAGCTCGACGTCGTCACCGTCGCGGAAGACGATGCACCGGAAGCCGTCCCACTTCGGCTCGTAGCTCCAGTCATCGCCCTTCGGCATCTCGCGTGACAGCTTGGCGAGCATCGGCGACACGGGAGGCGGGACCGGCAGCGTCATCGCCGGCGACGGTACCCGCGTGCCGACGGACCGCGCCGACGCTCAGCCGGCCAGCGCGTCGAGCGCAGCGTCGAGCGCGAGCTCGTCGCGCGCGCCGGTGGCACGGATCTTGCGCTCGACCACGCCGCGCCCGACGCCCTTGGCGCCGACCGTCACCTGCACCGGCATGCCGAGCAGGTCGGCGTCGGCGAACTTCACGCCGGGACTCGCGTCTCGATCGTCGAGGAGCACGTCGACACCCCGTGCGCGCAGACCGTCGTACAGCGACGTGGCCGCGGCCACGACCGCCTCGGCCGTGTCGCCGCGGCCGGGCAGTACGACGAGGTGCACCTGGTAGGGGGCGACCGCCGCCGGCCACGCGAGCCCGTGCTCGTCGTGGTGCTCCTCGGCGATCGCCGCCACGATCCGACTCACGCCGATGCCGTAGCAGCCCATCACCATGTGGTGCTCGGCGCCGGCGTCGTCGGTGTAGACCGCGCCGAGCGCCTTGGAGTACTTGTCGCCGAGCTGGAACACGTGCCCGACCTCGATGCCGCGGTCGATGCGCAACGGTTCGCCACAGCTCGGGCAGGCGTCGCCGGGCTCGACGACCACGATCTCGTTCCAGGCGGTCGGCGTGAAGTCGCGGCCGAGCGTCATGTTGCGGGCGTGGTGGTCGGTCTCGTTCGCGCCCGTGACCCAAGCGTGGGGCGCGCGGATCGACGAGTCGGCGATCGTGCGGGCCGCACCCGCGTAGTCGGGGCCGATGTAGCCCTTCGGCAGCTCGGGGTGGGCCGCGAAGTCGGCGTCGGTGTAGAGGCGCACCGCGGCGGGTGCGTACGCCGCGGCGACCGCGAATTCGTTGACCTCGCGGTCGCCGGGGACGAGGGCGAGGACGAGCTCGCCGTCGACGTCGAACGCGATGGCCTTCATCAGGAGGTCGGCGGTGGTACCGAGGTGCTCGGACACGACGTCGATCCCGGGCATGTCGGGGGTGGGCACCACCTCGCGCTCGGGCGACTCGGGCATCGCCTGGTCCGCGAGCGGGCGACGGGTCGCGGCCTCGGTGTTGGCGGCGTAGTCGCAGTGCTCGCACCACACGAAGGCGTCCTCGCCCACCGCGGCGACGGCCATGAACTCCTGGCTCGTGTCGCCACCGATCTCGCCCGACTGCGCCTTCACCGACCGGAACGTGAGGCCGCAGCGGGTGAAGACCTTGCCGTACGCCTCGTACATCGCGTCGTAGCTGCGCTGCAGCCCGTCGAGGTCGGCGTCGAACGAGTAGGCGTCCTTCATCAGGAACTCGCGACCCCGGAGCAGCCCGAACCGCGGCCGGAGCTCGTCGCGGTACTTCCAGTTGATCTGGTACAGGTTCACGGGGAGGTCGCGGTAGCTCGAGTACTCCCCCGCGACGAGCGTCGTGACGACCTCCTCGGCCGTGGGCGCCAGCGCGTACCAGTTGTCGCGACGGTCCTCGACCCGCAACATCATCGGCCCGTAGGCAGCGTTGCGGCCCGACTGCTCCCACAGCTCGATGGGCTGCAGGATCGGGAACGTGACCTCCTGCGCGCCCGCGTCGTCCATCTCCTCGCGCACGATCTGGGCCACGTTGCGCAGCA
Organism: uncultured Acidimicrobiia bacterium; assembly: GCA_963756815.1. GTDB lineage: Bacteria > Actinomycetota > Acidimicrobiia > IMCC26256 > JAENVU01 > JAENVU01. Next base: position 251,714 of record CAVWPR010000004.1, read on the forward strand.
CGCGGTCACCCAGGGGCAGCCACGAGTAGATGCCGGACGACACCCGCCGGATGCAGCCGGCCCGGACGAGCAGCTTGTGGCTCTCGACCTCGGCGTCGGCCGGGTCGTCGCGGAGGGTCCGGAGGAACAGCGACGACATACGCATGGCGGCGGAGGCTAGCGGTGGCGCGCGTCGATCCCGTGGCCGACGGCGAGCGTCGAGCCGTCCGCTCAATCGTCGTCGTCGATCACGACCTCGGTCTCGGCGAACACGCTCACCGCGTAGGGCAGGGCCTGCTCGGTGCCGATGCGGACCCTGCGCAGCGCCGCTGCGCCGCGCAGGGCGTCGAGGCGCGAGCCGCGCAGGTCGAGCCTGCCCTCGACCCTCACCTTGGTGAGGTCGGCACGGGCGAGGTCGCAGCGGTGCAGGGCCACGGCGCGCAGCGTGGCCTCGGTCGCGTCGACGTCCACGAGCGAGCTGTCCTCGATCACCACGTGCTCGAGACCCGCGAAGCGCAGGTTCGCGTCGTCGAGGCGGACGTCGGTGAGCCGGACGTGGCCCAGCGACGCCTCCGAGAGATCGACGCCGACGGCGCGCCCCGCCCGGATGGCGACCCGCGTGAGCGTGACCTCGTGGAGTCCGGCACCGGACAGCTCGCAGTCGTCGAGCGTGACGTCGATCAGCGTCGCGCCCCGCAGGTTCGCGGCCGTCAGCCGGACGCGGGTCAGGACGCAGCGAACGAAGCGCGAGTGGGCGAGGTCGGCTCCGTCGAGGTCGGCGTCGGTCAGCACGCCGTCGAAGTGCTCCCCACCCCGACCGGGTCGGTCGAGGGTGGTCGGTTCGTCGGGCGGCTCCGGCGGCGTCGGGTCGGCGCGTGTGGGCACCGTCCGCCCGGCCATCAGCCGCTCACGGTACGACCGCGGCGACGAGCTCGATCTCGACCGCGATGTCGAAGGGGAGCTCGGCCAGACCGACGGCCGAGCGGGTGTGGCGCCCCGCGTCCCCGAACACCTCGACGAGGAGGTCCGAGCAGCCGTCGATGACCTGGGGCGTGCGGTTGAAGCCCGGCGCGACGTTGACCATGCCGAAGACCTTGACGATCCGCCGCACGCGGTCGAGATCGCCGAGCTCGGCCCGCAGCGTGGACAGGATCGAGCACGCAGTCATGCGGGCCGCCTCCCGCGCCTGCTCGAGGCTCACGTCGGCGCCGACCTTGCCGATCACGGTCCGATCGCCCGCGATCGGACCGTGGCCCCCGACGTAGGCCAGGCCGCCCTCGACCACCGCGCCGAGGTAATTGCCCGCCGGCGGGAAGACCGGGGGGAGCTCGATCCCCAGCTCGGCCAGCCGACCGTCGATCCGCCCCATGCCGCCACCCTAAATCCCGAGCACCGCCGCGGGACGTGAAAGCCGAGTGTCACAGTCGGGAAAATTTCCGACCTGTTCGCTGGTATTTCGGCAGGGTGCTCGGTAGGGTGAGGCCCGTGATCCGTGCCCACGGCGCTCCCAGCATCGCCCAAGGACGCACCCCCCACGAGGTGCAGGACGAGCTGTGTCGCGACGCGGGCATCGGCTGCGTCTGATCCGGACGCCCCGATCGCCGCACTCCCTCCCCGACCCGGGACCGGCGACGCCTCATGCCGCCGGTGCCACGCCCCCGAAGGACACACCGATGGCCATCGACATCGACGAGCTGCGAGCCCGCCCCCTCGATCCCGAGATCGACGACGAGATCAGCCGCTTCGAGGTCGCGGTGACCGAGTACCTCGCCGGCGACCTCGGCGAGGACGTCTTCCGCGTCATCCGTCTGACCCAGGGCATCTACGGGCAGCGCCAGGGTGGCACCAACCAGATGGTGCGCGTGAAGGTCCCGTACGGCCGCGTGGAGCCCGAGCAGCTCGAGATGCTCGCGTCGATCGCGGACCGCTACTCGCGCGGTTGGGGTCACCTGACCACGCGGCAGAACGCGCAGTTCCACTTCGTCGAGCTGCGCGACACGCCCGAGGTGCTGCGCCTGCTCGCGTCCGTCGGGCTCACCTCGCGCGAGGCGTGCGGTGACACGGTCCGCAACGTCGCCGGCTGCCACCTCGCCGGCGCGTGCCCGTACGAGGTGCTCGACATCTCGCCGTGGGCCGAGGCTGCGTACCGCTGGTTCATCCGCAATCCGCTGGCACAGCGGCTGCCACGCAAGTTCAAGATCAATTTCAGTGGCTGCGCGACCGACTGCGGTCAGGCGATGTTCAACGACGTCGGCGTCATCGCCGTGACGCGGCCTCGTCCGGACGGCACCACCGAGGCCGGGTTCCGGGTGTTCCTCGCCGGCGGTCTGGGCGCGAACCCGCACCCCGCGCAGGCGCTCGAGGAGTTCACGAGCCGGGAGGACCTGCTCGCGACCATCGAGGCGACGCTGCGCACCTTCGACCACTACGGCAACCGCGACAACAAGCTGCGGGCCCGCATGAAATGGTTGGTCGACACGATGGGCATCGACGAGCTGCGGGAGCGCATCGTCAAGGAGCGCAGGTTCCTCCGTGCCTCCGCCACCTATCCGGGCGGCGTGCCCGCGATCGTGGAGCGCGAGGGCGACGCGCCCGCGGGCATGGGAACCGAGGTCGTCGCCGACGGCGGCGTCCCGATCGAGTTCTCGGGTCTGGACCCCTACCGCAAGTGGGAGCTCGCCAACGTGGTGCGCGGTCGCGCCAACGGCACCGTCTCCGCCTACGCGCACTGCAAGCTCGGCGACATCACCACCGACCAGTTCCGCCAGCTCGCCGCGATCCAGCGTGACCTCGGCGTCGAGGTGCGGATCACCAACCGGCAGAACTTCGTGCTGCGGGGCCTGGCCGAGGACCAGCTGCCGGCGTTGCACGCACGACTGGTCGAGGCCGACATGCACCGTCCGGGTGCCGAGCTCGTCCGCGACGTCGTCTCCTGCCCCGGCGCCGACACCTGCAACCTCGCGGTCACGCAGTCACGCGGCCTCGCCGCCGACATCGACCGCGCCCTCGACGACGCCGGTCTCGCCGAGGTGGGCGGGGTCCGGATCAACATCTCGGGCTGCACCAACTCGTGCGGGCAGCACCACATCTCCGACATCGGCTTCATGGGCTTCGAGCGGCGCGCCCACGGGCGTTCCGCCCCCGGGTACCAGATGCTGCTCGGTGGCACCGTCGGCCAGATGGAGATCCAGTTCGGCGAGAAGGCCACGAAGCTGCCGGCCAAGACCGCGTCGCAGGCCGTCGTGCGTGTCGTCGAGCGCTTCGCGGGCGAGCGGTCGGCGGGCGAGAGCTTCCGACAGTGGCTCGATCGATCGGGCGGCGCGGCCGAGGTCGGCACCACGTTGAAGGACCTCGACGTCTTCCCGACACCGGAGGAGAACCCCGACTTCTACGTCGACTTCGACGAGACTGGACCGTACGTCTCGGCCGTCGGAGAGAGCGAGTGCGCGACGTGACGACCACGCCCGTCGACATCACGCCCGCTCCACGCGCGATCGAGGTCCCCGACCTCGACGAGCTCGCGGAGATCTCCCGCCGGTTCGAGCACCGGCCCGCCTCCGCGATCGTCGCGTGGGCCTTCGACCGCTACGGCGACGATCTGGTGCTGGCCGCGTCGTTCCAGGACTGCGTGCTGATCGACATCGTCTACCGGACGGTGCCGGACGTCGAGGTCGCGTTCCTGGACACGCAGTACCACTTCGCGGAGACGCTCTGGTACGTGGAGCAGGTGAAGGCCCGCTACGGCCTGAACCTGAACGTGATCCGCCCGGACCGCGCGCCGGACGACCTGTGGCACAACGACCCGGACGCGTGCTGCCGCGCGCGCAAGGTCGAGCCGATGCGGCGGGCCCTCGACGGCAAGGCCGCGTGGATGAGCGGTCTGCGTCGCGCCGAGAGCGCGGCCCGCGCCACGACCCCGCTCGTCAGCTACGACGTGAGCCGCGGGCTGGTGAAGGTCAACCCGATCGCGACGTGGTCGGACAGCGACGTCGCCGGATACGTGAAGGACCACGACCTGCCGGTGCACCCGCTCTCCGAGCGGGGCTACGACTCGATCGGGTGCTGGCCCTGCACCCGTCCCGTCGGCGACGGCGAGGACGGCCGCGCCGGCCGCTGGGCCGGTCTCGACAAGACCGAGTGCGGCCTCCACCTCTGATTCCCTGACCCCGATCTCCCGCAATGTGATCGCAGATCGCGGTCTGTAGCTGCCAGATCGCGTGTCGAATCGTCCGCGATCGGCCACGATGCGCTCGTGAGCGCGTTGGGCGATGTGATCGCGGCACAGGTCGCGGCGTGGGGCGGCGTCGACCTGCCCCTCGAACGGCACGCTGTTCGGCACCACCGATCCCGACGCGATCGCGGCCGCGGTCGACGCGTTCTGCGTGGAGCACCTCGGTGCGCCGATCGCCCGCTACCGGTTCTTCGACTCGTCGAGCGGCAGCGTGCACGGCGTCGACCTCACCGACGGGCGCGCGGTCGTGGTGAAGGGCCACCGACCCGATGCCGACGTCGACTACCTGCGCGCCGCGACCGCGCGTGCAGCGGGCGCTCGCGGCCTCGGGCTTCCCGGCTCCGGCACCGCTCGCCGGGCCGGTCGCCGATCCGGCGCGGGGCACCTCACCGCCGAGGCGCTCCTCGTGCAGTCGCCGACCGGCCGACGCGCACGCGCCCGAGGTCCGTGCCGCGCTCGGCGGAGGGGCTCGCTCGGTTCGTCACGCTCGCCGCGCCGGCAGCTCGACACGCTGCGAGGGCGCGTCCACCCGTTGCACCGGCTCGTCGACGGCCTGTACCCGGTGCCTCACTCCCGCCGGTTCGACTTCGCCGCGACCGCGCCCGGCGCCGAGTGGATCGACGACGCTGATGCGCGACGCCCGCGCCGCACTGTCGGCCCGGCCCGCCGGCCCGGAGGTCGTCGCCCACGGCGACTGGCGCGTGCAGAACGTCAGCCTGCGCGACGGCACGCTCGACGCGGTCTACGACTGGGAGAGCGTCGCCGCGATGGAGGAGACCGCTGCGCTCGCGGCCGCGGCGCTCACCTTCGGCATCGACTGGTCCGTCCGCCAGGAGCGTCGGTTCTCGACGCCCACCGAGGTCCTCGCGTTCGTCACCGACTACGGCGCGGCACGCGGCGCGCCGCTGACGGACGACGAGCGCGCGCGCTCGCGCGGCATCTCGTGGTGAGCCTCGCCTACGGGGCCCGCTGCGAGCACGCGGACACGGACACGCCGCCGACCGGCGACGACTCGCAACGCGCGCTCCTGCGTGCGCTCGGTCCCGCGCTCCTCGCCGACGGGCTCGACGCCCTCGCGTCGCGTTGACGTGCGAGGATCAGACCGCGGCGACGGGGGACCTGAGACCGGGGGTGACGGTCCGACCACGGGGCCGCGACCTCGAGCTGCGACGCGAGTCGGAACAGCACGTCCTCCCGACCGAACGGGGCCACGAGCTGCACACCGATCGGCAGGCCGTCGGAGGTCGTGCCGAGCGGCAGCGAGATCGCCGGCTGACCGGTGAGGTTGAACGGCATCGTGAACGTCGTCAGACGCCCTGAGTCCAGCAGCTGCGCGAACGGGTCCGGCGCGGCGGCGTTGATGCGGCCGAGCATCATCGGCGGCTCGGGCACCGTCGGCAGCATCAGCACGTCGAAGTCGGCGAACCAGGCGGCCACGCCGCGTGCGTACGCCTGCATGGCCTCGATGCCGGCGAGGTACCCGGCGGCACTCACGCCGGCAGACATCTCGACGAAGGTCTGGTTGAGCGGTTCGAGCTCGGCCGTCTCGATCGGCCGCCCCACGATCCGGCTCCAACGCTCGACCTCGCGGCCGATGATCCCCGACCAGACCCCGGCGACGGCATCACCGAATCTCGGGTCGTCGAGCACCGCGACCGCGTCGGCGGTCACCTGGTGACCGAGCGACTCGCAGAGCCGGGCCGTGTTCTGCACCGCGGTGACGACGTCGGGATCGGAGTCGCCGGTGCCGTCGCAGCGAAGGGTGCGGAACCCGATCCGCAGGCGTCCCGGATCGGCGCCGATCTCGTCCGGGTACGGCCGCGCCGGCGGCGGGATCACGTACGGGTCCCCGACGCCGGGACCGCGCACCGCGTCGAGGATGCCAGCGCTGTCGCGCACCGACCGCGTCAGCACGTGCTCGTGCGTCGTGGGACCCCACAGCTCACCGAAGTCGGGACCGAGCGTCGTGCGGGCGCGTGTGGGCTTCAGGCCGACGAGACCGCACCAGGCCGCGGGGAACCGGATCGACCCGCCCATGTCGTTGCCGTGGGCCGCCGCGACCATTCCCGACGCCACCGCGGCCGCCGCGCCTCCACTCGACCCGCCGGTGCTCCGTGCGAGGTCCCACGGGTTGTGGGTGGCGCCGTACGCGACGGGCTCGGTCGTGACCGTGCTGGCCATCTCGGGGAGGTTGGTGCGACCGAGCGAGACGAGACCGGCGGCGCGGTAGCGCTCCACCAACCAGGTGTCGCTCGTCGCGCGGTGGCCGGCGTCCTTCAGCACCTGCATGCCGAAGTGGTACGGCTCCCCCGCCTCGTGACACACCGCGTCCTTCATCAGGAACGGCACGCCGCGGAACGGACCGTCCGGCAGATCACCACGCGCCTCGTCCCGCGCGCGCTCGAACCGTTCGTGGATGACAGCGTTCAACTGCGGGTTCGCCGCCTCGATGCGCGCGATCGCGTCGTCGACCAGCTCGAGGGGCGCGACCGCCCCCGATCGCACCGCCGCCGCCTGCTCGGTGGCATCCGCCCAGCTGTCCGTCATGCTCGTCTCCTCGGTCCGAGGTTCATGCGCGGGGACCCGGCGACCGGATCACGCCGGACGGAACACGAACAGCCGGTGCCGGCCGACGCGCACTCGTGGTCGCGTCGGATCCGGCAGCGCGCGGAGCCGGTCGATCACCGGTTGGACGTACTCCGCGAACCGGTCGTCGTCGAGGTCGATGAGCACACCCCATTGCCGGCGTTCGAGCCGTTCCACCATGTCGACCGGCGCCTCGGGCCAGGTCCCCGGATCGGTGAGCACCTCCGTGACCGGGTCGAGGCCGCACGAGCGGGCGAGCGGCAGGAGCCGCTCGCTCACGTCGATCCGGCCGCGCAGCACGTCGTGCAGGTCGACCATGGCGTCATCGACGTCGTCGGGTTCGAGCTCGCCACGGGAGGACACCACCACCAGCCGACCGTCCCGTCCGAGCACACGTCGCACGTCGCGCAGCGTCGCCTCGGGGTCGCCCACGAGATGCAGCACCCAGCACGCGAGCACCGTGCCCACGACGCCGGCGCGGACCGGGAGCCGACTCACGTCGCCGCGCACGACCGCCGGACCGAGCCGGGTACGCGCCTGGTCGAGCATCTCGCCCGAGAGGTCGACGCCACACACCGTGCGCCGCAGTCGATCGGACAGCGGGCGGGCGATCGCCCCGGTCCCGACGCCGATCTCCAGCACGGGCCCGGGCCCGCAGAAGGGCTCGATCGACGCTGCGAACCGGATGCCCCGTTCGAGTCCGCCGCGCGTCGCGTCGTAGATGGCGGCCACCTTGTCGAACGAGATCGACTCCCCCACGGTCACGCCTGTCATCATGGCCCGGTGCCCGTCCACCGCGTCGCCGATTCGGGATTCGACCGCGAAGCGGCGACCTACGAGCGGGCCCGGCCGAGCTACCCACCCGAATGCGTCGACTGGTTGGCCGAGCATCTCGGCATCGGGCCGGGCCGTCGGGTCCTCGACCTCGCCGCCGGCACCGGCAAGCTCACCCGTCTCCTCGAACCGCTCGGCGCCCATCTCCTGGCCGCCGAGCCGGTGGCGGGGATGCAGGCGATCCTCCACGCGACCAGCCCCGGGCTCCCCGTGGTCGGGTGCACCGCCGAGCAGCTGCCGTTCGCCGGCGCCTCGCTCGACGCGATCACGGTGGCGCAGGCCTTCCACTGGTTCGACGCGGCAGTGGCGCTCGAGGAGGCCGCGCGCGTCCTGCGCCCGGAGGGCCGCCTCGGGCTGGTGTGGAACGCGCGGGATCGCAGCCGACCGCACGTCGACGCGCTGTGGTCGATCATGGACCGCGTCGAGAAGCAGGCCCCGTGGCGCCGGCACGAGGAGTGGCGGGACTCGGCATTGACCTTCGACGAGACGTCCTCCTTCGAGCCGCTGCACGAGGCGACGTTCCACCACGAGCAGGTGCTGACCGTCGACGAGGTGGTGGACCGCTTCCGCTCGGTGAGTCACGTCGCCGTGCTCGGACCCGAGGAGCAGGCCGCAGTCCTGGACGACGTGCGGGCGACCCTGGCGACGCACCCGGACACCGCGGGTCGCACCGAGATCCCGATCCCGTACCGCGTCGACGCGTACTGGTGTCAGCGCGCGTGAGCGACGGGTCCCCGAACCTGAGCGCGCGCGACCGGATCGCACTCGCGGCCGGCCGCGCCACCGGCTGGGCGTCGAAGGCCACCGGACGCGGTGCCGGGACCCAGATCAGTGGGCGGGTCATGCTGGCCATCGCGCCGGACCTGCTGGCGGACGTCGCGAGCGGCCGGCGCGTCGCGATCGTGTCGGCGACCAACGGCAAGACCACCACGACCCGCCTCCTCGCCGAGGCCCTGCGCGCCGACGACACCGCGGTCGTGTCGAACCACACCGGCGCCAACATGCCGGCGGGCGTCGCGGCCGCGCTCGGACGCGATGCCGACGCGTCGGTCGCGGTGCTCGAGGTCGACGAGCGGTGGGTGCCGCGTGTGGTCGACCCGCTCGGCACCGAGCTGCTCGTCCTCGGCAACCTCACGCGCGATCAGCTCGACCGGTTCGGTGAGGTCCGCAGCATCGCCACCCGGTGGCGGGACGTCTGCACCACTCACCCCGACCTCGCGATCGTGGCCAACGCGTCGGACCCGCACGTCGTGTGGTCCGTCGGACCGGCCAGAGGCGTGACGTGGGTCGCGCTGGGCGCGCCGTGGCGGTCGGATGCGGCGACGTGCCCGGAGTGCGCGGCGCTGCTCACCTGGACCGCGGACCGGTTCGACTGCACGGCGTGCGGCTTCGCCCAACCCGATGCCGCGTACCGGCTCGAGGGCGACACGTTGCACACGCCGTCGGGCCCGCTCGAGCTCGGGCTCGCGCTGCCCGGCGACTGGAACCGCATGAACGCGGGCCTCGCGCTGACGGCTGCGATCACGCACTTCGCGGTGGACCCGGCCCGTGCGCTCGCCGGCATGCGGGCGGTCGAGGTGGTCTCGGGCCGCTTCTCCGCGGTGCGGCTCCCCGACGGGCGCGACGCGCTCGTGCTCCTCGCGAAGAACCCCGCCGGATGGACCGAGGTGCTGCGCTGGCTCGAGCCGCGTGCGTCGAGCGTCGTGCTCGCGGTGAACGCGCACGTGGCCGACGGTCGCGATCCGTCGTGGCTGTGGGACGTGCCGTACGAGATGCTGCGGGGCAAGGCGGTTGCCGCGAGTGGTGAGCGCGCCCTCGACGTCGCGGTTCGGCTCGACTACGGCGGAGTGGACCATCGCGTGGAACGCGATCCGGTGGCCGCGGCGGCCGCGCTGCCCGGCGACGTGCACGTGATCGCTTCGTACACGCAGTTCACCCACCTCACCCGGGACACCTGGTGAGTGGCGGCAACGCGCGCGACTCGGCGGTACGGGTCGGGCTCGTCTACCCCGAGCTGCTCGGCACCTACGGCGACCGTGGCAACGCGGTGGTGCTCGTCGAGCGCTGCCGGCGTCGGGGGATCGACGCCGAGCTCGTGGAGGTCGCGGCCGGCGCGCCACTCCCGTCGTCGCTCGACGTGTACCTCTTCGGCGGCGGCGAGGACGACGCCCAGGTGATGGCCGCGGCCGGGATGCGCGCCTCGGCCGCGACGATCGCGGCCGCGCGCGACACCGGCGCGGTCGTCTTCGCGGTCTGCGCCGGCTTCCAGCTGCTCGGTACCACCTACGAGGCCGGCGACGGCGACATCCTCGACGGCCTCGCGCTGCTCGACCTCGAGACGCGCGCCGGCGACGGCCGCCTGATCGGCGAGTGCCTGGTGACGCCCGCGCCCGCCAGCGGGCTCCCGGTCCTCACCGGCTTCGAGAACCATGGCGGTCGCACGTCGCTCGGACCCGGCGTGGCGCCCCTCGGCCGGGTGAGCGTGGGCCACGGCAACGGCGTGGGCGGCGTCGACGGCGTGCTCGCCGAGCGCATCCTCGGCACCTACCTCCACGGTCCGGTCCTCCCCCGCAACCCCGCGCTCGCGGATCACCTGCTGGCGTGGGTGGTGGGGGCCGACCGGCTCGCGCCGCTCGACGACCCGGTCGTCGACGCGCTGCGTGCGGAACGCCTCACGGACGCCGCGCTCACCGGTCTCGCCGCCCGCCGCCGCGACTGGCACCTCAACCGCGGCTGAGACGCCGCGTCGGCCGCTCCGCTCGCACCTCCCGCGACTTCGCCGGGTAGGGCGAGCTCCACCGCAGCTCACTCGCCGGCGAGCTCGCGGATCTTCTCGATCTTCTCGTCGGCGTGGTTGGCGTCGACGCCCTGGGTGGCGAGGAGCTCGACGCGCGTCGCCTCGGCCTCGGCTGCGGCACCGGCGTCGGCCCGCGCGATGACGGCGTCGATGCCGTCGGACATGATCTGCTCGGCGGTGGCGACGAGCGCGTCGACCATCTCGGCCTCGGGCACGACCCGCACCACCTGGCCCTTGACGAACAGGTGACCCCGCCCGCGCCCGGCGGCGATACCGAGGTCGGCCTCGCGCGCCTCGCCCGGGCCGTTGACCACGCACCCCATCACCGCGACCTGCAACGGGATGTTGCGGTCCTCGAGCGCGGCCATGGCGTCGCTCGCGACCTTGATCACGTCGACCTCGGCGCGTCCGCAGCTCGGGCACGCGATCAGGTCGAGACCTTTGCGCTCGCGCAGCCCGAGCGCCTCGAGCAGCGTGCGCCCCGCCCGCGCCTCCTCCACCGGGTCCGCGGTGAGCGAGTAGCGGATCGTGTCGCCGATACCCTCGGCGAGCAGCGTGCCGATGCCGGCGGTGGACTTCACGAGGCCGGCCGGCGGCGGGCCGGCCTCGGTCACACCGAGGTGCAACGGATGGTCGACCGCCTCCGAGAGCATCCGGTACGCGTCGATCATCGAGCGCGACGTTGCTCGCCTTCACCGAGATCTTCACGTCCTCGAAGCCGACCTCGGCGAAGTACGCGAGCTCGCGTTGCGTGGACGCGACGAGCGCCTCGGGCGTGATCCCGCCGTGGGCCTCGGCGATGTCCGGATCGAGGCTGCCGGCGTTGACGCCGATCCGGATCGGCAAGCCGCGGTCGCCCGCCTCCTGCGCGACGGCCTTGATCTGGTCGGGCTTGCGGATGTTGCCCGGGTTCAGACGCAGCCCCTGCACGCCCGCCTCCATCGCCGCGAGCGCGAGGCGGTACTGGAAGTGGATGTCGGCGATGATCGGCACCGGCGAACGGGGGACGATCTGCGCCAGCCCCTCGGCCGCGGCCTCCTCGTTGCAGGTGCAGCGGACGATGTCGCAACCGGCGGCAGCAAGGGCGTAGATCTGCGTGAGCGTCGCGTCGACGTCGGCGGTCTTCGTGGTCGTCATCGACTGCACCGAGACGGGTGCGTCACCGCCCACTGCGACGCTCGGACCCGGCGGCCGGCCGACCACGACCTGGCGGGTCCGGCGGCGGGGTGAGGTCATGGTCCGAGCCTACGTGCCGACCGTCCGGGCGCCGGCGCCGTGGGGCGACCTCCACGAACTCTTCACGAACCCGTGCGAGCCCGCTCCGGGCCCGGCGTGGCCTACAGGCTGCGCAGGTCGAGATAGATCGTCGACAGCCCGAAGATCAGGATCACCACGACGACCGCAGCCGCCACCGGCATGAGCTTCTGGTAGTCGACGCGGATCCGCCGGCCCCGGACGCGTGATGCCACGCCCTCGTAGAGCGCGACCGCCGCGTGGCCACCGTCGAGGGGCGGGAGCGGCAGCAGGTTGAACAGCGCGACGAACACGTTGATCGACGCGAGCAGCCCGAGCACGACCCACCAGTCGCCGCCGGTGATGTCGTTACCGCTCGCCACGATACCGACGACCGACCGCGGCCGCTCCTGGTCGGACAAGCCGCCCTTGGAGTTCGTCACCGACTTGCCGTAGCGCTCGAGCCCGCTCGCCGAGAACACCTTGCCGAGCGCGCCGACGGTGGCCGAGACGCCCCGACCCATGGTCGCGAAGCTCTCGGGCACGGCGCGCACGGGGTTCATCCGGTGGCTGACGAACGCGGCGGTGATCCCGACGCGTGGGGCACCGTCGATCAGCTTCGGCGTCGCGGTCACCTGCTCGTCGCGACCGTCGCGCACGACGGTGAACGTGATCGGCTTGCCCTGATTCGGCGTGATGGCGCGCCCGACCTGGTTCCAGTCGGTGATGCGGGAGCCGTCGATCGCGACGATGCGGTCACCGGAACGGAGCCCGGCGATCGCGGCCGGGGAGCCCTTCGCCACGCCGTTGATCGTCGTCGACACGTCCTCGGGACCGTGGAGCACGAGGATGCCGAACACGAGCACGAGCGCGATGAGCAGGTTGACGATGATGCCGGCGAGGACGGTGATGAGACGTTTGCCGGTGGTCGCCTGCCGGTAGGTGCGCGGCTCGTCCTCAGGGTCGACCTCTTCGAGGTTGGTCATCCCGATGATCCGCACGTAGCCGCCGGCGGGGATGGCCTTGATCCCGTACTCGGTCTCGCCCCGGCGGAACGACCAGATGCGCGGCCCGAAGCCGAGGAAGAACTCGGTGACCTTCATGCCCGACTTCTTGGCGGCGACGTAGTGGCCGAACTCGTGCAGCATGATCGTGAGGACCAGCCCCACGATGATGGCGACGGTGACCGCCGTCGACGGGCGCAGCGCCACCAGCACGATGATCGCCAGCACCATCAGGGAGATGCCGACGACCGCCTTGCGCGTCTCGACCGGTGGCGCGTCGTCGCCGAGGGGATCCTTCACGCAGCAGCTCGTTTCTCGATCGCGTCGGCCGCGCGGACGCGCGCGACCCGGTCGACTTCCAGAACGTCTCCGACGTCATCGACGTTCCCGGTCCCGTGCTGGAGCACGTCGTCCACCACCTGGGCGATCGTCGTCCATGCGATCCGGCCCGCCAGGAAGGCCTCGACCGCCACCTCGTTGGCTCCGGACAGTGTGGCCGGGGCGCCGCCACCGGCCCGACCGGCCGCATAGGCCAGGCTCAGGCACGGGAAGGCGTCCAGGTCCGGGGTCTCGAAGGTGAGCGATGCGAGGGTCGCCCAGTCGACCGGGCCGAACGCCTGGTCCAGGCGGGCCGGCGCGCCGAGCGCGAGCCCGATGGGCAGGCGCATGTCGGGCATCGAGAGCTGGGCGATCGTGGCGCCGTCGTGGAACGTGACCATGCCGTGGACCACCGATTGGGGATGGACCACGACGTCGATGCGGTCGAAGTCCACGTCGAACAGCTCGTGGGCCTCGATCACCTCGAGCCCCTTGTTCATGAGCGTCGACGAGTCGATCGTGATCTTCGGGCCCATCGACCACGTGGGGTGCGCGAGCGCGTCGTCGATCGTGACGCGTTCGAGCTCGGCCGGGGTCCGGCCGCGGAACGGACCGCCGCTCGCCGTGAGCACGATGGTCGCCACCTCGTCGGCCGTGCCCCCGCGCAGGGCCTGGTAGACGGCGGAGTGCTCGGAGTCGACCGGGACGATCTCGCCGCCGCCGGTACGCCGCATCGCGTTCACGACCGGACCGCCCGCGATGAGGCTCTCCTTGTTGGCGAGCGCGAGCCGCTTGCCGGCACCCAGCGCGGCGAGGGTCGCGGGGAGTCCGGCGAAGCCCACCACCGCGTTGAGGACGACGTCGACGTCGTCGAGCGCCGCGAGCTCGGTCAGGACCTCCGGCGCGCCGCCGGCCAACCGGGCGCGGTCGTCGGGGACGTCGAACTCCCGGGCCTGGGCGTCGAGCATCGCGGCGTTCGTGCCCGTGGCGAGTGCGACGACCTCGTAGTCGTCACGATGGCTCCGGATGACGTCGAGCGCCTGCGTGCCGATCGACCCCGTGGAGCCGAGGACCGCGATGCGGCGACGCGCACTCAACCGATCTTCAGCGCCCGGGCGAGGAAATACACCGCCGGGAGGCAGAACAGGAGAGCGTCGAACCGGTCCAGCACCCCGCCGTGACCCGGGAGGATGGCGCCGAAGTCCTTGATGCCGAGGTCCCGCTTCAGCATCGACTCCGCGAGGTCGCCGAGCGGCGCCATCACCGCGATGGTCACGCCGAGGGCGAGGGCGTGACCGAGGTCGCCCCACGGATGGATCTGCTTGACGATGAGGACCGCGACGATGATCGCGCCCGTCATCCCACCGATGAGGCCCTCCACCGTCTTGTTCGGCGAGATCGCGGGCGCGAGGCGGGACTTCCCGAACTGCGACCCGACGAAGTAGCCGAACACGTCGTACGCGATCACGGGGAGGGCGACGCCGAGCACCAGCCCGATGCCGTTCGACGAGGTGAGCAACAACCCGGCGAACGCGCCGAGCCCTGCGGTGTACATGAACCCGCCGACCGTCACGGCGACATTGACCATCGGCCGGGTGTGCACCACCTCGAACACGAACCACAGCAACGTGAAGATCGTGACGAGTGCGAACACGAACGGGAAGGCGAACTCGGCGCGGTCGTAGGCGAGCGGCACGATCGTGAGCGCGCCGAGCAGGCCGATCACGGCCGCGGGCCGGAAGCCGCGCGTGTGCAGCGCGGAGTACAGCTCGAACGTGCACACGACGACGATCGCCGTCGCCAGCACCATCGTCGCGTCGGTGCCCGCATTGAGGCACAGGAGGGCGAGCGCGGCCATGCCGAGCCCGGTGACGACGCGTACGAGCATGTCGGGACGATCCGACCCGGCGCCCGACTCGTCGCCGTCACGGCTCGGACGGGGCCGCACGCTGCGCGGGCGGCCCGGGGCGGGCTCGGTGCGGACCCGGCGGGCGGCGACCTCGCGGTCGAACGCGACGTCGTCGTCCTCCGGCGGCAGCTCACGCGCGCTCAGGGGCACCGCGTCCTCGGGCTCGGCGCCGAGGACGCGGAAGGTCTCGAGCTCGTCGGCGTCCCAGTCGGAGCCACCGCTGCGGAAGCGCGGGGCCGCCGGAATCTCACCGCTCGGCTCCCCCTCCTCGCCACCGAGGATCACCGGGATCTCGCCGGTGGCGGGCTCGGTCCAGTGCGGCAGGCCCACCGGCGCGGCGGGCTCGTCGAGCGGCTCGGGTGCGGCCGGCTCCTCGTCGCCCGTGAGCGCGTCGGCGACGGCATCCAGGAGATCCGGGTGCTCGGCGGTCGGCTCGTCGGCGACCGGCGCGCCGCCGGCCTCGGACCGCGGGAAGCTCAGATCCGGGCGCACGGGCGCGTCGGGCCGGGCCGGGACGTCGCCGAACCGGGGCTCGGAATCGGCGATCCGGCGGCCCGCCAGGCCCGAGTCGAGCTTGGCCTGCGCCTCCTCGGCGCCGATGATGCGCACGCCCTCCCCGGCCGGCGCCGGGCGCGCCGCGGGATGCTCTCGCGTCTCTCGATCTTCGTCGTGACCGTCCGTCACCGAACACTTCCCCCTAGGCCCGTAGGTCTGGGGAAGACCCTAGACCCGCACATCCCGAGGCGCCCGGAAGCTGCCACACTCCGAGGTGCCCCGGGCGTTCCGTGGGCCTCACCGACGAGCGGTCCGGGACTCCGGCTCCGAGCTCGGAGCGCCGCCGCTCGGGCCCCGTCACCCGGGGCCTCGGCCGAGGCGGCGCGCACCACTCAGACCTCGAGGAGCTCGTGCTCCTTGTGGGTGAGGAGCTGGTCCACCTCGGCAACCACCTCGTGGGTGGCCTTCTCCAGGTCCTTCTCGATGCGGTCGAGCTCGTCGCGGGACAGCTCACCGGCCTTCTCGAGCCCCTCGAGCTCCTGGCGGGCGTGGCGGCGGACGTTGCGCACGGCGACCCGGCCCTCCTCGGCCTGGTGCTTGACGACCTTCACCATCTCCTTGCGTCGCTCCTCGGTGAGCGCGGGGAAGACGAGCCGGACCACCTGGCCGTCGTTGCTCGGGTTGATGCCGAGGTCGCTCTGCTGGATGGCCTTCTCGATCGCGCCCATCGCGCCCTTGTCGTAGGGCTGGATGACGAGCACGCGCGGCTCGGGCACGGTGAACCCGGCCAGCTGTTGCAG
The DNA here is from genome assembly GCA_963756815.1 of uncultured Acidimicrobiia bacterium. Classification (GTDB taxonomy): domain Bacteria; phylum Actinomycetota; class Acidimicrobiia; order IMCC26256; family JAENVU01; genus JAENVU01. The sequence continues at coordinate 267,900 of CAVWPR010000004.1, forward strand.
CGGGACCTCGGAGCCGTAGTAGTCGACGCGCATCTTCTCGACGAGCGCCGGCGTCGCCCGGCCCGTGCGCACGCGACTGAACTCGTCCCGCAGGTGCTCGACGGCCTTGGCCATCTTGTCCTTGCAGTCGGCGATGATCTCCGGCGGGGTCGCCACCTCAGCCCTCCTTCGAGCTCACGAGCGTGCCGATGCGTTCGCCGCTCAGGGCCCGACGGATGTTGCCGGGCGTCGAGACGTCGAAGACGATGATCGGCAGCTCGTTGTCCATGCAGAACGTGATCGCGGTCGAGTCCATCACGTCGAGACGACGGTTCATCACCTCGAAGTGGGTGACCTCGGTGAGCTTGATCGCGGTCGGATCGAGACGGGGATCGGCGCTGTAGACGCCGTCGACGCCGGAGTGCGTGCCCTTCAGGACCGCCTGTGCACCCATCTCGGCGCCGCGCAGTGCGGCGGTGGTGTCGGTGGTGAAGTACGGGTTGCCGGTCCCGGCGGCGAACACGACGATGCGACCGAGCTCGAGGTGACGGATCGCCCGGAGCGGGATGTAGGGCTCGGCGATCTTGTCCATCGTGATCGCGGTCTGCACGCGCGTGACCTGACCGACTCCCTCGAGCGCGTCCTGCAACGCGAGCGCGTTGATCACCGTCGCGAGCATGCCCATGTAGTCGGCACGGGCGCGGTCCATGCCGCGCGTCCGGCCGGCGAGACCGCGGAAGATGTTGCCGCCACCGACGACGACCGCGATCTCCATCTCGAGCTCGCGACGTGAGTCCGCGATCTCGGCGGCGATGCGCTCGACGACCGCCGCGTCGATCCCCCAGCCGGTCTCCTCGGCGAAGGACTCGCCGGAGAGCTTCAGCACCACCCGGCGGAACGCGCCCGGAGCCACGACGCCCTACTCCTCGCCGATCTTGATCCGGGCGAAGCGACGCACGGTCGCGCCGCTGCCGAGTCCCTCGACCAGCTTGGCGATCGTGGTCTTGGGCTCCTTCACGAAGCCCTGCTCCAGCAGGCAGTAGTCCTTGTAGAACCCGTTGAGCCGGCCGGCCACGATCTTCTCGATCGCGTTCTCGGGCTTGCCCTCGTTGCGGGTGAGCTCCGTGAGCAGCTCCCGCTCCTTCTCGATCGCGTCGGCGGGCACGTCGGCCTTGGCGACGTACCGCGGCGCCGCGCTCGCGATGTGCAGGGCGATGTCGTGGGCCACGGCGCGGGCCTCCGCGTTCGCAGGGTCCACCCCGCCGAGCTCGACGAGCACGCCGATGGTGCCGCGGTCGTTCTGGACGTGCTTGTAGCCGTCGAGGACGCCGTCGGCGGTCTCGTACCGGGCGACGCGGCCGAGCTCGATGCGCTCACCGAGCGTGGAGCCGAGCTGGGTGATCGTCTCGCCCACCGTGGAACCCTCGAACGCCTGGCCCGCGATGTCGGTGTCGCCGCTCGCGACCACCTGGGCGGCGAGCTTCGCGACCGCAGCCTTGAACTCGGAGCCCTTGGCCACGAAGTCGGTCTCGCAGTTGAGCTCGACGACGGCACCGACGTTGCCGTCGACGACGACCTCGATCGCACCCTGGTCGGCCGCCCGGTCGGCACGCTTCTGCGCACCGGCGAGGCCCTTCTTGCGCAGCCAGTCCTTGGCGGCCTCGAGGTCGCCGTCGCACTCCTCGAGCGCGCGCTTGCAGTCCATCATCCCGGCGCCGGTCACCTTGCGCAGCGCCGCGACGTCCTTCGCGCTGATGTCAGCCATTGCTGGTGGTGTCTCCCTCGGTGTCGGTCGCGGGCGTCGCGGGCGGCGCTTCGGTGGCGACCGCGGTCGCCGCGCCCCCGGACTCGGCCTCGGCCGCGGGCGCAGCCGCCTGCTCCGCCGCCTTCTTCGCCTTCGCCTCGGCGAGGCGCTGCTCGCGCTTGGCCGCGTCGGCGGCGGCCGCGTTGCGGGCCGCGGCCTGCTGCTCGGCCTTCGCCTTCTGCTCCTCGGGCGTGAGCGGCTTGGGCGGCGCGGCCTCCGACTTCGTGCCGGCGCGCGCCCCACGCTTCTGCGCGAGGTGCTTGCCCTCGTCGACCGCGTCGGCGATGACGCGCGCCATGAGGTTGGCCGAGCGGATGGCGTCGTCGTTGCCGGGGATCACGTACTGGATGATGTCGGGGTCGCAGTTGGTGTCGACCACCGCGACGACCGGGATGCCGAGGCGGTTGGCCTCGGTCACCGCGATGTGCTCCTGCTTGGTGTCGATCACGAAGATCGCGCTCGGCAGCTTCTCGAGGTTGCGGATGCCGCCGAGGTTCCGATCGAGCTTGACGACCTCACGCTTGACCTTGAGGCCTTCCTTCTTGATCATCTGCTCGGTCTCGCCGCTCGCGACCTGCCGCTCCATCTCGCGCAGCTTGGCGACGCGGGCGTGGACGGTCTGGAAGTTGGTGAGCATCCCGCCGAGCCAGCGGTAGTTCACGTACGGCATCCCGCAGCGGTTGGCCTGGTTCTGGATCGGCTCCCGGGCCTGCTTCTTGGTGCCGACGAAGAGCACGGTCCCACCGTCGGCCACCGTGCTGCGCACGAACCGGTAGGCGGTGTCGATCCGCTCCAACGTCTGCTGGAGGTCGACGATGTAGATGCCATTGCGCTCGCCCCAGATGAACCGACGCATCTTGGGGTTCCAACGGCGCGTCTGGTGACCGAAGTGGACTCCGGCCTCCAGCAGCTGCTTCATGGTGACGACAGCCACGCGAAAGGTCCTTCCTCTGGTTGATTCCTCCGCCCGGGCGACGCCACCGGAGGACCGGGGCGACCATTGGATGCCGGGCGTGCGAGATCCCGCGAACCGGCGAACCGGCGTCTCGGGTCGGGCGAGAGTGTAGTCGGGACCGGTTTCGCCGACCTCAGCCGGTGGCCGGGCGCGTGCGGGAGCGGCCGGTCGGCGTCGGGACCAGGACCGGTGGGGTGCGGTCCGGCGTGCGCATCGTGAGCATCGCGGGCGGCAGGCCGACGACCTGGGGGTGCGTGACCTGCGACCGGGCGAAGACGAGACCGGCCGGGCTCCCGCCGAGCCCGACGCCGACGCCGTCGACCCGGAACACGCCCTGGTGACGACCGGTCCGCCGGTGGAGCACGTGGATCTCGCCGGAGATGGTGCGCAGCACCAGCACGCCGCCGATCGCGATCGGGCGCCCGTGGAAGACCGGCATCGGGAGGTCGTGGGACCAGCGCCGGCGGCCGGTCCTGCGGTCGAGCGCGGTGACCGTGCCCAGGCCGTCGACGACGACGATGCGGTCGCCGTCGACGATGCCGCCCTCCCCCTGCTCCGACGAGCCCGCCACCGCTGCGGTCCAGCGGCGGCTCCCCGTCGCCAGGTCGAAGGCGATCAGGGTGCCGGGGGCGTCGATGCCTCCGGTGTCGAGCACGAGGTTCGGTCCGTCGACCAGCGCCAATCCGGTCATCGGACCGAGCGCCGTGGACCACCGCTCGGCGCCGGTCGCGCCCTCGAGGACGTGGAGCTCGACCCGGCCGTCGTGGTCCATCTCCAGCGCCACGAGCCCGGTCGCGGCGTCCGTGACCACCTGACCGCGCGGCGAGCCGTCGACCGTCGCCGACCAGCGGGTGGCGCCGGCGGCGACCTCGATGCCGGCGACGCCGCCGCGCTGGGTGGTCACGACGGCGATCGGTCCGGCCGGCGTGGCCACCAGTCCGACGGTGCGACCTCGGTCGTACGGATCGTCGACGGCGACCCGCCAGCGCGAGGCGCCGCTCGCACGATCGAGTGCCTCGAAGCCGTCGACCGCACCCACGAGCACGGTCTCGGCATCGACGGCCACGAACGGCTCGGCGTCCTTCACGTCGACCCGCCAACGGGTCGCGCCGTCGGCGACGCCGATCGACGACACGGCGTACGGCTCGACCACGAACGCGTCGTCGCCGTCGACGAGGAGCGCAGTGGGGTCGGCGGGGCCCTCGACGCCCCACCGGAGCGGCATCGGGTGCACGGTCGGGTGCGAGGCCACCGGCCGGACGGCGCGGCTCGGCCTGCGATCGGCCCGACCGAGATCACCGAGCAGGCCGCACGACGCGAGCATCAACGCGAGGACGAGGGCGGCACCGAGGATCGCGAACGCGCCGCGCGGCACGCGATCACGCCGGCGGATGCGGCTGCTCAGGCTCCGCTTCGGTGCCGGCGGGCGCCTCGGGATCGGGATGTCGGGATTCCGGTCGACGGTCATGCTGAGACCTCCGTGTCTCGTCGGTGTGGGGTTCAGGGAAGGAGCGGGAACGGTCCCGGGGACGGCAGCACGGGCGGCGGCGCGGACAGGTGGGCGGCGGTGCGCCCGACGGTTCGACCGACCGTGAGCTCCACGCGCCGGATGAGCACGGGCTCCACCGCACCGCGGACGCCCTCGGCCCAGCCGACACACGCCGGCGGGCGCTGCTCGAGCGCGAGCCGCGTCGCGGTCATCGCCCGGCCGTCGTGCACGATCGCGGAGTGGTCGCCGAGGCCGGCGGGATCGGTGGTGACCGAGCGGGCACCGCGCTTGACGGTGCTCTCGGCCGGGACCACCGGATCGTCGGTGCCGGCCACCGACGTGAGGTCCATCTGCTCGGGCACGTCACGGCGGACCAGGCGTCGCATCAGCGCGGACCGAGGATCGAGTTGCCGGGTCGACGTGCCGCCCGACGGCGGGATCGCGCCGCCGGCGAGGTCCTCGGCAGCGTCGAGCAACGATCGTCCGGCGGGCGACGCGCGGACGTCGGCCGCGACCTCGGCGAGCGGCGCGCCCTGGTGCGGCGACGCGAGGGTCACGACGGTGCCGAGCGGGGGCAGCGTCGGATCCGACGGGTCGTACCGCGAGCTCGAGGAACGCGTCGACCACGACCCCGCCCTGCGAGTGCGCGACCAGGTCGACCTCCCGACCGGGGTGGGCGCGCGCGCGAACGCACGCAGCTGGTCCCCGAGGCGGTGCGCCTGGGCGACGAGGTCGGTCCACGTGTCGGGGGCGCGGTACGGCCCGCCACCCGGCCGGTACGAGAACCAGCCGACCTCGTCGTCGGTGGTAGCCGAGCGCCGCCGTGTCGAGACCGAACGTCGCGCCCGTGCGGGGGTCGGTGTGGCTGTTGATCCCGCCGACCGCGAAGAGGAGGTGCCCGGACCCGCCGCCGCCGGGCGCCGGGGCCGCGGCCGGCCGGCTCGTGCAGTCGGCACGCGATGCGACGTACGCGGCGAAGCGCGACGCCATCGAGTGCAGATCCTCGAGCACCGGACCGAGCGGCGTCGTCGCGGCGATGGTCGTCCAGGTGAGCACGAGTGGCTCGCCGAGGAGCTCGCCGACCTCGACCGCGCCCGTGAACGCGTTCCCGATCGCGCCCGTGGCGCGGTCCCAGAGACTCGGCTCGGGTTCCGGCTCGAGGCCGGGGATGTTCCGCGGGAGGTGGAGCGACTGCGCGAGGTCGCGGGCCTCGACGGACCGGGAGTCCAGCCCGTGTTGCTCAGGTCGGTGGTGCAGCGGTGCGAGGTGCACCACCTTCGTGAGGTCCGGCTCCGTGAAGAGCTGCATCGGGTCCACGTATTCGTCACGCACGCGCAGCGCGAAGTGCACGACGCCGGCTGCGTGCTCGGGTCCCGTGCCGCCCGCCGTCCCGACGACCGTGCCCGGCGTGACGGTCTGGCCGACGCGCACCGCGACGGTCGCGAGGAACGACACCGACGTCTTCAGACCGTCGGCGTGCTCGACCACGACGTGCAGCGTGCCGGCGACCGCGCCGGCGAAGGCGACCCGCCCGGCACCCGCGGCGCGCACCGGCGTGCCCGGCGCGGCGGCGAGGTCGGCACCGCGATGGCCTGCGCCGTAGCGGGCCTTCGGCGCCACGAACGGACGGACGACCCGTCCGGCCACGGGTCGGGTCCAGGACGCCGACGTCTCCGCGGACGCCGACATCTCCGCGGACGCGCGACCGACGGGCAGCACGGCCACGCACACGAGCGCGACGAGCAGCGCGATCGTGACGAAAGGGGAACGGGTTCCCATCGGTCGGCCTCCCGGGCGCGCGTGGGCAGCAGGGAGGGAAGCGAGGGAGGAAGTGGCGGGGACCGTACCCGACGCTCGGGGTCGTGCCAAGCGCGCTTCTCGTCGTGTCGACCGCGATCCTGCGCATCGTCGACGGTCGGATCGCCGAGGCGATCGACGTGATCGGGTTCGCCGAGCTGATGGCCCGGCTCAACGCGCCCTGACTCGGTCGGTGTCTACGCCGTGCGCTCGGAGGGCGGTTCGATGAGGCGGCCGCGCAGCTGCAGGATCGCCTTCGTGTGGATCTGACAGACGCGACTCTCGGTGACGCCGAGCACGGTGCCGATCTCCGCGAGCGTGAGGGCCTCGTAGTAGTAGAGCGTCAGCACGAGCCGCTCGCGGTCGGGCATCCGGTTGATCGCATCCGCCAGGAGGTGCTTCATCTCCTCGACCTCGAACGCGGCCACCGGGTCGTTGACCTTGTCGGCCACGGTGTCGCCGACGGTCGTGGTGCCGCCACCCTTCTCCCCCGTGTTGACCACCTCGTCGAGCGCGACGATGCCCACGAAGCTGATCTGGGAGAGGGTCTGACCGAGCTCGGCCTCGGTGACGCCGAGCTCGGTGGCCATCTCGGCATCGTCGGGTGAGCGCTTCAGCTCGTTCTCGAGCTTCGAGTACGCCCGCTCGATCGTCCGGGCCTTGGAGCGGATCGACCGCGGCACCCAGTCGATCGAGCGGAGCTCGTCGATGATGGCGCCCTTGATCCGGCTGATGGCGTACGTCTCGAACTTGAAGCCGCGCTCGGGGTCGAACTTGTCGATCGCGTCGATGAGCCCGAAGATCCCGTAGGACACGAGGTCCGACTGCTCGATGCTCTGCGGGAGCCCGGCCGCCACCCGCCCGGCGACGAACTTCACGAGCGGCGAGTAGTGCAGGATCAGCCGCTCGCGGGCGTCGCCGTCCTTGTCCCTGCCGTAGTCGTCCCACAGCGCCGCGACGATCAGCGTGTCGTCGGCTCTCGTGGTTGCGGGGTCAGGCACGAGGGTGGGTCGTTTCGTAGACGGCCCGCAGGTGTTCGCGGGTGAGGTGGGTGTAGATCTGGGTCGTCGCGAGATCGGCATGACCGAGCAGCTCTTGCACGGTCCGCAGGTCGGCTCCGCCTTCCAACAGGTGCGTAGCGTACGCGTGCCGGAGGGCGTGGGGGTGCAAGCTCCGTCCGTCGGGCAGCGGATGGCGCTCCACGATGCGATGGGCGTCCCGCGGACCGAGGCGGCGGCCCCGTTGGTTCAGGAAGACGGCGCGGCGGGGCGAATCGGGCGTTTCGAGCTCCGGGCGGCCCTCGCGGAGCCACGCCCGCACCGCATCGACGGCCGGGGCGCCGAGCGGGACCCGCCGGATCTTGGACCCCTTGCCCAGGACGGTGACGGTCCGCCCGGCCAGGTCGACGTCGCCGGTGTCGAGCCCGCAGCACTCGGAGACCCGCACCCCGGTGCCGTAGAGCACCTCGAGCACCGCGAGATCGCGCAGTGCCACCGCCCGCTCGACCGGGTCGGGCTCGAGCGCGACGAGGTCCCCGTCGGCGTCCTCGCCACCGGCGCCGATCTCGCCGGTGATCGCCGGGACCCGCGCCGCCGCGTCGAGCAGGGCGCCCGCCTCGCTCGACCGCGGCACGCGCGGGAGCCGGCTCGGCCCCTTCGGTGAGCGCAGCGTGCGGCCCGGATCGACGGGCAGCGTGCCGCGACGGGTGAGGTAGCGCAGGAAGGCGCGGATCGCGGCGGCCTTCCGGGAGATGGTGCGCTTCGCGAACCCGCGGGTGGTGAGGTAGGCGAGGTACCGGCGGAGCGACGCGTGGTCGAGATCACGTGCATCCGGGCAGCCACCGCGCTCGGCCCACTGCACGAACTGGCGGACGTCGCGCTCGTACGCGCGCACCGTGTGCGGGCTCGACGCGGTGAGCGACGTCACGAACCCGTCGACGTCCCAGGACACGCCGGTCGACGCTAGCGGCATGCCGCGCCGTCGACGTCGATGCGTCGCCCGACCGGTCGGAGCGAGGAACGAGCGGAGCCGCGGCGGAGCGTCCCGCCCCGCGTGCACCCGACCCATCCGAGCGGAGCCGCCGTGGGGACGGTCACACCCCGCCGGTACGGTCCACCTCGCCGTCGAGCGGTCCCGGCCCGCACCACCCGACCCTCCTGTTCCGTCGTCATCGTCCAGGAGGTCCCACCCGTGGTCGCCACCGTGCACAGCGCCACGCTGCTCGGCGTCGAGGGGCTGCGCGTCGCCGTCGAGGTGCACGTCGCCAACGGCCTGCCCGGCTACACCGTCGTCGGGCTGCCCGACACCGCCGGACGCGAATCGCGCGAACGCGTCCGGGCCGCGATGCAGTCCTCGGACATCGCGTGGCCCAACAAGCGGATCACCGTCAACCTCTCCCCCGCCACCGTGCGCAAGACCGGCGCCGGTCTCGAGCTCGCGATCGCCCTCGCGCTGATGCTCGGCGAGGACGAGCTCCCGGCCGGATGCCTCGACGGTGTCGGTGTGCTCGGCGAGCTCGGCCTCGACGGCACCGTGCGTGCCGTTCCCGGCACCCTGGTGCTCGCGGACGCACTGGCCCGAAGCGGCGTCGAGTCCGTGCTCGTCCCACCCGCGAACCACCTCGAAGCCGCCCTGGTGCCCGGCCTGCACGCACGCAGCGCGCCCGACCTCGCGACGTTGCGCGAGTGCCTCAAGGGCGAGGCGCCGTGGCCCGAACCCGAGCCGGCCGCCGGGCCCCAGGATCCGGTGGATCCGGTCGAGCTCGAGCCGGTCGACCTCGCCGAGGTGCGCGGTCTCGCCACCGCCCGGCTCGCGCTCGAGATCGCAGCGGCGGGCGCCCACCACCTGCTCCTGGCCGGACCGCCCGGGTGCGGCAAGACGATGCTCGCCCGGCGCCTCCCCACGATCCTGCCGCCCCTCGACCCCGACGAGGCCGTCGAGGTCACGCGCATCGCGTCGGTCGCCGGCGGGCGTCCGCCCGATCGGCTCGCCACGGCCCGCCCGTTCCGGGCGCCCCACCACACCGCCACCACCCCGGCCCTCGTCGGCGGCGGGTCGGGCCGGCCCCGCCCCGGCGAGGTGACCCTGGCCCACCGTGGGGTGCTGTTCCTCGACGAGCTCGGCGAGTTCCCCCCGGTCGCGCTCGATGCGCTCCGCCAACCCCTCGAGGAGGGCGTGGTGCGGATCGCCCGACAGGGTGGGAGCCTCGTGTTCCCCGCGAGCTTCCTCCTCGTCGCCTGCACCAACCCGTGTCCGTGCGGGCGCGTCGCCGCGGACTGCCGCTGCAACGACTTCGCCCGGACGCGCTACCTCCGGCGCCTCAGCGCACCGCTGCTCGATCGCTTCGACCTCCGACTGCGGATCACCGGCCCGTCGGCCCACGACCGCCCCGGCGAGTGCTCCGCGGTCGTGGCCGCACGCGTCGCCGCCGCGACCGCCCGGCAGGGCCGGCGTCTGCAGGGCACGCCGTGGCGGTGGAACCGCGAGATCCCGTCGGCGTGCATCGACCGCTTCGCCGGCCTCACGGGCGACGGGATCGACGCCTGGCACCTCGCCGTCGAGGACGGCCTGCTCACCGGCCGCGGCGCGGCACGGATCCGGCGGGTGGCGCGCACGGTCGCCGATCTCGCCGACTCCGCGTCGGTCGGGGCCGAGCACGTGGTGCTCGCCGCGTCGCTGCGTCAGGACGTGCCGTGAGCGACGACCGGACCCACGATGCCCCCGGCGTGGCCAGTCGCTCGCGCGCGCCCGTCATCGACGATCGCGCCGTGGCCGCCGCGGCGCTCGTCGGGCTCGACCGCATGACGCCGGTGCGGCTGCGGGCGCTCCTGACCTCGTGGCCCGACCCGCGCGACGCGGTGACCGCGATCCGCACCGAGCGCGCCGTCGACGCGCTTGACCACCACGACGGCGGCCGGCGGTTGCGCGGCGACCCGCGCGAGCTCGTACGGGGCTGGAGTGTGCGTCTCGACCTCGACCGCACCGAGCGCGACCTGCGCGCCCGGCGGACGCGCGTCATGGTGGCGGGCGCGCCCGGATACCCGATCGACACCGGCATCGAGGATCACCCGGCGGTCCTGCTCGCGGAGGGCGACCGGCCGGACGCGCTCGATCGGCCGCGCGTCGGCGTCGTCGGCACCCGCGCGGCCACACCGCACGGCCTCGCCGACGCCCGGGAGCTGGGTGCCGTGCTGGCGCGTGCCGGCGTGACCGTCGTCAGCGGGCTGGCCATCGGGATCGACGGTGCCGCACACGAAGGAGCGCTCGACGCCGGCGGCACGGTGGTCGGTGTCGTCGCCACCGGCCTCGACGTCGAGTACCCGATCCGGCACGGCCGTCTGCACCGACGCGTGCGCGGGCAGGGTCTCCTGGTGAGCGAGTACCGGTACGGCACCGGCCCGCATCCGTCGCGCTTCCCGGTGCGCAACCGGATCATCGCCGGGCTCTGCGACGTGCTCGTCGTGGTGGAGGCCACGATCGACGGTGGCGCCAAGATCACCGCCGACCAGGCACTCGGCTACGGACGCGAGCTCTGCGCGTACCCGGCGTCGCGACGGAACCCGTCGGCGCGCGGCACGAACGAGATGATCCGCAGCGGCGCGCACGTGGTGATCGATCCCGACGACGTGCTCGGGGTGCTCGGCCTCACGCCGGGCGAGCGGCGCGCGCCGGCCGACGGACCCGGGAGCACCGGCGCGACCCGCGACGAGCGCGCGGTGCTGCTCGCGCTCGGCGGCGAGCCGGGGACCGTCGACGACCTCACGAGCCGGACCGGGCTGGAGCCGGGACCCATCGCGGTCGCGGTGGCCGGATTGGTGCGTTCCGGGCACCTCCGCCGCGCCCACGGCCTGCTCTGGCCCGCGTGACGTCAAGATTTCGCGGCCTGCGGTCGATGCATGGTGCGTGAAATTGCAACGGTGCCCCTACGACGGGACACCCCTCGACGTGGATGCCTACTCCGGTGGCTCGTACCTGCTCACGTGCACGTCGTGCACCGCCGAGTGGGAGGCGCACAACTCGTTGGTGCGTCGGACGAGCGAGCCGGACTGGGAGCTGGCGAGCTCCGCCCGAGCCGCGCGGGCGAACAGCATCCGCATGCCGTCGATCACCGCGCACTGACCTCCCCACCGCCCCGTGCCCGGTCCGGGCGAGGGCGACGGGGCGCCTCGGCGCGTCCGGGCCGTGCCGGCCCCGGGTCCTAGCCTCTCGCCGTGGGCATGAACCCGTTCCGCGACCGCGTGCAGCACCGCGGTGACCTCCTGTTCGCGGTCGCCGGTGTGCTCGTCGCGCTGGCGCTCGTGCTCTGGGCCCTGCTGGGCTGACGCCACGCCATGACACCCGAACCCCCCGGCGCCGGCGCTGTGAGCGTGCGCCACATGCAGCCGTACGAGGCGGTCAAGGCGTACCGCTGCCCGGGGTGCGACCACGAGATCCGCGCCGGCGAGGGACACGAGGTGGTGGTGCCGTACGACGCGCCGGAGGACCGGCGGCACTGGCACACCGGCTGCTGGCACCGCGAGTCCCGCCGACGGCGCCGCTGAGTCGCCTGCGGGAGCCGGATCGAATCGGAGCGGCGGCGGGGCGGCGAAGCGAGCCACCGGCACGGCGCGTCAGAACGCGGCCTCGATGACGTCGACGGTCGGCGGGCCGGATCGGGGGGCGAGGATCGACACGACGTCGAAGCGCAGCTCGCGTGCCCGACGGTCGTGCGCGGCGAGCCACTCCCCGGCCAGGCGCCGGAGGCGCAGCTGCTTCTCGCGTCCGACCGCCTCGGCGCCGATCCCGAACGCGTCGGACGTGCGGGTCTTCACCTCGCAGAACACGACGACGCCGTCGCGTTCGAGCACGAGGTCGAGCTCGCCCTGCCGGCAGCGCCAGTTGCGGTCGAGCACGGTGTAGCCGTGCTCGGTGTACCAGTTGCCGGCCAGGACCTCGCCGTGGGCGCCGAGCGCCCGGCGGTTCACAGCTCCTTGCCCGCGAGCTCCTCGATGTTGACGTCCTTGAACGTCACCACCCGCACGTTGGCGACGAACCGCGCCGGTCGGTACATGTCCCAGACCCACGCGTCCTGCAGCTCGAGCTCGAAGTACACGGCGCCGTGGTCCGACTTCACGTCCATCTTCACCGCGTTGGTGAGATAGAAGCGCCGCTCCGTCTCGACGACGTAGGAGAACATCGGGAGGACGTCCCGGTACTCGCGGTAGAGCTGCAGCTCGATCTCGGTCTCGTACCGCTCGAGATCCTCGGCACTCATCGTGCGTCGCGCTCCGCGATGCCGTTGCGAGACCGCTCTCCGGTGCTCATCGCGCACCAGTGTAGGTGTGCGCGGCGCGCACTCAGACGCGCTTCTCCTTGATCTTCGCGGCCTTCCCGATCCGGTCGCGCAGGTAGTACAGCTTCGCCCGGCGCACGTCGCCCCGGACCGCCACCTCGATCTTCTCGACGATCGGCGAGTGCACCGGGAACGTACGCTCCACGCCCACGCCGAAGCTGACCTTGCGGACCTTGAAGGTCTCCCGCAGGCCCGATCCCTTGCGGCCGATGACGACGCCCTGGAACAGCTGGACCCGCTGCCGGTTGCCCTCGACGACGCGGACGTGAACCTTCACGGTGTCGCCGGGGGCGAAGTCGGGGATGTCGTCCCGCAAGGAGGCGCGGTCGACGAGATCGGTGGGATTCATGGCGCGTACAGGTCCTTCGGGAGAGCCGTGGGAGCGGGCTGCGATGGTAGCCCCACCGTGGCGGATCGTCAGAACCCGTCGGCTCCGGGCCCCGTCGGGGCCTCCGGCTCGTCGGGTGCGAGCAGGTCGGGCCGGCGGTCGGCGGTGCGCCGGCGGGCGCTCGCCCGCCGCCACTCGGCGATCCGGGCGTGGTCGCCCGATCGCAGGACCTCGGGCACCTCCCAGCCCCGGTACGCCGCGGGCCGGGTGTACTGGGGGTACTCGAGCAGCCCGTCGGCGAAGGACTCCTCGTCGGCCGATGCGTCGTTGCCCATGACCCCCGGCAGCAGACGGGTGACCGCTTCGATCATCACGAGCGCGCCCGCTTCGCCACCGGCGAGCACCACGTCGCCGACGGAGACCTCGCCGTCGCACAGGTGGTCGGCGACGCGCTGGTCGACACCCTCGTAGCGGCCGCACACCAGCGAGAAGCCGTCGCCGCCGCCGAGCTCGCGCGCCATCGCCTGATCGAACCGCCGACCGCTCGCCGACAGCAGCAGGAGCGGGCGCGGCGGCTGCGCGGACTCCACGGCGGCGAACAGCGGCTCGGGCCGCATCACCATGCCCGGCCCACCGCCGAACGGCGCGTCGTCGACGGTCCGGTGCCGGTCGTCGGTGTGATCACGCGGATCGTGCAGCCGCAGGTCGAGGATGCCGCGCTCGCGCGCACGACCGATGAGCGACAGCCCGAGCGGACCCGCGAGGTACTCGGGGAAGATCGTGAAGACGTCGATGCGCACGCGCTCAGCTCCTGCGCCGCACGACTCAGTCCCACAGCCCGGCGGGGAGATCGACGGTGACCACGCCGGGTTCGTGCGCGACCACGAAGGTGAGGGGGACGAGGCGCTCGCCGTCGAGCACGAGCAGGTCGCTCGCCGGGTTGGCCTCGATCGCCTCGACCACTCCGAGCGGGGCACCGTCGCGGTCCTGCACCGTGGCGCCGATCAGCTCGTGCACCCACAGCTCGTCGGTCGCGGTGGGCAGCGCGTCGGCGGAGAGCGTGGCGCCCTGCAGCTGCTCCGCGGCGGTCCGGTCGTCGACACCCTCGAAACGGACCAACCACCGCTGCTGGTGCGGACGCGACGACTTCACGACCAGCTCGCGATCGTCGGTGCGCAGCACCGCGCCGGGCGCGAGGCGCTCGACGCGATCGGACGTGAGGGTGACGCTCAACTCGCCGCGCAGCCCGTGGGCCCGGCCGATGCGACCGACCTCGAGGGGGGCGCCGCTCACCTGCGCCGTGTCCGACCGAGGAACACTGCGCGACTCCGCTACTCGACGATGTCGACCGAAGCCTTGATGCCTTCGGCCGCACCGGCGGCGCGCGTCACCTGACGCAGCGCCTGGACGACGCGTCCGCGCCGGCCGATCAGCCGGCCCATGTCGCCCTTGTCGGCGTGCACCAGGATCGACACCTCGTCGCGTCGCTCGATCATCTCGACGTCGACCGCGTCGGGCTCGTCGGCGATCGAACGCGTCACGTGCTCGACGACCGCCTTGGCGCGACCACCGATGATGCGGTTGCCCTCGGCGCCGACCTCGTCCTCGTAGTCGTCGTGCTCGTCGCTCATGACTCGGTGCTCTCCTCGGCCGGCGCGTCCTCGGTGGCCGACGCGGCCTCGGCCTCGGCCGCCTTGGCCTCTGCCGCCTTGGCCTCTGCCGCGGCAGCAGCTTCGGCCGCCTTGGCGTCGGCCGCCGCCTTCGCCTCCGCCGCCGCCTTCTCCTTGGCCGCCTCGGCCTGCGCGGCCGCCTGGCCCTTGGCCTTGCGCGTCGCGACCTTGGCCGCGGTCGACTGCGAGCTGCGCGACGACTCGTAGGTCTCCCAGATGCCGGCGCCGACGAGCAGCTTGTGCACCTGCTCGGTGGGCTGGGCGCCCTTCTGCAGCCAGCTGAGGACCTTGTCGCCGTCGATGTCGAAGCCCGACGGCTCCTGGCGCGGCTGGTAGTGGCCGATGATCTCGATGTAGCGGCCGTCGCGGGGGCTGCGCCCGTCGGCGACGACCACGCGGTAGCTCGGCTGCTTCTTCTTGCCGACGCGCATGAGGCGAATCTTCACGGACACGAGCGGGGAACACCCTTCGGAGCGGAACGAGGCACGCCGAGACCGGCGCGGCCGGGAGAGCCTATCCGGTCGGCCCGGCGAACGGCACTCCGGACCGGCCCGACCCGGACGGTCGGCCGCGGCGCCCGGTCAGGAGGACGCGGCGAGCCGGCCGATCGGACAGCCCATCTCCTCCATCTTCGCGGCGTCCGTCTGCTTCGCGGTGAGTGACGCCGATCCCGCGGCCGCGCCCGACATGGCCGTGAAGTCCTGGTGGCAGGGGTCCGTCATGTCGAAGATCGCGCCGGTGGCCTTGATGCACGGGTGCATCGGCGCGTGGACGTCGGCGTGGTACTCGAGGTTGTCCACGGCCCAGATGTGCAGCATGTAGTAGTTCTGCATGTGCAGGTTGATGCCGTTCTGGCTGGCGCACTGCGTGTCGGTGGTGTTGACGGCGAACGCGGTCCCGGTCGTCTTGTTGGCGCACAGCGTCGGGTGGATGTGCCACCAGTCGTTGTTGCCCGGGAGCCCGGCCGGCGGCTGCCCCGTGCTCGTGCGCACGTAGTAGTCGAAGCCCACGAGCACCGAGTCGTTGCGTGTTGCCGTTGTACTGGAGGAACTCGGGCTGCGCGGGGTCGAACACGTCGTCGACGTTCGTGCCCGGGAAGACCGGGTTCTGCGGATCGAACGACGGGTTGGCGAGCATCGCCGGGTCGAAGCCGTATCCGGTGTGCGTGCCCATGCCGGCGATGAAGTCGAACCCGTTGTGCATGCCGGCGGCCTTCGCGTCGCCGAGCGTCGGGAACTTCTTCGCGTAGGCCTTGCCCTGGTCCATGATCGTGCCGACCTGCTTGCAGTCCGAGTAGGAGAGCGGTCCGCGCGTGACGCCGGCGTAGTAGTTCACCGAGCCCATGCCCGGGCCGGTCACCGAGTTCTGCGCGACCGGGTTGCAGAACCACGGCACCGGCAGTTGGTTCTGCTCGGCCAGGTTCGCCTGGTACGTGTAGCACCCCGAGGCGACGATCACGAGGGCCGCGACCACGACTGCGAGCAACGGACGACGAACGTTCATGGATCCCCCCAGAGCCGACGAAGCCGGCAACCTAACTGGCGGGGCGGGTTCGTGTACACACCGTTCGCCACGACGTCGCCCGTCCGCCGACGCACCTCACCGGTACGGGGAGGGTTCCTCGGGACTATTCCTGGAACTGGCCGAGGTCCATACCCCGCAGCGCGCTGAGCTTCGGGCGCTTGCCCGCCCCGCCGGTCAGCTGCTTCATCATCGACTGCACCTGCTTGAACTGCTTGAGGAGCGCGTTCACCTGGGTGGTGGTCGTGCCGCTCCCCTGGGCGATCCGCAGGCGGCGGGAGCCGTTGATCATCGTCGGGTCGCGACGCTCCGCGGGGGTCATCGAGCAGATGATGGCCTCGACCCGTCCGAGCTCGCCCTCGTCGAGCTCCTGGTTGCGCAGCTCCTTGGGCATCCCCGGCAGCATCTTCATGATGTTGCCGATCGGTCCCATCTTGCGGACCTGGCGCATCTGCTCGAGGAAGTCCTCGAGCGTGAACTGGCCCTTGGCGAGCTGCTCCTGCGCGCGCTGGGCGACGTCGGCGTCGAAGCTCTCCTCGGCCTTCTCGATGAGCGTGAGCACGTCGCCCATGCCGAGGATGCGGCTCGCCATCCGGTCGGGGTGGAACGGCTCGAAGTCCTCGAGCTTCTCGCCGGTGCCGACGAACAGGATCGGCTTGCCGACGACCTCCTTGACCGAGAGCGCGGCTCCACCGCGCGCGTCGCCGTCGATCTTGGTGAGCACGATGCCGTCGAGGGACACCGCCTCGTCGAAGGTGGTGGCCACGTTGACCGCCTCCTGGCCGGTCATCGCGTCGACGACGAGCAGCGTGTCGTGGGGCTGGAGGATGTCGCGCACCTCGCGCAGCTCCACCATGAGCTCGACATCGATCTGCAACCGACCGGCGGTGTCGACGATCACCACGTTGCGACCGAGTCGGGCCGCCTCCTCGAGCGCACCCTCCGCCGCCCGGACCGGGTCCTGCGGGCCGTCGTCGGGCAACGAGAAGACCGGGACGTCGACCCGCCGGCCGAGCACGCGCAGCTGCTCGACCGCGGCCGGGCGTTGCAGGTCGGCGGCCACGAGCAGGGGTTGCAGCCCCTGGCTCTTGAGCTGCCGGGCGAGCTTCGCGGCGGCGGTCGTCTTCCCGGCGCCCTGCAGGCCGCACATCATCACGACGGTGGGCGGCTTCGAGCTCATCGCGAGCTTGCCCGTCTCGCCGCCGAGGGTGGTGATGAGCTCCTCGTGCACGATCTTGATGACCTGCTGCGCGGGGCTGAGGCTCTTCTGCACCTCGGCGCCGTTCGCGCGCTCCTTGACGCGCGCGATGAGCGACTTCACCACCTTGACGTTGACGTCGGCCTCGAGCAGCGCGAGGCGGATCTCGCGCGCGACGGCGTCGATGTCGGCCTCGGTGAGCTTCCCGCGACTCCGCAGCTTGGAGAAGATGCCGTCGAAACGGTCCGAGAGGGCGTCGAACATGTGCGGGCGAGTATACGGACGGGCCCCGTCGCCCCCGACCTCGGCGCGGCGGCCGCGCGATGATCGCCGGGTGGGTGAGGTCGGGCGCGAGCCGCAGTACGAAGCGGTGGCCGACGAGTTCCGGGACCACGCCACGTCGGGGTTCTTCAACGCCCACGTCGACCGTCCCGCGTGCCTGGCGCTGCTCGGCGACGTCGCGGGCCTGCGGGTGCTCGACGCCGCCTGCGGACCGGGGCTCTACGCCGAGGAGCTGGCCGCACGCGGCGCCGAGGTGGTGGGCTTCGACCACAGCGCGCGCATGGTCGAGCTGGCGAGCGCGCGTGTGCCGGCGGCCGTGTTCCGCGTCCACGACCTCGGCGAGCCGCTCACCTGGCTGCCCGACGCCAGTGTCGACCGAGCGCTCTGCGCGCTCGCGATCGAGTACGTCGACGATCGGGTGCCGGCGCTGCGCGAGCTGCGGCGCGTGCTCCGACCCGGCGGGGCGCTCGTCCTCTCGAAGCTCCATCCGACGGCCGACTGGCTGCGTCACGGCGGCGACTACTTCGAGACGCGCGTCGTCGAGGAGGTGTGGACCGGCGTGCCGGGCACCTGGCACATGCGCTTCTGGATCGCGCCGCTCGAGCAGACCTTCGCCGAGATCGCGGACGCCGGGTTCCTCGTGGAGCGGCTCGTGGAACCGCGCCCGGTGCCCTCGGCCGAGGCCCTCGACGCGGAGCGGTACGAGCGCTTCTCCACCCAGCCCGGGTTCCTCGCGCTGCGGCTGGTCGCCCGTTAGAACAACGCCGCGACGAACTCCTCGGGGTCGAACGGCACGAGGTCGTCCGCGGTCTCGCCGATCCCGACGACCTTCACCGGGATGCCGAGCTCCGACTGGATCGCGAGCACGATCCCGCCCTTGGCGGTGCCGTCGAGCTTCGTGAGCACCACGCCCGTGACGTCGACCGCCTCCGCGAACTGCCGGGCCTGCGTCAGCCCGTTCTGGCCGGTGGACGCGTCGACCACGAGCAGCACCTCGCACAACGCGCCCTCGGTGCGCTCGACGATGCGCCGGAGCTTCTTCAGCTCCTCCATCAGGTTCACCTTCGTGTGCAGTCGCCCGGCGGTGTCGACGAGCACGAGGTCGGCGCCGCGCGTGGTGGCCGCGCTCATGGCGTCGAACACGACCGAGCCCGGGTCGGCGCCCTCCTGGCCGCGCACGATCTCGGTGTCGGTGCGGTCGGCCCACGTGGCGAGCTGCTCGGCGGCGGCGGCTCGGAAGGTGTCGGCCGCGGCCAGCACCACTCGCCGACCCTCGTCGTTCTCGCGCCGTGCGAGCTTCGCGATGCTCGTGGTCTTCCCCACGCCGTTCACGCCCACGAACATCCACACGCTCGGCGGCGTGGCTCCGTGGTGCAGCTCGCGGTCGACGTCGGCGAGCAGGGTCACGAGCTCCTCGCGGAGCAGGGCGATGACGCGCTCCGGATCACCGGTCTTCTCCGCCTTGGCCCGCTCGCGGACCGCGTCGATGACCTTCGTCGTCGTGGGGACGCCGACGTCGGCGAGGATCAGCGCCTCCTCGAGCTCGTCCCAGGTCTCGTCATCGACCTTGCCCCGGCCGGCGATGCCCGAGAACGCGCCCGCGAACGCGGCACGGGTCCGGCCGAGCCGGTCGCGCAGACGCGGCTTGACCCGCTCGACCACCTCAGGCTCGACGACCTCAGGCTCGACGACCTCAGGCTCGGGTGCGGTCGTGACCTCGGGCGGCGCGACGGGTGGTGGCGACACGGGCCGCGTCGGGGTGGGACGCGTCGGCGTGGGACGCGTCGGCGCCTCGGGCACACCGCGGTCGGTGCGCGTCGAGCGCCGGGAGAGGAAGAGCCCGCCTGCGATCAGCACGACCGCGAGGGCGACGATGAGGAGGATGACGACGAGTTCCATCGGGGCCGGAGACTAACGGCGGGTACCGACGGGCCCGCGAGGCGCCGACGCGTGCTCAGACCGGGTCGGGCGGGCCACCGTCGGTGCGGAAGGTCGTCAGATCCTGGTCGATGGGCACGATGCCCGCCTCGTCGAGCGCCGCCTTGACCCGGGGCCGCAGCGCCCGGGCCACGGTCCACTGCGCGAGCGGCTTCGTCTTCACCATGACGCGGATCACCACCTGGCGCGCGGTGACCTGCTCCACCCCGAGGACCTCGGGCTCGTCGAGCACGACGTCGCGGAACTCCGGGTCGTCGACGACGGCACGGGCGGCCGCGGTGATCGCGCGCGTGGCGGCCTCGATGTCGGAGTCGTACGCGACGGCGACGTCGAGCACCGCTCGCGACCATTGCTGGCTCTTGTTGGCGACCCGTCGGATCTCACCGTTCGGGACGTGCCAGACGACGCCTTCGACGTCACGCAGGCGGGTCGTGCGGAGGCTCACTCCCTCGACGGTGCCGGTCGCGTCACCGACGTCGATGACGTCACCGACTCCGTACTGGTCCTCCACGAGCATGAAGATGCCACTGACGAAGTCCTTCACCAGCGACTGTGAGCCGAAGCCGACCGCGACGCCGATGATGCTGGCACCGATCCCGATCGCGGCGAGGTTCACGTCGAGGGTGTCCAGGATCATCACGAACGCCGTCGCCCAGATGAGGGCGGCGACGATGCTGCGGATCACCGCCCCGATCGTCTCGGCGCGCAAGGCACGACGGACGTTCGGTACCGGCGACGTGTCGAGCAACGCGACGCCGGTGCGGCGGCGGATCTTGTCGAGCGTCTCGACCGCTTCGTCACGCGCGAGCCGGTTCACGATGCGTCGGATGACCAGCCGTGAGATCCGCACGACGACGTAGGCCACGACGACGATCACGAGGATCCGGAACGCGTCGTCGGCGAGCTGGGCGGCCCGGCCGCTGCCGGTGATGTCGAAGACCGTCGAGCAGACCCAAGGACGGTGGCCCGGGGGGCCGCACGCGTTCGTCAACTCGAGCTCATCGGCGGCGGACGTCGCGAGGGGGAGCATGCGGTCACCAGGATGTCAGCCGCGATCCCACCGGCCGTGACCGGGGCCCATCCGTCGCCCAGGAGCACGTCGACGGTCCGCGCACCGAGCCCGGAGCGAGGAACGAGCGCAGGGCGAGCAGCGGCGCAGCGAGCCCCTGTCCGGCAACCGGACGGATCCGCGAGCGGAGCCGCCGCAGGGGCGCCGCGAGCGGAGACGCCGGAATCACGTGAGGACGATCTCGCCCCGCATGCGCTGGCTCACGACCTTCGTCGAGCCGCCGGGCGCCATGGTGACGCCGTAGAGGCAGTCGCCGGCCTCCATCGTGCGCTTCTGGTGCGAGACGATCACGAGCTGGGCGTCGTTGCGGAACTCGTGCACGAGATCGAGGAAGCGGTGCAGGTTCACGTCGTCGAGCGCGGCCTCGACCTCGTCGAGCAGGTAGAAGGGCGACGGCCGCGAGCGGAACACGCTGAAGAGGAACGCCATCGCGGTGAGCGAGCGCTCACCGCCCGACAGCAGCGAGAGGCGCTTGGTGTTCTTGCCCGACGGGCGCGCCTCCATCTCGATGCCGGTGTTGAGCAGGTCGTCGGGGTCGGTGAGGAACACCCGACCCGAGCCGCCCGGGAAGAGCGTCGAGAACAGACGGGTGAAGTGCTCCTGCACGTCGGCGAACGCTGCGTCGAAGACGGTGACGATCTCCTGGTCGACGGCCTTGATCACACGCTGCAGCTCGCGACGCGAGTTCTTGACGTCGTCGAGCTGCTGGACGAGGAAGTCGTGGCGCTCCTGCAGCGCCTCGTACTCCTCGAGCGCGAGCGGATTGATCGGGCCCATGAGCCGCAGGTCGCGGTCGAGGTCGCGGGCCCGGCCGGCCAGCGTCGTCCCCTC
Organism: uncultured Acidimicrobiia bacterium; assembly: GCA_963756815.1. Classification (GTDB taxonomy): domain Bacteria; phylum Actinomycetota; class Acidimicrobiia; order IMCC26256; family JAENVU01; genus JAENVU01. Next base: position 289,092 of record CAVWPR010000004.1, read on the forward strand.
CGGCACCTGGGGTGCAGGTGCCTCGATCGCGACACCGGGCTCGCAGTCGAATTCGGTGCGGATGCGCTCGACCGCCGCCTCGAGCCGCATGCGGTTCTCGGCCTCCTCCACCTCGCGCCGCTGCTGACGCTCCCGGACCCCCGCGAGCAGGCGCTCCTGCGCGTGACGCTCGTTGCGCAGGGTCTCGAGCCGGCCGCCCGCCTCGCTCGCCCGCTCGGCCTGGACGCGACGCTCCTCGCGGAGTCGCCCGAGCACGGTGTCGATCCGGCCGGTCAGCTCGTCGAGGCGGCCGCCGATCGCGAGGTAGGCCTCGCCCTTGGCGAGCAACGAGGCGCGGTAGCGCTCCGCCGCCGCCTTCGCCTCCGGATCGCGCGCGAGACGCGTCTCGACCTCTCCGAGGCGGCGGGTGAGGATCGTGCGGCGCTCGTCGATCGCGGCCACCCGCACCGAGTGCTCGCGCCGCAGCCGGCGGATCTCCACCTCGCGCGCGTCGAGGTCGGCGAGCACCGCCGCTCGCGCCGCGGCCCGTCGGTCCGCCTCGGCCTCGGCCGCGGCGAGCTCCGGCGCGCGCGCCTCGAGCGCGGCGATGCGGGCCCGCTCCGCGCCCAGCGCGTCGACGAGCGCGATCCGGTTCCCACCGGTGACCTCGAGCTCCTGCGTGCGGTCGGCGCGCTCACTGGCGAGCCGCTCGCTCGCGGCCTGGGCCCGGTCGTGTGCGCTGCGTGCGTGACGGGCCGTCTCCTCGGCCCGGCGCTCGACCTCGCGCCGCTCGTGCACCGCGGCGCGCGCCTGGTCCACGGTGGTGTGGGCCGCGTCGCGCGCCTCGACCGCGCGCTCGGCGGCGTCGATCGCCTCGTCGAGCGCGGCCCGGGTCACGCCGGCCGACTGCTCGGCACCGAAGCGCCATGGCCGGCCACCGCCGAAGCGGTCGCCGGCACGCGTCATCACGGTGAGGTCGGGATTGGCGGCGGCGAGGTCCATCGCGGAGCGCCAGTCGCCGTCGGCGAGCACGACGCCCGCGAGCGTGCGGGCCAGGGTGGCCTGCAGCCCCGGCAGGCTCGCCCGCACACAGCCGGCGAGGGAACGCGCGCCTGCGGGTGCCAGGGTCGCGCCAGTGGTGACCGCGGTGTCGGCGGCATCGAGCACCAGGAGCCACGCGGCCGCGTCGCCGGCCGCGAGTCGCTCGACCGCGCCGCGTGCCTCGTCGCGTCCGGACACGATGAGCGCACCCATGGCGTCGCCCAGCGCCGCGGCCACGGCGCGCTCGGCTCCGGGCTCGATCACGAGGTGGTTCACGAGGGCGCCGGCGACGCCCACCATGCCGTCGAGCACCGCGGCGGCCTCGGCGTCGTTCGCGGCGTCGAGCGCCTGCGCGAGCGCATCGGCGCGGCCCTGCCACTTGCCCGCCTCGGACTCCGCCTCGGCGAGACGGGCCTCGGCGGCGGTGAGCTCCTCCTCGGCGTGTGCGCGTGCGCTCGCCGCGGCCTCGGCCGCCGCGACCGCGCTCGGCACCGTCGACTCGGCGGCCCGGAGCTTCTCGGTGGCGGCGTCGAGATCGAACGCGAGCTGCTCGCGACGCTGCTCCAGACCGCGGGCGCGGGCGTCGAAGCGGGCGAGCTCCTCCTCGATCCGCACCAGCCCGTCGCGCCGCGCGGCCAGCTCTCGTCGCACCGCCTCGGCCTCGGCGACCGGGTCGGCGTCCGTCGTGGCGTCGCCCAGGAACTCCGCGCGCTCGCGCACCAGCGCGCGCTCGCTCGCCTCGACCTCGAGGCCCTGCTCGGCGAGCGCGCCGGAATCGGGCTCGAGCGCGTCGAGCTCGGCACGGATCGCGCCGGCGTCGGCCACGAGCGTCTCGACCACGCCTTCGTCGGCCGCGGCCGTGAGCTCCCGCTCCAGGCCACGCCGGCGTTCCTCGACGAGCGCGCGCAGGCCTCGGGCCCGCTCGCGCATCGACTCGACGCGCGTCAACGCGTCGGCGAGGTCGCCGTGTCCGACGTCGGTGAGCGCCCGCTCGGCGTCCAGGACGGACACGTCGAGATCGCGGAGGCGACCCTGGATCGTCGCCTCCTCGCGCTGGAGCTCCCCGGCTTGCTCGCGCAGGCGGGTCGTCTTCAGCTGGAGGCCGGCGAGCTCGCGTCCCGCGAGGTGCACACGGATCGCGCGCAGCTCGTCGACGACGCCGTCGTGGCGGCGCGCCGCGTCGGCCTGCTTCTGCAACGGCCCGAGGCCGCGCCGGACCTCCCGCAGGAGATCGTTCAGCCGCAGGAGGTTGCCCTCGGTCGCCTCGAGGCGGCGCTCGGCCTTCTCCCGACGCTTCCGGTACTTGAGGATCCCCGCCGCCTCCTCGATGACCGCGCGCCGGTCCTCCGGGCGGGAGTTCAGGATCGAGTCGAGCTGGCCCTGCCCGACGATGACGTGTTGCTGACGGCCGATGCCGCTGTCGGAGAGCAGCTCCTGGATGTCGAGCAGCCGGCACGGCGCACCGTTGATCGCGTACTCGGAGTCGCCGTTGCGGAACAGCGTCCGGGTGATCGTCACCTCGGTGAACTCGATCGGCAGCAGATTCGCGGAGTTGTCGATCGTGAGCGACACCTCGGCACGCCCGAGCGCCGGGCGGTCGGCGGTGCCGGCGAAGATGACGTCGTCCATCTTCCCGCCGCGCAACGTGCGCGGGCCCTGCGCGCCGAGCACCCACGCGACGGCGTCGACGAGGTTCGACTTCCCCGACCCGTTCGGGCCGACGACGACCATCACGCCGGGTTCGAACTCGAGCACGGTCTTGTCCGCGAACGACTTGAACCCGCGCAGCGTCAGAGACTTCAGGAACACTCCGCAGCTCCTCCTTGGCCGATGCCGGAGCGTACGCGCGCGCCTCGCAAAACGCGCGGATCGGTCACGCTCAGACCTGGCAGTACGGGCAGAAGAACGTGGACCGTCCCGCGTACTTCTCCCGCACGATCGCGCGCCGGCAGCGCAGGCACGCCTGCCCGTCGCGGGCGTACACCTGGTGGTGCTCCTGGTAGCCGCCCTTCTTGCCGAACAGGTCCACGTACTGCTCGTCGGCAAGGGACGAGCCCCGGTACTTCACACCCTCCTGGAGCACCTCGACCACGGCCCGGTAGAGCCGGCGCACCTCCTCGGGGCGCAGCTCGTCGCTCATCCGGTCGTAGCGCAGCCCCGCGTGGTGGAGGATCTCGTCGGAGTAGATGTTGCCGATGCCGGCGATGAACTTCTGGTCCATGAGCGCGGCCTTGAGCTTCATGTGCCGCTGCGCGACCAGCTCCCCGAAGTAGTCCCAGCTCATCGCGCTCTCGAGCGGGTCCAGCCCGAGGTGGGCGAGCTCGTCGACCTGGTCCTCGATGCCGTCGAGCTCGGTCACGAACATCTCGCCGAACGTGCGCGGGTCGATGAACCGCAGCTGGCCGCCCTGGGTGAAGGTGATGACCACGTGGGTGTGCTTGGCCATCGCCTCCTTGGTGCCGGCCGCACGCCGCAGCTGGCCCGACATCCCGAGGTGGATCACCAGCACCTCACCGCCGTCGAGCTTCACGAGGAGGTACTTGCCCCTCCGCTCGACACCCAGGAGCTTCTTGCCGACCAGCGCGGACGTGAACTGCTTCCGCTGCCGGTATCGCCGGATCGACCGCATCCCGGTGACGTCGACGGCCTTGACCTTCTTGCCGACGACCTCCTTCTCGAGATCTCGCCGGATCACCTCGACCTCAGGGAGCTCAGGCACCCTGCTCCTCCCCTGCCCCGATCGGCGACTCGCCCGCCGACACCCGTTCCCACGCCGCACGTGCCGACGCCTGCTCGGCCTGCTTCTTGGAGCCGCCCTCGCCGTATCCGTAGGCCGCGCCGTCGAGGAGCACCGTGGCGAAGAAGCGCTTCGCGTGGTCCGGTCCCTCGTCGCGCACCTGGTAGCGCGGCAGTCGGTCGAACCGCTGCGCCGCGAGCTCCTGCAACCGCGTCTTGTAGTCGTCGCCGCCCGGGCCGGTCGCGGCTTCGGTGATACGCGTCGCGAACAGGCGCAGCACCACCTCCCATGCCGCGTCCATCCCGCCGTCGAGGTAGACCGCGGCGATCACGGCCTCCATCGCGTCGGCGAGGATCGACGGCTTGTCGCGGCCTCCCGAGGTGTCCTCGCCCTTGCCGAGCAGGAGACAGGGACCGAGCGCGACGTCGGCCGCGACCTCGGCGAGCACGTCGGAGTTCACGACCGACGCCCGCACCTTGGCCAGCTCGCCCTCCTGGTGCTGGGGGTAGTGCCGGTAGATGTGATCGGTGACGACCATGCCGAGCACCGCGTCGCCGAGGAACTCGAGCCGCTCGTTCGACGGGTCCTCGGGGTGCTCGGCGCACCACGACCGGTGCGAGAGTGCCTGCCGGAGGACGCCGCGCTCGCGGAAGCTCCAGCCGAGTCGCGACTCGAACACGGCGTGGGCGTCGGCATCCATGCGTCCCGGCCGCGGCTCAGGCCGCGGTCGCCCCCGGATGTCCGCTCGTGCTCGCTGCGCGCACGGGCCGCTCGGGCCACGGCCGCGCCACGGTGTCGGGCATCACTGGGCCGACCCGGGAGCACCCGTCGCCGCCTCCAGGCGGGCCATGACGTAGTCGACCGCGTCGCGCACCGATTTCAGGTCGCCGAGGTCGTCGTCGTCGACCGTGAACCCGACGGTGCGCTCGCCGAGGTCCTCCTCGAGGGCCTCGACGAGCTCGATGAGCGCGAGCGAGTCCGCGTTGAGGTCGTCGGCGAACGTCGAGTCGAGAGTGATCGTGTCGTCGTTCGATCTCGAGGATCTCCGCGAGATGACCACGCACCATCGCGAAGACCTCGTCCCGGGTCACGGGCTCGTGGGTGGAATGGGTCTCAGCGGGCATGGGCCTCCTGTCGATCCGGGCGGTTCCCGTCGGGTGGTCGGACGCCGCCGTCGTGGTCGACGAGGGCCGCCTGCATGCGGTCGACGAACCCGCCGGCCACACAGTCGACGGCGAGCCGGACCGCGTTGACGATCGCCCGCGCGCTCGACGAGCCGTGGGAGATCACGCACACGCCGTCGACGCCGAGCAGCGCCGCACCCCCGATCGTGTCGGGGTCGAGGTAGTCGGTCACGCCCTGGAGCAACATCGGTGCGACGACGTCGGCCGCCGCCTTCGCCTCGGGCGTCGACGCGAGCGTCGTGAAGACGAGATCCGCCGCGGCCTTGAGCGCGCCCTCCACGGTCTTGATCGCGACGTTGCCGGTGAAGCCGTCCGTGACGATGACGTGCGGGCGCCCCGACATCAGGTCACGGCCCTCGACGTTGCCGACGAACCACGGCTCGCCGTCGAGCCGTGCGAACGTCTGCTTGCGCAGGTCGTCGCCCTTGCCCGGCTCCTCGCCGTTCGAGAGCAGGCCGACGGTCGGCTCGTCCACGCCGAGGCGCAGGCGGGCGTAGGCCCGACCCATGTGGGCGAACTGCACGAGCCACTCGGGCGTGCAGTCGACCGTCGCACCACCGTCGACGAGCAGGTGGGGCGCCGCGAACGGCACCGGGATCGGCACCCCGATGGCGGGTCGCGCCGCGCCGCGGATCCGGCCGTAGCGGAGCAGTGCGGCCGCCATCGTCGCGCCCGTGTTCCCGGCGCCGACCATCGCGTCGGCGTCGCCGTCGCGCACCGCTTCGGCGGCGCGCACCACCGACGCGTCCTTCTTGCGGCGCACACCGACACCGGGCTCCTCGTCCATCGCGATGACCTCGGTCGTCGCGCGGATGTCGACGCCGTCGGGCACGCCGTCGGGCAGGCAGGCGCGGATCGCGGCCTCGTCGCCGACGAGCAGGACGCGACACCCGAGCTCGGACACCGCGAGGCACGCGCCCTCGACGATGGCGCCGGGCGCGTGGTCGCCACCCATGGCGTCGATCGCGACGGTGAGGCTCCCGCCGGCGGGCCCGGTCATGGCCGTCCCGCTCGTGCGCCGACGACGCGGGCCGACGGACATTCCGCCCGCGCACCGCTCGGCCCGGAGCGGGTCGGGTCGTACCGGGGTGGGCGTCGCTCACGTCCTATTCCGAGTCGAGGACCTGGCGCCCGCGGTACGTGCCGCAGTTCCCGCACACGGTGTGGGGCAGCTTCACCGCACCGCACGTCGGGCAGAGCGAGCGCGCCGGCGCGTCCAGCGTCCAGTTCGACGCCCGGCGACTGCGGGTCTTCGCACGGGGGGTCTTGCGCTTCGGGACGGCCATGGATGGATGCTCCTCGGGATCTGTTGGTTCAGTGGTCCAGCGTGAGATCGCGCAGTGCGTCCCAACGTGGATCGGGCGGGTTCGGGTCGCAGTCGCAGTCGGCCTCGTTGCGGTCGACACCGCAGATCGGGCACAGCCCGGCGCATTCCTCGCGGCACAGCGGGGCGGTGGGGAGATCGAGCAGCACCGTGTCACGTACCGGCAGCTCGAGGTCGATCTCCTCGCCCTCGAGCGGGTAGGTCTCGCCCTCGACGACGTCACGTTCGAAGAGCTCCCGCACCGGCATCTCGAAGCGGGCCCGGACCGGCGCCAGACACCGGCTGCACTCGCTCTCGTACTCGCCCGCCACCGTGCCGTGCACGACGATGCCGTCGCTGATGCGCTCGAGCCAGACCTCGACGACGAGCGGCGCCGCCGACAGCCGCGACCCGGCGACACCGCCGAGCTCGCGGCCGGGGATCTCGACCCGAACCGCCCGCCGCGCGGACGGGTGGTGGAGCAGATCGGAGACGTTGCAGCGGAGCGCGGTCATGTTCGTGGGAGAAATTCGCCTCGGTGGCCCCGGACACGCACTGGAGAGCGCGTGTCGAACGGACGCCGGATAGTGGGTCGGCGACCTGCCGACGGGCCCGATCGTAGCAGGTCAGCTGCTATTTCCAGCTTCTGCCAGCCGCCCCTCGCATCGGGCGCCGGGGGACGGCTACGCCAGGTCCTGGTCGAAGAACGCGCCCTCGTCGGTGTCCTCGGCGAGGTCCGCCTCCTCGGTCGGGATGACCACCTGGAGCCGCTCGCGACCCTTGGCCACCGCCGTCATCGTCCGCTCGAGCACCACCTCGAAGCTCGCGAGCTTCCGGTCGATGTAGTCCTCGGCCTCGTGCTTGAGGTCGCGGGAGGTCTTCTCCGCGTCGTCGACGATCCGCCGGGCGTGCAGCGTGGCCTCCCGGACGACCTCGGTCTTCTCGACCATCCGCTGGGCCTGCTGGCGCCCGGCATCGATGATGTCCTCGGCCTCGCGCCGCGCCTTGGCCAGGAACTCCTCGCGCTCCTTCAACAGCCAGCGCGCCTGGCGGATCTCCTCGGGGAGTGCGGCGACGGCGTCCTCCAGGAGCACGACGAGCTCGTCGCGGTTGACCATGACGCTCGCCGACATCGGCACCGAACGCGCGGTCTCGATGTGGTCACGGACCTGGAGGATGAGCTCCTCGGTGTCCAGGGTCTCACGCGGGAATTGGTCGACGGTGTCACTCACGGCTACCGGGACTCCTCGAATCGATGGGCGAGCCGGCGCATGACCGAGGGCGGGACCATGCTCGAGACGTCACCGCCGTACTTGGCCACTTCCTTCACCAGGCTCGACGACAGGAACGAGTGCTGCGGACTCGTCGAGATGAAGAACGTGTCGATGCTCGAGAGACGCTGGTTCATCTGTGCCATCTGGAGCTCGTAGTCGAAGTCGGAGACGGCCCGCAGGCCCTTCACGATCGCGGTCGCGTCGTGGTCCCTCGCGAAGTCCACGAGCAGTCCCTTGAAGAACTCGATGGAGACGTTCGGCAGGTGGGCGGTCTCCTCGTGGAGCATGTCCTGGCGCTCCTCGAGCGTGAAGAGCGACTGCGCCTTCTGCGGGTTCCGGATGACGGCCACGATCACGTGGTCGAAGTGCCGCGCGGTCCGCTCGATGATGTCGAGATGACCCAGGGTGACCGGGTCGAACGAACCCGGGCAGAGTGCGGTGGCCACGGTGCGGCAGGCTCCTCGTTGTGCAGGGCGGCGGTCCGTCAGGCCGTCCGGTCGCCGGCATCCGGGCCGGTGAGCACGACGAGCGTATCCCCGTAGACCCGTTCCCACGCGACTCGCCATCCCTCGGGCAGCGTCGGCGGACCCACCGCGGCCGAGCGCTCGATCACCACGCCGGCGCCGGGCGCCAGCCAGCCGGGGGCCGCGAGCGCGAGCAGGATGCGGGCCAGCTCGGGCCCGGCGACGTCGTACGGCGGGTCGAGGAAGACCAGGTCGAACGGCGACTCGGGCGGGTGACCGGCGAGGAACCCACCGAAGCCGCGTCGGTGCACGGTCCCCCGGTCGGCGAGCCGGGTGGAGGCGAGATTGCGCCGGATCGCGTCGACCGCACGCGGATCGCGATCCACCAGGGTCGCGCGCGCCGCGCCGCGCGAGAGCGCCTCGATCCCGAGCGCCCCGCTGCCCGCGTAGCCGTCGAGCACGCGCGCCCCGGCGAGCCGGGCGGTACCGAGCGCGCCGAACACCGACTCCTTGACCCGGTCGCTCGTCGGCCGGGTGCGTGCGCCCTTGGGCACCACCAACCGCAGGCCACCCTGCTCACCGGCGATCACCCGCGGTCCCCGTGCGCCCCCGGGGCGTCCGCGCTGCATCGGGGGATCGTACGGGGAGGCTCGCCGCTGCCCGGTCGCATTGCGGTGCTCGAGCCGCCCCGGCGAACCTCGACCGCGACGAAAATGGACGAACGGGCGCCGGAGGGCGCGCTCGTAGCCTCCGGCCGATGGTCGAGCGTCCGCCATCCCGCCGCGGCAGCGGGTGGTCGACGCGCTCGGCGCCGACGCCGATCCGCTCGAGACCCTCGCTACCGGGTGAGCGGCGCCGACCTCACGTCGTTCCTGCTCGAGGTCGCGCAACGGCGCGCCGCCTCGGTCACGCCGGCCGAGCTCGTGCGCCGCATCCGCACCGACCGCCTCGTCGAGCCGGGCACCGTCGATGCCCGGTCGCTGCACCGCACGGTCGCCCGGCTGCTGGACGCGCTCCCCGAGGCGTTCGAGGTCCTCGAGCTCTCCCCCGTCGCGCCGCTCGGCACGTGCTCGGCGGTGGCGACCGTCGACCAGAAGAAGCTCGTGAGCACGCTGCGGGCCGCCGAGGTCGCGGGCGACCCGACCAACACGCTGGCCGCCATCGCCGCGACGCCGCGCCGGATCCCGACGTACGCCTCGGCGCGGTGCAGCGGGTCCTCCGCACCCAACCGATGGGCGCCCTGGGCCAGCAGCACTTCACCGTGCTCGGGCTCGTCACCACCGGGCGGGACCGCGGCAACCTGGACGTTCGAGCGCACGACCCTCGTCGAGACGCTCCCGGTGCTCGATCGCCGCGCTCGGCGCGTGCGAGCGTCGGACCGATCGAGCTGCGGCTCACCTCGCTCCGCGACACCTTCACCGCCGCGTCTGGTCGACGACGTTCGGGCCGCGCTCCCTGCGCCGACCTCGGTCGTGGCCGATCCCGACCGCGCCGTCCGGGCGGGGCTACTACCGCGACCTCTGCTTCAAGGTGATCGTGCGCCCGGGGACCGACGAGGTCGAGGTCGGCGACGGCGGCTTCACCGACTGGAGCGCACGGCTCACCGGCGACCGCAAGCGCCGCACGCTCGTCGCCGGGCTCGGCGTCGACCGCATCGCCACGCCTCGCCTGACGGACTCCGCGGCGGCGAGCGGAGCGGCGCCGCTCCGGGCAGCTCGGCGAGCCACTCCGATGCCGGCACGGAGCTCGGAGCACTCGGCCGCCGCGGCCGCGACCGCGCGGTCGCGGATGACGGCGTTCACCGGCGTCGGGACGCCCGCGGCCGCGCCGATCCGCACGATCTCGCCGTTGAGGGCATCGGCCTCGATCGAGCCCAGGCCCGCGCGCGACCGACTGCCACGACGACCCGCCGCCGCGGTGCGCGCCGTCGATCTCCCGCACCTGGAGCAGGTCACCGCGGCGCGCCGCCTCCTCCTCCTTCGAGGCGTAGGCGATCCCGGCGGCGTGCGAACGCGTCGCGCGCCTCGGCCCGCGCCCGGCGGACGAGCTCGGCCGCGTCGGCGTCGCGCGACGCAGATCGCCTCGACCGCGTTCCCGAGGTTCATGAGCAGCTTCGTGTACTTCCATCGCATCACGTCGGGCACCACGCGGGTGTCGAACCCCGCGGCACGCAGGTCGGCGGCGAGCGCGTCGGCCACGCGTCGGTGCCGCCCGTGGCCATGCCGATGTCGAACAGTCCCGGGATCGGCGACGCGTAGGCCTCCACCCGTCCGGGCTCGAGGTGCGCGGCCGGCATCATCACGACGACGCCGTAGGTGTTCGGGAACTTCGCGCCCACGAGCCGCTCGTTGGCGACGCCGTTCTGGAAGCAGGCCACCGGCGTGCCCGCCGGCGCGGCCGCGACGAGGTCGGCGAGCACGGGCGGGGTGTCCTGCGTCTTCACCGCGAGGGCGACCAGGGTCGACCCGTCGACATCGGCGTCCGCGACGGCCGTGACCACCGGCACCGGGAGCGTGACCACGCGGTCCGGCTCGACGAGCGTGAGCCCGTCGCCCGCGATCGCCTCGGCGTGCGCGCCGCGCGCGACGAGCGTCACGTCCGTTCCGGCCTCGAAGAGCCGAGCGCCGACCGCGCCGCCGATCGCGCCGGCGCCGACGATCACGATGCGCATCGTCGGGTCCCGTCGGTCACGCGATCGAGCGGAGGTGCGCCGTAACCTCCGCGCCATCGACTGGCTCACGGTGCTCGACGAGGTGCGCGCGATCGCGCAGACCGGTCTCCACTACTCGACGGATCCGTACGACCGTGAGCGCTGCACCCGCCTGCTCGAGCTCGCGACGCGGGGGTACGCGGCGGCCCTCGACCTCCCCGAGCCGGAGGTGCGGGCGCGGCTCGCCCGCGACCTGGGGTACCAGAGCGCGAAGGTCGGCGCCGATGCCGCGATCTTCGACGACGACGGTCGGGTCCTGCTGGTGCACCGCGCCGACGACCTGCGGTGGGGTCTCGTCGCGGGTTGGGTCGACCCGGGCGAGACGCCGCCCGACACCGTGGTGCGCGAGGTGCACGAGGAGGTCGGTCTCGAGGTCACGGCGTTCGAGCTCGTCGACGTCGTGGGACGACCGGCCGGCACCGAGTTCGGCCCGCACGCGGTCGTGTCGGTGTTGTACGTCTGCACCGTGGCGCCCGGGCCGGTGACGATCTCGCACGAAGCGGTGGCCGCGGCGTACCGGCATCCCGAGGACGTCGACGCGTGGCACGCCAACCACGAGCGGCTCGCGCTCCTCGCCCGCGACCACTGGCGACGGAACGCCTGAGCGGTCACGCGCACTGCGTCGGGTCCGCCTCGTCGACCGCGACGACGCAGGCGTCACGGACGCGGGCGGACGCGACGCCCCATCCGGCGTCGCCGCCCTCGAGCGTGATCTCGATGTCACGACCGGCGACGGCGTCGGAGACACCGGTCTCGCGCAGGACGACGACGAGCGGCTCGCCCGAGCCGACCTCGGCGACGGCGACCGCTCCCACCTCCGAGGTGTCGCCGCCGCGGTAGCGGGCCGCCAGCTCGTCGGCGACGGCCGCGCGCCCAGCGCGAAGGCGCCCGGCGCGAGCTGCCGCCAGTGCGCGGTGTCGTCGCGCCACTGGGTGGCGGTGGCACCGGTCGTCGTGGTGGTCGTGCGGCTCGCGACGCTCGTGGGCGACGAGCCGCCGGAGTGCGAGCCGCCGCTGCTCCCGCACCCGGTCGCGCCGACGGCTGCCGCCGCGGCCACCGCGAGCACCAGGAATCGTCGTGTGCGCATGATCCTCCGTCAGCTCTTGAACAGGAACTCGACGTCCTCGCCCAACAGGTCCTCGACCTCCTCGCGCCAGCGCCCGGTTGCGCGCCAGGTCGGGGTCGTCGTCGAGGATGCGCTCGGCCGTGGTCCGGGCGAACTCGACGTACTTCGCGTCGCGCGGCAGACGACCGAGCCGGAGGTCGCCGAGACCGGCCTGGCGCTCGCCGAACACCTGGCCCGAGCCGCGGATCTCGAGGTCGCGCTCCGCGAGGTCGAAGCCGTCGTTCGACTCCACCATCGCCTCCATGCGCGCGGTGCCGTCGGCCGTCGACGGGTCCGCGAAGAGGAAGCACCACGACTCCGCCGCACCCCGCCCGACCCGGCCGCGCAGCTGGTGGAGCTGGGAGAGCCCGAAGCGGTCGGCGTCCTCGACGATCATCACCGTCGCGTTCGGCACGTCGACGCCGACCTCGATCACGGTGGTGGCGACGAGGACGTCGATCTCGCCGGCGCGGAACGCGGTCATCGCCGCCTCCTTCTCCGCCGACTTCATCTGGCCGTGCAGCAGGCCGAGCCGCAGCCCGGCCAGCTCACCGGCCGCGAGCGCCTCGAGCTCCTCGGTGGCGGCCTTGGCCTCGATCTTGGGCGAGCCCTCCACCAGCGGGCAGACGACGTACGCCTGCCGGCCGGCCGCGACCTGCTCGCGCAGGCGGTCGTAGACCGCGCGCCGGTCGAGCGGGCTCGGTCCGACGACCTCGGTGACGATCGGCGTCCGCCCGGGCGGCATCTCGCGCAGCTCGCTGCGGTCGAGGTCGCCGTACACGAGCATCGCGGCGGTGCGCGGGATCGGCGTCGCCGTCATGACGAGGACATCCGGCGCGACGGCACGGCCGCGCCCGTCCGGCGCGGTGCCGAGGTCGCGCAGGAGCGCGCGTTGCTCGACGCCGAAGCGGTGCTGCTCGTCGATGACGGCGAGCCCGAGCTTCGTGAACGGTGCGTCGCCGTAGAGGAGCGCGTGGGTGCCGACGACGATGTCGATCTCGCCCGCCGCGAGTCCGGCGGCGATCTTGCGCCGCTCGGCCGCGCCGACGCGGTTGGTGAGCAGCGCGACCGTCACCGGCCGCTCGGCCAGCAGCGTGCTCTCGCTCGGCACCGCGAGATCCGAGAGCATCGACGGTCGCCACCGAGTACAGCTGCTCGGCCAGCACCTCGGTCGGCGCCATCAGCGCGCCCTGGTACCCGCCCTGCACCGCCATGAGCAGCGCGGTGATCGCGACGAGCGTCTTGCCCGAGCCGACCTCCCCCTGCAGCAGCCGGTGCATCGGGACCGGCTTCGCCATGTCGGCGGCGATCGCGTCGATGGCGGTGCGCTGGTCGCCGGTGAGCTCGTACGGCAGCGAGCCCAGGAAGCGGTGCGCAGCTCGCCGTCGACCGTGTGGGCGATGCCGGACTCGTCGGCCTCGATGGCGCGCTTGCGCGCCACGAGCCCCACCTGCATCCGCAGGAACTCGTCGAAGCGCAGCCGGCGCTGCGCCTTGCGGGCGGCGTCGATCGAGGCGGGCTCGTGGACGTCGTGGAACGCGACGGTGCGGTCGACGAGCTTGAGCTCCTCGAGCACGTCGGCGGGCAGGGTCTCGGCGAGCTCACCGACCCACTCGAGCGTCAGCGCCACGACCGGCTGGATCTCCCACGTGGAGACGTCGGCCTTGCCGGACTGCGGGTAGATCGGCACGACCACGCCCGTCTTCGCTCCGGGACGACCGAGGACGTCGACGATCGGGTTCGTGAGCTGGCGCTTGCCGCGGTACACGTCGAGCTTGCCGTAGAGCGCGACCTCGGTCCCGGGCGCGAGCTGCTTCTCGCGCCACGGCTGATTGAAGAAGACGAGGTTCAGCAGCCCGCTGGTGTCCTCCACGACCGCCTCGACCATCTTCTTGCGCTGGCGCGTCTGAGGCGCGACGACGACCCGCTGCACCTCGGCGACGATCGTCGCCTCCTCGCCCACCGCGAGGTCGGCGATGTCGGACTGGTGCGTGCGGTCGTGGTAGCGGCGCGGGTAGTGGACGAGGAGGTCGAGCACCGTCTCGATCGGTGGCGTCAGGGCCGCGAGCTTGTCGAGCATGCGGGCCGGGATGCCCGGGACGTCGCCCAGCGGTGTCGTCGCGAGGCTGCGCGAGCGTGCGCGGCGGCGATTACTCCACCCCGATCAGGTACGGGTAGAGCGGCTGACCGCCGTCGTGCACCTCGAGCTCCACGCCGGGGTGGGCGAAGGCGAGGTGCTCGCGCACCCGCTGGGTCTCGTGGGGACGAGCGTCGGCACCCACCAGCACCGTGACGATCTCGCTGTCGTCGTCGATCAGCGCGTCGACGAGCGCGAACGCGGCCTCGGCCGCGGAGTCGGTCGCGACGCAGATCCCCGACGGACCGATGGCGATCCAGTCGCCCTTGCGGATCGGTCCACACTCCGCCACCGTGTCGCGCACCGACTGCGTCACCTCGCCCGCGGTCACACGCGCCACCGACTCCGCGAGCTCGGTGGTGTTGAGCGCGAGCTCCGCATCGGGGTCGTACGCGAGCAGCGCCGCCAGGGCCTCCACCACCGAGTGCGTGGGCACGACGGCGACCGACTTCGACGTCAGCGCGTCGACCTGGCGCGCCACCGCGACGATGTTCTTGTTGTTCGGCAGCACGATCACGGAGTCCGACGGGCAGCGCTCCACCGCCTCGAGGATCTGCGCGGTCGACGGGTTCATCGACTGACCGCCGGCGACGATCTCCTGCACCCCGAGGCTGGCCAGCAGGCGGCGCACGCCGTCGCCGACCGCGATCGCGACGACCGCGGTCTCCACCATGTCCTCGGGCGCGTGGACGATCGGCGCGAGCGCGGCGGCCTCGGCCACCCAGCTCTCCTCCTCCACCTGCTCGAGCAGGTCGGTGACCCGGATGTTGCGGGGCCGGCCCGCCTCGATGCCGGCCTCGACCGCCCCGCCGATGTCGTCGGTGTGGACGTGGCAGTTCCACAGTCCGTCGCCGCCCACGACCACGATCGAGTCGCCGAGCGACGCCCACGCCGACTTGAACGCCGGGATCGTCGCGTCCTCGGCGTCGAGCAGGTACATCACCTCGTAGCGCAGCGCCGAGACGTCACCGTGCGCGGCGTGGGCCTCGACGACGAGCGGCGCGGCGCGGTCGGCGGGTTGCGGGATCGGCCGGCCGTCGACGACCTCGAGGAAGGCGTCGAGCAACAGGGTGAAGCCCTGTCCGCCCGCGTCGACGACGCCCGCGTCACGCAGCACCGGCAGCATCTCGGGCGTCTGGGCCACCGCCTGGCGGGCCGCGGCCGCGGCTTCGTCGAGCAGGTCCACGAGCGTGGCCGCGCCCTTGTCGCGCGCACCCTCGGCCGCCTCCGCCGCCCAGCGGACGACGGTGAGGATCGTGCCCTCGACCGGCCGCATCACGGCCTGGTACGCCGCGTCGGCGGCGGTGCGCAGCGCGGCGGTGACCTCGTCCGCCGCCACCTGCTCGGCGCTCCGGAACGTGTCCGCGAGGCCACGGAGGATCTGGCTCAGGATGACGCCCGAGTTGCCGCGGGCCCCCATGAGCGAGCCGTGCGCGATCGCCTGACAGACCTCCGGCATGGCCCGAGCCGACCCCAGCTCCTGGACGACCGACTCGACCGTGAGGGTCATGTTCGTGCCGGTGTCGCCATCGGGCACGGGGTACACGTTCAGCCGGTTCAACGCCTCCTGGTGGAGGCGCAGGGCGTCCCGGAACCCGGTGACGACCTGTCGGAGGTCAGCCGCACCGAGGTGGTCGAGAGCCGCCATGCGGCCGCATCGTAGGCGGTCGACCGTCGGCTCCCGCGGGTGTGCTGCTAGCCTGAAGTGCTCTTCCCACGGGCGTCGCGACGGTTCCGACCGGCGGATCGACCGCCCACCCGTTCGCATGATCAGAGTCGAGGTAGGACACGATGGCATCCGTCTGCGAGGTGTGCGGCAAGGCGCCGATCTTCGGCAAGCGCCTCAGCCACTCGCACCGCCGGACCAACCGGCGCTGGAACCCGAACGTGCAGCGCGTCCGCGCGGTCGTCGACGGCTCACCGCGGCGGCTCCACGTGTGCACCAGCTGCATCAAGTCGGGCAAGATCCAGAAGCCCTGACATGCAGGGCGTCGTGCGCAGCTTCGATCCCGGCAACGGCGAAGGGGTGGTCGTCGCGAGCGACGGCACCCGCGCCGAGTTCCTCCTCGCGGCCGACGCGCTCGAGGACTCGATCTTCCGCATGCTGCGGCAGGGGCAGCGGGTCAACTTCGACCTCGACGCCAAGGGTCTGGCGACGCGGGTGCGCATCGGCAGCGAGGTCGACATGGGTCTTCCCCCCGACATCCAGGTGTAGGACGAAGCTCGCGGGCAGCGGGAGGCGGGTGTGATGAGCGAGACGACACTCCGAGCCGTGCCCGCGGAGCGGGTGTGAGCGGCGACGCCACGCTGGCGGGTTGGCACAAGGACCCGTCCGGCCGGCACGAGCTGCGGTTCTGGGACGGCGACCGCTGGACCGAGCACGTCGTCGACGAGGGGTTCCCCGGGCTCGACCACCCGACCCGCAGCGGGCGTCCGCCCGAGGGCGTCACGCCCACGCCGGCGCCGGCGCTGCCGACGGCCGCCGAGCTGCGCGAGGCCGACCCGGACGCGGCCGACGTCGCCATCGCCGAGCAGCTCGCCCGCGAACGGGCCGAGATCGAGCAGGAGGCCGCGGCCGCGAGGGACGCCGCCGAGCAGGCCGTCCGCGAGGCCGCCGAGCGCGAGCGAGCCGAGCGGGCCGCGCGCGCCGAGGCCGAACGGGCCGCCGAGGCCGCCGCGGCGCGCGAGGCGGCCGAGCGGGCGGCACGGGAAGCGGCGGAGTCCGCGGCCCGCAAGGCATCGGAGCGCGAATCGGCGGCACACGCCGCGCGCCAGCGCAGCGAGCAGGTCGCGGAGCAGGCGGCCGAGCGCGAGACCGCGGAGCAGACGGCACGCGAGCTCGCCCTGCTCGAGGCGTCCGATCGCGAGCAGCAGGAACGGGCGGCCCGCGAGGCCGCCGAGACCGCCGCACGCGAAGCGAGCGAACGCGAAGCCACCGAACGCGCCGCCCGCGAGGCCGCCGAGACCGCCGCCCGCGAAGCCAGCGAACGCGAGGCCACCGAACGCGCCGCCCGCGAGGCCGCCGAGCAGGCCGTCGCACGGGAGACTGCCGAGCAGGCGGTACGCGACCGCGCCGCCCGCGAGGCGTCCGAACGCGAGGCCACCGAACGCGCCGCCCGCGAGGCCGCCGAGACCGCCGCACGCGAAGCGAGCGAACGCGAAGCCACCGAACGCGCCGCCCGCGAGGCCGCCGAGACCGCCGCACACGAAGCGAGCGAACGCGAAGCCGCCGAGCGCGCCGCCCGCGAGGCGGCCGAACGGGCGGTCGCGCGCGACGCCGAGGAGCAGGCCCGACGGGAGCGGGCCACCGAGGCGGCCGCGGCGCGGGAGGCCGCCGAACGCGCCGCCCGCGAGGCCGCCGAGACCGCCGCACGCGAAGCGAGCGAACGCGAAGCCACCGAACGCGCCGCCCGGGAGGCCGCCGAGACCGCCGCACGCGAAGCGAGCGAACGCGAAGCCACCGAACGCGCCGCCCGGGAGGCCGCCGAGACCGCCGCACGCGAAGCGAGCGAACGCGAGGCCGCGGAGCGGGCGGCCCGGGAGGCGGCGGAGGCACTCGCCGCGCAGGCCCGCACCGAGACGAGCCGGCACGTCGGCCGACCGACGTCCCATTCGGAGCCGGGCGCGACGCCGTCGTGGCGGCGGCGCAACCGCGGGCCGGGCGAGATGGCGCCGGCACCGCGCGCCACCGAGCCCGTCGCGGGTCACGTCCACCTCGATGCCGTCGCCCGCACCGACGCCGGCGACGACCCCGAGGTGATCACCAGCGTCGATCCGATGCGGCTGCTCGCCCAGCCGCCGTCGGTCGCCTCGCCGGCCGGGAGCAGCGCCGGGTCCACCACCAGTGCGATCGCGGACCCCCACCGCTCCGGCTCGACCGCGACCCCGAGCGGTCCCCCGGCGGATTCCGGCAGTCCACGGGTCGCGGGGGTCTCCCCGACCCCGGTGAAGCGTTACCGGCCCGGCGCGCCGCCGGCCAGCCCGCACCTCGGCGCCCGCGCCCTGCCCACGGGCTCGGTCGCGACGAGCACGCCCAGCACGCCGTGGTACCGGCGGCTCGCGCCCTGGTCGGCGATCGTCGCGGTGGCTGCGGCGATCGCGGTCATCGCGCTCATGGTCGGCACGTCGGGCTCGTCGGGCTCGGGCGACGGCGCCGGCGCCGGGCGGCCACCGGCCGCGGCGCCGCGCGGCACCGAGGTCATCGACGGCGATGGCTTCGGCATCGCCGCACCCGACGCGTGGATCGTGGGCACCGACGCGGGCGGGACGTTCGGCCAGCTGCGCCAGACGCAGTGGGGCGAGCCGCGGGTGGCCACCAGCACCGACGGGACCCAGGCGCTCGTCGTCGCCCCGCTGCGCGACGTCGCCCACGACCCGCTCGCCGATCCGCAGCTGTTCTGGGCGGACCAGATCGACGGCGAGGGCACGGGCCGCACCGTGTCGGCGCCGGCGTCGGTGGGGATCCACGGCCTCAAGGCGAACCGCGTCCTCGTGAACGACCGGTCCGGCAGCCTGATCGCGACAGCCATCGAGACCGACCACGGCGTCTACCTGGTCGCGTTCCGGGCGCCGAGCGACGCCGACGCGAAGGACCTGTTCGGACGTCTGATCAAGACCTTCGACGCCCGCTGACGCCGGGCGCGGCGCCCGGATTCGGGACGCTCCGGACGCGTCGGTACACTTTCCGGTCCCGCTCGCTGAGCTGCGGGGAAGCGGGGAGTCCGGGCTCGCGAGCTCGGGGACCCGTCCGGGCCCGACGGCTCGGACGAGAAGGAGCGAATCGTGTCGACCGTCATGAACGCGCCCACCAAGCACAAGCGCTTGCTCGCCTGGGTCGAGGAGATCGCGGCGCTCACCGAGCCCGACGCGATCCACTGGTTCGACGGTTCCGACGCCGAGGCCGACCAGCTGTGCGCCGAGCTCGTGGCCGCCGGCACGTTCGTCCCGCTCGACCCCGAGAAGCGTCCGAACTCGTACTGGGCCGCGACCGACCCGTCCGACGTCGCCCGGGTCGAGGACCGCACCTTCATCTGCTCGGCCACCGAGGCGGGCGCCGGCCCGACGAACAACTGGAAGGACCCGGCGGAGATGCGCGGCATCCTCGACGGACTCTTCCGCGGCTCCATGAAGGGCCGCACCATGTACGTGGTGCCGTTCAGCATGGGCCCGCTCGGCTCGCCGCTCTCGTACATCGGCGTCGAGGTCACCGACTCGCCGTACGTCGCGGTGAGCATGCGCACGATGACCCGGGCCGGGAAGGCGGCACTGGACGTCCTCGGCGACGACGGCGAGTTCGTGCCCTGCGTCCACTCGCTCGGCGCGCCCGCTCGCCGAGGGCCAGGACGACTCGTCGTGGCCGTGCAACCCCGACGAGAAGTACATCGTCCACTTCCCCGAGACGCGTGAGATCTGGTCGTACGGCTCCGGCTACGGCGGCAACGCGCTGCTGGGCAAGAAGTGCTTCGCGCTGCGCATCGCGTCGGTGATCGCGCGCGACGAGGGATGGCTCGCCGAGCACATGCTCATCCTCAAGCTCACCAACCCGCAGGGTGCGGTGCACTACATCGCGGCCGCGTTCCCGTCCGCGTGCGGCAAGACCAACCTCGCCATGCTCATCCCGTCGATCCCGGGCTGGAAGGCCGAGACCGTCGGCGACGACATCGCGTGGATGAAGTTCGGTCCCGACGGCCGCCTGCACGCCATCAACCCCGAGTTCGGGTTCTTCGGCGTCGCGCCGGGCACGAACATGGAGACCAACCCGAACGCGATGCGCTCGCTCGAGGCGAACACCGTGTTCACGAACGTCGCGCTCACCGACGACCGCGACGTCTGGTGGGAGGGCATGGACGGCCCGCCGCCCGCCCACGCCACCGACTGGAAGCGCAACGACTGGACCCCGGAGTCCGACACGCCGGCCGCGCACCCGAACTCCCGGTTCTGCGCACCTGCGTCGCAGTGCCCGGTGATCGCCGACGAGTGGGAGGACCCGGCGGGCGTCCCGATCTCGGCCGTGCTGTTCGGCGGTCGCCGCGCCACGACGGTCCCGCTCGTCTACGAGTCGCGCGACTGGGAGCACGGCGTCTTCGTGGGCGCCACGATGGGCTCGGAGAAGACGGCGGCCGCGTTCGGCGGGATCGGCGATCTGCGCCACGACCCGTTCGCGATGCTGCCGTTCTGCGGCTACCACATGGGCGACTACTTCGCGCACTGGCTGTCGATGACCGACCGGACGGACGAGTCGAAGCTGCCGCGGATCTACGGCGTCAACTGGTTCCGCAAGGACGCGGACGGGAAGTTCCTCTGGCCCGGCTACGGCGAGAACTCCCGCGTGCTCGCGTGGATCGTCGGTCGGCTCGAGGGCGAGCGCCGGCGGCACCGAGACGCCGATCGGCGTGGTGCCGGCGGTGGACGACCTCGATCTCACCGGCCTCGACGAGTCACCCGAGCGGGTCGCCGAGGCGCTGGACGTGGACACGGAGCAGTGGAAGGCAGAGGCCGCCAACGCCCGCGAGCACTTCGCGAAGTTCGGCGACCACCTCCCCGCCGCGCTCACCGAGGAGCTCGACGCCCTCGAGTCCCGCCTGCGCTGATCTTTCGGCGGCTCCGTCGCTGCGGGTTCGGGTGGCACGACGCTCGACGACGGGCGAAGATGCGAGAACCTCCCGAGCCGGAGCGCAGCGGAGGCGAGCCGCCGCGGAGCGAACCTCGGCGCCTGCTGACATCAGAAGCGTGAGCGGAGCGGCCGAGAAGATGACGCGATGGAGTGACGTACCGCTCGACGACCTGACCGCGGCGGTCGCCGGGATCGACCTCTGGAACGCGCCGGGGATCCCCGACCACGGCCTTGCACCCCTGCGCGTGACCGACGGCCCCAACGGCGCACGCGGTCCGAGCTTCACCGGCGTGCCCAGCGCCTGCTTCCCCTGTGGCACCGCACTCGGCGCCACCTGGGACCCCCAGCTCGTCCGGCGCATCGGCGTCGCGATCGCCCAGGAGGCGCGCACCAAGGGCGCCCAGGTGCTGCTCGCACCGACCGTGAACCTGCACCGCCACCCGCTCGCGGGGCGCAACTTCGAGTGCTACTCGGAGGACCCGACGCTCACGGCCCTCATCGCCGTCGGGTTCATCACCGGCGTGCAGTCCGAGGGCGTCGGCGTCACCGTCAAGCACTTCGTCGCCAACGACTCCGAGTTCGAGCGCATGACGATCAGCTCCGAGGTGCCCGAGCCCGTCCTGCGCGAGCTCTACCTCGTCCCGTTCGAGGCCGCGGTCGTCGAAGGCGGCGCGTGGGGCGTGATGAGCGCGTACAACCGCCTCAACGGCACGTACTGCAGCGAGCACGAGTGGCTGCTCACCACGGTCCTGCGCGAGGAGTGGGGTTTCGACGGGTTCGTGATCTCCGACTGGTTCGGCACGCACAGCACCGCGCCCGCGGCCAACGCGGGCCTGGACCTCGAGATGCCCGGACCCCCGCAGTGGTTCGGCCGGGCGCTGACCGAGGCCGTCGAGGCCGGCGACGTCGAGCGGGCGACCGTCGAGCGCATGGTCGACCGGCTGAAGACGCTCGCCGACCGCACCGGGGCGACCGACGGCGTCGGCGGCGGCGAACCCGGATCGGTCGACGATCCGGCGCACCGTGCGCTCATCCGTGAGGCCGCCGCCGCGAGCTTCGTGCTGCTG
Source organism: uncultured Acidimicrobiia bacterium (assembly GCA_963756815.1). Classification (GTDB taxonomy): domain Bacteria; phylum Actinomycetota; class Acidimicrobiia; order IMCC26256; family JAENVU01; genus JAENVU01. The sequence goes on from CAVWPR010000004.1 coordinate 310,706, forward strand.
CAGAACGACGACGCGCTGCTCCCCCTCGACCGGCGCGCGCTCGGCTCGGTCGCGCTCATCGGCACCGCCGCCGACACCGCATGGATCATGGGCGGCGGCAGCGCCGCGCTCGACCCGCACCCGCCGGTCACGCCCCGTGCGGGCATCGCCGCCGCGTTGGGAGACGACGTGACGCTGACGTTCGCGCGCGGCCCGATCGCGACCAACACCCTCGCGATCCTCGACGACACCGCGCTCGCCGGACGGCTCACGATGGACCTGTTCGACAACCGGGAGCTCGACGGCGATCCGGCACTCAGCACCACGTTGCGCACCGCGCGTGCCCTCTGGCTCGGCGAGTTCACCGACCGTCTCGACCCGCGGCGCTTCTCGGCCCGGCTGCGACGGGACGATTCGCGTCGACGAGCCCGGCGAGTGGACGTTCGGCCTGTCGACGACCGCGTCGACCCGCGTGCTGCTCGACGGCGAGGTCCTCATCGACGCGTGGGACGAACGCGAACGCGGCACGTCGTTCTTCGGGTTCGGGAGCAAGGAGACCCGGGCGACCCGCACGCTCGACGCCGGCGTCGACCACGCCCTCGTCATCGAGTTCTCCGGTGGCAACGGCGCGGTCAGCGGGCTCGAGCTCGGCGCCGCCCCGCCGACGCCGGACACCGCGCTCGCCGACGCCGTCGCGGCGGCCGCGGCCGCCGACGTCGCGATCGTGGTGGTCGGCACCGGCCCGACGCTCGACTGCGAGGGCCAGGACCGCCCGTCGATGGCACTTCCCGGCGAGCAGGACGCGCTCGTGGCGGCGGTCGCGGCGGCGAACCCCCGGACCGTCGTCTGCGTGAACGCGGGCTCCCCCGTGACGATGGACTGGGCCGATGCCGTCCCGACGATCCTGCAGTGCTGGCTCCCCGGCGAGGAGTGGGGCAACGCGCTCGCCGACGTGCTCTTCGGCGACCGCGCGCCCGGCGGCCGACTGCCCACGACGTTCCCGGCGCAGGTCGAGGACGCGCCGGCGCACGACTCGTATCCGGGCAAGGAGGGTCGCGTCGACTACACGGACGGGCTCCTCATGGGCTACCGCGGGTACGACCGCGCCGGCACCGAGCCGCGCTACTGCTTCGGGCACGGGCTCACGTACACGACGTTCGACTACTCCGAGCTCGAGGTCGACGGTCGCCGCGTCTCGGTCACCGTCTCGAACACCGGCGCGCGCGACGGCGAGGAGGTCGTGCAGCTCTACGTGCAGCGAATCGACGCGCCCACCCTGCGGCCGGAGCGGGAGCTGCGCCGCTTCGCCAAGGTCGCGATCGGGGCCGGCGCCAGCCAGTCGCTCACCTTCGAGCTCGACGACCGTGCCTTCTCCGAATGGCGCGACGGCGGGTGGGTCATCCCCGACGCGTCGTGGGCGGTACACGTCGGTCGCTCGTCGCGCGACCTGCGGGTCAGCGGAGCGATCACGCCCTGATCGGCCTACGATGCCGGGCCCGCGACCCCGAGGAGTCCGCATGGCCGTCACCGCGTACCTGCTCATCCAGACCGAGGTCGGCAAGGCGGCGACCGTCGTCGGCGCCATCCGGGCGATCGACGGCGTGGTGACCGCCGACGCGGCGACGGGGCCCTACGACATCATCGTCAAGACCGAGGCCGCCGACATCGACGCCCTCGGCAGGATGGTCGTGTCCAGGATCCAAGCGGTCGACGGCATCACGCGCACCCAGACCTGCCCGGTGGTGAACCTGTAGGGCGTCGTGCCTCACCGTCGCCACGGTGACGACGGGTGTGCGAGCGCGATCGCGTCGGTCAGCCACGTGCATCGACGACACCACGTGTTCCTGCACCAACACCGCGACTGGCACTTCACGTTCGACCATCAACACTTCCGCGTGTACCGAGCCGACGGCACCGAAGTCCACCCCGACGCCTGGCACCACCATGCACTGGGCCGTCTGACGTCCCGCGCGGGTCAGCGTTGGCGGCCGGCGCGCGTGGAGCGGCGCTCGTGGCGCTCGATCGCGAGCTCGATGAGCCGGTCGAGGAGCGCCGGGTACGGCAGGCCGCTGACCTCCCAGAGCTTCGGGTACATCGAGATGGGTGTGAACCCGGGGATCGTGTTCAGCTCGTTGACGAGGAAGCCGCGCCCGCCCTCTTCGTAGAAGCAGTCGACGCGTGCCATGCCCTCGCAGCGGCACGCGCGGAAGGCCCGCACCGCGAGGGTGCGCACCGCGAACGTCTCGTCCTCGGTGAGCGGCGCCGGTGCGAGCAGCTGCGCGGCGTCGTCCTCGTACTTGTCGGCGTAGGAGTAGAACTCGGCACCCGGGATCACCTCTCCGGGCAAGGACGCCTCCGGCTCCAGCGACCCGAGCACCGCGACCTCGATCTCGCGGCCGGCGATCGCCGCCTCCACGATGATCTCCTCGTCGTACGAGAGGGCGACGTCGACGGCGGCGTCGAGCTCGGCCTCGTCGTGCGCCTTGCCGACCCCCACCGACGATCCCATGTTCGCCGGCTTCACGAAGCAGGGCAACCCGAGCTCGGCGAGCACCCGCGCCGTGAACGCGGCACGGTCCCGCCCGTCGCGGAACTCGAGGTACGCGCCCTGCGGGAGTCCGGCGGCGGCGAGCATCTGCTTCATCGCGCCCTTGTGCATGCCGACGGCGGAGCCCAGCACGCCGGACCCGACATAGGGCAGCCCCGCGAGATCGAGCAGGCCCTGCACCGTCCCGTCCTCCCCGTACGGACCGTGCAGCAGCGGGATGACGACGTCGACGTCCAGGCCGCTCCGACCCGAGCTCGCCACGAGCTCGCCGAGCGACGAGAGCTCGTCGCCGTCGACGGGGAACGCGCCGGGCAGCGCGGCGGAGCCGGCGGCCATGAGGGTCGCGGCCTCGCCGCCGGCGAGCCACCGACCGTCGGTGCTGATGCCGACGGGCACCACCTCGTACCGGTCCGGGTCGAGCGCCTTCGCCACCGCGACCGCGGTCACGCGCGACACGTCATGTTCGGCCGAGCGACCGCCGAACAGCAGCATCACGCGCCGACGTCCACTCACGAGCGGTCGCTCCCGGCGCCGTGCTCGACCGAGCGCGAGCCGAACGAGCAGCATCACGCGCCGGCGGCCCGCTTCCGGGAGCTTCATCCCGGCATCATCCCGCCGTCACCTGGAGCACGGCGCGGATGCCGAGCCCCATGATGAACAGCCCACCGAGTCCGTAGAGCAGCTCGACGCGGCCCTTCATCTGCGATCGGTACTGGTAGAGCAGCCCGATCGTCACGAAGATCACGAAGCCGTAGAACATGTGGAAGCGCGGCACGACCTTGCGGTAATTCTCGTCGCCGGCCACGAGGATGGTGCCGAGCAGCACCTGCACGAGGATCGAGACCTCCGCGACGATGGTCGCGATCCACACCGGCCGGCCCCGCAGTCCCTTCCACCGCCACGCCGCGAGCGCGTAGAGGCCCGCGACCACGTTGAGGCCGATGCACACATAGCCCCACACGCGGTGGATGTCGAAGACGGTCTCCACGGCGGCGGTGGCCTAGAGGACCGCGTCGTCCGCCGTGCCGGGCGCGAACGCCGAGGCCGCGCCGTCGCCCCGCAGCACCTGCTTGAGGATCTTGCCGGCAGGATTGCGCGGCAGTGGCTCGTCGCGGAACTCCACGTACTCCGGCACCTTGAACGCGGCGAGGTGCGCGGCGCAGTGCGCCCGGATGTCCGCCTCGGTCGCGGTCGATCCGGCACGGAGCTGCACGACGGCCTTCACCTCCTCGCCGAGGGTCCGGTGCGGCACACCGACCACGGCGGCGTCGAGCACGTCGGGGTGGTCGAACAGGACGTTCTCCACCTCGACGCAGTACACGTTCTCCCCGGCGCGGATGATCATGTCCTTGGCGCGGTCCACGAGGTAGACGAAGCCCTCGTCGTCGATGCGCGCGACGTCACCCGTGCGGAACCAGCCGCCGGGCAGGAACACCGCATCGGTCGCGTCGGGACGGTTCCAGTAGCCGCGCATCATGATCGTGGGGCCCCGCAGCGCGAGCTCGCCCGTGGTGTTCGGCGGCTGCGGGTTGCCGTCGTCGTCGATCACCATCGCCTCGACCGTGGGCACCGGCTTGCCCACCGAGTCCGGCCGGGCGAAGTAGTCGTCGCCCGAGATCGCGGTCGCCACCGACGCCGACTCGGTGAGCCCGTACGCGGTCGACAGCGACGAGCGCACCTGTGGGAACGCGGCCTTGATCCGCTCCACCAGCTCCGGCGCCACGGGCGCGCCGCCGTAGCCGATGCGCGTCACCGAGCCGAGGTCGTACTGCCCGAACGTGTCGGCCTCGACGATGCGCCACATGACGGTCGGGACACCGCCGATCGAGCTCACCCGCTCGCGCTCGATCGTCGCCATCGCGTGATCGGGATCGAAGCGCCCGGGCGGCATCAACACGAGCTTGGAGCCGGCCACGTACGCGACGATCATCGTGGAGCAGGTGCCGGTCACGTGGAAGAGCGGCACGATGAGCAGTGCGGCGGCCTGGTGCTCCGTGCGTTGCTCGCCCTTGCCCATGAGCGCGCTCGCCGTCGCGCCGAGCGCGAGGTTCATGAGGTTGGCCAACGCCTGGCGGTGCGTGATCGTCGCGCCCTTGGGCTTGCCGGTGGTCCCCGACGTGTAGAGGATCGCCAGGATGTCGTCCTCGTCGACGTCGATCTCGGGCAGCGTGCCCGGGTCCGCGGGCGCGAGGAGGTCCATGCCCGGCCGGGCGGGGCCGTCCGCCTCGTCCAGGTCGATCACGAAGACGTGCTCGAGCGTGTCGATGTCGTCGACGATGTCGCGCACGATCTCCCACCGCTTCGGATCGCAGACGAGCACCTTCGCGCCGGAGTCGCGCAGCGCGAAATCGAGCTCCTCGGCCTTCCACCAGGCGTTGAGCGGCACCGCGGCGGCGCCCATGCCCGCGCACGCCCAGAACATGACGACCCACTCGATCGTGTTGGCGGTGAGGATCGCGACGCGGTCGCCGCGCTCCACCCCCAGCTCCCGGAGCGCAACGATCGCCTTGCGCACGAGCTCGTTGTGCTCGCCGAACGTGATGCGGCGGTCGCCCTGGACGACCCAGTCGACGTCGGCACGCGCGTCACCGAGCGCGATGAGGTCGCGCATCGAGCGGAAGCGGTTCTTGTAGACCTGCAGCGGCACGCCGAGGACGTCCTCGGTCGCGATCTCGTACTGGCCGCCGGGGCCGAACAGCTCCGCCAGCGTCGACGCGGCCGGTGCCTCGGTCACGCGGGCGCGTCCTCGTGCTGGACGACGTCGAACTGCCAGAGCTCCGCGTGGGTCGACACGGGCCCGTCGCCGGCATGCTGCCGGTGCCCGTGCTGGAACGCCGCGCTCGACATCCAGGCCTGGAAGTCCTCCTCGCTGCGCCAGCGGGTGTACACGAGGAACGTGTCCTTGTCGTCGCTCGGGCGCAGCAGCTCGAACATCTCGAAGCCGGGCATGCCGCTCACCTCGCCGGCGCGCGCCGCGAACCGACCGACGAGCTCGTCGGCCCGCTCGGCCGGGACGGTGATTGCGTTGATCTTGACGACGCTCACGAGGTGGGACCTCCGGAGGAACGGGGCGGACGCGGCAGGTTACGCGTCCGGGTTTCGGTCACCACAACCGCCCGTCCGGCACCTCGAGGCGGGCGCGACGGGCCGGCTCAGTCCTCGTCGCGCAGGAACCGCTCGATCTCCCGGGCGAGGTCGTCACCGGACGGCAGATCCTCGGGATCGGCCGCGTCCTCGAGCTGGGTGACCAGCGCGGCGACGTCGGGACGGTCCGCGAGGCCGGTCTCCACCTGCTCGAGGTACGAGTCGATCTGCCCCTCGAGGCCGCGGAGATCGACCGCGACACGGGTGAGCTCGTGCAGGCGCTGGAGCAGGGCTCGGATCGCCGGCGGCGACGGCGTGCCGGCCACGTAGTGCGGCACCTGCGCCCACAGGCCGACCGCGCGGACACCGGCGGCGCCGAGCGCGACCTGCAGGACGCTCTGGATCCCGGTGGGGCCCAGGTAGTCGGCGCGCAGAGCGCCGATCTCCTGGGCGACGGAGCGGGTCGCGGCGGTGGCGTGCACGGCGATCGGTCGCCGGTGCGACACCGGTGCGGGCATGCCGCCGAGCAGCACCGCCTCACGCACGCCGGCCGACGCCGCGAACGCCACCAGCTCGTCGGTCACGGCCTTCCAGCGGACGGAGGGCTCCGGACCGGTGACCACGAGCACGTCCCGTCCGGCGACACCGGCCACCAGCTCGATCGTGGGCCAGTGGATCCGACGGGTCTCGCCGTCGACGAGGCTCACCGTCGGACGGGTCTGCTGCAGGTCCACGTACTCGGAGAGGTCGAACCGCGCGCAGGTCCGCGACGACGCGAGACCGTCGACGAGCACCGCGGCCGCGCCCGCACCGGCGAGGCCGCCGTCGACCCACCCGGTGAACGAGACCACCATGACCGGGTCGTCGAGTTGCGGCACCTGCTCGATCGAAAGCACCCGGGCACCGTACCGCCACGGCGCACCCGGCGACCCGAGCCGTAGAGTCGCCCACATGCGATTCGGAGTGCACACCGGTCTCCAGAACACGTCGATCCCCGAGCTGCGCGACCTCTGGCGCCGCATCGAGGCCCACGGCTTCGAGTGGATCTCGATCTGGGACCACTTCTACTCCGCCGACAACACGGGCAACCCGCACTGCCTGGAGGCGGTCGCGAGCCACGCCGCGCTCGCCGCCACCACCGAGCGCGTGCGCTGCGGCAGCCTCGTGTACTCGGTCGGGTACCGGCATCCCGCGGTGATCGCCAACGCGATGGCGACGCTCGACCAGATCGCCGACGGTCGCATCACCCTCGGGCTCGGCGGCGGGTGGATGGAGGCCGAGTACGCGGCCTACGGCATCCCGTACCCCCGTGCCGGCATCCGCCTCGCGCAGGTGAACGAGGCGATCCAGTGCGTGCGTGGGCTCCTCACCGAGGAGCGCACGAGCTTCGCCGGCGAGCACTTCACCCTGACCGACGCGATGTGCGAGCCGAAGCCGGTCCAGGACCGGCTCCCGATCTGGATCGGTGGTGGCGGCGAGAAGGTCACCCTCCGCATCGCGGCCGAGCACGCCGATGGCTGGAACGTGCCGTTCATCCCGCCCGAGGACTTCGCCCGGAAGGTGGGCGTGCTCGGCGCAGCACTGCGACGCGGTGGGGCGTGACCCCGGCGAGATCGAGAAGGCCGCGAACGTCGGCATCGCCATGCGCGACGGCGACCTCGAGGCGCAGTTCGGTGCGATGGCGAACTACGTGAAGCCGGGGGTCCTGCACGGCAGCGTGGGCGAGATCGTCGACCGCGTCGGCGCGTACGGCGAGGCCGGGGCCGACTGGGTCATCCTCGCCCTGCGGGCGCCGTTCGACGTCGACGGTCTCGACCTGTTCGCCACCGAGGTCCTGCCCCAACTCGCGTGAGTGAGCTGCGGTACGACGCGCTGACCGGCGAGTGGGTCGCGATCGTCGGCGCGCGCCAGGACCGTCCGAACCAGCCGGCGACGGCGTGCCCGTTCTGCGTCGGTGGGCTGGAGTCGCCCGGCGCGTACACGGTGCGCGCGTTCGAGAACCGTTGGCCGCCGCTCGCGCCCGGCGCCGCGATCGACCTCGACCACGACCCGGCCGAAGGGCCCTTCGCGACGCGACCGGCGCGCGGCGCGGCCGAGGTCGTGCTGTACACGCCCGAGCACGACGGCTCGCTCGCGACGCTCGGTGTCGCGGGCGTGCGGGCCGTCGTCGACCTCTGGGCCGCGCGCACGGACGCGCTGCTCGACCGGCCGGAGGTGGCCTACGTCCTCGTGTTCGAGAACCGGGGCGCCGAGGTGGGCGCCACGATCTCGCACCCGCACGGGCAGATCTACGGGTTCCCGGACGTCCCGCCACTCCCCGCCCGTGAGGCGGCGGTCGCCGCGGCCGAGGGCTGCCCGCTGTGCCGCGTCGTGCCGGCCGAGGTCGCGGAAGGGGCGCGGCTGGTGCACGACGGCGGCGACTGGACGGCCCACGTGCCCTTCGCCGCCGGCCACCCCTTCGCGACCCTGCTGGCGCCGCGCACCCACGTGCCCGACCTCGCCCATCTCGACGCCGCCGGTCGCGACGGCCTGGCCGCGGCCCTCGTCGACGTCGTCGGCCGGTACGACCGCCTGCACGACGCGCCGCTGCCCTACCTCATGTGGATCCACCCGGGCGTGCACCTGCACGTGCACTTCGCGCCCGTGCACCGCGCGCCCGGCGTGCTGCGTTACGTCGCGTCGGCCGAGGTGGGCGCGGCGATGCTCTTCAACCCCGTCGCGCCGGAGACCGCGGCGCAGATGCTCCGCGATACCTGACGCGCGGCGGGCTCAGAAGGCCGAGGAGCGGTTGCGCTTGCGCGGGCCGAAGGAGTGCTCGAGGTCGGCCCCGGCGAATGCGGACGGGACCTGCCCGTCGACCGCGTAGCGGTAGAGCGCGGTGCGGTAGATGCCGGACAGCGCGTTCACGACCACGGTCGCGACCAGCAGGATGACGACGGCCACCGCGATCAACGGGACCGCGACGACCGCAGTGCCGCTCACCACGCCGAGCGCGCCGATCCCGAAGGCGAGGAGCATCGGCAGCAGCATCAGGAGGCCGAGGCCACCCTGGCCGATGATGTTCTCGCCCCACGTCTGCTTGAGCAGCGAGCCCGAGCGCTTGAGGGCGTTCACCGGGCCGACGTCCTCGAAGACGATGATCGGCACGGTGAGGAAGGTGACGACGCTCCACGCCGCGCCGACCAGGCTCGCGACGATGGTGCCGACGATGCCGAAGCGCTCCTCGATCGCCTGGATGACCGCGCTGACCGTCGCCTGCACGATCGCCCAGGGCAGGATCCGACCGGCACGCGCCGACGCGACCGCCATGCCCTGCTTCAGGCTGGTCGACCGACCGTTGAGGACGTCGTCCGACGACGCCACGAGGCCGGCGAGGAAGTAGGTCTGCACGAACGCCAGCGCCACGTACCCGACGACGAGGATCACGAACGTGGCGACGCTCGCCGTGTACTCCGTGTGACCCGCGGCGTTGACCTCGCTGCCCTTCGTCACCCAGCCGAGCAGGCCGAGCACGATCAGGATGCCGATGGAGGCCAGGCCGGAGACGATCGGGTACAGGGCGAGGGAGCGGTCGGACTTCAGCACCGACCAGCTGGCGCGTCCGAGGGCGAGGGAGCGTTGGAACCGACTCATGGCGTCAGTATCGTCCGTGACCCCGCCGGAATGAAGGCATCCGTAGAGTGCGGCCCGTGGAGGTGCGGGCGCCGGGCCGGGTGAACCTCATCGGCGAGCACACCGACTACTCCGACGGTTGGTGCCTGCCCGTCGCCATCGACCGGGAATGCCGGATCCGCGTCACCTCGACCGATCTGAGGACGGTCCGGGCGCGCTCGGCGGAGCTCCCCGGCGTCGTCGAGGTGTCGGACGACGGCACCCGCGCCGACGGCCAACCCCGATGGGGAAGGTTCGTCGCCGGCGCGGTGCAGGTGGTGCGCGCCCGCGGCCACCACATCGGGGGCGTGGATCTCGCCATCCACTCGACCGTGCCCGCCGGGGCCGGCCTGTCGTCGTCGACCGCCCTGTCGGTGGCCCTCGTGCTCGCGCTGCTCCCGGTCGACGCGCCGGAGCGGTCCGACCGCGAGCTGCTGGCGCGCCTCGCCCTCGCGGCCGAGGTCGCGGCCACCGGCGTGCCCGGCGGCCTGCTCGACCAGATGGCATCGCTCCACGGGCGCGCCGGTCACGCGCTGCTGCTCGACTGCCGTGCCCTCACCGTCGAGCCCGTGCCGATCCCGCCCGAGCTCGCGATCCTCGTGGTCCACTCGGGCATCGAGCGCGAGCTCGCCGACAGCGAGTACGCCGCCCGCCGTGCCGCCTGCGAGACCGCCGCGGCCCGGATCGGCGTCCCGGCGCTCCGGGACGCCACCGCAGCGGAGGTCGCCGACGATCCGATCGCCCGGCACGTGGTGTCCGAGAACGCCCGGGTGCTCGAGGCGGCAGCGGCCCTGCGCGCCGGGGACCTGGACCGGGTCGGCCGGATCCTCCTCGCCGGCCACGCCAGCCTCCGGGACGACTTCCGGGTCTCGCGCCCGAGCTCGACCTCCTGGTGGCCACGTTCGTCGAGCACGGGGCGCTCGGTGCCCGGCTGACCGGCGCCGGCTTCGGCGGCTGCGTCGTGGGCCTCGCGAGCGCCGAGACGGCCGCGGGCTGCCTGGCGGGCACCCTCGCGGCCTACGGCGGCCGCACCGGCCGGACGGCCACCGGATTCCACGTCACCCCCACGGTGGGGCCGGCATCGTCGACTGACGGGCCACCGGCCGCGATCCGGGACCGGAATTCCCGGCTCAAGGCCGGATTTCGCACCGCCGATGCAATCGTCGAGGGGTCCGACCGGATCCCAGGGCACCGGCGAGGGGAAGCGAGGATGACCGAAGCGCCCGCCACCCGCTCCGACCGCCGCATGACCCGCGCCACGTGGTGGGTGTTCGGCGGCGGCGCTCGTGTGGCTGTTCGCGCACGCGATCGGGCTGGCTCGGTCCGCTCGAGGCGCTCACCTTCCCGTTGCTCAGCATCGGCTCGGTCATCGCGATCGTCGTCGGCGTCCGTCGTCAACCGGCCGGACTCGCCGTGGCCGTGGTACGTCGCTCGCCGCTGGCATGGCCCTGTTCTTCTTCGGCGGCGATCGCACGGGTCCGCGATGGGCACGCTCGGCGTGATCACCTCCGCACGGTCGATCGTGCCGGACCTCATCACCATCCCCGGGTACTTCCTCGCGGCCAGCGGCGTTCTTCGGCATCGTCCACGCCCGCCAACGTGGACGCGACAGCGAGATCGACACGCTGCTCGACGCCGCGGTCGCCGCGCTCGCCGCGATGGCGCTCGGCTGGCTGTTCTTCCTCAACCCGTCGCAGCTCAAGCACTCGCCACTGTCGGTGCGCCTGATCCTCGCCACGTACCCGACGCTGTCGGTCCTGCTGGTCGCGATCGCGGCCGAGCATCGCGTTCAGCGCGGCTCCCGGCGATCGTGCTCGCCAACAAGTTCCTGCTCGGCGTCCATGCTGTGCGGTGCTCGTCGGCGACATCATCTACATCTTCGTGGAGACGCACGCGCTCGCGCGTGCCGTCGACGCTCGTCGACATCCCCTACGGCTTCGGGTACCTCTTCCTCATCATGGCGGTGCTCCACCCGTCGATGCGGGAGGTGACCAAACCGGTGCCCGCCGAGGAGTCGACGCCCACGATCGGTCGGCTCGTGGTCGTGGCCGTCGCGCTCGCAGTGCCGGGGATCATCACCGTCGCCCGCGTCGACGCGCCCGTCGGCGACCGCGATCGCGATGACGGTCATCGTGCTCTCGCTCACCGCCGCCGCGATCACGCGCCTCTTCCGCGCCGTGCGCGGCCCACGCGCGGTCCGAGGCCCGCCTGGTCCACCAGGCCACGCACGACCTGCTGACGGGTCTGCCCAACCGCGCCTACGTGCAGGAATACGTCGGTCAGGCCGTGCAGGCACGCGAGCAGCCGCGACAGCGGGTGGCGCTGATGTTCCTCGACGTCGACCGGTTCAAGCTCGTGAACGACAGCTACGGGCACACCCAGGGCGACGCGTTCCTCGTGTCCGTCGCGCAGCGCCTGCGCGCCAGCATCCGTCCGATCGGACCTCGTGGCCCGGATCGGCGGCGACGAGTTCGTGGTCGTCGCGTCCGGGATCGGATCCGACGCCGAGGCGCTCGAGCTCGGGCAGCGCACCCGCCGGCTGTTCGCCGCCCCGTTCGACGTGCGCGGCGCGGAGCTGACGTGCACGGTGAGCGTGGGGGTCGCCGTCAGCGACGGCAGCGACGCACACACCGACGCCGAGTCGATGATCCGCGACGCCGACATCGCGATGTACAGCGCGAAGGAGTCGGGCCGCGACGCGGTGGCGTCGTTCGACGCGTCGATGCGCGACCGCGTCTCGAAGCGCCTCGACCTCGAACGCGACCTGCACCACGCGCTCGAACGCGACGAGCTCGTGCTGCACTACCAGCCGGTCATGGACATCGCGTCGGGCCGGGTCACCGGGTTCGAGGCGCTCATCCGCTGGAACCACCCCGCGTGGGGTCTCGTCTCGCCGCTCACGTTCATCCCGGTCGCCGAGGAGACCGGCCTGATCATCGACATCGGTGCGTGGGCGCTGGGCGAGGCGTGCCGCCAGATGCAGGAGTGGCGCCACGAGCTGCCCGAACGGCGACCGCATGAGCGATCGCGGTCAACGTCTCGGCCCGGCAGCTGCGCAACCACGGCATCGTCGGCCGCGTGCAGCGCGCCCTGTTCGAGTCCGGCCTCCCACGTGGCGCGCTGACGCTCGAGCTGACCGAGAGCACGCTGATGGAGGACCCGACGGGTGCGCCGGAGGTGCTCGGCCGGCTGAAGACGCTCGGCGTCGACCTGGCCATCGACGACTTCGGCACCGGGTACTCGTCGCTCGCCTACCTGCGCGGCTTCCCCGTCGACATCGTCAAGATCGACCGTGCCTTCGTCATGAACGTCGACGGTCCCGATTCTGCGGACGCGACCCTCGTCGCTGCGATCGTGGCCATGGCCGATGCGCTCGGCATCGCCACCATCGCCGAGGGCGTGGAGAGCGAGACCCAGGCCGAGCGGCTGCTCGAGCTCGGCTGCGGGCTCGCACAGGGCTTCCTCTACTCACGTCCGCAACCGGCGGAGCTGATCCCGGAGACGATCACCCGCCTCGCGGCGCGGGCCCGGGCGCGGCTGCGGCCGGTCCGTGACGCGTTCAGCGCCTGAGCCCGGCGGGCTGCGGGTCCCGTCCGGCACGCTGCAGCACCGGGACCCACGGCATCTCGCGCACCGCGGCCTCGAGACCCACGCCCTCGAACATGATCCCGTGCATGATCGGATCCGTGGCGCGCGAGTCGCCGCTCGAGGTCCGGTCGACGGTCGAGTCGAGAGCGGGCACGCTCAGCGGTGAGTCGAGGTACCGCATCGGCTCGAGGCCCGGGAACGGGATGAACGCGTCGTGCAAGGCGGCGTTGAACAGCGCCAGCACCTCGAGATCGAGCACGCAGACGTAGTCCTGACCCCCACCGCGTGAGCGACCGGAGCCCGAGGCTGTTCATCGCGAGCGACAGCAACCCGTCGGTCGACTTGCCGCGGTAGTCGGGTGCGATCGCCATCGTCACCGACGTCCCAGACGCGGTCGAGGTCCCACGTCCGTCCGGTGCGCGCGAGCACGTCGTCGGGCCGCTGGCCCCACACCGACTCGATGTCGTGCGAGCGTCTTGAGACCCGAGGTCGGAGGCCATCGTGACGCGCGCCGTGCACCGGCCGGGACCCGACGCCGGTGGTCGAGCACGCACATGAAGAACGACGCCGGCTCGTAGCGCCCGTACTCCTCGTCGAGCAGCTCGGCGCTGTTGCCGAAGAACTCGTCGAAGACCGACTGCTCGACCCAGCGGGCCAGCGCCGCCTCCGGGTCACCGGGCAGGAACGTGTAGAGACCGAACGGCTCCTCCGGGTAGCCGGCGTCGTCGATCACGCGGCCGGCGAGGTCGCGCAGCTCCTCCCGGACGAGGTCCAACTCGGCTCATCGGGCGCCCCCAGTGGTCGGTCGGCGCCCGGCGGGGCACCGTGTCGGCCTGCCCAGCCTGTCGTGTGTGTTGCTGATGTTGTCAGTGTGGTGGATGTTGCGTCGTCCCGGCAAGGTCTCGCCGGGCCGCCCCGTCCGTGGGGTCCGGCAGTGTGGCGCGCCGCTCCGTGCCCGGAACGTCATCAATTGTGGGGAGACCCGGGCGCGAGCACCGCGGCGAGCCGCGCGAGCGCACCCGGCGTGCGGATGCCCCACCAGAACAGGTCGCGTCCGTCGACGAGTCACGACCCGCGCGCCGGGGACGCGCGCCGCGACCTCGGCGCGATGGCGGTCACGGAACGGATACGGCTCGCTCGGCAACACCACCAGATCCGGCGCGAGCGCCCGCACTTCGTCGAGATCGGTCTCGGGATAGCGATCGGGCGCGTCGCCGAACGGGTTCGTCCAGCCGAGGTGCGCGAGGACCGACGCGCCGTAGGTGTCGGCCCGCTGGGTCATCCACGGTCGGCGCCACACGAATCCCACGGCGGTCCCCCGCAGCGAGCCGGGCGGGGGCAGCGGGTCGACGTCGGGGGCCGGGCGACCGATGGCCCGCGCGAGCGCGGTCACGGCCGCGGCGACCTCGCCGACGGCGCGGGGCGACATCGAGTGGAGCGCGAGGCCGGCCGCGGCGAGGGCGTCGGCGTCCTCGCGTCGGTTCTCCTCGTCGTTGACCACGACGAGATCGGGCGCGAGCGCCACGATCGCGGCGACGTCGGGATCCTTCGTGCCGCCGACCGCCGGCAGGTCGGGCTGCTCGCAGAAGCGCGTGCACGCGACCGGGTCGACGCCGAGCGCCCGGAGCGTCTCGGTGGCCGACGGGACGAGCGAGACGACGCGTGGCGCCGGGCCGCTGGGCGTCATGGGCGTGCCGCTACATCCGGTCGAGCAGCTCGGCCTTCTTCGCCTCGAACTCCTCGGTGGTGATCGCGCCCTGGTCCCGCAACGTCATGAGCTTGGCGATCTGGTCGGCGACGTCGGGCGTGGCGACCGGGACCGCCGCTGCGGGTGCGGCCGCGGCCCGATCGAGGGACGCGTCCGCGTGCCAGCTGGCCTGACGACGCGCGTTCACCTCCATCTGGCGGTAGATCTCCTGCTGGACCATGTCCGGGTGCCGCACGTTCTCGAAGTGGCTCTGACCGTCCTTGCCGGCCGACTCGATGTCGAGGTCGCCGGCGCCGATCACCCGCTCCCAGATCCGCTGGTGGAAGTCGATGTTGTTGATGCGTTCGAGCGGGATCTCCGTCCCACGCTTCGAGACGATTCCGGAGCGCGAGATCACCCGACGGTCGGTCAGCACGAAGTGCGTGTAGCTCCACGTGAAGTACTTCACGACGACGAACCCGGCGTACACGAGGATGCCGATCGCGATCGGCCACTTGCCCCAGCTGGGGCTCCCGGCCGGGCCGACGTAGAGGATCAAGACGATCAGCACGATCGCACCCGCGACGATGTGCTTCCAGAAGAACCACCAGTGCGGCTTGAGGTCGAGGACCAGCGTCTCGCCCTCGTTGATCAGCTTCGGTGGGTACGGCGGCATGCGCCGAGCCTACGGCCCGCCGATCCCGGCGAGGTCGACCACCGGGCGCGTCCGGCGTCCCGGCGGGCGCCGGTAGCGTCACCGCGGCGACCGGCCACGCATCGGCCGATCCGAGCTCGCGAAGGGAGTCACCATGCCACCGACCACGTGGACACGGAGCCGGCGGACATCTCCGACGACGAGCTCGCGGCCGAGGCGATCGCCGCCGATCCGGATCCGTGCCTCGACGGCGCCGTGCCGTTCGACCAGGCGATCGGCCGTGACACCGACGGCGATCTCCCCGCCTGGTACATGCCCGCCCCCATGGCCGGCGGTGCCCGCCTGGTCGGCTGGCGACGCAGCGTGATCCTCACGTTCGTCGCGTCACTCCTCGTGATCGAGGCCGCCGGTCTCTGCACCACCTTCGGCCCCCACTTCTGATTCTCGGCTCGGGAGCGTCCCGGCCCACCCCGAGCCGGAGCGCAGCGGAGGCGAGCAGCTCGGGAGCGTCCCGGACCACCCCGACTCGAGAGCATCCGAGCGGACGAGCCGACAAGGCAGGTCACAGGGCTTCGGTAGCGTTCCGTCCGGTGGATCCCGACGCCCTGCTCGCCGACCTCGACGACTCGCAGCGCCGCGCCGTCACCGAGGCGGCCCAGCCGCTCGCGATCCTGGCCCCGGCCGGGTCGGGCAAGACCCGGGTCCTCACACGGCGCATCGCGTGGCAAGCGGCGACGGAGGCAATCGAGCCCTCGCACACGCTCGCGCTCACGTTCACGCGCAAGGCCGCCGGCGAGCTGCGCACCCGACTGCGGCGACTCGGGATCCGCGACGACCCGACCGCCGGCACGTTCCACGCAGTGGCCCTCGCCCAGCTCCGCGCGCTGCACGAGCACCGCGGCACCCGCATGCCCGAGCTCCTGGACCGCAAGGCGCGCGTGCTCGCACCCCTCGTGGGCGCGAAGCGGGGGGCGGAGTCGCAGGTCGCGATCCTCGAGGTGGCCGGCGAGATCGAGTGGGCGCAGGCTCGGCTCGCCGGCCCGGCCGCGTACGCCGAGGCCGCGGCGCGGGCCGGGCGCACGCCGAAGCTCGCGCTGGACCGGGTGGCCGACGTGTACCGCCGGTACCAGGACGAGAAGCGACGGCGGGGCGTCATCGACTTCGACGACCTCATCCGGCTCACCGCCCACGCGCTCGAGACCGACACCGAGTTCGCGGCGACGCAGCGGTGGCGGTTCCGTCACCTGTTCGTGGACGAGTTCCAGGACGTGAGCCGTGCCCAGCTGCGGCTGCTGCGCGCGTGGCTCACGGAGCGCGACGCGCTGTGCGTGGTGGGCGATCCCGATCAGGCGATCTACTCGTTCGCCGGCGCCGACCCCACGTACCTCACCGCGTTCCCCGAGCACTTCGCGGGTGGGACCATCGTGCGGCTCGAGGTGAACTACCGCTCGACACCCGAGATCGTGCACACGGCACGCGCCGTGCTCCCACCGCGCGAGCGGGCCGAGGTGCGAGCGGGCGGCCGCCCGGGCCGGCACCCACCGTCACGAACTACGCGACCGGTGAGGCGGAGGCCCGCGGCGTCGCCCAACGCCTGCGCGACGCCCACGAAGGTCGACGCTGGTCGGACCTCGCGGTCCTCTACCGCGTCAACGCGCAGTCGGCGCCGTTCGAGGAGGCGCTGCGCCGGGCCGCCATCCCGTTCCGCGTGCGTGGTGACCGGGCGTTCATGGACCGGCCCGAGGTGCGCGCCGCGCTCGCCGAGCTGCAGAAGAACGCGGGTGCGGCGCCCGGGCGCGACTTCGCCGAGCACCTCACCGACCTCGTCGCCGAGGCCACGGAAGCCAACGACGACGAGCGCGCGCACCGCGAGGCGATCGTCGGCCTCGGCCACGAGTACCTCGCGGTCGCGAACGGGCGCGGGACCGTCGCCGAGTTCCTCGAGTTCCTCCGCGCCGCGCTCCGCGGCCAGGACGACGGCGGCGTCGCCGACGACGCGGTCGAGCTGCTCACGTTCCACCGCGCGAAGGGTCTGGAGTGGGACACGGTCTTCGTGACCGGGCTCGAACGCGGACTCGTGCCGATCTCGCACGCGCAGGGCGACGCGGAGGCGCTCGACGAGGAACGCCGCCTGCTCTACGTGGGTCTGAGCCGCGCGGAGCGGGTGCTGCACGTGTCGTGGGCGAGTGAACGCGATCGCGGCGGTGCGCGCGCCAGCACCCGCACCCCGAGCCCGTACCTCGTGGAGCTCGAGCGCGCCGTGCGGGGCGAGCCACCCGAGGAGACCGGACGCGCCACGAACCAACGTGGAGCCCGCGCCGCCAAGGCCCGGCTCGCGGCCGCGGCCGACGCGGAGCTCACGCCCGACGATCGCCGGATCTTCGACGCGTTGGTCGCGTGGCGGCTCGACGTCGCACGCGCCGCCGGCGTGCCCGCGTTCGTGGTGTTCGACAACAAGGTCCTGCGATCCGTCGCGCGCACGCGGCCCGGCAGCACCGACGAGCTGCTCGCGGTCGCCGGCATCGGACCCACCAAGCTCGAGCGCTACGGAGCCGCCGTCCTGGAGATCGTCGGCCGCCACGCCGCGTCACCGACCGCCTGAGTCGAACATCGTTCACCGCCGCGGCGCCACCGGGTGTGCTCCGGCCGGGACTACCGTCGCCCGCCGTGCACCATTTCGACGACGCCACGGAACAGATCGCGCAGATCTGCTTCGACTACGCGATCGAACGGCTGCGGATGGATCCGGTCCCGCTCGACGCGCCGCGTTCGCTGTCCGAGCTCCACGAGGCGGTCGGCCAGACGATCGACGGAGCGGGCCACGACCCGAAGACGGTGCTCGGTTGGTTCCGGGACGCGCTCGCGCCGGCGTGCATCTCCACGGACAGCCCCGCCTTCCTCTCGTTCATCCCGGGCGCGCCCACGAAGGCGAGCCAGCTCTTCGACATCGTGATCTCGGCGTCGGCGATCTGCGGCTCCGACTGGCTGGAGGCTGCCGGCGCGATCTACGCGGAGAACCAGGCGCTGCGGTGGCTGGCCGACCTCGCCGGGTTCCCGCACGCGGCCGGTGGGTGCTTCGTCTCCGGTGGCTCCGCCGGCAACCTGTCCGCGTTGGTCGCGGCGCGCTCGGCTGCGGCCGAGCGACGCGAGCGCCCGACCCGCTGGCGGGTCGCGCTCGCCGACCAGGCGCACTCATCGCTCGTGAACACGCTGCGGATCATGGACGTGGACCCGCTCGTGGTGCGCACCGGTTCCGACGACCGACTCACGGGCGACGCGCTCCGCGCCGCCCTCGACGCCGATCCCGACGCGGATGCCGTCTGCGCGGTGGTCGCGACCGCCGGCACCACGAACACCGGCGCGATCGACGATCTCAGCGGCGTCGCCGACATCGCGCACGAGCGCGACCTCTGGGTCCACGTCGACGGCGCCTACGGGCTCGCGGGCCTCGCGGCGCCGAGCGTGCGTGACCACTTCCGCGGCATCGACCGCGTCGACTCGTTCGTGGTCGATCCGCACAAGTGGCTCTTCGCGCCGTTCGACTGCGCGGCGCTCCTCTACCGCGATCCGGCGGCCGCCCGCCGCGCCCACGCGCAGCACGCCCCGTACCTCGATCCGATCCGCGCCAACGAGGCGTGGGACCCCGCCGACTACGCGTACCACCTCACGCGTCGCGTCCGCGGGCTGCCGTTCTGGTTCTCCCTCGCGGTGCACGGCACCGACGCCTACCGCGACGCCATCGAGGCCACGCTCACGATCGCGAAGGACGCCGCCGCCCAGATCGACGCTGCGCCCCATCTCGAGCTCGTGCTCGAGCCCGAGCTCAGCGTGGTGGTGTTCCGCCGCCTCGGGTGGGATGCCGAGCAGAACCAAGCGTGGTCCGAGATGATGCTGCGCGACCAGCGCGCGTTCGTCCTGCCCACGACCCACCACGGTGAGTCGGTGTTCCGGATGGTGTTCCTCCACCCCGAGTGCCCGCCCTCGGTCACCGCCGACATCGTCGCCTCGCTCGCCTGACGCCGCGCCGGACGGTCGCGCGATCAGTCGCAGGCGCCCCACAGGCCCCGCCGGGCCCGCCGCGCCGCCAGCTCCTCGGCGAGCATCGTCCGGCCGTGCACCCCGTTCGGCGGGATCACCAGCAGACGCGCGTACCCGCGTTCGAGCAGCACGTCGTTGAACCGGCGGCCGTCGACGATCACGTACGCGAGCAACCGGCCGTAGGTGTCGCGGTGCTCGACGTCGAGCTCCAACTCGATCCGGCGGCCGGTGAGCTCCCGGTCGGTGAACGCCGCCGCCTCGGGCCCGAAGCACTCGACACCCTTCGTGGGGTGGTGGGTCTCGGGGGTGTTCACTCCGAGGAAGCGCACGGTCTCGTTCCCGCGCGCGGTCCGGACGTGCACGGTGTCGCCGTCGACCGGCGCGGTGACCACCGCGGCGAAGCGGGACGGGCCGGGCACCGTGGTGTCGGCGGTGGCGCCGGGGTCCTGGCGACCCGCCCACCACCCCGCGAGCGAGGCGGCGGCGATGACGATCGCCACGACCACGGCTCGCGTGTGAGCCATCGCCGCACGCTACCGGGCCCCTGTGACCGTTCGCCCGGCGCCCTCGGCCCCGGATTCCGGTTCGACCCCATCCGGCCCGTGTGGGACGGTCCGCGTCTGCTCGGGGCCCGCTCCCCTAACGTTGACGTGCCCATGGATCGCGTCCGTCGCCTCGTCGTCGCCCTCATCGTGCTCGTGGTGGCCGGGCTCGTGGTCCTGGTCGTGATCGTCCGCCCCGGGCTCCGGGAGAACGCCGACGACGTGGACCGCACGTGGAAGCCGCTCGTGACTCCCCTCGACGCGCGTTACCAGGCGCTGGCGGGAGTGAAGACGGCGCTCGACTCCGCGGGCGTCGGCGACCGTCAGGTCGTCGTGGCTCTCGGCAAGCGCCTCGAGGACTGGGGCATCGCCAGCACCGGCACCGACGTCGAGGAGCAGGTCACGACCGCCAACGATCTCGAAGGGCTCGCGGCCCGGGCCGACACGCTCGTCCACACGCCGCGTCTCCTGCAGAACCCGGCGCTCACCGCCGCGTTCACCGCGTTCACCAAGACGCAGCCGCAGAAGGACCTGCTCGACGCAGTACAACCGCCACGTCGTCCGGTACCAGCGCGACCGCGACGGGTTCTGGAGTCGCATCGTCGCCCACCTCGACGGCTACGAGATGCGGCCGACCCTGCAACTCGTCCCCGCGTGAGCGACGCACCGGTCCTCGCGATCCTCGGTGGCGGCCAGCTCGGCCAGATGCTGGCGCTCGCCGCGGTGCCGCTCGGCGTGAGGGTCCGGAGCCTGGATCCCGTCGCGGGCGCGCCCGCCGACGCGGTCAGCGCCCTCACCGTGGGCGCGCTCGACGACCTCGACGCGCTGCGCACCACCGTCGAAGGCGCGGACGTCGTCACGTACGAGTGGGAGGGCGTCCCGGCCGGGCCGCTCCGGACGCTCGCTGCCGACGGCTGCGTCGTGCGCCCGTCCGTCGACGCGCTGGAGGTGTCCCAGGACCGGGTCGAGGAGAAGACCACCTTCCGATCACTGGGGATCCCCGTGGCCGACTTCGCGCCGGTCGCCGATCCCACCGAGCTCGTCGCCGCGGTCGCCGAGGTGGGGACCCCGGCGATCCTGAAGACCCGGCGCGGCGGCTACGACGGCAAGGGTCAAGCGCGCGTGGACGAGCCGGGTGACGCGCCCGACGCGTTCGCCGAACTCGCCGGTGGCGGCGCCCTCGTCCTCGAGCGCCGCATCGCGTTCGACCGCGAGCTGTCGATCATCGCGGTGCGGGGGACCGACGGCAGCGTCCGCACGTGGCCGCTCGTCGAGAACGAGCACCGTGACGGCATCCTGCGCACCAGCGACGCGCCGGCAGTGGTCGATCCCGACCTGCAGGCCACCGCCGACGCGCAGGTCCGCGCGGTCCTCGAGCACTTCGACTACGTCGGCGTGCTGACGCTCGAGCTCTTCCAGGTCGGTGACCGCCTGCTCGCGAACGAGATGGCACCGCGCGTCCACAACTCCGGTCACTGGACCATCGAGGGCTCGACCACGAGCCAGTTCGAGAACCACGTCCGCGCGGTCCTGGGCTGGCCGCTCGGTCCGACCGACGCGCCCACCCCGAGCGTGATGATCAACTGCATCGGCGCGCTCCCGGACCCGGTGGCGATCCTCGCGATCCCGGGCGCGCACCTCCATCGGTACGGCAAGTCGGTCCGGCCCGGCCGCAAGGTCGGGCACGTCACGGTCACCGCGCCCGACGCGACCGAGGCCGCCCGCCGGGTCGCCGCCGTCCGCGCGGTCCTCCCGCCCGACGTCGGCTGACCCACCCGCGGCCGACTTGGGCCGAATTTTGCGTTTCGTTGGTTCAGCGCCGCGCGCCGCCCTGCCGATACCCGGAGAGTCCACGAACCCGTCACGTGAGGCGCCGTCATGCCCACCCGTACCGCTGTCACCGCGTCCGTCGCCCTCGCGGCCACCCTCGCCACCGGCGCCGTCGCCCTGGCCACGACGCTCACCGGCCCGGCCGGATCGGTCGGCACCGACGCCGCGGTCCGCGTCGTCGCACCGCGGTCCGAGGCGCCGCCCGCCTCCGGTCCCACGACCCTCCCGGCCTTCGACCCGCAGGCCGTGGCCCTGCTCGCGCTCGCCGCCCGCGCCGGCGACGGCACGACGCCGGCCGGCGCGCCGGCCCCGCCGGTCGGGACCCCGGACCCGACCGTCACGAACGACGCCGGCGACGATCAGGGCGGGCCGGCTCCGTCCGCTCCCCGTGGCGGCGACGATCCCAGCCCGACCACGCGTCCGAATGCCACACCGACGGTGGCCCCGCCGACGTCCCCCACCACCGCACCGCCGTTCGACTGCCGCGGCAGCGACGACGGTCTGAGCGAGTCCGTCAAGCACGCGCGCGAGGCGTACTGCCACGGCGGGGACGACTGATGGCTCGCCGTCCCCGGCCGGCGGCGGCGAGCCGTCTGGTCGTGACCGGGCTGAGCGCGAGCGCGGCGTTCGTGATCGTCGCCGTGCTCGCCACCGGCGCGCCCGCGAGCACCGGCGTGCCGACGACCCGCGCGGTCGCGGTCGGGACCAACCCGAGCGGGTCGACCACACCGACCACCGCCGCGGCCACCTCGGCGACGCCGTTCGGCACACCGGCCGCAGGTGCTCCGCCGGCCCCGACCGACGGGACGGGCACGCCGGCGGCGGCGACGACCTTCGGCTCCGGTGCCGCCACGCCCGCGCCGAGCGCGGCGACGACGGCGGCCGCGTCACCAGCGGCGCCGACGGCCGCACCGGCCGCGCCTGCGGCGCCCGGACCGCCGGCGCCCACGTCACCTCCGCCGACCCAGGCGACGACGCCGCCGCCCACGTCACCCCCACCCCCGCCGCCGACCACCGGCGGCAGCTGAGCCGTGCACCTCGATCCGAAGACCTGGTGGTACGTCTCGCGCGCGACGGGCTTCGTCGGCTGGGCACTGCTCGCCGCGTCCGTGCTCTGGGGCCTCTTCATCACCAACAAGACCCTCGGGCGCACGACGCCGCCCGCGTGGGTGCTCGACCTGCACCGTCATCTCGGCGGGCTCGCCGTCGTCTTCGTCGGCGTGCACATCGCCGTGCTGCCGCTCGACACCTACACGAGCTGGGGTTGGTCGGACCTGCTCCTCCCGATGGCGAGCCGCTGGCACCCGATCCCGATCGCGTTCGGGATCGTCGCGCTCTACCTCCTGCTCGCGGTCGAGGTCAGCTCACTGCTGGGTCGCCGCGTACCGCGCTCGTGGTGGCGCCGCATCCACTTCCTGTCGTTCCCGCTCTACGTCGTCGCGTCGGTCCACCTGTTCACCGCGGGCACCGATTCGGGCAACCCGGTGGCGCAGTGGATGGTGGTCGTGATCTCGACGCTCGTCGTGTTCCTCACCGGGATCCGCGCCCTCGCGGCGGCGAAGCCACGACCGACGACGAGTCGCGTCCCCGCAACGGCGCGGGCCGCGACCACCGCCCCGCCCGCTCCGGCCCCTGCCGGTGACGTCGTCACGTCGGTGACGGACCTGGCGGTGTCGGGCGACCTGCTCCCGAGCGCTCCGACCGCAGCGCCGGTGGCGACCGGCACCCTCACGCTCGATCGCCCGGACGCTCGCCGCGCCACGCCGGCGGCCGACGACGCCACTGACCGCGTGCGCTGAGGAGTCGGGTCAGGCGACCGCGCCGGACTCGCGGAGCGACGCGACGTCGTCCGCGGCGAAGCCCCAGTCGGTGAGCACCTCGTCCGTGTGCTGGCCGGGCCACGCCGGCGGGCGCTGGATCGCGCCGGGGGTGCGGCTGAAGCGCGGGGCCGGGGCCGGTTGGAGCAGGCCGTGCTCCTCGACGATCGTGCCGCGCGCCTGCAGGTGCGGATGCTCGGCCGCCTCGTCCATCGTGAGGACCGGCGCGAAGCAGGCGTCGGTGCGTTCGAGGATCTCGCACCACTCGTCGCGCGTCTGGGTGAGGAACAACGCAGTGAACCGCTCCCGCAGGTCGGGCCAGGTCGTCTGGTTCATCTGATCGCCGAGCGCCACGTCGTCGGTGAGTCCGAGCCGCGTGATCAGCTCCGCGTAGAACTGCGGCTCGAGCGACCCGAGCGAGATGTACTTGCCGTCGCTCGTCTCGTAGGTGTCGTAGAACGGCGCGCCGGTGTCGAGCACGTTGGTGCCGAACGGGCCCCAGATCCCGAGGGCCCGGAAGCCCCACACCATCGTCATGAGGACGGCGGAGCCGTCGACCATGGCCGCGTCGATCACCTGGCCCTCGCCGCTGCGGGCCGCGTCCACGAGCGCGCACGCGACGCCGAACGCCATGAGCATGCCGCCGCCGCCGAAGTCGCCGACGAGGTTGATCGGCGGCGTCGGCTTCGAGCCGGCGCGGCCGAAGTGACCGAGCGCACCCGCCAGCGCGATGTAGTTGATGTCGTGACCGGCCGCCTGCGCGTACGGCCCGTCCTGGCCCCAGCCGGTCATCCGGCCGTACACGAGCCGGGGGTTGCGGGCGAGACACGCGTCGGGACCGATCCCGAGGCGGTCGGCGACGCCGGGGCGGAAGCCCTCGATCAGCGCGTCGGCCTGCTCGACGAGCTTCATCACCGTCTCCACGCCGTCGGCGTGCTTGAGGTCCACGCCGATCGAGCGTCGCCCGCGGTTGAGGATCTCGAGGTTGGGCCGGTCGAAGTTGCCGCTGACGGCCTGCGCGCGGTCGACCCGCACCACGTCGGCGCCCATGTCCGCGAGCATCATCGCGGCGAACGGGCCCGGCCCGATCCCGGCGATCTCGACGACCTTCACTCCCGACAGCGGTCCCGACACGTCGCTCGCTCCTCGTCCGATGGGTGGACCGCGGACGTTATGCGCCGCTCGCGCGGACCGTCAGATCACGACGTCGGCGTCAGAACGCGAGCTCGAGACCGGGTCGGGGCCACGGCATCGACACCAGCTTGCCGGTGCCCGAGCACGTGGCGAACGCGGTCGAGAGGTCGTCGCCGCCGAAGCACACGTTCGTCACGAGGAGGTCGGGGATCGCCACGTGCTCGACGCCGGTGACGCCGTCGCCATCGGCGTCGGGTGCGATCACCGTGAGCCCGCCGTTGATGAGGGTGCCGACCACCACGTAGCCACCGCTGTCGACGCCGAGCGAGTCGAGGAGCTGCATCCCGGGGAGTCCGGCGAGCAGCGCGCCGCCGTGCGCGAGTGGACCGATGCGACCCGCGACCCCCGGACCCTCGACCGGCCACCACCAGACGCGTCCGGTGTGCGTCTCGGCCACGTACAGACGATCGCCGTCGGGCGAGAGCCCGATGCCGTTCGGCGACTCGAGCGGGTGGATCACCTCGCGGATCGACGAGCCGTCGGGCGCGGCATAGAACACGCCGCCCTCGTCACGGTCGCGCTCGCGGATCTTGCCGTGGTCGGTGAACCACATCCCACCGTCGGCGTCGAAGACGAGGTCGTTCGGACCCATCAGCGGCCGGCCGTCGCACTCGGTGTAGAGCACGATGACCTCGCCGGTGTCGAGATCGACGCGCTCGATGCGGCCGCCCGAGTAGTCGGCGGGCTGGATCGTGCTCGTGACCGTCATGCCCATGACGTCGACGAAGTCCCAGCCCCCGCTGTTGCAGACGTACCCGGCGCCGTCGGGACCGATCGCGAGCCCGTTGGGACTCCCGCCCGGGGTCGCGATCGTCTCGATGCGGCCGTCGGGGTGCACGCGGTCGACCGTGCGGCGCTTGAGCTCCACGCACAGCACGGTGCCGTCGGGCATCCACACCGGTCCCTCGGGGAACTCGAGCCCGGTCGCGATCTCGGTGATCTCCATCGGAGAAGAACAGCGCACGGAGGACTCCGGAGGCAAGAATGCCGCGTGAGTGAGGCGCCACATCGACGGCGGGCTCCGCCGACTGCGCCGAACGTGGCCCGAGCGGCCGGGCCCGAATGGCCAGGAGCGGAGATGCCGTGAAGATCCGGATGGACCCCCAGGACGAGTACATGCACCCGCTCGAGGGCGCGAGCAACTTCAACGAGAGCATGTACTTCAACACCTACGACCCGGCCGAGCGCGTCGGCGGCTTCCTGCGCCTCGGGAACCGCGCCAACGAGGGCTACGCAGAGATGACGACGTGCATCTACCTGCCCGACGGGCGCATCGGCTTCACGTACGCCCGGCCCGAGATCTCCGACAACGACGCGTTCGACGCCGGCGGGATGCGGTTCGAGGTCATCACTCCGTTCGAGGCGCTGAAGACCACGTACACCGGGAAGGTCTGCATCCTCGACGAGCCGTTGCAGATGGCGAACCCGCGCAAGGCGTTCACCGAGAACCCCTGGGTCGAGTGCGAGGTCGTGCTCGACCACCGCGGCATCGCGCCGATGTACGGCGGCGAGCCGGTGAACGACGACGGCACTCCGCTCACCGAGGACCTCTCCGGCGGGTTCGCCCGCGGTCACTACGAGCAGCACATCGGCGGGCGCGGCTCGATCCGCGTCGGGGACGAGGAGTGGGCGGTCGACGGCTACGGCCTTCGTGACCACTCGTGGGGGCCGCGCTTCTGGCAGGCGCCGTGGTGGTACCGGTGGCTGACGATCAACTTCGGCGAGGACGCCGGCTTCGTCGTCTCGATCGTCACGTCACACGACGGCACGCAGCGCGTCGGCGGCATGGCGTTGGAGAACGGCGAGTACCACCACCTCGATCGCGCCAGCATCGAGACCGAGTGGACGGGCGAGGACCTCTACCACCAGGAGATGCGCGTGACCGCCGCGTCGGGCGACCGCGAGTACGAGATCACCGGCAGCGTGCTGAACCTCATCCCGTTGCGCAACCGGCGCACGACGCCCGAGGGCGAGTCGCTCGTGACCGCGCATCTCGGAGGGCATGACCGAGTGGCACTGGGACGGCCGTACCGGGTACGGCCTCTCCGAGTACCTCGACCAGATCGTGGACGGCGAGCCCGTCGGAGCCGACGTCTGATCGCCCGTCGATCGACCCAGCCACATGTCCGGTGCCGGAGCACGGACTCCTGGCACAACGTCGAGGCGGGCTGTGCGACGGCGCCTGCGCCGTGAGATCGGATCGATGCGGATGAGTGTGCGCGTCTTCGTGACCCGGAGTGCGTGATCAGGCGGGCCTGCCGCGCAGGAGCGCCTGGTTGATCTCGTTCAGCTGGGTGACCTGCGCAGGCGTCAGGTGGTCGAACAGCAGGGCCCGTACGGCGGCGATGTGGCCGGGAGCGATCTCGTCGATGCGGGCCCGACCCAGGTCGGTCAAGGCGACCAGCTGACCCCGGCCATCGTCGGGATCCGGGCGTCGCTGGAGCCAGCCGTCGCGAACGAGGCGGCTGACGGCATGGCTGAGGCGACTCGGCGAGAAGCGCAGCGCCGTGGCCACGTCCGACATCCGGGCCGTCGCCTCCGGGGCCTGCGACACGACCTGCAGGATGGCGAAGTGGCTGTGCGCCAGACCTGCGACCCGCTGCAGCCGGCGGTCGAGGGCATCGAGGACCGCGCTGTGGGCCACGACGTAGGTCACCCAGGTCTCGCGCTGCTCGGGAGTCAGCCGAGTGCCGTCGGTCTCGGTCACCGGCCGATCCTACACGGTAGTTGAACCTTCAAGTAGAAATGCCGTACGATCTGTTGAACGTTCAACTATCTGGAGGTCGAGAATGACACGGCGACGGATCGTCCGAGTCGGCCTGCTCACGATGGCTCTGGTGATCGTGGCCGGCGCGGCGGCGGGCTGGTGGGTGTTCCTCCGGGACGACACCCCGGCCAAGGCAACGCTGGTGGAACGCAAGGTCGTCGACGCGCCGGCCGACCGGGCTCGACGGAACCTGGACGGTCCGACCCGGTGAGGGAGTGTTCGCCGGGTACCGCATCACCGAGGACTTCGGCGTCATCCACAACACCGCCGTCGCTCGGACCGGTGCGGTGGAGGCACGCTTCACGGTCGAGGGGACGAAGGTCACCGGGATCACCGCCACGGTGAACATGGCCTCGCTCACGAGCCAGGACGACCAGCTGCCGGTGGCCGCGGGCAACCGGGACGCGGCGATGAAGACACAGGGTCTGGAGACCGACACCTTCCCCACGGCGACCTTCACCGCGACCGAAGCCCATCGAGCTGAAGAAGCTCCCGGAGCCGGGCGCGAAGATGGCCTTCAAGGCCGTCGGGAAGATGGACCTGCACGGGGTCGCCCGCAAGGTGACCGTCCCGATGACCGCCCGCTGGAACGGTGACGTCATCGACCTCACGGGATCGCTCCCGGTCAGGCTCGCTGACTACGACATCGATCCGCCGGCCGCGAACGTCGTGACGGTCGCCGACACGGGCACGCTGGAGCTCCAGCTGGTGTTCGCCCGGCAGGTGTGAGCGGGCGACGCTCGAGCGCCTCGACACGGGACTGACGGCGCCGCCCGAGTGCGACACCGAGCGTGACGTCGCAGAGTCCCGGACGCTGCAGGACTGACAGCCTGGCGTCCGCGGACGCGTGGCGCTGAGACCTAGCGGTTGCGGAACGTGCCGTCGGCGACCTTGGGGTCGTCGGCGTCGAGCTGCCAGAGCGCGAGTGCGGCCTCGGCGGGGTCGTCGGTGGCCCGCTCGGGGAGTCCGGCGAACCCGAGGAGCTGGCGCGCACGCGGCGGCAGTGTGGCCGCGACGTCGGCACCGACACCGAGCGGCACCGCCTCTTCCGGCGTGAGCCAGCCCACGAGGTACGAGAGGTAGAGCGCCTTGCGCCAGCGGTCGGTGGTGACGTTCGCGCCGCCGCCGTGGAGGAGGCTGCCCAGGTACACGAGCGCGTCGCCGTGTCCGAGCTCCACCTGTTGGGACATCGAGCCGTCGAAGGGCTTGTCGAGCGGCCACCGGTGGCTGCGCGGGATCACGTGGGTCGCGCCCACCTCGGCGTCGTAGTCGCCGAGCGCGACGAGCACCGAGATCTGGAGCGGCACCCGCAGCTGGGCGGCGAGGTTCCAGTTGAGGTCGTCGCGGTGGAGCGCCTGGCGCTCGTTGCCGGGACCGATGTAGATCGTCTCGGACTGGCTCAGCCAGTAGTCGCCGCAGTACGGCAACAGCACCCGGTCGGCGATGTCGAGCAGCGTCGGGTGCAACAGGTACTCGTCGACGAACGTGCGGCTCTTGGCCGCGATCCCCTGCACCCGCACCGTGTTCGATCCGTAGAAGGTGTCGTCGAAGCCGGGCCGGAACCCGGGCCCGCGCTCGGCGACCGCCGGCGCGAGCTCACGCTCGATGCGCTCGACGACGTCGGTCGAGAGCAGTCCTTCGATCACGAGACCGCCGTCGCGGTCCATCGTCTGGAGGAGGAGGTCGGAGTCGGCGTCCGGGGCCACGCGCGCGAGCTCGCCGTCGGGACGAGCCTGCGTGAGGGACCGCGCGGCGCCGAGAAGGGCGGATGCGCGTGGGAACAAGGTGGACAAGTCTTCCATTCGCGGGCCGATGGAACGGGGATCGACCAGTGTGACCCGCGGCCTGAGCGGATTCTGCGCGCCGGGCGGGATCTCTACGCGAATCTTGACGGCCCGTCCCGGACGACATCGTGGTGAGGATCTTCGGGCCCTGGAGCTGGAACCGGGCGACGTCCTCCACCCTGAGCCCGACGCCCTCGGCGAGCTCCGCCGGGTCCCGGGTGAGGTGGCAGCCGCCGGCGATCCGGCGCTGGACCGGCTCGAACCGGACCTGGCGGCGGTACACCTTCGGGTCGGTCGCTGCGGCCGTGCTCGACGAAGTGGAGCGCACCGCCCGGCCGCAGCACCCGCACGATCTCGTGCCATCGCGGCGTCGATGTCGGGGATCGTGCACAGCGTGAAGGTGGACAGGACCGCGTCGGCCGGACGCGTCGCCGACGGGCAGCCGGGCGCCGTCGAGCCCGACGAACTCCACCGGCGGGTGGGCGACGCCGGCCATCCGCTTGCGGGCGAGCGACCGCGCACCCTCGGACGGCTCGACGGCCAGGACCCGCTCGACGGCCGCGGGATAGAGCGTGACATTCGGTCCCGAGCCGAACCCGAGCTCCACGACCGTGCCCTCGAGACCCTCGAGCGCGGGGCGACGGATCGGCTCCATGCGGGCGACCGCCGCACGCGACGTCGACGATGCGGGGCAGGACGTGCTCGCCGTACCAGCTCACGGGACGAGGCTACCGACCCGATGCGGTCGCGCGGCCCGCCACTAGCTTTCGCGCCGTGCCCTCCGTGACCGCAGACCTCGTCGCCGCCGCGTGCGCGCGCCACCTCCCCGGCGTCACCGGCATCGACGGTCTCACCCGACTCTCGGGCGGCGCGTCGCGTGAGACCTGGGCGTTCGACGCCATCCACGGGCGACGGTCACGTCGACGGCCTGGTGCTGCGGCGGGACCCGGGCTCCACGATCGGCTCCACGGATCGGTCGACGGAGTTCGAGCTCGTCCGCGCCGCGGGACTCGCCGGCGTCGAGGTCCCGGCGGTGCGGTTCCTCCTCGAG
>CAVWPR010000005.1:0-512261 GCA_963756815.1 uncultured Acidimicrobiia bacterium
CCGGGGCCGGTGGCCGAAGCCGATCTCCGTGCGGACGTGCAGCGCGCCGACGCCCCCCTCGACGTCCCAGTCGCCGCGGGCGTGGACGTCCTCGATCCACACATCGTCGGTCGCGGTGAGCAAGACGCTGCGACCGATGCCGGCGTGCCACCACTGGTCCTGGTCCTCGACGTAGCTCGCATCCGACCACCGCACGACCATCAGCGCGAGCAGGTTCTCGCCCCGGTGCACGTGCTCGGTCACGTCGAAGGCGGCCTCGAGCCGCGAGTCCTTGCTGATCCCGACCGCGTGGCCGTTGACCCACACGTGCAGGACGCTGTCGGCCGCACCGACGTGCAGCACGATGCGTCGACCCTTCCACGCCTTCGGCACCTTGAAGCCCGTGCGATAGAGGCCGGTCGGGTTGGCCTCGGGCACCTGGGGCGGCACCCCCCGGAACGGCATCTGCACGTTCGTGTAGATCGGCCGGTCGAAGCCCTGCATCGTCCAGAGGCCGGGGACGTCGACCTCGGCCCAGTCACGGTCCTCGTGGTCGGGGCGCATGAACCCCTTCGGCGCGCGCTCGGGTGCGTCGACGAGGCGGAACCGCCACCGCCCGTCCAGCGACCGCGCCCAGGGATTCCGTGCGGTCGCGTCCCGTGCCGTCTCGACGTCCGGAGCGGGAAGGAGCGGGCTGCGCATCGGCAACCGGCCGACGTGGGTCACCTCGGGGCGCGTCCACGCCGCGAGTCCGAGGAGCTCGTCGCTCATGACGCCGCGCTCACGACGACGGCCTCGCCAGGAGGCGGGTCAGCAGCTCGTCGACCGCGACCTCGGCCTGCCGCTGCGCGGCCGCGGTGTCGTCGGCACGCGCGACGATGAGCGCGAGCTCGTTGATCGCGGCGAGCAGCATGTGCGCGAACGGATCGACGAGCGCGGCGTCGATGCCGCCGTCGTCGGCGACCGCCTGCATCGCGAACCGCAGGTTGCCGAGCGCGTTCGCCTCCTCGATCTCGCGCCACCGCTCCCACCCGAGCACCGCGGGCGCGTCGATGAGCACGATGCGCTGCACCACGGGATCGCCGGCGAGACGGATCCACTCGAGTGCGCCCGCCCGCAGGACGTCGACGGGATCGTCGCCGGCCGACGCTGCAGCGAGCAGCGTGGCCTCGCCGATGCGCACCTCGGCCGCGTCGAGCACCGCCTCGAAGAGCGCCTCCTTGCTCTTGAAGTGGTGGTACAGCGAGCCGCGGCTGACGCCTGCGGCCTCGAGCACCGCCTCGACCGACGTCGCATCGAAGCCGCGTGCCGCGAAGAGGCGTGTCGCCTCCGTGACGAGCTGCTCGCGCGTCGCCTGCCCCCGGTCGAGCCGTCGATCCACGGCCGTTCTTCTACTCCGTCGCCTCCACCCTCGGTGGGGCATTGACAAACCGACTGACGGTCTATAACACTAGACCATCAGTCGGTTTGTTCCGATGCACCGTACCCCCGACCCCGAAGAAGGTGTCCCACCATGTCGTTCTCCCGCTTCGAACCCCACCGAACCGTCGTCCCGACGCCCCTCGGTGCGGTCGCCGCCATCGACGTCGGCCGCGGCGATCCCGCGCTCTTCGTCCACGGCGTCGGCACCAACGCCCACCTCTGGGCCGGCGCGCTCGACGCGCTCGCCGACGAGCGGCGTTGCATCGCGATCGACCTCCCCGGGCACGGTCGCAGCCCCGTGACCGAGGACCAGGACCTGACCATCAGCGGTCTCGCCGACCTCGTGGAGGCGTTGTGCGCCACCCACGCGCTCGACCGGGTCGACCTCGTCGCGCACGACACCGGCGGAGCGGTCGCGCAGGTGTTCGCGGCGCGCCACCCGGAGCGGCTGCGGAGCTTCGTGCTCACGAACTGCGACTGCCACGACAACATCCCGCCCGCCGTGTTCGCGCCGACGGTCGAGCTCGCCCGGCAGGGCCTGCTCGCGCCCACCGCGGCCGGCCTGCTCGCCGACCCGACCGCGGCACGCGACCTCGTGTTCGGGATGGGCTACGAGGACATCGACGTGCTCGACGAGGAGCGCACGCTCGACTACCTCACGCCGGTGGCCGGAACTCCGGAGCACGCGCGCGCGTTCGAGCGGCTGATCGCCGGGCTGGAACCGAGCGACGTCCTCGCGGCCGAGCCCGCGCTCGCCGAACTCGACGTCCCGACGCTCGTCGTGTGGGGCACCGGCGACGAGTTCTTCGAGCTCTCGTGGGCGTACTGGCTCCGCGACCACATCGGCGGCGCCGACGGAGGTCGTGGAGATCCCGGGCGCCAAGCTGTTCTGGCCCGACGAGCGTCCCGCCGACCTCGTCCCGCACCTGCTCCGACACTGGAGCTCGGTCCCCGCCGCATCGCGCGGCTGATTCGGGCATCCTGTCCGTCGTGCGCATCCGGACCGCGACCATCGGAAGCGTTGCGTTCTTCGTCGTCGCGCCGACGGTCGTCGCCGGAGTGATCCCCTGGTGGATCGCCCGCTGGCGGTCCGGCACGCCTCCGCCGGGCCCGACGACGCGGGTAGCCGGCGCGGTACTCGTCGCGACGGGTTCCGCCGTGCTCGTCGACGCGTTTCGCCGCTTCGTCGTCGAAGGGCACGGCACGCCCGCGCCGGTCGCGCCACCCGACACGCTCGTGGTCCTCGGCCCGAACCGATGGGTGCGCAATCCCATGTACATCGCGGTGGTGGCGGTGATCACCGGGCAGGCGCTGGTGCTCGGCCGTCCGGTGCTGCTCGCCGACGCCGCCATCACCTGGGCGTTGACCGCCACCTTCGTACGGGCCTACGAGGAGCCGCACCTGCGGCGACGCTTCGGTGCGACGTACGAGCGCTACTGCGCAGCGGTACCCGCCTGGATCCCCCGCCCGCCGCGTCGCCGGGCGCGCGCCTGAGCCCGGACGCGGGCGGCGCTCCCGCGCCCGTGCCTGCGCCACCGGTACCGTGCCGCCCGTGCAGATCGGGCTGACGATGTTCGCGACCGACCAGACGATGGGCCCCGTCGCATTGGCCGTCGAGGCCGAGGCGCGCGGGTTCCACTCCCTCTACCTGCCCGAGCACACGCACATCCCGGTGACGCGCCGCACCCCGCCGCCCACCGGGGGCGACACGCTCGCCGAGGAGTACAAGCGCACCCTGGACCCGCTCGTCGCCCTGAGCGCGGCCGCCGCGGCCACGGACCGGATCCTGCTCGGCACCGGGATCTGCGTCGTCGCGCAGCGGGAGCCGATCGTCACGGCCAAGGCGATCGCCACCCTCGACACCTTGAGCGCGGGCCGGTTCGTCTTCGGCATCGGGTTCGGTTGGAACGAGGACGAGATCACCCAGCACGGCGTGACCATGAGCGACCGCCGCGCGGTCGCCCGCGAGCACGTGCTGGCGATGCGCGCCCTGTGGTCGTCCGACGTCGGCGAGTTCCACGGTGAGCACGTGACGATCGAGCCGTCGTGGTCGTGGCCGAAGCCGGCGCGGCCGGAGGGACCGCCGGTGCTCATCGGCGGGGCGGCCGGCCCGAGGCTGTTCGCCCACGTCGCCGAGTACGCCGACGGCTGGATCCCGATCGGCGGTGCCGGCGTGCGCGCCGCGCTCGAGGATCTCCGGCGTGCGTGCGACGCGGCCGGACGCGACTTCGACGCGCTGCGGATCGTCCCCTTCGGCACCGTGCCCGATCCGGGCAAGCTCGCGTACTACGAGGACCTCGGCATCCGCGAGCTGGTGCTGCGGATCCCGGGTGGCGACGCCCCGGCGGTGCTGCCCGTCCTCGACGAATACGCCGCCCTGGTGACGTCGTGAGCGCGCCGGCGGTCGTCGGCATCGAGATCGCCGACGAGCCCGACGCGTGGCGCGCCGCGGGCTTCAGCGTCGACGGCGACCGCGCGCAGGTCGGCGGGATCAACCTGCACCTGGTCGGGCGCACCGGCGCCTCGCGTCTTCGGTCCTGGACCTGGCACGGCCTCCCCGGTGACGGCCCCCTCGACGGCCTCGTGACGCACGCAGGTGCGTTGCCCACGACCACCCCCGGGACGCACGCGAACGGCGCGACGGTGCTCGACCACGTCGTGGTGGTGACGCCCCGGCTCGACCGGTCGATCGCGGTCTTCGAGTCCCGCGGCCTCGAGGTCCGGCGGGTGCGCCACACCGACCAGTACGGCCCGGCGTTCCGCCAGGTCTTCTTCCGGGGCGGCGAGACGATCATCGAGATGATCGGTCCCGACGAGCCGCCCGCCGACGACGACCGGCCCGCCCACTTCTACGGCCTCGCGTTCACCGTGGCCGACCTCGATGCGGCGGCCGCGGTGCTCGGCGACGGGCTCGGTCGAGTCAAGGACGCCGTCCAACCGGGACGCCGCATCGCGACGCTGCGCCACGACCAGTACGACATCTCGGTGCCGATCGCGATGATGAGCGGCTGAGGGTCAGCGCAACACGGCGCGTCGCGTCATGTCCGTGACCCACGCCTCGACGGTGTCGAGGTCCAGCCCGAAGTCGTCGAGCAACACGATCGCGAGCCGTGCGTCGGAAAGCGCCGCCATCGTGAGTGCAGCTGCGTCGACGTCGACGCCGGACCGGAGTGCACCGACCGCGTCAAGACGGGCGGCGGCGACCCGCACCCCCTCGCGATGGCGGCGGGCGCCTTCGGCTCCGAGCGCGGCCAGGTCGGCGTCGACGTGGGAGCTCAGGTACGCGGCCCGCACGATGTCACCGCAGCGCTCCAGGTAGCGCCGCGTCACCCGCGCCGGTAGCGCGACCAGCACGGCGGGATCGCGCTCGTCGGGGATCGTCGCCGCGATCTCCCAGACCGCGACCTCCTCGTCCATGAGGTCATTGAGGCGCCGCAGCAGATCAGGCTTGCGGCCGACGCTGTCGTAGACGGTCTGCACCGAGACGCCGACGTCGCCGGCGATCTCTTTGAGGCTGGTTCCCGCGTAGCCCTGCGCGCCGAAGCGGCGGCGGGCGGCGGCGAGGATCTCCTGCCGGGTCTGCTGGGCCTGTCGCGCGCGACGGCTCGGCTCCGACGCCTCGGATCGATGCATTTCGCTTGACGTCATATCAGCTTACTTGTATATACATCAAGTCACTTGATCCATCATCAACAACTTCGGGGGGTTCAGGATGCGCGCAGCGTACGGGGACGGCCGGGCACCAGAGGGGACGCCGCTCGCGCCCGCCCGCATCGTCGGAGGCATCGGCGGCCTGGTCTTCGTGGCCTCGGTGGTCGCACAGAACCTGTTGCGCAGCGCGATGCCGGCCAACGACGCGCGCGCCTCGACGATCACACGCTTCTACGCCGACCACCGGTCGACGGAGGCGGTACTGGCCGTGCTCTTCGCCCTGGGCGCCGTCGGCCTCGCCACGTTCACGGGGGCACTCCTCACCCGCCTCAGGGGCACGACCGCGCGCGGCCCCGCGATCGGAGGTGCGGTCGGCGTCGGCGGCGTCATCGCGATGTTCTCCACGACCGTCGCCGTGGACCTCGCGCTGTCGGCGTACGTACACCGCGGTCACGCGGACCCTGGCGTCGTCACCGGGCTGTGGCTCGTGCACGCCGCGGCCTTCGGCGTGCTCGCGATCTTCCTCGGGATCGCGCTCGCCGCCCTTGCCGCCGCCTCGGCCGCCGACGGACTCGTCGGCGCTGCGTGGAAGTCCGTCGGGCTCGTCGGCGGCGTCCTGCTGCTCGTCGGTGGCGCCGCAACCCCCGCCGTCATCGACGGCAGCGGCATCATGGCAGTCGCGCTCGTCGGCTTCCTGGTGTGGTTGGTGTTCCTCACGGCGGCATCGATCGCGCTGCTGCGCGCCACCCCGCAACCGGCACGCGATCCCATGCTCGCCGCCTCCAGCTCCTGACGGACCCGACGCCGCCGTGCACCGGCGATTCAGTCGACCGGGAGCGACCACGCGACGCGCGTCTTGTCGCGGCGATACCCCTGCGATTCGTAGAGGCCGAGCGCGCCGGTGGGGTTCTCGGCGTCGACGTCGAGCGCGGCGAAGTCGAGCCCCTCGGCCGCGAACGCGGCCGCGCTCAGGTCGAGCAGGACCGTCGCCACGCCGCGTCCGCGCCACGGGCGGCGCACGCCCAGCTGGTGCGTCCACCCCTCGGTGAACCCGAGGCCGGGCCAGTCGTCGGGATGGATCGAGTTGAGCACGTAGCCCGCGATCTGCTCGCCGTCGAAGACCAGGTACGAGCAGTCGGCGCGGAAGGCCTTGTGCCCCGTGACCCAACGACCCCAGGTCTCGACATCGAGCTCGTGCGGCGCGAAGTGATCGCGGAACGCCTCGTTGTGCGCGGCGCGGGCCTCCTCGTCGTACGTGAAGTCGTACGGCACGACACGGAGCGGCGCCGCCACCGAGCGCGGCGCGGACGTGACGCCACCGAGTGGACGGCGCATCTCGAAGTAGAACCGCAACCGCTCGAACCCGAAGGCGGTGAACAGCGACTCGCGCGCCACGTCGCCGTCGGTCGCGCCGATCTCCAACCACCCGGGCGCGTCGGTCGGCTGCGCACGGGCGACCTCGGTGCCGCGGGCGACGAGCCACGCCACGAGCTCGGTCCCGACACCCTCACCTCTGCGGTCAGGCACCACCGCGCCCGCGACCTGTACGCGGCGCTGGTGCGAGTTGGGGATGCACACGACCGACCCCCACGCGACGACCCGCCCGTCGAGCCACCCGAGCCGCACGTCGGCCGCCGGATCGACGTACGACAACCCGAGCTCGTCCTCCAGATCCGCCCGGGTCAGCGTCTCCCCCGTCCGGTCCACCGCCTCGATCTCGGCCAGCGCGACCACCCAGGCATCCAGATCCCCCTCGGACGCGCCCGTCCACGTGAGTTGCATCAGACCCTTTTCCCCCACCCCAGTTGCGAACATGCCACTCATCGAGCTGATCAGGCGGAGTCGACCAACCGACTCGAGCGTCAGAGCGTCTCGATGATCGTCACGTTCGCCTGCCCCCCGCCCTCACACATCGTCTGCATGCCGTAGCGCCCACCGGTCCGCTCGAGCTCGTTCAGCAGCGTCGTCATCAGGCGCACGCCGGTGGCACCGAGCGGGTGACCGAGCGCGATCGCGCCGCCGTTCACGTTCACCTTGGCGAGGTCGGCGCCGGTCTCCTTCTGCCAGGCGAGCACGACGGACGCGAACGCCTCGTTGATCTCGATCAGGTCCATGTCGTCGAGCGCCATCCCCGACTTCTCCAGCGCGTAGGCCGTCGCCGGGATCGGCGCGCTCAACATGAAGATCGGGTCCGCACCGCGCACCGAGAGGTGATGGATGCGCGCCCGCGGCTTCAGCCCGTGATCCTTCACCGCCTGCTCCGACGCGATCAGCATCGCGGCGGAGGCGTCGGAGATCTGCGACGAGACCGCGGCGGTGATCCGGCCGCCCTCGACGAGCGGCTGCAACGATCGGATCTTCTCCCAGTTCGGCTCGCGGGGGCCTTCGTCGCGCCTCGCGTCGCCGAACGGGACGATCTCGTGCTCGAACCGGCCCTCGGCCTGCGCCCGCAACGCGCGCTCGTGGGACTGCACCGCGAACTGCTCCATGTCGTCACGGCTGATCCCCCACTTGTCGGCGATCAACTCGGCGCCGCGGAATTGCGACACCTCCTGCGTGCCGTAGCGGTCGACCCAACCGGTGCTGGTGCTGAACGGGTCGGTGAAGCCGAACTGCTCGGCGACCGTCATCGCGGACGAGATCGGGATCATGCTCATGTTCTGCACGCCCCCGGCGACCACGAGGTCCTGGGTGCCGCTCATCACCCCCTGCGCGGCGAAGTGCACCGCCTGCTGACTGGACCCGCACTGTCGATCGACCGTCGTGCCCGGCACCTCCTCGGGCAGGCCGGCCGCGAGCCAGCACGTGCGCGCGATGTCACCGGCCTGCGGGCCGATGGCGTCGAGACAGCCGAACACGACGTCCTCGACCGCGGCCGGATCCACGCCGGTGCGGTCCATCAGCGCTCGGAGCGTGTGCGCGCCGAGGTCGGCCGGGTGCACCTGGCTGAGCGCGCCGCCGCGCCGCCCGACGGGCGTCCGCACGGTGTCGATGATGTACGCCTCCATCAGTTCGGCTCCTCCGCTCGGATGTGTCGATCCGGAGATGCGTCGGGACGCTCCGGAGCTGCTCGCCCTGCGGGCTCGGGTGTGGGCAACGTCGCGCGGCTCATTCGGCATCCCTCTCGTTCGGTGCGTCAAGGATCGCGCGGGCGACGCGGTCGCGGTGCCACGAGGCGTCACCCCACGTGCGGGACAGCGCCCAGGCCCGCTTCATCCAGAGGTGGAGGTCGTACTCGTAGGAGTAGCCGATCGCGCCGTGGCACTGCAGCGCCGCCCGGGCCGCGAGCTCGGCGGCGTCGGCGCTCTGCGCCTTCGCCATCGAGCCGTGCAGCATCGCGTCGGGATCGCCCTCGGCCAGCGAGTACGCGGCGCGGTAGACGAGCGGCGCGGCGAACTCGACCGCGATGCGCACGTCGGCGAGGTGGTGCTTGATCGCCTGGAACGACCCGATCGGCGCGCCGAACTGTTTGCGCTCGCTGACGTACCCGACGGTCATGTCCAGCATCCGGCGGGCGAGTCCCAGCAGCTGTGACGAGTAGCCCAGCGTCCCGCGCCAGAACGCCTGCGACAGCTCCACGCGCGTGAGCGGTCGGCCCTGCTGCATCTCCGTCAGGCGGGCGAGTCGCCGGCTCCCGTCGACGGACTCCACGGTGTCGTACCGACCGTGCACCACGAGCTGCGGCTCCGGCGCGAGGAACACTGTGAGGTCCGCGGTTGCGGCGTACGGCGCGAGCGGATCGCCGGCGGTCACGGTCACCGACCCGTCGGCCACGCCGGGGATCGCGGCGCCGGTCATCGGCGCACCCACCAGCACGTGCTCCACGAACGGCTCGGGGAGCGCGGCGTAGCCCGCCTCCTCCGCGAGCAGCACGACGTCGAGCTCGGTGAGCCCGAGCCCGCCGTCGGCCTCGGTCACCAGCGCGCCGAGCACTCCCATCTCGGCGAGCGCGGACCATGCGGCGCCGCTGCGGCCGTCGGCGTTCGTCCACGCGTCGCGCACCACCGCCGGCGGGCACTCCTTCGCGAGCAGGTCGCGCACGGCGTCGCGGAACGCGAGCTGGTCCTCGGTGAACGCGAACTCCATCGCGGCTACTTCCGGGGCAGGCCGAGCACGCGCTCGGCGATCACGTTGCGTTGGATCTCGTTGGTCCCGGCGTAGATGGGTCCCGACAGCGCGAACTCGTAACCCTTCATCCACGCCGACTCGAGCTCGGCCTCGTGGCCGAGCAGGGCGAGGGCGTCCTCGTGCAGGCGCACGTCGAGCTCGGACCAGAACACCTTGGTGAGGCTCGACTCCGCGCCGGCCGCTTCACCGGCGAGCGTGCGGGTCACGGTGCGCAGCGTCTGCAGTCGGTAGGCCTCGGCGTCGATGTGGGCCTGCGCGACCCGGTGCCGGATCGCAGGGTCGCTCGCGTCGGCGGCCCGCTCGTTGGCGAGATCGATCAACCGCCGCGCCGCGGCGGTGAAGCGGCCCGGGCTTCGCAGCGTGAGGCCGCGCTCGGAGCCGGTGGTCGCCATCGCGACGCTCCAGCCCTGGTCCACGCCGCCGAGCACGAGGTCGTCGGGCACGAACGCATCCTCGAAGAAGACCTCGGCGAACCCCTCGTCGCCGTCGAGCCGGCCGAAGCCGCGGACGGTCACGCCCGTCGTGTCGAGCGGGACGAGGAAGTAGCTGAGCCCGCGGTGGCGTTCGGCGGTGGGATCGGAGCGGAAGAGGCCGAAGAGGTGCGTGCAGAACGCGCCGCGCGTCGTCCACGTCTTCTGGCCGTTGAGCCGCCAGCCGCCGGCGGCGTCGTCACGGGTGGCGGTCGAGCGGATGCCGGCGAGGTCGCTGCCCGCGTCGGGCTCGGACCAGCCCTGGCACCACGTCTCCTCGCCGCTCGCCATCTTCGGGAGGAAGCGGTCCTGCTGCTCCGGCGTGCCGAACTCGAAGATCGTGGGTGCGAGCAGGAAGATGCCGTTCTGCGTGACGCGCTGTGGCGCGCCGGCGGCGTAGTACTCCTCCTCGAAGATCAGCCACTGCCAGAGGCTGGCGTCGCGCCCGCCGTAGGCCTCGGGCCAGGACACGACCGCGAAGCGGGCGTCGAAGAGGCGCCGCTCCCACTCGAGGTGGCGGGAGAACCCCTCGCGGGTGTCCCCGCTCGGCAGCGGCCGCTCCGGGACGTTGGCGGCCAGCCACTCCCGGACCTCGGCCCGGAACGCCTGCTCCTCCGGGCTCCACGTCAGGTCCATGCGGCGGGCGAACCTACTCGCCGACCTGACGACCCATCAGATCCGACGGATCGGGAACGTAACGTCGGCGCCGGTGGTCGAGGGGGGTATGCCGGAGACCCGGGCGGGGCGAGCGCAGGACCGGACGGTGACCTTCGACGACGTCTACCGCGCCGAGTACCCGGTCATGGTCCGGCTCGCGTACGTCTCGTTGGGATCGCGGGCCATCGCCGAGGAGATCGTCCACGACGCGTTCTACGGCTCCACGACCACTCGCACGGTCGAGAACCCGGGTGGCTTCGTACGTGTCGCCGTGGTGCGCCTGT
The DNA here is from genome assembly GCA_963756815.1 of uncultured Acidimicrobiia bacterium. Lineage (GTDB taxonomy): Bacteria > Actinomycetota > Acidimicrobiia > IMCC26256 > JAENVU01 > JAENVU01. Next base: position 10,592 of record CAVWPR010000005.1, read on the forward strand.
GCGCCACCTGGCACAAGCGCCACCGCATGGAACGTGACCGCCTCGCTCTCGTCGCGACCGACGACCGCTCCGACGACCCCAGGTCGACGAGACCTGGGACGCGCTCGCGAAGCTCGCACCCGAGCGTCGCGTCGTCGTGGCGCTCCGGTACTACGAGGACCTCAGTCACGACGAGATCGCACGACTGCTCGGCGTGCCGACCGCCACGGTCCGCACCCGGCTCTGGCGCGCTCTGCGCGATCTCCGGAAGGAGCTGGAACGATGACCCTGACCCGCGACGACATCGAACGACGCGTCCGACGGACGCTCCGGCACCGTGCCGCGACCGTGACGGCTGCGCCGCCGGCCTTCGTCGGCGACACGGCGGCCCCCGACCCGGGCCGTCCGAGGCGAGCGCGGGCGGTCGTCGGCCTCGCCGTCGGGGTGATCGTGGTGCTCGTGGTCGTGCCGGCGGTCGTCGCGCTGCGTTCCGACACCGACCGCGGCGGACGGCGCACCGCAGTCACGTCGGCGTCGCCGCCGTGGCGCCCGAGCCTGCGTCGTTGGGGGTGACGACCGTCCCCGCCGGCATGCGTCTGTGGTCGATGACGATCGGCACGACCCAGGCCGTCGGCGGCGCGCAGACGCAGCAGCTCCTCTCGCTCGACGGTTCCGGATCGGCCGGCGGCCCGGTGATGCTCGTGTCGGTCGCGAACGCGCCGCCCGGCGAGGTCATCCGACCGGGTGGCCCGGTCGACGCGACCGTCGTGGCCACGGCGTCACGGCACCGGGCGAAGGACGCCGCGGCCGGCGCATCCGGGTTCGCCTTCGTCGAGGGTGAGGGCGAGGTCGAAATCGTGGTGCGGCCGGCGTCCGGCTCGGACGACGCTTGCTCGACTCGCTGCGACTGCGGAGCGCGGCGACGGACGGCTCGACCTCGGCGCACTGCCCGCCGGTGTGACCGCGATCGGGGAACGTCCGGCCACGAGCGACACGCAGCCGAGCACCGACGCGACGTACGTCTACGGCCATGACCTCCCGCTCCCCGGCACGGAGGCCGAGCACGTGGTGTGCACATCGACGAACCTCGGGTATCCCGGGTACTTCCGGACGTCGCTCAGCGGCGAGCCGCTGGGTGCCGACGGCGCGATCAGCTTCGACCCCGACATCGGGGCGACTGCTGCGTGGCGCGACGGCCGGCAGGTGGTCGTCGGACCTCCGAGCCTCGGCGAACGACCCTGCGCGCCATCGCGAGCAGCGCCGCCCTGCGCACGTCGGCGGAGACCACGACCGCCCGACGCGACCTCGACCGGCGCATTGCCGCCCTGCCGCTGGTCGGGCAGAGCTCGCAGCCGGCGGCCGGGGTGTCGTTCCGGCTCGTCGGCACCGGCCGCACGGACGCCGGCGGCTCACCGCCCGCGGGCGCAGTGTGCGTCGGGACGACGCGGCCGCGTTGCTCCGGGCCGACCGCTGACCGCTACCAGGTGGCGTTGTCGCCGGTGATCGTCGCGTCGATGCCGCACGACGGCGATTGGTTGGTCGCGGTGGTCAGCGGAGCGTCGCCGGCGACCTTCGTCCCCCGGCAGGGCGGGATGCCCGCGTTCGCAAACCCACTGGCACCGACGGCGAGCGCGAGCGGCGGGATCGGAACGGGCCGCTGGAACCTCGGATGGGTCCTGCCGGTCCCCACGGGTACCGACCTCTCACATTTCTGCGGCGAAATCGCCGCGAAGGCGACCGAATCCCCGAGACCGGCAGAGTCAGCCCTGGTCCTCGAGGGCTTGGGCCTTGGCCCAGCGGTAGTCGGCCTTGCCCGAGGGCGAGCGCACGATCTCGTCGACGAGGTGCACCTCCTTGGGCACCTTGTAGCCGGCGATCGTCTCCCGGGCGTGGGCCGCGAGCTCCTCCGCGGTCGGCGTTGCACCGCCGCGCGCCTTGACGACCGCAGCGACGCGCTCGCCCCACCGCTCGTCGGGCACGCCCACGACCACGACGTCGAACACGTCGGGATGCGACTTCAGGGCGAGCTCCACCTCCTCGGGGAAGATCTTCTCGCCCCCGGAGTTGATCGAGACCGAGCCGCGCCCGAGCAGCGTGATGCTGCCGTCGGCCTCGACGCGCGCCATGTCGCCGGGGATGACCCAGCGCTCACCGTCGATCTCGATGAAGGTCGACGCGGTCTTCGCCTCGTCCTTGTAGTAGCCGAGCGGCATGTAGCCCTTGCGGGCGAGCCGGCCGACCACCTCCGAACCGGGTGCGAGCGGCACGCCGTCGTCGTCGAGCACCATCGTGTGGTCACCCATCGCGAAGCGCGGCTTGCCCTCCTTGTCCGCGCCGGCGACCGTTCCCTGGAACCCGGTCTCGGACGCACCGAGGCTGTCGACGATCGCGACGTGCGGCAACAGCTCGTTGATCTTCGCCTTCACCGCCGGCGACAGGATCGCGCCACCCGACCCGATCACGAACAGGCCCGACAGGTCGTAGGAGACTCCCGGCTCCTCGAGGACCTCGATGAGCGGACGCGCCATCGCGTCGCCGACGAGGCTGATCGTCAGCACCTTCTCGCGCACGACCGTGGACCACACCTCGTGCGGATCCATCTTCTTCTGGTCGCTGAGAACGAGCGTGTTGCCCTGGAGCAACAGCATCAGTGCGACCCACTGCGCGGCCCCGTGCATGAGCGGCGCGATCGGGAAGCCGACGATCGTCCCACCGTTCTTCGCGCCCTCGACGACGGCCTCGGGCGACTCGAACGTGCCGCCACCGGCCATCAGCGCGCCGATCGTGGAGTGGAAGAAGTCCTCCTGCCGCCACATCACGCCCTTCGGCATGCCCGTGGTGCCGCCGGTGTAGAGGATGTACTGGTCGTCGGGACTGCGCGGCCCCGGCACGCGCTCGGGTGACGCCGCTGCGAGCGCAGCCTCGTACTCGACCGCGCCGATCGTCGCGAGGTCCTCGTCGGATCCGTCGTCGATCGAGACGAACGCCTTCAGCTTCGGCGCGTCGGCCCGCACCGCCTCGATGCGCGGGATGAACTCCCGGCCGTGCACGAGCGCGGTGAGGTCCGCGTTGTCGAACAGGTAGGCCAGCTCCGCCTCGACGTAGCGGTAGTTGACGTTGATCGGCACCGCGCGTGCCTTCCAGATGCCGAACATCGCCTCGATCCACTCGGGACCGTTGTAGGCGTAGATCCCGACGTGGTCGCCGACCGCCACCCCGGCACGGATCAGGTGGTTGGCGAGCCGGGTCGAGCGCTCGTCGAGCTCGGCGTAGGTGATACGGCGGTCGCCGCAGATGACCGCGGTGTTGCCCGGCACCGTGTCGGCCACGGCTTCGAACAGGTCGGCGAAATTCCAGACCATCGGGTCCTCACCAGCATCGGGGACAACGAACGTGGGTGTGGACGGAGCGTGACACGCGAGGCCGGGCGCGGTACAGCCGGAGGCTGGGCCCGGACTTCTTCTGGCAGTGCAACTGTCAGTACAGTCGCGTCGTCCCGGGGTCGAGCCGACACACCCTGCCCGTGCCGGCTCCCCCGGGCACTTCGCGTCCGGGGACCCGCGGCGACCGGCTCGGCACGTCGCTACCGGCGGACGATCACACAGCTCCCGTGGCCGAACAGACCCTGGTTGATCGTGAGCCCGACGCGCGCGCCCTCGACCTGCCGGGCGCCCGCCTCGCCCCGGAGGTGCCACGTGACCTCGCACACCTGCGCGATCGCCTGCGCCGGGACCGCCTCGCCGAAGGACGACAGTCCGCCGCTCACGTTCACGGGGATGCGCCCACCGAGATCGGTCTCGCCGTTGCGCACCAATTTCTCGGCCTCACCCTCGTCGCACAGGCCGATCGCCTCGCACCAGTCGAGCTCGAGCGCGGTCGAGAGGTCGTAGACCTCGGCCAGGTCGAGGTCCTCGGGGCCGAGACCGGCCTGCTCGTACGCCGCGACCGCGATCGACTCGCGGTAGCCGTGCTCGGGCAGCGGCACGCCGTACGCCGAGTCGGTCGAGAAGTTCGGCAGGTCGATGAGGGTGTTCGGAAACGTCGGCGTCACCGTGCTCACGCCCGCGATCCGGATCGGCTCGGTGACACCGCGCGATCTCGCGTAGTCCACGCTGCACACGACCATCGCTGCACCGCCGTCGGACGTCGCGGAGATCTCGAGCAGCCGCAACGGGTCCGACACGACGGGCGACGCGGCGACGTCGTCGAGCGTGACCTCCTTGCGGAACCGGGCGTACGGATTCTCGAGCCCGTGCCGCGCGTTCTTGACCTTGACCCGGGCGAAGTCCTCCTGGGTCGCGCCGAACAGCTCCATGCGACGACGGGCGTAGAGCGCGAAGTACGTGGGGTTGGTCGCGCCGAGCAGGCGGAAGCGCAGCCAGTCCGGGTCGTCGCCGCGCTCGCCTGCGTTCGGCGCGAGGAAGCCCTTCGGCGTGGTGTCCGCGCCGACCACGAGCGCGACGTCGACGAGCCCGGCGAGGATCTGCGCCCGCGCGGTCGCGAGCGCGGTCACGCCGCTCGCGCACGCCGCGTAGCTCGACGACACCTGCGCACCCTGCCAGCCGAGCGCCTTCGCGAACGTCGCGCCCGAGACGTAGCCCGGGTACCCGTTGCGCATCGTGTCCGCGCCGCAGACGAGCTGGATGTCGCGCCAGTCGACGCCGGAGTCGGCGAGCGCAGCCTGCGCGGCGGCGACGCCGTACTCGACGAAGTTGCGTCCCCACTTGCCCCACGGGTGCATGCCCACCCCGAGGACCGCGATCTCCTTGTCCGCGCTCACGCCTCACCCCGCTCTCCGACCGGCCGCCACTGCCAGACCAGGTATTCGTGGTCGTCGTCCGCATAGAGCGTGCCGGTCGTGAGCTCGACCTCCGTACCGACGGCGAGCGTCGACGGGTCGGCGTCGGCCACGAGCGGACCGAGCACGATCATCTGCTCGGCCTCGAGCTCGACCGCGAGCACGGTGTACGGAACGAACGGGTCCGGCGACACGTACGGGTCGGGCGGCTGATAGTGGTTCGTGGCCCAGGACCACACGCGACCGCGCCGGCTGAGCTCGACCTCGGTGAGCGTCTCCGTGGGCGCCGCGGGGTTGCGCGAGAACGCGAGGTTCTTGGGGAAGAAGTAGCTGCCGGTCTCGTCACCGCGGCTGGCGAGGAGCGCGGGCTCGTCGCCGGTCGTGAACCAGCCGTCGACGGCCGGTACCTGTGTCGTCATGACCGCGGAGCCTAGTGACGCGGGTCGGAGGCCTCGCCCGTCGGCCGCGGCGGCAGGCCCGCCGCGGTGCGCCACAGTGCGAGGCCCGCGACCTCCACGATCTCGTCGGTGACCGCGGCCAGCGCCGACCACCGGTCGGCGGGCAGCAGCGGCCTCGTGTCGGCGGCGGCGATGTCGGTCTCCATCACGCCCGTGTCCGCGTGGTGCCACTGCGCACCGGCCTTGTTGAGCACCGCCCGCATCGCGCGGTTCTCGTAGAGCACCTCGGCGCGGAAGGTCTCGATGCCGACACGGGACGCCGCCGCGCCGAGCGCGCCCAGCAGCACCGTGCCGACACCGCGCCCGTGCCATGCGTCCTCGACCTCGAAGGCGACCTCGGCGAGGGTCGCGTCCTCGTGCGAGCGGATGAACCGTGCCGTGCCGATCCCGCCGACCGGCGGGGGCTGGCCCACCGACCACGCGAAGTGACCCACGTAGTCGAGGTGCACGAGGTAGTCGACGAGGGCCGGGCTCGGCTTCACCGCCGAGAAGAATCGCCGGTGGCGCCACTCCTCGGGCTGGCGGGCGAGCGCGGCGGCGAACTCCTCGCGATCGCGCGCCAGGAGCGGGCGGATCCACACGGTCGTGCCGTCCGGCAGGTCGCACGTGGACGGGCCGGGCGATCTCCGCGAGCCGCTGGGTGGCGAGGTCGACGAGCCGGTCCAGCACGCCGGGGATCGCGATCAACGCGTCGAACGCGTCGACGCCGCCGGACACCGCGACGACGTCGGAGGTCGCGGTGACGGTGGCGCGGCGCGGCTCACCGGTGATCGTCGACAGCTCGCCGAAGATCGCCCCGGTCGCGCCGACGCCGAGTGACCCCGAGCCCGACCGGGTTGCACGGGAGACCGCCACGGTGCCGTCGACGAGGATCACGAACGTCTGGCCGGTGTCCCCTTCGGCGAAGAGCACCTCGCCGGCCGAGTACTCGACGCGGTCGACCAGGGCTGCGAGCGCGTCGAGCTGCTCGCGCGTCGCACCCTCGAGCAGCGCCAGCCCCTGGAGCTCGGTGGTGACCACCTACCCGGCGTCGAGCGACGCGAGCAGCTCGCGGCCCTTGACGACGGCGCCGAACGGTCCGGTCATGCCCACATCCTCGCCGATCTCGATCGCGGTCTCGAGGTGCGGTCGGGCACCCGCGGGGTCGCCACGGTCGGCGAGCACCATGCCACGGTCGAAATGGGCCCGGGCGAGGTACGCCTGCGCGCCCGCCCGCTCGCAGAGCGCGATGGCGGCGGCCGAGTGCCGGTCGGCGTCGTCGGGCCGACCGAGCGTCTCGGCGGCCATCGCCAGCCCGGTGTCGTTGCCCTCGCCCATGTTCCCGCCGCGTCCAGTTGAAGATCCCGGCGAACGGGAGGAGTGCGTCGTACACGTACTCGAGGACCGCGACCGGAGGCCGCAGGTGATACGCCATGCGCGCGAGCCCGCAGAGGTTGACGGGGTAGATGGCGATCCCGGCGGAGCACGGCGCACCCGTCGGCCGCCAACCAGTCCCAGTGCGGGCGGGCCTCGTCGTAGCGACCGCACTCGTAGAACGCGCCCGCGAGGGCCAGCCGCCAGACCGGCAGGCCGGGCTGGTCGGTCACGAGTTCCTCGATCGCGGGGATCAGCTCGTCGAGGCGGCCCTGCGCCTGGCGGATGGCGTAGAAGAGCGATCCGATCGTCGCGCTCGACGTTGTCGGGCTCGATCCCGCTGTCGGTCGAGAGTGCGAGCGCGTCGAGCGTGAGGCGCTCGCCCTCGTCGATCCGGCCGACGAAGACGGCCTGCTGCGCCTCCTTCCACTGCACGTTGGCGCGGACGTCGCGGCGGCGGCTCCGGTCGCCGTGGCGCACGTACGCCGCGAGGTGGTCGTCCGCCTCGGCGCGGTCGCCCACCATCGACGCGATGACCATGGAGAACAGCTCCGTCGTTCACGCAGCGCGTCGACGTTGCCGGTCGCGTCGGCGAACTCGCCCGCCTCGGCCATTCGAGACCGCGCGAACTGCGTGTACCACGGCGTCGACCCGTCGAAGCATCGCCCAGGCCCGCAGGAGGACGTGTTCGAGCGCAACCGGGTCCCCGGTCTCGCGGGCAACGGCGACCGCTTCGGTCGCGAGCTCGATGCGTCGGGCGTCGTCGGCCCCGTGCTGCAGCTCGACCGCGAGCGACGACAGCAGCCGCGCCCGCTCCGGCGACGGCGAGGGACCGAGGGCCGCGAGCGCCTCCTCCATGAGGGCGACGAGCTCGGCGTCGACGTTGCCGACGCGTTGATTCGCGCCCTCGCGAGTCACGAGCACGAGCGCGGCGCGAGCCAGGCGCGACGACGTCACCGGTCTCCCGCGCGATCGCGGCGGCGTCGAACACGGCCTGGCGCTTCCGGTCGTCGCCGCTGAGGAGGAGCGCGTCGGCCCAGGCGAGGAGCAGGTCGCACCGCTCCGCGGGTAGGGCCTCGTCGACCAGCTCGATCGATCCGAGCGCCCGCTCGAAGTGGCTCGCGGCCGACTCGAACGCCAGGTCCGCGATCGCCCGCTCGCCCGCTCGGCGTGCGTATTCCGCCGCCTTGGCCGCGTCGCCCGCCAGCGCACCCTCGCCGTAAGTGGAACGCGAGCTCGTCGAGGTGGTCGTCGAGCTTCGACGCGTAGCGCGCCTCGATCACCTCGCCGATCTTCCAGTGCATGCGCACCCGGCGATTGGTGGTGAGCTCCTCGTACAGCGACGCCCGCACCAGCGCGTGCGCGAACGCGTACCGGCCCGGCGCGCCGGGCGCCTCCCGGATCAGCCCGAACTGCGTGGCCTCGTCGAGCGCGTCGAAGAGCTCGTCGCCCCCGGGGCCGCCGGCGCCCTCGATCGTCGCGAGGTCGAACGTCGGACCGATCACGGCGCCGATCGCGAGGGCCCGGTTCACCGCGTCGGACAGCCGGGAGAGTCTTCGACCGACGACCTCGCGCACACCCTCCGGGATCCCGAAGTCGGCGACCGCGCCGGACGTGGTCCAGCGCCCGTCGTCGTCCTGGACGATCGCGCCGGACTCGGCGAGGTGGCGCAGCACCTCGCCGACGAAGAAGGGGTTGCCCTCGGTCTCGGTGTGGAGCGCGAGCGCCAGGTCCCGGCCGCCCTCGGTGAGCTCGTGCCCCGCGACGTTGGCCATGAAGCCGGAGATCTCGTCCTCGTCGAGGCCCTGCAGGTCGAGGCGGTCGACGCCGGGCTGGCGCCGGAGCTCGCCGAGCACGTCGGAGAGCGGGTGGCTGCGGTCGAGGTCGGTGTCGCGGTACGTGCCGAGGAAGAGCACGCGCATCGGCGTCGGCGACCGGAGCAGGTGACGGAGCAGCACGAGCGACGGCTTGTCGGCCCAGTGCAGGTCGTCGAGCACCAGCACGACCGGCGCCGCGGCGGAGATCTCGGACAGCAGGTCGGCGACGGCGTCGAACAGCCGGAACCGCTCGGTCTCGGCGTCGGCCACCATCGGCTCGGCCAGGCCCGGGACGCGGCTGGCGATGTCGGGGACGATGCGCACGAGCTCGCCGCCGAGCGCACCGACCTCGGCACGCACCTGGTCGGGCGGGGTCACGAGCACGTAGTGGCGGAGCGCCTCCGCGAACGGTCCGTACGGGCGCGCCGAGGTCCTCGTCGCACCGGCCCCAGAGCACGATCGACCCGCGGTCGTGCGCGGCGCGCACCGCCTCGGTGACGAGCCGGGTCTTGCCGATGCCGGGCTCGCCCGACACGAGCACCGCACGGCGTGCGCCCTCGGCCGTCTCCTTCCACGCCGTGGTCAGGACCTCCAGCTGGTCCATGCGCCCCGAGAACGGGAACGACGGGTTGATGTCGACGAACGCGGGCAGCGGCGTCGCGGTGATCTGGTCGCCGATCTGCCAGACCACCTCGCACGCGGCGACCGGATCGGGCAGGCCCTTCAGCTCGAGCGCACCGAGCGAGCGCAGCTCGAGATCGGTCCGGGTGCCGGCGAGCGCCCGCACGAGCTCGCTGGCGAGGACCTGGCCGCCGTCGGCCGCGGCGCACAGGCGGGCCGCCTCGACCACCGGTGTGCCGAACCAGTCGCCGTCCTCGAAGCTCGCGTCGCCCGCGCTGATGCCGACCCGCATGGCGATCGATCTGGCCGTCGGCGAGGCGGCGGTTGTGCCGCTCGACCGCCCGCTGCATGGTGGCGGCGCCGGTGAGCGCGTCGGCCGCGCCCGGATAGGAGACCATCAGGGCGTCGCCGATGGTCTTCACCTCGGTGCCGCCGGTGGCGGCGACGGCCTCCCGGAGCGACGCGAAGTGGTCCCGGCGCATCTCGTCGGCGGCCGGGTCGCCGACGGTCGACGCGTGCGCGGTCGAGCCGACGAGGTCCGTGAACAGGATCGTGACCAGCCCCGAAGTCCCCACGATGCTCCCGGTCGAGTGGGTGCGGAGCGTACCCGTCAGGGTGAGGCGCCGAGCCGGGCGAGCGTGCGCTCGGCCTCGTGCACGATCGTCTCGATGATCGACGCGACGGTCGGCAGCGCCTCGATGACGCCGACGACCTGACCGGTGGGCAGCACACCGGCGTCGAGGTTGCCGTCGACGAGCGCGGCCTTGGTGAGCATCGGCGCGTTGGCGCCCATCGCGACCTGCGCCCAGCTGAGGTCCTGCGCTCTTGTGCATCGCGATGCCCTCCTGCGCGAGGTCGCCGAGCGACCGGCCACTGAGCTTGCGGAACCGCAGCGCGTTCGCGAGCGAGCGCGGGAGCGCGGTGATGCGCCCGGCGCCGTCGAGGTGGTCCACGAGGTCGGTGCGGATCACCCGCTGCGGGTGACCGTCGACCTGCTTGGTGACGACGGTGTCGGTGACGCGTCGCCGCGAGGTACCGCTGCTTCACCGCGTCGGGGACGCGGCTCTCGGCGCTCAGCAGGAAGCGGGTGCCCATCGCGACGCCGGCCGCGCCGTACGCGAGCGCGCGCGACCAGACCGCGACCGTCGAAGAACCCACCGGCCGCGATGACCGGGATGTCGACGGCGTCGCACACCTGCGGGAGCAGCAGCGACGTCGGCACGGTGCCGGTGTGGCCCCCGCCCTCCGCGCCCTGCGCGATCACCGCGTCGACGCCCCACGCCGCGACCTTCTCGGCGTGGCGCCGGGCCCCGACCGTCGGCATCACGACGACGCCCTGGTCCTTCAGCGTCTTCACCAGCCGCTCGCCCGGCGCCTGGGCGAAGCTCGCGACCTTCACGCCGGTGGCGACCATGAGGTCGATGCGCCGGTCGACGTCGGGTTGGTCCGAGCGCAGGTTCACGCCGAACGGCTTGTCGGTGCGCTCCTTGACCGACTCGATCGCCGCGGTGAGCTCGGTGAGGTCCATCGTGGCGCTGGCGAGGATGCCGAGCCCCCCGGCCGCGCTCGTCGCCGCAGTGAGCCGCGCCCCGGCGACCCATCCCATGCCCGTCTGCACGATCGGGTACTTCACGCCGAAGAGGCTCGCACGCCCGCGAGTGTGCAGCGCCGTGCTCACGGGTTGGGGACCTCGGGTCGCGGAGGTCGTGCGGGTCGATGACCTCGCGGATCAGCGCGAGCTCGTCGGGCGTCGGGGCGCGGGTCTCGGGCACGTCGGCGGGCACCGTGAGCTCGAAGCCGGTCGCGGCGACGATCTCGTCGACGGTCACGCCCGGGTGCACCGAGTGCAGCCGCATGGAGTGGTCGGGCGTCTCGAAGTCGAGCACCCCGAGGTTGGTGACCACGCGGTGGATGCGGTGATAGCGGCCGGCGGCGCCGAGCGCCGCGGCGCGGTCGTACCCGACGCCGGTGACGACGTCGACCTTCGGCACGAACACACGGGTCGAGTGGTTCGGGATGAAGTAGCTCGTGGTGTTCTGGATCGTGTTGCCGGCCGCGCCGCGGAAGCCGAGGAGCTGCGCCTTGGGCTGCTCCCAGTCGCCGACGAACGCGAAGTTCTGGTTGCCGAACCGGTCGATCTGGCTGCCGCCCATGATCACGTGCCGCCGGCCCGACCACACGATGTCGAACATCTGCCGGTACGGGTTCCACGACTCGATCGTCTTGACCTCGTCGGTCGCGCCCACCGGATACGGACCCGCGATGAGCAGCGCCTCGCCGTCGGTCATCACGAGGTCGGGCTCGAAGCTCGCCCGGGCCAGGCGGCCGCCGATCATCGGGACGTTGCCGATCGGGTTGGCGAGGATCTCGCCGTCGCCGCGGAAGCACTCCGCGATCGCGACCACGCAGTACTCGGCGCGGGTGATCAGGTCGCCGGTCGCTCACAGGCCCACCACCTTCCGGTACTCGGCGTGGTCACCGCAGTCGAGGTACTTCGCCCTCCACTCCGCCCACGCCTCGGGCGTCTTCGCGCTCGCCGCGTACGACTTCTGGAACTCCTCGTCACGCGGGTAGTCGGGGACGCACTCGGTGAAGTGCGCGCCGAACGGCGCCTCGACCACGCCGTCGGTCATCAGCCGGTTGATCTTCAGCGTCTGCACCGGACCGTTGGCGGCGAGCTCGTCGGTCTCGACGATCCGCTCGACGCTCATGAACCGCTTGTCGGCCGCCATGCAGAACAGGTCGTCGAAGTACGGGTCCACGTTCAGGTACTGGCCGTTGCCGCGCCGGTCGCCGCGGTGCATGTGGATCAGCGCGACGTCGAGGTGCAGCGCGGGCGCGGCCACCAGCTCCTCGCCGTCGGCGTAGGGCGAGACGACGGTCTTGATCTCGGCCTGGCGGGCGACGATGTCGGAACCGAGCCCGACGCGCGTCGGGAGGAACGGCACCCGCCACGCCGCGGCCTGCAGCCCGAGGAGGAACATCCCCTCGTCGGTCTCGAGCGTCCGCACCGCACCGGTCTGGCGTGCGGTGCGGAAGTGCGGCTCGAGCGCGATCGAGTCGAGCGAGCAGAACGCGTACACCGCCTTGGCCACCTTGCCCGTCGCGCACAGCAGCCCGAGGTCGGGGCCGGCGTAGCTCACGACCGTGAGGTCCTTCACGTCGCTCTGCGCCAGGGCCCGCACGAGGCTCATGGGCTTGCGGCGCGAGCCCCAGCCGCCGATGCCGATCGTCATGCCGTCGCGGATCTCCGCGACGACATCCGCCTCTCCGACGACCTTGGAGGTCGGCGGGGCGAGCGTCGGGCCGCTCACTTGCTCACATCCGTGTCACGTCCGGCGACGAACGCGTCGCGGTGCTCGTCGGCCACGCCCGAGAGGTTCAGCTCGAACGTGAACCCCTGCTCGTAGCGATAGGAGCGCTTCACGTCGATCGGGTCGATGCCGTTCAACGACTCCTTCGCGGCGCGGATGACCGTCGGGCTCTTCGCCGCGATCTCGGCCGCCACCTCCATCGCCGCGCCCCGCAGCTCCTCGAGCGGCACGACGCGCAGCACCGAGCCGAACTCGAGCAGCTCCGGCGCGGTGATCGTGGCCGCGGTGTACACCATCGCCCGCATCCGGTGCTGCGGGACGAGACGCGCCAAATGAGTCGCGGCACCGAGCGCACCGCGATCGACCTCCGGCAGCCCGAACGTGGCGTCGTCGGAGGCGATCACGATGTCGGCGTTGCCGGCGAGGCCGACCCCACCACCGAGGCAGTAGCCGTTCACCGCCGCGATCACGGGGACCGCGCACTCGTAGACCGCGGCGAACGCGGCAAAGCACCCGCGGTTCGCGCCGATCAGGGCGTCGAACCCCTCCGTGGCCTGCATCTCCTTGATGTCGACGCCCGCGTTGAAGCCGCGGCCCTCCGCCCGCAGTACCACGACCCGAACGGCGGGATCCTCGCCGAGCTCCCGCAGCATGCGGGCCAGCTCGAACCAGCCGGCGACCGTGAGCGCGTTCACCGGTGGGTTGTCCATCACCACCTCGGCGATGCCGGTGGCGTCGACGGAACGAGTCGTGGGCATGAGCGGGCCTCGGCACGGGTGCGGATGGAGCGGAATTCGCCCGACGGATCGTCGGATCGGGGAAACTAGCGCCGTGCAGACGACCGTCGACATGTCGGATCGCGTCGCGGTCGTCACCGGCGGGGCCCGGGGCATCGGGCGAGGCATCACCGAGGCGTTCCTCGCCGCCGGCGCCGCGGTCGTGATCTGCGGGCGCTCCGAGCCCGAGTCGATGCCGGCGGCCGGCGCCCGCTCGGCGCGCTTCGTGGCCGCCGACGTCCGGGACCCCGACCAGGTCGGCGCGCTCGTCGACGCCGTGGTCGCCGAGCACGGCCGCCTCGACGTGCTCGTCAACAACGCCGGCGGCTCGCCACCGGCCGACTCCGCGACGGCGTCACCGAAGTTCTCGCGATCGATCATCGAGCTGAACCTGCTCGCGCCGCTCGTCTGCGCGCAGCGGGCGAACGCAGTGATGCAGGGGCAGGACACGGGCGGTGCGATCGTGAACATCGCGAGCGTCAGCGCCCTGCGCGCCAACCCGAACGCCGCCGCGTACGGCGCCGCCAAGGCCGGCTTGCTCAACCTCACCCAGACCCTTGCGGTGGAGTACGCGCCGAAGGTGCGGGTCAACGCGGTCTGCGCGGGCCTGATCCGCACCGAGCAGTCGCACCTCTTCTACGGCGACGAAGAGGGGATCCGCCGGGTCGGCGCCACCGTTCCCCTCGGCCGCATGGGCACCCCGCGCGACATCGCCAACGCGTGTCTCTTCCTCGCCTCGGACGCGGCCGAATACGTCTCGGGCGCCCACCTGCTCGTCCACGGCGGCGGCGAGAAGCCGGCGTACCTCGGCGCAGCGCAGCCGTCGTGAGGCGGCTGCTCGCGGCCGGGCTCGTCGCGACCGCCGTCGCCGCGCTCGGTGTCGGGACGGGCGGCGCGGCGCCGGCGACCACCCTGCGCGCCGCGGCCCGCTCGGCGTCACCTCACCGTCGGCACCGCGCTCGACGCGCCCTACCTCGGCGACGGCGACTACACCGACCTCGTGGGGCGGGAGTTCTCCGGGATCACCCCCGAGAACGCGATGAAGTGGGAACGGATCCACCCGGCGCCCGATGGCTACGACTTCAGCGCAGCCGATCGGGTCGTCGACTTCGCCCGCGCGCACCGGATGGCGGTCCGTGGCCACACCCTCGTGTGGCACCGGCAGAACCCGGCGTGGCTGACGACCGGCACGTTCTCCCGGGCCGAGCTCGTCGCGATCCTGCGCGACCACATCCACACCGTGGTCCGCCACTACCGGGGCCGGGTCGCGGCCTGGGATGTCGTCAACGAGGCGGTCGACGACTCCGGCACCCGCCTGCGCGACAACCTCTGGCTGCGCGGGATCGGACCCGACTACATCGAGATGGCGTTCCGGTTCGCCCACGAGGCCGACCCGCGCGCCCGGCTGTACCTCAACGACTACCTGACCGAGACCACGAACCCGAAGTCGGACTTCACCTACCGCCTCGTCGCCTCCCTGCGCGCCCACGGCGTCCCGGTAGGGGGCGTGGGCTTCCAGATGCACCGGTTCCTGGCGCGGCCGGAGCCGGCGGCCGACATCGAGGCGAACGTCCGTCGCTTCACCGACCTCGGCGTGCACGTCTGGTTCACCGAGGTCGACGTGGCGATCGCCCTGCCGGCCGACCCGACCGAGCTGGCGGAGCAGGCGCGCGTCTACGCCGACGTCTTCGGAGTGTGCCTGCGGGTGCCGCGCTGCGACGGTGTGACCACCTGGGGAGCGAGCGACCGCTACTCGTGGATCCCCGGCGCGTTCCCGGGCTTCGGAGCCGCGCTGCCCTACGACGAGCAGCTGCACCCGAAGCCCGCGTACGACGCGATCGTCGCGACCCTGCGTGCCCGACCCATCGCCGGGAGACGCTCGGGCCCCTGGAGCCCGCCGCGGCGAAGCGGACGGATCGGGACCTTCGGACGTTGACACGCGTGTCAGGTTCCCGGGAGCATCCGGGCCATGACGCCTCATCCCCTCGCGATGCTCAGCCCCGACGAGATCAGCGCGGCCAGCGCCGTCGTGCGCGCCGATGCCCGCTTCCCGGAGGGCGCGACGTTCGTGCACGTCGTCCTCCACGAGCCCGACAAGTCCGAGCTCGCGTCCGGGGCGCCGGTCGACCGGCGGGCCGCGGTGCAGCTGGTGGCCGGTCCCGGACTCGGCGTCATCGAGGTCGTCGTGTCGCTCACGACGACGTCGGTGGTCGACTGGACCGTCGTCGAGGGCGTGCGTCCGACGCTCCTCTTCGGCGAGGCCGCCCACGCGATCTTCACGACCAAGGAGCACCCCGACTACATCGCCGCGCTCGGCCCGGCGCGGCATCACCGACGTCGACAACGTGCAGATCGACCCCTGGCCCGCCGGCGTCTTCGGGTACGAGGCCGAGACCGACCGCCGGATCGCGCGCTGCATCTCGTTCCTGCGCACCGACCCGCAGGACAACGGCTACGCGCGTCCGATCGAAGGTCTGATCGTGCACTTCGACCTCGGCCGCAAGGAGGTCATCGAGGTCATCGACCACGGCCCGGTCACCATGGCCACGCAGCACGCCCGCTACTTCGCGCCCGACCACGAGCCGCTGCGCACCGACCTCAAGCCGATCGCGATCACCCAACCCGACGGCCCGAGCTTCACCGTCGACGGCAACCTCGTGCAGTGGCAGAGGTGGTCGGTCCGCCTCGGGTTCGACCCGTACGAGGGCCTGACCCTCCACCAGATCACCTACCGCGACGGCGACCGTGAGCGTCCGATCCTGCACCGCGCGTCGATCACCGAGATGGTCGTCCCCTACGGCACGCCCGACGAGCGTCACGGCTGGAAGAACGCGTTCGACGCGGGCGAGTGGGGCCTCGGCCGCATGACGCAGTCGCTCACGCTCGGCTGCGACTGCCTCGGCGAGATCCACTACTTCGATGCCGCGATGACGAAGGAGGACGGCGAGCCCTACGTCGTCCACAACGCGATCTGCATGCACGAGGAGGACTACGGGATCCTCTGGAAGCACGTCGACCTGTTCGGCGGGACGAGCGAGGTGCGCCGCAGCCGGCGCCTCGTCATCAGCTTCATCTCGACGGTCGGCAACTACGAGTACGGCTTCTTCTGGTACTTCTACCTGGACGGCAACATCCAGCTCGAGGTGAAGCTCACGGGCATCGTCTCGCCGCAGGCGTTCGAGCCGGGCGAGACCGTCGAGTACGCCAACGTCGTCGCCGAGGGCATCGCGGCGCCGCACCACCAGCACATGTTCGGCGCCCGCCTCGACTTCGACGTCGACGGCCCGGTGAACGAGGTGTGGGAGGTCGAGGCCGAGCGGGTGCCGACCGGACCCGACAACCCGTGGGGCAATGCGTTCCGCCCGAAGAAGACGCGCCTCGAGTCGGAGCTGCAGGCCCGGCGCGAGACCGACAGCGCGACGTCACGGTCGTGGCGGATCGTGAACCCGGCGTCGACCAACGGGCTCGGCGAGCCGGTCGCGTACAAGTTGATCCCGACGATGAGCACGCCCACCCTGCTCGCCCAACCCGACTCGAGCGTCGGCAAGCGGGCCGGGTTCGCGCAGCACAACCTCTGGGTCACGCCGTACCGGGCGAACGAGCGGCGCGCCGCGGGCGACTATCCCAACCAGCACGTCGGCGGCGACGGCCTGCCCAGCTGGACCGCACAGGACCGCTCCCTCGTCGACACCGACGTGGTCGTCTGGTACTCGTTCGGCGTCACCCACTTCGTGCGTCCGGAGGACTGGCCCGTCATGCCGGTCGAGTACACCGGGTTCCTGCTCAGCCCGTTCGGCTTCTTCGACCGCAACCCGGCGCTCGACGTCCCCCCGAGCGACGCCGCCCACTGCCACGAGCACACCTGATCGGCGCCTCCGCTGCGCTCCGGCTCGGCCCGTGCTCGACCGAAGCGAGGCGTAGACACTCGGGCACGCGTGTTGATGACGCCGAGCGGTGCGCAGGCGGAATGTCCGCCGGCCTGCGACGGAGTCGCATGAGCGGGAATTACGGGTGCTGGGAGCTGACGCTCACGACCTCGCCGGTCATGTACGTGGAGTAGTCGGACGCGAGGAACACGATGACGTTCGCGATCTCCCACGGGGCGGCGGCACGGCCGAACGCCTCACGCGAGGTCAACTCGTCGAGCAGCTCGTCGGTCGTCACCTTGGCCAGGAACGGGTGCATCGCGAGCGAGGGCGCGACCGCGTTGACGCGCACACCGAAGTCGGCGGCCTCCATCGCCGCACACCGCGTGAGCGCCATCACACCGGCCTTGGCCGCGGCGTAGTGGGCCTGGCCCTTCTGCCGCGCGCCATCCGAGCACCGATGCGTTGTTGACGATCACGCCCGCGTGGCGGGGTTGCATGTGCCGCAGCGCGGCCCGCACGCATCGGAACGTCCCGTTGAGCGTGACGTCGAGCACCTTCGCCCACTGCTCGTCCGTCATGTCGACGACGGCGGCGGTGCCGCCGAGTCCGGCGTTGTTCACGACGACGTCGATCTCGCCGACGGCCGCCGCCGCGCCCGCGAACAGCGCCTGCACCTGCTCCTCCACCGTGACGTCGCACGGCAGCGCCGCCGCGACACCGTCGCCGAGCTGCTCGGCGGTCTCGTTCAGCCGGCGCTCGTGGGCGTCGCTGATCACCACCCGCGCGCCCTCGGCGATGCAGCGTTCGGCGGTCGCGAACCCGATGCCGGTGCCCGCCGCCGCGGTGACCAGCACGTGCTTGCCCGTGAGGAGCCCGTGCGCAGGCGGCGGCGTCGAGTCGGTCGGCGCGTCGTCGTCGGGCACGTCAGACCACCTTCGGTTCGGGCGGCAGGCCCAGCACCCGCTCGCCGATGATGTTGCGCTGAATCTGGTTCGACCCGCCGTAGATCGTGTCGGCGCGGGTGTAGAGGAACATCGCCTGGGCGCGGGTCAGCTCGTACGGGAACGCGTCGGCGACCTCGGACCACGGTCCGAGCACGTCCATCGCCAGCTCGCCCATGCCCCGGTGCAGCTGGGCCCAGAAGAGCTTGCCGATCGACGTCTCGCGTGTCACGTCGCCGCGACTCAGCGCGGTGAGCCCGCGCATCGCGGTGTACCGCATGATCTGCAGCTCGATCCAGGTCTGCGCGAGCCGCTGCCGGGTGACGGGGTCACCGGTGATCCCGCGCTCACGTGCCGTCGCCGCGATCTCCTGCCACTCGTGGACGAAGCCGAGCTGCTGGCCGAGGGTCAGGGCACCCCGCTCGAACGCGAGCGTGCCCATCGCGACCTTCCAGCCGCCGTTCACCTCGCCGACGACGAGGTCGGCGGCGGTCCGCGCGCCGTCGAAGAACACCTCGTTGAACTCCGACGTCCCCGTGATCTGCTCGATCGGACGGATCTCGATGCCGGGCTGGCCCATCGGCACGAGCAGGTACGAGATACCACGGTGGCGGGGCGCGTCGCGGTCGGTGCGGGCGAGGACGAAGCACCACTGCGCCCAGTGCGCCAGCGACGTCCACACCTTCTGCCCGTCGATCACCCACTCGTCGCCGTCGCGCACGGCACACGTCGACAGGCTGGCGAGATCCGAGCCCACGTTCGGCTCCGAGTAGCCCTGGCACCAGAGCTCCTCGCCGCTCGCGATGCGGGGAAGGAAGCGTGCTCGCTGCGCGTCGGTGCCGAAGTGCAGGATCGTCGGCCCGATCAGCCCCTCGCCGACGAGCCCGACGCGGCCGGGTCCACCCGCACGTGCGTACTCCTCGTAGAACACCACCTGCTCGAGCAACGACGCGTCACGACCCCCGTACTCACGTGGCCACGAGAGGCAGGTCCAGCCGGCGGCGCCCAGCGCGCGCTCCCACGCGAGCCGCTCGTCGAAGAGCGCGTGCTCGTCGCCCGGTCCGCCCCGCCCGCGGACGACGCGGAACTCGCCGTCGAGCGCGGCGACGAGCCATTCGCGCGCGTCGGCGCGGAAGGAGTCCAGCTCGGCGGTCGAACGCAGGTCCATCGGCGGGTCAGCTCCGTGTGGAGTCGACGGGCGCGGCGTCGCCCTCGCACCGGCTGCGGTCCCCGATCTGCACGGTGGGCATCGTGCCAGATCGAGCGGGTCGGATCGCTCAGCGGGTGCGGCGCCGGCGGGCGCGGACCAGGAGTGCGGTGGTGACGGCCGCGAGCGCGACCCCGACCGGCACCTCGATCCGGATCCCCTCCGGCGACTCGTGCTGCATCTGCTTGTGGACCCGGTCGACCCATGCGGGCAGCGGGTTGACCCCGAACAGGAACTCGCCAGGCTTGTCCGAATCGAGCACCGCGGCACCGGCCATGCCCGCCAGGAGCGCGGTGCGCGGCGGGACCCCGGCGACCGTGATCATCGACACCGCGGCGAGCCCGAGCAGACCGTCGCGCCGGGCCACGACGTAGAACCCGTCACGGCTCAGCTCGGCGTTGCCCCAGTGCGGGGTGATGTCCATGACGACGTGGGTGGCGAAGCCGAGGACGAAGGCGTACGCGGGCCGGCGCCGGCAGATGCTTCCCGCGATCGCGCCCGCGAGCACGTGGTTGGTGATGAACATGGGTTCGGTAGTCTGCCGCGCCCGGCGGGTCAGCGGAGGGAGCAGCACGTGGGTTTCAAGGTCGGTGTCCAACTCCATCCCCAGGTCGGCACGGTCGAGGAGCTGCGCGCCGCGTGGAAGGCGGCCGACGCCATGGGCGCCGACAGCATCTGGATCTGGGACCACTTCTTCCCGCTCTACGGGGATCCCGACGCCGCCCACTACGAGGCGTACACGCTGCTCGCGGCGATGGCCGTCGACACCCGCCAGGCGCACTTCGGCGCCCTGGTCACCTGCAACTCGTACCGGAATCCTCAGCTGCTCGCGGACATGGCCCGCACCATCGACCAGCTGAGCCACGGCCGGTTCATCCTCGGCATCGGCTCGGGGTGGTTCGAGCGCGATTACACGGAGTACGGGTACGACTTCGGGACCGCACCTTCGCGCCTCGCCGACCTCGAGACCGCGCTGCCGCTCATCTGCGATCGCCTCGGCGCGCTCGTCCCGGCGCCGGCCGGCGACCTGCCGATCCTGATCGGCGGCAGCGGCGAGAAGGTGACGCTGCGGCTCGTGGCCGAGTACGCCGACGCGTGGAACTCGTTCGGCCCGCCCGAGAGCTTCGAGCACAAGAACCGCGTCCTCGACGAGTGGTGCACGAAGCTCGGGCGCCCGCCGCGTGAGGTCGAGCGCACCGTCGCGATCCAACCGAACGAGGTCGGTGATCTCGACGCGTACGTCGCCGCCGGCGCCGAGCACTTCATCGTCATGGTCGGCGCGCCCTACGACCTGTCACCGCTCGAAGCGCTCATCGCCGCACGCGGGTGACCGCGTCGGCTCCCCGGCTGCTGCCGCCGGGCGCCCGACCGGGGTTCGTCGGCACCCTCTCGGTCCCCGGTGACCTGTGGTGGGTGTGCACCGACCCCACCCCGCTCGCCGGCATGGCCTACCCGCGTCACGGTGCCTGGGACGCGCTCGCCGAACGCGGCTTCCATCACGTCGTCGATCTCACGCGCGACGTGGCGAAGTACGACCCGAGCCCGCTGACCTCGCACGCGTTCCGTCTCGCCGATCTGGTGGTCCGCCGCCGGCCTCCCGATCCCGAGCGGGACGAGGCGCGCATCGCCGCCGCCGCCCGTCTGGTCGCGGACCGTTGGTCTGCGGGCGAGGGCATCGTCGTCCACTGCCACGGTGGTCGCGGCCGTACCGGCGCGGTGCTCGGCAGCGCGCTGGTACAGCTCGGCCACGATCCCGACGCGGTGGTGGAGTGGCTCCACCTCGTCCAGCGCACCCGTGGCCGCCGGGGCTGGCCCGAGCAGGCCTGGCAGGCCGAGGTCGTCCGCCGAACCGCGGTCCGAGGTCGTCCGACCGACTGATTCGCGCGCTCCGCGCGAATCAGTCGGCCACCGCTCAAGCTTCGCAAGAGCGACGAAAGGTTTTCATACTCCGCCTTGCCGCAGACGGGACGACGCGCTAGCAAACGGCTCGGCGGAGTACTGCGGTGACGCATCGACCCGTTTCGACGCGCGCCAGCGCGACCCCTTTCCGGACCCGACGGTCCCGACGGTCCCGAGGAGATCATGGACTCGACGAGCCCGAGCACCGAGCCGAGGCCCCGGCGCGGCCCGCTCACCCCTTGGTGGTGGGCGACGTGCGTGTTGGCCGCGGTGGTCGCGCTGCTGGTCGTGACGACGGCCTCGGCCGATCCGTCGGCGCGGCACGGAGACGCTGCCGCGCACCGCGACCGGCGCACGCATCGCGGACCGGCCGGCGGCCGCGCCGACGACCACGACCACCACCACCACCACGACGGCGCCGGTCGCGCCCGTCGTCGCGCCCCCGCCCGAGGACACGACGCTCCACACGCCCGAGGACGTCCCCGATCCCTCGATCCGGCGACCGATCCAGATCATCGGCCGGATCCGGATCCCGAAGATCGGGCTCGACACCGACCTGCGCGACCAGATCACCCAGGAGTCGATCGACCTCGGACCGTCCCACTGGCCGGGCACGGCCGCGCCGGGCGGCTTCGGGAACGCGGTGGTCGCGGGCCATCGCAGCAGTCACAGCGCGCCGTTCCACGACCTCGGCGCGTTGCAGGCGGGCGACACGGTCGCGCTCCTCGACGCCGGCGGCGGCGCGTTCACGTACTCGGTCACCGAGACGTTCATCGTGAGCCCCGACGCGATGTGGATCGCCGACCAACACCCTGGTCACACGCTCACGCTCTTCACCTGCCACCCGATCGGCGGCTCGTCGCAGCGCCTCGTCATCCGGGCCACGCTCGTCTGAGCGGCGACGCAGCGCGCCCGGTACGGTCCGGGCATGCAGCTCCCGGGCCTCGCCGGACGTCGGATCGTCGTCGTCGGCGCCGGCACCCAACCCAGCGACGAGCCCGACCCGCCGATGGGCAACGGGCGAGCGATCGCCGTGCGCGCGGCCGCAGAGGGCGCCACCGTGGTGTGTGTGGACCGCGATGCCGCCGCGGCCGCCGACACCGCCACGCTGATCACCGACACCGGGGGCGACGCAACGGTCGTCGTTGCCGACGTCACGGCCGAGGACGACTGCACCCGGCTCGTGACCGAGGCCGGCACCCCCCTCGACGGCCTCGTGCTCAACGTCGGCATCGGACGCGGCGGCGGCATGCTGGGGACGACCGCCGCCGACTGGGACCGCACCTTCGCGGTCAACCTCCGCTCCCACTTCCTGATCACCCAGGCCGCGCTCCCTGTACTGGCCGACGGCGCCTCGATCGTGTTCATCAGCTCGGTCGCCGGACTCCAACCAGGAAGCCGGCTCCCCGCGTACGACGCGTCGAAGGCGGGGATCATCGGGCTCTGCCGGGCGGTCGCGCTCGAGGGCGCACGCCGAAGGATCCGCGCCAACGTGGTCGCGCCCGGCCTCATCGACACGCCCCTCGGGCGCTGGGCGTCGCGCGGCCGCGCGTCGCGTGAGCGCACGCCGGTGCCGCTCGGGCGCCAGGGCACCGCAGCCGAGGTCGCGGCGGTCGTGGGGTTCCTCCTGTCATCCGACGCGTCCTACGTGACCGGCCAGACCCTCGCCGTCGACGGCGGCCTCAGCCTGATTTGATGGTCTCTGCGGTACATCGGCCGCTCCGCTCGGATGACTCACGCTGCGTGACGGCTCGGGACGCTGCGCGGCTGCTCGCCTCCGCTGCGCTCCGGCTCGGCGAGGCCCGGTCGCAATGCAACTGCCAGGGAGCCGCCGGCGCGCAGTAGGTTCGTCCCGACCACACGGGAGTCCGGTGCGCCGGGCTGAGAGGTGGGGCACGCAGCCCCCGACCGTCCGAACCTGATCCGGGTCATGCCGGCGCAGGGAGTCCGATCCGATGTCTCCGTGTGCGGGCCGACCCTCGTGAGGCCGCATGCGTGCACTCGTGATCGCCGGAGGCGACGCTCCCCTCCCGATCGAGGCCGAGCTCGCGTCGGCACCGCTCGTCATCGCGGCCGACTCCGGTGTCGCCCACGCGCTCACGCTGGGGCTGCGCATCGACCTCGTGATCGGCGATCTCGACAGCGCCGAGCCCGCGCAGGTCGAGCGTGCGGTCGCCGGCGGCGCCCGGATCGACCGGCACCCGGTCGACAAGGACGCCACCGACCTCGAGCTCGCGCTCGACGCCGCCCGCGCGCTCGGCGCTCGGGAGATCACCGTGCTCGGCGCCGGCGGTGGCCGCCTCGATCATCTCCTCGCCAACCTGCTCCTGGTCACGCACGACGCGTACTCGGATCTCGCGATCGACGCGCTGGTCGACGACACCCGCATCACGGTCGTTCGCGGTGAGCGGGCGATCGTCGGTCCGATCGGCGGCACCGTCACGCTGCTGCCGATCGGTGGCACCGCGTCAGGGGTCACCACGACCGGACTGCGCTGGACCCTCACCGACGCCGAGCTCGTGGCCGCGAGCACCCGTGGTGTCAGCAACGAGATCGTCGCGTCGCCCGCGAACGTGCGGGTGGGACACGGCGTCCTGCTCGCCATCCAACCCTCCGGAGTCTCCTGATGCGACGCCCGTCGGTCCTGCTGCTCATCGTGACGCTCACCGCGACTGCGCTCGGCGCGTGCTCCTCGACCGGGGGCTCCGCGAAGACGGTCACACTCGTCACCCACGACTCGTTCGCCGCGTCGAAGCCCGTGCTGCAGGCGTTCACGCGCCAGACGGGTTGGAAGGTGCGGGTCCTCAAGAACGGGGACGCGGGCGCGGCGCTCAACCAGGTCATCCTCACGAAGGACGCACCGTTGGGCGACGCGTTCTACGGCGTCGACAACACGTTCCTGACCCGAGCGCTCGACGCCGGTGTGTTCGATCGGTACCGACCCGCCGCGCTCGGATCGGTCGCGCCCGGGCTCCGCCTCGACCCGACCGGACACGCGACCCCCGTCGACTTCGGCGACGTGTGCGTCAACGTCGACCGCAAGGCGTTCACGAGCACACCGCCCCCCGCGACGCTCGACGACCTCACGAAGCCTGCGTACAAGGACCAGCTCGTCGTCGAGAACCCGGCGACCAGCTCCACCGGCCTCGCGTTCGTGGCCGCGACGGTCGCGAAGTACGGCGACGGCTGGCTCGACTACTGGGATCGACTGCGCGCCAACGGCGTGCGCGTGGTCGATGGCTGGGAGCAGGCGTACGACGGCGAGTTCTCCGGCGCGGCGGGGAGCAAGGGCACGCGCCCGATCGTGGTGAGCTACGCGTCGAGCCCACCGGCGGAGGTGTACTTCGCGAAGTCACCGCCCGCGACCGCGCCGACCGCGTCGCTGCCCGCGACGTGCTTCCGTCAGGTCGAGTTCGTCGGCGTGCTGCACGGCGCCGCGCACCCGGCCGCGGCCCGCGAGCTCGTCGACTTCATGCTGTCGCGACGGTTCCAGGCCGACATGCCGCTCCAGATGTTCGTGTACCCCGCGGTCACCGGTACGCCGCTGCCGCCCGTGTTCACGAAATTCTCCTCCGTGTCGCCCGCTCCGCTCGTGCTCACCCCGGAGCGCATCGGTCGCGAGCGGGCACAATGGATCGACGAGTGGACCGCGCACGTCCTCCGGTGAGAGAGACGTCGGCGCGCACCGCTCGCGTCCTGCTCGCGCTCGTCCCGATCGCCTTCCTCGCGATCTTCTTCGCCTGGCCCGTCGTCGCGATCCTCGCTCGCGGGCTCTGGCGCGACGGCTCGCTCGATCTCGGCGCGTTCCCCGACACGCTCTCGGAGCCCGGACTGCTCCACATCGTGCGCTTCACGGTCTGGCAGGCGATGCTCTCGACCGCGCTCGACGTTCGCCGTGGGTCTCCCGCTCACCGCGGTCGTGAGCCGCGTGCGCTTCCCCGGCCGGAGCTTCGTCCACGCGCTGGTGGTCGTGCCCTTCGTGCTGCCGACGATCGTCGTGGCCACTGCGTTCCGTGCGCTCGGCGTCGAGCGCTCGCTCGGCGCCATCCTGCTCGCGCACTGCTTCTTCAACCTGGCGGTGGTGGTCCGGGTCGTCGGCGCGTCGTGGGAGACCGTCGACCGCCGCGCCGCCGACGCGGCTCGCATGCTCGGCGCGGGACCGCTGCGGACGTTCTGGTCCGTCACCCTCCCCGCACTCCGGCCTGCGCTCGTGGCCGCGGGATCGATCGTGTTCCTCTTCTGCTTCACCTCGTTCGGCATCATCCTCGTCCTGGGCGGGCCGACGTTCGCGACGCTCGAGACCGAGATCTACCGGCAGACCGCGGAGCTGCTCGACCTGCGCACCGCGGCCGTCCTCACGATCGTGCAGCTGGCCGCGGTCGTGGTCGCGCTCGGTGTGGCCGGCGTGACCGCCGGGCGCGCGGGCCGGCGGCGGCTGGCTCCCGCCGACCGCGTGCGGCTCCGGACCGTGGGCGGACGTCTGCTCGCCGTCGGCCGCGATGCTCCCCGGCCTCACCCTGGTGATCGTGCCGATCGCCGAGCTCGTCAGACGTTCGCTGGCCGACGGCGCGCTCGGATGGTCCCGACTGTCACGGACCACGCCGGGATTCAGCGCGTCGGCGCTCCACGCCGTCACCACGTCGCTCGGCATCGCGATCGCGGCGACCGCGATCGCAGTGACGCTCGGACTCGCGCTGGCCACCGCGGTCACCCGCCGCCGGTCGCGTCTCGGTCGACTCGGGGAGGTCGCGGTCGTGCTCCCGCTCGGCATCTCGGCCGTCACCGTCGGCTTCGGGTTCCTGATCGTGTTCGACACCCCGCCCCTCGACCTCCGCACCTCGTGGTGGATCGTGCCGATCGCCCATGCACTGATCGCGATGCCGTTCGTCGTGCGCAGCGCCGTGCCGCTGCTGCGCGCCGTCGACCCGCACCAACGCGAGGTGGCCGCACTCCTGGGCGCCTCACCGCGACGGGTCTGGTGGGAGGTGGACCGACGGGTCATCGCCCGCGCCGCCGCGGTCGCCGCGGGCTTCGCGTTCGCGATCTCACTCGGTGAGTTCGGCGCGACGCTGTTCATCGTGCGACCGGAGACCACGACGGTCCCGATCGCCATCTACCGGTTCCTCGGCCGTCCGGGCGCCACGAACACGGCACAGGCCTTCGCCCTCGCGACCATCCTCATGCTCCTCACCGCGGTCGTCGCGATGGCGGGCGACCGGGTGCAGTCCCGCCGGAGGGTTCCCTGATGCTCGTGGCGGAGGGAATCGGGATCCGGTACGGCGCGACGGTTGCGCTGGCGGACGTGAGCCTGCACGTCCCCGGCGGCGCGATCGTCGCGGTGCTCGGGCCGAGCGGCAGCGGGAAGACCAGCCTGCTGCGCGCGGTCGCCGGCCTCGAGCCGCTGGCCACGGGAACCGTCGCGTGGGACGACGAGGACCTCACCGCGGTCGCGCCCCATCGGCGGGGCTTCGGCCTCATGTTCCAGGATCACGCCCTGTTCGACCATCTCGACGTCGCCGGCAACGTCGCGTTCGGCTTGCGGATGCAGGGCGTCGAACGGTCGTCGCGCGCGGCACGGGTCGCGGAGATGCTCGAGCTCGTGGGGCTCGCCGGCACCGGGCCCCGGCGCGTCGACGCGCTCTCCGGCGGGGAGCAACAGCGCGTCGCGCTCGCCCGTGCCCTCGCGCCCGCGCCACGGCTCCTGATGCTCGACGAGCCCCTCGCCTCGGTCGACCGGGAGCGACGGGAGTCGCTCGCCCGATCGCTCCACGACGCGGTCAGACGCACCCGCACCGCGACCCTGCTCGTCACCCACGATCTCGACGAGGCGTTCACGCTCGCCGACTCGGTCGTGATCCTCGACCACGGGACGGTGCGCCAGGACGGCCCCGCGACCGACGTGTGGCGCCGTCCGGC
This sequence comes from uncultured Acidimicrobiia bacterium, assembly GCA_963756815.1. Lineage (GTDB taxonomy): Bacteria > Actinomycetota > Acidimicrobiia > IMCC26256 > JAENVU01 > JAENVU01. The sequence continues at coordinate 37,540 of CAVWPR010000005.1, forward strand.
AACCCGCGAGGTGGCGCGCTTCCTCGGTGTCACGACCGAGCTCGCCGCCCACGTCGAGCACGGCTCGGTCGCCACACCGTGGGGCGTCCTCGCCGCTCCGGACGGCGCCGCCCACGGAGCCGTCGTGGTCGGCCTGCGACCGACGGATCTCGTCGTCGATCCCGACGGCGCGCTCACCGGCACGGTGCGCGCCTGCTGGTTCCGGCGGGACCACTTCCTCGTGGAGCTCGACACCGCCTACGGACCGATGACCGCGATCGGCACCGCGCACCTCGCACCGGGCACGGAGGTCGGTACCCGTGCCGACCTGCGGGCCGCCGTGCTGCTCGACCCCTGAGTCGGACCGGTCGGGGTGCCGTGGCGTCTCGGTAGTGTCGCCGGCCATGCCCGAGCTGCGTTTCGACCACCTGCACACCTACGACGAGCTCACCGGAGCGCTCGAATCCCTCGTCGCCACCGCACCCACGCTGATGACCCTCGAGGTCGCGGGCACGTCCCACGAAGGCCGCTCGATCTGGCTGGCCACGGTGACGAACACCGCGACGGGTCCGCACGACGAGAAGCCCGCGGTGTTCGTCGAGGCCAACATCCACGCGACCGAGATCACCGCATCGACGGCCGCGCTCCACCTGCTGCACCACCTCACCACCGGGTACGGCTCCGACCCGGCGGTGACCCGCGCCCTCGATACGCGCACCTTCTACGTGATCCCGCGGGTCAACCCCGACGGCGTGGAGCTCGCGCTCCGGGCCGAGGATCCGGTGTACGTCCGCTCGTCGACACGCGTCTATCCGCGCCCGGATCGTCGACCCGGTCTGTCCGAACGGGACGTCGACGGCGACGGTCGCATCCTGAGCATGCGGATCGAGGACCCCGACGGTGCCTGGAGCGTGCACGCCGACGACGCGCGCCTGCTCGTGCCGCGCCGGTTCGACGACGTGGGGCCCGGACCGTTCTACCGGCTGCTCCCCGAGGGCGACGTGCACGAGCTCGACACCGATCGGATACCGCTCGCACCGCCGTTCCAGGGTCTCGACCTCAACCGCAACTTCCCGCAGGACTGGGAGCCGGAGGGCAGCCAGCACGGTTCGGGGCCGTACCCGACGTCCGAGCCCGAGGTGCGCGCGGTGGTGGACGCCGTCGTGGCCCGCCCGAACGTGGGCGTCTACTTCGCGCACCACACCTACGCCGGCGTGATCCTGCGACCGTACGGCGGCCACGCCGACGATCATTTCCCGACGGCCGACCTGAAGCTCTACCAGGCGATGGGCGCCCGCGCGACGGAGATCACCGGCTACGACACCGTCTCGGTGTTCCACGACTTCAAGTACGACCCGAAGTCGTCGATCGGCGGCTGCGGTGACGAGTGGGCCTACGACTTCCTCGGCGTCTTCGGCTGGACCACCGAATTCTGGAGCCCCCTGCGCGCGGCCGGGCTGAAGGACGCCAAGTACATCGAGTGGTACGACGGGCACGACGTCGAGGACGACCTCACGTTGCTGCGCTGGAACGACGACGTGCTCGGCGGCACGGGCTTCGTCGACTGGTACCCGTTCGAGCACCCGCAGCTCGGAGCGGTCGAGCTCGGCGGGTGGGACTTCTTCCGGACGTGGTCGAACACACCGGCACCGCTCATGGAGGCCGAGGTCGCACCGCACTCGGCGTGGGCGGTCGCGCAGGCGCTCGCACTGCCCGAGCTCGTGATCCACGACACGCGGGTCGTCTCGGTCGGCGACGATGCCTGGCACCTGCGCGTGGTGGTCAAGAACGCCGGCTGGCTGCCCACGAACGTCACGCAGAAGGCAACCGAGCGGAAGGCGGTCGGTCCGGTGGAAGTGCGGATCGACCTGCCCGACGGCGCCGAGCTGGCAACGGGCCGGACGGTCGTCGAGGTCGGACAGCTCCCCGGTCGGTCGCGGGCGCGATCGATGCTCGCGATGTTCGACGGTGGCTTCGACCCGTGCGTCGAGCGCGCGACCGCCGACTTCGTCATCCGGGCTCCGGCCGGCACCGTGGTGCCACTCGTCGCGTCGCACGCGCGCGCCGGGACCCGCCACGCCGAGGTCACCCTGGCGTGAGCGACGCACCGCTCCGGGTCGGGCTCGCGGGCGCGGGACCGTGGGCACGTGCGGTCCACGCGCCGTTGCTCGCGGCCGGGCCGGAGACGGCGCTGGCCGGCGTCTGGTCCCGCACCGCCGCCCACGCCGACGAGGTCGCCGCTGCGCACGACGTCCCTGCGTTCGCGTCGTTCGACGCCATGCTCGAGCGCGTGGACGCGGTGGCGCTGGCCGTGGCCCCGGCGGCGCAGCCCGACCTCGCGGTGGCGGCCGCCGCGGCCGGCAAGGCGCTCCTGCTCGAGAAGCCGTTGGCGGTCGACGTCGCCGGGGCCGAACGCATCGCCGCCGCCGTGGCGGACCACGGCGTCGGCTCGATCGTGCTGCTCACCTACCGGTTCGCCGACGTCGTCCGCGACTTCCTGACCGACGCACACGCCGGGACCTGGCACGGCGCGCGCGCCTGCTTCATCTCCGGGGCGTTCCTCGGGGGGGCGTTCGCCTCCGGCTGGCGGCTCGAGCTCGGAGCGGTGCTCGACGTCGGGCCGCACCTCCTCGATCTGGTCGAGGCCGCGCTCGGGCCGGTGGCCGACCTGAGCGCGCAGGGCGATCCCCGCGAATGGGTGTCGGTGCAGATGCTCCACGAGAACGGCGCCCGCAGCGACGTCACGTTGTCCTGCGCGAGCGCGATCGAGCCGAGCCGCACCGAGGTCGAGCTCTACGGACGTGAGCGCTCGATCGCGGTCGACGCGCGCGCCGCGGCGCGTGCAGCGTCCTTCGCGCGCGTCCGGTCCGAGTTCGCGGCGGTGGCGCGGTCAGGTGGGCCGCATCCCTGCGACGCGGCACGCGGGCTCGAGCTCCAGCGACTGATCGCGCGTGTCGAACGCTCACTGGGGAGTCCGATGCCGTGAGCGTGGTGCTCGTCGTGGTCGTGTTCGTCGCCGTGACGGGCGCGGCGGTCGGGATCCGCCACCTCTACCTGCGGATGGATCGACCGGGCGGCATCACGTGCTCGCTGCGCGTCGCGCACGGGAGCCTGCCCGGTCTCGGACCCGGCTTCCACGCCGGCTGGGCCGGGCCGCAGATGCGCGACCTCCTCTGGCGGCGCGTGGCCTGGCCCGGCCCGGGGATCGTGTTCCCGCTCGACGCCATCCGCCTCGACCGCGAGCGGCGCCCCCAGCCCGGCGAGCGCTGGCGCGTCCCCGCTTCGTTCGGCATCCTCCCGGTGGAGCTCGCCGACGGCGTGGTGCTCGAGCTGGCGGTCCCGCGCCATCGCCTGCGCCGGCTCGTGGACCTCATCGAGCGCCGCTGACGCGTCCGGCGGCTCGGTAGCCTCCGTCGGTGGCCGCCGAACCGCTCGACGTCGTCGTCGTCGGCGGCGGTCACAACGGTCTCGTGGCCGGGGGCCTCCTCGCGAAGCGGGGCGCGCGGGTCACGGTCCTCGAGCGACGCGACGTCGTCGGCGGCGCTGCGGTCTCGGAGCAACCGTGGGGTCCCGACTTCACCGTGACCGCGTTGTCGTACGTGGTCAGCCTGATGCCGCCGACGATCCTGCGCGAGCTCGAGCTGGCGCGGTTCGGCTACCGCATCCACCCGCAGGGTCCGTACTTCGCGCCGCGCCCCGACGGTCCCGCGCTCCAGCTGTTCGAAGACCCCGCCCGTCGACGGGCGTCGATCGCGCAGTTCTCGGTACACGATGCCGATGCCTACGAGGAATGGGAGGCGTGGCTCGGCGGCCTCGCCGACGTCCTCGCGCCGCTGCTCACCGAGACGCCGCCGCACCTCGGATCACACCGGGCCGGCGACCTCCTCGCGCAGGCGCGGCTCGGCTGGACCGCGCGCCGGTGGGACCAACGGGCGATCGCCGACATCACCCGCCTGTTCACGATGAGCATCGCCGACCTCGTGGAGGAGCGCTTCGAGTCCGACGCGATGCGGGGCGTGCTCTCGGTGAGCGGGGTGATCGGCACCTGGGCGGGTCCGCGATCGGCCGGCACCGCGTACGTGATGGCGCACCACAAGGTCGGTGACGTCGGCGACGGCAAGCTCGGCGCCTGGGGATTCCCCGAAGGCGGCATGGGCGCGGTCACCCGCGCCCTCGCCGACGCGGCGCGGGCGTTCGGCGCGACGGTGCGCACCGGCACCGGCGTCCAGCGGATCCTCGTGCGCGACGGTCGTGCGACCGGTGTCGTGACCGAGGCCGGCGAGGAGATTCCGGCCGACGTCGTGATCGCGGCGACCCATCCGCAGCTCACGTTCCTGCACCAGCTCGACCCGAGCGAGCTCCCCGACGACTTCGTCGCCGACCTCCGCCGGTGGAAGACGCGGAGCGGGACGGTGAAGGTCAACCTCGCCCTCGACCGGTTGCCCGAGTTCACGAGCGCACCCGGCGCCGATCCCGACGTCCACGGCGGCACGATCGTCCTCGCCCCCAGCCTCGACCACGTCGAGCAGGCGTTCCAGGACGCGGTCTCGGGCCGGCCCGCAGTCGCGCCGTTCGCCGACATCTGCATCCCGTCGGTGTTCGACCCGACGCTCGCCCCCGAGGGGAAGCACGTGATGTCGATGTTCACGCAGTGGGTGCCCCACGAGTGGTCCGCCACGCCCCGTCGCGACGAGCTCGACGCGTACGCCGAACGGGTCGTCGCGCAGATGGAGGCCGTGGCGCCCGGCTTCACCGACTCGATCCTGCACACCCAGGTCATCGGGCCCTACGACATGGAGCACACCTACGGGCTGGTGGGCGGCAACATCTTCCACGGCGAGCTGTCGCCGTCCCAGCTCTTCCACATGCGCCCGGCACCGGGCTACGCCGACTACCGCACCCCGATCGCCGGGCTCTACCAGGCGTCGAGCGCGACCCACGGGGGCGGCGGCGTCACCGGCATCCCCGGCCTGAAGGTCGTGGAGACCATCCAGCGCGACCGACGGCGCCGCACGCGGCGGTTCAGGCCGTAGCGGCGAGGGCGGCACCGAACGCGTCGAGCCCCCGGTCGATCTCGGCCTCGGTGACCACGAGCGGTGGCATCCAGCGCAGCACGTTGCCCGCGGTGCCCGCGTTCATCAGCAGCAGCCGGCCCTCGTCGCGACAGTGCGCGGCCACGGCCGCGACGCGCGCCGCGTCGGGCTCGCCGTGAGTGGTCAACAGCTCACACCCGACCATGAGGCCGGGACCGCGCACGTCGGACCGCACGTGGTGGGCGTCGAGGTGGGAGCGCAGACCCGCGCGCAGCTGCTCGCCACGCGCGCGGACCTCGGCCATGAAGCCGTCGGCGGTGAGCACGTCGATCGTCGCGAGCGCGGCGGCGCAGCCGATCGGGTTGCCGCCGTAGGTGCCGCCGTGCGAGCCGATGGGCCAGCGGCCCATGAGCTCGGCCGACGAGCCGATCGCGGAGATCGGGAACCCGGACGCGATCCCCTTCGCCATCACCACGACGTCGGGCCGCACCCCCGACGCCTCGATCGCGAACATCTCGCCGGCCCGACCGAAACCCGACTGCACCTCGTCGGCGACGAAGAGCATCCCGTGCTCGTCGCAGCGGGCCCGCAGCCCCCGGAGGAACGCCGCCGGAGCCGGGAGGTATCCCCCTTCGCCGAGGACCGGTTCGATGACGATCGCCCCGGTCTCGGCCGGCGCCGTCTGCGCGGCGAGCAGCAGGTCCAGGCCGGCGAGGGCGCCCTCGACCGCCTCGGCCTCGGAGCCGCCCTCCCGGAACGGATACGGGAACGGCGCCACGAACACTCCGCTCGGTAGGGGTTGGTACCCGGCGCGGTATCCCGTCTTCGACGTCGTCATCGCCATCGTGAGGTGCGTCCGTCCGTGGAACGAGCCCTGGAACACGATCACGTTCGGCCGGCCGGTCGCGTGCTTGGCGAGCTTGACCGCGGCCTCGGTGGCCTCGGCGCCCGAGTTGGTGAAGAAGAACGTGTCGATGCCCGACGGTGTGATACCGGCGAGCCGCTCACCCAACCGCTCGACGAGCGGGTTGCGGTAGCAGTTGACCTGTGAATGGATGAACCGGGCGGCCTGCTCCTGGATCGCGGCGACGACGGCCGGATGGCAGTGACCGGTACTCGTGACCGCGATGCCGCTCGTGAAGTCGAGGTACTCCGTGCCGTCGACGGTGGTGACGGTGCAGCCCGAGCCCGACACCACCTCGAGGTCGGTGACCTGGAACCACACGTCGGCGAGGTAGGAGCCCATGCGCCGCAGGCTACGTGGCGTCGGACGCCGCGTTCTCCGCCGCCCACTTCGCGTTGGCGGCAGCGAAGCGACGCATGGTGCCCTCGACGTCGCGCGGGCGCTCCTCGCCCGTCACCTCGTCCCATTCCGAGCGTTGGCCGACGAAGAAGTCGCCGCCGTAGACGTGCAGGGCGACCGCGTACTCGCGCAACGGGTTGGCGACCGCGTGGATGGCGTCGCGACCCATGACGAGCACGTCGCCGCCGGTGAGCGATCGCCCGCCCGCCGGTTCGAGGCCGTGATCCCCGCGCCGGAAGAACGAATTGTCCTCCTGGCCGCCGTACATGCCGACGACCGCGAACATCGCGTGGTCGTGCGGGTTCAGCGCCATGCCGGGCGTCCACGCGATGTGCAGGACGGTGAGGTCGTCGGCGCGGTGGAGGGTGCGGATCCCGCCCTCGTCGACCGGACCGACCGCGTCGGCGAGCGCGTCCGGCGCGGCCACGAGCTCCTCGACGACGTCACGCACCGCGAGCGCCGGCGTGTGCTCTCCGACCGCGGTGCGGCACCGCTCGACGATGTCGTCGACGGTCAGTGCCATGCCCGGAGGCTACGCGGCGATGGGACGACCGTCACCCCGCACCCCGTGGGAACCGGGGGGACCCGTGGGGGTACGGTCGCACGCATGACCGACGGCATCCTTCCCGCACCGGTCGCCGCCCTCCTCGACGCCGCGCTCGTCAGCGAGCTCACGGTGATCGACGGCAACGGGCGACCGGTCACCTACCCACTGATCCCGCTGTACGACGGTCGTACGATCTTCATGACCTCGGCGGTGCTCTTCTCGCGCAAGCTGCGCCACATCAAGGCGAACCCGCACGTGTGCGTCGCGCTCACGGATCCGGTCGGAGTGCCGGCGGAGCCGTTCGCGCGGGCGACGATCCAGGGGGACGCTCGGGTGGTGGAGGACGACCTCCACGCGGGCTGGGAGGAGCTGCTGCCGTTGTGGCGGGCCAAGGAGCCCGTCATCGACAGCTTCGTGAAGAAGCGCTTCGGCATCCCGTTGTTCTTCGAGCGGTCGATCATCGAGATCCGCCCGGTACGGGTGGAGTACTGGCCCGGGGGCGACACGACCGTCGCACCGCAGGTGTTCCAGCTCGAAGGGGCGGGAGCATGACCGCGCTCGCGCCCGTGGAGGCGGTGACCCGCGCCGAGGGCTTCGACCACGCCATCGTCTCGTTCGTCGGCACCGACGGCTACCCGACGAGCGTCGCCGGTGACTTCACGTGCGAACCGCACGCCGCGACCATCACGGTCGGCCCGATCGATCCGGCCGGCCTGCCGGCCGACGGCACCGACATCTGCCTGACGGTGAGCCACATCCGCCCGCAGCCCGGGATCGGCTACGACGAGCGGCGCTACATCAACCTCTGGGGTCCCGCGCACGTCGACGGCCGCATCCTGTCGGTGACGGTCGAGCAGGCGAGCGGCTGGGACGAGGCCGACGTGCCGTTCTTCGAGTACGCCGAGCGCAGCGTGCCCGCGGCCCACGACTACTTCGCCGACGTCGGCGGCCGCCCGCAGCTGTCGCGCGGCTGGAAGTTCTTCCTCGCGACGCGCCTGCCGTTCCTCACCGCGACGATCGTCCCGATCGCGCTCGGCGGTGCCGTCGCCGGCTACGACGGGAAGTTCGCGCTCGGCTGGTGGCTCCTCGCGCTCGTGGCCGGGTGTCTGGTGCACCTCGGTCTCAACATCGCCAACGACCTGTTCGACGACGCCTCCGGCGCCGACGCCGCGAACACCACGCCCACGCCCTTCAGCGGCGGCTCCCGCGTGATGCAGTACGGCCTGGTGAGTCGGAAGGCGATGACCGCCGCGTGCGTGGGTTGCTACGCCGGCGCGATCGCGCTCGGGTTCCTCCTCGCCGCGGCGCGCGGATGGGACCTCCTCGTCCTCGGCGCGATCGGAGTCGCGCTCTCCCTCGCGTACACCGCACCGCCGTTCCGGCTCGTGCACCGCGGCCTCGGCGAGCCGGTCACCGCACTGGGCTTCGGACCGATCATGACGCTGGGCGCATACTTCGTCTGCGCCCAGCAGTGGAGCGGCCCCGCCTTGTATGCCTCGCTGCCGGTCGCGATCCTGATCGCGCTCGTGCTCTACGTGAACCAGATCCCCGACCGCGCCGGCGACGCCGCCGTCGGCAAGCGCACGCTGATCGTCCGGTGGACTCCACACCAGGTCGAGATCGCCTACGCCGTCTCGACGGTCACCGCCTTCGTGCTGATCGCGGTGGGCCCGGTCCTCGGCATCACACCGTGGTGGACGCTCGTCGCCCTCGCCACCGCACCGATGGCGCGATCCACCTATCGCGGCATCTGCGCGAACTACGAGCACCCGTACGCGCTCATGCCGGCGATGCAGACGAACATCGGCCTGCACCTCTTCACGGGCCTGCTCCTCGTCGCCGGCTACGTGGTCGCGGCGCTCGTCTGAGCGCGGACGGAGCGACCGCAACGGTCGCCCGTCGGTCCACGCGGTGGGGTCGCCCGGCTCCCACCGACCGGCCCCGAAGGGCTCGCGCGCGATCCGCTCGCGTGCGATGCGGTCGGCAGCCCGCCCCGGCGCCACGCCCCAGCTCCGGGCCGATGCGAAGAGGCGGGTCATGGTCGTCTCGATCCCACGCGCCGCCTCGAGGGCGCGCTCGCGTGAGTAGCCCACGAACTCCTGGGCGATGTTGAGGATCCCGCCGGCGTTGGCGACGAAGTCGGGCGCGTAGAGGATCTCCCGGGCGGCCAGCGCGTCGTCGACCTCGACGGTGGCGAGCTGGTTGTTGGCGCCGCCGCAGACCACGGTGCACGCCAGCGCGTCGACCACCGTCCCGGTGAGCACACCACCGAGCGCGCACGGCGCCACGACGTCGGCCGGCCGGGAGAGCACGTCGTCGACGGGGACCGGTTCCACGCCCAGCTCCGAGACCAACGCGCGCACGCGCGCATCGTCGACGTCGCCGATCGAGACGCGCGCGCCGTCGGCGACGAGCAGGCGGGCCAGCCCGGCGCCGACCTTGCCCGCGCCCTGCACGACGACGTGGCGACCGGTGAGACTCGCGTCTCCCCAACGTTCCTGCGCCGCCGCCCGCATCGCGGCGTGCACGCCGACCGCGGTCACCGGTGAGGGATCGCCGGACCCACCCGTCGACTCGCTCACCCCGGTGACCCACGGCGTCACGGCCCCGATGCCGTCCATGTCGGCGGTGGTGGCGCCGACGTCCTCCGCAGCGATGTAGCGACCGCCGAGCTCGTGGATCGCGCGGCCGAGCGCCTGCAGCTGGTCCGGCGTACGCGCGCGGTGGGGATCGGACCACCGGACCACGGCCTTGCCGCCGCCCTGGTGCAGGCCAGCGGCCGCGGCCTTCAACGACATCGCCTCGGAGAGCCGCAGCACATCGGTGAGCGCGTCGGTCTCGGTCGCGTAGTGCCAGAAGCGGATGCCTCCGAGCGACGGCCCGAGCGCGGTGGAATGGATCGCGATCACCGCCCGCAGGTCCGTGGCCGCGTCGGCGACGAGCACGACCTGCTCGTGACCGCGCTCGGCCATCACCTCGGTGATCTCCATCAAGGGCGAGCGTACGTGCGCGGCGCTCCGTAGGCTCGGGCACCGATGGATCCGATCGCGCCGCCGACACTCCCCGCGGTCGCCTACCACGACGCCGGTTGGTACGCCGCCGAGCGCCACGCCGTCTTCGCGACCGAGTGGCAGCTCGCCGCCTTCCGCGCCCACCTCCGAGAGCCCGGCGACGTCGTCACCCACGAGTTCGCGGGCTGGAACGTGCTCGTCGTCGTCGATCACGACGGCGAGCTGCGCGCGTTCCACAACGTGTGCCGCCACCGGGCCGGCCCGCTCTGCACCGCCGAGCAGGGGCACGCGTCCGCACTGGTGTGCGGCTATCACGGCTGGGCCTACGGCCTCGACGGATCGCTGCTCCGGGCGCGCGACTTCGGCGCCGACCTCGACGCCGCGGCGTTCGGGCTCGTCCGGGTGGCCGTCGCCGAGTGGCGCGGGCTCGTGTTCGTCCGGGTCGCGTCCGACGGGCCGTCGCTGATCGACGCGCTCGGCACGTTGGTCGACCGGTGTGCCGACCAGCCGATCGAGTCGCTGGCGTACGGACACCGGCTCGTGCACACCGTGGAGGCGAACTGGAAGACGTACACCGACAACTACGGCGAGGGCTACCACGTGCCGTTCGTGCACCCCGGGCTGCACCGCCAGATCGACGCACGGGCGTATCGGGTCGCGGTGCACGACGGCTGGACCGAGCACGCCGCCCCCGCGCGCGACGGCGCGATCGCGACGGGCGTGTGGCTCTGGCGTCACCCGAATCTCGGGCTCAACCTGTCGACCGAGGGTATGAACGTCGAGCGTTGGATCCCCGACGGCCCGCGCCGGACGCGGATCGTCTACGACTTCTTCTTCGCCGACTGCTCACCTGCGGCCGAGGCCGCGCGCCGCGAGGTCGAGCGGTTCGGTGTGGAGGTGCTCGACGAGGACCGGCGCATCTGCGAGGCGGTCCAGCGCAACCTCGAGTCCGGCGTGTACGACGTCGGCCGGCTCAGCCCGCGCCACGAGAACGGCGTGCACGCGTTCCAGCAACGCGTCCGGGAGGCGATGGCGCGCTACGACCCGTCGGCCGGGTCGAGCTCGAGCGCGAGCGAGTTGACGCAGTAGCGCTGCCCGGTGGGCCGGGGGCCGTCCGGGAAGACGTGGCCGAGGTGACCCCCGCAGCGCGCGCACACGATCTCCGTGCGCACCATGCCGTGACTCGCGTCGGTCTTCTCCTCGATCGCACCCTCGTCGGCGGCGGCCCAGAACGACGGCCAGCCACTGCCGGAGTGGAACTTGGTGTCCGACGAGAACAGCACCGCGCCGCACCCGGCGCAGCGGTAGGTGCCGTCGTCCTCGGTGTCGGTGTAGGCGCCGGTGAACGCACGCTCGGTGGCCGCCTGGCGCAACACCGCGTACGCCTCGGGGCTCAGGCGCTCCCGCCACTCCTCGTCGGTGATGGCCCGGGGGTCGGCATCGGTCGACATGGCAACACTCCTCGGCAGTCGGGAAGGCGAGCCTACGGCCGCATCCGCATCCACCGTCATCGCAGGCGGGCGTTCGTTACGCCCAAATCGAGCTCGCGGCGCACCGGTCTGCCCGCCGCGCGCACCGGCGAAATGCTCGCGAGGTGAGGTCCCGACGGCATCTGCACACAATCTCCACAGCTCGACCCGCGGACGGTGACGTGGTGGTCCGTATCCTCATTGCGTGACCCTGGCCACCGACGCCGCTGCGGCGCGCACGATCCTCGTCGTCGAGGACGAGGCGCCCATCGCGGACGCAGTGGCGGCCCGGCTCCGGTCGGAGGGCTATCGGGTCGAGATCGCGGGCGACGGTCCCGCCGGCGTCACCCGGTGCGCCGAGCTGCACCCCGACCTCGTGGTCCTCGACCTGATGCTCCCGGGACTCGACGGCCTCGAGGTCTGCGAGCGCATCCAGGCCGACCGGCCCGTCCCGGTCCTGATGCTGACCGCACGCGATTCCGAGCACGACCTGCTCGTGGGGCTCGGCGTCGGTGCCGACGACTACATGACCAAGCCGTTCAGCTCCCGCGAGCTCGTCGCGCGGATCCATGCGTTGCTGCGGCGCGTCGACCGCGGCCGGACCGTGTCGACCGCCGATCGGGCCAAGGCTCCCATCGTCGTCGGTGCGATCACGATCGATCCCGCCGCCCGGCGCGTCCTCCGCGGCGACGACCTCGTGCACCTCACCCCGACCGAGTTCGACCTCGCGCTGTTCCTCGCCGAGTCCATCGGCGAGGTGTTCACACGTGAGGACCTGCTCACCGAGGTGTGGGGCTACGACGTCGCCTCCGGTGTGCGCACCGTCGACTCGCACGTGCGCGCGGTCCGCCGCAAGCTCGGCAACGACGTGATCCGCACCGTGCACGGCGTCGGCTACTCGATGGAGCTGCCGGGGGCGGCCGCATGAGACGCCGCCCACCCGTGCCGCACGTCCCGGACCGTCCGCTCGACCAGCTGACGTCGATCAAGGTGAAGCTCGCGAGCCTCATCGTCGGCGCGGTCGGCGTCACCGTCTTCGTCTTCTGGTTCTGCATCCGCATCCTGCACTTCTGGCCGAGCGCGGCCGGCATCGTCGCTGCGGTCGTCGCGCTCGTGTTCGTCCGACGTCTCGCACGCGGCATGACGTCGCCGCTACGCGAGATGGCCGAGGCGACCCAGGCGATGGCCAGGGGCGACTACGACCAGCGCGTGACCGCGACCTCGAACGACGAGGTGGGACGGCTGGCCGTCGCGTTCAACCGGATGGCGGCGGAGCTCGCGGAGACCGACCGGGTGCGCCGTGACCTCGTGGCGAACGTCAGCCACGAGCTCAGGACCCCGCTCACCGCCCTGCAGGCCACGCTCGAGAACCTCGTCGACGGTGTGGCCACCGCCGACCCGCGCACGCTCCAGACGATGCTCACGCAGGTGGAGCGGCTCGGCCGGCTGGTGGCGCAGCTCCTCGACCTGTCGCGCCTCGAGGCGGGGACCGTCCCGCTGGACCGCCATGCGTTCGCGATCGAGCCGGTGCTCGCGCACGCAGTGCGCGAGCAGGAGCTGAGCGTGCCGGGCGTCGCGATCGACATGCAGGTGGAGGACGCGGGTCTCGCGGCCGATGGTGACCCCGAGCGCGTGCACCAGGTGGTGGCCAACCTGCTCGAGAACGCGGTCCGCCACTCGCCCGCGGGCGCGGCGGTGCAGGTCCGCGCCCGCCGCAGCGACGCCGGCGTCACGATCGAGGTGATCGACGAGGGCCCGGGCATCGCGGCCGACGACGTCGCCCGGGTCTTCGAACGCTTCTACCGCGCCGACTCCGCGCGCGCCTCCTCCGACGGTGGCGCCGGGCTCGGCCTCGCGATCGCACGATGGATCGTCGACCTGCACGGCGGCGACATCCATCCCGAACCGCGCAAGCCCCACGGGTGTCGCATGGTCGTCACCCTGCCGCGCGCCACGACCGTCCCCGAGCCGGAGGAGATCACCACATGAGCGAAGCGGGACGACCGATCACCACACCCGTACCGCGCCAGCGCAGCGGGGCCTCCCGGCCCGGCCCGCAGGGCCGAGAGGAGACACGATGAAGTTCGCGAGCATCGACGAGGCCCTGCGTCGGATCCGTCGCGGCGAGATGGTCCTCGTCGCCGACGACGAGGACCGCGAGAACGAGGGTGACCTCACGATGGCGGCGGAGTGGGTCACGCCGGAAGCGATCAACTTCATGCTCCGCTGGGCACGCGGGCTCGTGTGCATGCCCACCGCGCCCGAGTACCTGGACCGGCTCGACGTCCCACCGATGGTGCCGCCCGGAACCGCCGGCTGTGACACGGCGTTCTCGATCTCGATCGACCACCGGGAGTCCGGCAGCGGGATCGGCGCCGCCGACCGGGCCCACACCGTGCGCCGGTTCCTCGACCCCGCGGCGCACGCCGACGAGTTCATCCGGCCCGGTCACGTCTTCCCGCTCCGCGCCCGTGAGGGCGGCGTGCTCGAACGGCGCGGACACACCGAGGCCGCGGTCGACCTGGCGCGTCTCGCCGGGCTGCCGCCGGTCGCGGTGATCTGCGAGGTGCTGCACGACGACGGGTCGCCGGCGCGCCTGCCGTTCCTCGAGCTCTTCGCCGAAGAGCACCGCATCGCGATCATCAGCGTGGATCAGGTCGCCGAGCACCGCGCCGCGCTCGGGCACCGCGCCAGTGACGCCGCTTCGACGTCGGGACGCGCCCCCCTCCTCCTCTGATCGCCGCTCCGCCTCGGGTCGCGGCTCCGGCTCAGGTTCCCGGATCCTCGCCGACCTCGAGGAGCGCCGCCGCGATCGCCCCGCGCAGGCGACGCGCCGTCTCCGGCCTCAGGTGTGCGACGAGCCCCGAACCCGCGCCGCCGCGTTCCTCGAGCGTGAGGCTCACGCGCGGCTCGCCGTCGTCGGACGCATTCGGATCATCGGTGAGACCCACCATCCACGAGATCGGCGGGAACTCGTCGTCCGGCGGATGGTCGTCGGTCGCATCGTCGATCGAGCGTCGCATGCCCGGACGGTAGCGCCGAGCGGCGGCGGCGGGTCGCTACGGCCTGCGGCCGAGAAACGCCACCAGCAGCTCGGTCGCGGTCGCGTCAGCGGGCAGCGTGATCGCGGGATCGAAGCCCCGGACGCCGCGGATGTCGTCGGTGACGATCGCGCGCGCCGCCGCGAGCGCGGCCTCGGCCACGCCGTCGGGCAGCGCCTCGGGCTGACCCGTCGCGCGCGCGACGTCCCAGGTGTGCGTCGCGGTGTCGAGCAGGTTGATCATCATCCCGACCCGCGCGGGCCTCGGCCCCGCGCCGAAGTCGATCTCGGCGTCGGGGTCCACCGCCTGCCAGGCCGCGATCGTCGCGGCCGCCACGGAGTGGAACGTGGCCGAGGGGTCGGGACCGAGCTCGACGTCGTTCACGCTCGCGAGGAGCTCCTCGCCGCGTGCGCCTCGGCCCATGTTCTCGACCACCCCGGTGGTGTGGGCCGCAAGGGTGCGCACGTCCCACTCGGCGCACGGGGTCGTGTCGTCCCACTGGTCGGCGGAGACACCGGCCAGGACCCCTCCGGTGTGGTCGAAGGTGGCGGCGAGGGCGGTGACGGGGTCCACGGGGCTCCTTCCGGGTGCTTGCGCACGTCCGATCTGTGTAAGAGAATGCTTACATGAATCCCGCCACGGCGCAACCGGTCCGTCTCGACGCCTGTGCGCACGCGGTCGCCGATCCCACCCGGCGGGGGCTGCTCCGGCTCGTCCGCGACGAGGAGGTCGCAGCGGGCGAGCTCGCTCACCACTTCCCGCACGTCAGCCGACCCGCAGTGTCCCAGCACCTCCGGGTGCTCGAGCGGGCCGAGCTCGTCACCGTCCGCCGCGACGGCAACCGCCGCCTCTACCGCGGCAACCCGGCCGCGATGAGCGAGCTGCGCGACTTCATCGACGACATGTGGGCCGACCGGCTCGGCCGGCTCAAGATCGCGGCCGAACGTGCGCACGCCGAGGGAACGGGATGACCGCGCCCGAGCCCGACATCGAGCGGCAGCTGCGCATCGAGGCGCCGGCCGAGATGGTCTGGGACTTCTGGACCCGGCCCGACCGGTTGTCGGAGTGGTGGGGCACGGCCGAGTCCGTCGCCGAGCTCGGTGGCGCCTTCGTCGTCACGATGGAGTCCGGCGGCGTGATGCGCGGCGAGTACCTGACCCTCGAGGCTCCCCACCGGCTGGAGTTCACCCTGGGCTGGGACGGTGGCGGCCCGAGCGGGAACGTGCCCCCCGGCAGCACGCGCGTCGAGGTGGTCCTCGAGCCGGACGGCGAGTCGACGGTGCTGACGTTGCGCCACTTCGGTCTGCCGCCGACCGCGACCGGCGTCCACGGCGACGGGTGGGATCACTTCCTCCCGATCCTCGTCGCCGCGGGGGCGAGGACTCCATGAGCTCGCAGCCCATCGACGTGACGGTCGAGCGTGTCGTCGCGGCGCCGCCGGAGCGGGTCGCCGCGATCATGTTCGACCCCGAGCGGGACCCGACCTGGATGGGGGCGCTCACGGGCGCGGAGCTCCTCGATCCGGCCGTCGGGCCCGGCGCGCGCGTCGAGCGGCACGCCCGCTTCCTGGGTCGCAGCATCTCGTGGGTCACGACCGTGCGCGAGCACGAACCGCCGCACCGGCTCGTCCTCGACATCGCCGAGGGTCCGTTCACCGGCGAGATCGTCTACGAGATCACGCCGGTGCCCACGGGATCACGCGTCACGATCCGCAACGTCGGGACGCCGGGTCAGTTCGCCTGGATGCCGACGGCGTTGACCCGCGCCGCCATGCGTTCGGCGCTCGCCAAGGACCTCCGGCGGCTCGACCGCGTGGTCACGGCCTGAGTCCCACCACCGGCGGCGCTCAGTGTGCGGCGCGCCAGGCGGTCACGGCCGCGTCCCACACGCGGCGGTCGGTGACGATCACGGTGTCCGGGCACTTCGCCCGCCACGACGCCGCCTCGGGGAACACGCCGGCACCGAGCCAGACGATCGTGTTCCCGGAGCACGACACCGCGTAGCCGTCGGGCAGGCCGAGCGAGCCGTGGTTGGGGAGCTGTCGGCGCGGAACACGTTGCCGTGCAAGGACAGCGCCGGTGAGCGCGGTGTCGTCCCACTTGAAGAACCCGCCGGTGCCGGGCGCAGGACCCTTGTACGTCGTCGGCATCGGCTGCAGCCGCACCAGGCTGCGGTCGACGGTCACGGTGTGCCCGCGACCGTCCGACGTCGTGTCCGACGAGCTCGGCCGGGCAGAGAACGCCACGTAGCAACCGTCGAGCAGCGAGTCGGTGATCGTGCCCGTGTACAGCCGGTCGTTCTCGAGACAGTCGTCGTGCAGGTACGACTCCTCGGCCCCGCGGACGGTCCAGTGGGACGCACTCCTCGGCCGGGCCGGGACGCGCGTGGCAACGCTCGCTCGCCGCCGACTCCGCCGCCCCGAGACCTCGGTTCGTGATCCGGATATCGACGCGTCGGGTCTCGAACCTTGAGCGGTGCGCGGAGGTCGCGCCGCTAGGCGAGCGACAGCACGAGGAGGGCCTGCGCGACGTGGTAGGTCACGATGATCACGAGCGGCTGCCAGGCGCGGTGCCGGACGAAGCGGTCCTCGCCGATGAACGCGTCCGAGGTCATGAACAGCAGCGCGCCGGCCGCCGCGAGGGCGTTGCCGCTGGCCACCGCGCTCGCGACCATCACGAGGATCGTCAGCACGTACGCACCCACGGGCACGACCAGCTGCGGATGGCCGGACCGCCGGATGCCGGTGACGAGTCGCAGTCCGAGGACGAGCGCGACGACCACGACCGGCACCGCGAGCCACCAGTGCCCGGCGGAGTCCTGGTCGAGCCCCACCGTGTACGCGATGTGCGCCAGGAGGAAGGACGACAGGCCGGCGACGAACGCGTCCGACGGCAGCATGAGGAAGACGTCACCCAGGAGCGACAGCACGAGCGCCACGACGAACCACGCACGCGTCGTCTCCGACGTCGGGTCCAGCGCGAGCGCGGCGCCGATCATGAGGACGAGCGTGAGGGGCTTGCAGACGTAGATCCCGATCGTCGACCCGCGCGCGACCGAGATCCAGTTGCCGGCTGCGCTCAGCCCGGCTGCGACGAGCAGCACCGTGGCGAGCGCATTCACCGGGCCACGATAGGTGACGTGTCCCTCCGTTCCCGCGTGGCCCTCGTCGAGGTCAACGTCGTCAGCCGGCGACGGCCGCGCGATCGTGGCCGCGGTGATCGACGAGCGGACCGGTGGGAGTACCGGCCAGGTTCCGCACGGCACCCGCCTCGCGGTCGTCACGGACTGAGCCGGCGGATGCGCCACGACGCACCGCGACGCGTGTACTCCACGCGGTCGTGAACACGGTCGGCGCGGTTGCGCCAGAACTCCACCACGGAGGGCACGATCCGGTATCCGCCCCAATGTGGCGGCCGCGGGACGTCGTCGCCGAAGCGCGTCTCTGCCGCGCGCACCTGCTCCTCGAGCGTGGCGCGGTCCGCGACCGGCGCGCTCTGGTGCGACGCCCACGCGCCGATGCGATGCCCGTGCGGTCGCTGCGCGAAGTACGCGTCCGACTCCTCGGCCGAGACGCGTTCGACTCCGCCCTCCACGCGGATCTGTGCGTCGAGCGCGCTCCAGTAGAGCACCGCGGCGGCGACCGGGTTCGCGGCGAGGTCCCCGCCCTTGCGGCTGTCGTAGTTCGTGAAGAACACGAGCCCGCGGGCATCGAAGCCGCGGAGGAGGACCACACGCGCCGACGGACGGCCGTCGGGCGTGGCGGTGGCCACCGTCATCGCCGCGGCACGATCGCCGGTGGCCGCGACGGCGGCGTCGTACCACCGCGCGAACTGGACCATGGGCTCCGGGTCGACGCTCGCCGCGTCGAGCGGCGGGAGCGGGTCCGACGGCATCGCGCCGAAGGTACAACGGATCCCGGTGCATCACTACGCTCGCCCGCCATGTCCGGCGACCTCGTGATCGACCGCCCGGGCGCCCGCACCGTCTATCGCGCTGCGTTCACGGTTGTTCCGCGAGCACGCCCGCGTGGTCATCGGGATGGCGGCACTGGTGCTCCTCCCCTTCGCGATCGTCGACGCCCTCGGGCTCCTGCACGTCGAGATCCACAGCGACGCGCGCCTCGCCGACCTGCTCGAGGCGTTCCTCGTCGTCGTGGCCAACGGCATCGGCGGCCTCGCATCGATCTTCTACGCCGGCGTCCTCGACCACGCATCGGTGGCGTGGCACCGCGGTCGGGACACGCCGGCGTCGCGATCGGTCGCGGCCGAGCTGCCGTGGGCGCAGCTCGTGATCGCCAGCATCCTGTGGTTCGTCGCGGTCGTCGTGGGCCTGATGCTCGCGATCCTGCCCGGGCTCGTCGCCCTCACCCTGTTCGCCCTCACCGGCCCCGTGCTCGTGCGCGAGGACCTGACCGCGGTGCAGGCGATGCGGCGCAGCGCGCAGCTGGTCGCCCGCCGGCCCGGGCTCGTGGTGCTCACCGCCGTCGTCCCGTACCTGTTCGAGCTCTCGGTCTCGGATCTCGCCTCCGGGCTCTTCGGGCACTCGCTCGCCACCGAGCTCGCGGCCGAGACCGTGGCCACCCTGTTCCTCGCGAGCTTCGTGGGTCTGCTCGAGGTGGTCACGACCCACCAGCTCATCGGCGCCGAACGCACCGGCTGAGACGCAGCTGCGGGTCCGCGCCGGCGCGCCGGTGAGAGGACGGGGACACGGACCCGCAGGATTCGGGCAGAATGGGGTGCATGGCCTTTCACCACGTCGCCATCGCCACGCGTGATCTGGACGCGACGCACGCGTTCTACACCGGACCGATGGGCTTCACCCTCGACCGCGTCGTCGTGGCTCCGAGCCCGGAGCAGGGATGGGCCCGCCACGCGTTCTACGACACCGGGAACGGGCAGATGATCGCCTTCTGGGACCTCCACGACGACCCCGCCACCGCTGATTTCGACCCGTCGATCTCGCGCGGGCTGGGTCTGCCGGCGTGGACGAACCACCTCGCGTTCGGCGCCGACACGCTCGAGGACCTCGCCGCGCAACGGCAGCGCTGGCTCGATCACGGGATCGACGTCGCCGAGATCGACCACGGCTGGTGCACGTCGATCTACGCGATGGACCCCAACCACATCATGGTGGAGTTCTGCTGCACGACCGCGGTGACCACCGATGCGGACCGCGCCCGAGCGCTCGAGCTGCTCACGGCCGAGCGTCCCGAGCTCGAGCACGCGCCCGAGCCGGTCTTCCACTCGGCGACGCGCGCCGCGGTCTGATCCGCCGGCCGGTCAGGCGATCACGCCGTCGGCCCGCAGTGCAGCCAACCGGGCCGACGACAGCTCGAGCAGCCCGCCGAGCACCGCGTCGGTGTCGGCCCCGAGCTCGGGGCCGACGTGGCGCACCGACCCCGGCGTGCGCGTGAGCTTCGGCACGACGCCGGCCATCGGCACCCGGTCGGCGAAGCCGGCGGCGAGGCGCAGGATCATGTCGCGTGCCGCGAGATGATCGTCGACCGCGAGATCGGGCGCGGTGTTGATGAGCCCGGCCGGGATCGAGTGCCGTTCGAGCCGAGCGAGGACCTCGGTGGCCGGCAATGTCGCGGTCCAGGCCGCGACCTCTGCGTCGAGCGCGGACTGACCCGCGGCGCGCGCGGCGTGCGATGCGTACGGCTCGGCCAGGTCGGGGCGGTGCATCGCGACGACGAGTCGAGCGAAGACCGCGTCGGCGTTGGCGGCGATCACGACATCCCGACCGTCGGCGGTCGGGTACGCGTTCGACGGCGCGACGCCGGGGAGCACACCGCCGCTGCGGCCGCGCACGACACCGCCCAGCTCGAAGTCGGCCACCGTCGACTCCATGAGCGCGAGCACCGCCTCGTAGATCGCGACGTCCACCTCCTGACCGCGTCCCGACGCGTGCCGCTCGTGCACCGCCGTGAGGGTCCCGATCACCGCGAAGAGCGCGGCGAGCGCGTCCCCGAGCGAGATGCCGGCCCGCGCCGGCGGGCGGTCGGCGTCGCCGGTCGTGTGACGGATCCCACCCATCGCCTCGCCGATCGCGCCGAAGCCGGGCTCGTGCGCGCGCGGGCCGGTCTGGCCGAACCCGGACACGTGGACCAGCACGAGGCCGGGGTTCGCGGCGCTGAGCGTCGCATGGTCCATGCCCCAGCGGTCGAGGGTGCCGGGCTTGAAGTTCTCGATCACGACGTCGACACGTGCGGTGAGGTCGCGGACCAGCGCGCGACCGAGCTCGGTGCGCAGGTCGACGGCGACCGACCGCTTGTTCCGGGCGATGGCCGGCCACCAGAGGCTCGCGCCGTCGACGGTGACACCCCAGCCGCGCATCGGGTCCCCGGCACCGGGCGGCTCGATCTTGATCACCTCGGCGCCGAGGTCTCCGAGCAACTGGCCGGCGAACGGCCCCGCGATGAACGAGCCGAGCTCGAGCACCCGAAGGTCCGCGAGCGGTGGGCGAGCGGTCGGATCGGACACGCCACGTAGCCTGCCATCCGTGCCCGAGCCCACCCCGAACCGCGCCGTGTCGAACCGCATCGGTCGCTACGACAACCCGTACCGCGTGGCGACGTGGCACCGCGACCCGCCCTCGGGCACGGTCTGCACCCCGCTCGTCCTCGACACCCAGGACCGCGCCCTCGCCCAGGGGTGGCTCTACGCGCGCGGTGGCGAGTCGACGGTGGCGGTCCTCATGCATCCGCGCGCCGACTTCGCGCATCACTACGTGACCCCCGGACTGCTCGACGCCGGGATCGCGGTGCTGAACGTCAACAGCCGTTGGCTGAACAACGACGCGACCTTGATCCACGAGCAGGTGCTGCTCGACGTCGCCGCCGGGATCGCTGCCGCGCACGAGCACTTCGACCGCGTCGTGCTCGTCGGCAACAGCGGCGGCGCGTCGCTCTTCACCTTCTACCTCCACCAGGCCCACGCACCGGGTGGCGGCCGGCTGACCCACACCGCCGCCGGAGACGCGTTCGACCTCAACCGCTACGACCTCCCCGGTGCGGACGCGATGGTGTATCTCGCCGGTCACGCCGGTGAGGGTCACTACCTCCTGCACGCCATCGACCCGTCGGTGGTCGACGAGGCCGACCCGGTCTCGTGCGATCCGGACCTGGATCTCTACGACGAGCGGAACGGCTTCGTGGTCCCGCCCGACGAGCCGCGGTACACCACCCCCTTCCTCGACCGGTACCGCACCGCGCAGCGGGCCCGGGTGGAGCGCATCGACGCCCGGGCGCGGGACCTCGTGGCGCGCCGTCGACAGGCGCGCGCAGCCGGCGCGGACGGCTCGGGGACCACGGGCGACCGGCGGGCTTCGATCGCCACGACGTTCATGACCGTGTACCGCACCGATGCCGACCCACGGGCGGTGGACCGCTCGCTCGATCCGTCCGAGCGGGACTACGGCTCGATCTGGGGTCGCCGCCCGGACTGGATCAACTACGGCGCGGTGGGCTTCGGTCGCGTCGTGAGTCCCGAGGCGTGGCTCTCCACGTGGTCGGGCACCTCGTCACAGGCCGAGATCGCAATCACCGGCAGCCGCATGACTCTGCCCGCGTTGCAGGTGGTCTACGCCGCCGACAACTGCATCTACCCGTCGGACGACGAGCTCATCGCGTCGTCGGTCGCGACCCAGCGGCTCGACCGCGTCACGGTGCCCGGCGACCATTACGGATTCCCGGTCGACGCGGGACGCGAGCACGCGACGCGCGTGGTGGCCGACTGGATCAACGCGCTCGGCGTAGGACGCGGAGGAGGTCACCCCGGCATGAAGGTGCGCATCGGGTACGGGTTCGGCACGCAACGCGGCTTCACTGCGGCCGGGTTCACCGCCATGGTCGACGCGCTCGAGTCGTTGCGATTCGACTCGCTCTGGCTGTCGGAGCGGATCACCGCCGACGCGCCGGACCCGATCGTCGGGCTCGCGGTCGCCGCCGGGCGCACCCGCAGACTCAAGCTCGGCACGAGCGTGCAGGTGCTGCCCGGTCGCAACCCGGCGCTGCTCGCCAAGGAGCTCGCCAGCCTCGACGTGCTGTGCGACGGCCGCTTCCTCCCCGCGTTCGGGCTCGGCATCGCCCATCCGGCCGAGCAGCAGGCCTTCGGGATCGAGCGTCGCGATCGCGCGCCGTGGTTCGAGGAGGCCCTCCCCCTCCTCCGTCGGTTCTGGACCGAGGACGCCGTCGACCACACCGGTCCCCGGTTCCGCTACGAGGGCCTGCGGGTCCGGCCGCACCCCGTGCAGCAGCCGCCCGACATCTGGCTCGGTGGTCGGGGACCCAAGGAGCTGCAGCGGGTGGGGCGGCTCGCCGACGGGTGGCTCGCGTCGTTCTCGATGCCGGCCGAGACCGCGACCGGACGCAGGACGATCGAGGCCGTGGCCGCCGACCACGATCGGGCCATCGACCCGGAGCACTTCGGGGCGATGATCATCTACTCGCCCGGACCGCTGCCCGATCCGGTGAAGGCGCTGCTCGCGACCCGCGCCGGTGAGGTCGACCCTGTGGACCTCGTGCCCGGTTCCCTCGACGCGCTCGAACGCCGGATCGAGGAGTACGTCGCGATCGGGATCAGCAAGCTCGTGCTGGTGCCGCTCCACGAGCCGGCCGACTGGCTCGCCGAGCTGGAGCCGATCGCGGCGCGGGTGCAGCCGCTGCAGACCTGACGGCGCGCGTCAGGGCGACGCCGGCGTCAACGGCGGATGGCCGTCCTCGCCGGTCACGAAGGGCGAGCGCGCGAGTCGGATCACCCCGGCGATCATCACCACGACCGCCAGCGCGGTCACTGCGTACTGCAGCGCACCGTGCGCCGCGAGCGACTCCTCGAAGAGCGCGACGCCGAGGATCGAGGAGAGCACGGGATTGGTCACCGCGAGCGCCGGCAACGACGCCGCGAGCGCACCGGCGTTGAACGCGCTCTGGTTGAGGATCAGCCCGATGATCGAGAAGACGGCGAGGGCGTAGACCGGCCAGTGCACGAACAGGGCCTCGGGGCCGTGACGATCGATGATCGTCACCACCTGCTTGGTCAGCGCGGCGGTGAGCGCGTAGCAGGAGCCGGTCGCGACCGCGAGGCCGAGGGCGCGGTAGTGCGGCGGCGCCTTGCGGGTCGCCACGATCATCGCGACGATGATCGCCCCGCACACGGCGAAGGCGATCACCCAGTCGATCGGGGTGGCGCGACCATGACCGTCGTTCGGGTCCCCCACCGCGAGGAACACCGCGATGCCGCCGGCCACGGCCGCGGCGGCGATCCACTCCCTGCGGCCCGGCCGATCCGTCCGGCCGATCGCCGAGAGCGGCAACGCGAACAGCAGACCACTCACCAACAGGGTCTGCACGAGCACGATCGAGCCGTTCGCGAGCGCGAGCGCTTCGAGGAAGTACGCGCCCACGTCCAACCCGATCCCGAACAGCCAGATGGGGTGGCGAACGAGATCGAGGATCAGACGGGGCGAGAGCGACAGGCTCTTCGGCGCGGCGGCGGCGACGCGATGCTGGAAGACGGACGCGACCGCGTAGCAGAGGCCCGCGCCGAGCGCGAAGACGTACGCCACGGAGCGCTACGCCGCAGCCCGATCGGGTCGGGGGATCCCGTGCTCCCCCACCGGCCCGACCCGCAACGAACGCGAGTCGAGCGCGGACGCCAGCGCGGGCAGTGCGCCCAGCGCCGAGTGCCAGCACTCCGGTGCCGACACGCAGTCGGAGTCGTGCAACAGCACGGTGCCGCCGTCGACGTACCCGTCGAGGACGTCACCCACCACCGACTCCGGCGTCGCCTCGGCGCGCCAGTCGCGGCCCCATGCGGTCCAGAGCACGGTGCGCAACCCGGCGCGACGCGCACCGCGCATCCCGCCGAGGGAGAGCGTGCCGTACGGCGGACGGAACCAGAGCGGCTGGAATCCGGTCGCGTCGGCCACGGCGTCACGTGCGCGCGCGATGTCGTCGGCCACCGTCCGGGGCGAGAGGCGGAGCTGGGACCGGTGGCGGTCGCCGTGCACGGCGACCTCGTGGCCGGCGGCGGCGACCTCGGCCGCCAACCCGGGTGCCCGGCGGGCCATGTCGCCGAGCATGAAGAACGTCGCGTGCCAGCCGAGCTCGTCGAGCGCAGCGAGGAACGCAGGCGTGGATGCGGGGTCCGGGCCGTCGTCGAAGGTGAGGGCCACGTGACCAGGGGCGCCGACGCCGGCGAGGCCCGGGGACACGTGCCGGCCGAGCCAGGACAGCGCCACCAACGACGGCGCGGAGTTCGCGGCGAGCGCCACCGCTCCTGCGATCCCCACGCCGGCCCCGACCAGCGTGACCGTGCGGCGCCAACCGGGCCCACCGAGGAGCACCTCGGAACCGGGCTTCCCGCTCACCTCGACGCCTCCGCCCGGGCCGCACGGGATGTGACCGTGCGGCGCCAACCGGGCCCGCCGAGGAGCACCTCGGAACCGGGCTTCCCGCTCACCTCGACGCCTCCGCCCGGGCCGCACGGGATGTGACGGGCCTTCACCTCATCGCAGCTCGGAGAGCGGTCCCGACGTGTACCCGTCGTGATGCAGCTCGACCTGGAACGCGGCGAGCGCCGACTCCACCTGCGCGGCGTCGCGCCCACGACCGTCGATCACGTACACGGCACGGTCCCGCAGCCCGTGCGGCACCGACTCGGGCCGGATCACGTGGTCGGCGGCGACGAGCTTCTGCCCGCGGCGTCGCGCCAGCAACTGGTCGAAGGCGTCGAAGCGGCGCTCGGGGACGAACTCGCGGATCTTCACGTCCGCGGTCTTCTTGATGAGGTCGGTCGTCGAGATGACGTCGGCCTGCGCCCGCAGCGGTCGAAACGCCCGGCCGTCGCCCCAGCCGCCGTTGCCGACGTCGATCTCCTCGGCCGCGAGCAGGCGGATCGGCCGCTCGGACAGACGCGCGGTCGTCGCGTCGATGATCGCGGTCGCGTGCATCCGGTCGAGTCGGGCACGGACGCGGGGGCTGGCCAGCTCGGCGGCGGTGAGTCGCACGCCGAGGTACACGCGGTCGTGCGCGGCCTTCGGCGGCTCGGCCACGCCGACGCCGAGCGCGGCGATTCCTTGGGCGCCGAGCGTGAGCAGCCCGTAGATCGCGAGCACCGATCCCGCCGCGACCCTGAGGCGGTGCGGCGCCTTCGGCATCTCGATCGGCTGCTCGATGCCCCGGGCGCTGCGCAGCGCGGCCTCGGCCAGGACGTCGTCGGCGGCATCGCCCACGAACAGGCCGTGGGCGATCGCGATCTGCCGGGACCGTTCCGGGCCCGGCCGCGTCAGCAGGGTCAGCGCGTCGCGGAGCTC
The DNA here is from genome assembly GCA_963756815.1 of uncultured Acidimicrobiia bacterium. Lineage (GTDB taxonomy): Bacteria > Actinomycetota > Acidimicrobiia > IMCC26256 > JAENVU01 > JAENVU01. The sequence goes on from CAVWPR010000005.1 coordinate 63,236, forward strand.
ATCGGCGGTGCGGGCGTAGCGCGTGACGCCGAGCTCGGCCATGCCTTCGGCGTTGTCCTTGCCGTGCCCCGCGATCGGGAGGAACGTGACCACGGGCAGGCCCACCGCGAACGCCTCGTTGGCCGTGAGTCCGCCTGCGTTCTCGACCATGACGTCGCACGCCGCCATGAGGCGCGGCATGTCGTCGCGCCAACCGAGGATGGTGCCCTGGCCACGCGCCCGGAGCTCGGCCTGGAGCTTCTCGTCCTTGCCGCACACGACCACGGGATGGAAGTCGCCCGCGGCGAGGATCGCGTCGACCGTTCCCGGGATGTCCCCGACCCCCCACGAGCCGGCGACGACCAGGACGCCACGCGCGTCGTCGGCGAGCCCGAGCTCGGCACGCGCCGCGTCGCGGTCCGAGCCGTCGACGGGTCGGAACCGGTCACCGACGAGCGGGCCGGGTGAGCGGGCGTCGTCACCGCCGCGGGTGCGGGCGGTCGCGGCCGCGAACGGGCTCGTCGCGAGGTGCACGTCGACGTGCGGGTGCACCCACAGCGGGTGGACGGCGAAGTCGGTGAGGTACGTGATGACCGGGACCTTGAGCCACCGCTTCTTGCGCATGTTGCCGAGCACGAGCGACGAGAGCGGATACGTGGAGACCACGACGTCGGCATCGGTCTCGCTGATCGCCCGCCGCAGCCGCTTGCCGGCGACGAAGGTGTCCAGGCGGACGATGAAGCTCCACGTGGACGGGAGCTTGTACCAGAGGCGGTACGTGAGGTCGTAGCTCCAGGGTGCGACGCGCAGCTGCAGGAGGTACGTGACCTTGATGAACCAGCCGATGCCGAAGGGGCAGCAGTCGAGGAAGTCGACGACCCGGACCGAGTGCCCCTGGCGCTCGAGACGCGCTCGCAGCTCGTTCGCCGCGCCGTCGTGCCCCGCGCCCATGGACGCGGAGACGATCAGGATCCGCCGGGACATAGACGGTGGCAGCGTACAGGGGTGGCCTCGTATTCCGCCGGTTTTCCGAGTCGGCGAGCATTTACCGTCCGATGACCGTCGCGATCGCTCCCGTCACCAGCCGGCGATCGCGCCCACGATCATGCCCAGGATCAGGAGGCCTCCGGCCCGCCGGGTCACGAGGAACGAGTGGGGGGCGAACCACAGGGGCCAGACCGGGTTCGGGAACGGCGACTCCTCCGGCTTGGGCTCCCCGTAGACCTTCCAGACCCGCACCATGAGCGGCATCGACGCGAAGACCAGGACCGTCGCGACCGGGAGGATCTGCGCGATCGCGAGGCCGACGACCATCGCGTAGAAGACGACGAACATCCCCCGGGTGACCTGGCGCGCCACCGACTCGCCGAGGATGACCGGCAGGGTGTGCGTGCCGGCCGGACCGTCCCACGGCGCCTTGTCGATGTGCTTGCCCATGAGCACCGTGGTGCAGAGGATCGCGTACGGCAGGCTGGCGAGGATCACCGCGGCCGGGATCGACCCGGTGGCCGCGTAGTAGACGCCGCCGACCATCAGCGGTCCCCAGACCACGACGACCGTCGGCTCGCCGAGGCCGTGCTTCTTCAGCCGGAGCGGCGGTGCGGTGTACGCCGCCGACAGGAAGAAGCCGCCCAGTGCGAACGCGACGATCGGCCAACCCCGCTCGGAGGTGAGGTACAGCATGATCGCCAGGCACGCGAGGTTGACCACGAGCGCGTACACCGCCAGCCGCTTGCGGGAGACGACACCGGAGATCACCGGATGCGGCGAGTAGAGGTTGCGCGGGTAGTCGGCCGTGTCCGTGCCGACCTCGAGGTCGAACAGGTCGTTCATGATGTTGTTCGCCATGTGCGAGAGCACGAGGCCGACGGCCGCGAGGGCGAACAGACCCCAGTCGACGCTCGCGTCACGGTAGATCGCGAGCAGGCCACCGAAGCCCGCGGCGACCAGCGTCATCGGCAGCACGCCGGCGCGCGTGATCCACAGCCACTTCGAGACGGGGTCGAGGGTGCCCTTCGGGGGGTTGGTGGTGGCCAGGACGTACAGCCACTTCTTGGGCAGACTCTCGCGCTGCCCGATGACGGCGTCGGTCATGCGGCGGAGGCTATCTCCGAGCCGTTGCCGAGGCCGAGGCCGAGGCCGGTCGGACACGCGGAGCGTGTCCGACCTCCGTCGTCATGCGGGTGTCCGACCGGAGTCGATGGAGGACACCCGCACCCGCGACCGCCACCTACCCTCCGTAGTTCATGCGGGTGTCCTCCATGCGGAGAACCTCCGTGTCCTCGGCGCCGAGGAACCCGGCGTCGACGACCTCGCCCGCGAAGAACGTGTGGGCGCCGATCACCATCCGGTCCCGCACCTCGCAGTCGCAGAACGCAACCGCCTGGGCGAGGATCGGCGCGCCGGTGGCGCGCTCGACGTAGGCGAAGCCGTTGAGGGTCCTCGCTGCGAGATCGACCTCGACCGGCTTCGTGAACTTCCGCACGATGGCGCGGTCCTCGCGGTCGATGATGCAGACGCTGAAGACACCGGCCGCGTCGATCAGCTCGTGCGTGAGCGCCGCCTGCTCGATCCCGACGCCGATCCACTTCGGGTCGAAGCTCATCTGGGTGACCCAGTTCGCGGTCATGCCGTTGCGGCGCTCGCCACGGTCGGTGCTCCCGATCACGTACAGCCCGGACGGCATCTTCCACAGCACCCGCCGTCGGAGCTTGTCGTACTCGACCTGCTGCTCCTCCGACGCCACGCCGTCGGGGTAGGGACCCACCGGTCCGTCCTTGGTTGCCATCACGCCTCGCTCCGCTTGGTCACCTCGGGGTTGTAACAGACCCCCTTCATGCCCAGCATCTGGGCGGGCACACACCGGTTGGAGCTCCGACACCGCGCCGGGCCGCGCTCGGAGCCCAGGAAGCGGCGGGCCACGTCGGGCTCCGCGTAGAAGGGCCGGCCGACGCCGACGAGATCCGCCTCACCACCGGCGACGATCGCGCGCGCCTCCGCACCCGTGCGGATCCCACCGACCGCGAGCACCGGGATCCCCACCCGTTGCTTCACCGCGCGGAACAGGTCGCGGTTCCACACCGGCGCGAAGGGCGCGCGCCGCCCACCCCACCACGCACCGGCCTCGATCACGGCACGGCGGCGGCGCGTGGGCGCGGCGACCCGCAGGCGCTTGGCGATGCCGGGGTTGGTCCAGAAGGAGTCCGGAACCGCGCCGCGCGACAACGTCGTGTCGGGGAAGACGGACACCTCGACGGGCGTGACGGCGTCGAAGCCCCACTCCTCCACGAGCGTCGCGAGACGGAGCGCGTCCGGCCGCGTCGCGCGCGGGAAGCCGGGAGGCGCCGACTCCACCGGCACCTTGACCGTGCAGGCGAAGTCGGCACCGGCGCGCTCGGCGACCGCGATCCGGATCGCGGCGAGGATCGAGGCCCGCGCCTCGAAGGAGCCGCCGTAACGATCGGTGCGGTGGTTGTAGAACGGCGAGAGGAACTGGTCGAGGAGCTTGGCGTTCGCGGAGCCGAGTTGCACGCCGTCGTACCCGGCCTCGCGCGCCCACGCCGCGACGTCGCCGTAGCGCTGCACCATCGCGTCGACGTCGTCCGTCGTCATCACGTGCACCGGCACGCCCGCGAACGCCGGCCGCAGCGGCCACGGCACCGGCGACGCGGCGAGGATCGGGCCCCGCCGCCGGCTCGCGTAGGGCTCGTGCCACGCCTCCATGGCGTACAGCCCGCCGTGACCCACTTGCAGGAGGATCGACGCACCTTCCCGGTGCACCGCGCGCACCATGTCGCCGAGACGGAGGACCTTGTCCCGCGTGTCGACGCAGGTCATGCCCGGCGACGTCCGCCCCTCGGAGGTGATGCACGAGGAGCCCTGGATGATCAGGCCGACGCCGTGCCGCGCGTTCTCCACGAAGTGCTTCGCGTAGTGCGCACCGGCGTCCGGACCGTCGCCCGCGCCCTCGAGCACCGGCGCGCGGTACAGCCGGTTGCGCACGGTCGTGCCACCGATTCGGACGGGGGACGCGAGGTCCATCGCCCGAGTCTGGTGCAACGATGCGCCCGGAGCCGAGACTGCACGCTCCGAACTGCCGGTGGGCATCGTGACGAAGGGGCAACTCCATGGACCTGGTGAAGATCGCGACGTGGAGCGAGGTCCCGGATCGCGAGCCCGTGGGCGTCACGGTCGAGGGGATCGACCTCGTCATCGTCCGCCAGGGCGACGAGCACTCGGTGCTGTACGGGCGCTGCCTGCACCGCGGTGCGTTGCTCGCCGACGGTCACGTGCAGGGCGAGGACCTCATCTGCGGAGTCCACGGTTGGGACTACCGCATCGGCTCGGGGGTGAGCGCCTACAACAACGCGGAGGCGTTGGAGAAGTTCACGAGCGTGATCGAGGGCGACGACCTGTTCGTGAACCGCACCGAGGTGCTCCACTTCTCGATGCGGCATCCCCAGCCGTACACGCCCGACGTGTACCAGGGCTACTACCAGGACCCGCACATGGTCCCGGAAGAGCCGTTCGTCATGTACATCCACGAGCTCGCGGCGAACGGTCTCACCAAGACCGGCCACCACGGCCCGCTCGGCGCGATGGGTGTGACGCGCACCGAGCTGCCGCAGTGGGACGACATCCAGTTCGTCACCGCGCAGCTCGCCCGGCTGCCGAAGCTCGACACCGAGCCGGTCGGCACCGAGGTGTGCATCGGCCCGAACGCCGACAAGCCACTGTGGCTCGACATCCCGCTCTTCGTGTCCGACATGAGCTTCGGCGCACTCTCGGAGGAGGCGAAGACCGCGCTCGCACGCGGCGCCGAGCTCGCCGGCACCGGGATCTGCTCCGGCGAGGGCGGCATGCTCCCCGAGGAGCAGGCGGAGAACAGCCGGTACTTCTACGAGCTCGCGTCGGCGCGGTTCGGGTGGTCGCCCGACGTCCTGAAGAAGGTCCAGGCGTTCCACTTCAAGGGCGGGCAGGGCGCCAAGACCGGCACCGGCGGGCACCTCCCCGGCGACAAGGTCGTCGGCAAGATCGCGCAGGTGCGTGGCCTGCCCGAGGGGACGGCCGCGATCTCGCCGCCCCGCTTCCCGGACTGGGACTCGGTGGACGACTTCCGCCACTTCGCCGACACCGTGCGCGAGGAGTCCGGCGGCATCCCGATCGGCTTCAAGCTCTCCGCGCAGCACATCGAGGAGGACCTCGACGCCGCGCTCTCGATCGGGGTCGACTACGTGATCCTCGACGGCCGCGGCGGTGGCACGGGCGCGGCCCCGCTGCTCTTCCGCGACAACATCTCGGTGCCGACGATCCCCGCGCTCGCCCGTGCGCGAGCCCATCTGGACCGGCGAGGCCGTCGGGACGTCACGCTCGTGATCACCGGCGGGCTGCGCCACGCGCCCGACTTCGCCAAGGCGCTCGCGCTCGGCGCCGACGCGGTCGCGGTCGCGAACTCGGCGATCCAGGCCATCGGCTGCCTCGGCATGCGCGCGTGCAACACGAACAACTGCCCCGTCGGGATCGCGACGCAGCAGCCGCACCTGCGGGCCCGGCTGCCGGTCGACGAAGCCGCGCACCGGCTCGACCGGTTCCTCCGCGCGACGGTGGAGCTCATGCAGGTGCTCGCGCGTGCGTGCGGTCATGCGCACGTGAGCGAGTTCTCGTCCGACGACCTGACGACGTTCGACCGTGACATGGCCCATCTCACCGGCATCTCCTACGGCGGGGTGGGCGCGCCCTGATGGTCGGCTTGATGGTCGCTCCGCTCGCCCTCCGTCCGATTGCCGGGCGCGACGCTCGCTCCGCGACTGCTCGCCTCCGCTCGTCCCTCGCTCCGGCTCGGGAGTGACTGACATGACGCAACAATGCAGACCCGACCGCCGGCGACGACGCGAGCCGACCGATCCCGGCCGGCCCCGACGTGGAGTGGCACAAGGTCGCGGACCTCGACGACCTGCCCGACGGCCGCGTGCGCACCGTCACCGTCGGCCGCCACTCGCTCGCGCTGACGCGCGTCGGCGATCGCTACGGCGTCCTCGACAACCATTGCCCGCACCAGGGCGGGCCGCTCGGCGAGGGCTCCATCGAGAAGGGCCTCCTGCGCTGCCCGTGGCACGGGTACGACTACGACCCGCTCACCGGGACGCCACCGTCCGGCTTCTCCGATGCGCCCGCGTGCTTTCCCGTGGAGGTGCGCGACGACGGCGTCTACGCCGCGCTCCCGGCCGATGCACCGCACGAGCGCACCGTCTCCGACGTGATGGTCGAGACGATGGTCGCGTGGGGCGTCACGCACGTGTTCGGCATGGTCGGCCACTCCAACCTCGGTTTCGCCGACGCGATGCGGCGGGCCGAGGAGGCCGGACTCCTCACGTTCGTCGGCATCCGCCACGAGGGTGCCGCCGCGTTCGCGACGTCGGCCTACGGCAAGCTCACCGGCCGGCCCGCAGCGTGCTTCGCGATCGCGGGGCCCGGCTCCACCAACCTGCTGACCGGCCTCTACGACGCCAAGGCCGACCGCGCGCCGGCGCTCGCGATCAGCGGGCAGGTGCCGTCGAAGGTGCTCGGCCGGGGCGCGTTCCAGGACGTCGACCTCAACGCCGCGTTCGCCGCGGTGGCCCGGTACTCGAAGACGGTCCTGCCGGAGTCGGATCACGCCGAGCTCATGACCCTGGCCCTGAAGACCGCGAGCGTCGAGCGCGACGTCGCGCATCTCGTGCTCCCCGACGAGGTGCAGGAGCTCGTGGTCGGCGACGGTCCGAGGGCGTCGTCGCCGGTCGGACGCGTCGGCGACGACCGGATTGCGCCGCCGGCCGACGCGCTCGACGACGCGCTCCGGCTGATCGAGAGTGCCCGCCGGCCGATCATCGTCGTCGGCCACGGCGTGCGCTTCGAGATGGACGCGGTGCGCGAGCTCGCCGAGGTCCTGCACGCGCCCGTGCTCACGACGTTCAAGGCCAAGGGCTTGATCTCTGATCATCATCCGCTCGGCGCCGGCGTGCTGGGCCGCAGCGGCACGCCCGTGGCGAGCTGGCTGATGAACGAGTCCGATCTGCTGATCGTCCTCGGCGCGTCGTTCTCGAACCACACCGGCATCGCGGCGTACAAGCCGATCGTGCAGGTCGACTTCGACCCGATGGCGCTGGGGCGCTTCCATCCGGTCACCGTGCCCGTGCACGGACACGCCGGCGTCACCGCTCGCCTCCTCGTGGAGCGGCTCGCACCCGGCGGCGACCGGGTCGACCAACGACCGGACGTCGCCGCCCGGTGGGAGATCTGGCGGGCAGAGAAGGCACGCCGACTCCAGGACGACCGCGGGCTCGGTGTGTCGTCCGCCGCCGTGTTCGACGCGCTGAACCGGACCGTGCCCCACGACGCGGTCATCGCCGTCGACGTCGGCAACCACGCGTACTCGTTCGGGCGCTACTTCGAGTGCACCCGGCAGTCGATCCTGATGTCCGGCTACCTCGGGTCGATCGGCTTCGGCTTCCCCGCCGCGATGGGGGCATGGGCCGCCGTCGGCGACACCCGCAAGGTGCTCGCCGTCACCGGCGACGGCGGCTTCGGCCAGTACCTCGCCGAGATCACGACGGCGGTGAAGTACGGGATGCCGATCACCCACGTGCTGCTCGACAACCATTCTCTCGGCAAGATCACCAAGGAGCAGCGCGCCGCGGAGTACGACGTCTGGCACACCGACCTCCACAACCCCGACTTCGCCGCGTACGCCGAGCTGTGCGGAGCGATGGGGATCTCGGTGACGGCGCCCGGCGAGCTCGACGCTGCACTCACCCGCGCCATGGGGCACGACGGTCCGGCGCTCGTCGCGGTCACCACCGACCCCGAGCTCGTCTGAGCGTCACACGCAGGCGCGGAGGAAGCGCATCAGCGGTGGCGTGACGAGCGTGTCGCCGGGGGCGCCGACCGCGGCGTTCACCTGCTGGTGCGTCAGCGGGTTCACGCGGACGACGTCGGCCGACGCGCCCGAGGCGCGGAGCACGTCACGCAACGCGACGTTGCCCTGGAGACGGTCGATACGACCACGGGTGAACATGAGGAAGTCGCCGAGCGGCCGGTTGTCGGCCGCCGCTCGGATCGGGGACGCCGCGGCCCAGTCGCCGGGGTCGGTCCCGAACGCGTTGCGGAACATGCGCTCCCGCTGGCCGCCGGCCGCGATCTGCGCGGGCACGTCGTAGCCCTCGGTGTCGAGCGGCACGGTGCACCGGATGCTGGAGGCGGGACACCCCGGCGGCGCGGACGAACGACAGATCCGTCGCCTCCAGCGCGACGAGGAACGCGCCGGCCGAGTGGCCGAGCAGCATCGTGTCGTGCCGGCTCAGCCGGTACCGCTCGGAGTGGTCGTGCAAGATACCGGAGCGCAGCGGCCAGGTCCTGCTGCTGGGCCGGGTATCGCCCTGCGGTACCACCCGACCGCGGATCACCGGCCAGGCGGTAGTTGACGCTCGCGAAGGCCCAGCCCTCGTTCGTGAAGAGCCGCACCTTGTCGGCCACCTTGTTGGCCTTGTCGCCCTTCACGAACCCCCCGCCGTGCACCCAGACGACGACGGGTGCGGGCGGACACGACGCGGCGCGCTTCGGCACGTACAGGTCGAGTGACTGCAGGTTCGGCGCGACCCCGGCCGCGTGCGCGTACCGGAGGTTCCGATGCGCGACGGCCCCGCTCCCGGCGCATCGACGCGCCGCGGTCGTCGCCTCGGCGGCCGGCGCGAGCGCGGAGCCGACGAGCGCCATCCCCGCCACGGCCGCGGGACCGATCCATCGCCATCGCTGCATGACCCGATCGTCGTCGACCGACGTGAGGCGATCGTGGAGGGTTCGTGAGCAGGATGTGAGGGCATACGGTGGCGCCATGGCCACGAAGGTGCAGATCACGTTCGACGCACACGACGCCCACGCCCTCGCCACCTGGTGGGCGGGCCTGCTCGGCTACGAGATGGAGGATCATCACGACCTCGTCGCCGGACTGCTCGAGCGCGGCATCGTCACCGAGGAGCAGGTCTCCCGGATCGACGGCCGGCTCGGCTTCGCCGGCGTCGCGACCGCACGCGACCCCGAGGGGATCGCACCGCGCTTCTTCGTGCAGGAGGTCCCGGAGGAGAAGGTGGCGAAGAACCGGATCCACCTCGACGTCCCGATCGGCGACGAGCAGCTCGACGACGCCGTCGAGCGGGTCGTCGGGCTCGGCGCTGCGCTCGTCGAGTTCCGGGAGCACCCGGGCGAGCGATGGGCCGTGATGCAGGATCCCGAGGGCAACGAGTTCTGTCTGCACTGAGCGCCGGAGCTCAGCCCTCGTTCGACGCCCGCCAGGCTTCGAACGCCTCCCGGATGCACGCGACGCCCACCAGTGCGGCGGCACCCGGGTCGGCCCACCACCACCCCAGCGCGGCGTTGAGCACGAGCGCGGTGAGGATCCCGGTCGCGAGGCACCCGTCGAGGAACGTCATCGACGCCTCGGCGCGCAGCGGCGCGCTGTTCGCGGCCCGTGCGGTCACCGCCTTGAGCCGGGCGAGGCCGAACATCACGCCGGCGGTGACGGCGAGATACGCGATCCCCCACGGCGACGAGTCGGCCACTTCGCGCGCCGCGAGCGCGTACGTGCTCGCGGCGAAGAGGTAGATCGCGAGCACGACGAACGCGCCGGCGACCATGCGGAGCGCCCGCAACGATCGACGGTCCTCGTGATGGTCCGCGATGTACCAGATCGCGACCGCCGACGCGAAGACCTCGACGATCGAATCGAGGCCGAACGCGACGAGCGCGAGCGACCCGGCCGCGATCCCGAGCCCGATCGTGACGAAGACCTCCATGAGGTTCCATCCGATCGTGAGCACCTGGAGGCGACGACCACGCGCCAGCAGCACGTCGTGGTCGTCGCTCAGCGTCACGAGCCGACGCTACCGAGCGCCGCCCGTCGCCGGTTCACCGGGGCGCGTACGCATCGACCTCGATCTCCACGAGGTGGGCCGGGTCGATGAGCCGGGACACCTCGACCATCGTCGCCGCGGGCCGCACCTCGGCGAAGACCTCGCCGTGGGCGCGGCCCACCGCCTCCCAGTCGTCGATGTCGGTGACGTACATGCGGGTGCGCACGACGTCGGCCAGCGACGCTCCGGCGCGGCCGAGGGCGTCGGCCACCAACCGCAGCGCGACGCGGGTCTGCTCGGCTGCGTCACCCACCCCGACCACGTGACCGTCGACGGTCGCGGTCGTTCCGGCGACGTGGACGAGATCTCCGGCCCGCACGACCCGGCAGTAGCCGACCGTGGACTCCCAGGGGTTGTCGGACCCGAACCGCTCGATCGTCATGACCGTGATCCTCGCAGAGGCACGGCGGCTCCGACCGTCGATTGGCCCGTGCGTCGCGACGCGGCGAGCCTGGAGCGATGGCGCCGGATCCGCTCGAGCTCGCGGTGAGGGAGAACGCGACGTGGTGCGACCTCGTGTGCCGCTCACAACGTCTGCGCCCCGATGCCGACGCCCGGATGTGGTGGTCCGATCGGCGGACGCCGTCGCTCTATCCCGACGCCGTCACCCTCGACCCGACCGTGAACGAGTTCGACGTGCTCGGCCGCATCCACGACGCTTCGGGTGCGTCCGTGAAGGACTCCTTCGCCGCGCTCGATCTCGCGCCCGACGGCTACCGGGTGCTCTTCGACGCGACGTGGTTCGCACGACCACCGGGGCCGGCCCCGGCCGGCGCCGACGACGCGTTCGAGCGCATCGGCGACAAGTTCACGTTCGGCGCGTGGCGTCACGCCTGGGGTGGCCCCGACGACGTCCTCCTCCCCGGCCTGCTCCGCACCTCGACCGTGACGATCCTCGGCGACGCGCACACCGGACGAGCGCTACGACCGCGGCGGCATCCTCCATCGCACGAGCATCGGCGGCACGCCGGTCGTCGGACTCTCGAACACCTTCGGCGCCGTTGTCGACGTCGCACCGCGCTGGCTGCGGTACGCGAGCCGGACGCGTGGATCGTGGGCTACGACGACGCGGGCGTGGTCGAGACGCTCGAGCGCGACGGGTTCGCCCCGTATGGTCCGCTGCGGGTGTGGACGCGCGCCTGACGAGACGCGTAACAGCCCGGAAAATATGCCGAATTCGTTGACTTCCGAACGTCAGTTTGGTATGGTCTTGGGACTTCCTCGTGTGCTCCGTTGACCGGAGCCGCACCACCCACATCCGTTGGTCGCTGGCGCGAGAGGAGGTTCCCGCGTGGTTGCTGTGCTCGAGGTGTCGTCGTTGCGCGATGTCGCGATCGCCGACGAGTTGGTACGTCGCCGCGCGGAGATCGACCGGCTCGAAGCCGAGTTCGCGCAGCTCGCGTGGTCGGGACACCAGCGTGGGATCGGCGCGGCGGACGGTTCACCTTCGACCCAGGCATGGCTCCGGCGTCACACCGGGATGCGCGAGGGCGAGGCACGAGCGTGCGATCGAAGCCGGTCGGGTGTGCGAACTCCTGCCGAAGGTCGGTACGGCGTGGCGCGACGGTGAGATCACCGGCGGTGCGGCGACGACCATCGCCGCGGCGCGGGTCGAGGGCCACGACCTGAAGCTGCGCGCGTTGGAGGACACGTTCCTGTTCCTCGCCCGCGCGAACGATCTGCGGGAGCTGCGGCGTGCGTGTGCGCACTTCCGGAACTGCGCGCGGGCCGACGGGACCGAACCGCGTGCAGCACGACGGGGTCACGCTCTCGTCCGGGTACGACGGCCGGACCCTGATCCAGCGCCGACCTCTCCTCCAGCGGCGCCGAGATCTGGTCCAGACCGCCCTCCACGCCCTCACCGACCCACCCGCCGAGGACGACACCCGCAGCCCGGCCCGCCGGCGGGCCGATGCGCTCGTGCGCATGGCCGAGCTCGCCCTCGCCAACCTCGCCGGTCCCGACGGTCCGGTGCGGGCCCAGCCCGCCTGTCTCGGTCGTGATCGACTGGACCACCCTCACCGGCGGCGAGCTGGGGCCGTATCGACGGCCAGTACACCGGCACCCTGCACGCGATCAGACGTCGAACGGCTGCTCTGCGACTGCACCGTCAGCCGGGTCGTCACCGGCCCCGACGGCCTCCCTCTCGACGTCGGCCGGTCCCGCCGCACGATCCCACCCCAGCTGCGGCGGGCGCTCCAGGTCCGCGACGACGGATGTCGCTTCCCCGGCTGCACCCGACCCCACGGCTGGACCCGGGCCCATCACGTGATCCACTGGACGAACGGCGGCACGACCGTCCTGGTCAACCTGATCTCGCTCTGCGACCACCACCATCACGTCGTGCACCTGCCCGGCTGGACCGCGAAGTTCGACGGCCACACCTTCACCGTCGTCCGACCCGACGGCACCGAGGTCACCTGACCGATGCGCGCGCGGCTGCGACACTCGCCGCATGGAGATCCGGACGTTCACCGAGACGGATGACGACGCGGTGATCGCGCTGTGGGAGGCGTGCGAGCTCACACGACCGTGGAACGATCCGCGCAAGGACATCGCGCGGAAGGTCGCGGTGGACGACGGGCTGTTCCTCGTCGGTGAGGTCGACGGCGCCGTCGTCGGGAGCGTGATGGGGGGCTACGACGGCCACCGCGGCTGGGTGAACTACCTGGCCGTCGCACCGGACCGTCGCGGGCACGGCTACGGCCGGGCGCTCATGCACGACGTCGAAGCGCGGCTCGCGGTGCGTGGTTGCCCCAAGGTGAACCTGCAGGTGCGCGACACGAACCCCGGCGTCCTCGCGTTCTACGAGCGGATCGGCTACGTCGTCGACGCGGCCGTGTCCATGGGCAAGCGGCTCGAGTCGGACGAGGCCTGAGGAGGCCGGCCGACCCGTCCGGATTGCAGACCGTCCGGTCCCGGCGCATGATGCGCGCCGTGGCGCAGGACGAGGCGGTGGACGGCGACGGCGAGCTCGTGGCGCGTCTGCGCGCCGGCGACGAGGACGCGTTCCGCGAGCTGATCGACCGCTACGACGCGCCGCTCCGACGGGTCGCGCGCGGCTACGTCGCCACCGACGCCGCCGCGGAGGAGGTCGTGGCCGACACCTGGCTCGGGGTGCTGAAGGGGATCGACCGGTTCGAGCAGCGCTCGTCGCTCAAGACCTGGATCTTCCGGATCCTGATGAACATCGCCCGGACGCGCGGCGCGCGCGACAAGCGCAGCGTGCCGTTCTCGAGCCTCGGCCCCGACGACGGCGACGACGGCGCGCCGACGATCGCGGCCGATCGGTTCCAGGGACCCGACGGGCGGTACCCGGGCCACTGGGCCGCGTTCCCGACCCGCTGGCACGACCACCCCGAGGTCCGGGCGTTGGGGCACGAGACGCTGCGGGTGGTGCGCGACGCCCTCGACATGCTGCCGCCGTCGCAGCAGGAGGTCGTCCGTCTGCGAGACCTCGAAGGCTGGACGAGCGCCGAGGTCTGTAACGCCCTCGACCTGACCGAGACCAACCAACGCGTCCTGCTCCATCGCGGCCGGGCGAAGCTGCGAGCGGCGCTCGAGCGCTACTTCGACGAGGCGAAGACCGCATGACCGACGCCGGTGACATCGACGACATCGACTGCATCGAGCTGGTGGAGCGCGTCACCGAGTACCTCGACGCCGCCCTCCCGGACCGGGAGCGCGCCCGCTTCGAGGCCCACGTCACGGCGTGTCCCGGCTGCTCGGAGATCCTCGAGCAGTTCCGCGCCGTGATCGCCGCCACCGGCGCACTGCGTCCCGACGACGCCGCCGCGGTGCCACCCGAGCTCCGGACGCAGCTCCTCGGCCTGTTCCGGGACTGGCAGATCACCCGTTCCTGACGTCCGCGCCGTAGCGTCACGGCGTGGCGCCCCGCACCCTCAGTCCGCCCGACGCCGCGGCGCTCGTCGGTTCCCGCGACACGCTCGGCATCCCGCTCGGACCCGGACAGCCCAGCGCGTTCCTGCATGCGCTCGGCGGACGCGAGGACTTCACCGACCTGACCGTGTTCGGCGCTCTCCTCGTCGACCTCTACGAGGTCTTCACCCGACCCGGCGTGCGGTACCTGTCGGGGTTCTTCGGCCCCGCCGAGCGCTTCCTGATCGACAGCGGCGCGCGCGATCGAGTTCATCCCGGCCGACTTCCGTCGCTTCTCGCGCATCGCCGAGCAGCTCTCGCCCCGCGTCGTGGCGACGGTCGCCACGCCGCCGGACTCGGACGGCTACGCATCGCTGTCGCTGCACAGCGGCGCCACCGTCGACGCCATCCATCGGGCCGGTGCCGATCCCGACCGGCTGCTCGTCGTCGAGACCAACGCCAAGTTCCCGCGCACGTTCGGCTCGGACCTCCACCCGCACCGTGTGCACGTCGACGAGATCGACGTCATCGTCGAGTCGGACCGCGAGCCCTTCCTGCTCCCGGACCCCGCCGCCACCGATGCCGACCGCGCGATCGCGGAGCACGTCCGCCCGCTCGTCCCCGACGGCGCGACGCTCCAGACCGGGATCGGCGGGATCCCGTCGACGGTGGTGGGGATCCTCGCGAACGGTGACGGCGGTGACTACGGCATCCACTCCGAGATGTTCACGACCGGCCTCATGCAACTGCACCGCGCGGGCAAGGTGAGCAACCGGCACAAAGGCCAGTTCGACGGAGTGTCGGTGACCACGTTCGCGGCCGGTACGGCCGAGCTCTACGAATGGCTCGACGAGAACCGAGAGGTCATGTTCCTCCCTGTCGACATCGTCAACGCGCCCGACGTGATCGCCCGCAACCGGTCGATGATCACACTGAACGGCGCGTTGAGCGTCGACCTGCACGGCCAGGTCGTGGCCGACAGCATCGGCGGGCGACAGTTCTCGGGCATCGGCGGCCACGAGGACTTCATCGCGCAGTCCGGCCTCTCGCTCGAGGACCGCTCCCTCGTCTGCCTGCGGTCGACCTCCGTCATCGAGGGCGTGCACATCTCGCGGATCGTGCCGGCCCTGCCCGAGGGCTGGATCGTCACGACGCCCCGCCACCAGCTCGACCTCGTCGTCACCGAGTTCGGTGTCGCGCACCTCCGCGGACGCACGGTCCGCGAACGGGCGCGCGGCGTTGGCCGCGATCGCGGCCCCGGAGGTCCGCGACACCCTGTTGGAACGCGCCGAGCGCCTGGGGTAGCCGGGTACGCTCAGGCGCGACGCGATGCGAACGCGGCCAGGCGCTCCAGCCACTCGGCGCGCGTCGTGCAGCCGTCGAACTGCACCGCCAGCCACTCGATCCCGAGGTCGGCGAACACGGTGTGGTCGTCGGTCGCGGCGAACGGGGCGAAGCAGATCGTGAGCGGCTCCGTTCGTCCGATGTCATCCGCGTAGGAACGCGCCGCCGCGAGGCGCGTCGCGAGCTCGTCGAGGTTCGTGATCGCCGGGGTCTTCACCGCGCGAGCCGCGGCGGGCGGGTTCGGGAAGGGCGACCAGCCGTCGCCGATCTCCACGGCTCGCCGCATCGCCGCCGCGCTGTTGCCGCCGATCCAGATCGGGACCGGTACGGGATGCGGGAGCTGGGTGACGCCACGTGCGGTGAAGCGGTCGGTGTCGACCGCGACGCCCTCTTCCGTCCACGCTCGGCGCATGAGGGTCACCGTCTCGACGAGCAGGTCGTTGCGCCCGTCGAAGTCGACGCCGAGCGCCGCGAACTCGGGCCGCAGGTAGCCCGACGCGACACCGAGCAGCACCCGGCCGCCGGACAGGTTCTGCAACGTGGCGACGCTCTTCGCGGCCAGGAACGGGTTGCGGTACGCGGCCACGTACACGTGCGTGTGGAGGAAGATCCGGCGGGTCGCAGCCGCCGCGAACGCGAGCGCGACCATGGGCTCCTGCGCGTGGTGGCCACCGCCCGCGAGCCAGCGGTCGTCCGGTGCGGGGTGGTCGGTCACGAACACCGCGTCGAGCCCGGCGGCCTCGACCGCGGCCGCCATCTCGGCGATCGCGTCGCCGGTCACGAACTCGTCCCGGTACCGCACGTGGTCGACGGGCAGGCCGACGGAGTAGCGCATCGGCGGGGCACGCTACCGTCGGCGCATGAGCGGCCTGACGATCGACGACATCAACCTGAGCGCACCGGAGCTCTGGGCGGCGCCCGACGCCGAGCGCGAGGCCGTGTTCAAGTACCTACGCGACGAGCACCCGATCTCGTTCCACCCCGCACCCGTGGTCGACGGCGTCGGCGCGCTCGAGAACGGCGAGCCCGCGACCGGCTACTGGGCGCTCACGCGGTACGACGACATCATGTACGCCAGCCGGCACCCGGAGCTCTTCTGCTCGAGTCGCGGCGGCACCAACCTCGTCGACATCCCGCCCGAGATCGCCGACTTCATCGGCTCGATCATCAACATGGACGATCCGCGGCACAAGAAGCTGCGCAACCTCATCGCGTCCGGCTTCACACCGAAGGCCCTCAACCAGATCCTCGACCTGGTGCAGGTGCGAGCGACGTCCGTCGTCGACGCGGTCGCCGAGAAGGGCAGCTGCGACTTCGTCGCCGAGATCGCCGCGCCCCTCCCACTGCAGATCGTCTGCGACATGGTCGGCGTGCCGCCGTCGGGCGAGGCGGACGTGTTCGCGGCGAGCAACGTGATCCTCGGTGTCGGCGATCCCGAGTACGTGCAGTCGATCGAGGACCTCATGGCCGCGTTCATGACGCTGCACCAGATGGCGATGGCGCTGGGCGAGGACCGACTGACGGACCCGAAGGACGACATCACGTCGGTCCTGATGCACGCCGAGGTCGACGGCGAGCGCCTGACCGTGCCCGAGTTCGCGTCGTTCTTCATCCTCCTCGTGGTGGCCGGCAACGAGACGACGCGCACCGCGATCAGCCACGGGATGTGGGCGCTCCAGAACCACCACGACCAGCACGAGCTGTGGCGCAGCGACTTCGACCGCTACGCGCAGGACGCGGTCGAGGAGATCGTGCGCTGGGGCACGCCGGTGATCCACTTCCGGCGCACCGCGACCCAGGACACCGAGATCGCGGGGCAGCCGATCGGGGAGGGCGAGAAGATCGTGATGTGGTTCAACTCGGCGAACCGCGACGAGCGCCAGTTCGCGGATCCGTACGCGTTCGACATCACCCGCTCTCCGAACGCCCACTTCGGCTACGGCGGCGGTGGACCGCACTTCTGTCTCGGCGCCAACCTGGCCCGACGCGAGATCCGCGTGATGTTCAAGGAGCTGTTCGACCGGCTCCCGGACCTGCGGATCACCGCGGAGCCCGAGATGCTGCAGTCGGCGTTCATCCACGGCATCAAGCGGATGCCGTGCGAGTTCACGCCGACGCGCTGACCTTCACACCGCTGACGGTCAGGGCAGCACCGACCTCTGCCGACACAGGTGACTTTCGGCCCTGGCGCGCACGGGACGGATCGCAGTCTGATGGACGGATGCGCGCACTCGTCCTCCCTGCCTGGCTCGCACCACCCGAGCTCCGGGACGTCCCGGTGCCGGATCCCGGTCCCGGGGAGGTGCTGCTCAGGGTCGCCGGCGCCGGCGCCTGCCACAGCGACCTCCACCTCATGGAGTTCCCGCCCGGCGCGATGCCCTTCGACCCGCCGTTCGTGCTCGGCCACGAGACCACGGGGTTCGTCGAGGCCCTCGGCGCCGGCGTCGACGGGCTCTCGACCGGCGACGCGGTCGCGGTCTACGGACCCTGGGGATGCGGGCGCTGCCCGACGTGTCGCACCGGCGCCGAGAACTACTGCGACCGCGCGGCGGAGCTCCGGACCCTCGCGCCCGGGCATCGGTCACGACGGTGGGATGGCGGAGTTCGTCCGGGTGCCGGCGCGGCTCACGGTGCCGCTCGGCGACCTCGATCCTGTGGCCGCCGCGCCGCTCACCGACGCCGGCCTCACGCCGTACCACGCGCTCAAGCGCTCGCTCCCGCTGCTCGTGCCGGGCTCGACCGTCGTGGTGATCGGCGCGGGCGGGCTCGGCCACCTCGCGGTCCAGCTGGTCCGGGCGCTGACGCCGAGCCGGCTGATCGTGGTGGACCTCGACGAGCAGAAGCGCGCCCAGGCGCTCGACCTCGGCGCCGACCTCGCCGTCGATCCCGGTGAGGACGCCGAGGCACGCATCCGCAGCGCGACCGGCGGACAGGGCGCCGAGCTCGTGCTCGACCTCGTGGGTGCCGACGCCACGCTGGCGCTCGCCGCGCGCGTGGTGCGCGTGCGGGGTCATCTGACCGTCGTCGGCATCGCCGGCGGCACGCTGCCGTTCAGCTTCTTCGGCCTGCCCTACGAAGCCGCGGTCGCGACCACCTACTGGGGCTCGATCACGGAGCTCGTCGAGGTGCTGGACCTGGCACGCGCCGGTCGGATCCACGCCGAGGTCGAGCGATTCCCGCTCGCCGACGCGCTCGACGCCTACGCGCGGATGCGGGCCGGGACGCTGCGCGGCCGGGCCGTGATCACTCCGAGCTGACGCGCGCCGCCTCGAGCAGGACGCGGCGCTCCGCCGACGCGACGACGGCCCGCACCGCGTCGACGGCGGACGGGTCGACCGAGATCGAGGTGATGCCCGCCCGCACCAGGTGCTCGGCGAACTCGGGATCGCGCGACGGCGCCTGCCCGCACAGGGACGCGGTGATCCCCGCGGCGCGGGCGGCGCGGATGATGTCGCCGATGGCGGCCAGGACCGCCGGGTCGGCGGCGTCGAACAGCTCGGCGCAGGTCTCGGAGTCGCGGTCGACGCCGAGCATCAGCTGCGTGAGGTCGTTGGAGCCGATCGAGACGCCGTCGATGCCGAGCGCCACGTAGTCGGGGATCCGGTACACGACCGACGGAACCTCGGCCATGACCCAACGGTGCAGCCCCCGCTGGCGCCCGAGCGGGCTGTGGTCGATCAGGTCGAGGCACGCCTCGAGCTCCCACGCGGTCCGCACGAACGGGATCATCACGTGCAGGTTCGGCGTCTCCTCGCGCACCCGGGCCAGCACCTCGCACTCGAGCGCGAACAGCTCGGGCTCGCGCACATAGCGGTAGCAGCCGCGGTATCCGATCATCGGGTTGGCCTCGACCGGCTCGATCTCCTCACCGCCGGTCAGCCCACGGAACTCGTTCGTACGGAAGTCGATCGTCCGGTACACGACGGGACGAGGCGCGAACGCGCGCGTGATCCGTGCCACCGACGCCGCCATCCGCTCGACGAACTCGGCGCCGCGACCGGTGCGCAGGAGTCGCATCGGGTGCTCGCCGCCGAGCGCGTCGGTGACCATGAACTCGGCCCGCAGGAGCCCGACGCCGTCGACCGGCAACGCGGCGACCTCCTCGGCGCGCGTCGCCTGCGACAGGTTGACGTAGATCCTCGTGCCCAGGGCCTCGGCCGCCGGGAGCGGTCCCGGTGCCGGCGCGGCCTCGACCCGGACCCGCGCGTCCGGCGGGGCGAGCGCGGCCCGCACGTCACCGGCGTAGACCGTGCCGTGATCGGCGTCGACCGTCACCAGCTGTCCATCGCGCAGCGCGTCCATCGCCCCGGTCGCGCCGACCACGCAGGGGAGCCGCAGCTCTCGGCTGATGATCGCCGCGTGGCAGGTCACGCCGCCGCGCTCGGTCACGAGGGCCGCGGCCCGCCGCATGGCGGGAACCCAGTCGGGTGTGGTCATCGGTGCCACGAGCACCTCGCCCGGCGCCAGGAGTCCACTGTCCTGCGGCTGCTCGAGGCGGCGCACGGTCCCGACCACGATCCCGGGTGCCGCCGCGTGGCCCTGCACGATCGGCCGACCCGGTGCCGCCGCACCGTCGGTCGGGAGCGTGGTGATGGGTCGGGTCTGCACCAGGAAGGTCCGTCCCGCGACCCGCGCCCACTCGAGGTCCTGCGGGCGCCCGTAGTGACGGGCCACGTCACGGGCGATGGTCGCGACCTCGACGATCTCGTCGTCGGTGAGGACGCGCCGGTTCGACTCCGCCTCGTCGAGCACGGTGCGACGCTCGGCCCCGTCGGCGGCGCGACGCACCGCGACGCCTTTCGTGCCGACCTCGACCGACGAGATCGCGAGGGTCGTCGCATCGACGACGTAGCGGTCGGGATCGACCTCTCCCCCCACCACGACCTCGCCGAGACCGAACGCGGCCTCGATGACGATCGTGTCGTCGCCCGTCGTCGGGTCCACCGAGAAGGCCACACCCGAGGCCTCACTGTCGACCATCCGCTGGACGACGACCGCGATCGAGGCCTCGTCGATCAGGTCGCACTCGGCGCGGTAGGCCACCGCGCGGTCGCCGAAGAGCGACACCCAGCAGTCGTGCACGCGTGCGAGGAGGTCATCGACGCCGTGCACGTTCGTGAACGACCGGTGCATCCCGGCGAACGAGGTGTCGCCGGCGTCCTCGGCGGTGGCCGACGAACGCACCGCGACCCGGACGTCGTCACCCAGCGCCCGGTACGCAGTCGTGATGGCGTCCCGCACGGACTCGGGGAAGGAGCACGCGTCCACCAGCGACCGCCCTCGGGCCGCGACCGACGCCACGCACCCCGCGTCGGCATCGGCGAGTCCGGCGACGAGCGTGGCGAGCTCGGCCCGGGCGCCGCCGGACTCCATGGCCGCGAGGAAGCCGGCGGCGGTCACCACGAACCCGTCGGGGACCGGGAACCCGGCGCCGACCAGCTCCGCGAGATTCGCGCCCTTGCCGCCGGCGACCTCGACGTCGGCGCCGGTCAGGTCGGCGAGGCGAGCGACCGGCGACACGCTCATGCTCCCGCCTCCCTCGCGGCGCCGGGTGCGTCGGACGCGAGCAGCCGCTCGACGTCGGCGCGCAACAGGAGTCCCACGGGCGCGCCGTCGTCGACGACGATCAGCGAGCCGGAGCCGCTCTCGAGGCGTGCGAACAGCTCGACGTCGAGCGGCTCGTCGATCGAGACCACGTCGCCGTCGTCGGCAGTGAGGTTGGGGGCCCGGATCACGAGCTCGCGCACGCGATGACCGCGCAGGCGCGCGTGCACGATGGTGCCGGCCTCCTCGGCGGTCGCGCCGAAGTACACGAACATGCCGATCAGCGCGAGCCACAGGTCGAAGAGCACACCGACGACGATCAGCACGCCCGCGAGCACGTGACCGACTCGGGTCGCGATGCGCGTCGCGGTGAGCAGGTCGTGACGACGCTCGAGCAGCGCCCGCAGCACGCGCCCGCCGTCGAGCGGGAACGCCGGGAGGAGGTTGAAGACCCCGAGGATCAGGTTCAACCACCCGAGGCGGACAAACCACGAGCCGCCGAGCAGGTCGACGGGGATGAGCGCACCCCCGAGCGCGGCACCGACGCCCAGCGCGACGACGCCCAGCCCGAGGCTGGTGAGCGGACCGGCGATCGCGACGGCGAACTCGTCGCGGGCCGTCTCGGGAAGGCGCTCGAGCTTCGAGACGCCTCCGAGGGGGAAGAGCAGGATCTCGTGGACCTCGCCACCATGGCGCCGGGCGACGACGCAGTGCGCGAGCTCGTGCAGCACCACGCTCGCGAACAGGGCGACCAGCCACAGCAGGCTCCACGCCACCCCCGCGGCACCCGGCTCCGGTGCGGCCCACGCGAAGAGGGCCACGAGGATCAGGAACGAGGCATGGACGCGGATGTCGATCCCCGTGACCCGGGCGACGACGACCGACCAACGGTGCGGTGGTGGGGGCGTGGCCATGGATCGACGGTACGGCTCCCCTGCCGGCCGACCAAGGGCCGAAGGTCACTCGTTCACTCGTCTCCGCGCCTTCGGGCACACGTCGGCGCTGATCGTCGGCGCCGCGGCCGGCCGAGCTCCGGGCAGAGATCTCCGGGAGCGCTCGCACCCGGCTGACCGGGCACCGGGTCAGAGCCCGGTCGGATACGTCTCCGGTGGTTCCTCGCCGCGCAGCCAGTGCTCGGTCGGCTCGAGCGGTCGGACGGCGTGCGTCGTGTCGATGTGCACGACGACGTCGAACTGCTCCGCGATGCTCGCCGGGAAGTAGTGGCTCTGGCGCTCGGTCTCCGGGCGGTAGATCACGCCGATCGCCCGCTCGAGGCGAGGCTGGGCCAACGCGTCGCGCACCGCAGGGTCCGCGCAATCGATCCACCACTCGGTGCCGCCCACCTCGTGGAACAGCGCCTCGAAGCTGTCGAACCGCGCCGGCACGACGGTTCGGCGCTCGGCGCGCGCACCCCAGTCGCGCGCCGCGGTGACCTCGCCCGTGAACGTCGTGAATCCGAGGAGCACCGTCGAGTCCCCGTACCGCTGTCGGACGAGCTGGCCGACGTTCAGCTCACCGCGCGCGCCCATGCCGGTGGCACGCGCGTCGCCCACGTGCGAGTTGTGCTCCCAGACCGCGATCGCGGGGCGGTGGTGACGGTGTGCGAGATGCTCGAGCAGCGCGTCCGCCGTGTTCGCCATGTGGCGGTCGCGCAGGTTCCACGACGACACGTCGGCGCGGTACATCTGCTGGTAGTACTCCTCGGCATCGCGCACGACGACCGCGTTCTGCTCGGCGAAGAACGCCTCGTCGAACGCGTCCATCCCGTCGCGCCGGACGTACTCGGCCGTGTTGGCACGGAGCGCGACGAGCTGGCGCACCACCTCGTCCTCGCACGGCACTGCGCCCTGATACGCGAGCGCGTAGCCGTACGACTGGCCCTCCCGTCCACCGAGGCGGTCGAAGCAGCCGTAGCGCTCGCGGGCGCGAGCCGCCTCCTCCGGATCCACGGCTTCGAGGTAGCGGATGACGGCGTCGATCGACGCGTCGAGGCTGTAGAGATCGAGCCCGTAGAACCGGACCCGGTCGTCGGGCGGCCTGCTCGCGTTGTGGTCGCGGAGCCATTCGACGAAGTCACGCACGTCGCGGTTGCGCCACATCCATGTGGGGAAGCGCCGGAACCCGCGCAGCGCGTGCTCGGCGTCGGGATCGACCGACTGCCCGAGCACGTAGCGGTTGACCCGGTAGGCATCGGGCCAGTCGCCCTCGATCGCGACGGCCTGCACCTCGCCCGCAGCGATCAACCGGCGGGTCAGGCCCGCGCGCTGCCGCGTAGAACTCGTGCGTGCCGTGTGACGCCTCGCCGAGCAGCACGAGCCGGTGGCCGCGCAGGCGAGCGACGAGCGCATCGTCATCTCCGCACCGTCCCGTCATCAAGTGCGCGCGGGCGCGGATCGCCGCGACGGGATCGCGGGTGCGCAGGGTGTCGGCGCGGGCGCTCACCGCGCGCCCGGCGTCGAGAGGATGCCGTCCGAAGGTGCGCGCACCAGATGCCGCACGAACCAGTCCGACGCGAGCCGGGCCACGCGCTCGAGGGCTCCGGGCTCCTCGAACAGGTGCGTCGCCCCGGGGACGATCTCGATCACGTGGGGCGCGTGGAGCCGGGCCGAGGCGAACTCGTTCGCCTCGAACGTCGGCCGGTCCGCGCCGCCCACGACGAGCAGCACCGGACACCGCACCGCTTCGATCGCCGAGCCGGCCAGGTCGGGACGACCGCCGCGCGAGACGACGGCGTCGACTCCCGAGTCCGGCGCCGCCGCGACGACGAGCGCCGCGCCCGCGCCCGTGCTGGCGCCGAAGAGCCCGATGGGGATCCGACGCGCCTCCGGGCGGGTCCGCACCCAGTCGACCGCGCGCCGCAGCCGCGCCGCGAGGAACGGGATGTCGAAGACCAGGTCACGGTCCCCGCTCTCGGCGTCGGTCAGGAGGTCGAACAGCAACGTCGCGAAGCCGTGCCGGTTGAGCTCGGCCGCCACCGCCTGGTTCCGCCCGCTGTGGCGACTGCTGCCGCTCCCGTGGGCGAACACGACCACGGCGCGCACCTCGGCGGGGACGTCGAACCACCCGTCGAGCGTCGCGCCGCCGGCCGGGATCCGCACTGCGGTGCGCGCCACCGGTGCGTCGGGATCGGGTCGGTGGTCCGCACGCGCGGCGCGGAGCGCGCTGATCACCTCGTCGTCGGACGTCGGCCCGAACTCCTCGTACCAGGCGCCGACGGCGACGAAGTGCGCCGGCGCCTCGACCACGATGACGTCGTCGACCTCGAGCTGCGCCGGCAGCAGCGACTCGGGCGCACCGACCGGCACGGCGAGCAGGATCCGAGCCGCGTGCCGGGCGCGGGCACAGCGCGCCGCGGCGCGAGCCGTCGACCCGGTCGCGAGACCGTCGTCGACGATGATCACCGTTCGGCCGTCGAGCGCCACCGGTGCGCGTCCGCGTCGGTACTTCGCGGCCTGGCGGTCGAGCTCCCGTCGCTCTCGGGCTTCGACCGCGTGCAGCGCGTCGGCGGAGACGCCGAAGCGGTCGAGCAGGGCGCCGTCGACCACCCGGACACCGTCCTCGGCGATCGCGCCGATGGCGTACTCCGGATTGGCCGGCAGACCGAGCTTGCGCACGCACAGCACGTCGAGCGGCGCATCCAGCGCTCGCGCGACCTGGGCCGCGACCGGCACGCCCCCGCGCGGCAGGCCGAGGACGACGATGTCGTCGCGGAGTCGTTCGCGGACGGCGCGGCGCGAGTCGGCGGCCGGCGTCGTGGCGGTCGGCGAAGCTCATGGTCGCACCACCAGCACCGGGCACGGGCTGCGGTGGACGACCCGCATGGCGACGCTCCCGAGCGCGACCCGGGCCATCCCGCGCCGGCCGTGGCTCCCCATCACCAGGTAGGTGGCCGGCAGGTCGCGAGCGAATCCGACGATGCCGGTCCGCAGGGTCGTTGGCGACGACGACCTTGGCATCGGCCGGCTGCCCGTGGGCGGCCGCCAGCTCCGCGGCGTGGGCGACACCCCTCGCCTGGGCGAGACGGGTCGAGGCCGACGGGTCGACGACGAAGGGGTAGGGCGCCGGTCCGACGGACTCCACCATCCACGGGTGCAGGTGGAGCCGGTCGGCCAGGCGGGTCGCGACCGGGACCAGCGCCGCCGCGGTCTCAGCGGTGTCGACGGCGACGACGAGGTTCGCGGCCTCGATGCGGTCCGCCGAGTACCTCGCGCGAGGGCCGACGAGGAGCAGTGGACGGTCGATGTCGCGGACCACCGCCTCGGCGGTGCTCCCGAGCAGTGCCTGACCGATGCCACCCCGGCCGTGGGTCGCCATGCAGACGAGCGCGCCGGGCAGCGACGCCGCGAGCTCGAGGATGGCCTCCGACGGCCTCCGGTCGAGCACGACGCGACTCTCGACGGGCTCGACCGCGAGCCGGAGCGCGCGGTGCTCGTGGTACTGGCGGGGCGCCGGCGGCTCGTCGTGCCAGACGCTGGTGAGCAACACCAGCCGGCCGTCCGGGCCGGCGAGGGTCCGGGCGAACGGCAGCGCCGCCTCGGCATCCAGGGAGCCGTCCAGGGGAACGATCACGGTGGTCATGTACCCGAGGATGCGACCGATCATCGGCGCGCGACAGGGCCGGAGGTCCTGACTTCAGCTCCGCGAGCGATCGCGCCGTTGCCGGAACCAGGCTCGGGCGACGGCGTGGAACCGTCGCTCGTAGTCGAGGTAGGCCGTCCGGAGCTCGGCGCCGGGCCAGTCGGCGGGGAGCAGGGCATCGGGCAGGAGCGGATCGGCACGCACGTGGCGGAGGGCGACCGCGCCCGCGAGGAACGCCGGCGCGATCCCCTGCTCCGGATCCCGCGCCAGCGACTCGGTGGCACGCTCGAGCCTCGACATCGCGACCCGGGCCGTCGTCGCCCACTCGACCGGGGCGAAGAGGTCCGTCGCGAGCGTCACGGGGTCGTCATCGGGGCGCGCGGTGAGCCAGGTGCACCTCGGGTCCTCGACGATCTCGACGTTGTTCGGCCGGATCCACACGCCCTCCCGCCACTCCGCCAGCCGTGCCCGGCGCAATGTCGCGCGCAGCTCCACCCGGACGGATGCGGGACGAGGCGCGGTTCCCCCCGGGAGCGCCATCCGCCAGTCGCCGGCCCAGGCGCCTCGGCTGGCGCGGAGGCTGACGTGCTGCTCCTCCTGCCGCCGGGCGAGGTCCCCGGCGAGCTCGTACACACCGTCGACCGAGCGCAGCTCGCCCGCCGCCGTCATCCGGTGCAGCGCCACACGCGCGGTTCCCGGCGCGATGCCGAAGAGCCCACACCACCGCACGAGATCGCGCCCGGCCGCACGGGGCGGTCGGCGGCCGAGCAGCAGGCTCGCCATCACCGAGCGCGCCGACAGCGGCCGGCCGTCCCGGCCCTCCCGGCCGTCCCGGCCGTCCCGGCCGTCGATGTTACCGGATTGCATCATGTGGTGTAATCATCGTAACATGCTCCGCGTGTCCACCACGCTGATCCCGGCGCCCGACCTCCTCGTCGCCCCGGGTCCCGACGCGCCGATCGCACCGAGCGGCAAGCCTCGGCCCGAGCTGCGCGACCGGCTCCGGCGCATCCCGAACGTGCGCAACGCGCTGAACCTGGTGGTCCTCTACGCGGTCACCATCGGGATCTTCGTGGTCACGGCCCGGCTCGACAACGTGTTCGTGTGGATCGCGGCGTTCCTCGTCATGGGCCCGATCCACGCGCGGTTCGCCATCCTCATGCACGAGTCCGCGCACCGGCTGCTGTTCTCGAACCGGAAGGCGAACGACGTCATCGGGAAGTGGCTCGTGGCCTACCCGGCCTTCGTGCCGATCGACCTGTACCGCCGCGGGCACATGGCGCACCACCGCGAGGAGTTCGGACCGAACGAGCCGGACGTCCCCCTGTACCGCGGCTACCCGATCGCGCGCGACTCGATGCTCCGCAAGCTCCGGCGCGACGCGCTGGGCATCACCGGCTGGAAGCTCACCAAGGGCCTCTTCCGCGGCGTCGTCGCGGAGAACGAGAAGGTCCGCAACCAGGCGCGCGGGATCGTGGCCGCCCAACTCGTGATGCTCGGGCTGTTCACCCTCGCCGGGCACCCGTGGATGTACTTCATCCTCTGGTTCCTCCCGCACCTGACCGTGTGGCGGGTCATCAACCGGTTGCGCGCCATCGCGGAGCACGGGGGCATGCGGCAGTCGGCCGACCGACGTGAGACCACGCACTCCGTCCGCCAGCACCTGCCGGCCCGGCTCACGATCGTGCCGTACTACACGGGTTGGCACCTCGCGCATCACGTCGACTCCGGCATCCCGATGCGCAACCTCCCCCGCTTGCACGCCGAGCTCGTCCGGTCGGGGTACGTACAGCCCGGCCTCGAGTACCGCAGCTACCCGGCGCTCTGGAAGGCGCTCGCCTCCGGCTGACCCGTCGTTTCTCGCCGATTTCGAGAGTGACGACCCTCGTTCTCGCACAGAAATCGAGCTGGGTTCTCTACAGTCCCGGCGGTGACCCTGGGTGTGATCGCCGGTTCCGCGCTCCGTGACACCGCCTTCGCGAGCGACGCGCAGCGCGTCACCCACGGCGGTGTCGCGATGCTGGAGACCGACGGCGTCCTGGTGCTGCAGCGCCACGGGCTCGACGTGTGGTCACCGCCGCACCGCATCGACCACCGCGCCCACGTGTCCGCGCTGCTCGGCGCCGGGGTCGACCGGGTCCTCGCGCTGTCGTCGGTCGGGAGCCTGCGCACCGACTGGCCCGTGGGCACGTGCGTGCTGACCGACGACTGCTACGCGCCGAACGAGACGCCCAGCTACCACGACGACCCCCGCAGCCACGCGGTCCCCGGCTTCGACCCCGCCTGGCGGACCACCGTGCGCGACTGCTGGGCCGCCGCCGGCGCGACCCCGCTCGTCGACGGGGGCGTGTACGCCCAGACGCGCGGACCCCGCTTCGAGACGCCGGCCGAGGTGCGGGCCCTCACGCGGGTCGCGGACCTGGTGGGCATGACCGTCGCGTCGGAGTGCATCCTCACGAGCGAGGTCGGGCTCCCGTACGCCGCGATCTGCGTGGTCGACAACCTCGCGAACGGCCTGGGCGACGCGCCGCTGACCCTCGACGAGTTCCAGGCCGGCGTCGCCGCGAATCGCGCCCGTCTCGTCGCCGACCTCGACGCGGTGATCCCCGCGCTGGCGGGCCCGTGACCGCGCTCGCCGTCACCGACGTCGTGCTCGACGGTGTGCCGGTCGGACTGCGCGCGGTCGACGGCGTCATCAGCGCGCTCGGTCCTGACGTCGCGCCGCAGGCCACCGACGAGGTGCTGACCGGCAGCGGCGCCGCGCTCGTCCCCGGCCTGGTCAACGGGCACGGTCACGCCGCGATGACGCTCCTGCGGGGGCACGGCGACGATCTGCCGCTCATGCGCTGGCTGGAGACCAGCATCTGGCCCGCCGAGGCCCGCCTCACGCACGAGGACGCCTACTGGGGGACCCGGCTCGCCTGCCTCGAGATGATCCGGGCCGGCACCACCCGTGCGTGGGACATGTACTGGTTCCAGTTCGACGTGGCGCGCGCGATTCGTCGACAGCGGCATGCGCGCCACCGTGAGCCAGGTCTTCCTCAGCTTCGACGGCGCACCGGACGACGCACGTCCGGAGGCCGCGCCCGAGGGCCTCGACCGGCTCGCCGGCCTCGGTCCGCTCATCAACCCGAGTCTCGGACCGCACGCGATCTACACCGTCGACGAGCCGACGCTGCGGTTCGTCGCCGACCTCGCGGGCGAGCGCAGCGTCCCCGTGCAGATCCACCTCTCCGAGACCGAGTCCGAGGTGCACGACTGCGTGCGGGAGCACGGCTGCCGACCGGCGGAGTACCTGGACCGGCTCGGCCTCCTGACCGAGCGGACGGTGCTCGCGCACGGCGTGTGGCTCGACGACGCCGAGCTCGAGCTCGTCGCACGCCGGGGTGCCGCGATCGTCACCAACCCGGTCTCGAACATGAAGCTGGCGGTCGGGCGGACCTTTCCGTACCCCGCGGCGCGCGCGGCCGGGATCCCGATCGGGCTCGGCACCGACGGCGCCGCGTCCAACAACTCGCTCGATCTCCTGTCCGAGCTCAAGGTGCTGAGCCTGCTGCAGAAGCACACCGCGGTCGACGCCGCCGTCCTCCCCGCGCCGGACGCGTGGGCGATCGCGACCGGTGCGGCCGCGCCGATCCTCGGTGGCACGCCCCTTGCCGTCGGCGCGCCCGCCGACTTCGCCCTCGTCGACACGGGCTCGCCCGAGCTGGTGCCGGCGCCCCTCGTCGACGGCCTGGTCTTCTCCGGATCCGGCGCGGTCGTGCAGAGCGTCGTCGTGGCCGGACGGGTCCTGATGCGCGATCGTCGCGTCGACGACGAGGACGAGATCCGGGAACGGGCCGCGTCCGCCGCCCGGCGGGTGCGCACCGGATGATCCGGACGGGCGACCACGCCGAATCCCCCACGACGAGAGGCTCCCGATGACCACCGACACGCTGCCCGACCTGTCCGACGCCTACCGAGGCGTGCGCACACGCGTCACCGAGCTCGTGCGTGCCGCCACGCCCGAGCAGTGCGCGTCGTTCGCGCCCGCGACCCCCGAGTGGCGCGTGCACGACGTCGTCGCCCATCTCGTCGGGGTGCCGGCCGACATCCTCGCCGGCCGGCTCGAAGGCGTGACCACCGATGCCTGGACCGAGGCGCAGGTCGAGCCCCGGCGCGACCTGCCCACGAGTGCGCTGCTCGACGAGTGGGCGGAGAGCTCGGTGCAGGTGGAGCCGATGATCCCGAGCTTCGGCTCGACGGCGGGCCAGATGATCGGTGACGCCGTCACCCACGAGCACGACATCCGCGACGCGCTCGGTGCGGCGGGCGCGCGTGACAGCGACGCCGTCCACATCGGCAGCCACTGGATGGCGCACAACATGGGCGCATTCCACCGCGGGGCCGGGCACGGCACGTTGCGCATCGAGACCGATCTCTGGAGCGAGACGTTCGGCGACGACGCGCCGGCCACCACGCTGCGGGCGAGCGCCTTCGACGTGCTGCGGGCGGCCACCGGCCGGCGCAGCGCCGCCCAGATCGCGGCGTTCGACTGGGACGGGCCGGCGCACCCCGAGATCGTCGTCATGCCGATCTTCGTCCCGCGTGCCGAGGACTTCGACGGCTGACGCACAGCGGACTGCGAGACTCGACCGGTGACGACCGCGGAGCCGAGCCGTTCGACGAGCCCGTTCGCGCCGTTCCGGCACAAGGTCTTCGCCGCCTTCTGGACCGGCGCGTTCCTCTCGAACATCGGCACGTGGATGGAGACCGTCGGCGTCGGCATCTACGTGACCGCCAAGACCGACAACTCGGGGTGGACCGGCCTCGTGGCCGCGGCCGGCTTCGTCCCCGGTGCGGTGCTCGGACCGGTGGGGGGCGCGCTCGCCGACCGGCTCCCCCGCAAGGCGCTCCTGCTGACCACGACGTCGATCCAGACCGCGCTCGCGACGCTGCTCGCGTTCCTCGCCGCCACCGGGCACCCGAGCCCGGGCCTCGTCACGCTCATCGTGCTCGGCGAGGGCTGCGCGCAGGCGATCGGCTTCCCGACCTACCAGTCGGTGCTCCCCGATCTCGTGCCGCCGGAGGACCTCGTCGGCGCGGTCGCGCTGTCGAGCGCGCAGTGGAACCTCGGTCGCGTCCTCGGCCCCGCCCTCGCGGGCGCGGTCATCGCCCTGGGCGGCTACGCGTGGGCGTTCGCCGTCAACGCGGCCAGCTTCTTCGCGCTCATCGCCGCGCTCCTGCTGCTCCACCTCCCGCGCCCGCAGTACGACGGGTCCACGATCCGGCGCGCGATCGCGCAGGGCGTGAGGTACGTCCGCCGCGATCCCGGACTCCGCGTGGTGATGGGCTACATGTTCGTGAACACGTTCCTCGCCGCGCCGTTCATCGCGCTCGTGCCGGCGATGGGTCAGATCGTGCTCCACGAGGGGACGTTGGGCACCACGGTGCTGATCATCGCCCAGGGCCTCGGCGCCGTGACGATGGGCCTCGCGCTCGGACCGCTCACGCAGCGCTTCGGCAGCCGCCGGGTGCTGCTCGCGGTGCTGTGGTCGTTGCCGGTCGCGCTCGTCGCCTACGCGGCGATGCCGACGCTCGCGCTGGCCGCGATCGCGATCTTCTTCGTCGGCCTCATCTACCTCGGCGCGCTGTCGAGCTTCATGTCGATCGCGCAGATCCGCGCACCGGCCGCGATCCGCGGCCGGGTCGTGAGCCTCCTCGCGGTCGTGCTCGGGGCGCTGTATCCGCTCGGCGCGGTGCTCCAGGGCGCGCTCGGGCACCGCATCGGGTTGCGGGAGACGACGGCCGGAGCGGCCGTGCTCATGCTCCTCGCGCTCTTCGTCATGCGCCTCCGCAACCCGCGCTTCGCGGATGCGCTGGACGAGCCACCGGTGCCCATCCAGCCGTCCGACGTCGCCGGCGCCCGGCGCGACGGCTGCGAGGACGTCGACACCGACCGCCTCGGACTCGCGCCCGACGAGATTCCGATACCTTCCCCGGACCCTTCGTAGGAGGAATCCCCCCATGGCAGCAGTCGAAGTCGAGCGGAACGGCCGCGTCGGCATCATCCGGCTCAACCGGCCCGAGGCCCGCAACGCCGTCAACGGCGATCTCGCCAACGGGGTCGAGGGCGCACTCGACGAGTGGGAGGACGACGACACCATCCAGGCCGTCGTCATCACCGGGAACGGCCCCACGTTCTGCGCCGGCGCCGACCTGAAGCTCATCGCCGCCGGCAAGGGTGGCGAGATGGCCACCGCGAAGGGCAACTTCGCCGGTCTCGTGCGCCGGAACTACCCGAAGCCGATCATCGCGGCGGTCAACGGACCGGCCTTCGCGGGCGGGTTCGAGATCGTCCTCGCGTGCGACCTCGTCGTCGCCGCCGACGTGGCCCAGTTCGGCATCCCCGAGGTGAAGCGGGGACTCTTCGCGGCCGCGGGTGCGCTCATCCGCCTGCCCAAGCGCGTCCCGCTCGCGCTCGCGACCGAGCTCGCGATCACCGGCGACCCGATCAGCGCCGAGCGCGCCTGCGAGCTCGGCCTCGTGAGCCGGGTGGTCCCGCTCGACGACGTCGTCGACGCCGCGCTCGAGCTCGCGGCGCGGATCGCGGCCAACGGTCCGCTGGCGGTGCGCAAGACCCTCCAGATGGTGCGCGAGGCCGGCGACCTCACCGAGGAGGAGGCGTGGCCGCGCAACTTCGAGCTCGCGATGGAGGTCTTCGCCTCGAAGGACTCGATCGAGGGCGCGACCGCCTTCGCCGAGAAGCGCGAGCCCAAGTGGACGGGCACCTGACCCGGGGCGCCACGGGAGGTCGTGAGGGCTAGGGCCGGCCCGGTGAGTCCGTGTCGAGGATCAGGCTCATGACGACCGCGTCCCAGAGGGCTCCGCTCTTCCGCCGGTAGTGGCGCCGCAGGTGTCCCTCGTCCGCGAATCCGGCCCGCTCGTAGAGCCGCCGCGCCCGCGTGTTGTGCGGCCACACCTCGAGCGTGACCTTGTGGCAACCACGGTCGCGTGCCCAGTCGACCGCCGCGTCGAGCAGCGCGCGCCCGAGACCCGCACCGCGATGTCCGTCCACGATCGCCATCCCGAGGTGCGCGACGCCGCGCTCCGCCTGGACGAAGACCCCGCCGACGACCGGGCCGTCCTGCTCCACCACGAACCAGGCTGCGTCCTCGGCGGCGACTGCGACGAGGAAGCGGTCGCGCCATGCCGGGTGCAGCGGGAGCTCCGTACCGATCCACTCGCCCTCGGCCGCGACCGCGGCCCACACGCCCTCGACCGCGTCGGCGTCGGCGGCGACCGCCGGTCGTGCAGTGCTCATGACGGGAGTCTCGTCCGCGCCTCCGGCCGGCGCCCCCGTGTTCCGCCGGCCGGGCACCCGATCCACCCGGGCGGCAGACTGGTTCCGTGACGTCCGACGCGAAGGCGGAGCTGCACGAGTACCTGCAGTCGGGCCGCGCGGTGCTGCTCTGGAAGCTCGACGGGCTGTCCGAGTACGACGTCCGGCGGCCGCTGACGCCCACGGGCACGAACCTGCTCGGGCTCGTCCAGCACACCGCGAGCACCGAGAGCGGCTACTTCGGGCTGGTGTTCGGGCGGCCGTTCCCCGAGCCCCTGCCGTGGCAGGACGGCCGGCCGAACGGTGACATGTGGGTGCGGCCCGACCACACCGAGGGACGACGTCGTCGCGGTGTGCCGCCGGGTGTGGGCGCACGCCGACGCGACGATCGCGGCGCTGCCGCTCGACGCCGTCGGCGAGGTGCCGTGGTGGCCGGAGGGCGACCGCGAGCTGTCGCTCCACCAGGCGATGGTGCACGTGCTCGTCGACGTCGCCCGCCACGCGGGCCACGCCGACATCCTGCGCGAGACGATCGACGGCACCGTCGGGATGGATCCGCGCTGGCCGAACCTGCCGCCGGTCGACGACCACTGGTGGGAGGAGCACCGCGCCACCATCGAGGCCGCGGCCCGCCGGGCCGGCGACGTCCCGTGAGCTCGTCGAGGGGCGCGGCGCGTGAGGGACCGGCGAGGCCGGCGCTCAGCCCGCGGCGGCGACGTGGCCGAGCTGCTCGTGGGTCGTGGTGACGTACTCCACCACGGCCCGCGCCGCGAAGGCAGCCGCGAGCATCGCCACCGCACCCACGCCGGCGACCACGCGTGCCGCGGTCTCCGTCGACAGCGCCGCCGCCGGGTAGATCAGGAACCCGCAGAGCATCGCGGCGATCCACAGCGCCCACCACCGCCGGATGAGACCGCGGTGCGGGTCGCCCGCCGGCACCATGTCGAGCGCGGCCTGGTACGGCCACCACAGGTTCAGCACCGGGATGATGAACGACAGCGTCGCGATCATCGGGCCCCGCCGCGCCGGCACGCCGGACGACCAGCCGGTGCTCGCGGCCCGGTAGAACCAGATGCAGGAACAGGATCGCGACGGCGAAGCCGACGATGCTGCTCAGCTGGCCGAGCGAGTTCGCGGTCGACGCCGGCATCGTCGGGAGGTCCCCACCGCCGGGTCGTGTGATCGCATCCCAGTGGTCGACGATCCACTGCGCCTGGTCGACGGACGTGACGAGGGTGACCGCCTGGGCGACGCCACCGACGACCAGCGCCGGACGCAACCAGCGGGCGAGCCCGCGCTCGCCCGCGAGATCCGGCGCGGCCACACGTGCGGTCGGCGGACCGCTGACGTATCCGGTCCACTGCGCGCCGTCCCACCAGCGCATGCCTGCGAGCCCCCACGGGTCCCGGTGCCACGCGGGCGGCGCCGCGCCGGGCGCCGCATCCGACGGCGGGCCCGGGCTCGCGCTGGCGGGCGGATCGCCGAGCGTGGTGGGGGGCGCCTCGGGCTCGGGCGACCGGGCGGCAGCGGCCGGACCGGGATCCGTCGCGGCGCCGCCGACGGGACGGGTCTCGCGTGCCCACGCCGCGCCGTCGAAGTACCGCTCGTTCTCCGTGCCCCACGGGTCGGGATACCAACCCGCGGTTCGCACACCTTCCGTCACGCCGACTCCCTCTCGTCCCGTGCCATGCTCGCGCAGATCCGGCACCGGCCCACGCTCGGGCCGAGTACGGACCACCCGGAGGGCCCGCGATGAAGCTCGTCCCGTCCCGATGAAGCTCGGCTCGTCCCGATGAAGCTCGGTGACCTGTCGACCCCGGCGCTCGTCGTCGACGGACCGACGCTCGACGCCAACCTCGCGACCATGGCCGCGGCCCGCCCCGGAGCGCGCTGTCGCCCCCACGTGAAGGCCCACAAGACGACGGCGTTGGCGCACCGCCAGGCCGACGTCGGTCACGCCGGCTTCACCGCCGCGACGCCGCGCGAGGTCCTCGGCCTCGCGGCGGCCGGGCTCGGGACGGACCTGCTCCTCGCCAACGAGACGGTCGACGCCCACCGGCTCCGGGCCATGGCGGACTGCGGCGCCCGCGTCACCGTCGCGGTCGACTCGGACGCCACGGTCGACGCCGCCGCGGCCGGCGGCATCCGGGAGGTGCTCGTGGACGTGAACGTCGGCCTGCCCCGGTGCGGGTGCGATCCGGTCGATGCGGCCCGGGTCGCCGACCGGGCCCGGGCGGCCGGCATGACCGTGCGCGGCGTCATGGGCTACGAGGGCCACGTCACGCTGCACGCGGATCGCGCTGCACGGGCGGAGACCACCGAGCGGGCGATGGCCCTGCTCGCGCTCGCGCACGACTCGGTCGGCGGCGACGTGATCTCGGCCGGCGCGACCGTGAACTACGACCTCAACACCCTCGCGACGGAGATCCAGGCCGGGAGCTACGCGCTCATGGACACCGCGTTCGCGCCGATGGTGCCCGAGTTCCGACCGGCGGTGTGGGTCCAGGCGACGGTCATCAGCGTCGCGCCGGGCTGGGCGGTGGCCGACTGCGGGCTCAAGTCGCTGGGGATGGACCACGGCGGCCCCACGATCGACGACGCCCGCGTGCTCGTCGTCTCGGACGAGCACGTGACCTTCCGGCCCGAGGCGTCGGTGCGGGTGGGCGACCGCGTCCGCGTCTGGCCCGCGCACGTGGACCCGACGATCGCCTACCACGAGCGGATGGAGGTCGTCGACGGCGACGACGTCGTGGAGTCGTGGCCGGTCGACCTGCGCGGCTGGTGACGCCATCTCGGCTCCTCCGCTCTCGGCTCCGCTCGCGGCTGAGCGATCGGCGCGAGTCGGCTCGCTCCGGAGCTGCTCGCCTCCGCTGCGCTCCGGCTCGGTCGCTGCGGCGGCCACGTCGCTCAGCCGGTAGCTTCCGGCCGATGGACGCAGTCGGACAGGCGGAGCTGATCCGGAGCGGCGAGACGTCGCCGACCGAACTGGTGGACGAGGCGATCGGACGCATCGAGGCGGTGAACCCGCAGCTCAACGCGGTGGTGCGCGATCGCTTCGAGCGGGCCCGGGACGAGGCCGCCGGCGCGCTCCCCGACGGCCCCTTCCGCGGGGTGCCGCTGCTGCTCAAGGACCTGAGCGCCGAGATGGCCGGCGAGACCCTCTACGAGGGCATGCGGTTCCTCCGTGACGCGGACCATCACGCGACCCGCACCGATGCGCTCGCGCAGCGGTTCGTCGACGCCGGCTTCGTCGTGCTCGGCCGGACCAACACCCCCGAGATCGGGCTCCTGCCCACCACCGAGCCCGACTCCTACGGACCCACGCACAACCCGTGGAAGCTCGGCCACACGCCCGGTGGCTCGAGCGGAGGGTCAGCTGCCGCGGTCGCGAGCGGCATGGTCGCGGTCGCGCACGCCAACGACGGCGGCGGATCGATCCGCATCCCTGCGTCGTGCTGCGGCCTCGTGGGCCTCAAGCCGACCCGCGGACGCGTCCCCAGCGGGACCGACCTCAACGAGGTCTCCAACTTCCTCGTCTGCGAGCACGTCGTGTCGCGCACGGTGCGCGACAGCGCCGCGGTGCTCGACGTCACCGGTGCGCCACGCGTCGGTCGGCGCGACACGTGCGCCGACGCCGCGCGGACCGTTCGCGGCGGAGGTCGGCATGGATCCGGGTCGACTGCGCATCGGGTTCCTCGACGCTGATCCCACCGCCACGAGCTCGCTCCATCCGGAGTGCGTCACGGCCGTCACCGCGGCCGCCCGGCTCCTCGAGTCGCTCGGTCATCACGTCGACGCCGCGTTCCCCGTGCAGTGGGCCGACGCCGAGGCGATGGTCCGGTTCAGCTCGGTCTGGGCGACGGAGTGCGCGTACGTCGTCGACGACTGGGCCGCGAAGGTCGGCCGGTCGATCACCGAGGACGACGTCGAGCCCCTCACGTGGGCGCTCACCACGATGGGCCGGAACGTGACCGGACCCGCCTTCATGGCCACGGTCGTCGCGGCCATGGACGAGGCGAGGAGCGCGGCCACCTGGTGGCGAGCCGATCCCGGCGACGGCGGCACGGAGGGCTACGACGTGCTCCTCACGCCCACCCTCGGCGAGCCGCCGCCGCCGCACGGGACGTTCGCGTCGACCCGTGAGGCGCCCCTCACCGGCTTCATCCGGTCCGCCGCGTTCGTGCCGTTCACGACCCAGAGCAACATCTCGGGTCAGCCGGCGATCAGCCTGCCGCTCCACTGGAGCGCCGACGGTCTCCCCGTCGGGGTCCAGCTCGTCGGCGGGTTCGGCCGGGAGGACCTGCTCATCCGGGTGGCCGCGCAGCTCGAGGCTGCGGCACCATGGGCCGACCGGCGCCCACCCGTGGCCGCCTGACCCCGTCCCCGGAGCCGATGTGACCGACCCCACCGACCTCGCCGCGCTCGACGCCACCGCCCAGGCGGAGCTCGTCGCCACGGGCGAGTGCACCGCCGCGGAGCTCGTCGACGCCGCGATCGCGCGTGTGGAGACCACCGATCCCACGATCAACGCGGTGATCCACCCGCTCTTCGACCGGGCGCGTGCGCGCGCCGCCGCACCGGTCGCGGGTCCGTTCTCCGGCGTGCCGATGGTGGTGAAGGACCTCGACGGCCGGCTCGCGGGCGCGCCGCTCCACCTCGGCAACAAGCTGTTGAAGGAGATCGGGTACGTCGCGCCCGACAGCTCCTACCTGTTCGACAAGCTCGAACAGGCCGGCTTCGTGTTCGTCGGCAAGACGAACACGCCGGAATTCGGGTTGCAGACCACCACCGAGCCCCACGCCTACGGACCGACGCACAACCCGTGGGACCCGACGCGCGGTGTCGGCGGATCGAGCGGCGGTTCGGCGGCGGCGGTCGCGGCGGGCATGGTGCCGGTCGCGCACGCGGGCGACGGCGGCGGATCGATCCGCATCCCGTCGAGCCAGTGCGGCCTCGTCGGGCTCAAGCCGTCGCCGCGGCCGCGTGTCGCTCGGCCCGCAGGACGGCGAGGTGTGGAACGGGCTCGTGGCGCGTCACGTCGTCACCCGCTCGGTCCGCGACTCCGCCGCGATCCTCGACGTGCTCGCCGGTGAGATGCCCGGCGATCCCTACACCGCGCCGCCACCCGACCGTCCCTGGGCCGACGTCGTGGCCACCGACCCCCGTCCGCTGCGCATCGGTCTGCGCACCGACGCCATCGCCGCGATGTGCGAGGTCGACACGGAGTGCGCCGCCGCCGCCGAGGCCACCGCGAAGACGCTCGAGTCGCTCGGGCACACGGTCGAGCTGGCATCGCCCGCGGCCCTCGACGAGACCGAGCTGGTGGCGACCTTCCTCCACGTGGTCGCGGCCAACGCGCTGCTGCTGGTGGAGGAGCTCGCCGAGATGGCGGGACGTGCGGTCACGGCCGACGACGTCGAGCCGGGCACGTGGGCGTTGGCCGAGGCCGGGCGCGGCGTCACCGCGCTGCAGTACCAGCAGACGATCGCCGCGGCCCAGGCCTGGACCCGACGCGTGCTCGCCTGGTGGCACACCGACGAGCCGTACGACGTGCTCGTCACGCCCACGCTCGCGGCCCTGCCACCGGTGCTCGGCACGCTCAACCCGGTCGACGGCGACCCCGCGATGGCCACGATCCTGCAGACCCCGTACGCCGCGTTCGTGGCCGCGTTCAACGTCACCGGTCAGCCCGCCATGTCGGTGCCGGTCGCGACGAGCGACGGCGGTCTGCCCATCGGGGTCCAGCTCGTGGGCGCGGCCCACCGCGAGGACGTGCTGCTGGCCCTCGCCGGCCAGCTCGAACGCGCCACGCCCTGGGCGGCCCGCCGCCCGCAGATCTCCGCGGGCTGATCCAACGAGGGAGACGGTCATGGGGGACGAACTCGCCGGGCTCGACGCCACCGCGCAGGCCGAGCTGGTCCGGCTCGGACAGCTCTCGCCGCTGGATCTCGTCGAGGCGGCGATCGCGCGTATCGAGCGCCTGGAGCCGTCGGTGAACGCCTTCACGACCACGCGCTTCGAGCGCGCGCGCTCGGAGGCCGAGGGCGACCTCCCCGACGGGCCGTTCCGGGGCGTGCCGTTCGCCCTCAAGGACCTGTCGTGCACGCTCGCGGGGGAGCCGGCCTACGACGGCGTCCCCGTCCTCGCCAAGAAGGACCACCGCGCGCCGGTCACCTCGCACCTCGCGGCACGCTTCCAGGCCGCCGGGCTCGTCGTCGTCGGGCGCACGAACACCCCCGAGCTCGGCATCATGCCGACGACCGAGCCCCTCGCGTTCGGGCCGAGTCACAACCCGTGGGACCTGTCACGCACACCCGGCGGATCCTCGGGCGGGTCCGCCGCCGCAGTCGCGTCCGGCATGCTCCCCTTCGCGCACGCCAGCGACGGTGGCGGGTCGATCCGCATCCCCGCCGCGTGCTGCGGCCTCGTCGGGCTCAAGACGTCGCGCGGACGGACGTCGGTGGGGCCTGCGAGCGACGAGCTCGCCCGACCGCTGTCGGTGCAGTTCGCGGTGACCCGCTCCGTGCGCGACGCGGCGGCGCTGCTCGACGCCGTCGCGGGGCCCGAGGTGGGTGACCCGGTGGTGCCGGCGACACCGCCGTCGCGATACGCCTCGCAGGTGAACATCGAGCCCGCGCCGCTGCGCGTCGGGCTGATGACGACGATGCCCGGGACCTCGGATCCCGCCGATCCCGAGTGCGTGGCGGCGGCCGAGGCCACGGCGAGGCTCCTGGCGGCCGCCGGTCACCACGTCGAGCACGCGCACCCGCCCGCGTTCGACGAGACCGAGCGCATGACCGCGTTCGTCCCGATCTGGTCCGCGATGGCGGCGGCCAACATGATCGCGATCGGCCGCCGGATCGGGCGAGAAGTGCGAGCGGACGACGTCGAGCCGCTGACCTGGTTCCTCGCCGAGCGCGGACGGGAGGTGACCGGCGGGGAGCTCCTCGACGCGCTGAGCGCGATGGGCGCGTTCTCACGCCGCTTCACGCAGTGGTGGGCCGACGGCTGGGACCTCCTGCTCACGCCGACGCTCGGTGAGCTCCCGCCACGGCTCGGCGTGCTGCAGACCCCCGACGACCCGGTGGTCGGCTTCGGGCGGGGCGGCACCTTCACGCCCTACACCCCGGTCGCGAACCAGACCGGCCAACCCGCGATCTCGCTCCCGGTGGCGCAGAGCGCAGGTGGCCTGCCCGTCGGCGTGCACTTCATCGCCGCGTCGGGGCGCGAGGACCTGCTGCTCCAGGTGGCGGGCTTCGTGGAGCGCTCGGTCGACTGGTCGCACCGGCGGCCGCCGACGCATGGCTGACAACACCTCGGCCCCTCCGCTCGCCGCTCTGCCGCGAGTGCCGAACCCCGCTCGCTCCGCGGCGGCTCGCCTGCGCTCGTTCCTCGCTCCGGCTCGGGTCGACGCCGACCGCGGGCGGCGCATCATGAGCGCGAAGGCGATCCGGCTCGGCGGCGGGCAGGGGTTCTACGGCGACACGCCGCGCGCCGTCGCGGGGCTCCTCGAGGACGGCGTCGACTACCTCTGCCTCGAGGCGCTGGCCGAGCTGACACTCGCGATCTTGCAGAAGGACCGCGCCCGCGACGAGTCGCTCGGCTACACCCGCGACCTCCCCCGGTACCTCGGCGCCGCGCTCCCGGCGGTGCTCGACGGCCGCACCAAGGTGATCACGAACGCGGGCGGCATCAACCCGCGTGCCGCTGCGCACGCCGCAGTCGAGACGGCGCGCGCCGCCGGTGCCTCCGGGCTGAGGATCGCGACCGTCATGGGCGACGACCTCATGCCGCGACTCGCAGAGATCCGGGGCTCCACCGCGTCCGCCCTCGCGAACGTCGAGACCGGCGCCGCGTTCGAGGCGATGGGCGCCGACGGGTTGTTCTTCGCCGCCTATCTCGGCGCGTTCCCGATCGCCGACGCCCTCGCACAGGGGGCCGACATCGTGATCACCGGACGGGTCGCCGATGCCGCCCTGTTCCTCGCACCGCTGATCCACGAGCACGGATGGGCACGCAACGACTGGGACCGGCTCGCCGCGGGTGTCCTCGTCGGGCACCTGCTGGAGTGCTCGGGCCAGGTCGCGGGCGGAAACTTCAGCGGCGACTGGTGGACGATCCCCGAGCCGTGGCTCCTGCCGTACCCGATCGCCGAGGTCGCGGCCGACGGCACCGCCGTGATCACGAAGCCGGCCGCGTCCGGCGGCCGGGTGGACGTCGACACCGTGCGTCACCAACTCCTCTACGAGGTGCACGACCCGGCGGCGTACCTCGCACCCGACGTGGTCGCCGACTTCACGTCGGCGACCTTCACCGACCTGGGCGGGGACCGCGTGCAGGTGACCGACGTGCGCGGGAAACCCGCCACCGACAGCTACAAGGCGCTCCTCGCGTACCCTGCAGGATGGTCGGGTGAGACACGCGTCGCGTTCTCCTGGCCCGACGCGGCGGAGAAGGCGAGGGCGCTGACCGCGATCTTCATGCAGCGCGTCGAGATGGCCGGGATCGCCGTCGACGAATGGGCCGTGGAGCTGTGGGGGGTGAACGCGCTCGGGGGCGACACCGTTCCCGCCACCGATGCCGAGCCGCCCGAATGCGTGGCGCGGATCGCGTGGCGCTGCGCGGACCAGAGGAGCGCAGCGTCGGTCGGGCGCGAGCTCGTCCCCCTCGCGCTGAGCGCGCCGCCCGCGGGGATGACGGGCATCGGCCGCGGCGGCGGCGCGCCGACCGAGCTCCTCGGCATCTGGCCGACGCTCGTCGACAAGCCCCTCGTCGACCCGCACGTCACCGTCGTCGTGGAGGAGGTCTGATGGCGCGCCTCCGACTCGACCGGATCTGCGGGTTCCGCGCCGGCGACAAGGGCGACACGGCCGACGTCGCGCTCTTCGCGTACGACGACACCGGCTACGAGCTGATCGTGCGGGAGGTGACTGCCGCGCGCGTGAAGGCGCACTTCGGGTCGCTCGTGCAGGGCGACGTCGTCCGCTACGAGGCGGCGAACGTGCGGGCGCTCAACTTCGTCCTTCGGGGCGCGCTCGGCGGCGGCGGCCCGAGGTCACTGCGCTCCGACAACCTCGGCAAGTCGCTCGGCGGCGCGCTGGTACGGCTCGAGATCGACGTCCCGGATGCCGTGGCCGCGACGCTGACCCGTCGCCCGCGGCCCGACGTCGGCTGGGCCGACGCCATCATCCGCGCCCACACGCGCTGAGGCATCGTCGCCGCGGGGTGTACCGCAGCTCGGTACGGGGCACACGAGACGGTACGAACCCACTGCGAAGGACCAGACCATGACCGAATCCCCGGTACATCCGGTTGCGTCCGCGCGACACGACGTGGGGTTGGCCATTCGAGTCGTGCTCGGGCTCGTGCTGCTGGCCGCCATCGTCGCGTTCGCCGCCGACAATCGCGACAACGTCCGCGTCGGCTGGCTCGTCGGCGACGGCGAGGCGCCACTCGTCCTGGTCCTGCTGGTGACCGCGTTCGTCGGCGCGGTGATCGGCTGGCTCCTTCTCCACCGCCCTCATCGCCACGAGGACTGAGCGCCGCCACCCTCCCGCAGCGGTGCTCGGCCGAGAGGTCTCAATCGTCGAGCGACGCGGCGAGCTTGCGCAGCATGTTCACGTTGCGGCTCGTGCTCGCGTCGGCGCCCAGAACC
The DNA here is from genome assembly GCA_963756815.1 of uncultured Acidimicrobiia bacterium. Classification (GTDB taxonomy): domain Bacteria; phylum Actinomycetota; class Acidimicrobiia; order IMCC26256; family JAENVU01; genus JAENVU01. Next base: position 105,480 of record CAVWPR010000005.1, read on the forward strand.
TTCTCCCACGCCCGCTTGGGCACTCTGGTGTCGGTCGACTTCCCGCGCATCCGCCAGTGCACGTCGGCGCCGCGCACCACGAGCGTGTCGAAGTCGTTCGACAGCGCCTCGAGCCCCCGCTTCCGCGTCGCGGTCGCCGACCTCCGCATGAAGGTCACGAAGTAGGTGTCGCCGCGCTCCAGGCGGAACGGATCGGCGTCCACGATCCGCCGGAGCTCGGCCGCGGTCCGCACGAACGTCTCGATCGCGAAACCGAACTCCGACTCGAGACGCGCCTCGAGCGCTCGTTCGATCGCGCCGCGGCCGCCGGCGGCGTCGAACACCACGTTGCCGCTGTTGACGTAGGTCCGCGACTCGGTGGCGAAGGCGTCGTCGACGACCGCCCGGAGCCGGACCATCGGCACCCGGCGCCGCCCGAGGTTGACGGCCCGGAGGAAGGCGATCCGCACGGTCACCGGCCGATTCTGCCCGGACTCGGCGCCGGAGAACCCCGGCGTGGGGGTCACACCCGGCGGGTACCGTGCGCCCGTGGCGGCTGACGCGCTCGGCCCGTTCTCTCCCGCGGTGCGGGAGTGGTTCGACACCACCTTCGGCGCGCCCACGGACGCCCAGGCCAAGGGCTGGCCGGCGATCGCGGCCGGTGACCACACCCTGATCCTCGCCCCGACCGGTTCGGGGAAGACCCTCGCCGCCTTCCTCTGGGCGATCGACCGGCTCGTCACCGACCCGGTGCCCGACAAGACCGAACGCACCCGGGTCCTCTACCTCTCGCCGATCAAGGCCCTCGCGGTCGACGTGGAGAAGAACCTGCGGGCACCGGTCGCCGGGATCCGGGCCGCGGCCGAGCGGCGGGGCGAGACCCTCCACACGCCGACCGTCGGCATCCGCACCGGCGACACGCCGGCCAAGGAGCGCAGCGCCCTCCGTCGCCACCCGCCCGACATCCTGATCACGACGCCCGAGTCGCTGTACCTGATGCTCACCTCCGGGGCGCGAGAGAACCTGCGCGACGTCAGGTGGGTGATCGTCGACGAGATCCACGCCATCGCCGGCACGAAGCGCGGCGCGCACCTCGCGCTGTCGCTCGAGCGGCTCGACGCGATCTCCACGACGCCGCCGCAACGCATCGGCCTGTCGGCCACCCAACGCCCGCTCGACGAGATCGCGCGCTTCCTCGGCGGCCGCACCGCCGAGGGGCCCCGGCCGGTGACCGTCGTCGACGCCGGCGTCCGCAAGGCGCTCGACCTCGAGGTCATCGTGCCGATCGAGGACATGGGCGCGCTCGGCGCGCGTATCGAGGAGATGCCGGGCACGCCGCTCGACGGTGAAGCGCGCTCGAGCATCTGGCCGCACGTGCACCCGCGCATCCTCGAGCAGATCCGCGCCCACCGCACCACGCTCATCTTCTGCAACAACCGGCGCCTCGCCGAGCGCCTCGCCGGTCGCCTCAACGAGCTCGCGGGCGAGGAGCTGGTGAAGGCGCACCACGGTTCCCTCGCCCGCGAGCAGCGCCTCCTCGTGGAGGACGAGCTGAAGACCGGCCGCTTGCGCGCGCTCGTCGCCACGAGCAGCCTCGAGCTCGGCATCGACATGGGCACCGTCGACCTCGTGATCCAGGTCGAGTCGCCGGGCGCAGTGAGCCGCGGCCTCCAGCGCATCGGCCGGGCGGGCCACCAGGTGGGCGAGCCCAGCACCGGCAAGATCTTCCCCAAGTACCGCGGCGACCTGCTCGAGGTCGCGGTCGTCGTCGAGCGGATGCGCGCCGGCGCCATCGAGTCGACGCGGATCGTGCGGAATCCCCTCGACGTGCTCGCGCAGCAGATCGTCGCGATGTGCGCGGTCGACGAGTGGAACGTCGACGAGCTCGCCGCCACCGTGCGTGGCGCGGCGAACTTCGCCGAGCTCGGTGACGACACCTTCACCGCGGTGCTCGACCTCCTCGCCGGCCGCTACCCGTCGGACGAATTCGCCGGGTTGCGCCCGCGCGTCGTCTGGGACCGCCTGCGCGGCACCGTGCGGGCACGGGACGGCGCCGGCCGCATCGCCATCACCAACGGTGGCACCATCCCGGACCGCGGCCTCTTCGGTGTGTTCCTCCCCGAGGGCACCCGTGTCGGCGAGCTCGACGAGGAGATGGTCTACGAGAGCCGGCCCGGCGAGACCTTCGTGCTCGGCGCGAGCACCTGGCGGATCGACCAGATCACCCACGACCGCGTGATCGTGCTCCCGGCGCCGGGCGAGCAGGGGAAGATGCCGTTCTGGCACGGCGACCAGCCGGGCCGGCCCATCGAGCTGGGCCGGGCCATCGGTGCCTTCACGCGCGACCTGCGGGCGCGGACCGCCGATGATGCCGTCGCCCACCTCCAGTCCGAGACCGCGCTCGACGAGCTCGCGGCCCGCAACCTCGTCGCCTACCTCGACGAGCAGGTCGAGGCCACCGGCGCCGTACCGGACGACCGCACGATCGTGATCGAGCGGTTCCCCGACGAGCTGGGTGACTGGCGGATCTGCGTCCTGACGCCCTTCGGGGCGCGCGTGCACGCGCCATGGGGCATGGCCCTGCGTCAAGGACTGAGCGACCGGCTCGGCGTCGACGTCCAGGTGCTGTGGAGCGACGACGGCATCGTGCTGCGCCTCCCGGACGCGGTCGACCACTTCCCGGTGGAGGACCTCGTCCTCGACCCGGAGCGAGTGGAGGATCTCGTCGTCGAAGCGTTGCCGGGCTCGTCACTCTTCGGCGCCCGCTTCCGCGAGGCCGCGGCACGTGCGCTGCTCCTGCCCAAGCGGCGACCCGGCGAGCGCACCCCGTTGTGGCAGCAGCGCCAGAAGGCGGCCGGTCTGCTCGAGGTTGCCGCCGGCCACCCCAGCTTCCCCATCATCCTCGAGACCACCCGCGAATGTCTGCAGGACGTCTTCGACCTGCCCGCCCTCCTCGAGGTGCTGCGCGACCTGCGATCCCGCAAGGTGCGGATGGTCACCGTCGACACGCCGAAGGCGTCGCCCTTCGCGCAGTCGCTCCTCTACTCGTGGATCGCGACGTTCATGTACGAGGGCGACGCACCCCTCGCCGAGCGCCGGGCCGCCGCCCTCGCGCTCGACCGCGATCTCCTGCGCGAGCTGCTCGGCACCGAGGAGCTCCGGGAGCTGCTCGACGGCGACGCGCTCGCCGAGCTCGAGCTCGAGCTCCAGCGCCTCACCCCGGCGATGCAGGAACGGATACGCGGCGCGGACGACGTCGTCGACCTGCTGCGCGACCTCGGCGACCTGAGTGCGACGGAGCTCGCGGCACGGCTGCCGGTCGCGCTCGCGCCACCACTCACCGAGTTGCGCGACGCCCGCCGTGTCGTCGACGTCGCGGTGGCGGGCGAGTCACGGGTGATCGCGGCCGAGGACGCGTCGGTCTACCGGGACGTGCTCGGCGCCGCGCTGCCACCGGGCCTGCCCGCCGCGTTCACCGAATCGCGCGCCACGCCGCTCGTGGACCTCGTGGCGCGCTTCGCCCGCACGCACGGTCCGTTCACCACCCGCGACGTCGCCACCCGCTACGGCCTGTCCGCGGACCGACTCGACGACGCGCTCCAGACGCTCGTCGACACCGACCGGCTCGTACGGGGCGAGTTCCGACCCGACGGCACCGAGCGTGAGTGGTGCGACACGGGTGTGCTGCGCCGGCTTCGGCGCCGGAGCCTGGCCAGGCTCCGCCACGAGGTGGAACCGGTCGACCCGGAGGTCATGGCCCGGTTCCTCCCCGCCTGGCACGGCATGGACGCACCGCGGCACGGCACCGACGCGCTCCTCGACGCGCTCACGCTCCTGCAGGGCGCACCGGTCCCCGCGTCCACGCTCGAGGTCGACGTCCTCCCCGCGCGCGTCGGCGGCTACCGCCCGGACCTGCTCGACGAGCTCATCGCGAGCGGCGAGGTGGTGTGGTCCGGCGCCGGCGCGATCGGGCCGCGCGACGGCCGCATCGTGCTCGCGTTCCGCGAGAGCGCTCCGCTGCTGCTCCCGCCGCCGCTCGACCGGCCCGAGGGCCCGGTACACGACGCGCTCGTCGACTGGCTCGCCACGGCCGGCGCGTCGTTCTGGCCGCAGCTGCTCGGTGCGGCGGGCAACGCGCCCGAGCCTGAGGTGCTGGCCGCACTGTGGGACCTCGTGTGGTCGGGCCACGTGACCAACGACGGGCTCGCGCCATTGCGCGCGCAGCTCGGTCGGGGCCGCACGGCCCGGCGCTCCACCGCGCGCCCTCGGCCCGGCGGGCTCCGGCGCATCGGTCCACCCGCCGGCGCGGGTCGGTGGTCACTCGTCCGCAGCGGTGCCGACGTCGACGCGACGCCCACCGCGCGGGCCCACGCGCTCGCCACCCAGCTGCTCGAACGCCACGGAGTCGTCACCCGCGAGGGCGCGCGGGCCGAGGGCATCGTCGGCGGGTACGCCGCGGTGTACCCGGTGCTCCGCGCGCTCGAGGAGTCGGGCAAGGTGCGGCGCGGCTACTTCGTCGCCGGGCTGGGCGCCGCGGAGTTCGCGCTGCCCGGTGCGGTCGACCGGCTGCGTGCTCATCGCAACGCGGATGCGGACGCGGAGCCTCGCGTGCTCGCGGCCACCGATCCGGCCCAGCCGTACGGCGCTGCGCTGCCGTGGCCGGAGACGGACGGCCGGCCGAGTCGCGCTGCCGGCGCCTACGTCGTGCTGCGCGACGGACGGCTCGTCGCCTACCTGGAACGCGGTGCCCGCACGCTCACGACGTTCTCGCCGGAGCCCGACTGGTGTGGCCCGCTCGTGACGCTCGTGAAGGACGGCCGCCTCCGTCAGATCGAGCTCACGCAGATCGACGGCCGGCCGGTCCGCGAACATCCTCACGCCGAGGCCTGGCGCGCCGCCGGCGCCCGGGACACCCCCGCGGTGTGGTCCTCCGCGGCTGACCACCCCGCGTCATCGCATTTCTGCGGGGGACTCGAACCTCTGACTGCCGATTCGCCGCAAATTTGCGCGAGGTCAGCCGCCGGAGACCTCTTGCGGCTTGGCCTTGCCCTGCGAGATCCACGGCATCATCCCGCGGAGCTGCGCGCCCACCGCCTCGATCGGGTGCTCGCGTCCCGCGGCCTGCAGCTTCGTGAAGTTGGGCCGGCCGGCCTCGTTCTCCGCGATCCACTCCTGCGCGAACTCGCCGCTCTGGATCTCGCCGAGGATCTTCTTCATCTCGGCCTTGGTGGCCGACGTGACGACGCGGGGACCCCGCGTCATGTCGCCGTACTCGGCGGTGTCCGAGATCGAGTAGCGCATGTTGGAGATGCCGCCCTCGTAGATGAGGTCGACGATGAGCTTCACCTCGTGGAGCGTCTCGAAGTACGCGGACTCGGGCTGGTACCCGGCCTCGACCAGCGTCTCGAACGAGTTGCGGATGAGCTCGGTGAGCCCGCCGCAGAGCACCACCTGCTCACCGAACAGGTCGGTCTCGGTCTCCTCCTGGAACGTGGTGTCGAGCACGCCTCCGCGCGTGGCACCGATGCCCTTGGCGTAGGCGAGCGCGATCGCCCGGGCGTTCCCGGACGCGTCCTGCGCGACCGCGACGAGCGCCGGCACTCCGCCGCCCTCCGTGTAGGTGCGGCGCACGAGGTGACCGGGCCCCTTGGGCGCGATCATCCAGACGTCGACACCCTCGGGCGGCTGGATCTGGTCGAAGTGGATGTTGAAGCCGTGCGCGAACGCCAGGGAGTTGCCCGGCTGGAGGTTCGGCTCGATGTCGGCCTGGTACACCTTCTTCTGCTCGGTGTCGGGCAGCAGCACCATCACGACGTCGGCGGCTTGGACGGCCTCGGCGGTGGTGAGCACCTTGAGTCCGGCCTCCTCGGCCTTCGGCGCGCTCGACGATCCCTCGCGCAGGCCGACGATGACGTCGACGCCCGACTCCTTCAGGTTCAGCGCGTGGGCGTGACCCTGGGAGCCGTACCCGAGGATCGCGACGGTCTTGCCGTCGAGCAACCCGAGGTCGGCACCGTCGTCGTACGTGATCGTCGCGGCCATCTCAGCGTCCTTCTTCGAATGTGAGCGCGAATCGCGGCCTGCAGCAGCCGAATCGCGTGTCGGAACGGGCGGAACGGTAACTCAGGCGCTTCGGTTCTTGACGACCCGGAGCTTGCTGGGCTGGCGGCTCAGCTTCGGCAGCGCGATCCGACCCGTCCGTTGCAGCTCGACGATGCCGAACGGCTTGAGCAGATCGGTCATCGCGTCGAGCTTGTCCGGTTGGCCGGCGACCATGAGCGTGAGCGCCTCGAAGCCGACGTCGAGGATCTTGGCCTCGAAGATCGACGCCAGCTCGGTCGCCTGCGACCGCGCGTCGGCGGTGCCCTTGATCGTCACGAGCATCAGCTCGCGCTCGACCGCGTCGGAGTCGGCCAGCTCGCTGATCTTGATGACGGGGATCAGCTTGTTGAGCTGCTTGGTGATCTGCTCGACGAGGGCGGCGTCACCGTCGACCACGACGGTCATGCGGGAGTAGCGGTCGTCCTCGGTCGGGCTGACCGCGAGGGAGTAGATGTTGTAGCCCCGCCGGGCGAAGAGTCCGGACACGCGCGACAGCACGCCGAACTTGTTCTCCACCAGGACGCTCAGGATGTGGTGGTTCGCCATCTCAGCGACCTCCCCGGTTGTCGGTCTCGGGACCGAGGATCACCTCGTCGTTGACGGAGCCGGCCGGCACCATCGGGTACACCTTCTCGCGGTAGTCGGTGCGGAAGTCGATGACCACCGGGCGGTCGTCGATCGCGTTCGCCTTCTCGATCGTGGGCGCGACGTCACTCGGGTCCTCCACGCGGAAGCCGACGCAGCCCATCGCCTCGGCCCACTTCACGTAGTCGGGCAGGTCGGGCGAGAGGTACACCTCGCTGTAGCGCTCCTCGTAGAAGAGCTCCTGCCACTGTCGGACCATGCCGAGGTAGGCGTTGTTCAGGATCGCGATCTTCACCGGGATCCGCTCGGCCGCGGCCGTCACCATCTCCTGCGCGGTCATCTGGAAGCAGCCGTCACCGTCGACCGCCCACACCGTCTTGTCGGGGCAGCCGACCTTGGCGCCGATCGCCGCCGGCACCGAGAAGCCCATCGTGCCGAGACCGCCGGAGTTCACCCACGTGTAGGGGTGCTCGAAACGCCAGTGCTGGCTGGCCCACATCTGGTGCTGACCCACGCCGGACGCGAGGATCGTGTCGTCGGGCGCCTGGGCGCGCAGCTCCTCGATCACGTACTGCGGCTTCAGCGGACCGTCCTCGGGCTGGTCGTAGTGGAGCGGGTGCTCGGTCTGCCAGCTGCGCAGCGTCTCCCGCCAGGGCGCGAGATCCGGCCACTCGCGCTTGGCCTGGTCGGCCTTCACCGCGGTGGTGATGCGCTCGATCACGTTGCGGCAGTCGCCCACGATCGGCACGTCGGGCCGGCGGACCTTGCCCAGCTCGGCCGGGTCGACGTCGACGTGGATGATCTTCGCCTCGGGCGCGAAGCCGTCGAGCTTGCCGGTGACGCGGTCGTCGAACCGAGCGCCCAGCGCGATCAGCAGATCCGACCGCTGCATCGCGGTGATCGCCGTGTAGTTGCCGTGCATGCCGGGCATGCCGAGCGCGAGCTCGTGGCTGTCGGGGAACGCGCCGCGCGCCATCAGCGTGGTCACGACGGGGATGCCGGTGGTCTCGGCCAAGTCCCGCAGTGCCTCGGCCGCACGCGCCTTGAGGATGCCACCGCCCGCGTAGATCACCGGCCGGTGCGCCTCGCCGATGAGCCGCGCTGCGTCCTTGATCTGCTTCGGGTGCCCCTTGAGGTTCGGCTTGTACCCCGGCAGGTCGACGGTCTCGGGCCACTCCCAGTCCATCATCTGGTTGGCGATGTCCTTCGGCACGTCGACGAGCACCGGACCGGGCCGGCCCGTGGTCGCGACGTGGAACGCCTCACGGATCGTGCGCGGGATGTCCTGCGCGTCGGTGATGAGCCAGTTGTGCTTGGTCACCGGCATGGTGATGCCGACGGTGTCGCACTCCTGGAACGCGTCGGTGCCGATCACCGAGTACGGCACCTGACCCGTGATGACCACGAGCGGGATCGAGTCCATGTACGCGTCGGCCAGTGGCGTGACGATGTTCGTGGCCGCGGGTCCGCTCGTCACCATGGCCACGCCGGGGCGGCCGGTGGCGTGGGCGTAGCCCTCCGCCATGTGGCCGGCGCCCTGCTCGTGGCGCACCAGGATGTGCCGGATCGAGGAATCGATCAGCGGGTCGTAGACCGGCAGGATCGCACCGCCGGGAAGGCCGAACATGACCTCGGTGCCTTCCATCTCCAGGCTGCGGATCAGGGCTTGGGCTCCGGTCAGTTTCATGGTGTCTCCAGGGGAAGGTCCGGATCTCGAGGGGTCCGGACGCGAAAAACCCTCCGCTTCTGCGGAGGGCGAGGCGTACGGACGCGAGTGAGCCGTACGCCTACGTGATGACTACGAGGAGGTCGGCGGTCCGGTGCATGAGGTGGGGAGTATCGCCCAGATCAGGCCGCGACTCAAGTCATTTCACGGTCGGTCGTCGCGACGACGAGGAGCTCGCCGTCGCCCGCGCCGACCGGCTCGCGGCCCCAGCCACCGAACACGGCCTCGACCGCGAAGCCCGCGTCCGCCAGCGATCTGCGCAAATCGTCCTCGGAGCGGAACCGCAGCGTCGCGTCGCTCGCGAGCTCGGAGCCGTCGTCGAACCGGTACCGGATGGTGTGGCTCACCACGTCGTCGTCGACGCGCGTGACCTCGACCGACTGCGCGACCGTGCCGCCACCCGGCAGCACGACGGTCCGGTCCCACTGGTCCGGCCAGCGCTCCCAGCCGCGGTCGGCGGGATCGCGTGCGTCGAAGGCGAGTCGGCCGCCGGTGACGAGCGCGCGATGGAGGTCGGCGAGCACCGCCGCCCACTCGGTGTCGGCGACGAAGAACTGCGCGACGTGGCTCGTCATCACTGCCACGTCGAACGCGCGGTCCGGCAGCACGGCCGACGTGCCTTCGATCCACGTCACGCGCTCGGCGCCGGGCTTGGCGCGGGCCGCGGCCAACGACGCGCGTGCCGGGTCGACACCGGTCACGGTGTGACCGCGCGCGGCGAAGCCGAGCGCGAGGCGGCCGGTGCCACAACCGAGATCGAGGGCACGACGCCCCGGACCGGCGTCCTCCACCACCGACACGAAGAAGTCGTCGTCGTGCGACCACGGACACGTCGCGTCGTAGACCTCCACCAGCCGGGGATCGGTGAACTCCGCGTGGCGCACGACCGACTCAGCCCGACGGCGTGAGGACGAAGACCTTCACCTCGCGGCCGGTGATCCGTTCGCGGTACTTGTCGTAGCCGGGATACACACGCGCGGCCGCGTCGAGTGCCTCGTCGGTCTCGTGCGGGGTCGCGCGCCGCGCGGTGACGTCGACGGACCGGTCGCCGTACGCCACCCGGGCCGACGGATGAGCCTCCAGGTTGTGGACCCAACCCGGGGTGTTCGTCTGGCCGAAGTTGGTGCCGATGAGCGCCAGGTCGCCGTCGATCGGGATGCCGAGCAGCGGGAGGGGACGAGGTACACCGCTCCTCGCGCCGGTCGTGGTCACGGTGATGATCGGCAGACCGGCCACGACGGTGGCGAGCGCGGTCCGGCCGTGCGTGACCCTCAGCAGCGCCCGGTCGAGATGGTGCGCGGTCTTGGAGAACAGCCACGCGCCGGCCCTCGTCGAAGCACCGCGCTGGAACACGCGTTGGGCCCCGTTGGCCGGCCGGATCTCGTAGCCCACCGTGTCACACAACCCCATCGACCCTCCCCTCCCCGATCCGGCGGCATCTTCGCGCCGTCGCGGCGAGCAGGGGGTCAGACACGTGCCGGCACCACCTCGATCCGCTGGAGATCGGCGCCGACGGTGACCCGGCCGGAGTAGCCGCCCTCCCGCACGTCGGCGGCGAAGGCCTCCGCCTCGGACTCGGTGTTCGGCGGCGGGATGAGGTGCGTGAGCACCAGATGCGGGACGCCGGCGCGCTCGACCATCGCGCCCAGCGGCACCGTGTCGGCGTGGTAGCTGAAGATCGTCTCGAACGACGTTCCCGCGATCGCCTCGCGCAGCTTGGTGGTGCGGCACGCCTCGTGCACGAGCACGTCGGCACCCCGGCTCAGCTCCTCGACCTCCGCGCAGACGCGGGTGTCGCCCGAGATCACGACCACGCCGGTGGGCGTCGTCACGCGGAACGCGACCGCGCCGTCGACCGGTTCGTGGTGGACGGCCACCGCGTCGACCGTGACCGCGCCGTCGTCGGAGGTCCAGACCGTCTGCGGTTCGGTCGGCGCGTCGAACGTCCGGAGGTCGACCGTGGGCGGATCGGGTTGCACGTGCGCGATGCGCAGCGCGACGTCGTCGTCGTACGCGTCGAGCACTCGCCGCGCGAAGCGCGCCGCGCTGCCCTCGGGGACGACGACGGGCAACGGACCGCGCGGGAACAGGTCGTGGAAGAGCCAGCGCGTGAGCACGACGTCGGCGAGGGCCACCACGTGATCGCTGTGCACGTGGGTCACGAACAGCGCGGTGAGCGCGTGCGGCGGGCACGCCACCTCGGTGAGGCGCAGCACCGTGGCCCGACCGGCGTCGAACTGCAGCGCGATGTCGCCGTGCTGCACGAGCGTGCCCGGCCCGGCCCGGCCCGGCGCCGGCAGCGGCACGCCGGTGCCGGTGAGCGTCACGATCGTGGGCGGCGCGCTCATGCGTGCTTCCCGATCGTCCAGCCCTGCGGCGCGAGCACGTCGCCGGCGATCGCGGCCGGTACCGTCTCGAGCGTCGTCGCCATCGTCTCGTTCCACCGGTTGAGGTACCCGAACAGCGCGCAGACCGCGACGATCGCGGTGATCTGGTCGTCGGTGTAGTGCCGCCGGCACTCCGCGACGTCGGCATCGGTCACGGCGTTCGGTGACTGCCCGGAGTGCAGCGCCAGCCGCAGCGCGGCGCGCTCGGCGTCGGTGAAGCGATCGCTCGTCTCGAACGACCACAGCTCGGCCAGCTTCGCCTCGTCGACCCCGAGGTGCGCGGCGTGCGCCGCCGTGTGCGCCTGGCAGTACCGGCACCCGGCGCCCGCACTCGCCATGAACCCGATCAGCTGCTTGAACGGCACCGGCAGGAGGTCGTTCAGGAACACGACGCTCGAGAGGCCGGTCATCCCGTCGAGCAGGCCGGGGACCCGTGCCATCACCCGCAGCGAGCTCGGCACGAAGCCCATGAACCCTTCGATGAGCGCGAAGCCGTCGGCGTACTCGGGAAGATCCTCGATCGGAACCGGTTCGACACGGGTCATGCGTGCACCCCGATCGACCAACCCTGCGGCGCGAGCACCTGGTCGGCGACGTCACGCGCGCGCGGCTCGAGGGTCGTGGCCATCGTGTCGTTCCACCGGTTGAGGAACCCGAACAGCGCGCACACTGCGACGATCGCGGTGATCTGGTCGTCGGTGTAGAAGCGGCGGCACTCGGCGAAGTCCGCGTCGGTCGCCTCGTTGGGCGACTGGCCCGCGTGCAGCGCGAGCCGCAGCGCGGCCCGCTCGGCGTCGCTGAACCGGTCGCTCGTCTCGAACGACCACAGCTCGGCCAGCTTCGCCGGGTCCACCCCGAGGTGGTCGGCGTGGGCAGCGGTGTGCGCCTGGCAGTACCGGCACCCCGCGGCCGCGCTGGCGACGTTGCCCACCAGCTGCGCGAGCTCCTCGGAGATGAGCCCGTTCATCGCGGCGGCGTGGGCCAGGCCCACGTACCCCTCGATGAGGCCCGGGACCCGCCCCATCGTGAAGACGGTGTTGGGGACGAGCCCCATGATCTGCTCGTAGGCCCCGAAGATCGGTTCCTGGGCCGCCAGGTCCGCTCTCGCCAGTGGTGCGATCCGGCTCATGGGCTCGTCCTTTCGCTGGTCGTTCGACCAACAAGAGGATCGCGGATCCGAGTTCCCTTGTCAAGTGACCAGTAGACTTCGACGCCATGAGCCGAGCCGAGCAACGCGACGCCACCCGCCAGCGCATCGTCGACGCCGCGATCGACACCTTCGCCGAGCACGGCTTCGGCGCGTCGAGCACGCGCGACATCGCGGCCCGCGCCGGGGTCACGCAGGGGTTGTTGACGTACCACTTCGCGTCGAAGGACGAGCTCTGGCGCGCCGCGGCCGATCAGATCTTCGCCGGGCTCGTCGCCGCGCTCCCGCTGGACGAGGCCGCGACGGACGGCGACGCCCGCACCGCGATCCGCACCTACGTGCAGTTCGCGGCCGAGCACCCGGAGCTGTTCCACTTCATGGTCGACGCCGGCCGCCACGACGACGACCGCATGCGCTGGCTCGTGGAGACGCACCTGGCGCCGGTCTTCGCGAGCGTGCGCGGCCTGGGCGGCGGCGACCGGAAGCTCGCGCCACACGCGTACTACGCGCTCGCCGGTGCGGCGTCGCTCATCTTCGCGGTCGCACCGGAGTGCGCCGCGCTCACCGGTACCGATCCCCGGGCCCGGGCGAGCGTCACGCGCCACGCCGACCTGGTCGCCGACCTCTTCTCGCCCCGGTGATGTCATCGGTCACTTGACAAGTAGATCCGGGCCACGGATACTTCACTGGTCGCCCGACCAGCGAAGGAGCCGCCGTGGAACGGATCGCGAAGGACGTGCTGGTGGTGGGCGCCGGGCCCGCCGGGCTCACGGCTGCGTCGCTCCTCGCCCGGGCCGGCGTCGATGCCCTCACCCTCACCAAGTACGCCACCGCCAACTCGCCCCGGGCCCACATCACGAACCAGCGGACGGTGGAGATCCTGCGCGACCTCGGGCTCGAGCCCCGGGTCACGGCGCGGGCGTTGCCGAACCACCTGATGGGCAAGCAGGTCTTCGCCACGGCGTTCGCGGGGCGCGAGATCTCCCGGATGATGACGTGGGGAACCGGCGACGACCGCATCGGCGAGTACCGCGCCGCGAGCCCCTGCGAGCCCTGCAACATCCCTCAGCACATCCTCGAGCCGATCATGCTCGACCACGCGCGCGATCTCGGTGCCGACATCCGGCTGCACCACGAGGTGGTCGCGCTCCGCGAGGAGCCCGACGCGGTGATCGCGCGGGTGCGGCCGCGCGACGGGACCGCGGAGTTCGAGGTCGCGGCGCGCTACGTGATCGGTTGCGACGGTGCCCGCACGATCGTCGGTGAGGAGGCCGGGTTCGAGTTCGAAGGACAGGGCGGACTCGGCAACGCCATCACCGTGTGGATCGACGCCGACCTCTCCCGGTACACCGCGCACCGATCCGGCGCGCTGTTCGTGGTGTGCAATCCGGGGAGCGACGACATCGTCAGCATCTGGACGTGCATCGAGCCCTGGAACGAGTGGAGCACGATCTTCGTGCGCCACGGGCAGAAGCCCAACGAGCTCAGCGAGGAATCGGTGATGCCACGCGTCCGGGCCGCGATCGGCGATCCCGACGTCGACGTGCGGATCCGTCACATCAGCCAGTGGGAGTTCAACCACGTCGTCGCCGCGCACTACCGCCGCGGCCGGATGTTCCTCGCCGGCGACGCCGCCCACCGTCACCCGCCGGCCAACGGGCTCGGGAGCAACACCTCGATGCAGGACGCCTACAACCTGGCGTGGAAGCTCGCGCTCGTCCTCCAGGGCCGGGCCGGCGAGGGCCTGCTCGACAGCTACGACGCCGAGCGCCAGCCCGTCGGCCGCCAGATCGTGGACCGCGCCAACCAGAGCGTGGGCGAGATGGTGCCGTGGCTCGCCGCCGCGGGCGTCCTCGACGGGCTCGACCGGGACGCCGCGCTGAAGCAGCTCGACGAGACCTTCGGGCCCGACGGCGAGGACGCGCGGTCCGCGATGTTCAGCGGTCTCGAGCTCATGAACGCGCAGTTCAACGCCCTGGGCGTCGAGCTCGGGCAGCGCTACACGTCGGGCGCGGTGGTCGGCGACGGCACCGAGTTCCCGCCGTACGCACGCGACCCGGAGCTGCACTACCACCCCACCACCCACCCCGGCGCCGCGCTCCCCCACGCCTGGCTCGGGCGCGACACCCACGACGTGTCGACCCTCGACCTGGGCGCGTACGACCGCTTCACCCTGATCACCGGCGCCGACGGCGCCGCCTGGGAAGACGCGGCGGCGCTCGTCTCCGCCGAGGTGGGCGTGGAGATCCGGCCGTTCCGCGTGGCGCTCGGCCAGGAGCACAACGACGTGCTCGGCACCTGGACGAGGTTGCGCGAGGTCGCCGACCCCGGCTGCGTGCTCGTCCGGCCCGACCGGTTCGTCGCCTGGCGCAGCGCGGGAGCCGTCGACGATCCGGCCGGTGCGCTGGGCGACGTCATGCGCACGATCCTGGACCGCTGAAGGCACGGGCAGATGGCGATCCATCGATTCCTCGACATCACACTTGCCGTTCCCGATCCCGACGCGCTCGGCGCGTTCTGGGAACGCCGCGGGATGCGCCGCACGGGCGCCGTGCTCGGCACGGCCGACCGCGCCCGCCAGCTCACGCTCACCGAGGGGAGCTACCGGCATCTCGCCGAGCTGCACCTCGGGTGCGAGTCCGAGGCCGACCTCGCCACGATCGCCGATCGCCTCGGCGCGCTCGGCGTCACGGCCACCGTCACCGGCACCACCCTCACGTGCCCCGACCCGGTCTTCGACCACCGGGTGGTCGTCGACGTCGTGGACGACGCACCGCTCGCCGCAGGTGCAGAACGAGCGACCAACCGACCCGGTCGCACCGACCGGACGACGGCCCGGGCCGACGTCGTCGAGGAGGCGCGTGCACCGTGCGCCGCGCCGCGTCGGTCACGTGGTGCTCGGCACCCCCCACCTCGCCGAGGCGTGCGCGTTCTACGTCGACGGGCTCGGCTTCCGCGTGTCGGACCGGATCCTCGACGGCGTGCTCACGTTCACACGTGTGGAGGGCGACCACCACAACCTGCTCATCCAGCCGGCGCCGGTGTCGTACCTCAACCACTACGCGCTGGAGATGGACGACGTCGACGCGATCGGTGCCGCCGGATCCGCGGTGCTCGCCGAGCGGCCCGACGCCCACGTGGTCGGTGTGGGCCGGCACCGGCTCGGCTCCAACCTGTTCTGGTACCTCACCGATCCCGCCGGGACGATGTTCGAGCTGTTCGCCGACATGGACCGGATCACCGACGACGCCGTGTGGGACCGCGAGCACCGCCGCGACGACTGGACCCCCGAGGAGGCCGGCCTGTCGGTGTGGGGACCGGCCGAGGCACCCGAGGTGTTCTTCACCCCGCCCGACCTCGCCGCCATCGGCGCGGCGCGCGAGGCCCTCGGGAGGCGGTGAACGGTGGACCTCGGCATCCGCGGCCGCCGGGCCATCGTGATGGCGTCGAGCCGTGGGCTCGGCCACGCCTGCGCCGAGTCGCTGGCGCAGGAGGGCGTCGACGTGACGATCAACGGGCGGGACACCACCACCCTGACCGCGGTCGCCGCCGAGCTGACGCACGCGTCACGGCGTCGCGGTCCGGGCCGTCGCCGGCGACGTGACCGATCCCGCGACGCGTGCGGCGCTGCTCGACGCGTGCCCCGAGCCGGACATCCTCGTCACCAACAACGGCGGTCCCGCGCCTGCGCCGTACGGCGCATGGGACCGCGACCGCTGGATCGCCGCCCTCGACGCCAACCTGCTCGCTCCCGTGCTGATGGTGCAGGCGGTCCTCGACGGCATGGTGGCGCGCCGGTTCGGCCGCGTGGTCAACATCACCTCCGCGATGGTGAAGGCGCCGATCGGGGCCATGGGCCTCTCCTCGGGCGCCCGCGCCGCGCTCACCGCCGCGCTGAAGGGCGTGTCACGCGACGTCGCGCACGCGAACGTGACGATCAACAACCTCTGCCCCGAGCGCTTCGACACCGAGCGGCAACGGCAGATGGCCGAGCTCGCGAGCACCGTCAAGGGCATCACGCTCGACGAGGCGTACGACGAGATGCGCGCGACCATCGCCGCGCGCCGGCTCGGGGACCCGGCCGAGCTCGGCGACGCGTGCGCGTACCTGTGCAGCGCGCAGGCCGGGTACCTGTCCGGGCCAGAGCATCAGCCTCGACGGCGGGTCGTACCCCGGTCTCCTGTGAACCCGTGACACCCGACGAAGGAGCACCACGATGACCTACACCTGGGACCCCGACCACCGGACGTTCCTCGACGACCACCTCTGGGCGGTCCTCGCCACCGGCCGCGCCGACGGCTCACCGCAGCAGTCGATGATCGGGTACGCGGTCGACGACGAGGGCCGGCTCGTCATCTCGGCCAAGGCGTACACGGCCAAGTGGAAGAACGCGGTCCGCCAGCCGAAGGTGTCGGTGACCGTGCCCGACGGCCGCGCCCACCTCGTGATCTACGGCGACGCCGAGACGATCGACGCCGACCCGCTCCGGGCCGAGCTCACCGCCGACGTGTTCGCCGCGATGTCCGGCGCCGAGCGGATGGACCCGGCCGCGCTCGTCGACTAGCCTGAACGAGCAGCAGCGCACGGTCCTGCGCGTCACCCCGACCAAGACCTTCTTCATGCCCTGAACGTTCAGCGGACGGCGAAGAGCTTCCAGCTGCCGTCGATGCCCTTGAGCGTGTGCTCGCCGCGCTCGTCGAAGCCGGCGGCCCCGCCGAGCATCATGTCGCGCACGGTCGAAGAGACCCAGAGCTCGCCGTCGGCCGCGGCCTGTTCGACCCGGGCCGCGAGGTTCACCGCGATGCCGGAGACGTCGCCGTCGTCGTGGACCTCGATCTCGCCCGCGTGCACGCCGGCGCGGATCGGCAGGTCGATCCCGGCGAGCGCGTTGCACATCGCGATGCCGCACCCGACGCCCTGGGACGGCACGTCGAACACCGCGAGCAGACCGTCGCCGGTGCTCTTCACGATCCGCCCGTCGTGCTCGTCGACGAGGGCGTGCGTCAGCTGGTCGTGACGGTCGAGGATCGCCCGCCACGCGGCGTCGCCCATCGCCGCGGATCGCCGGGTCGAGTCGACGATGTCGGTGAACAGCACCGTCGCGAAGCGGCGGGTGGTCGACCGGACCGGTGCCGATCCGGTGAGGAACTCGATGGTGACGTCGCTCTGCTCGCGCCAGTTGTCCATGAGCCACGGGAAGTGGTCGTCGCCGGAATACTCCACGTAGCGCGCGCCCGGGATCACATCGGCGAGCACCCGCCCCAGCGTCACGTGCAGCACGCGGTCACCCTTGACGTGGGTCACCAACGTGGGTGCCACGATGCGCTCGGGTGCGTCGCCCGCGTCGATGTGGAAGACGCTCTCGACCTGCCGCCCGAAGTCGCGCGGGCTCGCCGAGAGCCGCTGCAACCGGCCGAACCAACGGACCGAGACGGGATCCGAGAGCTGGCTGGGCGCGAACCAGTCGAGGAAGTACTCCGTGTTCTCCGGCCATCCCTCGACGAGCCGGTCGAATCGCGCGCGTTGCTCACCCGGTGGGGTCAACGGCGGGTCGCCCGGCTCGACTCGGCCGGGGACGCGCTCGTAGTAGCGGGCGGGGACGAGGGTGTCGGAGAGCAGGAGCCGCTCGACCCGATCCGGGTGCTCGGCGGCGAACAGCTGGCTCATCACGCCGCCCTCGGAGAGCCCGAAGAGGCTCGCCCGCTCCCAGCCCAGGGTGTCCAGCACCGTCGCGATGTCGCCGATGCGCTGCTCGAGCGACGGCATCGCCTCCGGCCGGTCCGAGAGCCCGACGCCCCGCTTGTCGAACTGCGCGCACGTCAGGTTGCGCCCGAAGTACTCGAGGACCCGTCGGTAGCCGGGGTGCTCCCAACCGACCTCGACGTTCTGGACCAGCGGCGGGACGATCAGGAGGCGTGGTCCGTCGCCGAAGGTCTGGTACGCAAGGCGCAATCCCTCCGGCGTCGTCGCGTACTGGGTCTCCGGGATCTCCACCTGCCCCGCCTCCCCTACGCCGGTGGGGCGTCGAGGCCGATCATCTGGCGGAACTCCGAGGTGGTGTTCGTGACCGGGAACGGCTCCTCCGGGACCGGCTTGCCCAGCGCCGCGCAGATCGGGCCCCAGCCGTCGCTCGGCGTCCAGTCGATGAGCCGGTCGGCCGGCACCTCGGCGCGCACTTCCGCGTTGTGCTTCTCGTACGCAGCGATCATCGCGTCGGCGTTCTCGAAATCGTCGCTGAACCGCTCGTGCAACGATCGCTTCACCGCGTCCATCCACGGCGCGATGTGGGGCGGCGTCCGGTCGAAGGAGAGGAAGATCGTGTTCGACGCGCTGCGGTACCACTCGTCGGCGGGACGGCTCGAGAGCAGGATCGGCGCGTCCGGGTTCGCCGCCGCGATCTCCCGCCAGTAGAGGCCGCCGGGGAAGTCGACGATCGCGGTGAAGTCGGCGAGCAGCGCGTTCCAGTCGGTCGGCTCGCCGTCGATGGCGGCGGTCCAGCCCTCGATCTGGTCGGGCCGTTCGAACATCTCGATCATGTGGTGGCAGGTGCCCCCGCACAGCTGCTCGAGCGCGATCTTCAACGAGTGCGTCCCGGTCCGGCCCACACCCGCGCCGACGACCTGCATGCCCATTCCGTGTGCCCCCTGTTCCGTGACGGTGCGCCGACCCTACCGGTCAGCGATCCGTACCGCCGTCGCGCCGATCCGGTTCGACGGCGCCGTGGCGCGCATCGAGCGATGCCGTCGCCCCTTCGAGCTCGTCCGCGGCGAAGGCGTCGGCCACGATCACGCGGTCGGCGTCGTCGATCTCGAAGACCACGAGGCCCGACACCGCCTCGCCGCCGGCACCGACGCGCCACCGGGCGAGCTCCAGCGTGTCCCCGGGTCGCGAGGTGCTCGACGGTCGCGCCCGGGGCGGGATCACCGACCGCGCCGAACACGTCCGTGACGTCCTCGCCCCGCCGGTGACGGGCGAAGGCCCGGTCCACCACGCGGACGCAGCGGTTGTCGACCGCCGGCGATGCCTCCAGCTCCCGCGCCACCTCCTCGAAGCGCCGGCGGGCGCCGGCGACGTCGTCGACGTCGAAGTACTCGTTCACGCCGATGCGACCGCTCCGCGACGCGAGCGCGACCACGGTCAGGAAATCCCAGCTCGCGCCGCCGCCGGCGGCCGCGGTCCCGGTCTGGTGGGTCGTGACGAGCGCGACGTCGCCCCGCGACTCGATCCGGGTGGGATAGGCGACCACGTCCGGCACCTGGGCGACCAGCATCTGCAGCTCGCGACTCAGGCTCGCGCCACCGCGGCCGGGCGGGAAGCCGAGCCTCCGGTGGTCGACCACGGAGAGCTCGGCGTCGAGATGGTCCTCGAAGGCGGGCCAGTCGCGACGATTCAAGGAGCGGTATGCGCCGAGCACGCACGACTCGATGCGCGGGGCACCGGTCGCCTCGTACCACTCGTCGAGCCGGGCGATCGCGGCGACGAGGTCGGACTCGTCGAAGATCTCGGTCCGGGTCATGCGATCGGTGCCGTCGAGCTCGGAGAGGTTGAGGAACACGATCTCGTCGCCCGTCTCCGACGTCAGGTGCTGCCGGATCAGACCGAGCCCGTCGCCCCGCACCGCCACGATCTCGTACGACGTGAACCGCATGCCGACCTGTCCGTACGCCCGGAACTGCTCGTCGGCCGCGACACCCTCACCGGCGGGCGCGACGCCTCCGAAACGGCGGTCGACGTAGGTGTAGTCGTCGGTGATCAGCCCGGTGAGCTCGCGCTCGCGCCCGGAACGCACGAGCTCGAGGAACCGGTCGGACATCGCGATCGCCCGGCTCCCCGCGAACGGGTCGGGCGGTGGTGACGACGGGACCTCGCGTGCAGCCCATTCGTCGAGCAGTGCGAGCGCGTCCGCCCGTCGGTCCCGCGGGAAGAACTCGATCCGGGCGTCCGGGCCGACGCGAGCCACGAAGAGCGAGTCCCACTCGTAGTCGCTGCCGTCGACGGTGTGACCGCGGGTGACGATCCGCCCGGACACGGCCGCGCCCCGAGCACCGATCTCGGCGACCACCGAGACCGCGTCGGGCATCTGCTCCACGAGCCCGCCCATCCAGCCCCGCACGAACCCCGCGCGGTCCGTCGGCTCGAAGCCCATGGGCTGGTGGTCGACCGCGACGAGGTCGTCGTCGAGGAGCGCGGTCATCGCGTCCCAGTCCCGGCGGTTCAGCGCGTCGATGCAGTCGAGCGCGCGTCAGCTCCTCGTCGGTGGCCTCACCCGCCTCGCGGTACCGGGCGTTCAACTCTTCGATCGCGTCGATGAGGTCCGCCTCGTCGTACACGTCGGTCCGCACGAACCGTCCGTCGGCGTCGACGTGGGCGATCCGCAGCTCGGCGACCTCGAATCCGTCCGGCGACGCGAGCGTCTGGCGGGAGAGCGACAGCCGATCGCCACGGATCGCGAGCACCCCACGGTCGACCTCACGGAAGTGGACCGAGTCGTAGCCGGCCATGTTGTGCAGGAACTCGTCGGCACCCGCGGCATCCGGAGCAACCCCGGAGAAGCGGTGATCGACGTACTGATACCCGTCCGCGAGATGCGCCGTGGCTCGCTCGAGATCGAGGGACTGCAGCAGTGGGATGAAGTCGGCGATCACCCGCGTCGCGGCGTTCTCGAGCGGCGGCAGGTCGGCCTCGCGGTCGGCCGCGCCGGACCACTCCCGGAACTGCGCGACGGCCGCGTCCCAGTCGGCGACGTCGAAGTAGGCGATGCGGTCGAGCCGGCCGTCGGCGTTGCAGCGGACGACCGCCGCGAGTTGCCACGCGACGTGCGACCCGTCCGTCGAGGTGCCGACGATGTCGCGCGAGCATCAGCTCGGCGCGCCCGTCGACGAGGTGCTTCCGGTTGTACTGGAGGGCATCGGGGACGGCCTCGATCATCGACCGGCTGCGCGCGAGGTACTCGTCGAGGTCGGCCTCCGGGAAGCCGAGGACGCGATGGTCGATCGCGACGCAGTCCGGCGCCGCCCACTCCGCCGCGGCCCGGTCCCAGTCGACGGCTGCGAGCGGGCGGTCGGCGAACCAGCGCTCGTAGGCGCCGACGGGCGTCGACCGGATCGCGGCATGGCGGTCGTCCAGCGCGGCGATCGCACCGGCGAGATCGTCGGGATCGAAGAGCGTCGCGCGGGCGAGCCGGCCGGTCTCGTCGATCTCCCAGAGGTTCAGCACCTCCAGCACGTCGTCGCCGTGGCGCAGCCCGTCCCGCACGAGCACGAGCCGATCGCCCCGGACGGCGAGGGGGACGATGTCGGCGCCGTCGGTGAACACGTCGTCGGTCGCGTCCATCGCCGCCGCGAATCCCGTGCGGCCGTGGAACTCGGGCATCGACACCGTGTGGCGACGGTCCTCCCCGGCGATCTCGCGGCTGACGAGCGGGCGCCGCGGCCCTGGGACCGACGAACCTCCGCAGCCAGTAGGCCCGGGCGACGGTCCGCACCGCGTCGTTGTCGACGTACTTCGTGACCCGCGGCTCGGCGAGCTGAACGAATCGGGCATGCGCAGCCGCCGCGTCGTCGAGCGGGAAGAGCTCGACGCGCCGCAGCAACCCGCCCGCCCAGCGGCTGACTGCGAGCTGCTCCCAGGCGTACTCGAAACCCTCCGCGGTCGCACCCACCCGGTGGGTGCGAATCAGCGTGACGTCACCGCGGACCTCCAGCGCCCTTCCCACCAACACCGCGTTCGGCGTCTGCTCGGCCGACGCGGCCATCGCCGCGAGGTAGCCCGCACGGTCGGCGTCGGGGAGTCCGATCGGCCGGTGGTCCGAGAAGACGAAGTCGTCGCCCACGAGAGCCTCGACCGCGGACCAGTCGTGCGCCGCCATGGCGTGGCGCAGGTCGGACGTGCGCCGGACCGTGTACGCGTCCCCGGCACCCTCACCCGCGGCGTACCGGTCGTCGAGCTCGTCGAGCGCGTCACCGAGCGCGTCCTCGTCGAAGAACGTCATCGCCACCCACCGGCCCGCCTCGTCGAGCTCGTTCAGGGCGAGCACCGGCGACTCGTCCCCGGCCGGCGTGCGCGCCACCCGCCGGCTCAGCGCAAGGCGCCGGCCGCGCACCGCCACGGGTTCGGGCGCACCGATCACGTACCCCTGCGCACGCATGAGCACGAGGTTCTCGGTCAACCCGGCGCCGTCCAGGCGACCGAGGTTGACGAGCCCCCGCCGGTCGTCGAACCGGAACTCGGCAGCGACGAGCTCGCGCATCCGCGCCCGGTCGTCGTGCGCCATCGCGTCCGTCGCCTCCCGCTCGACCCGCGTCATCGCGTTCCCGATCGGCGGGCCGTCCGCGCGATCGGATCGGGAGAGCTCGTGCAGACGGACGAGCGCGTCCGCGTACCGGTCCTCGTCGTAGTACTCCGCGCGCCGTATCCGGTCGTCAGCACCGACCTGGAAGACGATGCACGACGTCCAGACGTAGTCGTTGCCCTCCGGCGTGATCTGGTGGCCCTCCGCGACGGTCAGGAGCGCGTCGCCGTCGAGCATCAGCATCCGGTTCACCGCGAGACCTGCGGTCGCGACCTCGGTGACCGACCGGCTCGCCGCGTCGAAGTAGTCGCGGTCGCCGTCGCCGTATCCGAGCCGGGTGCGGTCGGCCATCACGAAGTCGTTCGCCAGCATCGATCGCATCGCGCCGAAGTCCCGACGATCGTTCGCATCACCGAAGGCGCGACCGATGCGCAGTACCCGCTCGTGCGGTGCGCCCTCGCCCGCGACGTACCGGTCGTCGAGCTCGCGCAGCGCGGCCGCCAGGTCGTCGTCGTCGAAGTCTGCCTCCCACGCGATGCGACCGTGCTCGTCGAGCTCGTAGAGGCAGAGCAGGCGGAGCACGAAGTCGGGCTCGCGGCCGCAGTGCAGTCGCACGAGCGCGAGCCGCTCGCCCCGCACCGCGACCGTCTCGGCGTCGACGGTGTCGAAGACGTCGAGGAACCCGACCGCGTTCACCCCGTACGCCTCCGCGCCCTCGAGCGGCGGCGCGGCGACGAGCTTCCGCCGGTCGAGGCGCACGACGTGCTCCGCGACGGCGTCCAGCTCGGCCAGCCCGTCCCAGTCCTGGGCGTTGAGCAGCGCCAGGGCGCGCCGGATCGTGCGCGAGGCGGCGTTCTCGACCACCGGTCCGCGCGACGGCGCGCCGAGCTCGTGCAACCGCGCGAGCGCGTCGGCGTACCGGTCGGGCGCGAACACCTCCCACCGGTCGATCAGCCCCTCGGCGTCGACCCGGAGGACGTAGAGCGCCTCCCGCTCGTAGCGGCTCCGCACCTCGGTGGCGGTCTCCGCGTAGTGCAGCGCCAGCACCGCGGGGCCGTCGACCTGCACCGACCGGACGATCACCACGTCGTCGGCCGACAGCTCGAACCGCAGCTGCGTGGCCGCGAGCAGCCCGTCGCGGTCGAGCGTCCCGAACCCGAGTGGCTGATGGTCGACGCACACCAGCCCGGGCGCGGTGACGCGCTCGGAGCGCGTCGACGTCCTGCGCACGGCTGGCCTCGATCCAGGTGACCCCGGCTGCGAGCACCGGAAGCGACGCGGCACCCTCCCCGGCGAGGAACCGCGCGTCGAGCGCCGCCATCGCGGCGTCGAGGTCGTCCTCGTCGAAGGTCTCGACGAGGTCGCACCGGCCGTCGGCAGCGAGGCTCGCCAGATGGAGGACACCGATGACGAACGCGTCGCTCAGGAAGCCCAAGCGCACGAGGGCGAGGTGATCACCCCGGATCGCGACCACGTCCTGCTCCACCGTGGGCGGCTCGTCGTCGAAGACGCTGCGCAGGTTGTCGACCATCGCGTCCGCGCCTTCGTGACTCCCCTCGTCGCTCAGGGCCCGGTGGCTGACTCGGACGAAGCCGTCGTGATAGCGCGCGCGAACCTCGTCCCACCGGTGCCGCCGCGCGTGGTCCAGGACGTCCGACACCAGGTGCGTCGCGGCGTTCTCCAACGTCGGGGCGGTCGGGCCCGGCGCGCCGAGCTCGTGGAGGCGCGCGACGGCCGCACCGTACTGGTCCTCGTCGAAGTACTCGACCCGTCCGATCAAGCCGTCGGCTTCGACCTCGAACACGATGCACATGACCGTCGCGTACTCGCTGTGGTCAGACGTGATTCGGCGGGCATCGGACACCGCCAGGAGTGTGCGGTCGATGATCTCGATGGTCCGGGTCACCATGACCCCATCGGCCGACACCTGGTTCCGCGTGGCGCTCGTCTCGATGAAGTACTCGCGATCGCCGGAGCCGAACCCGAGCGGACGGTGATCGACCGTCACGAAGTCGTCCGGCAGAAGCGCACGCAGGCGCGCGAAGTCGTCGTTGGCCGATGCGGCCGCGAAGTGACCGACCGCTCGCAGCACGTCGGCGTGTTCGGCACCCTCGCCGAGGAAGTAGCGGCGGTCGAGCTCGGCCATCGCGGCTTCGAGGTCGTCCTCGGCGAACAGCGTCTGGCGCCGGAACCGACCTTCGCCGTCGAGCTCGGTGACGACGAGACTGTGGGTCTCGTCGCGGGAAATCGGTGGTCCAGGTGCGCCGGTTGAGCGCGAGGCGCTCGCCCCGAACGGCGACGACCTCCGTGCTGGCACCGACGTATCCCTGGGCGAGCATCGTGGCGATCACGGCGTCGACGCCCGACCGGTTCTGGTCGGGCATGCCCACGATCGGGCGGCGGTCGTCCGTGACGAAGTCCGGGGCCGTCGGCGGCATCGCGAGGGCGACCGCGCCACCGCTCCGCAGGTGCGCGTCGACGCCGGCCAGCGCCGCGCGCTCGGCGAGCGTCGCGGCGTTCTCCAACACCGGGCCGGTCGGGACTGGCGTGCCGAGCTCGTGGAGGCGGACCACGGCGTCGAGGACGTCCTCGAGATCGAACCACTCCATCCGGTCGATGCGATCGGTGTCGTCGACGGTGCAGACGATGCACACCCGCCGCTCGTACCGACTTCCCTGTTGCGTGACCATCGCGACGTCGACGGACGCGAGGGCCCCCCGGCCGCTCGTGCGCAGGTCGCGGACGACGCTCACGCGGTTGATCGAGAGATCGGGGTACGTCTGACTCGCGGCCAGGAACGAGTCCCGGTCGGCGGTCCCCATGCCGAACCGGGTGTGGTCCACGAGCACGAAGTCCGGCGAGAGGACCTCGGAGCTCGCGCCGTCGCTCGACGCACTGGTCAGCGCCGCGAACCGACCCAGCGCGCCGAGCACCCGGTGCGACGAGGCACCCTCACCTGCGAGATAGCGGCGGTCGAGCTCGCCCAGCGCGGCCTCGAGGTCCGTCCTCGTCGAAGTCGATCTCGAGCACGAGGTGGTCGTGCTCGTCGAACTCGTAGAGGTTCACCATCCGCGCCTCGAAGTCGGGCTCCCGCACGCAGCGCACCCGCATGAGGGCAAGGCGCTCGCCCCGGATGGCGACGGGCTCGGCCTCGATGCGATCGAAGACGTCGTAGATCGACGCGAGGTTCTCGGCCCACCCGGTCGCGTCGACCACCTCCGGCATCGAGACGACCCGTCGACGGTCCTGACGCTCGACGTCCGGGAACGTCTCGTCCGTCACGGTGGTCTCGAGGAACGCTCGGACCTCGCTCGGCGCGGCGTTGCAGGTCGCGAGCCCGTCCAGCACGAACCTCGTCGCGCGGTTCGACAGCTCGACACCGGCCGGTCCGGGCGCCCCGACCTGTCGCAGGCCGCACGTACGCGGCATCGAAGTCGTCGATCGGGAACACCTCGTGGGACACCACCGCACCCTCGGCGACCCGCACCACGTCGGCGTGCGCCTCCCGCGCGCCGTCGTCGGTGCACACCGCGAGCACTGCGTCGCCCACGACGTGGACCTCCTGCACGACGGCGGCGACCGGCAGCACCCCCCGGGCCGCGCGGAGCGCGCCGGCGTGCGGTGCGCCCTCGCCCATGTCGTACCGCCGATCCAGCTCCGCCATCGCGGCGCGAAGGTCGGCGTCATCGAAGAGCGCGGAGTACGCGAGCCGGCCGTCGGTGTCGAGCTCGTTGACGGAGAGCCGCGCACTCTCGTCACCCGCCGGTGTGCGCGCCACCATCCTCGTGAGCGCGAGCCGCTCGCCGCGCACCGCGATCACCTCGGGCGCGATGAACGTCAGGCCCTGTTCGCTCGCCGCGACGAAATCCGCCACCCGCTCGCGATCGTCGGCGTCGACCAGCGCCACGATGGACCGGCGGTCGTCGTGCACCCGGTCCCGGGCCAGCAGCTGGCCCAGGACCGTGCTGTCCGGATCGTTGAACGCGCGCCGCAACCGCTCCATGAAGCGGGAGGCGTTGTTCGCGACGGCCGACGTCCGGGCCTCTGCAGCGGATGGTGCCGGCGGCCGGACCGGCGGCGCCGACGCGGCGACGGGCTGGTCGCGCACCGGCGTGATCCGCTCGGCCGGGACCGTCGCACCCTTCGCCTCGTAGAGCCGGCGGGCGGCATCACGCGCCGAGCGGGCTCCGGCCTGGTCGCCGGCCTCGTCACACAGGTCGGCGAGGACGACGCACGCGTCGGCGTGGTCGAGCACGAGGTCGGTGGCGGCCGCGATCTCGACCGCCTCGCGCGCCAGCGCGACGCCGGCGTCGACGTCGCCGCGCGCCGCGAGCACCGCCGCCTTCGCCGTCCGCCACGCGATCGCGGTCTTCAGGTTCTGGCCCGCGAGCGCCTCACTCTCGGCCGCCATCAGCTCGGCCTCGTCGATGTCGCCCTGGGCGAGCAGCGCGGTGGCGAGCAACGCAGCGGCCTGGCCGGCGTCGGCACCCACCCCGAGGGTGCCGAGGCCCTCGTACGCGGCCCGCAGCGGTGCGACCGCGGCGGCCGGGTCGCCGGCGAGCAGCTCGACCACGCCCGTGAACAGGTCGGTCTCGAGCAGGCCGTGGCGGAATCCCAGCTCCTCCAACGAGGAGCGGGCGGCCGCCAGCATCGAGCGGGACACGTCGAACCGGCCCCGCAACGCCTCCAGCACCGCCTGACAGCGGGTCGACGTCGCCTCGACCGACGGCGACGCCGTCGTGATGCGGAGCAGGCGCACGACGTCGAGGCAGCGCCCGCCGGCGCGGGCGACCGGGCTCGGTCCGAACAGCGCGGCCTGCGGCGCGGCGCCGAGCACCGCGGTCACCCGCCGACGGTCGTCCGCGGCACGCGCCGCGCCGAGCGCGAGGTCGAGCACGGCCTCGGCCTCACCGACGCGGCCGAGGCGCGCCAACAGGAGGGCCCGCACCTGGTGGGCCTTGGCCTCCCCCGCGCCGTCGCCGAGGTCGCGCAGCGTGGCCGCGGCCTGCGTGGCCGCTCCCTCCGCCTGGACCAGCCCCTCGGGGTCCGTGAGCGCGACGAGCTGGGCGCGGAAGCAGTCGGCCCACGCCGCGAGCGCCGGATCGCCGGCGCCCGCCGCGGTCAGTGCCTCGACGAGCGGCCCGCCCGCGCCGACGTTGCCGGACGCGAGCAGGCACTCACACGCCATGAGCAGCAGGTCGGCCCGCCGATCGACGTCGACACCCGGCAGCACCGCCAGCGCGCGACTCGCCAGCGCGCCCGCCGACGCGAGGTCGTCGCGGTCGAGCGCCCGGCGGGCTGCGACGTCGAAGAGCTCCGAGGCGCGCCGGCCGAGCCGGTCGGTCTCGTCATCGACAGTTCCGAGCTCGGTGCGGTACCGGTGGGCCTGCTCGTAATGGAAAGCGATCGTCGTCTCGTGCTCGCCGATCACGTTCGACGCGGTGGCGTCGGTCCACTCGCCGACGCGCCGGTGCAGATCGGCCCGCGCGCCCTTGAGCAGCCTCCGGTACGCCGCGTCGCGGATGAGCACGTGGTGGAAGCGGTGGAGTGGCTCGTCACCCCAGTACGTGCCGGTCGGCTCGACGAGCTCCTTGCGGCGGAGGCGCTCCAGCACCGACGGCAGGGCGAGCTCGTCGCCACCGAGCGCGTGCAGCGCGCCGACGCTGAACTCGGCGCCGACCACCGACGCGAGCTCGAGCACCCGGAGCTCGTCGACCGGCAACCGCTCGACGCGGGTGGCGAGCAGCGACTGGATCGTGGGCGGGACCTCGACCGCCTCGGCGTCGATGGTGAGGTCCCAGGCGCCGTCGTCGCGGCGCTGGATCACGCCGTCGTCGACGAGCATGCGCACCAGCTCGCGCACGAACAGCGGGTTGCCGTCCGTGGACGCGGGGAGACGGTCGACGAGCTCGCGCGGCAGCGCGCTGCCGAGCAGGCCGGCCGCGAGCGCCTCGGTCGCACTCGAGTCGAGCCCGTCGAGGGCGACGACATCGGCGATCCGGCGGCCGGCCTCGACGAACGCGGGCCGCAGGTCCCGGATCTCGGGACGGGCGAGTCCCACCAGCAGCACGGGGGCATCGGTCACCCACTCGGCGAGGTGGTCGACCAGGTCGAGCAGGATCGGCTCGGCCCACTGGATGTCGTCGATCACGACGAGCAGGGGGAGCTCGGTCGCGAGCGACTCCAGCGTGCGCCGGACCGCCCAGAACGTCTCCTCCACCGAGCGCGCGGGGGCGACACCGAGCACACCGGCGAGCGCGTCGACCACGCGCGGCCGGTCGCCGTCGTCGCGGATGAGCGCGCCGAGGCGCTCATGGGCGACCGATGCCTCGTCGCTCTCGGCGTCCCCGAGCGCCGCGGCCTCGCGCAGGAGGTCGGCAACGGGCGCGAAGGTGGAGCCGCCCGAGCGGTCGCACCGGATCTCGTAGGCGACGGCGCCCCCGGACGCGGTGACCCGACCCGCGAGCTCGCGCGACAGGCGGGTCTTGCCGAGACCGGGCGAACCGACCACGGTGGCGAGCACCGCGCCGCGCTCGGCGCGGGCGCGCTCGAACGCGGCGACGAGCCGAGCCAGCTCGGCGTCCCGCCCGACGAACGGCGTGACGGTCTCGACCGTCTCCTCGCCGGCCGCGACCTCGTAGGTGCCGACCGGCTGCGCGCGACCCGCGACGGTGACCTCGCCGAGCGCCTCGTACGGGAGCACGCCACGCGTCAGGCGCCACGTCTCGTCGCCGACGAGGACGTGGCCGGGCCGGCACGCCTTCTCCAGCCGGGCCGCGACGTTGAGCGCATCGCCGACCAGGTCGGCGTCGGCTGCGCCGATCACGACCTCGCCGGTGTTGACGCCGACCCGGGCGGTGAGTCGCTCGCCGTGGGTTGCCTCGACCTCGTCGGCGAACCGGGCGAAGCGCTCCTGGATCTCGATCCCGGCGCGCACCGCGCGCTCGGCGTCGTCCTCCGCCACCTCGGGGATGCCGAAGGTCGCCATCATCCCGTCGCCCATGAACTTGGCGACGGTCCCACGATGGGCGTCGATCGCCTCCTGGAGGAGCGCGTGGTAGCGGGCGAGGACCTGGCGGGCGACCTCGGGATCGGTGCGCTCACCGAAGCCGGTGGAGCCCCCGAGGTCGGCGAAGAGGACGGTGACGGTCTTGCGCACGGCTTCGGACGCCCGCGGGGACGGCGCGGGGACCGGCGGCGCGGGGCCGGTCTCGTCGAGCGCGGCGCCACACTGGTCGCAGAAGCGCAGCGACCCGTCGATCTCGGCCTTGCAGCTCGGGCAGACCCGGGCGAGCGGCGATCCGCACCCACCGCAGAACCGGGCGGTGGCGCGGTTCACGGTGCCGCAGAGGCCACACTCCACTGGTTCCCACCCCCGGGAGCTCGCTGGTCGGCTCGAGGCTACCGGGGTGGGGTGAGGTGGCGTCCGGGCCGTTCAGGGGGCGACGAACGCGACGCCCTCCCGGAGCAGGGCGCGCCATCGGCGCCGGTCGCGCCTCGGGATCGCCACCCACTCCTTGAAGACCTTGCCCGCGGGCGCGAACGGCTCGCCGTGGCCGGCCGCGATCAGCTCGGCGACCCGGTCGGCGGGGAGCTTGACGACGAGACCGGAGCCCTTGAAGTCGACGAGTGCGAGGAACTCGCCCGAGACGCGCGCGCAGCGGCCGCCCATGATCGTGCCCTCCTCGACGCGCTGGTTGTCCTCCCGCAGCTCGTCGACGAGATCCCAGAACACGTCCTCGTCCGTGATGGTCACGCCGCGCCCTCCACTCGGATGCACGGACGGTACGCGGCCGGTGTGACCACGGGCCCGGGCGGACCCGAATCAGTGGCGACCCCGGACACCGAGCGTGCGCGCCGCCCGGTGCGCGGCCTCCGGACCGGCCATCTGGCGGAGGAGCAGCAGGCCGTCGACCAGCACGACCGCGGCCTCGGCCTCGGTACGCCGCCGCGCCGGGGTACCCCGCACGAACCCGCTCGTCCAGTCGATCCAGGCGTCGACCAGCTGCGGGACGAGCGTGCGGTACGGCTCGCGGCCGGTGGCCGAGAGCCCGGCCGCTTCGAAGAACAGGGCGAACACCGCCTCGGACTCGTCACGCGAGAGGACGGGCCAGGCCCGCCGCAGCAGGTCGAGGTGGTCGTCGGCCGGCGTCGTGAACGCGGCGGCGAGCGTCTCCTGCAGCTGCAGGCCCATCGCGACCAGGACGTCGCCGACGAGGTCGTCCTTCGACGGGAAGTAGTAGACGACGACGCGGTCGCTCACGCCGAGGTGCTTCGCCACCCGCCCGAACGTGAGGCCGCCGAGCCCGTCCTCGAAGGCCACCGCGAGCGCACCGGCGAGGATCTCGTCGCGACTGTGCTTGTGACCCATGGCCCGCTTGATTGTAGTGACCACTGCGATTACCGTTCGTAGCGGTCACTACAAACCTCCGGAGGTCACCGATGCCCGCCCTCACCACCGCCGCTGCGTCCGACGTCTTCCGACGCGAGCCCGACCGCTTCCTCGATGTCGGCGCGGGCGAGGTCGCGCTGCGCTCGGTCGGGCAGGGTCCCGACGTGCTGTTCGTCCACGGCTGGCCGGTGAGCGGCGCGACCTTCCGCACTCTGCTCCCGCACCTCGTCGACCACGTCACCTGCCACGTGATCGACCTCCCCGGCGCCGGTTCGAGTCGCTTCGACGCCGACACGCCGATCACCGTCGACCGGCACATCGAGAGCGTGCGACGGGTCGTGGATCTCCTCGGCGTCGGCGAGATCGCCGTCGTCGGGCACGACAGCGGCGGCATGATCGCCCGTCACGCCCTCGCGGGCGACGGCCGCGTGCGGGCGTGGGGCCTCGTCGACACCGAGCAGCCACACGGTCTGCACTGGCGCTTCAAGGCGTTCCTGATGATGCGTCACCTCCCGGGGGTCGCGCCGACCCTCGCCTGGATCATGGGGCAGCCGCGCGTCCGCCGGAACCCGCTCGTGCTCGGCAAGGCGTTCGCGGACGCGCATCGGCTCGACGGCGAGTTCGACGAGTTCTTCCTCCGCCCGATCCACACGATTCCGGCGCGACGCGACGCCGCCATCCGGCTGCTGCAGAGCTTCGACGCGCGCTACGTCCGTGAGCTCGCGGATCTCCACGACCGGATCGAGGTCCCGGTGCAGCTCGTGTGGGGCGAGCAGGACGCGTTCTTCCCGGTCGACTGGGCGCGCGAGATGGTCGACACCTTCGCCGACGCCCGCCTCGAGGTGATTCCCGACGCCGGGCTGTTCTCGCACGAGGAGCGGCCGGCCGAGGTCGCGGCGGCACTGCTCCCGGTGCTGACCGGCGCGCACTGACGCGCCGACGCGGTCAGGCCAGCGCGGCGCGCTCCAACGTCGCGGCGGACCTCAGGACATTGCTGGCCACGAAGGAGCGCTCTCCCGCCGCCCGCGCGTCGAGGAGGTCCGCCTTGCGCCGGTGCGCGGCCGCGACGTCGTCACCGCCGGCGTCGATCACGAAGTCGACCAGGTGCAGCGCCCGCTGCTGGTCCGCTCCGTCACCCGTCGCGAGCTCGTCGGCCCGGGCGAGGATCGACGCGGTGTCGCCGACGAGCTGCACGACCTCACGTGCGATCTCGGCGCGGGTCGACGGGAACACCATCGACGGGTTGCCGTCGTACCACCCCATGTAGCGGCGCAGCAGGTCACGCACTGCGAACGCCGTGCACCCGTAGAGCGGTTGGAGGTACTGGCTCTCGGCGAGATCGGCGGGCAGCTCGACCTCGTGCAGGATCTGCTCCTGCCACTGCCCCTCGTTGATGCGGCGGACGACCTCGGTGTCGAGCCAGCGCAGCGCGCGTGAGGTGGTGAGCAGCATGTCGGTGGCGTCGTCGGTGAACACGCCGCCGTGCCCGCTGACGATCGCGGCCGGCTCGACCGCGGCCATCGCCTCGAGCGCCTCCGCCCACTCGAGCACGTAGCGCTGCACCCGGAACGGCGTGCCGGCGTTCGGCAGCGACGACACGATGAAGTCGCCGCCGACGATCACCTTCACGTCGGGGATCCACACCCAGGTGTGGTCGTCGGTCTCACCGAGCCCGTGGCGCAGCTCGATCGGCCGGCCGCCGAGCCCGTCGAGCAGCAGACGGTCCTCGTACTCGATCGTCGGCGGGCAGTAGCGCGCCTTGCGCACGACGTCGCCGCCGTTCGGGCTCCAGCTCGCGAACTGCGCGTCGAAGGTGTGCGCGAGGTGGCCCGCGGTCTTGGCGTAGCGGGCGAAGCGCTTCGCCACGTTCACATGGCCGACGACGTCGGGCGCGTCGTGCCCGCGCGCCGCGGCGTCATCGAGCAGCGCGGGCGTGCCGAACGCGTGGTCGTAGTGACCGTGCGTGTAGATCACGTACCGCACCGGCAGGTCGGTGATCGCCCGGAGCTCGCTCACGACCTTCGGCCCGCTGGTGAACAGCCCGGGATCGACCACGGCCACGCCGTCGGTGCCGAGGATGTACGTGGTGTTCCCGAACCCGGCGAGGAAGTGCACGCCCGGCGCGATCTCGCGCGTGTCGAAGTCGCGCCGCGACGCGTCGAGCGCGTCCGCCCCCATCTTCGTGGTGTCCTGCTCCATCACGTGCCTCCGATCACCCTTCGGCGGCCGTCCCGCCGAATAATGCGACCGCATTATCATCCGCGGTCATGGCCCGGTCAATCCGCCCCGCACCGCCCCGCGCCCGCGACGGGCGCGAGCGTCTGCTCGACACCGCCGAGCGCCTGTTCGCGGAACGCGGCATCCGCGGCGTGTCCCTGCGCGAGATCACCGAGGCGGCCGGGCAGCGGAACGCGTCGGTGGTGCAGTACCACTTCGGCTCGCGCGCTGGTCTGGTCGCCGCGGTCGTCGAGCGCCACATGGCGACCGTCGACGCCGCTCGCTCGGCGCGGCTCGACGCCGCGACCGCCGGCGGTCGAGCGCCCGGCCGGCACGAGGCGATGCGCATCCTCGTGGAGCCGCTCGCCGAGTGCCTGCGGACGGAGAGCGGGCGGGCGTACCTGCGGATCGTGCAGCACCTGGTCGACGAGCCGTCGGACGCTCCCGGGCCGCCGCCGGTGCAAGCGAACCCGAGCCTCCGCCGGGTGAGCCGTCTGCTCGAACCGGCGACCGCGCCGCTCCCCCCGCGCATCCGGTCCGAGCGCCACCACCTGACCACGAGCTTCCTCCTGCGCGCGCTCGCCGACCGCGCCGCCGAGCTCGACCGTCACGGGCATCGGCGCCCGGCGCTCGGCCACGACGCGTTCGTCGCGAACCTGGTCGACGTGCTCGTCGCCGTGCTCACCGCACGGCCATCCACCGCGTCGGCAGAATGACCGGATGCGGCTCGGGATCTTCGACCACTTCGGCTGGGCCGTCGCGGTGACCGCCACGCGCGACGGCGCCGTCGCCGACCGGCGGCGGATCGAGCTCGTGGACCCTGGACTGACCCCGGCGCCGGTCCACTACGACGCGGCCTCGCTCGACGATGCCGAGCTGACGGCGCGCATCGCCGAGGTGCGAGCGTCGATCGTGCGGTGCGCGACGGCCGCGTTCGACGCCCTCGATTCCCGCATCGGTTCGATCGCGCTCCGGACGTGGCCGGACGACTTCCCCACCGACCTCGCGATGATCCGGCGCGCGCCGTACGAGTCGCGTGCCGACGCAGTCATGTATCGCCAGGAGCTCGCCGGAGTCGCGGAGCGGCGGGGATGGACGGTGCACCGGTACGACGCGAAGGCGGTGCTGACCCAGGTGGCGGACGACGTCCTGCGTGCCCCACGCGAGCGCCTCGGTCCGCCGTGGACCAAGGACCACCGCATCGCCCTCGCCGCCGCGATCGTTGCCGACTGATCCGGCGGTCAGATCGCGGCGATGTCGACCAGCTCGTCGATACCGGCGAGGTCCGCACCGTTCCGGGTGTACAGCCGCGCGTCGTGCGCGTGAGCCGTCGCCGCGATCAGCAGGTCCATCACGCGTGACCGAGGGCTGCGCCCCGATCGCGTGATCGCACTGGCCAGCAGCCCGTAGCTCGCCGCGACCCGGTCGTCGATCGGGAGCGGATCGAACGTGCGCTGCAGATGGGACAGTCGCCGGAGCCGTTCCGCGCGCACCGCGTCGTCCTTCGCGACCAGCACGCCGAAGTGCAGCTCGGCGATCGACGCCGCACTGATCGCGAGCTCTCCGTCGAGTGCGGGGACATCGGCCGCGATGAGGACACTCGTGTCAAGCACCGCTCGCATCGGCGCGCTCCCACGGGTCGCGGATCGACTGGTCGACGAGATCGCGGTCGTGGTCCCACGCCGTGTCCGCGGGGCCGGCGAACAGGTCGGCGACAGCCGCCCACCGCTGCCAACGGCGGGGTTCGGCGCCGACGAGGCGAGCGGCCGGGCGACCCGCGACCGTGATCTCGATCTCCTCGCCCTGTTCGACCCGACGGACCAGGTCGGACGCGTCCTGGCGCAGCTCTCGCAGGCCCACTCGATCCATCTCTGCAGAGTAGCACACGTGCTAGAAGGGGTCCGGCGGCGGTTCGAGCCCGGCGAGATGCCGCTGCTCGAGCTCCGCGATCGCGCCGACGTCGTCGTCGGGATCGAACATGACGTTCGCCGCGTACCGACCGTCGTCGTCGAGCTCCACGACGACGAACACCGGGAGCTCGAACCCGTCGGGACGCCGCCACGTGCGCCGGAGGAGCGCGAGCCGAGACGACGGCGGAGCAGGGTGCGAGCACCTCGGTGTTCGTGGCGACCGACCCGTCGGTCGAGGGTGTCACCGGTTGCTACTGGGCGAAGAGCCGGCGGACCGACGACCGGCTCTCGAACGCAGCCCGCGACGACGCCCTCGCCGCAAGGCTCTGGTCCGCCTGCGAGCGCCTCACCGCCGAGACCTGACGCGACGCGTGCATGAACCACGGCGCGAGCGGGCACGCCGGGGCCATGACCTCCATCACGAGTTCGCGAGATGCCGGCGCCCGCCTCGCGAGCGAGACCGAGCAGCACCGACCGAAGCTGGCGCTGGCGGGCCTGGTCGCCCGCGGCGTCCTGTACGTGCTGCTCGGCATCACCGCCGTCCAATTGACGATCGGGAGGTCCGGCGAGCACGCCGACTCCCGCGGCGCGCTGCACCAGTTCGCCGGGTCCACCCCGGGCGCGGTGATGCTCGTGCTCCTCGTCCTCGGGTTCGTCGCGCTCGCCCTGCTGAACGTCCACGATGCGCTGACCGCCGGAGAGGCCGACGACGCGCACCCGAAGCGGCGCCTGGCCGACGTCGGACGGGCCGCCCTGTACGTGTCGCTCACCGTCGCGACCATCAGCATCCTCGTGTCGGGGAGCTCCGGGTCGGGCAGCTCGCAGAAGTCGCAGACCTGGACGGCGAAGGTCCTCGGCTGGCCCGGCGGACAGCTGCTCGTCGGGGCGATGGGCCTCGCCATCGCGATCACCGGGATCGTGATGATCGTGAAGGTCTGCATGGGCAAACGCCACGACCAGGCGAGCATGGACGAGGCCGCGCCGCGCGAGCCGGGGTTCGTCGAGAAGCTCGGTGCGTTCGGCTACGCCGCCCGGGGTGTCGTGAACGTCATCATCGGCGGGTTCGTGCTGGTCGCGGCGATCGACTTCGACCCGACCGAATCCGTCGGGATCGACGGCGCCCTCAAGCGGACACTCGACGAGCCGTACGGCGAGTTCCTGGTGCTGGTCATCGCGCTCGGCCTCGCGGCGTACGGCGTGTATTCGCTCGCCCGGGCCTGGGCCAACCGGCGCGCGGCCACCACCTGACGCCCCGCGCCCCGTCGGGCAGCACTTCTTCCGGGTCTGTGGCCGGACGGTAGGTTCGCCGGCGATGGCCCTCACGATCGGAATCGCCGGACTCCCCAACGTCGGCAAGTCGACGCTCTTCAACGCGCTCACGAAGGCCGAGGCACTCGCGGCCAACTACCCCTTCGCGACGATCGAGCCGAACGTGGGCGTCGTCCCGCTCCCCGATCCCCGCCTCGACGTCCTGGCGAAGATCTTCGAGAGCAAGCAGATCGTCCCCGCGACGGTGTCGTTCGTCGACATCGCCGGGATCGTGAAAGGTGCGAGCGAGGGCGAGGGCCTCGGCAACAAGTTCCTCGCCAACATCCGTGAGGCCGACGCGATCTGTCAGGTGGTGCGGGTCTTCGCCGACGACGACGTGATCCACGTCTCGGGCACGGTCGATCCCGCCGACGACATCGAGGTCATCAGCACGGAGTTGATGCTCGCCGATCTCCAGACCCTGGAGAAGGCCGTCCCGCGGATGGAGCGGGAGCTGAAGGGAAAGAAGATCGACGCCAAGGTCCTCGACGCGGCGCGCGCCGCCCAGGAGCTGCTCGAGGCCGGGACCACGCTGCACGCCGGCGCCGGGGCCGCCGGCATCGACGTGTCGCTCCTACGCGAGCTCTCGCTCATGACCGCCAAGCCGTTCATCTACGTCTTCAACGTCGACGAGGACGGCCTCACCGACCGCGACCGCCAGGCCGAGCTCCGCGCGCTCGTCGCGCCCGCCGACGCCGTGTTCCTCAACGCCAAGCTCGAGGCCGAGCTGCTCGAGCTCGACGACGACGACGCGGCCGAGCTCCTCGCGAGCGTCGGACAGACCGAACCCGGCATGGACCAGCTCGCGCGTGTCGGCTTCCACACGCTCGGGCTCCAGACGTTCCTGACCGCCGGCCCGATGGAGTCGCGCGCGTGGACGATCCACCAGGGCTGGACCGCGCCGCAGGCGGCGGGTGTCATCCACACCGACTTCGAGCGCGGGTTCATCAAGGCCGAGGTCGTGAGCTACGACGAGCTCGTCGACGCGGGCTCGATGGCCGAGGCCAAGGCCCGCGGCAAGGTGCGCATCGAGGGCAAGGACTACGTCATGGCCGACGGCGACGTCGTGGAGTTCCGCTTCAACGTCTGACCCGGCGTCCGGTCCTACGCTCCCGCGATGACCGAGACCCCACCGCCCACGAGCGATCCGGCCGAGATCGCGGCGCGCCTGCGCATGCCGCTGGTCGACGCGATGGAGACCCAACGCGCGGTGCGGCGGCTCGACACCAGCCGGCCGGTCGACCACGACCTCCTGCTGCGGCTGCTGGAGCTCTCGCTCAAGGCGCCGACGAGCTCGAACACGCAGGACTGGACGTACGTCGTGGTGGAGGACCCCGAGCAGAAGGCCCGCATCGGCGCGGTGTACCGGCGGCTCTACCGGCTCTTCAACCCGATCGTCACCCGCCAGGCGAAGGGCGACGCGCAGGCGCTGCGCAACATGGCGCCCGGCCAGTGGCAGGCCGAGCACTTCGCCGAGATCCCGGTCCTCGTCATCCCCTGCTACCGCAAGAACACGAATCACCGCCCCACCGGGCGGCCGCAGATCCGCGTGTCGTCGTTCTACGGATCGGTCTATCCCGCGGTGCAGAACCTCCTGCTCGCGTGCCGCGCGGTCGGGCTCGGCGCGTCGCTGCAGACGCTGCCGATCTGGTGGATCCCGTCGATCCGCAAGATCCTCGGCCTGCCGCACGCGGTGCAGCCGGTCTGCATCATCCCGATCGGCTGGGCGAAAGGCCGCTACGGCCCGACGCAGCGGACACCGATCGGCGACGTCGTCCACCTCGACCACTTCGGCAACCGCCCGTTCGCACCGCCGCGGTAGACCGGATTCACGACCGCGGCGGGGCACCCGGTCGGCGCCGACCTCCGCCGTCAGCCGAGCGTGAGCCCCCGAGCCGACACGGCGTCGCGCAGGAGGGTCTCGAACCGGTCGACGTCTCCGTCGCACGCCCGCAGCTCGTCGCGCCCGAGCAGCACCACCAGCTGGTCGCCGGCGATGGCGAGCACCGACGGCAGTGCGGCCCCGGTGGCGGTGGCGACGTCGAGGTCGCGCTCGTTGCGGTGCACCAGCGAGAACGGGACACCGAGGCGGTCGCGCATCGCGTCGAACGCCGACTTCCGGCGCACCCGACCGTGGGTGATGTCGCACAACGAGCACTCGGCCCGCCCGAGCAGGTGCCCGACGACGTAGCGCAGCTCGCCGGCGGCACCACCGTCGGCGTCGTACACGCCGACCAGGCCGGTGACCGCCGGCCCGGGCTCCATCGCATCCATGTCGTCCCCTCGCCCGGACGGGCCGACGACCCGAGCCGTGATGCTGCCGCATGCCGGCCCCGGTTCTCGCACCGCGACCGGATGCATCTTGGCGCGCGGTGCGCTAGGAAAGGGCTTCCCCGGAAGCGAACAGTGTGGAGACGTGAACACATGGCCAACCCGCAGCACGCGATCCTGACCAACCTCGAGAAGTACCAGTGGTACACCCACATGAGCCGCACCGAGGGCGCCGACCTCGGCGTGATCAAGAAGGCGATCGCCGACGCCCGGGCCGCAGGCTCCGAGACCGGCGTCACCGTGCCGATCAACGTGTGCATCCTGTTCGGCCCCACGCTCCTCGCCGACCTCACCGACGACGTGCCCGACGACTTCCAGGAGTACCCCGGCTACGAGTCGCCCGACGGCAAGGTCGCGAAGGGCACGCAGGAGGAGCTCCTCCTGTGGGTCCACTCGGCCGACAAGGACCTCTGCTGGGAGACCCAGTGGAAGTTCCGCAACGCCGTCGCCGGACACATGACCGTCGCCCGTGAGACGCCGACGTTCATCTACCGCAACAGCCTCGACCTCACCGGCTTCATCGACGGCACGGGCAACCCGGAGCCCGAGGACCAGTACGACCGCGGCATCGTCCCCGACGGCGAGAAGGGCGCGGGCGGCTCCTTCTGCATCGCGCAACGTTGGGTGCACGACCTCGACTACTTCAACGGCCTGTCGCTCGACGACCAGGAGAACGTCTTCGGCCGCACGAAGGCCGACTCCACCAAGCTCGCGACGCAGGTGCCGACCTCGCACCTCGCCCACGTCGAGCTCCGCGAGGGCACCACGGGCGACGACTCCACCGCCAAGCGGGGCGAGATGGTGCGGCGGTCCACGCCGTACGCGTTCCACGACGGCACCATCGGCCTCTACTTCATGGGCTTCTGCAAGACGCAGGCGCCGATGCGCGAGCGCATGGAGGCCATGTACGGCATGAACGGCCAGGCCCGGGACGCGATCACCGACTACTCGACGCCGGCGTCGGGATCGTTCTACTTCGCGCCCTCCTCGGAGACGCTGGACGCGATCACCGGCTGAACCCCACGAACCACGGACGCCGACGCCCGGGTGGTCCACCGCCCGGGCGTCGTCGCGCCCTGAGGTCGCGGATATCGACCACCTGGCCGATGTTCCCCGGCGGTGTCCTCCGCAGAATGGCCCCATGACACTCACCCACCTGCAACCGCCGGGCCTCCTCGAAGTCCCGGGACTCACCCAGATCGTGGTCGCCACCGGCCGCCGGCACGTCTACATCTCCGGCCAGACACCGCTGACCCAGGACGGGACGCTGATCGGCGACGGCGACCTCCACGCCCAGGCCGTGGCCGTGTTCACCAACCTGCAGACCTGCCTCGACGCAGTCTGCGCGACCGGTGACGACGTCGCCCGGTTGACGTTCTATGTCGTCGACTTCGATGCCGCGGCGATGGACGCGATCTACGGCGCCGCATTCGAGGTGTTCGGCGAGGCGTTCCCGAGCCCGACCTCGACGCTCGTCGGCGTGAGCGCGCTGTTCCACCCCGGGCAGCGCTTCGAGGTCGACGCCATCGCCGTCCTCGACTGACCCTGACGAGCGCGCCACACTGCCGGAGGAGGCAGGACCATGACCGCACCGCAGCCGCTCAGCACGCTCCCGACCGGAGTCGTGACGTTCCTGCTCACCGACGTCGCCGACTCGACGCCGATGTGGGAACGCTCACCCGAGGTGATGACCGGGGTGATGGCCCGGCACTACGAGATCCTGCACGCGGCCGTCACCGACCACGGCGGCGCGCTCCCGGTCGAGCAGGGTGAGGGCGACAGCATCGTCGCGGCGTTCCGCGCCGGGTCCGACGCCGTCGCCGCCGCGCTGGCCGCGCAACGTTCGCTCGCCGCGGAGCCTTGGCCCGACGAGGTCGAGGTCGACGTCCGCATGGCGCTGCACACCGGCGAGGCGAAGCTGCGCGATCTCGGCAACTACGCGGGCGAGACCATCATCCGAACGGCGCGCCTCCGCGCGCTGGCCCACGGTGGTCAGGTGATCGCATCACGCCAGTGCGTCGACCTCGTCGGCGACGCGTTGCCGGCGGGCGCCGATTGGCTCGACCTCGGCGCGTACCGGCTCAAGGGCCTCGGCCGGCCCGAGCCCGTGCTCCAGCTCCTCCACCCCGACCTCGGAGCCGAGTTCCCACCGCTGCGCGGTCCCGACAGCGTCACCAACAACCTGCCCACCCAGCTCACGCCGTTCATCGGCCGCGAGGCCGAGCTCGCGCAGCTGCACGCGCTGCTCGACGACACCCGCCTGCTCACCGTCACCGGATCGGGCGGGTGCGGCAAGACGCGCCTCGCGCTCGAGGCCGCGACCGACCGCATCGAGCGGCACGCCGACGGCATCTGGTACGTGGAGCTGGCACCGCTCGGCGAGACCAGCTCCGTGGTCGCCGCGCTCGCCGCCGTGCTCAACGTCCGCGACACGGCGGGCGGATCGCTGCTCGACGCGCTGGTCGGACGGCTGGCGGACCAGCACGCGCTCGTGGTCATCGACAACTGCGAGCACCTGCTGGACGAGTGCG
Source organism: uncultured Acidimicrobiia bacterium (assembly GCA_963756815.1). Taxonomy (GTDB): domain Bacteria; phylum Actinomycetota; class Acidimicrobiia; order IMCC26256; family JAENVU01; genus JAENVU01. Next base: position 146,386 of record CAVWPR010000005.1, read on the forward strand.
CCACGCTCGTCGAGACCCTCCTGCGGGGCTGTCCGCCGCTCCAGATCATGACCACGAGCCGCCAGCCGCTGAACGTGCCGGGTGAGGTGACCTGGCGGGTCCCCTCGCTGCGCTCGCCGCACGCCGGCGAGACGATGAGCGTCGAGTCGCTCGAGCAGTTCGACGCGGTGCGCCTCTTCATCGACCGGGCCGTCCGGGCGCGCCCGAACTTCACCGTCGACAACGAGAACGCGCCGCACGTCGCGAAGATCTGTGGGCAGCTCGACGGCATCCCCTCGCCATCGAGCTCGCCGCCGCCCGGGTCCGGAGCATCTCGGTGGGTCGCATCGCCGAGGGCCTCGACGACCGCTTCCGGCTGCTGCGCGGCGGCAGCACCACGCTCCTGCCCCGCCAGCAGACGCTCTACGAGTCGATCGAGTGGAGCCACCAGCTCCTCGCCGACGACGAGCGGGTGCTCCTGCGTCGCCTCGCCCGCTTCAGCGGCGGCTTCGACCTCGACGCGGCGGAGACCGTCTGCTCGTTCGACCCGCTGGACGAGTATGCGGTGCTCGACCTGCTCGGGAACCTCGTCGACCGCTCGCTCGTGATCCTCGACGACGAGGGTCCGGCCGACCGCTACCGGCTGCTCGAGAGCATCAAGCAGTACGCCCGCGCCCGGCTCGACGAGAGCGGCGACGGCGATGCCGTGCTCGACCGGCACCTGACGCACTTCGCGGATCTCGCGCGGCGGCTGGCTCCGGACCTCGAGACCGGCGCGCAGCGCGCGGCCCGTCCCGTCCTCGAACGCGAAGCCGAGAACCTCCGGGTCGCGCTGGAGCACGCCGCGACCCGGCCGGATCCGGAGCTGCTCGCAACCTTGGCGTTCGATCTCACGCTGTTCTGGCACCAGACCGCCGGGTTCACCCAGGGCGACCACTGGTTGGGGCTGGCCGCCGCCCGCCTCGCAGATGCGGGGTCGGCGATCGCCGGCCGGGTGCTGTGGGCCCGCGGCTACCTGAACTTCTATTTCGGCAACTTCGACGAGGCGTACGACCTCGCGACCGCGGGACTGGAGGCCGCCGAGCGCGCCGGCGACCCGCTCGGGACCGCCCGCTGTCTCGACCTCCAGGCCGACGTCACCCAGCTGAGCACGCCCATGCCCGCCGCCCGGATCCTCGAGGTCGCGCGCGAGCGCGCCGAGGCCGCCGGCGACACACTGGGGGGCAGCGGACATCGCGCAGAAGATCGGCTACTCCTACCTGTACGTCAACCGGTACGACGAGGCGCGACGGTGGCTCGACCCGGTGGCCGACGGCGGCTTCAACGGGGACAACCCGTTCTTCGTCGCATGGCACTACAACGCGCTCGACCTGCATGGCCCGCCGGACCGGTGCCGCCGACTGGGCCGACGACGCCGCCCGCGCGGTCGCGGCGGCGGACGAGTGCGGCGAACCCCTGACCATCGGGTGGGCGGTCGCGTACCTCGCCGAGCAGCAGCTACGCGGCGGCGACGTCGAGGACGCCGTCGCGCTGCTCGACGGCACGCCGGGCCGCGCTCGCGGCGCGGGGCGCATCGACCGTGGCGCTGGGCTTCCTCGACATGGCGCTCGTGAAGGCCGCGGCCTCGTGGGGCGGCGACTGGGACGCCGCCGACGAGCTGCAGCCGCTGCTCGCCGTCTACGCCGACGAGGCGATCGCGGTGGGCGAGGAGTGGGAGCTGGAGGACGTCGTGATCTCCGACCTGATGCGCCGACGCGACCGCGACCGGCCCGATCGGGCGTATGGCCGAGCTCGCGCTCCAGCTGGAGGACCCGTGCTTCTCCGGGCTCGCGTCGATGTTCGAGGCCATCAGCGCCCTGCAGTCGGGTGACCCGGCGCCGGTGCCGACGCCGTACGCCGGGCACTGACCGACTGGCAGGGCCGGGGCTACGCGATCCACGAGGTGCAGGCGCTCGACGTCCTCGCCTGGGCGTCGGCGGCCGGGGGCGACGCGACGACCGCCGGACGACTGCACACGCTCGTCGGCGCGCACCCGAGACGAACGGGGCTGGGCGACGTCCGCTCGCCGAGGCCGCCTGGCACGCGGCCGCGGTCGAGCACACGAGCGACCCGGACGCGTTCGCGGCCGGGGTGTCGAGCGCGGACGGCGTACGCGTGCACGACGCGATCACCCAGGCGCTCCGGTCCCGCGGGGCCCGGCTCCGCCCTGACGCGGGCTGGCCCAGCCTCACGCCGACCGAGGTCGAAGTCGTGGAGCTCGTCGGCGACGGGCTGTCGAACCCCGAGATCGCGGAACGACTCTTCATGAGCCGCAGCACCGTGAAGACCCACCTCAACCACGTCTTCACCAAGCTCGGGGTGTCGAGCCGCGCCGAACTCGCCGCCGAGCACGCGCGCCATGGTGCGTAGACGCGCCTACCGCTGGTGCAGGGAGCAGGAGTACGTGGTGCGGCCGCCGACGGTCCGGCGCAGCATCGGTGCACCGTCGCGCGGGCAGACCGCGCCGGGCTCCCGGGCCGGCATGTGGTCGCCGGTGTGCGAGCCTCCCCGCCGGCCGAGCGTGCGAATCGTCGTGCCGACGGCGCGCGGCGACCGCCCGTAGCTCGTCGTCGGTCAGCGACGCTCGCGGCCGCGCCGGGATCGACTCCGGCACGGAACAGCACCTCGTCGGTGAGCAGGTTGCCGAGCCCCGCGACGCGCGACTGGTCCATGAGCACCGCCTTCACCGGCGCGCGGCTCCGGCCGAGCAGGTCACGCAGGTACGGCAACCTGACCGTCGCGGCGTCGGGCCCGAGGCGATCCTCGTCGGGGTCGAGCTCCACGGCGCCGAGGCGGCGCGGGTCGCGCAGGTAGAGCGAGCCCCCGTCGGCGAACCTCCATCCGAACCGGCGCCACGCCGGGTTGTCGCCGTTGCTGGCGTAGAGCAGTGGGTCGCCGGCCGCGTCGCCGTCGATCAGCACGCGGCCGCTCATGCCGAGGTGCATCGCGATGACCGGGCCGTCCACATCGTCGGGTGAAGCGGTGTCGAGCAGCAGGAGCTTGCCGCGTCGGCGCGCGTGCGTGAGATGGAGACCGGGGAGTGCGGCGCGGGCCGCACGCGGCGTGAGCCCACGCTTGAGGAACCACGCATCGGGCGCGTGGACCTTCTCGATCATGCGGTCGAGCGCCCGCTCGGCGATCAGGGCTCGGGCGGCTTCGGCCTCCAGCATCTCCGGCACGGGCGCATCGTGGCAGACGCGCTCAAGCGGGTCCGAAGAGGTGCCGACCACGCATGGATGACCGCCACACCGCTCGCCTCCCTGCAGCAGCACGTCTCGTCCTCGCTCCGGCCCGGTGAGGAGTTCCTCGTCGGCATGCGGGTGGAGGTGCCCGAGGACGGACGCACGTCGCGTGACGCGGCGTACGGCGTCGCCATCGGGTCGGTGCTGCAGCTGCGCGACCAGAAGCGGCGCCAGGCGGAAGCGGCCATCCCGATCACCGGCGCCGGCGCGTACGTCGGCGTGACGGGCGAGCGCGTCCTCGTGTTCGCGTCCGGCTTCGGCCTCCACCCGACCGAGCTGCTCGGCGCGGTCGACCGGGACGGCATCACCCTCGCCACCGGGGTGTACCGGGTCGGTCTCGTGAAGAAGTCACGGGTCCGGTTCCTCGACGGTGACCGGATCGTGCTGGACGCGGTGTGCTCCGCACACAACCCGGATCTCGACTCGCTCAGGAAGCTGTTCCCGACCGCAGACTGACGCCAGGCCCGCGTCAGCGGCCAAGATGTCGGCCGTGCTGAGCGACTCCCAACGGAACCGGTACCGCGCGCGAGGGGTGGCTCGCGGTCGAGGGGTTCGTCGACGACGCGTGGCTGGGCCGGTTGCGTGCCGTCACCGCCGAGTTCGTCGACCGGTCGCGCGAGCTCACCGAGTCGAACGTGGTGTTCGATCTCGACGCGGGGCACTCGGCCACGGACCCCCGTCTCCGCCGGCTCAGCTCTCCCACCGACCTGCACGAGACGTACTGGGAGTTCGCGTCACAGTCGCCGATCGTCGACGTCGCGGTCGCGCTGCTCGGACCCGACCTGAAGTTCCACCACTCGAAGCTGAACTTCAAGGCACCGCACGGCGGGGAAGAGGTGAAGTGGCACCAGGACATCCAGTTCTGGCCCCACACCAACTACGACCTGCTGACGATCGGCGTGTTCCTGGAAGACGTCGAGCCGGGCATGGGTGAGGTCGGGTTCGTCCCCGGCAGCCACGACGGCCCGCTGTACGACCTCTACGACGGCGACCGGTGGGTGGGTGCACTCGCGGACGACGACGTCGCGCACGCGGAAGTCGAGCGGGCGGCCTACCCGGTGGGCCCGGCGGGCACGATCACCGTGCACAGCTGCCGGACGGTGCACGGCTCGGCGGTGAACCGCTCCGACCGTCCTCGACCGCTCCTGCTCCAGACGTACGCAGCGGCCGACGCCCTGTCGACCACGGATCTGGTGCGCCGCTCGCCCCACGGTGAGGAGCTCATCCGGGGGAACCCCCCACGGTGGGCCCGGCACGACCCCCGACCGTGCCTGCTCCCACCGACCGGGCCGTACCGACCGATCTTCGCCGCCCAGCAACGCGAGGACTGACCCGCCGAACCTCAAGGCCGTCCTGGGCCGCGTCGAAACAGGCGGGCATGGACCGGAACGCGCTCGCCGAGCTGGAGCAGCACGCCGGCGGGGCACTCGAGCCCGGCGAGTCCTACCTCGCCGCGATCCGGGTCGCCGACCCCGACAACGGCCGACCGATGCGCGACCCCGTGCTCGGCGCCGTCACGCTGGTGGTGATGACGGCTCGCAACGAACAGCTCATGGAACGGGTCGCGACGATCTCCCTGCCGTCGACCGGCGGGATCCTCGGCGTCACCGAGCGGCGGTTGATCGTCTTCGGCCTGGGGTTCCGGCTCGGTCCGACCGACCTGCTGGGCGCGGTCGACCGGTCCGGCCTGCGGCTCGCGTCCGAACCCTTCCGCGCCTCGCTCGTCCACCGGGAACGCATCCGGATCTTCCACGGCGACGAGCTCTACCTCGACGGGTCGGTGCGCGCGTCGAACCCGGACCTGCCCGCGATCCGGGCGCTGATCCCGCCCGCTGACGCCTCGCCGGACTGAGGTGCGTCAGAAGTTCGTGATCGCGCCGGTCTCGGCGCCCTGGGCGAGCTTGGCGTACTTCGCGAGGAAGCCGCTCGTGTAGCGCGGCTCGGGCAGCTTCCAGTCCGCCTTGCGCGCCTCGAGCTCGGCCGCGTCGACCATGAGCTCGATGGTGTGCTCGGTGGCATCGATCAGGATGCGGTCGCCGTCGCGCACGAACGCGATGGGCCCGCCGTCGACGGCCTCGGGCGCGACGTGACCGACGCAGAAGCCGTGCGTGCCACCGCTGAAGCGACCGTCGGTGATGAGCGCGGCGTCGGCGCCACGGCCGGCGCCCTTCATCGCGCCGGTGACCGCGAGCATCTCGCGCATCCCCGGACCACCCTTCGGGCCCTCGTACCGGATCACCACGATGTCGCCGGGGTTGATCTTCCCGGCGAGGATCGCCTCCATCGCGAACTCCTCGCCGTCGAAGACGCGCGCGGTGCCGTCGAAGACCGGGTCGTCGAGCCCGGCGACCTTCACGACGGACCCCTTGGGCGCCATCGAGCCGCGCAGGATCGCGATCCCGCCCTGCGGGTGGATCGCCGCGTCGAGCGGGTGCACCACCTCGCCGTCCGGCTTCGGCGGGTCGAGCTCGGCGAGGTTCTCGGCCATGGTCCTGCCGGTGACGGTCATGCAGTCACCGTGCAGCAGCCCGGCATCGAGCAGCTCGCGCATGACCACCGGGATCCCGCCGATCCGGTCGATGTCGAACATGTGGTACTTGCCGTGCGGCTTGGTGTCGGCGATGTGGGGGACGCGGGCGCCGATCCGGTTGAAGTCGTCGAGCTCGAGCTCGACGCGCGCTTCGTTGGCGATGGCGAGGAGGTGCAGCACCGCGTTGGTGGAACCACCCAGTGCCATCACCACGGCGATCGCGTTCTCGAACGCGTCCTTCGTCATGATGTCGCGCGCCCGGATGTTGCGCTCGATGAGCGTCATCACGGCGCGCCCGCTCTCGAAGGCGAAATCGTCCCGCCGGCGGTCGACGGCCGCCGGCGACGCACTGCCGGGCAGTGACATGCCGAGCGCCTCGCCGACCGACGCCATCGTGTTCGCCGTGAACATCCCGGCGCACGAGCCTTCCGTGGGACACGCCCGCTTCTCGATCTCTCCGAGCTCGTTCTCGGTGAGGGTCCCGGCCGCGCACGCGCCGACCGCCTCGAACACGCTCACGATGTCGAGCGCCTGGTCCTTGTACTGCCCCGGCATGATCGACCCGCCGTAGAGGAACGCGCTCGGAAGGTTGAGCCGCGCCGCCGCCATCAACATCCCGGGCAGGCTCTTGTCGCAGCCCGCGAAGGTCACGAGTGCGTCGAGTCGCTCCGCGTGCATCACACACTCGACGGAGTCGGCGATGATCTCGCGGCTCACGAGCGAGCCCCGCATCCCCTCGTGTCCCATCGAGATGCCGTCGCTCACCGCGATGGTCATGAACTCGAGCGGGAAGCCGCCCGCGTGCCGCACACCCTCCTTGGCCCGCTTCGCCAGGCGGTCGAGCGGGAGGTTGCAGGGCGTGACCTCGTTCCAGCTCGACGCCACGCCGACCTGGGCCTTGCCCCAGTCGTCGTCGGTCATCCCGACCGCGCGCAGCATCGCTCGCGCGGGAGCGCGCTCCATACCGCGCGTGACCTCGTAGCTCATCGGCTTCATGTCCGTCATCGTTCCCGCTCCTACGCCTTCGGCGTGGGCCGCTCGGGCCCCGCTGCGCTGTTCGATCGGCGTGCTCCGGGATCGTGTCCCGCTCCGCTCATGGTGCGCAGCGTACGCGTCGGACCGGTGCAGCCCGGAGGTGAATCTCCTAGCGTGCCCGGCATGACGGACTACGGGAAGCAGTACGGCTCGTGCCGCGAGCGGATCACGGCCCTCGCCACCGGCCTGACCGAGGAGCAGGCGGCCACGCCCGTCGATGCGTGTCCCGGCTGGACCGTGCACGACGTCGTCGCCCACCTCGTGGGGTCGGTCTCCGACGTGCTCGCCGGACGGATGGACGGTGTCGGCAGCCCGCCGTGGACCGCGGCGCAGGTGGAGGCCCGGCGGGACGTGCCGATCGCCGAGATGCTCGCCGAATGGAGCGCGGCCGCGCCGCAGTTCGAGGACACGCTGCGCGCCGTCGGGGGCCAGATGGCGGCGCTGGGCGTCGCCGACGCTTGGAACCACGAGCAGGACCTCCTCGGTGCGCTGGACCGCCCCGGCAGCAACGATCCGGCCGTCGAGCTGACAGCTGTCGAGGGCTACGCGCCGATGGTCGGCGGTGGCTGGTCGGCCGCAGGGCTTGCGCCGCTCCGGGTCGAGGTCGGTGCCTCCCACGTGCTCTCCGCCGAGGGCGAGCCCGGCGCCACCGTCACCGGGCCGCCCTACGAGCTGGCGCGCGCGTTCGCGGGCCGCCGGACCGCGGCGCAGCTCCGTGCCCTGATCTGGACCGGCGACCCCGGCCCGTACGTCGAGACCCTCGCGTCGATGGGACCGATCGAGCCGCTCGCCCGCTGACCCGTCGGCTCAGGAGCAGGGCGGATCTGCGCTCGGCGGCCGCATCCCCTGAGTAGATCGCGCGTCGAGACGTCCACATCACCACTCCCCCGCTCGATGCATTGGTGTATCGAATGACGGGACGGACCGATCGGTAGTGTCAAGGACGTGGCACCGGCAGGCGCACCGCTCGCGAAGCGTTCGAGGGCAAACACCCGGGAACGACTCATCGCTGCGGCGTACGAGGTCTTCACGTCCACCGGCTTCCAGGGGGCGAGCGTGGAGGACCTCTGCCTCGCTGCGGGCTTCACGCGCGGCGCCTTCTACAGCAACTTCTCCTCCCAGGAGGAGCTGTTCCTCGCGCTGTGGGACCGGGAGGCGAAGCGCATCGTCGGCGGCGTCCGGGCCCTCGTCGAGATCGTGGAGTCGGGACAGGTCGGGCTGCCGGAGATCCTCGATTCGTTCGATGCCCTCACCCCTCGTCAGTGGTTCCAGCTCAACACGGAGTTCCTCCTCCACGCCCTGCGCAGCGCCGACGTCGCACGCGCGCTCGCGACGACACCGCGAACGCCTCCGGTCCGAGCTGGCGGCGCTCATCACCGCCCTGCTCGCACACGAGGGGCGCCGGATGCGCGCCGGCCTCGAGGTGCGCGACCTCACGAGAATGGTGATCGCCGCGCACGAGGGCGTGCAGCACCAGTCGCTGGTCGAACCGCGCCGCACCGCAGGGCTGGAGGCATCGATGCTCGGAGCGCTCCTCGAGGGGTGCACCGAGCGCGCCTGACGTCCCCGGTCCGGTCGCGGCGGCGAAGATGGGCCGCGTGAAGCTCGACGCCCCGCTCGTCGCGACGGACCTGCGTGCCGTTCCGGTCGCGGCGCGCCGCATCGAGGCCGACGGCTTCGACGGTGCCTACACGTTCGAGGGGCCTCGCGACCCCTTCCTGCCGCTCGTGCTCGCCGCCGAGCACACGGACCGCATCTCGCTCATGACGGCCGTGGCCATCGCGTTCGCGCGCAGTCCGATGACCGTCGCGCACACCGGATGGGACCTCCAGGCCGCGTCGTCGGGTCGCGCCGTGCTCGGCCTCGGATCACAGATCCGCGCACACGTGGAACGCCGCTTCTCGATGCCGTGGGCGCGGTCGACCGCTGCTCCGGTCACGAGGCCGGCGACCGAGTCTGCGACCGGCACGACGCGGACCGGGCCTACGGTGAAGACGTCCGATCCGGCGCAGCGCATGCGCGAGTTCGTCGATGCGGTGCGCGCGATCTGGTCGACGTGGCAGCACGGCACGGCCCTGCGCTTCGAGGGGACCTACTACCGCCACACGCTGACCACGCCGTTCTTCTGCCCCGAGCCCCTGCCGACGGGCCCGCCCCGCCTGTTCCTGGCCGGGGTCGGACCGGCCATGACCACCGTCGCCGGCGAGGTCGCCGACGGGTTCTTCGTGCACCCCTTCAGCACGCCCGACTACCTCCGGAGCACGACGCTCCCGGTGCTGCGGACCGGCCGGCGCGGCGGTGCACGCGACTTCGTCCTGTCCTGGCCCGTGATGGTCGCGACCGGCGGAACCGACGCCGCACGCACCGACGCCGAGCTCGCGACGCGCGCCCAGATCGCGTTCTACGCGTCGACGCCTGCATACCGACCCGTCCTCGAGCGGCACGGCCTCGGCGAGCTCCAGCCCGAGCTGCGCGCGCGGACGAAATCGGACGATTGGTCGCGCCTGCTCGAGCTCGTCGATGACGAGCTCTTCGATCTCGTGGCGGTCCGCGGCACACCGGACGAGTGCGGTCGCGAGCTCGCGACGCGGACCGCGGGGCTCGTGGATCGCGTCGCGACCAACGCGCCGTACGCGTCCGATCCCGACATCTGGACGGACGTCCTCAAGGCGTTCCGCTCCCGCGTCGACACGATGGCCGAGGGGCGCTCGCAGGCGCCCGAACCGGACGGACGACCATGAACCTGCGGATCGCCACCGCGGCAGGACTCGTGGACCCGGGTTCCGGCGCGCCCGCTGACGGTCCGGTCCGCGTGTTCGGCGACGCGCTGATCGTCGGCGACCATCGCCTCTTCTGGCACGGTGACGCCGGGTGGTACGAGATCGGTCAGTCGCCGGGACTGCGCTGCGCGGTCGACGCACCCGGAGGGCTCGTGGTCGGCACGGAGGGCGCCCACCTGCTCCGCCTCGGACCCACCGGCCTCACGCGCATCGAGGCGTTCGAGACCATGCCCGGCCGCGACGAGTGGTACACGCCGTGGCACGGGCCGCCCGAGGTCCGGTCGCTCGCGTGCACGGCCGACAACGTCCTCTTCGCCAACGTGCACGTGGGCGGAATCGCGCGGTCCGAGGACTCCGGCCGCTCGTGGACCCCGACCATGGACATCCACTTCGACGTCCACCAGGTGCGATCGATCTGGGGTCGCGGCGATCTCGTCGTTGCCGCCGCGGCCGTCGGCCTGTGCATCTCACGCGACGGCGGCACGTCCTGGCGAGTCCACGCGGAGGGGCTCGAAGCGACCTACTGCCGCGCCGTCGCGGTGCCCGACGAGGCGATCCTCATCAGCGCGTCCGAGGGACCACGCGGCAAGCGGGCCGCGGTCTACCGGACGTCGATCCACGGCGACACCCCGTTCGAGCGGGTGACCGACTGGATGACCGGCAACATCGACACCGCCGCGCTCGACGGGCTCGGCGACCGGGCCGCCTTCGGCACCGCGGCCGGCGAGGTGTGGGAGTCGGACGACTCCGGTGTGACGTGGACGCGTACCCGTCACGGCCTCGCGCCGGTGACGTCCCTCAGCTTCGTCGCCTGAGCGCGGCGACCACGCGTCAGCGCGCGTCGACGGCGTAGAAGAGCTCGGCGAGGCGGCCCTCGGCAAGACCGGCCGCCTTCGCGTTCGCCTCGCCCCATTCGCGCAGCAGCGTCTCCACCCACGCGGGATCCGAGATCTGGCTCACGTGGGACGAGAGCGCGGCGAGCTTGCGGTCGAAGACGTCGGTCGTGTCGACGAAGACGTTCGCGTCGCCCCGCAGCTGCACCCAGAGCTGCGGCACGGTCCACGGTTCGAGCCCTTCGTCGAGCAGCTCCGGGTGCGCGAACGGGTTGCGCGAATCCGGGTACACGGCGGCCATCGTGGCCTGCCCGGCCGCGAGGTGGTCCGGGTGGCTCGCGTAGACCCGATCGAAGTTCCGCTCCGGCGACATCGACACGACGCGCTGCGGTCGGACCTGTCGGATCACGCGCGAGATGTCACGGCGCAGATCCAGCGTGTACTCGACGCGCCCGTCGGGATGGTGAAGGAAGTACAGGTCGGTGACACCCACCTGCTTCGCCGCGTTGGTCTGCTCCTCCTCGCGGAGTGCGGCCATGTCCGGGCGCGGAAGGGACCGGTCGTCGCCGCCGGCCTCGCCGCTCGTCACCAGGCAGTACGAGACCTCGATGCCGGCATCGGTCCACGTCGCGACCGAGCCCGCGGTGCCGAAGTCGATGTCGTCGGGATGCGCGACGACCACGAGCACGCGCTCGACGCCCTCGTCCGTGGCGAAGTCGGGGATGTCCATCAGCTGAGCCTCTCGTCGAGCAGTCGGTTGAGCACCTGCGGGTTCCCCGAGCCCTTGGAGGCCTTCATGACCTCACCCATCAGGAAGCCCCGCTTCTTCTTGCGCAACTTGTCGTCACCGCTGCGGTATTCCTCGACCGCAGCGGCGTTCGCTCCCAGCACGTCGTCGACGAGCGCGCCCAGCTCACCCTCGTCGCTCACCTGCGCCAGGCCGCGGTCCGCCACGATCGCTCGCGGGCGCTTGCCGTCGCGCAGGCCCTCGGCGAGCACGTCCTTGGCCAGGTTGCGCGAGAGCGTGCCGTCACCGACCAGCCCGACGAGCTCGGCCAGCGCGTCGGGCGGGAACGGCAGGACGGCGGGTGAGAGTCCGGTCTCGTTCAGGTGACCGAGCACCTCGCCCGCCAGCCAGTTGGTGACGTCCTTGCCCGGCGCACCCGCGCGCACCGCGTCCTCCGCGTAGTCGGCCAGACCGGGGCTCTCGAGCAGCGTCCGGGCGTCGGTCTCGCTGACGCCCCACTCGTCGACGAACCGCGCGCGCCGCGCCGCCGGCAGCTCACCGACCGCGGCGCGGGCCGCGTCACGCATCGCGGCGGTGGGCGCGACCGGCACGAGGTCGGGCTCGGGGAAGTAGCGGTAGTCCTCGGAGCCCTCCTTGGACCGCATCCCGTGCGTGATGCCCGCACCCTCGTCCCAGTGGCGGGTCTCCTGCACGACACGGCCCCCGGACTCGACCGTCTCGATCTGGCGGGCGATCTCGTAGTCGATCGCGCGCCCGAGCGACCGCACCGAGTTCATGTTCTTGATCTCGGCGCGCGTCCCGAGCGTCTCCGAGCCGGCCGGGCGCACCGACACGTTCGCGTCGACGCGCATCGAGCCCTCCTCCATCTTCACGTCGGAGACGCCGATGGCCTCGAGCACCGCGCGCAGCTCCGTGACGTAGCCCTTGGCCTGCTCGGCGCTGCGGATGTCGGGCCGGCTCACGATCTCCATGAGCGGCACGCCGGCCCGGTTGTAGTCGACGAGCGAGTGGTCGGCGTCGTGGATACGTCCGCCTCCACCGACGTGCGTGGTCTTCCCGGTGTCCTCCTCCATGTGCGCGCGCTCGATGCGGATGCGCGCGCCGTCGACCTCGAGCCAACCGTCGACACAGATCGGCGCGTCGTACTGCGAGGTCTGGAAGTCCTTGGGCATGTCCGGATAGAAGTAGTTCTTCCGGTGGAAGATCGAGCGCTCCGGCACGTCGAAGTGGAACGCCTCGCCGAGTCGCAGCGCGAACTCCACGACCTTCTCGTTGAGGACGGGCAGCGAGCCCGGCAGCCCGAGGCACACCGGGCACACGTGGGTGTTCGGCTCGGCGCCGAACTCGTTCGGGCAGCCACAGAAGAGCTTCGTGGCGGTGGCGAGCTCGACGTGCACCTCGAGCCCCATCACGGCTTCGTACTCGGTCCAGCTCCGCTTCCGCTTCCTCCGGAGCGGGCCGCTCGGGCCTCGCTGCGCTGCCGCGTCGATGCGGATCCGTATGCACTCCGCTCGCTCATGCCAAACTCCATTCGTGCCCGACGCTCTCGATACCGCCCGGTTCGCGATGCACCGCGCCACCCTCTCGACCGGTGCGACGCTCGCCTACCTGCGGGAAGGGGTCGGCGGCGTGCCGCTGTTGCTCGTGCACGGCTGGCCCGAGACGCGCCGCATCTGGTGGCGCAACGTCGAGCCACTCGTCGCGGCCGGCTTCGAGGTGATCGCCCCGGATCTGCGCGGCTTCGGCGACAGCGAGCTCGCGCCCGACGGCCACTACGACGTCGCCGCGTTCGCGATCGACCTGCACGCGCTCGTGCACGACGAGCTCGGTCACGCCACCTGCTTCGCGGCGGGCGGCGACGCCGGCGGCCCGATCGTCTACGACCTCTCGCTGCGCCACCCGGGGCTCGTCCCGAAGCTGTGCTTCTTCAACACCGTCGCGCCGGTGCTCCTGAACGGCGAGTACGAGGCGGCGGGCATCCCGCCCGACACCGACCGCGCGTTCCGCGCCACCGCCGACTACTTCCTCCGCCAGGCCACCGACGCCGACGGCCTCGCGGCCGAGCTCGACACGCCGGCGCGTCGACGGGCGTACGTGGCCGGGATGTACGGCCACCGGCTCTGGGGCTCGCCGACCGCGTTCACCGGTGACGACGTGTCGTTCATGACCGAGCCGTTCGGCGACGCGGACCATTTCCGGGCGAGCATCTCGCTGTACGAGAGCGCGACCGGGAACCGCCCGATGAAGGACATGGCCCGGTTCCTGGAGACCAACCCGACGCCGACGCTCGTGCTCTACGGTCCGGAGGACCACGTGGTGCCGAGGAGCTTCCCCGACCGGTGCGCGGTGGCGTTCACCGAGTGCATCGGGCCGTTCGTCGTCCCAGGGGCCGGGCACTTCCTCCAGTGGGAGGCGGCCGACACCTTCAACCGCGCCCTCACGCACTTCTTCCTGTAAGTCGGTCCGTCCGCTCGATCCGGTCCAGCGCATCCGGCTCGGGACGCTCCCGGACTGCTCGCCTCCGCTGCGCTCCGGCTCGGACCTCTTGACCGGTCGCACGACCTCCGAGGTCGTCGTCACGGCGCCGAGGCCTCGAGGGCACGCGCGGCGCGGAACATCACCGGCTCGCCCAGCGCCGGCGCGAGCACCTGGACCCCGATCGGCAGGCCGCCGGCGCCGGTCCCGAACGGCACGCTCATGGCCGCGTGGCCGGCGAGGTTCGTGGGGATCGTGCAGACGTCCGAGAGATACATCGCCAGCGGGTCGCTCGCCTTCTCGCCGATCGCGAACGCCTCCGTGGGCGCAGTCGGCGAGAGCAGCACGTCGAAGCGCTCGTACGCGGCCACGAAGTCGCGGATGATCAGCGTGCGCACCTTCTGCGCCTTGCCGTAATACGCGTCGTAGTAGCCGGCGGAGAGCGCGTAGGTCCCGAGCATGATCCGCCGCTTGACCTCCGGGCCGAAGCCGACGTCGCGCGTCCGGGCGTTCATCTCGGCGACGTCCTCGCCGTCGACGCGCAGCCCGTACCGCACGCCGTCGTACCGGGCGAGATTCGACGACGCCTCCGCCGGCGCGATCAGGTAATAGGCGGACAGTCCGAAGGTGCAGCTCGGCACCGACACGCGGTCGACACTCGCACCCGCGGCTTCGAGCGCGGCCGCCGCCTGCTCGACCGCGGCGCGCACCCGCGGGTCGATGCCGTCGACGTCGGTGAGCTCGGACACCACACCCACGCGCAGGCCGGCGACGTCGGCCCCGCCGTCCAACGCGGCGGGTGCGTCCACGATCGACGTCGAGTCCATGCGGTCGTGGCCCCAGATCGTCTCGAGCAGCAACGCCGCGTCGTCGACGGTCGTCGCGAACGGTCCGATCTGGTCGAGGCTCGACGCGAACGCGATGAGCCCGTACCGGCTGACGCGCCCGTACGTCGGCTTGACCCCCACCACTCCGCACAGCGCGGCCGGCTGGCGGATCGAGCCTCCCGTGTCCGAGCCGAGCCCGAGCGGCGCGAAGCCGGCCGCGACCGCGGCCGCCGATCCGCCGCTCGAGCCACCGGCGACCCGGGCGAGGTCATGGGGGTTGTGGGTCACGCCGAACGCGGAGTTCTCGGTCGACGATCCCATCGCGAACTCGTCGAGGTTGGTCTTGGCGATCGGGATCGCGCCCGCGTCGGTGAGGTGCTGGACGACCGTGGCCGTGTACGGCGGCCGCCAGCCGTCGAGGATCTTCGACGAGCAGGTCGTGGGGATGCCGCGTGTGCAGAGGTTGTCCTTCAGTGCCACGGGCACCCCGGCCAGCCGGCCGGGGTCCTCGCCGCGCGCCACCGCGGCGTCGACCGCGTCGGCGGCGGCCAGCGCCTCGTCGCGCAGCACCGTGTTGCACGCGTGGATCTCGGCCTCGCGGGCGTCGATCGTCGCGAGGTGGGCCTCCACGACCGAACGGGCCGAGCGCGCGCCGGTGCGCACGGCGGCGGCGATGTCGCGGGCGGTGTCGCCGTCCCTGGTCACGGCGCCTCCCCCAGGATGCGGGGCACCCGGAAGCGCCCACTCTCCGCCGCCGGCGCCTCGGCCAGGACCTCGTCCCGGTCCAGGGTCGGTCGCACCTCGTCGGCCCGGAGCACGTTCTCGAGGGGCAGCGGGTGGGCGGTGGGCGGGACGTCGTCGAGCGCGAGCGCCTCGATGTCGGCCGCGTGACCGAGGATCGAACCGAGCTCCGCGGTCAGATCCTCGATCTCATGGTCGGTGAGCGCGAGGCGCGCGAGCTTCGCGACGTGCTCGACGTCGGCACGGGAGATGGGTTCGGCCACGACGGGCGAGTCTAGGAAACGCCCTCCCCGCCCCTCCGAGGCGTTGGCGGGCCGTGCCCACGCCGCGCCTACCGGTACGGGTCGTCCTTGCGGCCCGGGTACTCCCACCAGTCGGCGGGCGACGGCGTCCAGGCTTGGTCCTCCACGATGCAGTCGACCGGGCACACGGGCGGCAGGCACTTGCCGCACCCGGAGCACAGCTCCGGGAGGATGATGACGTCGATCCCGTGGTTGAAGATCGCACCGAACTGCGGCGGGCAGTGCCGGATGCACGTGTCGCAGTTGATGCAGATCGACATGTCGATCTTGAGCGGCGGGCTCTGCCACTTGTGATTGCGTTCGTGCGCATCGATGCGCTCCACGCGGGTCGAATCCGCCATGGCGCGAGAACGTACTCGGCCGCGGC
Source organism: uncultured Acidimicrobiia bacterium (assembly GCA_963756815.1). Classification (GTDB taxonomy): domain Bacteria; phylum Actinomycetota; class Acidimicrobiia; order IMCC26256; family JAENVU01; genus JAENVU01. The sequence continues at coordinate 162,284 of CAVWPR010000005.1, forward strand.
ACACGTCTCGCCCGATCGCGCCGACGACGGCCCGGTCACGCCGGACGCGTGCGCAGCACCTCCCGCAGGTGGACGCGCGCACCCGTCCGCACGATCGCCCGCCGGTACACCACGAGCGCCGCCCGCAGCACCAGTGCGACCCCGACCAGCGCCAGGGCGAGCGACAGCGCGACCTCGAGGGGCGACGAGACCCCCAACGCGAGCCGAGCCGGCTCGACCATCGGCGCGCTGAAGGGCACGAACGCCAGCACTCGCCCGAGCGCGGAGTCGGCCGCGCTCTGACCGACGAGGTACGAGCCGATCAGCAGCACGCCGAGCCCGCTCAGCGCGGAGCCGACCTCCTCGGGTCGGTCGACGAGCGCACCCAGGGCCGCGGCCGCGAGCAGGTAGAGCGCCGCCCCGACCACGAAGAACGCGGCGCTGCTCGCGAGGACGGTGCCGGTGTCCGGCGGGACGGACGCGCCGCTCGCGATCCGGATCATCACGGGGACCGCGCCCGCAGCGAACGGGACGAGCGCGACGATGCCGACGCCGATCACCTTGCCGAGCAGCAGTGCCGGCGGGTGCACCGTCGCGAGCAGCACCTCGCTCACGTGGTTCGCCTTCTCGATCGCCACCGCGTTCGCCACGGCCATCGTGACCATGAAGATCAGCAGGTACACGCCGAGCGACGCGACGGCGGCGACGCCGAACCGCGCGTCGCGATGTGATTCGACCTCCTGGAGGTGGATGCGGGGCGGCCGCAGCGCAGCGGCGATCCCCGATCGGTCCACGCCGTCCGCCTTCAGGCGCGCGGTCGCGTGCTCCACGGTGAGCGCCTGCCGGGCGACCGCGACCACGCGGTCGTCGGCGTGGCGGGCGACGATCACCGCCGGCTCGACCGAGAGGATCGCGAGATCGGCGTCGGACGAACGCACCGCCCGGCGTGCGGCGGTCGCTCGGTCCATCGATTCGAGCCGGATGTCCAGGCCGACCACCGCGCCACCGGCGCGGAGCGCCTTGGCCAGCCCCGGACCGCGCTCGCCCACGACGACCACGGTGCGACCGGCGTCGGACCCGACGAGCGACGGCACCACCACGAGGGCCGTCGTGGCGAGGAGCGCGAGCACGGCCGCGACCCACACCGCCTTCCGGCGGAGCGCCTCGCGCACCTCGCGCCCGATGACGAGACGCAGCGCGCGGCCTTCGGGCCTCACGGTGCGACACCCGTCACCAGGTCGGCCTCGGCGTCGTGCGCCGAAGCCGCGAGGAAGAGCTCGGACAACGACGGCGTCTCGACGCCGAAGTCGCGCACGGCGGCGCGGTCGCGCACCCGGTCGAGCACCGTCCCCGCGTCCGCGCCGACGTCGAGACGGATCCGGCTCCCGGCCGGCGACCGATCGGTGACGACCGCGGCGGTCCCGGTGAGCCAGTCCGGCGCCACTCCGGCATCGACGCGCAGGTAGCGGTCGGGACTGGCGGCCTTCAGATCGGCCACGCGACCCGACAGCACGATTCGACCGCGATCCAGCATGAAGATCTCCTCGCAGACGTCCTCCACGAGATCGAGCTGATGACTCGACAGCACGACGTGGTGGCCGGACGCGGCGTGGTCGAGCACGACGGCGGAGAGGAATTCGACCGCGTTCGGATCGAGACCGGCGTACGGCTCGTCGAGGACGAGCACGTCGGGCTCGTGCACCATCGCGGCCGCGAGCTGGATCCGCTGCACCATTCCGCCGGAGAGCTCCTTGATCGCATCGCGGCGCCGGTCGAGCAGGCCCAGCTGCTCGAGCAGGCTGCTGGTCCGGGCTCGGCTGCGGTCACGATCGAGGCCGTGCAGCCGGCCCAGCCACACCAGCTGGTCCTCGACCCGCATGTCGCGGTAGAGGCCCCGCTCCTGCGGCATGTACCCCCAGGACCGGTGGTCGGCGTCGGTCGCAGGTCGGCCCCGCCAGGTCACGCAGCCCGCGTCGGGCTCGATGACGCCGAACACGATGCGCATCAGGGTCGTCTTGCCGGCGCCGTTCGGGCCCAGGAGGCCGACGACGCGTCCCGGCTGCACGTCGAGGTCGACGGCGTCGAGCACCGGGCGGTCCCCGAAGCGGTGTGTGACCCCCCGGACCGACAGCACCGTCGGGCCGTCGGCCACGTGCTCGGACGGGGGGTCTGGCCGCGCCATGTTCGGCCGGTACCCCGGATCCGTGGCGCCGAACACGGGCGGCGGACGGGGAGGCGACCGTGGTCGACGGACCGGCGGAGCCGTCGATAAGGTCCCGGTTCCCAGCGTTCCCGCCTCAGGAGGCCCCGGTGTCGAAGCACGAGTTCCTGTCCGACGACTGGTTCACCAAGCTCCAAGAGCTCATGGCCGAGCACGGCGCCGACGCTCCGTCGCACCAGAACATGGTCATGAACCTCGTCGTGACCGGCACGCCCTGGGGTGACCGTGAGCTGCACATGGGCGCCAAGGAAGGCAAGGCCGACATGGGCATGGGGCTCGAGGACGGCGCCGACGTCACGCTCACGACCGACTACGGCACCGCCAAGGACGTGTTCGTCTCCGGCAACCAGCAGGCGGGGATGCAGGCCTTCATGTCCGGCAAGGTCAAGGTCCAGGGCGACATGACCAAGCTGATGATGGCGCAGCAGGGTGGCGGCCCCGGCGGCAACCAGGCACTCACCGACGCGATCCAGGAGATGACCGCCTGAGCGGTCGCCCCACGCGTGATCTGCGTCACGCGACATCGTCGAGCGTGTCCCACCTCGGACGCCGATCCCGGGAACTCCCGTAGGGTCGGCGTCCGATGTTGTTCCGCCGTGCGCACGACCCCGACGCCGACGACGCCACCGAGGCGCTCCTCGACGGCGATCGGACGTTCAAGGCGGGAACGGCGGGAGCGGCGCTGCGCCACCGCGACTTCCGCCTCGTGTGGGGCGGCACGTTCCTCTCCAACATCGGCACGTGGATGCAGAACGTGCTGCTCGGCGCGTTCGCGCTGAAGATCGGCGACGCCGGCTACGTCGGGCTCCTCTACTTCGCGCAGCTCGGGCCGCTCCTCTTCCTGAGTCAGATCGGCGGTGTGATCGCCGACCAGGTGAACCGCCGGCGCTTCCTCGTCTCGATGCAGACGCTGCAGATGGCGCTGTCCTTCGTGCTCGCGGGGCTCGTGATCGTGGACCACCCCTCCAAGATGGCGATCTTCCTCTGCGTGCTCGCGATCGGCATCGCCAATGCGCTCAACGCGCCGGCGATGGGGGCGATCCTGCCGACGCTGGTGCCGCGCGAAGACATCCCGGGCGCGGTCTCGCTGCAGTCCGTCCAGATGAACCTGTCGCGCGTGATCGGTCCCGCGATCGGTGCACCGCTGATCGGACTGTTCGGCATCTCGTCCGTCTTCATGATCAACGCGTTCACGTATGTGTTCGCGGTCATCGGTCTGGTCCTGGCGCGTTACGACGCCCGCAACCCCGACCCCGTGCAGGGCAAGCCGCTCGAGAAGGTGCTGTCGGGCGCACGCATCGCGTGGAACGACCGCCTGCTGCGACGGATCTTCATCACGATGTTCACGTTCTCGTTCGTCTCGCTCATGTACGTCGGCCTCTTCCCGGAAGTCGCGAAGGCGAACTTCGGGATCTCGGACCCCACCGGCGACACCTACTTCTTCCTCTACGCGATCTGGGGTCTGGGTGCCGCGCTGGGCGCGCTGACGGTCGGCACGTATCTCGCCGAGCACTCGAAGGGCCTGGTGGCCCGGTGGTCGCTCGGAGCGTTCGCGGTCGTCCTCGTCGGCTTCGCGTTCACGCGCTCCGTCCCGCTCGCGTTCGTGCTCGCGCCGATTCTGGGCTTCGCGTACTTCGTCGTCATCACGTCACTGTCGACGGTGTTGCAGGAGCATCTCGACGACGCGATCCGTGGTCGGATCATGGCGTTGTGGATCATGAGCTTCGGCGGTACGGTGCCGCTCGGCGTGCTGGCAGGGGGCTTTCTCGTGAACGCCGGTCTCTCGATCACCGGGGTCCTCGTCATGGGAGCCGTCGTCGCGCTGCTGCTCGCGTGGTACTGCGATCTCGTCGCGGTCGGTGCACCTGGGCCGTCCGGATCATCACGCCCGATCCGGGGCTGAACAGGATCAAGCGGACGACGTCGGACGCCGAATCCATTCACCGAAGCTGCGGAAGGGAAGCCCCGTGACGGGTCGCGCCGGCATCGTTCGTCTCCTGATCGCCACCCTCGGGTGCGCCACCGCCGTCACCGGACTCGGCGCGGCGCCCGCGACGGCGCGTGCTGCGGCGGCACCGGCCATGGCGAGCATGCCGGGGTCCCAGAACCAGATCGTGCTCGGCCCGGCGCCGGCGAGCCCGACCCGTGTGGGTGAGGTGCCCGACCGGCCGGCCGCCGGCGGCGCACGCGCGTCGGTGATCTCCCCGCAGTGGATCGTGAACTACGACGCCGGCTTCAACGCGAATCCCGCGGCGAAGGCCTCCTTCCAGGCCGCGGTCGACCAGTGGTCGAAGCTGATCTACTCACCGGTGCCGATCGAGATCAACGCCTCGTTCACGGCCCTGTCACCCGGCGTGCTCGGGAGCGCGGGACCGACCAGCCTGTTCCGTGACTTCCCTGGCGCCCCGCTCGCGGGCACGTACTACCCGTCCGCCCTGGCCGATGCGAAGTACGGCAGCGACATCCAGCCGGGCGTCTCCGACATCAACGCCACCTTCTCGTCCAGCTTCAGCACCCCGGGCTTCTACTTCGGGACCGACGGCAACACCGCAGGCAAGGTCGACTTCGAGAGCGTCGTCATGCACGAGCTCGGCCACGGGCTCGGCTTCCTCGGCGTCGCCGGAAAGCAGTCCGACAGCACCTGGTCGGCCAAGCCCTTCACCTACCCCCTCGTCTACGACACCATGACGACCGGCAACGGCACGCCGATCACCTCCATCGTGCCGGCCAACCTCCCGACGGCGATGCAGGGCGGCGACGTCCGGTTCACCGGCGCCGCGGCCACCGCGGCCAACGGGGGCGTGAGCCCCAAGCTGTACGCGCCGACGAGTTGGCAGTCGGGCAGCAGCTACTCACACCTCGACGAGAGCACCTACCCGGCCGGCAACGCGAACTCGCTGATGACGCCGGCGATCGGTGCCAACGAGGTGGTCCACTCGCCCGGGCCGATCACGCTCGGAGTGTTCGCCGACAGCGGCTGGGCGACCGGCGGGCTGCCGACGCTCAGCATGGGGAGCACCCGCATCGTCGAGGGAAACTCCGGCGCCCGCCAGCTGCGCTTCAACGTGTCGATCTCGACCATCGTGCCCTGGGACGTCAGCGCGCACTACGCCACCAGTGACGACACCGCCAAGGCGCCGTCCGACTACGCGGCGCGCACGGGGACGCTCACGATCGCCGCGGGGAGCGCGCGCACGACCGTCAACATCACGGTCAAGGGTGACACCGTGGTCGAGCCGCTCGAGCGGCTGCGCGTCAGATTGTCCGCGCCGTCGGGCGCGCTGTTCGGGCGCTCGACGGCCCTCGGCTACATCATCAACGACGAGCCCAGCTCCGGGATCCGTCTCGGGTCCGGGAACACCTCGATCGTCGAGGGCGACAGCGGCGCCCGCACCATGGCGTTCGCGCTGACGCTGTCGGCGCCGAGCGCGACACCCGTGAGCGTGCAGTGGACGACGACGCCCGGCACCGCGACACCCGGCGTCGACTACACCGCGTCGAGCGGCACGTTCACGTTCCCCCTCGGCACGATGGCGGGCCAGGTCCTCATACCGATCCTGCCTGACACGGTGCACGAGGGTGACGAGACCTTCACGGTCGTGTTGTCGTCACCGGTGGGCGCCTCGCTCCAGCGGGCGACCGGGACCGCGACGATCCTGAACGACGACTGATCCGTCCGAGCGCGCTCGAGCCGGCGGGTTCGGGCAACCGCGCCGTTCGCGACGATCAGCGGTGGGCGTCGAGTCCCGTGACCGCGGGGCGGTCGCCGGGCGCGAGGGTCGCGTCGTCGGTGGGTGCGGGCTCACCACGGAGGAACGCCTGGACCTCGGCGAGGAGGTCGGCGCGCGGCGACGCGCCCGCGCGGCGGCCGCAACGGACGGCCGTAGCCCATACCGGGACGCTGCTGCGTGGGGTGGGTCGTGCCGCCCTTGGCCGGCCTGCGCATCGTGCTCCTCCGCATGAACCCCGAGGGGATGGGGTTCACTCTCCGCAGTCATTATCGAGATCCGGCGTCTTCAAACAAGGGAGTCGCTCGGATCATTTCGACCACGCTGCGTGGAGGATTCGGACCAATGGAACGCCGATGCCTCACCAATTTTGGGGAATATGGCCGGAACCAGTCGCGCTCGGTGAGCCACGAAGGGTGAGGATCGGTCGACACCACCCAGAGTGGGATCCTGGCCTCGCGACCAACATCGGCCACCCCAGGCGACAGGGGTGTCAGCTGGGGAGCAGCTTCGGACCCTCGGTGGCGAGCTCGCTCACGGTCCAGCGATCGCCCTTGTCGATCTTCTCGGACAGCCACCACGGCTGGAACCGCTGCACCACCCCGCCCTGCACGAGGAAGGCCTCACCGTTGAACGGGCAATCCGCGGTGGCGAGATACGCCACGAACGGGGACACATTGGCGGGGTCCCATAGGTCGAATTGGGACCCGTCGGTCGGCGCCTTGACGACCTCTCCGAGTCCCGGCGTCGCCTCGGTGAGCCGGGTCCGGGCCGCCGGCGCGATCGCGTTGCTGCGGACGCCGTAGCGACTCAGCTCCTTCGCACAGATCTGGCTCAGCGTGGCGATCCCGCTCTTCGCGGCGCCGTAGTTGGCCTGGCCGGGGTTGGCGAGGAGCCCCGACGTCGACGACGTGTGGATGATCGAGGCGTTCACCTCCTTGCCCGCCTTCGACTGCTCGCGCCAGTAGGCGGCGGCCATGCGGGTCGGGCAGAAGTGGCCCTTGAGGTGCACGTGGATCACCGCGTCCCACTCCGGCTCGGTCATGTTCACGATCACCCGGTCGCGGAGGATCCCGGCGTTGTTCACCAGCACGTGCAGGTCGCCGAACGCGTCGACCGCGGTCTGGACCAGACGCTGCGCGCCGTCCCAGTCGGCGACGTTGTCGCCGTTCGCCACGGCCTGACCGCCCATCGCCTCGATCTCGGCGACCACCTGCTGCGCGGGCGTCGCGTCGCCGCCGGACCCGTCGGCCTCACCCCCGAGATCGTTCACCACGACCTTGGCGCCCTCCGCCGCGAACAGCAGCGCGTGCTCGCGGCCGAGCCCGCGGCCGGCTCCGGTGATGATGGCCACGCGGCCGTCGAGTGCACCCATGATCCGTGTTCTCCTGCGCTTGGGGTCGAAGCCGCGGGATGCTAACGCCGGGTCAGAAGAACAGCGTGATCACGGTGTTGCGCTTCACCTTGCCGTCGGCCGCCTGCGGTGCCTGGGCGCGGACCTTGCGGCCCGCACCCAACACACCCTGCGCCTGGACCTGGACGCCGGCCGCGGCGGCTGCGGCCGTCGCCTGCTCGATCGTCATGTTCGTGAAGTCCGGGACGTCGACGAGGTCCGGTCCCTTGCTCACCCGGACCGTGACGGTGCTGCCGCGCGGCGCGCGGTCGCCGGCCAAGGGTTGGGTTCCGAGGACCTGACCGGCCGGCGCGTCGTTGAACTCGTCCTGGCGCGACGCCCCGAACCTGCGGTTGGCGAGCCGTTGGACCGCGCTCGCGTACGTGCGGCCGTGGACGTCGGGCACCACGACGAGCGGCGGACCGGTCGACACGTAGATCGTGACCACGGAATCGGGCGCGGCCGTGTTCAACGGGTCCGACGTGATCACCGAGCCCTTGGGCACCTTGTCACTCGGCCGCTCGACGACCCGGACCGCGAACTGGCCCTGGAGGGCCTGCGTCGCCGCGTCCTGGGTCGTGCCGGCCAGGACCGGCAGCTTGATCGGCGCCGGTCCGCGCGAGAGCACGACGTGGACCGACGTGCGCTCCGCGAGGAACGCTCCGGGCGCAGGATCCTGCGCGATCACCGTGCCCGCCGGGTCGTCGGACGCACGCGTCGTCGGATCGATGAGCAGCTTGGCGTCGAGCGCGGTCTGCTCGGCGGTGCCGCGTGACTGCCCCACGAGGAGGGGGACGGTCACCGAGGGTCCGACGTTCGGGCGCGCCAGGACGAACGCCGCCGCCGCGATCAGCACCGTGATGACGGCACCGAGCAGGAAAGGGGCGGCCGAGCGGGTCCGTCGGGGCACCCGGGCGACCTGGGCGTAGCGAGCCGGCCGGCTCGCCGCCGGCGGCCCATCGGGTCGATCCTGGTCGAACAACGACAGCTCGCGGGTCGGGCCGACGACCTGGGTGGGGTGCGGGTCCTCGCCGACGGCGCCGAGGCCCGCGAGCACCAGCGGTCCCGGCGGCGGCATGCGTTCGGCGACCTCGTCGATCGCGATCCGCATCGCATCGGCCGACGGGTACCGCGCGTCCGGGCTCGCGCTGCACGCGCGCGCAAGGACGGGCGCGAGCGCACCGACCTCGGCGCTCACGCTGATCTCGCGCTCCTGGCGCAACCCGATCGTGCCGAGTGGCGTGTCGCCGACGAGCGGCACCGACCCCGTGATCGCCTCGACCATCACGAGCCCGAGCGCGTAGAGGTCGGCGCGTCCGTCGAGCGGCGCTCCCGAGCCCTGTTCGGGTGCGGCGTAGCGCGCGGTGCCCACCACCGCGCCCGCGGGCTCCGTCCAGCTCGCCTCGGCCAAGGCACGTGCGAGCCCGAAGTCGGCGACGCGCACGATCCCGTGCTCGTCGAACAAGAGGTTCGCGGGCTTGATGTCACGGTGGACGAGGCCGCGTCCGTGGGCGTAGTCCAGCGCGGCGGCCACCTGACCGCCGACGTGCGCGGCCTGCGGCGGCGACAGCCGGTTGCCCGCGTCGAGCATGCTGCGCAGCGATCCGCCGGCGAGCAGCTCGAGCACCATGAACGGGACGCCGTCCTCGCCCCAGTCGTAGACGGCCATCACGTTCGGGTGATGGAGCGACGCCGCGAGCTGGGCCTCGGAACGGAACCGGCGCAGGAAGCCCGAGTCGTCCGCGAGCGCGGCGTGGAGCACCTTCACCGCGACGCGACGACGAAGGCGGACGTCGTCGGCCACGTACACCCGGCCGCTGGCGCCCGATCCGATTGCACCGAGCAGGCGGTAGCGCCCGGCGAGCACGCGTCCGACGAGGTCGGCGACGGTGCTTCCGGCCATTCCCACGAGGGTACCGGCCGGATTGTCCGGGTCCGCGGCACCCGGACAGAGGTGCCGAACGCCACGCGGCGGCCGAGTGGGGACGAAGCGCGCGATGGCGCAAGCCCGCGGGCGCGGCGATACCGTGCCGATCCGTGCCCGACCGCCCCGCGAACCCCGACGGCCCCGCTGCGCTCCCGAGCGCCGACAAGCCGCCGCTGTTCCGTCACCCGGGTCGCGTGGCCATCGTCGGAGGAACGCTGTTCGCGATCGTGGTCCTCATCGCGATCGCGGTCGGCAGCGCCGACACCTCGAGTCTGCAGACCTCCCAGCCCCAACCCAAGGAGGTCGAGGGCTTCAGTCCTCAGCAGGGCGCCCTCGTCCCGCCGAACACCTCGATCAGCGTCGACCTGCGCGACGACCTCATCGGCGAGTTCACGGTGTGCGCACCGACGCCCTCACAGTGCACGCCGATCCCGCTCGATCAGACCGAGGTCGTGTTGGGGCTCGGCCAGGTCACCTTCAAGCCGGGCGACGGCAAGGACATCAGCGAGTTCCCGGCCGGCCCCGTGACGGTCCGGGTGGACTACCACCTCCAGGGCTCGACCGCGGCCGACGCCGGCAATTTCAGCTGGAGCTTCGTCGTCAAGGCCTGAATTCTCCTGCGCCGACCGGACGCCGTACCGCCGACGCGCACCACCCGGACCCGAGACTCCGGCTCATCGGCAGAGGCGCTCGGCGCAGCCCGTCACATCGACCGGCTCACCACCCGAGCGGCCCGGACCTCCGTCCGCTACTCGACGGCGAAGGTGGCGGTGCCCTTGATGGCGGCGCCCCCGCCGACCCGCGTCACCACGAGGTCGAGGTCGACGGTGCGCGACTTCTCGTCGCGGTCCACGACGCGGCCGGTGCAGACCAGGCGGTCACCCGGCCAGACCTGCTCCCGGAACTGCACGCCGAACTTGCGGACATTGCGCGGGCCCAGCCAGTCGGTCGCGAAGGTGGCGAGAATGCCCGCCTGGAGCATCCCCACCGAGAACGCGCCCGGATATCCGGCCGACTGCGCGAATTCGTCGTCGTGGTGGATGGGGTTGAAGTCGCCGGACGCGCCCTGGTAGCGGACGAAGTCCGTTCGGGTCAGCGGCCCGAACTCACGCGGCTCGCACTCGGCGCCGACGATCAACTCGTCCCAGGTCGCCATCACGCACCCCCTGCTGCGGTCGCCGGCCTGCCGGTCTCGATCGCGGTCGAGCGGGCCTCGGCCACCAGCAGTCCGGACTCGTCGCGGAACTCGGTCACCGTCACGACGAACGTCATCGTGCCGCCCCGCTTGCCCTCCTTCTCGTAGATCTCCTCCACGCGCGTCTGCACCGACAGCTCGGTGCCTGCGACCGGCGGCGGACCGTGGAACGTGTACTCCTGTCCGCCGTGGAGAAGACGGCGCAGGTCCAGCTTCACCTTGGAGAACACCGACTGCCCCGGCGGGCTCCAGAATGCGACCGTGGTCAGGAAGGTCGGCGGCACCGGCGGCACCGGCGAGTCGAGGTAGTCGGGCGACGACGACATGGTGGCGCGTGCGAACTCGCGAATCTTGCCGCGCTCGATGGGCATCGTGAACGCCTCGTCGGTCGCGCCGATCGCGGACTTGTCGACCATCGTCACTCCTCGGTCTCGGGGGGGCCGTGTTCGAGGAGCGCCAGGAGGGCGTCCTCGTCGATGCGGTCTACGCCGAGCTGCTCCGCCTTCGCCAGCTTGGATCCGGGGTTCTCCCCGACGACGACGTAGCTGGTCTTCTTCGACACGCTCCCGGTGACCTTGCCGCCGCGTGCGGCGATCGCCGCCTCGGCGTCTTCGCGTGTCATCTGCTCGAGGCCGCCGGTGAGCACGAACGTCATCCCGGCCAGGATCGGCTCGAGGTCGGGGGTCTCCGGCTCAGGGCCCTCGAGCAGGACGCCGGCGGCGCGCAGCTTCTCGACGAGCGCGCGGTTCGTGGGCACCGTCCACCAGGCGCGCAGGCTCTCGGCGATCACCGGCCCCACGCCGTCGACCGCGGTGAGCGTCTCGTCGTCGGCGGCCATGATCGCGTCGAGGCTGCGGAACGCACGCGAGCAGCGCGACGGCCGCCGTCGGTCCGGCGTGGCGGATCCCCAGCGCGACGATCACGCGGGCGAGCGGTCGGGTCTTCGAATCCTCGATCGACGCGAGCAGGTTCCGCGCCGAGATCTCACCCATCCGCTCGAGCGCGACGAGCTGCTCCTGGGTCAGCGCGTAGAGATCACCCGCGTCCTGCACGAGCCCGGCGCCCACCAGCTGGCGGACCCGCTCCTCGCCCAGACCCTCGATGTCCATGCCGGCGCGGCCGGCGAAGTAGATGATCTTCTGCTCGCGTTGCATCGGGCAGTCGGCGCTCACACACCGCGCGTCGGCCTCCCCGTCGAGCCGTACGAGGGGTTGGTCGAGGCCGCACGGGCAGGTGCTCGGGAACTTCCACCTCCGTGCCCCGCGCTTGCGGTCGGCGAGGACGGGACCGACCACCTCGGGGATGACGTCGCCCGCCTTCCGGACGATCACGGTGTCGCCGGGGCGCACGTCCTTGCGCGCGACCTCGTCCTGGTTGTGCAGCGTCGACATCTGCACCGTGGAGCCGCCCGACGAAGACGGGCTCGAGCACCGCGAACGGCGTGGCCCGGCCGGTGCGGCCGATGCTCACCATGATCGTCTTGAGCTTGGTGGTCTTCTCCTCGGGCGGGAACTTGTACGCGATCGCCCAGCGCGGCGCGCGGCTCGTGGAGCCCATCTCGGCACGTTGCGCGAGCGAGTCGACCTTCACCACCGCGCCGTCGATCTCGTAGCCCAGCGCGTGGCGCTGCTCCTCCATGCGGGCGCAGAACGCGTGGACGGACTCGACGTCGGTGAGCTCCTCGATGTGCGGGTTCACGGGGAACCCGAGGTCCGCCAGCCACGCGAGCGTCTCGTGGTGCGACCGGAGTCGGGGACCGCCCTCGACCGCACCCGGCTGATAGCAGAACAGCGACAGCCGCCGGCTGGCGGTGACCGTGGGATCGATCTGGCGCAACGATCCGGCCGCCGCGTTGCGCGGGTTGGCGAACAGGCGGTCCTCGCGCTCGGCCTGCCTGCGGTTCAGCTCCGCGAACGCGTCGAGCGACATGAACACCTCGCCCCGCACCTCGAGCACCTCCGGGTGGGCGCGACCCCGAAGCTTCTGTGGGAGATCGCCGATCGTGAGCACGTTCGCGGTGACGTCCTCGCCGGTCTCGCCGTTGCCGCGCGTCGCGCCCCGCACGAGCCGACCGCGCTCGTAGAGGAGCGAGATCGCGAGCCCGTCGAGCTTCGGCTCCCCCACGAACGACACCGGGTCGGTGACGAGGCGACCGATGCGCTCCTCCCAGGCCACGAGGTCCTCACGCGAGAACGCGTTGTCGAGCGAGAGCATCGGCTGGAGGTGACGCACCTCCGAGAACGGTGTCGGCACGGTCGCCGCACCCGGCCGCTGGGTCGGCGAGTCGTCGGTGCGCAGCTCGGGGTGCTCGGCCTCGAGATCGCGCAGCTCGCGCATGAGGTCGTCGTACTCGGCGTCGGTGATCTCGGGCGCGTCCTGCCCGTAGTAGCGCTCGTCGTGGTAGCGGATGGCGTCGCGCAGCTCTGCGACGCGCTCGGTCATCGCCTTCGACGCCATGCCCGGAAGTTACTCAGCGGTCGCGACCGTGGCTGGGGTCGTCGACGACGCGACGCGCGATCGCACGTGAGCGCGGTATCGCGTCGTGAAGCGGACGGGCACGACGAAGCCGACGACCTCGACCGCGACCCAGGCCGCGGTGGCAGCGGGGGCGACCGCGAGAATCGCGGCGCAGAGGGCTGCGGTGACGAGCAGGCTCGCGGCCCACACCGAGGTGATGACGGTGTTGGCGTCGAGGAAGGCCGGCAGACCCCAGAGCTCGGGGGCGACGGTGCGCTTCGCGATCGTGAGCGTGAAGGGCGCCCGGCGCAGCAGCGACACCGCTGCCGCCCCACCGAGGAGCGTGAGCGACAGCGCCGGCGTGAACCGGTGGACCGGCGACGAGGGGTCCAGCAGGCTGAGCGCCCACAGCGCCAGGAACCCTCCGGCGGTCGCGACCGTCAGGTCGTCGACATCGCCGAACCGACGACGGTCCGCGAGCACTCCGGCGACCGCGAGCGCCAGGGCGCACCCTGCGGCGATCCGCCAATCGGCGACCGCCGACACCGCGGCGTAGGCGATCCACGGAGCGAAGCTGCGTACGTAGGACATGGCGACACCTTCCTTCTGACCTGTCATGATCGACAGGTGCGAGCATGACATCCCGTTGTCTACAGGTCAAGAGTGGAATATAATGGAGTGATGAGCCTCCGTCACGGCCTCCTCGGCCTCCTCGCCGACCGTCCCGGGAGCGGGTGGGACCTGCTCAAGCGCTTCGAGTCGAGCCTCGCGTTCGTCTGGCCCGCGACCCAGAGCCAGCTCTACACCGAGCTCGGCCGCATGGCGGAGGACGGGCTGGTCGAGGTCGCGGCGGCCGGGGCGCGCAACCGGAAGGAGTACGCCATCACCGCCTCCGGTCGCGAGGATCTCGGCCGGTGGCTCACCGAGTCCGAGCCCGAGCGCAACCGTCGGAACGACGCGCTGCTCCGCGTCTTCTTCCTCTGGGCCGTCGAACCGGAGGCCGCTCGCGAGTATCTCGAACGCGAGGCCGACGCGTACGGGCGCTTCCACGAGGTCCTCGCCGCCGTCGCCTCGGGAACCGCGTGGGACGACAGCGACTTCGATCGCTGCGCCCGCCTGGCGCTCGAGCACGGTCTCCGGGCGACAACGACGAGCGAGGAATGGGCCCGTTGGGCCGCCGACCAGGTCGTGCCGCCCGCTGACGGCGGCGCGGGCGGGCCTACGCGCCGGCGGTGAGGCGGGCTGCGGCGCTCTGGGTGGCGACGCGTCCGGCCAGCGCGGCCGCGAGCTGCAGCGCCCGTTCCGCCTGCGACGGCCCGTGCGTCGCGAGCCCGCAGGCCGGCGTGACGATGGCCTGGTTGCGGAGCCGGAGGGGCTCGCAACCCCGACGGGTCAGCTCGCACCACAGGGTGACGAGCCGGCGCCACAGCGGGTCCGGCGACTCGCCGACGGGACGGTCGGTGGGCACCGCGCCCCAGGCGATCCATCCGTCGGCGTCGAGATGACGCACGAGCGAGCCGACGTCGGTGACGAGCGCGTCCGACACCGGGAGGCCGAGCACGGTGGAGCCGGCCTCGAACGCGAGCCGCACGTCGCCGTCACCGCAGACGTGCACGCCCGTCTCGAACGAGGAGGCCGCGAGGGCGCCCGACAGGAGGTCGATCGCGTCCTCGCGTTCGATGGGCGCGTCGCCGCGCCGCCACAGCACGAGCGCGGGCTCGTCGAGGAACACGAGCGGCCGCACGCCGCGGAGGCGGGCCGCGAAGAGCTCGTCGAGGGCCTCGAGCCACGCGGCCACGGCGAGCTGCGCACGGTCGAACGCGACCGCGATCGGCAGGCCCGCCTCGATCAGCGCGACGCCGAGCGTGAGCGGTCCGACGACCTGCGCCTTGACGCGCGTGATCGCGGTCTCGTGCGCGGCCGTGGCGTCCAGGAAGCCGAGGAGGCCGGCGTGCGCCTCGTCGGTGAAGACCGCGTCGACGGGTCCGCCGACGAGCGCGTCGTCGATCACGAGCGATCCGTCGGGCGCGACGGTCACCTCGGGCAGCGCGCCCGCCCACTGGGCGACCACACCCTCACGGGGCACGGCGAGCTGGGGCACCGCCGGAAGGTCGGGGTGCACCCGGAGCACCAACGCCGCGGCCTCGGCCGCGTCGGTGAACGGCAGGCTGCCGATCCCGGTGGCCAGGCCGGGCGGGAACACTCCACCGTGCGGGTTGGCGGGCATGAAATTCCTAGTATACGGACGCACTTTTCGGGCACTGCGAAGCGGAGCGCGTTTCCAACCGATGAACACCTGGATCCTTCGCGTGCTCTGGGTCTCGTTGCCCGTCACCGCCGGCGGCGCGCTCGCCGACTGGATGCAGCCGTGGTCCGACGCGCCGCGGGTCGTGGCCACGGTGCTGCTCTGGATCCTGTGGGCGGTCGTCCTGAGCGCATTGCTCGTCCCCCGCCCGGTCGCGTCGACGATCGCCCGGCTCGGCACCCCGCTCGCCGTCGTCGTCGTGATCCTTGCGGCGATGTCCGGCGACGTGTCCACCGGGTCGTGGGTGCTCGCAATGGTGATCACCGTCGGCGCGTGCGCGCTCGCGGTCCGGGGAGCGTTCGCTCGCGCGTGCGCACAGGGCGCGGCGTACGGCGACGAGGAGCGCTTCCCGCTGAAGGTCCCACCCGGCCTCGCCTTCGTGGTGCTCCCGATCGCGGTGGCCGTGGTGGGTGCCGGTGTCGCGGCGGGCCCGATGCTGCTCGCCGAGCGACGTTGGATCGCCGGCGGCGTGGCGCTGGCGATCGGGTGGCCGATGGCCTTCCTCGTCGGGCGCCTCGTTCACCAGCTCTCATGCCGGTGGGTGGTCCTCGTCCCGGCGGGGATCGTCGTCGCCGATCCGCTGACGCTGACCGATCCGGTCCTCTTCGTGCGCGAGCGGGTGATGGGTCTCGGTCCGGCCGACCCGGGTCGCCGGCCCCCGGCCGATGCGTTGGACCTGCGGCTCGGAGCGGCCTTCGGGTCGTGCGCCCTGTTGCTCACGGACGAGGCCGACCTCATGCGGCGCGTGCGCGGCAGGGGCGTCCGTGCGCAGGCGGGCCTGATACTCGTCGCTCCGGTCGCCGCGTCGCGCCTGCTCGAACGGGCCGGCGCGCGACGGCTGCCCGTCCGGCGCGACTGACACCCTGGAACCGAGGCACGACGCTCGAGGTGCCGAGCCGGAGTTCCGGACCGTTGGTCGCGCGTCGCCGCCGAATGTCCGGGTGCCTCGGAATGTGGAGGCGGTCAGGCGGCGATGCCGGCGCCGAGCACGCGGTCGCCGGCGTAGAGCGCGACGGTCTGGCCCGGCGCGACCCGCGGCTGTGGGACGTCCCAGACGACGCGGTCGCCGCGCCAGGTCCCGGGCCGCGCCGGCCCGTGGGCGCGGACCTGCACCTCGACCCTCGCGCCCACGGCGACGGTCGTGTCGGTGTAGGTCACCGCGTCGACGTCGACGTGGCCGCGGGCGAGCTCCTCGACGTCGCCCAGGGTGACGGTCGCGGTCGCGGCGTCGACGTCGACCACGTACCGGCGCGTGCCGGCCGCCACCGCGAGTCCGCGCCGCTGTCCGATCGTGAACGCCCGCACGCCGTCGTGCGCACCCACCACCGCGCCCGAGGTGTCGACGACGCGACCCGGCACCGCCGGGACCCGCGCGTCGAGGAACGCGGTCCGTCCGCCGCGCGTGATGAAGCAGACGTCCATGCTCTCCGCCTTGGTCGCGGTGCGGAGGCCGAGGCTCGTCGCACGGGCACGGACGTCGGCCTTCGTCATCTCGCCGACGGGCAGCAGTGTCGCCGCGAGCTGATCCGGCCCGAGCACGGCCAGCACGTACGACTGGTCCTTGCGGGGATCGGCACCGCGCCGGAGCTCGGCGACCCCACCGGGTCCGGTCGTGCGACGCGCGTGGTGGCCCGTGGCGAGCACGTCGAAGCCCATGCTCCGCGCCCGCTCGTAGAGCCGGCCCCACTTGATGCTGCGGTTGCACTCGATGCACGGGTTCGGCGTGCGGCCGGCCGCGTAGCTGGCGACGTACGGCTCGACGACGTTCGCGTCGAACTCCGCCGCGAAGTTGAAGACGTAGTGCGGGAGGTCCAGCTGTGCGGCGACCCTGCGGGCGTCCTCCACGTCGCTGACCGAGCAGCAGCCGGAGTCGCTGGCGCCACCCCAGAGCTTGAGCGTCACGCCGGTGACGTCGTGACCCTGGTCCCGCAGCACCGCCGCGGCCACCGACGAGTCGACCCCGCCGCTCATGGCGACGAGCACCCGGAGACCGCTCATGCCGGCACCGGCGCCCGCAGCTGCGCGACCGCGGCAGGGATCACTGCCAGGCCGTGGTCGACGTCGGCGGCGGTCGACGCGTACCCGAGGCTGAGTCGGATCGACGCCTCGGCGCGGGCACGGTCCATGTGCATCGCCGCGAGCACGTGCGAGATCTCGGTCGCGCCCGACGAGCACGAGCTCCCGGCGGCGGCACAGATCCCCGCCTGGTCGAGCAGCACGAGGAGCGCCTCGCTCTCCACCCCGGGGAAGCCGAGGTGAAGGTGACCCGCGGTGCGGTGGGCGGGGTCGCCGTTGACGAACGCGTCGGGGACGGCCGCCAGCAGTCCGGCCTGCAACCGGTCACGCAGTTCGGCGATGCGGGCCCTCTCCTCCGCCCGGCGTTCGTGCGTGATGCGCAGCGCGGTCGCGAGCGCGACGACTCCGGCCACGTTCACCGTGCCGGCGCGCAGACCGCGCTCCTGGCCGCCGCCCTCGATCTCCGCGTCGACCGGCACGCCGCGACGCACCACGAGCGCGCCGACGCCCTTCGGACCGCCGAACTTGTGGCCCGAGATCGCGACGAGGTCGAAGCCGGCGGCGAGCTCGGCGACGTCGACCCACGGCACCGCCTGCACCGCGTCGGTGTGCAGCCGCGCCCGCGGCGCGCGATCGCGCACGATCGCCGCGACCTCCTGCAACGGCTGGATCGTGCCGAGCTCGTTGTTCACGCCCATCACCGACACGATCGCCGTGCGGTCGTCGAGCCGTGCGGCGAGATCGTCGAGGTCCACGAGCCCCCTGGGGGTCACCGCCACCTCGACGACCCTGAAGCCCTCCGTGCCGAGGCGGTGCGCCGCGGCGAGGACGCCCTTGTGCTCGAAGGCGGTGGTCACGACGGCGTCGGTCCCGTCGGCGCGGCGCGCGGCGCGGGCCCCACCCTTCACCGCGAGGTTGTCGGCCTCGGTGCCCCCGCCCGTGAACACGACCTCGTCCGGCTGCGCCCCGAGCGCCGCGGCCACGGCCTCGCGCGCCTCCTCGAGCGCAGTCTTCGCCACGCGCGCCGCCGCGTGCGCACCCGACGGGTTGCCCGGATGGTCGGCGAGGAACGGCAGCATGGCCGCGACCGCCTCCGGGCGCATCGGCGTGCTCGCGGCGTGGTCCAGGTAGGTCACCGGGTCGGACATCGCCGCGAGTCTACGAAGCGATCACCGGCGAGCCGCCGTCGTCGGTGCGAGCGGGAGCGTCAGCGCGCGTGCGCCAACAGGGCCATCCGCTGCTGCATCGAGTCGCTCAGCTGCATGCTCGACGCGGTGGCCGTCGTCGGCGCGGCCGCCGCCGCGTTCGTCGGCGGGGGCGGGATGTCGGGCGAGCACGCGCTGCCCGTTGCGGGCAGCCCCGGGGCCGCCAGCGTGGGCGGTTCGAGGAACGCGGCTCGGCGGAAGTCGAAGCAGTCGAGGAGGTTGTCGGCGTTGGCGTCGCGGCGGGTGAGCGCACCCAGGTTGAACTTGGTCTCGATGAAGCGGAGCACCGACGTGTGGTCGTGCACCACGTGCGAGACGTAGTTGCGTTTCGCGTACGGCGAGATCACGTAGGCGGGGACGCGCAGGCCGTAGATGTTCCACGCCGCCGGCGCGCCGGGCGCGGGTGCGACCGCGGGCGGGATGTCGTCGGGCGGGATCGCGGCCGGCGGGGCCACGTGGTCGTAGTAGCCGCCGTGCTCGTCGTACATGAAGAGGAGCGCGGTCTTCGGCCACGCGGGGCTGTGCATGACCGCGTTGACGATCGACGAGCTGTAGGCCTCGCCGAGCTGGATGTCGGCCGGGTTCTCCTCGGTGTAGCGCGAGATCCCGGGGCTCACGATCGAGACCGCCGGCAGCGTGCCCGCCGCGCAGTCGGCGAGGAAGTCGGGGAAGTGCTTGATCTTGTCGAGGTTCTCCCGATACGTCTTCGGGAAGAGGAGGACGTCGGGCAGGTCGAACGCGTAGTCGATCCACGGGATGCCGAACGCGTTGAGCTTGTCCCAGATCGTCCCGCCCGCCGGGTGCGGCATCGAGCGGCACCTTGCTGGTGTCGGTCGAGATCAGGTCCTGGCAGGTGGCGGCCTGCAGGTACATGCGGTTCGGGTACGTCTGCGCGGGCGCGGACGCGAACCACCGGTCGCACAGGGGGAACGTGCTCGCGAGCGACCAGTAGAAGGGGAGGTCGCCGCCGTCCCAGTACCGCATCGCGTTGTAGTTGTCGTCGAAGAGGAAGCCGTCCATGCGGCCGCCGTCGATCTGGCGGTGCGTCGAGACCCAGTTCTGCGACACGCCGCGGCCCTGCTGACACGTGTCCGGCGCGTGCGTGACCGGCACCACGCGACCCTCGGCGTCGACGCAGCTGTTCGTCGGGACGCCGTGGCGCATCGTGAACCCGTCACCGCGTCCGAACGTGCCGAAGTAGGAGTCGTAGGAGTGGTTCTCCTGCATGTAGATGACGATGTGCTCGATCTGGGGCAGGAGATCCACACCCTCGGGCCGGCGTGGGTCGGGGCGGTCGCCCGGCTGGCGGATCGTGCCCGGATGGAGCGGGTGGAGCGGATGGCCGGGGAACCCGCGCCACGGCCGGCAGCCCGCGAGCGCCAGTCCGGAGGCCGCACCGAGCCCGAGCAGGAACTTTCGACGTTCGATCTCCCCAGCCATGCCCGGACGCTACGCCCCGTCCGACGGTTCGTGCTCGGCCCGCCACGATCCGTGGTGTGACCACCGGGTGTGACTGAAGCCTCGGAACCCGGGGTACGCCGCGGACGTTGCCATGAGCAGGTCCACTCGGACACCGAACGGCGGAGGTTCGGATATGGCTGTCACACCCCCATGCGACACTCCGGTGGTGACGACGCAACTACGACTGCTGACCGGCGGGGAGCTTCCCCGGCGGACGCCCCGGCCCCGTTCGGTGCGGGCCACGGCGCCCGAGCCGACGCCGGTCGCACGGCTCGACGCCCGGACACGCCAGATCGGCCAGTCGGGCGTCGCGGAGGCGCGGCGGCGGCTCGCGGAGATCCAGGCCACCAGCCTGCGGGCGCAGGAGCTCGTGCGCGCCAGCTAGTCCGGCGCCGGGGTCGCGAACCCGGTGAGCAGCCGCTCGAGGTTGCGCGTCGAACCGCTGCTCGTCGCGCTGCGTGCGTCTGCATCCGTGACCAGAGCTCGGGGAGCCCGATCTCCTCGGTGAGCGCACGCAGCGCCGGGTACTCGCCCTCCGCCAGCAGCTCCTCCATGTAGGCGACCATGCCGCGGTCGTCGCCTCCGCCGTCCTGGTCGGCGTAGCTGCGTCGCTCGGAGAGGCAGAAGCCGAAGACGTACTCGTCGACCGCGGTGATGACGTCGAGCCGGGTCTCGATGTCCGCGTCCAGCCCCGACACCGCCCGCCACGACTGATCGAAGTGGCGCATCGCGTTCGGACCGATGCTCGGATCGCCGGCGACGTCGAACACCCACGGGTGCCGGCGGAGCGCGTCGCGCGAGCGACACGCGATCATCGTCATCGCCGCCCGCCAGTCGGTCGGCAGCTCCGCGTCCGGTACGACGAGCTCGGCGAGCAGCTCGTCGACCATGAGGGCGAGCAGCTCGTCCTTCGTCCGCACGTAGTGGTAGAGGGTCATCGTCCCGACATCGAGCTCGGTCGCGAGCCGTCGCATCGACACCGCGTCGATGCCCTCGGCATCTGCGATCCGGATCGCGACGGACGCGAGCTCGGCGCGCCCGAGGCGCGGCTTGCGGGCTCCGGGCTCGGAACGGGTCCAGAGGTCGAGCGCGTCCAGGTGCGCGACGACCCGCCCGAGCGCGGCCGACGCGCTCGCGCTCGTCGCCTGCAACTTCGCGTCGGCGGCCGCGAGCTTGGCGCTCGCCGCCGCGGTCTTCGCGTCGATCTTCGCCTGTGCGGCGGCGAGCTTGGCGCTCGCCGCGGCCGGACTTCGCGGCCGTCTTCGCATCGGCGGCCGCGAGCTTCGCCTGCAACTTCGGCGTCCACGGTCGCGGCCTTGCGGTCGATCTTCTCGGCGACCCGATCGATCGGATCGCGTCCCCCGCCCGAACGTGACGTAGAACTCCTCGCCATGTCGTACAGTGTACTGCTAGGGTCGTACCATGTACGAAACCACCTCACCCCGACCGGACGCCGTCCCCCCGGCGCCCGCAGGTGGCGGAGTCACCACGAGCGGCCTCGGCAAGCGGTTCGGTGATCTCTGGGCCCTGCGGCGACCTGGACCTCGACGTCGCACCCGGCACCGTCCTCGGCCTGCTCGGCCACAACGGCGCCGGCAAGACGACGGCCATCCGCATCCTGACCACCCTCAGCCGCCCCACCGAGGGCTCGGCCACCGTCGCCGGCATCGACGTCGCGGCCCATCCCGAACGGGTCCGCGAGCAGATCGGCGTCGCGTCGCAGACCGCGACGGTCGACGACCTCATGACCGCCACGCTCAACCTGGTGACGATCGGCCGGCTGCGCGGCATGAGCAAGTCCGTGGCGACGCGGCCCGCAGCGAGGAGCTGCTCGAGCAGCTCGACCTCACCGACTTCGCGTCGGCGCTCGTGCGCACCTACTCGGGTGGCATGCGGCGGCGCCTGGACCTCGCGGCGAGCCTCATGGGCGATCCGCCGGTGCTGTTCCTCGACGAGCCCACCACCGGGCCTGGACCCGGTGAGCCGCAACCACCTGTGGGACATGCTCGGCGACCTCGTCGCGCGCGGCACCACGGTCATCCTCACCACGCAGTACCTCGAGGAGGCCGACCACATGGCCGACGACATCGTGGTCCTCGACCACGGGCGCACCGTGGCGCACGGCACGCCGGACCGAGCTCAAGCTGCAGGTCGGCGGCAACCGGCTCGACGTCACGTTCGCGCGCGGCGCCGACCTCGAGGTCGCCGCGACGCGCTGTCGCGCCGTTCGTCGACCGCCGCCCGGCCGATCGACGAGGAGGCGTCGCGTACTCACGCTGCCGATCCGGGAGGGCGTCCGCAGCATCGAGGTGCTGCGCGCGCTCGACGACGCCGGCATCGACGCGCTCGACGTCACCCGTCGCGAGGTCACCCTCGACGACGTGTTCCTCACCCTCACCGGTGCCAAGCCCGTGCTCGACGAGCCCGAGGAGCTGGAGCCGGCGATCGCAGGAGGTCAGACGATGAGCAAGAGCCTGATCGCCGACGCGGCCGTGCTCGGGCGCCGCAACCTCGAGCACATCCGCCAGGTCCCCGAGAAGCTCACGAACGTCACGATCCAACCGCTGATGTTCGTGCTGCTGTTCGCGTACGTCTTCGGCGGCGCGATCCACGTGGAGGGCGGCACCTATCAGGAGTTCCTGATGGGCGGCATCCTCATCCAGACCCTGGCCTTCGCCATGATGGGTCCGGCCCAGACGGTCGCGCAGGACTTCCAGCAGGGCGCGATCGACCGCTTCCGCTCGCTCCCGATCGCGCGGCCGGCGTACCTGCTCGGCCACTACTTCGCCGAGATGCTCGGATCGATCCTCACCATCGCGATCCTGCTCGGCACCGGTCTGATCGTCGGCTGGCGCACGCACAGCGGCTTCCTCGAGATCATCGAGGGCGGCGCTGCTGCTGCTCGCGTTCGCGACGGCGATCGTGTGGATCGGCATCTGGCTCGGGATCTTCGTGCGGTCACCCGACGCGGTGATGGGCATCGGGTTCGTGATCATCTTCCCGCTCACGTTCATCTCGAACGCGTTCGTGCCGATCTCCTCGATGCCGAGGGTGCTGCAGTGGTTCGCGGTGATCAACCCCGTGAGCGTGCTGATCTCGGCGACCCGTGAGCTCTTCGGCAACCCGGTGGCGCCGGTGAGCATCCACGTGTGGCCGATGGACCACCCGGTGCTGGCGGCGTGGCTCTACACGATCGCGCTGGTCGCGATCGGCTGGGCCTTCGCGCAGCGTCGCTTCAACGCCCGCATCACCGAGTAGAGCGCCCTCAGCGGGCGGGTTGGTAGACGCCGAACTCGTCGCGCAGGACGTCGGACACCTCGCCGAGCGTGGCGTAGGCGCGCAGGGCCTCCTTCATCGGGTACAGGAGGTTCTGCGTGCCCTTCGCCGCCGCCCGCACGTCGGCGAGCGCCGCGTCGACGGCCGCCTGGTCCCGCGTGGCGCGCAGGGCACGCAGCCGCTCGGTCTGCTGACGCTCGAGCGCCGGGTCGATCGGGAACACCTCGGGCTCGACCGGCTCGGGGTCGGCGAACTTGTTGAGGCCGACGATGATCTTCTCGCCGTCGTCGACCGCCTTCGCCCACTCGAACGCGGCCCGCTCGATCTCGTCCTGCAGGTACCCGGCCTCGATCGCCGCGACCGCACCGCCGAGATCGTCGATCTTCTCGATGTAGCGCCAGGCCGCGGCCTCGACCTCGTTGGTGAGCGACTCCACGAAGTAGGAGCCGGCGAGCGGGTCGACGGTCTCGGTCATGCCCGTCTCGTACGCCACGATCTGCTGGGTGCGGAGCGCGATCTTGGCGGCCCGCTCGGTGGGCAGGCCGAGCGCCTCGTCGAAGCCGTTGGTGTGGAGGCTCTGCGTGCCACCCAGCGCGGCGGCCATCGCCTGCAGCGCCACGCGCACGACGTTGTTCTCCGGCTGCTGCGCGGTGAGCATCGAGCCCGCGGTCTGCGTGTGGAACCGCAGGAGCTTGCTCTTCTCGTTCTGCGCGCCGAAGCGGTTGCTCATGATCCAGTACCACATGCGGCGCGCGGCCCGGAACTTCGCGACCTCTTCGAAGAAGTTGTTGTGCCCGTTCCAGAAGAACGAGAGACGCGGTGCGAAGTCGTCGACGTCGAGACCGGCATCGACCGCGGCCTGCACGTACGCGATCGCGTTGCTCAGCGTGAACGCGATCTCCTGCACCGCGGTGCTGCCCGCCTCGCGGATGTGGTAGCCGGAGATCGAGATCGTGTTCCACCGGGGGACGTGCTCGCCGCAGTAGGCGAAGATGTCGGTGATGATCCGCATCGACGGTCGCGGCGGGTAGATGTAGGTGCCGCGGGCGACGTACTCCTTGAGGATGTCGTTCTGGATCGTGCCGCCGATCTTCGCCGCGTCGACGCCGTTCTTCTCCGCGACGAGCTCGTAGAAGAGGAGCAGGATCGCGGCCGTCGAGTTGATCGTCATCGACGTGGTGACGGTGTCGAGCGGCAGACCCGAGAGCAGGATCTCCATGTCCTCGAGCGAGTCGATGGCCACGCCGACCTTGCCGACCTCGCCCTCGGCCCGG
Organism: uncultured Acidimicrobiia bacterium; assembly: GCA_963756815.1. Lineage (GTDB taxonomy): Bacteria > Actinomycetota > Acidimicrobiia > IMCC26256 > JAENVU01 > JAENVU01. The sequence continues at coordinate 186,721 of CAVWPR010000005.1, forward strand.
GGGTGGTCGGAGTCGTACCCCATCTGGGTGGGCAGGTCGAAGGCGCACGAGAGGCCGGTCTGGCCGGCGCCGAGGAGGAAGTGGAAGCGCTCGTTGGTCTCGGCCGCGGTCCCGAAGCCCGAGTACTGGCGCATCGTCCAGGGCCGGGTGCGGTACATCTGCGCGTAGACGCCCCGCGTGTACGGCGGGGCCCCGGCGTCGCCGAGCGCGGCGGTGGGATCCCACTCCTCGGCCTCGAGGTCGGCCGCCGTGTACTGCGGCTTGATCTCGATGCCCGAGTCGGTACGGCGGGTCGTGTCGTCGGCCATGCCGCGGATCGTACCGGTGGGTCCGAGCGGGGCCCCAGCCCGGCCATCATGGTGCGATGCGTCCGGGCCGGGTCGTCGTGGCGCTCGCCCTGACCGTCGCCGCCACGGCGTGCGGCAGCAGCAGCGGCTCGAAGGGAGGCGCCTCGACGGCGGACGGGTCGGGTGGTGGCGCGTCCGAGGCGTCGATCGTCGCCGCGGCGCTGCTGCGCGCGACCGACGTGCCGGGCGACGAGAAGGGCGCGGTGAGCAGCGAGGCCGCGGACGTGCTGCCGAAGGATGCGGACCGGGTACCGGAGTGCCGGCGCTACGTCGCGGCCGTGCGCACGGGCACGCACCGCCGGGCGTCGAACCGGTTCGGCGACACCAGCAGCCGCCCGCCGGTGGCGGTCTCGGACGCGGGTCGAGGTGTATCCGTCGTCGTCCGTGGTCGCCGGCCAGGCGGAGCTGTTCAAGGATCCGGCCACGTCCGCGTGTCTCGAGGGCGTGCTGCGCATCGAGCTGGGCAAGGAGCTCTCGTCGGTGGGCGCGACGCTCGGCGCCGTGCACGTCACCGCGCTCGAACCGCCCGCCCTCGGCGACCATGCGTTCGCGCTCCGCGTCTCCGTTCACGATCACCCAGCTCGGGCAGCAGCTGGAGCTCGTGCGGGACCAGATCGGCGTGGGCGTCGGCCGGTACGCCGTCACGCTGGATGTCGGACTCTCGACGCCGGCGGCGCTCACCCCCACCGCGCGCGACCAGCTCCTCGGCCGGATGACGCAGATCGAACAGGCCGTCGGACCGAAGGTGGTCTCCCGCATGCGCGCCGCCGGAGCCTGATCGCAGGCCATGATGCGCGCCGTGCCTCGCCGACTCCTCCCGAAGTGTGCGCCCGTCGCCGTGCCCGTGGTCGTGCTCGTCGTCGTGCTCGCCGCGTGCGGGAGCAGCGGCGGATCGTCGAGCGGCGCGACCTCGTCGTCGACGACGCGACCCGGACCGGGTGGCGACCACCGATCGGCGCATCGCCGCCGCCGGGGTGCTCCGCGCCGCGGACCTGCCCGGTTGGACGGTGACGCCACGCGGCCCGTCGCGCGGGAGTGAGATCAAGGACCTCGCGCGCGGCGTCCCCGGCTGCGAGCCGCTCGTCACGGAGAGCCGCGACGGTCGCGTGCGCGCCCGGTCGGCGAAGTTCAGCCCGGAACGGGACCGATCGTCGACGACGACGTCGACGTCTACGCCACGGCGGCGGAGATGCAGGCCCAGCTCGAGCTCTACCGCGATCCGGCGATCATCGGCTGCCTGCAGGAGCTGTTCACGAGGACGCTGCAGTCCACCGCGCCGACGGGCGCGACCGTCGGCGCGGTGTCGGTGAGCCCGATCGCGGTCGACGCGTCGGGCGACGGTGCCTACGGCTTCCGGCTCACGGCCACGGTCACACGCGACGGTGTGGCCCGGACGATCCTCTCCGACATCATCGGCGTCACCGTTGGGCGCGCCGGGATCTCGTTCAGCGTCGACGCGCCCGACACCGCGGGTCTGGCGCAGGCGGAGACCACGCTGCTGCCCGTGCTGGTGCAGCGGGTGCGGCAGGCGCAGGCCTGATGGCCGTCTCGGTCGAGCTCACCGACGCCGGCGTCGAGGTCCGCCTCACCGGGATGGACATGGTGTGGTCGCTGCGCGGCGCCGTCTCCGTGCCGTGGTCCGAGATCCTCGGCGCGCGCGTCGTGGAGGCGGCGGCAGCTCGGCGGCGCCTGCTGTTGCGGCTCGGCGGCACCGGCCTCACCGGCGTCGTCAAGGCCGGTCGGTTCACGGTGCGCGACGAGCCCGGGGTCCGGGAGTTCTGGGTCACGTACCGCGATCCTGAGTTCCTCGAGATCGAGACGACGAACGAGCGTCCGAAGCGCATCGTCCTCCAGGTTCCGGACCGCGCCGCGCTCGCCGCCGCGATCAACGCCCACCTGGCGAGCACCTAGCTCAGCCGCTCCGGGGTGCCGCCGACGCGTGCGCGCCGATCCGCTGCGGGCCGACGCCCGCGAGCGCGAGGAACTGCAGGTGCACGGGTCGGGCGATGCGTACCACCACCCGATCGGCGGTCACCTCGACGTCGACCTGCGTCGATGCGGGAACCGCCGACGCCCGCAGCACCTCGGCGACGGCTTGGCGCGCCGCGCTCGGGTCGAGCCGGACGTCGGCGCCACCGGTCCGTCGGAACACGCGCTCGTCGATGGACGACGCACCGGCCAGCGCCGCGCTGTCGGCGACGTTCTGGAGGTCGCGTCGCGCGGTGAAGAGGCGGGCGCCGTCGACCGCGAAGCCGACGAACAGCAGTCCGAGCAGCAGGACGCCGACCAGGAGGGCGGAGGCCTGGCCGCGCTCGTCCCGACTCACGACCCGCTCCGGTACCGGTCGAGCCGTACGGCGTGCCTCGCTTCGACGGGCACCGTGAGCCCCGGCACGACCGAGCCGAGGAACGGGATCGAGGCGACGGGGACCTCGGTGCGCACGCGCACCACGAGCACCGCGCCGCGGTGGCGCAACCCGACGGCCGAGGCGCGGAGCGCGTCGGCCGCGAGCCCGTGGTTGCGCGCGGTGGCGGCGACGACCAAGGTCCCTCGACGCGCGGCCTCCGCCTCGGTGTCGGCCACGACGATGGCCCGGCCGAACTCGCGCGCGGCTGCGCTCGTCGCCAGGGTCGCCCGGTGCAGCGAGCCGAACACCACCAGCACGTGGAGCAGCACGCCGAAGATCAGGCTGCCCAGCACCGCGACCTCGACGATCGCGCTCCCGCGGCTGCGCTCGTGATCGCTCACGGCGTGGTCGTGTCCTCGTCGAGCGCCCGCGCCTCGGCGTGCACGGCGAAGGACGGCAGGAACGGCACGATCCGGGGCGCCACGCCGCTCGCCTCGATCACGACGGCGTCGCCGTCCTGCGCGGCGCGCACGGCGAACGCGGCGGCCGAGCCGCCCAGCCCGTCGTGCAGGACCGATCGGGTCCGCGCCTCGCCGTCGGCGAGCGGTCGACCGAGCTCGGCTGCCGTCCGCGCACCCTCGTCGGCGGCATTCACGGTCACGTTGCGACACCAGACCCACACCGCCATCTGGAGCAGCACCATCACCGCCGCCGCCATGAGCAACGTCACGCCGAGGAACTCGACGACGGTCGCGCCCCGCTCGTCGCGATCAACCACGAAGCTGCTGCAGCGCGTCACTCACGATCGAGGTGAGATCGGGCTGCACGACCGCCCAGAGCGCCATCACGATGCCGATCCCCATCACCAGCAACATGACCCATTCGGGGATCGAACCGCGTTCGTCCGTCTCGTAGCGCATCCGTGCTCCTTGTCATCGGGCCAACGTCCTGATGGCCACCACTCCGGGATAGAAGGCGAAGACGATCGCGACCGGCAGGATCAAGGTGACGACCGGTACCAACATCGAGACCTGCTTCTTGCCCGCCACCTCGATCAGCTCGCGTTTGTCGTGCTCGCGGAGATCGAGCGCGAGCGAGCGGAGCGCGTCGGCGAGCGGGATGCCACGCTCCTGCGCCGCGCCGACCGCCGCGACGAACCGGTCGAAGGGCGCGAGCTCGAGCGCCCGGGCTCGTTGCTCCAGCGCCTCGACGAGCGGGACACCTCCGCGTGCGGCGCGCAGCGCGCGGCCGAGCTCGTCACCGAGCGGTCCGCCGCCGATCTCGACGACCATGCCGAGTGCGCTGCGCAGACTCTCGCCTGCGGTCACCGCGAGGCACACCAGATCGACGATCGTCGGCAGCGCGGCGCGCGCCGCCTCCCGCCGACGGGTCACGGCTCGGCTCAGCGCGCGGTCACGAGCGACGACACCGCCGGCGCCCGCCGCGACGACAAGACCGAGGATGAGTGGCACGGTGAGCTCCCGTCCACGGGCGGCCACCAGCACGACGAAGGCGAGCGCGCCGGCCGATCCCACGAGCGCCCACGTCACCTGCTCGGCGCGGAACGTCGACTCGTCCAGCTGCGAGCCGGCGGCTGCGAGCCGGCCGGAGAGATCCCGATCGTCGCCGATCGCGGAGTGCAGCCGGGCGCCGACGGCCCGCCGCAGTGGATCGAGGACCGCCGCCAGTCCCGACGGTGCCGGCGCACTCAACAGGCCGGACCGCCGCGGGCCCAGCGCACCGAGGTACGGCGTCAGCCGCCGACTCAGAACGGCACGGCGGTATCGGGGCATCGCGCTGAGGGCGAGCAGGATCCCTGCGCCGCCGAGAGCCACCACCGCGATCCCGCGGAGCGCGTTCACCGGTGCGACCCGACGAGGATCCGGGGCTCGTCGGGCAACCGCCCGATCCGGAGCATCAGTCGATACCCGACAACCGTGACGAGACCACCGACGAGCAGCACGACGATCCCGGTGGTCGAGTCGAACGCACGCGCGCCCTGCGGCCGACTCGCGACCAGCAACAGCACCACCCAGGGTGCGCCTGCGGCCACCCGTGCCGCAACGACGGTCCACGACTGCCGCGACTCGATCTCACGACGCGCGGCGACGTCGTCACGCACGAAGCCCGACAGCGTCCGGAGCACACGCCCGAGCTCACGGCCACCGACGCGGTGCGCCAGCACGAGCGTCTGCACGATGCGATCTGCGATCGGATCGGCGACGCGGCTGCCCATGCGTCCGAGCGCGCCCACGAGATCGCCGGTGATGCGATGGTCGGTGACCAACGCCCGGAACTCCGGGCGGAGGACCTCCGGCCCGCGGTCACCGACGACGGCGAGGGCGGCCGGCAGCGTGTCGCCGGCGCGAACGGCCCCCGCGAGCAGCTCGATGGCATCGGGCCACGCCTGCCGACGCTGCGCCCGTCGAGCGCGTCCGCGGGCGCGGTGGTACGCGAACGGCGCCGCGGCCGTCGCGAGCGTCGCCACGAGCGCGACCCCGGTCGACCCGACGATCGCGAGCGCCACTGCCCCACCGGCGAGCCCGGCCCCGGCGCTGGCCGTGACGAACTGGACCGGTCGCACGTGCGCGAGCCCGGCCGCCTCCAGCCAGGCGGCGAATCGTGGCGACCGTGCCCGTCGCGGTTCCGGCCGACGACGCGTGCAACCGTCGTACACGAGGAACACACCGATGCCCAGCACGAACGGCAGGAGTGCACTCACCGGAGGACCTCCCGGAGATCGATGCCCGCCTCCTCGTACCGCGTCGACGCGGGCGGGAACTCGCCGGTCCACCGGAGCGCCGCGCCCGAGCCGTCGAACACGGTGCCCGTCGTGAGGTCGTCGCCGTCGCCGACCTGCTCGCCGACGCCGACGATCTCCGTGATCTGCCGGACGCCTTCGACACGACGGCAGAACACGACGAGGTCCACGCACGCGGCGACGGTGGCGGCGACGAAGCGTCGGTCGAGGTTGTCACCGGCGAGCAACGGCAGCGTGGTGAGCTTGCGCAGCGCCTCGCGTGCCGAGTTGGCGTGCACCGACGTCATCCCGGCGGCGCCGCTGTTGAGCGCGAGGAGCATGTCGAGGGACTCGGCACCGCGGACCTCACCGACGACGATGCGGTCGGGTCGCATCCGCAAGGACTCCCGGACGAGGTCTCGCAGCGAGACTGCGCCCTCGCCCTCGAGGTTCGCCGGTCGACACTGCATCGCCACGACGTCCGGACGGTCGATGCGCAGCTCGAAGACCTCCTCGCACGTGACGATCCGTTGGCGCGCCGGGACCGCGGCGAGCAGGCAGTTCAGGAGAGTCGTCTTTCCCGCGCCGACGGCACCGGCCACCACCACGGACAGTCCGGCCTGCACCGACACGTCGAGGAACCGGGCGGCCGCCGCGGAGCACGAACCGAGCTCGACGAGCTCGGCACACGAATGCGCCCGCAGCCCGACGAACTTGCGCACGTTCACCGACCAATGGCTCGTGATCGGGGGGATCGCGACATGGAGCCGGCTCCCGTCCGGAAGACGCGCGTCGACGAACGGCTGCGCGCGGTCCAGGCGGCGTCCGGCCCGCGCCAGCATGCGCTCCACGATCTCCTCGACCTCACGCGCCTCGAGGACCAGGCCCGTGAGCTCGTGCTCCCCGTTCCGGGCGGCGAAGACCCGGCCCGGCTCGTTGATCCAGATCTCCTCCACCGACGGGTCCTCGATCAGCGGCGTCAATGCGCCGAAGCCGAGGATCCGCTGTCGCAGCACGTCGACCTCCTGCTCGGAGAGCGCCGGCAGACCGCCGTCGAGATACCGGTCTCGGTAGTCGGTGACCACCTCGTCGACCAGCGCGCGGAGCCCATGGTCGTCGTCGAGCGGCACTTCCCGGCGAACGAGCAGCTCGCGCACGTCGGACTCGACGTGCGCGAGCGCGGCAACGGGCGCGAGCGTCATGCGTCGACCTGCTCGAACACCACGCGCAGGTCGCGCAACCAGGGTGAACGGGGCGCGACCGAGTGGAGCGGTCGCCCTTCCCACACCGCACGGGTGAAGGTGGGCTCGAAGGGGAGGAGGGCGGCCGGTGGCGCGCCGATCCAGCTCTCGACCGCACGCGAGCAGTCCTGCGCGTGCCGTGCGCTGCGCGGCACGCGGTTGAGCACCACCGAGACGTCCGACACCCGGCCGTGATCGCGGTCCGCCAGCTGCCGGTGCGCGATGACGCCGCGCCGCAGCCCGACGGGATCCGCGGCGGCGACGAGCAGGATGCGGTCGGCGCGGTCGAGCGCACCGGTCGTCATCAGGTTGCGTCGGAACGGGAGCCGGTCCGCGACCAGCTCCTCGTCCTCCTCCAGCGGTGCGGCGACATCGACGACCACGACGTCGAACGTCGTCGCCGCCGCGGTGAGCACGGCCCGCCACGCTTCGGGCGTCACCTCCGGCCAGAGCTCCGCGCGCGGTAGACCGGCGAGCACCTGCAGTCCGTCGGGGCCGGCCTGGAGGCATCCGGCGAGCGGTGTCGGCCACCCGTGTGCGGCGAGACGCGCCGCCTGGGTCACCGACGGCGATTCCGAGAGCTCGAGCAGCTGCGCGACGGAGGCCGACCACGCGTCACCGTCGACGAGCAGCGTGGTGCAGCCGCGCCGCGCCGACTCGATCGCGAGGTGCACGGCGACGGTCGTCCGGCCGGGCGCGCCCGCGGCGCCCCACACCCCGACGACGCGCCCGCCTCCGGGCCCGGCGTCGGGGCTCCTCGGATGCGGCCGCGGGACCGAGACCGTCGAGAAGCTGCGCCAGCTCATCGGCCCGGACCGCCTCGCCGACGTGGACGATCCCGATCTCGCCGCTCCCGCCCGTCCGTCCCCCGACACCGACGACGGCGACACCGGCCCGCCGCAGCGTCGCGACGAGATCCCGGTCGACCCATGCGAGGCCGGCATCGACCACGACCGCCCGTGGTCGATCGCGCAGCGCCGTTCCCAAGAGATCGCCGTGGTCGACACATCTCCGCACGACACGGACGCCGAGGTCGGGTCGTTGGAGGCCCCGCAGCAGCGGCAGCTCCCACGCCGCGCCACCGGCGCACACGATCACCGGCAGCCCCTCGGTCATCGCAACGAGTCCGCGTCGAAGCGACTCCGCCCGCGCCCGTCGAGCGTGCCTCGCGCCCGCACGACGTCGAGCTCCCCGTTGCGCGCCGAGTACGCGACCGCGATCGCGACATTGGGTTCGACGGCGAGCGTGATCGCGGCGATCGCGCCGTCCTGCTGGCCGAAGAGACCGTCCGATCGATTCACGCTGCGCACCGTGGCGGCGCGGGCGACCGTCAACGTGCGCGCGACGTCCGTGCCCTTGTCGAACGTCGCGTACACGTCCACGCGGTCGCCGGGCCGGATCGCACCACCGAGCGCGTGCTCCGGAGTGACGGGGATCGTGACGTCACGACCTGGGGGCACCGCGCCGCCGAGGGCGTCGAGCGAGATTGCCGCGCCGGCTCGGACCGGGGTGCGGAGCACGCGACCGACCGGAGCGGCGCGGTCCGCCCGCTCGAGCCCCGCGATCATCGGACCGGGGGCACGGACCTCCGCCTCGGAGAGGTCACCGCGGGTCAGCACGTGCCCGAGCTCCAGGTCGGCGGCGGCGACGAAGACCATGGTCCCCGGCGCCGGCGCTCGGGTCATCCGGAGTCCTCCGACCACGGAGACCGCCACGAGCACGAGCCCGGCCACGACCCGGACGTCGATCGCCGGCCGACGGAGCCGTCGGAGACCGATCGTGGCGGCGCTCATCGGACCCGACCGTCGGCTGCACCACCGATCGCGCCGTCGGACCGAGCCGGTACGCTCGCCGCCGTCCACGGCAATCGGACGATTCCCGACCCGAACGAGGCGAGCGGACCCATGGAGGACGAACTTCCCGCCCCCCTGTTGAAGCCGGCCGATGTGGCGCGGGTCCTCAACGTGACGGTGACGCAGGTGTACACGCTCATGCGCTCCGGCGACCTCCCGGCCCTGAAGATCGGCAAGAAGGGCGTGTGGCGTGTGAGCCGCGACACGCTCGAGACGTATCTCGCCGAGCTGGAGGCCGAGGCACGCGCCCGCACCCCGCTCACCGATCCCGCCCCCGGCTGACGCGGATCACCGCGTCGAGGCGGACCTCGTGGATCCGGCCCGGCGCCACTCGCGCCGTTCCCGTGTCGTCCCGTACCTCGGCGAGGCGGAGCCAATCCGCCCCGATCCGAACGATCCGACCGCGCATGGCCCAGCCGTCGGCGGTCGCGAGGAGCACCACCTCGCCCGGCCCGATGCGGCGGAGCGCGGTCGGGAAGTCACGAACGGCGTCGCCGGCGGCGAGGATCTCACGAGCGTGCTCGACCTGCTCGCATCGCTCCTCGGCGGCCAGATCGGCCGTGATCGCATCGAACTCGTCCATCCGTGGACTGCCCTTTCCCTGCGATTCCCACCGTCCGTGGTGGGGGGCCACGTAGCGTAGTCAGCGCCGCCATCGGATACTTCGCGGCTTTCGAGAAATTTCTTCTTGACTTCTTCAACACTCTTCCACATGCTGTGCAACGTAACCAGAGGCAACTGAACGATTCTTCGCGGAACGACGAATCGGATCCCTGATCAGGCGGCCACGGATGGCACACCAGGACCTGGAACTGCGCACCGCGATCGAGCTCGCGGCCTGGGCGGTCGCAATGGCGGGTGGCGCGCTGCTCGGGCTCGCGCTGGCGGCCGAGCTGCTGCGCCGGGCCCGTACCGCCGCCGGGCTCGTCGCCCTCGCGGATCGACTCCTGCCCACCACCGCCCGCCGAGTGGCGGCGGCGCTCCTGACCGCACTGGCCGCTACCACCGCGGTGGCGGTGCCACACGCAGCCCGGGGCGATGACCACGTGCGCTCGTGGCTCGTCGAGGGCGCGCCCGCGGCGTCTCCCGCGTCCCCGACGGCGACGTCGTCGCTCCCCACGACGACGTCGACCAGTGCGCCGCCGGTACTCGGCAGCTCGCCGACGACGACGCGCCGCCACCGGTCCCCGCACCCGTCGCGGCGCCACGTCCCCGCACGGTGCTCCGCCCACCGGCTGCGGCACCCGCACCGCACGCGTCCTCCGCGCCCGCCCCGCCGGCGGCCTCTTCGCCGCTCCCGGACGCAGCGGTCACGACGTACACGGTGCGTCCGGGTGACTGTCTCTGGTCCATCGCCGCGACACGACTCGGCCGCGGCGCCACCACCCACGCGATCGATCGCGGGTGGCGCGCGATCTACGACGCGAACCGCGACTCGGTCGGATCGGACCCCAACCTGATCCATCCCGGTCTGGTGCTCACGCTTCCCCCGCTCGACCCCACCCCATGACCCGCGAGGAGGCCTCCGTGCCCACTCTGTCCATCTCCGCCTGGTCCGATCCGATCATCGACACGCTCGGCCACGATCCCCGGTCGGACTACGTCGAGCGGTTCTGGTTACCGACCCTCGGACCGACGACGCTCCTCCTGCTCCGACGACTCGCTGGCCACCTCGACCGCGAACCCGGCGGGTGCGCGATCGATGTCGCCGACCTGTCCCAGGCCTTGGGCCTCGGGGCGCGCGAGGGGACGTCGTCGCCGCTGTTCCGCAGCCTCGACCGCCTGACGCAGTTCGACCTCGCGTGCTCCCCGGCGTCGCGGACGTATGCCGTGCGCCGCACGGTGCCGCCCGTCAACCGACGGCACGTCCAGCGGCTCCCGGCCTCGCTCCAGCGGGCCCACGACGCCTGGCTCGACGAGCGACTCTCGTCGACACCGCTCGAGCACGCCCGCAGTCGCGCCCGCCGACTCGCGTTCGTGCTGTTCGAGCAGGGTGACGACCTCGGGAGCGTCGAGCACACGTTGCTCGGCACCGGCTTCCACCCGACGATCTGCCGCGAGAGCGCGGAGTGGGCCCACGAGCGTCACCGCGCCGCGTTCGACGCGGCGAGCGCCGCGTCCGTGCCGGCCGAGCGCGGCCGCGACACCGCGGCCTGAGTCGCGGGTGGGGCAGCGCGCCGGAACCCTCCCTCCCCCTTCCGCCCCCGGTGCGCCGCCCCACCCGTTCCCCCTGATCCGACGCACGTACGCGTTGGCTACCCTCCGCGCGTGGACACCGAGACCGACGCCCTCGACACCATCGCCGGCTGGCTGCGCGACGCGCGCGCCGTCGTGATCCTCACCGGCGCCGGCATCTCCACCGACTCCGGCATCCCCGACTTCCGCGGCCCGAACGGCGTGTGGACGAAGAACCCCGCGGCCGAGAAGACCGCGACGTTGCAGCACTACGTGGCCGACCCCGAGGTGCGGAAGCTCGCCTGGCAGAACCGGCTGCGCTCGGAGATGTGGAACGCGGAGCCGAACGCCGGACACCACGCGGTCGCGGAGCTCGCACGCGTGGCGAACGTGCACACCGTCGTGACCCAGAACGTCGACGGCCTGCACCGCGCCGCCGGCAGTGACCCCGAGCACCTGGTGGAGATCCACGGCACGGTGCACTTCGCCAAGTGCCTCGCCTGCGACTGGCGCGGGCCGATGGCCGAGACGCTCGACCGCGTGCGCGCCGGCGAGGAGGATCCCGCGTGCCTCGACTGCGGCGGGATGCTGAAGTCGGCCACGATCAGCTTCGGCGAGAACCTCGTGCCCGAGGACCTGGAGCGGGCCCAGCGCGCCGCCGAGGAGTGCGACGTCTTCCTCGCCCTCGGCACGTCGCTCGGCGTCTACCCGGCCGCGGCCCTCCCCGAGATCGCCCTCCGGCACGGCGCCCGGCTCGTGATCGTGAACCAGCAGGAGACGCCGTTCGACGACGTCGCCGACGCCGTCAGCCACGCCGCACTCGGCGACCTGCTCCCGGCCCTCGTCGAGCGCATCTGACCCGTCCGACCCGCACTTTGCGGCTCTGAGGTGCCGTCTCGGTGTTGGGCGAGCCGCAAAGTGGGTGGGCGACACCTCCACTTGGGAATATCCGACCCGGCCAGGTAGGATTTCACCCTTCGATCCCACCGAACCGAGCCCGGAGCCCCCGACGCATGCCCTCGTTCCGCGAGCTGCTCTCCCAGACGAAGTCCGAGATCACCGAGCTCACCCCCGCCGAGGCGGAGGCGAAGCTCGGCCAGGCCACGTTCCTCGACGTCCGCGAGCAGGACGAGTACGACGCCGGCACCATCCCCGGGTCGGTGTTCATCCCGCGCGGCCACCTCGAGAGCCAGGTGGAGAACAAGCTCCCCAAGCGCGACGGCGAGGTCGTCATCTACTGCGCCGGAGGCACGCGCTCCGCGTTCGCGGCGAAGACGCTCGAGGAGCTCGGCTACACGAACGTCGCGTCGATGAGCGGCGGGTTCGGCCAGTGGAAGAACGAGGACCGGCCGTGGATCACGCCCGCGGTCCTCACCGCCGAGCAGCGCGACCGCTACAAGCGCCACATCCTCCTGCCCGAGGTCGGTGAGGCCGGTCAGCAGAAGCTGCTCGAGTCCAAGGTGCTGCTGCTCGGCGCCGGTGGCCTCGGCTCACCCGCTGCGCTCTACCTCGCGGCCGCGGGCGTGGGCACGCTCGGCATCGTCGACATGGACGTGGTCGACGCGTCGAACCTGCAGCGCCAGATCCTCCACAACATCGACCGCATCGGCGAGCGCAAGGTCGACAGCGCGAAGAAGACGCTGACGATGCTCAACCCGGACGTGAACGTCGTGACCCACGACGTGCGCTTCGGCGCCGACAACGTGATGGAGATCATCGACGGCTACGACGTCGTGCTCGACGGCACCGACAACTTCCCCACGCGCTACCTGCTCAACGACGCATCGTTGCTGGCGCGGATCCCCGTCGTGCACGGCTCGATCTTCCGGTTCGAGGGTCAGGTCACGGTGTTCAAGCCCTACGAGGGCCCGTGCTACCGCTGCCTGCTCCCCGAGCCGCCGCCGCCGGAGCTCGCGCCGAGCTGCGCGGAGGCGGGCGTGCTCGGCGTGCTGCCGGGCATCGTCGGGTCGATCCAGGCGCTCGAGACGATCAAGCTCCTCCTCGACCTCGGCGACCCGCTGATCGGCCGGCTCCTCGCGTACGACGCGCTCGAGCAGTCGTTCCGCACCTTCAAGGTCCGACGGGACCCGAAGTGCCCGGCGTGCGGCGAGGACGCGGCCCCGATCGTGATCGCGGAGTACGACCAGCACTGCCTGCCCCACGCCGTCCTCGCCGACGGCAGCGTGCTCGGGCACTGACCACCCGCCGCTGACCGGCGCGACGACGCGCGGTCTCGACGTCTCGACGCTCTCGACGCGCGCCTACCGGCGTCGCGTCGGGGCGGGCGGGCTGCTCGCCAGCTCGAGCAGCGTGCGCACACCGAAGCCGGTGCCGCCCCGCCGGACGTACCCGTCGTCGGCCGACGCCCGGGCCGGACCGGCGATGTCGAGGTGCACCCACGGGACGCCGTCGACGAACTCCTGCAGGAACAGGCCCGCCGTGAGCGCGCCGCCGTACCCGCCGTGACTGATGTTCTTCATGTCGGCGATCTCGGAGTCGAGCATCTTGCGGTACTCCTTGGGCAGCGGGAGCGGCCACATCGACTCACCCGCACGCTCGGCCGCCGCCTCGACCCGCTCACCGAAGGCCTCGTCCCCCGCGAACAGCCCGGCGATCTTCTCCCCGAGCGCCACCACGCACGCGCCGGTGAGCGTGGCGAGGTCGACGATCCCGTCGGGCTTGCCCTCCGCCGCGAGCGCGAGCGCGTCGGCGAGGATCAGGCGGCCCTCGGCGTCGGTGTTCAGCACCTCGGCGGTCTTGCCGTTGCGGAAGGTGAGCACGTCGCCGGGGCGGATCGCGTCGCCACTCGGCATGTTCTCGACCATCGGTGTGTACGCCACCACCTTGGTGGTCACGCCGAGCCCCGACAACGCGGACATCGCGGCGATCACCGCGGCCGCGCCGCCCATGTCGGTCTTCATCGTCTCCATCCCGCTCCCGGTCTTGAGCGAGAGGCCACCGGAGTCGAACACCACGCCCTTGCCGACGAGGGCGAGCGAGCCCTTCGCGCGTGGCGGCGAGTACGTCATCTTCACGAGGCGTGGCGGCTGCTCGGAGCCCTGACCGACGCCCAGCACCCCGCCGAGCTTCTGCCGCTTCATCGCGGCGACGTCGAGGACCTCGACCTTCACGTTCTTGCCCCGGAGGAGCTGCTGCGCGGCCTTGGCGAACCGATCGGGTGAGAGCTCGCGTGCCGGCGTGTTCACCATGTCGCGCGCCCACGCGACCGCGTTCGCGACCACCTCGCCGCGCGCCACACCCTTCTTCAGGGTCGCGGTGCCGCCGTCGACGAGCAGCGTGACGGCGCGGATCTTCGTCGCCTTCTTCGCGGTGCGGTACTCGTCGAACGAGTAGCTGCCGAGCAGCACGCCCTCCGCGATCGCCTGGCCGACCGCAGCACGGTCCAGCGCCGCGGGTGCGGCGTCGGCGAGCGTCGTCGCGACCCGCGCCGACGCGGAGGCCCGCTGGGCCACGAGCGCGGCGGCCGTGCGCAGGCCGTCGAGGGTCACGTCGTCGGCGGGCCCGAGCCCCACGAGGAGCGCACTGGGCGCGCTCCCCTCGAGCGGGACGAACAGCGCCTGGCCGGGCTTGCCCTCGAACCCGGCGCGCGCCATGAAGGTGTCGAGCGATCCGGGAAAGGCGGCGGCGATCGCATCGGCGCCGGCGCCGATCGACGGACCGTCGGTGACGGGCACGGCGAGGACGTCGGCTCGGGCGCGAGCGGGTGCGGTGGACGCGACGGTGAACGAGATCGGCACGGGGGCTCCTGAGGTCAGGGGGCGAGGCGAGCGGTGCTCCGGGGGTCGACCGTCAGCGGCGGACCGGCCGACCCGTCCGCCGGCTCGCGACGACGAACGGGGCGCGGAAACGCATCGGTACCGAGCTTAGGAGCCCCCGGGGCGCCGACCCGGAGTTCCGGCCGGCGCCGGAGGTCCGACCTAAGCTCGCCGCAATGGCGAGCGAGCTGGGCACCACCGGCGGAGCCGTCCCGAGCGGTACCCCCGACGAGATCACTTCGCCGTCGGCCGTCGACCCGCCCCCGGTCGTGGAGCGCGCCACCCTCTCGATCGTCATCCCGGCGTACAACGAGGCCGACTCGATCGAGGTGTCGCTGAAGGAGCTGCTCGGCGTCGTCGACGACGTCGACGCCGACACCCAGGTGATCGTGGTGGACGACGGCAGCACCGACGGCACCGCGTCGGTCGTGCGCGCCACCAAGGCCGCCGACCCGCGGGTCCGGCTGCTGCGGCTGCGCCGGAACCAGGGGAAGTCGCAGGCGCTGCAGATCGGCCTCGGCGCCGCCACGGGCGACGTCGTCATCATCATGGACGCCGACGGGCAGGACGACCCGCACGAGATCCCGAGCATGCTCGAGGCGCTCGACACCGGGCTCGACCTGGTCACCGGCCGCCGGCGGGACCGCCAGGACCGCCTGGTGAAGCGCTCGACGTCGAAGCTCTACAACTGGACCACGCGCCGCATCACCGGCGTCGACGGCCACGACTTCAACTGCGGCTTCAAGGCGATGCGCGCCGAGGTGGCGCGCTCGCTCGACCTCTACGGCGACCTGCACCGCTACATCCCGGTGCTCGGAGCGTGGGCCGGGTTCCGCGTCGGCGAGATCGAGGTGAACCACCGGCCGCGCTTCGCCGGCGAGAGCAAGTTCGGGGGGGCGCGCTTCTGGCGGGGCTACCTGGACCTGCTGACGGTGAAGTTCCTCACGACGTACACGAACCGTCCGCTCCACCTCCTCGGCTCGCTGGGCACGGCGCTCGGGGCACTCGGCGGGATCATCCTCGCCTGGCTCTCCGTCGAGTGGCTCTTCGGCACCGGGATCGGGACCCGACCGTTGCTCACCGCCGGGGTGCTGCTCGTGATCGTGGGCGTGCAGCTCATCTCGCTCGGACTCGTCGCCGAGCTCATCGTGTCGCTGTCGCGTCGCAACGGGGACCGACGACGGTACGAGGACATGCTCGTCGAAGACGGCTGACCGGAGCTCGACGAATCGTCGCCTCACCCCCGTCGCGTCACGACGGGAGCCAGCTCGCGCGCCAGCTGACGTCTGAACGCGTCGGTCCCGAAGAGCGCGTGTGCGCGCGCAGCGAAGCGAGCGCCGATCTCGGCCCGCGCCGCCGGGTCCCGGACGAGGGGCGCCAGTGCGTCGCGCCACTCGTCGGCGTCACCGGCTCGGCAGAGGATGCCGGTCTCGCCGTCGGCGACGGCGTCGGGCATCCCTTCGAGCGCGCTCGCCACCACCGGCGTACCGCGCTTGGCCGCCTCCACCAGCACCAGACCGAACCCCTCCATGTCGCCGGACGTCGGGACGTTCGGCTGCACGAAGACGTCGGCGCCGCGGAGCAGGATCTCGCGCTCCGCGTCGGCGACCGGACCGAGGAGATGCACGCGTCGTTCGAGCCCACGCGCGGTCGCCGCGCGCGCAATGGTCTCCGACTCGGGCCCGGATCCAGCCACGACGTAGTGGACCGTCGACGGGAGCGCGGGCATGACCTCGTCGACGAACCAGCGCATGCCCTTCCGTGCGACCAGACGACCCACGGTCAGCAGGACGACGTCGTCCGCCCCGAGCTCGAGCCGGGCGTGCAGCGTCGCACGGGCCGCGCGTCGCTCGGTCGTCGGACACACGCGGCGCGTCGACGGACGTGCGCACGACCACGAGGCGCGCGTCCGGAACTCCGACCGCGCGCGCCACCGCCGCGGTGGCCCGGCTGATCGCGAGTACGCGTGAGGCGCGGGGAAGGCCACGGCGCAGGGCGCGCCGGTACGACGCGCGCGACCACGTGAGGTCGAGCCCGTTGACCAGGGCCACACGCGGCACCCGGAGCAGGACGAGGAGCGGCCACAGCGCGAGGTAGGTCGCAGCGTCGTAGCCGACGACGACGTCGACGCGGCCACGCGCGACGAGCCAGGCCGTGCGGACCCACGCCGTCACCAGGAACCACGGCAGCCCGCGGTTCGAGCCGCCGTGGGCCACGAGGTGCGCGCCCTCGGTGCCCTGCTCCAGCGCGGTCCAGACCTCGGCAGCGAGCGTCTCCATACCACCGACCGACGGCGGGAACCGTCGCGTGACGAACAGCGGTCTGATGTCCGACGTCGTGATGGCGCCGGACGCTACACGTCATCGCGCGATCGACCCTCTACGCTCGCACGCCGATGGCTGCCACGCGCGAGCGCTTGTTCTACGAGACCGAGTACCACTTCGGTCAGGACGTCGAGCAGCCGGGCGAGTCCCGGCTGCGTCGCGCCCTCGATCTGCTCGGACCACTGCGCGACGCGACGTTTCTCGACCTCGGCTCCGGGGTCGGGTGGGCCGCGCACCTCGCGGCGACCGACGGTGCGGCCCTCGCCGTCGGCACCGACTTCGCACGCCGCGCGTTGCTCCTCGGTGCCGAGCACATCGGTGGCGTCGCTCGCGTCCAGGCCGACGGATGCCGGCTGCCCTTCCGCACCGACGCACTCGACGCGGTCTTCTCGTTCGGGTCACTCGAGCACTTCCCCGACGTCGACGCCGGGCTGCGCGAGCTGGCGCGGGTGCTGAAGCGCACGGGGCGCGCGGTCGTCGTGGTCCCGAACTTCTACGTACGGACGGAGCAGCCGATGGAGCTCCGCCTCCGCCACGGCGCCTGGCGCGACCGCTTCGAGGCCGCCGGCCTGCGCGTGGTCGCGACCCGAGCCGATCCCGGTCCGGCCGTGTTGCGGGACCACCGGCCGGTGCGGATGGCGATCCGCGCCGCCGCCAAGGTGTTGGCGCTGGTGCCGCGCCTGCAGTACCAGTTCATCTTCCTGCTCGAACCGGTCGCCGCGCGCCACTGAGCCCGGCCGCGCTCAGCCCTCGGGCTCGGCCTCGGGTCCGGTTTCGGGCGGGTCGGCGGCTCCGACCTCGAGGCTCTCGGCCCGCGCCGCCGCGAGGCGGGCAGGCCGGAGGCGGTGCGAGACCAGGAGCGCCATGAGCCCCTCGGCGCCGATCGTGGTGAGACGCTGGTACACGCTCGTGGCGACGATGACCGACGTCGGCATGACACCGTGGAGCAGCGCGACGAGGACCGCCTCCCGGACCCCGACGCCCGATGGCAGGGGGAGCACGAGGAAGCCGATCGTCCAGGCGGCGGCGAACGCCGCGATCACGTGCGCCGGGCGGTGGATCGGACCGTACGAACCCAGCAGCACCAGGTACGCGAGCGCGGCCAACCCGAGGGTCACGATGCTCGCGAGCCACGCCCGCACGATGGCGGCCTGTGGTGGGACGAGGGCATCGGACGCGTCACGCGTCCGTGGGATCCTCCCCAGCGCCCACACCATCCAGCGCCGGTCGACGAGCGCGAACAGCACGAGCGATCCGAACCCGATGAGTGCACGGACCCACACCGGAGGACTCGTCCACGTGAGCGCGAGGAGCGGAGCGAACGCGGCGCCCGCGACGGCTTGGCAGACCGCGAGGACCGAGAACGTGGCGGCGGCGCGTTTGACCTCGACCCCGGCCGAGCGCGCCAACGCGACCTGTCCCGACGCCTGCCACACGCCACCCGGGACGTACTTCGCGAGTTGCGCCACGATCAACGACGCGCCGTGCTCGACGCGGTGCTCCCCGCCGAGCAACGTCGCCCACGCGTAGCCACCGCAGACGAGCCCCACCGCCCACAACGCGACCGCGGCGGCGAGCCGCGCGACCGACGGCAGCTCCCCGCCCGTGGCATTCCACGCGTCGACGATCGCGTAGACGAAGAAAGCGAGCACCACGACCACGGCGACCGCCACCGCCACCCGCCGAGCCGCCGAACGCAACGTCGTCACGACGGGCCCGTGCGCCCGCCCGACCGTCGCACACCGCCCATCTCCAGCGACCCTAGATCATGGTCGGGCGTTGGTAGCGTGCCCCACGACCGTCGCCCCGGAGGATCGGATGACCATCAGCACCGGGGACGCGCGTCGCGACGCCGCCCCGATGGTCGACGCGGACGCCGGCACGAACGCCGCGATCGCACCAAGGCACGTACGGCTCGGCTTCCCCGTCTCGATGCGGCCGTGGCTCGAGTCGATGCTCGTCGTCGGCGTCGTCGCGCCGCTCCTGACCGTGGTGTACCGACTGTGGGATGCGCACCTGCGGGTCCCCTTCAGCGACCAGCTCGACGCGCTCTCGACCAGTGCGTACACGAAGTCGATCATCGAGAACGGCTGGTACTTCTCGAACCCCCGGCTCGGCGCTCCGTTCACCGCCGATTGGCGGGACTTCCCCGTCGGCGGCGAGAACATCCACTGGTTGTCGCTGAAGGTGCTCGGCATCCTCACGCGCGATCCCGCCGTCGCCGTGAACCTGTATTTCCTCCTCGGCTTCTTCCTCATCGGACTCAGCGCGTACTTCGTGGCCCGCTACCTGCACTTCGGCGTGGCGGCGTCCCTCGTCGTCGGCGTGCTCTACACGTTCGCGCCGTACCACGCCTTCCGGAGCACGGTGCAGGTCGCGCGTGGCGTGTACTACGCGGTGCCGCTCGCGGTCCTGGTACTCCTGTGGGCCGCCGACTACCGAAATCAGTTCCTCATCGACGAAGAGGGACGGACCCGGTGGCGACGCGGCCGGGTGTGGACCACCGTCGGTATCGCCGTGCTCCTCGGCACCAGCGACACGCAGAACGCCGCGTACCTGGTGACACTGCTGGCGGTCGTCACGCTTCTCGTCGCGGTCCGCGACCGGAACGCGCGTCCGCTCGCGCTGCTGGCGGTCGTCGCTGCGGTCACGGTGGGCACACTGGTCGTCAACAACGCGCCGTACCTGCTGGCACAGCGCTCGAATGGCACGAACGACCAGGTCGCGACACGCTCTCCTCGCGAACAAGACGCATTCGCGCTGCGCCCTGCCAACCTGCTCCTCCCCGTACCCGGCCATCGCATCGGAGCCTTCGCGAGTCTTGCGTCCGACGCGGTCGACGCGCAGTCCACCGACGGCGAGAGCGGAGGGACCTCGCTCGGCCTCGTCGGCGGCGTGGGACTGATCGTCAGCATCGGCGCAGTGGCGCTCGTCGCCGTCGGCGCGCGGCGCCGAAGACGATCGAGCCAGATGCTCGCCGACCTCGGCGTCCTCAACCTCGCCGCGATCCTCATCGGGACCGTCGGCGGCGGCGGGTTCCTCCTGGCCCTCGGCGGGCTCACCCAGTACCGCACGTGGAACCGGATCTCTCTCTACATAGCGTTCGCGTCGCTGCTCGCGGTCGCCATCGTGCTCGAGCGTGCGATCGCGGTCCTCCACCGTCGGCTGCGCACGCCGAACGTCGCCAATCTGATCGTCGGCGCGGTCGCGGTCGTGCTCATCGTGGGTGGGACCTACGACCAGATTCCGCCGAAGTATGTCCCCGACTACGCGACGGTCGCGGCGCGCTTCGACCAGGACGCGACCTTCTACCACTCGCTCGAGCACCGGCTGCCTCGCGATGCGATGGTGTTCCAACTCCCGGTGGCGCAGTTCCCCGAGATCGGCCCGATCGTGAACATGCCGGACTACGCGGAGTTCGCCGCGTACCTCCACACCGACGACCTGCGCTGGAGCTACGGCGGGATGAAGGGTCGGCCGGACGCGGACTGGATCCGCAACCTCGCGAGCTGCGACCCTCGCCAGCTGGTCACGCAGATCGCCGTCGCGGGCTTCGGCACCGCGGTGCTCGACACACGCGGCTACCCCGACGGCGCGGTCTCGTTCCTCGATGCGGTGCGCCCGCTGGTCGGACCGCCGCGATCCCGCTCCGGCGACGGCCACCTGGTCGAGCTGGACCTCACGGCGCTGCGATCCCGGCTCCGGAACCGTGTCCCCGCCGCGACCGTCCGCACGTGGCGCGACACCGTGCTCAACACCTCGCCGGCCTGGAACGACTTCTCGTCCGCGGACCAGTCGTGCGAGGGCGCGCGCCGGTGGTCGACCGCGCCTGACGCCTCGCTCACGTTCACCAACTCCACCGGGCATCCCCAGCGGATCGTCGTCGCCACCGACCTCGAGGCGGCCACGACGGCTCGCAGCATCACCGCACGCGGACCCGGGTTCTCGAGCGTCGTGCCGCTCGCGCAGGGGCGCGGCCGACTCGAGCAGCCCGTGGAGCTGCCGGCCGGGACGAGCACCGTCCGCTTCCACGAGACCGGTCCCCACATGCCGACGTCGCCGGACGATCCGAGGACCGTGTGGTTCTCGCTGCACAACGCGACGTTCGATCCGCCGGGTGCGCCGACGCTCGCGGCGTGGTCCGCCTCCCCGGCGGCGGAGTGACGACCCTCAGGCGTCGCCGCGCGCGGCCCGGTAGTGCCCCTCCTGCCAGCGCGCGAGCGTCCAGCACAGGTCCGCGAGCCGGTTGAGGTAGGGCACGACCTGGCTCTCGGACTCGAGCCAGCCCTGACGCGTGGCGGAGACGCACGCGCGCTCGGCGCGGCGGGTGGTGGTCCGGGCGACGTCGAGCGCCGCCGCGACCCGGTTCTCGCCCGGGAGCACGAACTCGAGCGGCGGCTCGAAGCGCGCCGAGAGCTCGTCGATGACCGGCTCCAGCGCGGCCACCATCGCGGCCGTCACACGCGTGGTGCCGTCGGTGAGCTTGCGTCGGTTCTGTGGCGCGGTCGCGAGCTCCGCGCCCACGACGAAGAGCTCGCGCTGGAGGCGGATCAGGAGCTCGCCGAGCTCCGAGTCGGGCTCGCACTCGGCCCGGGCGAGGCCGAGCGCGGACACGACCTCGTCGGTGGTGCCGTACGCCTCCGGGCCGGTGCCGTCCTTGTCGACCCGCCCGCCGTAGAAGAGACCCGTGGTGCCGTCGTCGCCGGTGCGCGTGTAGACCTTGATCGGTTCGGGCACCCGGCGATACTACGAGCGGGCGCCCGATGCCGACGGTGTCGTGACGCGTCCCGTCGGCGTCGGCGGGTCAGAATGCAACCCGCATGGCCGGACCGATCCCCGCCCCGACGGGGACCGGCAACGATCCACGGACCCCGACGGAACGGCGCGACCGCCGGATCGCCGGCGCGCTCGATCGTCGGCACCCTGATCTTCGCCCTGGTGGTGCAATCGAACTTCTTCGAGTTCTCGCGCTCGATGCGCGGCGACATCGCGTACCACCGGGGCGTCGCGCTCGACGATGACGGCGCACCTGTGGCAGGGCCAGGGTCCGATCCACGGGATCATCAGCTACTTCGGCGGCCTGTATCCGCTCACGCTCGGCTGGACCAGCCGTGCGACGGGCATCTCGTTCGACGCCCTGGTCAGCGTGGTGTCCTGGCCGTTCACGCTCGTCCTGCCGCTGGTGCTGCTCGCGCTGGGTCGGGCCCTGTGGCCACGGCGCGCCCTCGAACCGGCGTTGCTGGTGTTGATCGGCACCGTGGGCAGCAGCCTGGCGTTCGACCGCAACGCAGAGTGGGTCTTCAGCGTGCTGCCGTCGGGTGCGAACGCGTGGCCCGTGTACCCGCGCGACGTGGCGCTCGTCGCGTCGATCGGCGCGCTCGCCGTCGTGCTCCGACCGTTGACCGAGCGTCGAGTGGTCGCCGCCGGACTGCTCGTCGCCCTCGCCGTGTGCACGCAGGCGCAGATCGGGCTCTACGCCACCGTCGTCACCGCGCTGCTCGCCGTCGTCACCACCCGGCACCGCGTCGGCAACCGTCCGGCCGCGCGCGTGGCCCTCGGTATCGGAGCGGTCGCCGCGCTGGCGTCCTCGTGGTGGTGGATCCCGCGCGTGGTCGCGGCGGTCCAGAGCGGCCACCTGCTGCTCGACAGCTCGCCGTCGCTCCCCCGCCCCGACGGCTCGGCCCTGGGCATCCTCAACGCACTCGGCGTCGTGGGGCTCTTGGCGGCGGGTGGGCTCCTCGTGGTCTGGTCGGGCACCGTCGAGCAGCGGTTCTTCGGCATCTGGCTGTTGCTCTTCGTGCCGATCGTCGCGTTCGGCGGACCGCTCACGGACCTCGGTGTCATCACCGCGCGGCGCGCTTGGTTGTTCGCCGCGATCCCGGTCGTCGTGATCGCCACCGTCGGCGCCGCCGCGCTGCTGCGCGCCCTACCCACCGTCCCGGTGCTCGCGGTGCTCATCGTCGCGCTCGCAGTGCCGAGCACGATCGAGGTCCTGCACACGCGTGACGACCTCGTGACGCACTGGCGGGCGCGAACGCTCGGCGCGTTCGGGAGCCACGAGTGGCACGACGCGCTCGGCGCGCTGCGCGCCCGCACCCTCGCCGATCACGGCACCGTGGTCCTCGCGCCCGACGTCGACGCCGCGTTCGTCTGGGAGTCCACCGGCGCACAGCCGTTCAGCCTCTGGCTCAGCGGTTCGACCAAGCTCGGCTTCGATCCCGCCGAGCTGACACCTTGGGGCTACCTCGAGCGAGTGCGACTCCAGGACGCGGCGTTCCGTGCCGGTCTTCCCGGGCTGTGCTCGCTCGCCCGGCGCAGCAGTGCCTCGGCGCTCGTCCTCCGACACTACGGGCGACTCCTCGGCACCCACGACCGCCGACCGTCGGCCCCCTACCGCGTCGCACCGCAGGACCGCACGCTGGCGACGCTGCAGCGCCGCGTCGCGCCCGGCGTCGGGTACCGCGACCTCAACAGCACCGAGGTGCTGCGCCTCGCCCCGGGCGCCCGGATCCCGATCGGATGGGCCTCGGCGACCGTGCGGCGGATCGACGTCGGGATGCTGACACCCACGCAGTCCGACGCGATGGTCCTCGTTCCGCCGTCAGGACCGCCGATCCGTCCGTCCGCCGTGGCCTCGGCGCGCGTGACCAGACTCCGGTTCGACGTCCACGGCGTCCGCCCGGGCACGGTCCTGCGGGCCCGCCGGCCCGTCACCGTGGAGCGCACGACCGGGTTCGAACGGTCTCCGATCCCGCTCCCACGCGGCGTCGGCGCGATCGTCCTCGCGACCACCGACGTGTGCCGATGAACGTCGCGCGTCTCCCCGCGACCGTGATCGCTGCCGTGATCGGCGCCGCGCTGTGCGTGCTTCCGGGCCTCGGCATCCGCGCCGTGCTCCGTATCCGTCAGCGCCGCCCGATGGACGAGCTGATGATCGCGACCGCGGTGTCGGTCATCACACTCGGCGTCGTCGCGGGCGGGTTGCTGGCCTTCCGCTCGTTCTCGGGTCTCACCCTCGCGTTGCCGCTCGTCATCCTCGGCCTGCTCGGGATCCCCCGCGCGATCGTGCTGGGCCGGCGCGCGCTGCGCACGCCGGTGACCCTGGTCCTCGCGTTGGCCAGCTGGCCGTGGTGGTGGAGCGCGGCGCGCGACGGCGCGCCGCCGGCACCGCTGTTCCAGTGGTACTACTGGAACCTCGGGCGAGTGCTCGGTACGACGAACGGCATCCCGAGTCACGTCACCGAGTTCGGCACCCACATCCGGTGGCTGCCGGACTACCTCGTGTTCAACGCGTACTCGGAGGCGTACCGCAGCCTCGCCGTCCTCGGCAGCCGCACCAACGCGATCGTGGCGCTGCGCGTCCCCGTGGCCGCGCTCGCCATCGTCGCGGTCTTCGCCGTGCTCCGTCTGTGGCTGCCGTCGTGGGCGGCCGTCCTCGGCACCTTCTTCGTGATCCAGAGCGCCTGGTTCCTCGACAAGTTCAACGCCTACAAGCCCGAGGCCTTCGGCATCATCATCGGCCTGATCGCCATCCGGCTGGCCGTCCGCGCGCTGCGCGAGCACACCCCGGCGACCTTCGTGCTCGTCGGTGTGCTGATCGGTGTCAACCTCACCATTCATCCCATCGCCGCCACCGTCGGCGGCATGCTCCTCGCCGGCGCCATCGTGGGCGAGCTGGTCGTCACCCGCGAGCTCCTCGTCCGCCGGACGATCACGACGATCGGCGTGGCGGTGCTGTTGGCACTCGTCATGTCCGGTGCCTTCGGATGGGCGCTCCAGGGGCGAGTCTCCGTGCTCGGTGACGCCGCGAATCCGCACCGACTGGCCGACGGCACCGACCCGACGCTCGTGCTGACCGAGCGTGACGCCGGCCGGTTCGGACCCGTCCACGAGCCGAGCATCGGCGACGAGATGTCGGGGTACTTCGAGGAGCCGTTCCCCGGACGGCGTCTGGACACCGGCTTCGGAGCGCTCCTGTGCGTCGTGATCGCCGGTGGACTCGTGCTCGCCGTGGCGCAGGGAGGTCTCGCGCGCAAGGCCGTCGTCACGCTCGGGTCGTTCAGTCTGCTGCTCACCGTCGGCGTGCTCTGGTTCACGCTGAACTACGACACCTTCGTCCCCCGACACACGGGCCTGGCGCGGTTCGTGCAGTACGCACCCCTGGTGATCGCGTTCGGTGCCGCGATCGCGCTCGCGAGCTACGTGCGCACGATTGCGGCGCTCCCGGTGCTGGCCGAGCGCTCACGCCGGCGGCTCGCCGCCGGTGCCGGCGTGGTCGTCGTGGCCGTGGTCGGCGTCGCGACCGTCCACACGATCACCGACGCGTTCTCGTCCCAGACCGCGCTCGGCGGCGGTGCCACCGAGACCCTCGACTACCTGCGTGAGCACGTCCGGCCCGACGACGTCATCCTCGCCAACACGAACACGCGAGGCCTCCTCGAGTTCTGGACGGCGGGCGACGATCCGCTGGCGGCACGCCAGGCGTTCCTCGAGGCACCCGACTTCGTCACCTTGGCCACGCGCACGCTCGAGGACTCGCACCGGTTCTTCACCGGCACCGGCGCCGCCGATCTCCCCGACCGGCTGCACGTCGACTGGATCGTCGTGTCCCCGACGCCGGCCGGCATCGGTGGTGCGATCCCACTCGGCGCGACGCCGCCCGGGTGGTCGGTCCCCGGCTTCCATCCGGTGCACCAATCGCCGACGGCGGTCGTGCTGCGGCGCGACCATCCGCTCGCCGCCGGCGTCGCGACCGGTCACCCGGTGGACCACGCCGGCCGCTTCGTCGTCGCGACCCTCGTGACGGCGGTCGCGGTCGTCGGGAGCCTCGCGTTGCTCGACCCCGAGTCACTGGCACGATGGTGGCCACGCGGGCGTCGACGTCGACGCCGACCCCGCAACGGCGCGCCGCCGCGTCAGGCGCGATCGCGCCTGCCGGTCCGGACGACGACGCCGAGGAATCCGAGCGGATAGCGGAGCCGGCGGGGCTTCTTGCTCTCGCCGTGCGAGCGACTGCGGATGTGCACCGGCACCTCGAGGATGCGCAGACCGTTGCGCGACGCCTCGATGACGATCTCGGGCGCGGAGAAGCGCGGCTCGTTGAGGCGCATGGTCGAGAGGCTCTTCGCCCGGATCGCCCGGAACCCGTTGGTGCAGTCGGTGATCTCGGTCCGGCCGACCCGGTTGATGAGGGCCGTGAAGGCGCGGATCCCGACGTCGCGCGCCCCGCCCTCGTCGTCGTAGTGCCCGAGGAAGCGCGAACCCTGGACGTAGTCGGCCCGGTCCTCGACGATCGGGGTCACGAGGTCGACCATCTGGTCGGGCCGGTGCTGGCCGTCGGCGTCCATGGTCATGACGATCTCGGCCCCGAGGGCCGACGCGACGCTGAACCCGGTGCGCAGCGCATCACCCTGCCCCCGGTTCACCGGATGGACCGCCGTGACGAAGCCGGCGGCCCGTGCCACCGCCGCGGTGTCGTCGGTCCCACCGTCGACGACGACGATCGGCTCCACCCGCATCCCCGCAAGGGTGTCGGGCAGCTCGTGCAGCACCTCGACGATGCCGTCGGCCTCGTTGTAGGCGGGGATGACGACTGCGATCGTCGGCTCGGTGACCGGCGCGAGCTCCCCCAACCCGGCGATCGCCTGCGCGACGACGAGATCGCCGACGGTCCGGTCCAACGCGCGGTAGCGCTTGCTCATCTCGATGCTCCGGTGCTCGGCGAAACCGCGGACACGCCGCCGTACTCCTGCCGGAACCAGTCGGCGGTGATCTTCAGGCCGTCGGCGAGCGCGGTCTCCGGGGCGTAGCCGAGCTCGCGACGCGCGCGCGAGATGTCGGAGTACGCCCGGCGGATCTCCCCGGCGCGCTCGGGCTCGTGCTCGACGGTGACCTGCTCGTCGCCCACGATCTCGGCGAGGAGTCGCGCCAAGGTGTTCACGGAGGTCTCCACCCCGGTGCCGAGCTGGTAGAGGCCGGCCGCCGGTCGACGGCTGATCGCGGCGACCACCGCGTCGCACAGATCGTCGACGAAGAGGAAGTCGCGCGTCTGCTCGCCGTCGCCGTAGACGGTGATCGGCGCACCGTCCATGATGCGCTTCAGGTAGAGCGCGACGACGCTTCCCTTGTGGTAGCTGAACGGTCCGTAGACGTTCGTGAAGCGCAGCGCGGTCGCGTTGATGCCGTACGAGCCGGAGAAGGCGGAGCAGAGCCCCTCGCCCGCGAGCTTCGACGCGCCGTAGGGCGACAGCGGCCGAGGCGCGAGTGCCTCGTGGCCGGGCGGCTCCGCGGCGCCGAGCGGCGCGCCCGAGCTCGCGAACACGAACGCGGCGGCGCCGCCATCGCGCGCCGCGAGCAGCGCGTTCAGCGTCCCGATGACGTTCGTCTCGGCGTCGCCACGCGGGTCCTCGACCGAGTCGACCACGCCGGTACGCGCCGCGAGGTGCACGATCGCGTCGACACCACCCGCCGCACGTTCGAGCGCGGAGACGTCCCTGATGTCACCCTCGACGATGTGGTCGTAGCCGGCCGCCTCGGCATCGGCCGCGCGCCCGGTGACGAAGCTGTCGTAGGCCACCGTGCGGGCACCGGCACCGCGGAGCACCCGCGCCAGGTTCACCCCGATGAATCCGGCGCCGCCGGTCACCAGCACCGTCTGGCCGGCGAGCGGTGCGTCGGGGTCCGGATCCGGGGCAACGATGGGGCGAAGCTACCAACCGCCGGCATCGCGACAGTGGACGCAGCCCGGGCGACGCGCGTCACCGACCGTCGAACAGCCAG
Organism: uncultured Acidimicrobiia bacterium; assembly: GCA_963756815.1. Classification (GTDB taxonomy): domain Bacteria; phylum Actinomycetota; class Acidimicrobiia; order IMCC26256; family JAENVU01; genus JAENVU01. The sequence goes on from CAVWPR010000005.1 coordinate 214,303, forward strand.
CGCGGGAAGCTCGACGCCGGCGGTGACAGCAGGGCCGGAATCCGCGCGACGGCTGCGAGCTGGGCGTCGAGCGTCGCCTGCGTCCGCGGCCGGCTCGTCGACACGAACCACGGGAGGATCGCGGGGCGCGGTGCGGTCCCCCGCGATCACCTGCATCTCGGTCACGTCGTTGAGCGGACGGGTCGTGAGCCCGGGGACACCGGGATCGGATCCGGTGACCCACACGACGGGAGCGGAACCCGCCGTGAGTCGCGGCAACGGGCCGCCCACGATGAAGCGGAGCCGGCGATGGACCCCGCGCCAGCCGAGATACTGCGTGAGCGGGCGGCGCCAGCGCTGGTCGATCGGCCCCACCACGACGTCGTCGTGGCGTGGGACCGTGCGCAGGACCTCGGCGAGGCCCCGGTACTGCGTCTTCTGCGTCGGGTAGTAGGCAAGGACCGCGACCAGCGACAGCCCGACGACCAGGACCGTCGTCGTGACGACGACGGCACCCGGCCGCACCCGTGCGGTGCGCGGATGCGCGCGCCGCGAGCTCGGCCACGCGCACGGCGACGGCATGGATCCCGATCGCCGCGAGCAGCACGAGCGGGGGAACCAGGAACTCGATGCGGCGCACGGCGAGGTACGTGTGCAGCGCCCATGCGAGCGGCACGAGCAGCGCGACGAACAGGACCACGTAGGCCAGGACACCGAGTGCCACGCGTCGGAGCGGGCCGCGGGCGAGGAGCGGGGCGGCCAACGCGAGGAGCACCAGCAGCACCGACAGCAACGTCCACCGCCCAGCGTTGCCCAGCAGCCACTGCGCGATGCGACCGTAGAGATCGGGCTCGAGCCGCACATGCGGGAACACGTCCGTGTTCAGCGCGTACGAGTGTCCGTGCACGATGTCGGGGATCCACCGCAGGGCCCCCCACAGGTACCAGGGCGCGGCGACCACGGCCGCGACGAGCACGCCCACTCCGAGATCGCGAGCCTCGGCGCCGGTCCCCTGCGGACCGCGGCGGCCGCGTCTCAGGACCGCGAGTGCCACGCCGAGCTGGGCCACGACGACGACCGGCGCGAAGGGATGGGCCAGGAGCAGGACGCCCACCGCGACGCCCCACCACACGAACGCGGCGCGCGTCCGCAGCTGCAACGCGCGCACGACGAGCCACCACGTGACCACGTGGAGCGCGGAGAAGGTCGTGTAGTAGCGGACCTCCTGCGAGTACCTCACGGCGAAGGGCGCGACCGCGAGGAGCAGACCCGCGAGGATCGCCACCTCCCGTCGTCCCGTGACGCGGCGCGTGAACATGACGAGACCGAAGATCTCGAGGGTGCCGAACAGCGCGGCCGGAACCCGCGCCGCGGTCTCGAAGTCGATCGGGAGGCGCAGCGCCATCCAGACCACGACGGGATGCAGTGGCGACTCGAAGGGCCCGCGTTGGTTCCGCAGGTGCGTCAGCAGATGGCCGGAGCGGACGAAGGAGACGACGTTGATCTCGTCGACCCAGAGGCTGTCCGTGCCCAGCTGGACCAGCCGCAGGACGAGTCCGAGCAGGACGACGGCACCGACGGCGTAGGCGAAGGGGCGTGCGTCCGGAGCGCTCGGCCTCGCGCCGGGCATGCGGCGCGCTAGCGCCAGCGTGTGGCGGGGTCGATCGCGCGCGGGTTGACCCGGTCCTTGAAGCGCTCGACGGTGTGGAGCACCGTCTCGATGAGCTCCTCCGAGAGCAGCCGCGGCTTCAACCCGAGGTCGAGCAGACCGGTGTGCGTGGGGTTGTAGTAGTGCTCCTCGAGCTCCACACGCGGGTTGTCGACCCGGGACAGCATCGCGTTGTACCCGAGGTGGCGGGCCGCGGCGACCACCTCCTCGGCCAGCTGCATCACCGAGAAGGTCTGCGTGAACTGGTTGAACACGCGCATCTCACCTTCGGCCGCAGGAGTGCGCGTCGCGAGCTCGATGCACTGGATCGTGTCACGGATGTTCAGGAACCCGCGCGTCTGGTGACCGGAGCCGTACACGGTGATCGGGTGGCCGATCACCGCCTGCACGCAGAATCGGTTGAGCGCGGTGCCGAAGATCTCGTCGTAGTCGAACCGGGTCAGCAGCCGATCGTCGACCTCGGTGTCGTCGGTGTGGATGCCGTACACGACGCCCTGGTTGAGGTCCGTCGCGCGCATGCCCCAGATGCGACAGGCGAAGTGGATGTTGTGCGTGTCGTGCACCTTCGACAGGTGGTAGAAGCTCCCCGGCAGCTTCGGGAACGGCAGGCGGTCGGTACGGCCGCGGTGCTCGACGTCGAGGTAGCCCTCCTCGATGTCGATGTTCGGCGTGCCGTACTCACCCATCGTGCCGAGCTTCACGAGGTGCGCGTCGGGCGTGAGCTCGTGCATCGCCCAGATGACGTTCATGCAGCCCTCGACGTTGTTCCGCTGCGTCTCCCACGCGTGATCGCGGTCGATCATGGAGTACGGCGCGGACGCGATCTCGCCGTAGTGGACGATCGTCTCGGGCCGGAAGCTCGCGAACACCGACCGGAGGCCCTCGTAGTCGCACAGGTCGAGCACGTGCGCCTCGATGCGCGCACCGGTGATCTGGGCCCAGGCCTCGACGCGCTCCTGCATCGAGGCGATCGGGGTGAGGCTGTCGGTCCCCCGCTCGAGGTGACCGCGACGCCGGGTGAAGTCGTCGACGATGCACACGTCGTCGCCCTGACGCGAGAAGTGCATCGCGGTCGGCCACCCGAGATACCCGTCACCACCGAGAATGAGGACCCTCACCAATGACCTCCGTGGTCGTGTGTCGCTCGGCCGGCTCACCGAGCGGAACCGGTCGCGGCCGCAGGGCCGGGCCGGTGGGCGGCGAGGCTATCGGTGGGCGGTATCGGTGTCGGGGACCTGCCGCGACGTCCGAGCCCGCGAGGGGACCGTGCGCGAGCAGACCCATCGCGACGGTGGCCGCGACCGCGCCGGCGAGGAATCCCCACTCGACGCGGAGCAGCGTGTCGTGGCCGACGAGGACCACGCCGACGAGCACGGCGACGCCGACGGCCCATCCCGCAGTCACGCGATCCGGACGTTCTCGGGCAATCAGTGCGCTCGCGTACGTCACCGCCATGAGGTAGATGCACGACGCGGCGGCAAGGAGCGCGAGGTCGCGCCGACCGAGCGCGAAGCCCGGACCCCACCCGATCCGCAGCACCAGGGGACCGAGGAGCGCGGCACCGGCGGCCGCGACCACCGTGAGTCCGGCGAGCGCGAGCACGAGCGCGCGGGTCTCGGACCGGAGCGCCACGGTCCGGCCGCCCCCGGCGTGGTGCGACAGGCGCGGGACGAGCGCCGCCTGCGCGGCCTGGAACAGGAACACGGGCACGCGCGCCACGATGAGGCTCGCGACGAACGCGCTGACGAGGTGCGAGTCGTCGGCGGGCGCGAACAGGCGGACGAACACCGGCGCGAGGTTCACGAGCGCCTGCGCGAGGATCGAGGCGCCGAGGAGCCAGCCGAGCGCGCGCGACAGCTCGCGCCACGGCGACTCGGGCCCGGGCTGGCGCAACACCGCGGCCTGGTGGCCGAGGAGCCCGGCGGCGATCCCCACGAACGGTGCGACGGCGAGGACGAACGCGTAGACCGACGCGTCGCGCACGCCGAACGCGGCCAGCACGCTCGCGGCAACGACGCGCGCGGCGGCCTCGACCCCGAGGAGCCGGCCGTAGGCGCGGAACTGGAGCTCACCGGCGAGCACGCCCCGCACGAGGTACTCGAGCATCGTCGCGACGAACAGCACCTCGAACGCGACGAGCAGCGCCCAGTCGCCGCCGAACAGGTCGCGGACCAGGACCGGACCGGCGAGCGCGGTGACCAGGACGACGAACGCGCTGAACAGGCCGGCGATGACGGCGGCTCGCCGGATGACGGGTCCGATGCCCAGCCCGCGCGCGCGGCGGCTGGAGATGGCCCGACCGACCTCCTGCTCCACCGGCAGGCCCATCGCGTTGCCGACGAGGAAGCCCACCACCCACAGCGTCGAGAGGCCCGACGCTGCGGTCGCGCCGAGCGCACGGCCGGTGACGGCCAGGAAGCCGTACGTGAGGATCCCGCTGATGCCGACCCAGACGCCGACGGTCCCCGTCCCACGGGGCAGCACGGCCGCCGGGTTGCGGGATCGGTGCTCCACGCCGAGCCGCCCTACCGCGACACGGCGGTGGATCGAGGCGTGCCGGCCTCCGGGCGTGCCCTCGCGTCGCGATGTCTGGTGACCGGCACGCGGCGACGGTAACGAACGGTCGTCGCGCGACGGCGGATCGGACGCGCCGGCGGCACTGGGCGTACTCATCGAGGTCCGAGCGGTTGGCCCGGTAGCCTTTCGTCCTCCTATGACGGACTTCCTTGCGGCCGCCGACGAGCGGATCCTCATCCTCGACGGCGCCTTCGGTACCTGGGTGCAGGCCCAGGACCTCGGACCCGACGACTTCGGGGGCGCCGCCCTCGAGGGCTGCAACGAGCACCTGGTGCTCACGCGGCCCGATCTCGTCCGCCGGATGCACGACGAGTACCTCGCGGTGGGCGTCGACGCGGTCGAGACCGCCACGTTCGGCGCCTTCGGACTCGTCCTCGCGGAGTACGACCTCGCGGACCGGGCGTACGAGATGAACGTCGCCGCGGCACGCATCGCGAAGGAGTCGGCCGAGGAGTTCAGCACCCCGGACCGGCCACGCTGGGTGGTCGGCAGCCTCGGCCCCGGCACCCGGCTCCCGTCCCTCGGCGCGATCACGTTCGAGGCGCTGCGGACCGATTACCAGGAGCAGGCCGCCGGGCTCATCGAGGGCGGCGCCGACGTGCTGCTCGTCGAGACCGTCTACGACCTGCTCCAGGCGAAGGCCGCGCTCATCGCGTGCCGGCGGGCGATGGCCGACGCCGGACGCGAGCTGCCACTCATGGTGCAGGTCACCGTGGAGACCACGGGTCGCATGCTCGTGGGATCCGAGATCGGCGCCGCGCTGACCGCGCTCGAGGCGATGCGCCCCGACGTCATCGGGCTCAACTGCGCGACGGGCCCGGTCGAGATGACCGAGCACCTGCGCTACCTCGCGCAACACGCGCGCACGAAGCTCTCGTGCCTGCCCAACGCGGGTCTGCCGAGCGTCGTCGACGGCCACACCCACTACGACCTCACGCCGGACGGTCTCGCCGACGCGCACGAGCGGTTCGTCACCGAGTTCGGACTCAATGTCGTCGGCGGGTGCTGCGGCACGACGCCTGCGCACCTCGCTGCGGTCGTCGAACGGCTCGGCAACGACCGCGCCCCCACGCCGCGCACGCCCGAGTTCGAACCGGGCTGCTCGAGCATCTACAGCCACGTGCCCTACCACCAGGAGCTCGCGTACCTCGCGATCGGCGAGCGCACCAACGCGAACGGGTCCAAGAAGTTCCGCGAGGCGATGCTCGCCGAGGACTGGGACACGTGCGTGCAGATGGCCAAGGACCAGGTGAAGGAAGGGGCGCACGTCCTCGACGTGTGCGTCGACTACGTCGGCCACGACGGCTCCGTCGACATGGAGCAGATCGCGTCACGGTTCGCGACGCAGGCCGCGCTGCCCCTGGTCTTCGACTCCACCGAGCCGCCGGTGATCGAGACCGGCCTCAAGCACTGCGGCGGCAAGGCGATCCTCAACTCGGCGAACCTCGAGGACGGTGAGCACCCGGGCTCCCGGCTCGACCGCGTGTTCACGCTCGCCAAGGAGTACGGCGCCGGCGTGATCTGCCTCGCGATCGACGAGGACGGCCAGGCGCGCGACGCCGACTGGAAGCTGCGCGTGTGCAAGCGCATCTACACGCTGGCCACCGAGCGGTACGGCATCGACCCGACCGACCTCCTCTTCGACATGCTCACGTTCCCGCTCGGCTCGGGCCAGGACGAGCTGCGACGCGACGGCATCGAGACGATCGAGGCGATCCGGCGCGCGAAGACCGAGCTCCCCGGCTCGTCCACGGTGCTCGGTCTCTCGAACGTGAGCTTCGGCCTCAAGCCCGCGATCAGGCACGTGCTCAACAGCGTGTTCCTGCACGAGTGTCGCGAGGCGGGACTCGACGCCGCGATCGCGCACGCGGCCCGCATCATCCCGATGCACAAGATCGACGACCACGTGCGGGAGGTCACGCTCGACCTCGTCTACGACCGCCGGCGCGACGGCTACGACCCGCTCACCGAGCTCATGGGCCTCTTCGAGGGCGTCGAGGCCGGCGAGATCGAGCAGGAGGACCGCTCGGGCTGGACGATCGAGGAGCGCCTGTCGCACCGCATCATCGACGGCGAGCGCGACGGCATCGAGGCCGATCTCGACGAGGCCCTGGCCGGCGGCCGTCCCGCGCTCTCGATCATCAACGACGTCCTCCTCGAGGGCATGAAGGTCGTCGGCGAGCTCTTCGGGCGGGGCGAGATGCAGCTGCCCTTCGTCCTGCAGAGCGCCGAGACGATGAAGACCGCGGTGGCGTACCTCGAGCCGCACCTGGAGAAGGCCGACGCCGGCGGCAAGGGCATCGTCGTCATCGGCACGGTGAAGGGCGACGTCCACGACATCGGCAAGAACCTCGTCGACATCATCCTCACGAACAACGGCTACGAGGTCCACAACATCGGGATCAAGGCACCGCTGCAGACCTTCGTCGACAAGGCCAAGGAGGTCGGTGCCGACGCGATCGGCATGAGCGGCCTGCTCGTGAAGTCGACGATCATCATCCGCGAGAACCTGCTCGAGATGAACGACCTGGGGCTGGCCGAGACGCCGGTGCTGCTCGGCGGCGCCGCGCTCACGCGCAACTACGTGGAGCGCGACCTGCGCGAGGTGTACGAGGGCCGACTGTTCTACGGCAAGGACGCGTTCGAGGGGCTCCACACCATGGACACCCTCATGACCGCGAAGAAGTCCGGCACGATCGACCCCGACCTCGGTCGGGCGCCGGGTGGCCGGAAGCTCCCGCCGCGCAAGTCCGAGCTCGACGCCGCCGCGCCACCGGTCGAGGTCCCGGCGCGCTCCGACGTCGCCACCGACGTCGAGGTGTTCACCCCGCCGTTCCTCGGCGCGCGCGTCGCCAAGGGCATCTCGCTCGACGAGATCGCCGGCTTCGTCAACGAGACCGCGCTGTTCCGGAACCAGTGGCAGTTCCGCCCCGAGGGCGGCGAGTCCGACGACGAGTTCAAAGCCCGGATCCGGCCGACGCTGCGCGCCGAGCTGGACAGTGCGAAGTCCGAGGGTTGGCTCGTCCCGGCGGTGGCCTGGGGCTACTTCCCGGTCAACGGCGACGGCGACGACCTCGTGGTGTGGACCGACGACGACCGCACCACGGAGCGGTGCCGGTTCCACTTCCCCCGTCAGCAGAAGGCGCCGTTCCTCTGCATCGCCGACTTCTTCCGCAGCGCCGACTCCGGCGACGCGGACTACGCCGGGTTCCACGTCGTCACGGTCGGCAACGAGGCGACAGCACGCGAGCGCGAGCTGTTCGCCGCGAACAAGTACCAGGACTACCTGCTGTGCCACGGGCTCTCCGTCGAGATGACCGAGGCGCTCGCCGAGCTGTGGCACAAGCGCATCCGCCAGGAGTGGGGCTACGTCGGCGAGGACGGTCCGAGCCTGGCCGGCCTGTTCCGCCAGAAGTACCGGGGATCGCGGTACTCCTGGGGCTACCCCGCCTGTCCCGACCTCGAGGACCAGGCCAAGCTCGTGGAGCTGCTCGAGGTCGATCGCATCGGCGTCGTCCTCACCGAGGAGTTCCAGCTCGAGCCCGAGCAGTCGACGAGCGCCATCATCGTCCCGCACCCGGAGGCGAAGTACTTCGTCGCGTCGCAGCGCGCGCGGCACGCTCAGGTGCGGCAGGCGTCGACCAGCTCGCTGAGCGTCTGCTCGAACGACCGCTCCGCGGCCTTCGTCGGCGCGCGCGTCGACTCGTGGCGACCGCGACGAACTGCGGGTAGTCGGGTCGGGTCACGGCGCGGTCGGTCATGCAGGACGACAGTGCCGGCGGGATCTTCCCGGCGACCATCGACGCCTCGACGAACGCGCGGTCCGCCGCGAAGCTCAGCGCGTCCTCGGCCGAGTTCGGCGGCGCGGTGGCGGCGGAGCCGGGGTCGCAGCCGTGGATCGACAGACCGTCGTCGGCGACGGTCACCGTGCCGGGCGCCATTGCGGCCGACCACCGCCGGATCGCGTCGCCGAGCCGGCGGCTCGTCGCCCGGTCGCGACCGACGAAGACCAGGTCCGTGCAGATCGTGTGGTCCCGGCGCCGGCTCATCAGCTCGCGCCCGTTGCCCCACGCATCCGCGGCCTGCAACGCGATCGGGTTCGGGAGCCGGCTCGCCAGGAGGAAGAAGAGGTCCATCGCGCCGACGTCGTCGGGGCCGTTCGCGAGCGCGTGCGCCCCATGGGCGAGTCGGGGCGCCGCCAGCCGCACCGGGCGGACCGGGCGGACCACCCGTGCGGGCTGCGCCATCTGCAGCTGCGTCGTCGGTGGCCGCCGGAACGCCCGCGCGAGCGCGGCGCGGTGGCCGTGCGCGAGCAGCACCTCGACCATCGCCGGGCCCGTCGCGTACGGCGACTCGAGCTGCGCACCCACGAACGAAGTCCCGGCGGCGCCGGCGTCGGGGTTGGCCGGCTCGGCGCCCGCGGCCGAGGACGGGTCGGGGCCCTCGGCCCGGTCGACCGCCCGCTGATCCTTGCGGCTGAGCGTGTCGTAGTAGTCGCCCTCCACCCGGGTGGCGTCACCTTCCACGAGTGCGGTGAGCGCAGCGTCCGCGTTCGCGGACCGGGCGCGCTCCTGCAGCCGGGTGAGGTCGTAGTGCTGATCCTGGAGACCGTGGGTCAGCTCGTGCGCGAGCGTCACGCGGTGCTCGGCGTCGAAGGAGGTGCCGCGCACCACGATGCGCTTCTCGTCCGGGTCGTAGAACGCGAGGACGTCGGCGCCGTTGACGTCGTCGACCGTGGTGCCGAGATCGAACGCGCCGTCCACGAGCCCGAGCGCGCGGAGCTCGGACTCCGCGATGTCGTTGCGGCGGCGAGCCCGCTTCGATGGCCGGTCGCCGCCGGAGGTCACGAGCCGGTGGAAGGCGCGGTCCGAGAGGAACCGCGCGGGGATCGGGTGCACGAAGCGCAGATGCCGGAGCCGCTCGACCTCGTGCGCAATGGGGGCGATGCGCGGGTCCCAGCCCGAGACCCGCCGCACGCGGCCGGCCCCGGCAGTGACCGACGAGGCGACCAGCAGCACCGCGACGATCGCGACGCCGACGCCGCCGCGCGCGCCGGTCGGGACGATCCTGCCATCCGAGGAAGCTACGCGGCTCAGGGCGCGAGCAACGCGCGAGCGACGAGATCGGTGCCGAACGCGGTGAGGATCGCGAGGTAGAGCAGGCCGGTCGCGGCCATCACCGCCGAGTAGTACCGCTCGCGCAACGCGAGCCAGGTCACGAGCAGCAGCACGCCGGTGGTGATCGCGCAGACGACCCACATCCAGCCGAGCAGGCCTCCGTACCCGTCGTCGTGCGTGCCCGTGACGACACCGATCATCCCGGGCGGTAGCAGGAAGACGAGCACCTCGACGGGCCAGACGTACGCCGCCCACTGCACGAGCTCCTTGATCGGCGCACGGGGCAGACCCGGTTGGGTGAGGTACCAGTGGCCGAGGAGCATCGCGTCGGTGACGACGCCGAGGAAGGCCGCGCCGACGACCAGCCGTGCGGCGGCCAGACCCGTCGACCCTCCGGTGAACGTGGCCGCCGCGAGGAGACCGATCACACCGACCAGCGGCGCGACGAGATCGAGTGCGGGCGGGAACTCCCGCGGCGCCCGTGTCGCCGGCGGATCATCGGCGGCCGTCGCATCCGGTTCCGCGGCGCGCCCGGTCATCGCCGCGACCCGTCGGCTGGCCGCCTCGGCCCGGGCGCGCGCCGCGCCGACGCCGGCGTCGCGGCGCACGACGCTGACGAGGAGTGCGAGCGACGCGGCGAGCACGGTGCCCGCGGCCGACGCCAGGAAGACCGTGTGGCCCGTACCCGTGTGGCCGGACCGCAGCTCCGCGCCGAACGCGCCGAGCGCGAGGACGCCGTAGACGCTGCGCAGCAGCCACCCGTAGCCGAGGCTCACGAGCCGACCCCGCGTCGTGACCCACAGGAACGCGAGGCCCCCCGTGGCCCACTGCAGCAGGATCGTGGCCGCGTCGAGATGCACGTCAGGTCCTCTGCGTCACGCGACGACGGCGAGGTCCCGCGCCGCGAGATTGAGGCGATCGGGACCGACGGGATCGGCAACCACGATGTCCTCGAGGCGCATCCCGAACCGGCCGGGGAAGTACACGCCGGGCTCGATGCTGAACGCGTTCCCGGGGGCGAGCGGCGTCGCGTTGCCGGCCACGAGGTACGGGTCCTCGTGCGCGTCGAGGCCGATGCCGTGGCCGATGCGATGAATGAATGCGTCGGCGAGACCGTCGGCCGCGAGGGCCCGACGCGCGACCGCGTCCACGTCCTCGCACGTCGCCCCGACGACCGCGGCCTGCACCGCCAGCTCCTGCGCCGCCGCGAGGGCGGCGTAGGTGTCGCGGATCTGCGCCGTCGGCTCGCCGACCACGAACATGCGGGTGATGTCCGAGCAGTAGCCCGCCATCGTCCCGCCGAAGTCGCAGACCACGACGTCACCGTCGTCGATCACGCGGGTGCCGGCGTCGTGGTGCGGTGACGCGCCGTTGGGCCCGGAGCCCACGATGGCGAAGTTGGGCCGGTCGTGCCCGTGCTCGAGCATCCGCTCGATCAGCTCTCGGCTGACGTCGATCTCCCTGCGGCCGGCGAACGGCCGCGACCGCATCTCGGCCGCGACCGCATCCACCGCGTGCGCAGCGGCGCGCAGCGCCTCGACCTCGGCCGCGTCCTTCACCGCCCGCAACGGACCGATGACCGACTGCGCGGTCTGCCACGACGCGTCGGGCACTCGCGGCCTGCAGCGCAAGGGTGAAACGCGACCACGTCTGGTCACCGACCGCCAGCACCCGCGCGCCGCCGACGAGCTCGGCCACGATCGCGATCGGGTCCGACGTCTCGGACCACGGTCGGAGCGTGCACGCCCCCAGGTCGGGCACACGCGGCGCCTCGAGCTCGGGGACCACGAGCGTCGCGCCGCCGTCGCGGTCGAGCACCAGCATCGTGAGCCGCTCCAGCGGCATGGCCTCGTACCCGGTGAAGTAGGGCAGCTCGGCGCCGACCGACAGGAGCAGCGCGTCGACACCGGCGGCGAGCATCGCCTCGCGCGCCCGCCCCTGCCGGGCGAGCAGCGGGTCGCGGGTGGTCACGTGCAGGCCTCGCTCACGCCGGCACCATGGCGACGGTCGCGCCATCGCGCGCGTGGTAGCTGGACCGCACGAGCGGCCCCGACTCCACGTGGGCGAACCCGAGCGACCGGGCGTGGCTCGCCGAGCTCGGCGAACTCCGCCGGGGTGACCCACCGCGCCACCGGGAGGTGATCGGGCGACGGCCGCAGGTACTGGCCCAGGGTGAGGATGTCGACGCCGACGGCACGGAGGTCCGCGATCGCGACCCGCGCCTCGGCGGTGTCCTCGCCCAGACCGAGGATGATCCCCGACTTCACGACGAGACCGGCGTCCTTGGCGCGGCCCAGCACACCGAGCGAACGGGCGTAGCCGGCCGACGGGCGCGCGAGGCGCTGGAGCCGGGCCACGGTCTCGAGGTTGTGGTTGAGCACGTCGGGTCGCGCCTCGAAGATCACGTCGAGGGCGGCCGCGTCGCCCTTGCAGTCCGGGATCAACACCTCGATCGTCGTGTCCGGGTTGCGGTCCCGGATCGCGTGGATCGTGGCCGCGAATCCGGCGGCCCCGCCGTCGCGTACGTCGTCACGCGCCACGCTCGTGACGACGGCGTGCACCAGACCGAGGGCGGCGACCGCCTCCGCGACCCGGGCGGGCTCGTCCGGGTCGATCGGGAACGGCTGGCGGGTGTCCACGAGACAGAACCCACAGGCCCGGGTGCAGCGGTCGCCGAGGATCATGAACGTCGCCGTGCGCTGCGACCAGCACTCGTAGATGTTCGGACAGCCGGCCTCCTCGCACACCGTGTGGAGCTCCTGCTCGTGCACGAGGCGCTTCAGCCGCCGGTACTCGGTGCCGAGATCGGCCCGCACCTTCATCCACTCGGGTCGGCGCCCCGGAGCCGACGCCCGGGCCGGGGACGCAGCCGCCCGGTGGCGACATCGGCGCGTTCCACCACGAGGGCCCCGCGGGCGCGCGCCCAGGCGCGCACCGACCGCGTCGCGTACGGCCCCGGCGTCCGGCGCGGCGCCGAGGACGGCCGCCATCGACGTCACCCCGGCGTCGGTGATTCCGCACGGCACGATGTGGTCGAACATCGTGAGATCGGGATCGACGTTGAGTGCGAAGCCGTGCATGGTGCGATCACGCGCGACGCGGACGCCGATCGCGGCGATCTTGTCACCGCCCACCCAGACCCCGCTGCGGCCCTCGACCCGCTCGCCGGTGATGCCGAACTCGCCCAGCGCGTCGATCAGCGCGGTCTCGATGCGGCGCACGTGCGCGATCACGTCCCGCCCGCCCGCCGGCGTCGTCGTCAGCTCGCCGATCGGGTAGCCGACGAGCTGGCCGGGACCGTGGTAGGTGACGTCGCCGCCGCGGTCGGTCGTCACGAGCGAGGCCCCGACCGATGCCGGATCGACCAGCACGTGCGCCGGATCGGCCCGCTTGCCCAGCGTGTAGGTCGACGGATGCTCGAGGAGCAGCAGGTAGTCGGCGTCGCTCCGGGCGTGGATCGAGCGTTGGAGCGCCAGCGCCTCGTCGTACGGGACCCGCCCGAGCCAACGGGCGTGGAGCGTCTTCACGCGGACCGTCCCGACCCGAGGCGCAGCGCTGCGGAGCCGAGCCGCGTCGGAGCGAGCCCCCGTCCGGCAGCCGGACGGAGCACGAGCGGAGACGCCGACGTGACGCTCACGCGAGCTCGGCGTCCCAGTCGTGCATCTCGATGATGCCGGCCACCGCGTGGAGGAAGGACGCGGCGTAGGCGCCGTCGAACGCGCGATGGTCCCAGGTCAGCGTGAGCATGCCCGTCGAGTGGATCGCGATCGCGTCCTCACCGTCCGGCCCCTCGATCACGACCGGGCGCTTCTTGATCGCATCGGTGGCGAGGATCGCGACCTGCGGCTGGTTGATGATCGGCACGGTGAACATGGTGCCGAACGGACCCATGTTCGTGATGGTGAACGTCCCGCCCATGATCTCGTCCGGCCCGAGCTGCTTCGAACGGGCGCGCGCCGCGAGGTCGTCGATCTCCCGGGCGATGGGACGCAGCCGCTTCGTGTCGGCCGCGCGGACCACAGGTGCGATCAGCCCGGTGAAGGACAGGTCGACGGCGATGCCGAGGTTGACGTCGTGGTGCACGACGAGCGTGTCGCCGTCCACGCTCGCGTTCACCGCGGGATAGGAGTGCACCGCGTCGCAGAACGCGCGGACGATGAACGGCAGGTAGGTGAGACCGAAGCCCTCGTCGGCCCGGAACCGCGCACCGTGCGTTCGGCGCACCCGCTCGACCGCTTCGAAGTCGACCTCGACCGCGGTCGCCACGTGCGCGCTCGTGGCCTTCGACTGGACCATGTGCTCCGCGGTCCGTCGCCGGATGTTGTCGAACGGGATGCGCTCGTCGCCCGTGGCCACCCGCGCCGGCGTCGCCGGCGCGGCGGTCGGTGCCGGACGCGGCGGAGCGGCGGGCCCGCGCCCGATCGCCTCGACGTCGCGACGCGTGATGCGACCGTCCTCGCCGGTGCCGGTGATCGTCGTGGGGTCCAGACCCCGCTCGGCGATCATCCGCCGGACGAGCGGTGACGTGACCCGGTCGGCCCCGCCGGTGCTCGCGGGTGCGGCCGGGGCCGGGCGGCGGCGAAGCGGCGGGGGGAGCCGGTGCGGCGGGCGGCGGTGCGGAGCGGACGGTGGCGGCGACGCGGCAGGGCGGCCGGCGGAGCCGGAGCGGCCGCAGGGGACGGGGCCGGGGAAGGAGCGAGCTCGGGCGCCGACCCGGCCGCCGCCGGCGTGGGCTCGGCGGCCGGTGCGGACGCGTCGAGTCCCGGCACCGTCGCCCACGACCGCGAGCCGGGCACCGACGTCGACCGTGTCGCCTTCCGGCACGACGATCTCGGTGAGCACCCCGGCGACCGGCGACGGGACCTCGGAGTCGACCTTGTCGGTCGAGACCTCGAACAGCGGCTCGTCGACGGCCACCTGGTCGCCGACCTGCTTCAGCCACTTCGTGATGGTGCCCTCGGTGACCGTCTCGCCCAGCTGGGGCATCGTCACGTCCACGTGCCGTCCTCCGTCGGAATCAGTCGTACGAACGGCCGGTGAAGGCCATCGCCGCCATGCCGAACGCCTCGCTCAGCGTCGGGTGCGGATGGATCAGCGCCGCGAGATCCTCCGCGGTCGCCTCCCAGTTGACCGCGAGGTACCCCTCGGCGATCAGCTCGGTCGCCCACGGCCCCGCAATGTGCACGCCGAGGATCGGGCCGTCGCGCTCGGCCACGATCTTCACCATGCCGTCGGGCTCGCCGATGATCAGCGCGCGACCGTTCCCACCGAATCGGTGGATCGACGTCACGACGTCGTGACCCCGGTCCCTGGCCGCCTGCTCCGTCAGCCCGGTGAACGCGACCTCCGGGTGGCAGTAGATGCCCCACGGCACCCGGTCGTAGTCGACGGCCGGGACGTCCTCGCCGAGGATCGTGCGGATGGCGACGATGGCCTCGGCGAAGCCGACGTGGGCGAGCGCGGGCGTGGCCACCAGGTCGCCGACGGCGTACACGCCCGGCACCGCGGTACGGAGGTGGTCGTCGACCTCGACGAAGCCGCGCGCGTCGACGCCGATCCCCGAGCCCTCGAGCCCGATGCCCTCCGAGCGCGCCCTGCGACCGACGCTCACGACGATCGCGTCGACTTCGAGGTCGCCGGACTCGTCACCGCGGTGCGCGTGCAGCGCGAGTGCCGGACCGACGACGTCGTAGCCGGTGATCGTCACGCCGGTCTCCACCGTGATGTTGCGCTTCTTGAACGCCCGTGCCACCACCTGCGCGACCTGCGGGTCGACGCCCGGAAGGATGCTCGGCATCGCCTCGAGCACGGTGACCTCGCTGCCGACGTCGGCGAGGTACGACGCGAACTCGCAGCCGATCGCGCCGCCACCGATGATCGCGGTCCGACCGGGCACCTGGTCCATGGCGAGGACGTGGTCCGAGGACAGGATCCGCGTCCCGTCGAAGTCGAAGCCCGGGATCGAACGCGGCAACGACCCCGTGGCGAGGATCAGCGCGTCGCCCGTGAGCTCGGTGCCGTCCGAGACCCGTACCCGGCGTGCGGTCGCGTCGACCACGGTCCCGGTCCCGGGAACGACGGTGACCTTGCGGCCCTTGAGGAGCGTCTCGAGGCCCTTGGTGAGCCGATCGATCACCTGCTGCTTGCGGGCCAGGCTGGTGGCGAGGTCGAGCGTCGGCTGGCCGGCGTCGACCCCGAACTCCTTCGCGTCACGGACGGTGCGGAGGACCTCGGCGGTCTGCAGGAGCTCCTTCGCCGGGATGCAACCCTTGTGCAGGCAGGTACCACCGACACGCGCCTCCTCGATCATCGCGATGTCGAGCCCGGCCGCGGCCCCGTAGAGTGCGGCCGCGTAGCCGCCGGGGCCCCCGCCGAGGACGACGACGTCGTAGTGATCGGCCATGGTCACCTCCGGGCCCGCGGTTCGGGCCGTCGATCATTCTCTCGCACGGCGTCAACTCCGCCCGCTCGTCGCCGGTCAGCGGGCGAGCAGGATCTGAACCACACCGGCCGCCAGGATCAGCACACCGGTCACGAGCGCCAGGATCAGCAGCGTCCGCGTCTTCACCGCGCCATCTTCGCGGGCCGGGCCCGGCCGGGCCGGAGCGGGGCCGCGACCGCCTGGCAGCCCTCGTTTCCCGTGTGGCGACGGGTACACTCATGCGGCGTTCAGGTGGTGCGTCGACCGCCCGTCCCTCCCAACGAATCCCGGGGTTGCCACGCGTGAAGGAACGCGCCGAACAGCTGATGGGCAAGGCGCGGGACGCCGTCCCCGAGGGGACGTTCGCCGTCGGCGGCGGGCTGATGATCACGGCGCTGACCACGTACGTGTTCCTGATCGTGGCGAACCAGGCCCTGCCGGACAAGCCGTACGCGGCGCTCACTGCGTTCTGGGGTCTCATCTTCGTCGCCGGTCCGGGGCTGTTCCTGCCCCTCGAGCAGGAAGTCGGCCGGGCGGTCGCGCACCGGCGGGCCCAGGGCCTCGGCGGCGGCCCACTCGTGCATCGCGCCGCGCGTCTCGCCGGCGCGCTCACCGCGGTCATGGTCGTCCTCGCGCTCGCCCTGTCACCGCTCTACAGCGACGGCGCGTTCCACGGCGACGACGTCGTCGTGCTGGCGCTCGCGCTCGGGCTCGTCGGCTTCGCGTTCATGCACCTGACGCGGGGCACGCTCTCGGGGAACGGTCGCTTCTTCCCCTACGGCGTGATCCTCGCGATCGACGGCACCGCCAAGCTCGTCGCCGCGCTCGTGCTCTGGTCACTCGGGGTCCAGAGCGCCGGCGCGTACGCGATGTGCATCGCGCTCTCGCCGTTCGTCGCCACCGGCATCGCGTTGATCGGACAGCACGGCCTCCTCGAGGACGGCCCGTCGGCGCCGTACTCCGAGCTGTCCAAGTCGCTCGGCTGGCTGCTCGCCGGCTCCCTGCTCATGCAGACGCTCGGCTACTCGGTCCTGCTCGGCGTGGGGGTGCTGAAGGGCGATGCCAGCAAGTCGCTCGTCCGCGCGTTGAACAGCGCGTTCTTCGTGGCCCGTGTCCCGCCGCTGCTGTTCCAGGCCGTCCAGGGAACGCTGCTGCCCAAACTCGCCGGGCTGGCCGGCGCGGGCCGCCACGACGACTTCCGCACCGGGTTCCGCCAGCTGATGGTCATCGTCTGCGGCATCGCCGCCCTCGGGACCGCAGCAGCATTCGTGATCGGCGTGCCGCTCGGCAAGATCCTGTTCCCACCGTTCGACATCAGCTCGCTCGATCTCGGGCTGCTCGTCGCAGGGAACGGCATGTTCATCATCGCCCTGACCATCGCCCAGGCGCTGATCGCCCTCCACGGCCACCGGATCGCGGCGGTCGCGTGGGGCGTCGGCGTGGTCGTGTTCGTGCTCGTCGCCGCCGCGATCGAGCCCCTCGACACGCGGGTGGAGCTCGGGTTCCTCGCCGGCACGATCGCGACCACGGCGGTGATGGGTTGGGCCCTCGCCGTCCGGATGCGACGCGGCGTCACCGAGGGCATCGGCTCGCTCATCACCCAGATCGAGCACGAGCCGCTCGAGCTCTGAGTCCCGCCGACCGGTAGGCTCCGCTGATCGGTGCCCTGCGGATCGCGATCGACGGCACCCCTCTGCTGGGCTACCGCACCGGCGTCGGAGAGGTGGCTGCAGGGCTGCTGGCCGCACTCGCCCGCCGTGACGACGTCGACGTCCACGCGTACGCCCTCACCTGGCGCGGACGCGATGCCCTCGCGAGCGTGGTGCCACCCGGCGTGCGCCCGTCCACCCGGCCGATCCCGGCGCGCGTGGTGCGGGAGTGCTGGGGACGTGGTCTCTCGCGCCCGCGAGCCGAGGACTGGACGGGACCGGTCGACGTCGTGCACGCGACCAACTTCATCGCCCCGCCGGCCCGGGCACCCGTCGTCGTGACCGTGCACGACGTGACCTTCCTGCGGTACCCGGAGCTCTGCACCCCCGACACGCTCCACTATCCCGGACTGCTGCGGCGAGCGATCGCGCGCGGGGCGGTGGTGCACACACCCAGCGAGTTCGTGGCCGGTGAGGTCCGGGAGCTCCTCGACGCGCCGGCCGATCGCGTCGTGGCCATCCCGTCCGGCATCCCGACCGTCCGCGACGGCGACGCCGCCCGTGGTCGGGCGCTTGCCGGCTCGGACCGATACGTGCTCGCCCTGGGGACGATCGAGCCGCGGAAGAACCTCGCCACACTGGTGCGCGCGTTCGACCGGGTGGCCGGGACCGATCCGGAGCTCGGTCTCGTGCTGGCCGGCCCGCCGGGCTGGGACGCGGCTCGGGTCCAGGCCGCGTGCGACGCGAGCGCGCGCGCGCCGGCGCATCGTGCAGACGGGGTTCGTCGGCGAGCGCGACCGCTCCGATCTCCTCGCGGGCGCCACGGTGTTCGTGTACCCGTCCGTGTACGAAGGGTTCGGCTTCCCTCCGCTCGAGGCGATGCAGTGCGGCGTGCCGGTCGTCGCCGGCGACGCCGGGGCGCTGCCCGAGGTGCTCGGGGACGCGGCACTGCTCGTCCCGCCGACCGACGAAGGCGCCCTCGCCGATGCGATCCGCGTCTTCGCCGATCCCGACACCCCCCAACGCGCCATCCACATCGACCGCGGCCGCGCGCGCGTCGGCCGGTACGACTGGGATTCGACCGCGACGCGGATGGTCGAGCTCTACCGGAGTCTCACGTGAGCGGCGCCACGCCGCGGCGGGCCTGGGCGACGCTCGCCGCGAGGCCCGAGCGGTCGCTGCACCAGGCACCGGTGCGGGAACGATGAAGGCCGGCCTGCACGTCGGTCAGCTCCTCCAGCCGGTGCCCGGGGGGATCGGCCGCTACATCGTCCACCTCGCCCGCAACCTCCCCGCGGCCGGTGTCGAGGTGGTCCCCTTCGGTGCCGGCGCACCGAGTCCCCGGGTCCAGAACCTGATCGGCACCACGGTCGACGTGGGGTGGCCGCACGGTCCGATCCGCTACGAGATGTGGCACCGGTTCCGCCGGCCCCGGGTGGCACTCGACGTGTCGGTGATCCACGCGCCGAGTCTCGCGGTGCCCGCGGTGCGGGACGTCCCGCTGGTCGTGACCGTCCACGACGTCGCCTTCCTGCGCGAGCCCGAAGCCTTCACCCGCCGCGGGCTCACCTTCCACCGGCGCGGCCTCGAGATCGCGCACAAGGAGGCCGCCGCGGTCATCACCGCGTCCCGCTTCGCGCGCGACGAGCTGATCGACGTCGGCTTCGACAAGGATCGGATCCATCTCGCGCCGCACGGCGTCGAGACCCGCGTGCCCGAGAGCGGGGAGCAGATGCGGGCCCGTCTCGCCGCCCTCGGGCTCGACCGGCCCTTCGTCGTCGCGGTGGGGACCATCGAGCCGCGCAAGGGCCTCGACACGCTCGCCGCCGCGCTCGTGATCGCGCGACGGTCCGAGCCCGACCTCGAGCTCGCAATCGTCGGCCCGTCGGGCTGGTTGGCCGTCCCGGGGCTCGACGGCCCCGGGATCCACCGGATCGGCACCGTCGACGAACGGACCCTCGACGCCGTCTACCGCAATGCCCTCGCGTGTGCGGTGCCCTCCCGGTACGAGGGGTTCGGCCTGCCCGCGCTGGAGGCGATGGCGCGCGGCTGCCCGGTGATCGCGAGCAACGCGACCAGCCTGCCCGAGGTGGTCGGGACCGCCGGTACGCTCGTCCCGGTGGGTGACGTCGAGGCGTGGGCGCACGCACTCGTGACGACCGTGCGCGACGACGCCCTGCGCGAGGAGATGTCCCGACGCGGTCGCGAGCGCGCCGCCGGATTCACCTGGCTGGGCTCGGCGCACGCGCACGCCGCGGCCTACGCCGCCGCGGTCGACGCCTCGTAGCATGCCCGGGGTGCGGCTGCTGCTCGACGTGTCCGCGGTGCCCGCGCGACCCGTCGGTGCCGGCGTCTACACGGTCGCACTCACGCGCGAGCTCGCCGCGCGCAACGTGGTCGACCTCCATCTCGTGACGCGTCAGGCCGACACCGCCCGGTGGTCCGACATCGCCCCGAAGGCGACCCTGCACCCCGAGGTCCCCAACTCGCGTCCCCGTCGCCTGCTGTGGGAGCAGATCGGCGCGCCGCGCCTCGCCACGCGCGTCGGCGCCGACCTCTGGCACGGCCCGCACTACACGCTCCCGCTGCGGCTCACGATCCCGACGGTGGTCACGGTCCACGATCTCACCTTCTTCGAGCACCCCGAGTGGCACGAACGCTCGAAGGTCGCGTTCTTCCGCCGGATGATCCGTTCGAGCACGCGCCGCGCCCGGGCGGTGATCGCGGTGAGCGCGCACACCCGCGACCGACTCGTCGCCGTGCTCGCACCGACCGCACCGGTGTTCGTGGCGCACCACGGCGTCGACCACGCGCGCTTCACCACGACCGGCGCCGACGACCTCGGTCGCCTCGCCGCGATCGGCATCCGCCCGCCGTACGTGGCGTTCGCGGCCACGCTCGAGCCCCGCAAGGACGTGCCGTCACTCGTCGACGCCTTCGCCCGGATCGCACCCGACCATCCGGGCCTGACCCTGGTGATCGCAGGGCGCGACGGCTGGGGCGCGGTCGCGGTCCGTGAGGCCGCGGCGCGCAGCGGGGTCACGACACGGATCGCCCGCATCGGCTGGATGGACGACGACGTCCTCCCCGCCTTCTTCCGGCGGGCGGACGCCGTCGCCTACCCGTCCCTCGAGGAGGGCTTCGGCCTCCCTGCGCTCGAGGCGCTGGCCTGCGGCGCGGTCCTCGTCACCACGACCGGCTCCGCAATGGAGGAGGTCGTCGGCGATGCCGCCCTCCTCGTCCGGCCCCGGGATCCGGCCGGGCTCGCCGCCGCGCTCGGCCGGGCACTCACCGACGACGCACTCCGGTCACGACTCCGTACCGCCGGACCCCGCCGCGCCCAGGAATTCACGTGGGCCGCGTCGGTCGACCAACATCTCGCCGCCTACACCGCGGCACTGGGAGACAGATGATGCGTGCAGCCGTCACCGGCGCCGGCGGGTTCGTCGGGCCGCACCTCGTCGCGCACCTCCGTGCGAGCGGCGACGACGTCACCGAGATGGACCTCCTCGGGCCGGTCGAGATCGACGTCACGGACGCCGACTCCGCGCTCTCGTGCATCGACGCGGCCCGCCCCGAGGTCGTGTACCACCTCGCGGCCCTCAGCCACGTCGGGCAGTCGTGGTCGAGCCCGGGACGGAGCTTCCGGGTCAACGCGGAGGGCACGCTGCACGTGCTGCGCGCCTGCCTCGAGGCGAAGGTGCCTCGCGTCGTCGTCATCCTGAGCTCCGAGGTGTACGGCAACGCGCCGCCGGGTGCGGCACCGCTGCGCGAGGACGCACCGCTCCGCCCGGTCACCCCGTACGGGGCGAGCAAGGCGGCCGCGGACCTCGTGGCGCTCCAGATGCATCTCGCGGACCGGCTCGACGTCGTGCGGGTCCGCCCGTTCGGGCACACGGGTCCCGGCCAGTCGGACCAGTTCGTGGTCCCGGCCCTCGCCATGCGGATCGCGCGGGCGGAGCGCGACGGTGTGGACGAGATCCCCGTGGGCTCGCTCGACGCCGTCCGGGACCTCTCCGACGTCCGGGACGTGGTGCGGGCGTACCGGCTCCTCGCCCTCGCCGGTGAAGCGGGCGAGGCCTACAACGTGTGCTCGGGCATCGGCGTGAGCATCCGCGAGATCGCCGACACGCTGCTCGCCCACGCGACCCGACCGATCCGTCTCGTCACGGATCCGGCGCTCGTGCGCCCCGTCGACGCCCCCCGGATGGTGGGCGACAACACGCGGCTCCGGGAGCGCACCGGATGGACCCCGGAAATCCCGTTGGCCCGCACCCTGGCCGACGTGCTGGCCGCGGCGCGGGTCGCGGCCGCCGCCGAGCCGGCCGGCTGACGAGCTCAGGGCTCCTGGCGGTCCAGCCAGCCGAGCAGCATCGCGACGGCCCGCGGATCGTGGCGGAGCCGGCGGCCACCGTTGGCGATGACCCGCAGCTCCGCGCTGCCGTGCGCCTCGGCGAGCCGGATCGCGTCCGTCACCGGGACGACGTCGTCCTCGGTGCCGTGGATGAGGAGGAGCGGCCTCGGCGCGAACCGCCGCGCGCTCGCCACGGAGTCGATGGCAGCCATCTCGCGGGCCCACGCGCCGGCGTCGACCGGCGCCCGCTCGGACTCGAAGACACCCATGCTGCGGCAGTGCCGCGCGAAGCGTGCCGCGTCGCGCGACCAGTCGCGCAGCTCCACCGGCGCGCCCAGCGCGGCGATGCCCCGTACCCGGCGATCGCGTGCGCCGACGTCGAGCGCGAGCGCGCCGCCCACGCCGGTGCCGACGATCCAGACGCCGGCGCCGTCAGCCGCGTCGTCGTCGGCGGCAACCGCGTCGATCGCGAACCGCAGGTCGGCCTCCCAGCCCGCGATCGAGAAGTCGCCGTGCGAGCCGCCCGTGCCGCGGAAGTTGAAGGTGAGCACGCGCCATCCCGCCTGCGCGGCGATGCGATCGGCCAGCTCGGGAAAGGTGAGTCCGCTCGCGACCGAGCCGCGCGGTGGCGTGGGGAAGTCGTGGCACAGCACGAGACCGGGTGACGTGCCGCTCGACGCCGGGCGCGCCCAATGCGACGCGAGCACCGTGCCGTCGGGATGTTCGAGCGTCAGGTCCACCGAGTCTCCTCGTCGCGGAGCACCATTATCCTGGCGATCGTGACCGACACCGTGCTCGAGGTCCCCAGCATTCAAGGAATGGGCCGTCGTGGTGCGCGCGCTCCTCGAGGGCGAGCAGATCATCGACGTCCGCAAGGGTGGGCTGCGCGAGGCCGGACGGCACTTCTCGGTCCGAGGCGACCCGCGTCTGGCTCTACCCGACCGTCGAGCACCAACAGCCGGACCTGGTGAAGCCGGCCTACCGCCGGTGGGTGACCGCGACGGAGACCGAGGCGCCGGCGGACCGGGCCGTGCGCGTCGAGGGCTGGGCCGACATCGTGGGTGTCGCCACCGTGAGCGAGCCCGAGGTGCTCGACGCGCTGGACGGCAAGGTCGTGTGGACCCGCAGCTACGTGGAGACGCGCTTGCGTTGGAAGGCGCGCGATCCGCTGCACGTGCTCGCGCTCCGCGTGCACCGCCTGGCCGAGCCCATCGTGGTGCCGTTCCGCGACGGGTACGGCGGCTGCACCTCGTGGGTCGACCTCGCCGGTCTCCCCGATCCGCAACAGGTCGAGTCGACTCCTGCCCTCTCCGACGTCGCGTTCGACGCCCGGTACAAGGGCGCGTCCGAGGTGGTCGGCGGGTTCGTCGCGCCCTCTGTCGACGACGCCTGACGCGCCGGATCAGCTCGTCACGACGCGCGGGAACCGCGACGCGCCGTCCCACTCCGACGCGACGGTGCGTGCCTGCGAGAGATCACGCTCGAGCTGCTTCAGCCGGTGGGTCTGCGAGCGGCCCGGATAGTGGTTGATCCGGGGATGGCGGGCCTCGTCGACCCGGATGCTGTTCCAGGATCGGTCGATGAACCGGGTCCGGCGCAGCATCGGCGTCGGCCGCACGAGGTCGACGCGTGGGTCCACCGAGTACCCGAGCTCGTCGAGGAACGCGGCGTTCTCCCACCAGCGGTGGTCGAGGAACTCGGTCCGGTTCCAGACGCGCTCGACGAACTCACGGACGCCGTCGTCCCTGCGCAGCACCCAGACACCGCAGTTGGGGATCACCTGGCCGTCGTACTCGTGCGCCACGACACCCATCAGGTCGTCGGGACCGAGCTCGTCCGCGATGTCCGAGCGGGGGTCGACGATCGATGCGTCGGCGTCGACCCACACCACCAGGTCGTACTCGTCGAAGAGCTCGAGGAAGAACGGGAGCTTGTTCCACGACGGCGCCCGATCGGGCGCGGTGAGCACACGGCGGACCGCGAGGTCGTAGCCGTGACGATCGGCGAAGATCTCGAAGCTCGGGCCCGAGAGCTCGAAGAGCTCTTCGTGCGGACCGGTCGCGATCGTGCAGAGGACCTTGCGCTCGTCGCCGGGCCGGACGTCGGTCATCCGGACGATCTCGACGTGGCGCGACGACCCGTTGCGAAGCGGTTCCGCGTCGGCCGACCGTGCGGGCGGCGTGTCGATCGACGGGCGGAACGCCCGGGACCCCCTCGCACGACGCATCCGGTCCAGGCTACGGGACCGGGACCGGCGATCCGAGAACGTGCCGCCGCACCGGGCCGGACGACCCATCGCGCGAAGCAGCGCGTCAGGCGGGGCGGTAGCCGCGGTTCCGGGCCTCGGACGGCTGGTCGGGCGCGAAGCAGGCGAACTGCTCCGAGCGCATCAGCTCGTCGACGGCATCGGCGTCGACGTCGGGATCGTCGAGGTCGTAGTAGCGCTGCGTCCGCTTGTCGCCGACGTAGCGGAACTCCTCGAACTTCGTGGGCCGACTCATGGTCTCGAGCCTAGGCGTGGCGATTCGCGGGTCCCGCTTCGTCGCGCGCGAGGCCTCCCCGGACGCGGGTGAGGGAGGGCCATCGGGACCCTCCCTCACTCGCACAGCTTCTGGAACCACGTCCGGGGACGCTCGGGGGGGACCGGCTCCCGACCCGGTGATCGTGGCGGCGCGGCGGTTGGATTCCGCCAGGTCCGAAGTGGACGGCTAGCGGCCGCGCACCTCCAGGGTCCCATGTTGATCATGCATGTATGGACCACCTCCTTTCCCTGGTACGGGAATTCGTACCACGGTGGAGGACCCCGCGGGGACGGTTTCGGCGCAGATCACGTGAACGGCGTGCGTCAGGCCTCGTCGGCTTCCCGGCCGATGGCCCCGATGTAGCGGAGATAGTCGAGCTGGCACTCCATCACGGCCTCGACCTGCTCGGGGAGATACGCCTCGCCGGTCGCGGCACACCGATCGACGATGTAGCCGACGGCCTCCTCCGGCAGGAAGACGAGCGGGACGTCCGCCTCCGTGCGGGTGCCGTTGTGCGACACGCCCCGCTGCCGGAAGTACTCCATCTGGAACCCGATGATCCGCTCGACGTCACGTTCGGTGAGCGTCGCCGCCACGAGGTCGTCGAGATGCTCCACGACCCAGCCGAGCGCGTCGTCGGGATCGAACACCGCGTCGGGCGGCTCCTCGCTCAGGCGCGCCGCTTCGCGGAAGACGAGCGCGGCCGCGATCGCGAGCACGACGCCGAGGACGACGAACACGACGACCCACGTCACGCGAGATCACCAACCGACGCGCGTTCTGCACCCCATGGGGTGCGATACGAGCGCGGGTCCGTCAAATCCCGATGCGCTGGGCGAGCAGCTCGCGGTGGTACGTGGCGTCGCCGAGGAGGATCTCCGAGCTCTTCGCGCGCTTGAAGTACAGGTGCGCGTTGTGCTCCCAGGTGAAGCCGATGCCACCGTGGATCTGGATGTTCTCCGCTGCGGCGTGGAAGTAGGCGTCCGAGCAGTAGGCCTTGGCGAGCGACGCCACCACCGGCAGCTCGTCGTTGTCCTCGGCCGCGGCCCACGACGCGTAGTACGCCGCCGACTTCGCGGACTCGATCTCGAGGAGCATGTCGGCGCACTTGTGCTTGATGGCCTGGAACGAGCCGATCGGGCGGCCGAACTGCACGCGGTCCTTGGCGTACTGGACGGACTCGTCGAGCACGAACTGCCCGCCGCCGACCATCTCGTTGCAGAGACCGACCGCGGCCTGGTCGAGCGTCTTCGAGAGCGCGGCCCAGCCGTCGCCCGCGGTACCGAGCAGCTCCGCCTCGACGCCGTCGAACTCGAGCTTGGCCTGCTTGCGCGTCTGGTCCATCGTCGCGAGCGCGGTGCGGGTGAGACCCGGCGCGTCACCGGCGACGGTGTAGAAGCTGATGCCGTCCTCGCCGCTCGTGCCCTTCGCACGTGCGACCACGACGACGAGATCCGCGGTGTGGCCGTCGAGCACGAACATCTTCGTGCCGGTCAGCTTGTTGCCGTCGGCCTCCATCGTGATGCCCGAGGCGTCCCACTTCCCGTTCGGCTCGGTGAAGGCGAGCGTGGCGATCGTCTCACCGCTCGCGATGCCGGGCAGCAGCGACTTCTTCTGGTCGTCGGTGCCGGCGTTCAGGATCGCGTCGGCCGCCAGGACGACGGTCGAGAAGTACGGCGCGCACAGCAGCGCGCGGCCCATCTCCTCGAGCACGATGCCCAGCTCGACCCACGTGAACCCCTGGCCGCCGTACTCCTCGGGGATCGCGAGGCCCTGCAGGCCGAGCTCGTTGGCCATCTGGGACCACACCGCCGGGTCGTAGCCCTCGGTGGTCTCCATCAGGCGCCGGACCTCCGTCTCGGGGCTCTTGGCCTCGAGGAACTTCCGCACGGCGTCGCGGAGCTGGTCCTGCTCTTCGGAAAAGGCGAAGTTCACGGGGATTCCTTCCTCGGGGGGCTCGTCCGGAGCCCGAGAAGCACCGGCACGCTAGGTGGCGGCGGGCGCTCGCCATGCCCGATGTCGAACGGCTGCCACCCGGCTCGGCCGGCTCGCCGCCCGGGTCGGTCGGGGGCCGCTGCTAGCGGGGCTCCCTCGGGAGGCCGAGCACCCGCTCGCCGATGATGTTGCGCTGGATCTCGCTGGCGCCCGCGTAGATCGTCTCCGACCGGCTGACCATGAAGATGCGGTGGAGCTCGTCGATCCGGTACTCGCCGCCCGGCTCACCCGCGACGACCTGCGCGTCGGCGCCGAGCACGTGCATCGCCCGCTCGCCGAGCGTGCGGTGCCAGTTGCTCCAGTACAGCTTCCCGATGCTGCTCGACGGACCGAGCACACCCGTCCGCACGAGGTCGGTGAGCATGCGCATGCCGTTGAACTTCATGATCTGCACGCCGATCCAGGAATCGGCCAGCTCCTGGCGCACCGTCGGGTCGGTGATGCGCCCGTTCTCACGCGCCACGTCGATCAGCTCGGCGAGCTCGTTCTGGAAGGCGAGCTGCTGGGACAGGAACGCGGTCCCCCGCTCGAACCCGAGCGTGGCCATCGCGACCTTCCAGCCGTCGCCCACGTCGCCCAGCACGTTCGCCTCTGCCGTCCGGGCGTCGTCGAAGAACACCTCGTTGAACTCGGCGGTGCCGGTCATCTGCTTCAGCGGGCGCACCTCGACACCGGGCTGGTCCATGGGGACGAGGAGGTACGAGAGCCCGCGGTGACCGGTGCTGTCGGGGTCGGTGCGGACGACGGCGAAGCACCATTGCGCGCGGTGGGCGAGCGTGGTCCAGACCTTCTGGCCGTTGATCACCCACTCGTCGCCGTCGAGCTCGGCGCGCGTCGTGACGTTCGACAGGTCCGAGCCGGCGTTCGGCTCGGAGTACCCCTGGCACCACAGCTCCTCGACCGACTGGATCTTCGGGAGGAACCGTCGCTTCTGGTCCTCACGGCCGTACGCGAGCAGCGTCGGGGAGAAGAGGCCCTCGCCGAAGAAGCTCACGCGGGCCGGCGCCCCCGCCTTGGCGTACTCCTCGTTGAAGATGACCTGTCGGGAGAAGTCGAGCGCCCGGCCCCCGTACTCGACGGGCCAGGACATGCCCACCCAGCGGTCGCGCCCGAGGACCCGCTCCCACTCGACGCGCACGTCGTAGTTGTCCTCGTCGGAGGGCCCGCCCCGCCCGCCGATCGCCCGGAACTCCCCCACGAGGTGGTCGGCGAGCCACGTGCGCACCTCGTCGCGGAACTCGGCCTCGTCGGGGGTGTCACGAAAATCCATGCCCCCATACTGGCCGAGCACCCTCCCCGCGGCTCCACCGCCACGCCGGGATCCCGCCGCCCGCGTGGTCACAGGGCGGGAGTAGCGTCGCCCGCGCATGCCCCCCAGCGCGCCCCCGGCCCACTACGAGGCGTCGGACGTCCGCATCGACGAGTACGTCGTGGGACCGTTCGAGAACAACGTGTACGTCGTCCGCGACAAGGGCTCGGGCGACGCGTTGATCATCGACGCCGCCAACGAGCACGACCTCCTCCTCGAGGTGTCGCGGGCCACCGGCGTCCGCCGGGTCCTCACGACCCACGGCCACTGGGACCACATCCAGGCGGTGACGGCACTGCGTGACGCCGGGATCGACGTCGGCGTGGCCCTCGCCGACGCCGAGATGCTGCCGAGCTACGACTTCACGATCCCCGACGACGACGTGCTCAGCGTCGGGCGACTCCGCCTGCATGCCATCCACACCCCCGGACACACGCCCGGATCCACCTGCTTCCTCCTCGAGGGACACCCCGTGCTCTTCAGCGGGGACACGCTCTTCCCCGGTGGACCGGGCAACACCAAGTTCGAGAACGCCAGCTTCGACACGATCATCACCTCGATCGACCGGCGCCTGTTCACCCTCGACCCCGACACGCTCGTCTTCCCGGGCCACGGCCTCGACACGACGATCGGCACCGAACGCCCCCACCTCGACGAGTGGATCGAGCGGGGTTGGTGATCCGGATGCCCGGCCGTAACGAACCTCATGGCACCGTGACTGTCCCCTCGATGTCCCCCGATCTCTGGCTCGCGCCGGTCCGCAACCTGGTTTGGGTCGCGGCGCGGTTCGGGCATCGCTAAGAGCCTCCATGCCTTCCACTCGAGCCCGTCTGTCCGTCGCGGACGCGTGCACCGTGATCGGCGATGCCGGGTTCGGGGCCCGACCGCCCGGCGTCGGGCTGGAGCTCGAGTGGTTCGTGGTCGACGCCGCCGGGCGCCGCGTCACCGACCCGGGCCGGATCCGCGAGGCGCTCGACGTCGACGGTGCGCTGCCCGCACGGCAGCCGGATCACGTTCGAGCCCGGCGGCCAGCTCGAGATCAGCACGCCGCCCGCGCCCGACGGACCCTGCGCGCTCGCCGTCGCCGAGACCGACGGCCGCGCGGCCCGCGCCCGGCTCGGCGCGGCCGGCCTCGCGGTCGTCGGTGTCGGCGCCGACGCCGGCGGGCTCCGGCCCCGGGTCATCGACGAGCCGCGCTACCGGGCGATGGACACCTACTTCGACGCGCTGGGCGCGGCCGGCGCCACGATGATGCGGGGCACCGCGTCGCTCCAGGTCAACGTCGGGTACGGGCCGGACGTCGACGCGCAGTGGGAGTACGCCCACGACCTCGCGCCGGTCGTCGCCGCGATGTTCACCAACAGCCCACTCCTCGACGGCTGCCCGAGCGGGTGGCAGTCGACCCGGCTGGCCACCTGGGCCGCGCTGGACCCACCCCGGACCCGGCCGGTCGCGACCGCACCCGGGGCGCGCAACACGTGGATCCAGTACGCGCTCGACGCGCCCGTGATGCTCATCCGCGCCGGCGACGACTGCGCGGTCCCCGAGACGACGCTCACGCTCCGGAGCTGGATCCAGGACGGCCACGCGCTCGGACACCCCACCGAGGGCGACGTCGCGTACCACCTCACCACGCTCTTCCCGCCGATCCGCCCGCGCGGCTGGCTGGAGCTGCGCATGCTCGACGCGCTCCCCGAGCCGTGGTGGCACATCGCGGCCGCGGTCACCGTGACCGCGCTCGCCGACGCCGGCACCCGTGCCCGGCTCGCGCCGGTGGTCGCCGGCGCCCGCGGGCTCTGGCTCGACGCCGCGTGGCACGGCGTGCACCACCCGGTCCTCGGGCCGCTCGCCGCCGAGGTGATCGATGCCGTCATCCCGGCGCTCGCGCCGTCGGGGTACGACGCGACGCTGATCGGTCGGACCGAGGAGTTCGCCGCCGACTACGTGCACCGCGGCCGGTCGCTCGCCGACGACCTCCTCGATGCCTGGCAGACGCACGGCACGCTCGCGCCGCCGCCCGAGGCCGTCCCCGCCTCTGCCGGGTGAGGTCGCTCGCATGACGCCGGCGGTGCTCGACGCCCTCACGGCCGCGCGTGCCCGCACGCTCGACCTGCTCGCCCCCTTCGACGACGACGCGCTCACCGCGCAGCACTCGCCCCTCATGTCGCCGCTCGTCTGGGACCTGGCCCACATCGCGCACTACGAGGAGCTGTGGCTCGTGCGCGAGCTCGGCGTCGGCCCGGCCACCGAGCCGCGCTTCGACGACGTCTACGACGCGTTCAAGCACCCGCGGGCGGAGCGCCCGACGCTCGACCTGCTCGATCCCGAGGGCGCGCGCGCCTTCGGCGAAGCGGTCCGCCTCCGGGTGACGGACGCCGGGATCCCGCCCACCGGCGAGCCGCGCGTCGACGCGCTGCTCGCGGGCGACTTCGTCTACCGGATGGTGGTGCGGCACGAGCACCAGCACATGGAGACGATGCTCGCGACGATCCAGCTCATGGACGACGCCGGCGTCGCGGCCGGAGACGGTCCGGGCGCGGCGAGCGCACGCCCCGGCGCGGCCGGCGACGAGGTGCTCGTCCCGGCCGGCCCGTTCGTCATGGGCACCGACACCGACCCGTGGGCCTACGACAACGAGCGGCCGGCGCACGCGGTGGAGCTGCCCGCCTTCCTCATCGACGCGACGCCCACCACGAACGCCGAGTTCGTCGCGTTCATCGAGGCCGGCGGCTACGACGATCCGGCGCACTGGAGCGACGCCGGGTGGAAGTGGCGCCAGGAGGCTGCGCTCGCGCACCCCGAGTTCTGGTCCCACCGGCCCGACGGATGGCACCGGTCCGCGGTTCGGCCGCGACGAGCCCGTCCCGCCGCTCGAGCCGGTGCAGCACGTGTGCTGGTACGAGGCCGACGCGTACGCGCGGTGGGCCGGCAAGCGGCTGCCGTCCGAGGCGGAGTGGGAGAAGGCCGCGAGCTGGGACGCGCGATCGGGCGACGGCGTGAAGCGCCCGGTGCCGTGGGACCGCGTCGCCGAGTGCCGCGCCCGACGACCTCTGGCGTTCGGGCCGACGGTTCGGACCCGACGAGGTCGGCGCGTACCCCGACGGTGCGTCGCCGTACGGCGCCCTCGATCTCCTGGGCGGGGTCTGGGAATGGACGGCCACGGACTTCGACGGCCATCCCGGCTTCGCCAGCTTCCCGTACCGGGAGTACTCCGAGGTCTTCTTCGGACCGGAGTACAAGGTGCTGCGGGGCGGCTCCTGGGCCACGCATCCAGTGGCGGTCAGCACCACCTTCCGCAACTGGGACTACCCGATCCGACGCCAGATCTTCAGCGGATTCCGCTGCGCCCGGGACGCCTGACCGTGTGCCGACACCTCGCCTACCTCGGACCGCCGCGCGCCGTGCGCGAGCTCGTCTTCGACGCACCGCACGCGCTCGTGCACCAGGGTCGCGCACCGCGCGAGATGGTCGTCGCGAAGGACAACCCCGACGGCTGGGGCGTCGCGTGGTGGACCCCGGGTTCGGTGGAGCCGCGGCGCTATCGCACCACGACGGTCATGTGGGAGGACACGCAGTTCGCGTGACGGTGACGACAAGGCGGTGGCCGTGCTCGCCGCGGTCCGCAAGGCGTCGCCGGCGACCACCCTGGACCCGGTGAACAACGCCCCGTTCCTCGCGCCGTCGCGCGTCGGGCCGCTCGCGTTCTCGCTCAACGGCCACGCCTTCCACGCGTCGTGCGAGGGCCGCGTCCGCGGCGCGCTCGCACCGGGGACACCGCTCGAGGGCGACACGGACTCCGAGGTGCTGTTCGCCCTCGCCCGCGAGCGCATCGCGGCGGGGGCGAGCCCGGCCGATGCGCTGGCCGCGGTCCACCACGTGATCGCGCCCGGCCCCGAGGTCCACGTGAACCTCCTGCTCGTGACGGCCGAGCAGATCGTCGCCACCACCTGGCAGCACACGCTCTACGTGCACACCGGCGCCGGGGCCACGACCGTGGCCTCCGAGGCGCTCGACCGTCGACGGCGGCTGGCGACGCGTCCCCGACGCGAGCCTGCTCGTCGCCGACGCCGACCACGTCGGCATCACCCCGCTGGAAGGACCCGCACCGATGACTCGACGCCGCCACCCTGCAGGTCGACACGCACCTGGATCCCACGGACCTCGGCGACGGCGCTGCGGACCGACGCGCGCCGCGGCCTCACCGCGTCGCCCAAGGACCTCCCGCCCAAGTGGTTCTACGACGACCGCGGGTCCGAGCTCTTCGACGAGATCACCCGTCTCCCCGAGTACTACCCGACCCGCTCCGAGCGCTCGATCCTGGTCGCGCACGCCGCCGACATCGTCGCCGCGAGCGGAGCGGACACGCTCGTCGAGCTCGGATCCGGCACGTCGGAGAAGACGCGGATCCTGCTCGACGCGTTCCACGGCCGGGACCGGCTCCGCACGTTCGCACCGTTCGACGTCTCGGAGGCGACACTGCGCGACGCCGCGGCCCGGGTGGCGGCCGAGTACCCGGGGGTCGACGTCCACGCGGTCGTCGGCGATTTCGAGCGTCACCTGCGCCCACGTGCCGGCCGGCGGTCACCGCACGGTCGCGTTCCTCGGCGGGACGATCGGCAACTTCGCGCCCGACGCGCGGGCGCGGTTCCTCCGCGCCCTCGCCGAGACCCTCCGGCCGGGAGAGACCCTGCTGCTCGGCACCGATCTCGTGAAGGACCCGGGACGGCTCGTGCACGCCTACGACGACGATGCCGGGGTGACCGCGCGGTTCAACAAGAACGTTCTCCACGTCCTGAACCGCGAGCTCGGGTGCGCCTTCGACGTCGACGACTTCGACCACGTCGCGGTCTGGGACGCCGAGCACGAGTGGATCGAGATGCGGCTCCGCTCGCGACGCGCCCAGACCGTCGCGGTGCCGGCCCTCGATCTCGACGTCGACTTCGCGGCCGGCGAGGAGATGCGCACCGAGATCAGCGCCAAGTTCCGACGGGAGACGGTCACACGCGAGCTCGAAGGCGCGGGCTTCGAGCTCGCAGAGTGGTGGACCGATGCCAACGGAGACTTCGCGCTCTCGCTGGCCCGCCGGTCGTGACGACCTCGACCGGGCCTGGCACTGCCGGGCCGGCGACCTAGACGACCAGAGTCGCGGGAAGGGCGGCGATCTCGGACGCGAGGTCGCCGTACATCGCCTCGATGCTCCGCCGCGCGTCGTCGTCGAGCTGCTCCCAGTTGCTGCCTCGCGGGCGCCAGATCATGGCCGGCGCGTCGTCGGGGAGCCCGACGAACGTGGCCAGCTCCGACCACGCCTCGGAGAGGCGGTCGTACCGGATGAACATCACCTCGTAGCCGGGAGGGTGCTCGAGCCAACGGTGCATGTGGTCCCGCAGGCCGAAGTCGTCGATGCCGGCCTCGAGGAACGAGTCGCGGTCACGCAGGCGGGCGAGGACCTCCGCACCGGGTTCGTACCCCCACAGCGACCGGTAGTGGCCGACCTGCAGACCCCGCCGGAACACCGACAGGACGGCGTCGCGGGGATCGGCGAGCGGGTAGACGACGCGGAAGCCGTCGGGGACCTCGTCCCGCGACGGGGGGTACCGGAGATGCTTGAACGGCCACTGCGCCGGACCGGGCTGCAGCGGGACCCCGGCATCGAGGAGGTGCTCGCACAGGGCCGAGGTCCCCGAGCCACCGAACGAGGTCACCTGCACGGTGTGCAGGACGCGGTAGGTGTCGGCGTCGCGGTGGAGGGCGCCGAGCTCGCGATGCAGGTAGGCGTCCAGCTCGTCCCGGGTGATGGTGCGCTCACCGGTCGCGGTCTCGTCCGGAGCGCGCGCCTCGTCCGCTTCGCCGGGACTGCTCACGGAGGGAGTGTACCGAAGGGTGATCTTCTCGCCGGGGCCGTCACCAGTCCCGGTACCGCTCGACGAGCTCCACGAGCTCGGTGCCCACGTACTCGCAGCGTGCGCGCAGCTCGGGCTCGAGCGCCTCGGGGAGCGGCGCGACCGATCCGTCCGCGATCGCGCCGCGCAGGACCGCGGCGCTGTGGCGCGCGACCTCGAGCCGGGCCCGGACCGACGCGTGGGCGGCCCAGTGCGGGTCCTGGACCTCACCGCTCGGTTCGCCCTCGGCGGGCGCGAGGAAGTGCGAGAGCCCGCCGACGTGCACGAGCGCCGGGTGCTCCCGGTGGCGCAGCGTGTGCCCGTCGAGCTGGAACAGGATGTTGACGATCTTGGCGGTGTCGTAGACGAGGTAGAGGTGTCCGGCCGCCTCGAGTCGTGCCCTCGCCGCCGGGGTGAGCTCCGGACCCGCGGCGCCGAAGCCGACCCCCCAGCGCCGCATCGTCTCCTCGAGCGGCCGGCGGCGGTACATCGCGAAGTGCGGGCTGCCGAGCGCGAAGCCGGTGCTGTCGAAGAAGTGCCGTCCACCCACGCCGACCTGCCCGGGGGGGAGCACGTTCTCGTCGGTCCACACCTCACGCCCGGCCGTCACCGCGTCACAGGTCTCGAGCTCGCGCCGGAAGTCGTCGAGGAACGGACCCTTCGCCTTGATGTCGGGATCGACGAAGCAGAACCGCTCGCCGTCGTCGCGCTCGCGGAGGACCCCGTCCAGCGCGACGCCGTGTGCGACCATCACCGCCGAGACCTCCATGAAGTCCACGCGATCGCGATGGCGGTCCGCGAACGACCGCATGTCCGAGATCGACTCGGCGGTGCACCCGTTCGCCACCAGCCGGTAGGTGGCGTCGCTCTGATCGACGAGACTCGCCACGAAGTACCGGAGGTGCCAGAAGGTGTTCCCGGTGACGACGACGTTGAACGTGTCCACGTGTCGCATCCACCCCATCGGGTCGGTCGGCGGGCGGCCGATCTCGGTCGCCCCCGGTCGGAGGACCGGTGGGCAGCCTGAACGCGTTCCGCTCGGTCCCGCAATTCGCGCGCCGGCGCCGCGACGACGGCACCGGATGCGCGCACGCCGGCGTCGCAGCTGGTAGCCATCGACGATGCGTTGGGACCACGCGCACGGTGCGACCCGGTGACCACCGAGCTCGACGTCGTCGCGCTGCCGAAGGCGGAGCTGCACCTCCACATCGAGGGGACGCTCGAGCCCGAGCTGATGTTCGAGCTCGCCGACCGCAACGGCGTGCGCCTCGCATACCCCGACGTGGACGCCGTCCGACGCGCGTACGTCTTCGAGGACCTGCAGTCGTTCCTCGACGTGTACTACGCCGGCTGCTCCGTGCTCGTGACCGCGGAGGATTTCGCGGACCTCACGCGGTCGTACCTGCTGCGCGCCGCGGCCGACGGAGTCCGCCACGCGGAGATCTTCTTCGACCCCCAGACGCACACCGATCGTGGGATCCCGCTCGAGGTGGTCGTGAGCGGCATCACGACCGCGCTCGCGGAGGGCGCGCGCGACCTGGGCGTGACGAGTCGCTTGATCCTGTGCTTCCTCCGCCACCTCAGCGCCGACGCGGCGATGGCCACGCTCGAGGCGGCGCTGGGATTTCGTGACCACATCGCCGCGGTCGGGCTCGATTCCGCAGAGCGCGGCAATCCGCCGGAGCGCTTCCGCGCCGTCTTCGACCGGGCGCGTTCGGAGGGGTTCCTGACCGTGGCGCATGCCGGCGAGGAGGGACCGGCCGACTACGTGCGTCAGGCGCTCGACCTGCTCGGTGTGCGGCGCATCGACCACGGGGTGCGCTGTCTGGAGGACCCGGACCTCGTCACCCGGCTCGTCCGCGACCAGGTCCCGCTCACGGTCTGCCCGTTGTCGAACGTCAAGCTGGCCGTCGTCCCCGATCTCGCCGCGCATCCGTTGCGGCGCATGCTCGAGCTCGGGCTCTGCGTGACCGTCAACTCCGACGACCCTGCGTACTTCGGCGGGTACGTCGCCGAGAACTACCGCGCCTGCGCGACGACGCTCGGGCTGACCGACGACCAGCTGCGCACCCTTGCGCGCAATTCCTTCGCCGCGTCGTTCCTCGACGACGCGAGCCCGTGCCCGGCACCTCGCGGCGGTCGACACGTTCGCCTCGTGAGGCACACGGGCACCACCGCCAACGCTGGGTCCGGGACGGGGGCGGCGCGGGCACGGGTAGCGTGCTTCGATGTCGAGGCGTCGTGCTGCCGGCGTGACCACCGCGTGCGTCGCGCTCGTCATCGTCGCCGCCGGATGTGCCGGGAGCTCCCACCGCTCTGAACGCGGCCCCGAACCGGCCTCGGCCGCGGCTCGACCGCCGACCGAGGTCCTCGGGAGCCGCGCGGCGCGCCCGACCATCGCCGTCACGCCCTACGAGCGCCAGGCGTTCCTCGAGCTGGCGATGGAGCCCGCGGTCACCACCGACCGCCGCCGGCCGGTGCTCGAGCGGTGGACGAACGATCCCACCGTGGCGGTCGTCGGCGCGCCGACGGCGGAGGACCTGCGGCAGGTCGCGTCGTCGGCACTGCGCTGGAGCCTCGTCACGGGTCGCCCGATCACCGTCACGTCCGGCCGGGCCGCGGTCTCGATCCACTTCGTGCCGCGCAGTGAGTTCGCGTCCGTCCTCGGTGTCGACCACGTGGACCCCGGCGCGGTCGGCCTCACGCGCGTGTCCTTCGCGCCGGGCCACCGCGGCGACATCACCGGCGGCATCGTGGTCGTGGCCTCCGACGACGCCCAGGTGACGCGCAACCGAACGATCGCCCACGAGTTGGGCCACGTCATGGGGCTCCAGCACTCCACGTGCGCGTCGAGCCTCATGGACGGGTCCTCGGACGGCGAGCGGTCGGTGCGGTGGACCCCGAGCGCACTCGACATCCGGGTGGGTGCGCTCCTCTACGACCCGCGCCTGGCCCCCGGACTCGGCCGGAACGCGGTGACGGCGATCCTCACGCCGAGCGCGACCGAAGGGGCCACGTGCGGGCCGGTCGACCTCGAGCTCATCCGGGCCGCGGGCACCGGTCGGCACTACTTCTGCGTCCGGTCGCTCGCGCGGGTCCGGCCCTGCACGAGCAACGTGGGCACGGAGCCGACGCTGCCCCTGGTGAACCCCGACGCCTGGACCGACGGCGCCACCCTGACCGCCGGCCCGCGCCGTTGAGCGGCGGGCGCGGGCGCGTTCCCGGCCCGTATTCCAGCGGTTCCTGAGTTTCCCCTACGGCTATAGGGGTATTATCATGGACGCCGTGACCACCACCGCCGAGCCCGCGCTCGAGATCGTCGACCTCCACGTGGAGGCCGACGGCCATCCCATCCTCCGGGGCCTCGACCTGGCCGCCGGCGCGGGCGAGGTCCACGCCCTCATGGGTCCGAACGGATCCGGCAAGTCGACCCTGGCCAACACCCTCCTCGGGAACCCCGCCTACGTCGTCACCCGCGGCTGCATCCGCTTCCTGGGTGAGGACATCACCCGCCTGGCCACCGACGCCCGGGCCGCGCGTGGCCTGTTCCTCGGGTTCCAACACCCGGAGGCCATCTCCGGCGTCAGCGTCCTCAACTTCCTCCGGCAGGCGCTCGCGGTCCGCAAGGGGATCTCGGACCTCTCCGTGCTCGAGGTCCGGATGGACCTCATGAAGTGGATGGACCGGCTCGGCATGGATGACGCCTTCACGAAGCGTTACCTGAACGAGGGCTTCTCGGGCGGCGAGCGCAAGCGCAACGAGATCCTGCAGATGGCGATGATGGAACCGGAGTTCGCCGTGCTCGACGAGACCGATTCCGGGCTCGACATCGACGCGCTGCACGCCGTCGCCGACGGCATCAACGTCGTGCGCGAGGCGCGGCCCGAGATGGGGATCCTGCTCATCACGCACTACCAGCGGATCCTGCAGCACCTCACGCCCGACGTCGTCCACATCCTGCTCGACGGACGCATCGTGCAGTCGGGCGGGGTCGAGCTCGCCGCCCGCCTCGAGCGCGACGGCTTCGACGGCTTCCGGGACGCGGCATGAAGCCCGGCGACGCGCCGCTCGCGCTCGGTGCCGACCGTCGCGCCGACTTCCCGCTGCTGCAGCGCGAGCAGGGCGGCCACCGCCTCGTCTACCTCGACAGCGCGTCCAGCGCCCAGAAGCCGCGATCGGTGATGTGCGCCATGGACGACCTGATGGAGCACTCCTACGCCAACGTCCATCGCGGCGTCTACGCCATCGCCGAGGAGACCACGGCCCGGTTCGAGGGCTCGCGCCGGTCCGTGGCGCGCTTCATCGGCGCGCGTGAGTCGGCCGAGCTCGTGTTCACCCGCAACGCGACCGAGGCCATCAACCTCGTCGCCCACTCCTGGGCGCGGGCCAACCTGGCAGGCCGGCGACGTCATCGTGCTCAGCGAGATGGAGCACCACGCCAACATCATCCCGTGGCACATGCTGGCGGCCGAGCGGGGCGTGGAGCTCCGGTGGATCCCACTCACCGCCGACCACCGGCTCGACCTGGAGCACCTCGACGCGCTCCTGGTGGGTGCCAAGCTGCTGGCGATCACCGCGATGTCGAACGTGCTCGGCACCGTCAACGACATCCCCCCGCTCGTGGCCGCGGCACGCGCCGCCGGTGCGCACGTGCTCGTCGACGCATCACAGGCCGCGCCTCACCTCGCGATCGACGTGCAGCGCTGGGACGCCGACTTCGTCGCGATCACCGCGCACAAGATGCTCGGCCCCTCGGGCATCGGCGCGCTCTGGGCCCGACGCGAGCTCCTGGAGGCGATGCCGCCGTTCCTCGGTGGCGGCGAGATGATCCGCGACGTGACCAAGGTCGGCTTCACGACCAACGACGTCCCGTGGAAGTTCGAGGCGGGCACGCCGGCGATCACCGAGGCGATCGGATGGGGTGCCGCGGTCGAGTACCTCGAAGCCATCGGCATGGACGCGATCCACGACCACGAGACCCGGCTCACCCAGTACGCCCTCGCGGCGCTCGCCGACCGCTTCGGCGACCGCCTCACGATCTACGGACCGCCGACGACCGAGGGACGCGGGGGCGTCCTGTCGTTCCTGTTCCCCGACATCCACGCCCACGACGTCTCCCAGGTGCTCGACGAGGAGGCCGTGTGCGTCCGGGCCGGGCACCACTGCGCCAAGCCGCTGATGCGCGTGCTGGGGATCCCCGCCACCAGCCGGGCGTCGCTGTACCTCTACAACGACACCGACGACGTCGACGCCCTCGTCGCGGCCCTGGTCAAGGCCGAGCAGTTCTTCAGCTTCTGAGCCCACGTAGGATCGACATCGCCATGGCCGGACTCGAAGACCTCTACCGGGAGATCATCCTCGACCACTACCGCGCGCCGCGGAACCGCGGCGAGCTCCCGGTGCCGCCCGCGCACCGCGTCGAGGGGTTCAACCCGCTCTGCGGCGACGAGGTCGTCCTCTACCTCGAGGTCACCGACGGCGTGATCACCGACGTGAAGATCGAGGGGCAGGGCTGCTCGATCAGTCAGGCGTCGACCTCGATGATGAGCGCGGCGGTCAAGGGCAAGTCGGTCGCCGACGCCCGCACGCTGACCCGGGCGTTCAAGGCCCTCATGAGCATCCACGAGTCGAAGATCGGCGGCGACGGCGAGGCCGACGAGGTCGACACCGCCGCCGACGAGCTCGCCGGGGTCCGCCTCGGTGACCTGGAGGCACTCCAGGGCGTCGTGAAATTCCCGGTGCGCATCAAGTGCGCAACCCTCGCCTGGAACACGCTCACGCAAGGCCTCGACGAGGTCGGTTCGTAGTCCGAATGAGCCATCCGCCACGAAATGCGGAGGACTTCGGCGAACTTGACCATGTTGGGGAGTCCGGGCCGGTTACGCTCGGGACTCCGAACCCCGAAGGGAGCGGCATGACCGAGCAGACGACCGTGGCACCCGACTTGGTGGCAGCGATCGACGAGGCCCTCGAGCGTTTCGGCGCGCGAGATCTCGTGTCCGGCTCCGAGGTCGTCGACTTCCTCCTCGACCTCCGCCTGACGGTGGTCAACAGCTCGGATCGTGCGCTGGCGCAACTCCTCGAGGAAGAGCGCCAGCCCACCGCCTGATTGGTGCACCGAACCCCTCCCACCGGCCGATAGCGTGGTCGGTTCGCCAGGGAGATCGATGACCACCAACTCGCCCGAAGTCCCCCCGAACCCGAGCCGCCGCGCGGCGTCGCGCGCGCCGTGCGCCGCTCTCGAACGGCACGAAGGCCCTGGCCATCGCGTGCGCGGTCGTGCTCGGTGCCGGGCTGGCCGTGGCGATCGGTGCGGCTCGCCGGACGCGCCCAGGGATCGGACGCCAGCGCGGCACCGGTGCGCCGGGTGGTCAAGGCCTCGACGACCACGACGACCGCGCCCCCGCCCACGACGACCACCACGCTCCCGTCGTTGCGCCAGCCCTCGCCGTGGACGTTGCCGGCCTTCAGCGGCACGCTCGGACCCGGCTCCGATCCCGACCTCGTGCGCGCGTACCAGCACCGCCTCGTCGACCTGCGCTTCGATCCGGGCCCGGAGGACGGGAACTACGGCCAGGCGACGGTGTACGCGGTGCAGACCGTCCAGAAGATCTACGGCTTCCCCGTCACCGGTCGACTCGGCGCCCAGGAGGCGATCGCGCTCGCGGCGTTCCAGTACCCGGCGCCGCTGCAGCCGAACGGCGAGGGCAACCGCACCGAGATCGACGTGACCAAGCAGGTCCTGACGCTCTACGAGAACTACCAGCCCCGGCTCGTCACGACGACGTCCACCGGATCGGGCGAGCACTACTGCTACAACTCGCCCCGGGTGAACCCGACCCGCCACATCTGCGAGGTCGCGACGACGCCGTCGGGGCGATTCACCTACACGCGGTGGGTCAAGGGCTGGGACAAGTCACCACTCGGTCAGCTGTTCCAGCCGTACTACTTCAACGGCGGCATCGCGGTGCACGGCTACCCGACCGTCCCGACGACGGCCGCGTCGCACGGTTGCGCCCGGATCCCGATGCACATCGCCGACTACTACCCGTTGCTCGTGAAGGTCGGCGATCCGGTGTACGTCTTCGGCGGTCAGCCGGCGCACATCCTCTCCAGCACCCCGATCTGACGCCGCTCAGAATCCGGGGTCGGCGAACGGATCCTCGTCGCGCTCGACCGACACCGTGACCGGCTCGGGCGTCTCGATCCCCAGACGCGTGACCAGCCCGTCGTAGCCCGCCTCTTCGAGGAGGTCGGCCAGCTCCGGGCCGCCCGACGTCACGATCCGGCCGCCCATGAAGACGTGCACCCGGTCGGGACGCAGCTCGGTGAGCAGCCGGGCGTAGTGGGTGATCGCGAGCACACCCAGATCGTCGTCGTGCGTCATCGCCTCGATGCGACGGGCGACGGCGCGCAGCGCGTCGACGTCCAGGCCGGAGTCGATCTCGTCGAGCACCGCGAACTTCGGCCGGAGCACCGCGAGCTGCAGGGTCTCGGCGCGCTTCTGCTCACCACCGGAGAACTCGACGTTCACCCCGCGCGTGAGGAACTCGTCCCGCACCGACAGTCGCGCCGCTTCGTCGGCGATGCGCCCGGTCGCGACGGAGTCGCCGTCGGTCGCCGCGGTCACCAGCTCGAGCACGCGGACGCCGGCGACCTCCACCGGGTACTGGTGGGTGAGGAACAGCCCGAGCCGCGCCCGCTCCCACGTGGGGCGACCGAGCAGCTCCTCGCCGTCGATCGTCACGGATCCCTCGGTGACCGTGTAGTCGTCGCGCCCCATCAGCACGTGGGACAACGTCGACTTGCCCGAGCCGTTCGGCCCCATCAACGCATGGACCTCACCCGACGAGACCTCGAGGTCGACCCCGCGCAGGATCTCGACCCCGGCGACGGACGCATGGAGGTTGCGGATCGACAGCGTGCTCATGCGGGCCTCACAGGGTCACCAGGACGTCGTCGCCCTCGGCGCGGACCGCGTAGACCGGCACCGGCTGCGTGGCCGGCAGGGTCTGCGGCTCGCCGGTCGACAGCGAGAACGTCGAGCCGTGCTTCGGGCACTCGATCTCGCGCTCGTCGGGCCAGACGTCTCCCTCGGACAGGGAGTAGTCGGCGTGCGAGCACTCGTCGCCGATCACGTACCAGTCGTCGCCGAGGTGCACCACGCAGAGGCGGCGGCCGTCGACGTCGAAGCGTCGCGCCGTTCCCGGCGCGACGTCGGCGGTGCCGCACACCCGAACCGCCGTCACCGGTCGCGTCCGTGGAGGTGGCCGACCTTCTCGTGCACGGCGCGTCGCAGTGGCGTCGCGAGCGCGGGGACCGGGAGCCGGGCGAACACGTCCTCGAAGAACCCGAGCACGATGAGTCGCTCGGCGTCCTCGGGGCGCACGCCACGCGTCTCGAGGTAGTAGCGCTGGTCGTCGTCGATCGGTCCGACGGTCGAGGCGTGCGAGCAGCGCACGTCGTCGGCCTCGATCTCGAGGTTCGGGATCGACTCCGCCCCGGCCCCCTCGCTGAGCACGAGGTTCCGGTTGGACTGTGTGGCCTCGACCTTCTGGGCGTCGGGTCGGATGCGGATGAGACCGCTGTAGACCGAGCGGGCGGTGTCCTCGACCGCACCCTTGAACAGCAGGTCGCTCCGCGTGCGCGGCGCGACGTGGTCCTGGAACGTCCGGAAGTCGTGCATCTGCGAGCCGTCCCCGAAGTAGACGGCGAGCAGGTCGCTCTCGGACCCCGGACCGTCGAGCCGGGTCTCGGTGCGCAGACGGGCGTAGTCACCGCCCAGGGCGACCGCCGACGCCGACACGGTCGCGTCGCGACCGAGATGGGCCCGCTGGAGCGCGATCGACCACGTGGCGCTGCCGTACTCCTGCACGTCGACGTGACGGACGTGCGCACCGTCGCCGACGGACAGCTCCACGACGCTGTCGACGAGATGGGTGGTGCGGGCCGGCGAGGCGTGGCGCTCGAGGATCGTGACCTCGCTCGCCTCCTCGGCGACCACGAGCGTGTGCGGGAACGACGCCAGGCCCTCGCCGTCGGCCCAGTGCAGGACGACGATCGGCCGTTCGATGGCGACGCCCTTCGGC
Source organism: uncultured Acidimicrobiia bacterium (assembly GCA_963756815.1). Lineage (GTDB taxonomy): Bacteria > Actinomycetota > Acidimicrobiia > IMCC26256 > JAENVU01 > JAENVU01. The sequence goes on from CAVWPR010000005.1 coordinate 256,863, forward strand.
ACGTGGACGAACGCACCGCCGGCGAGGAAGGCGTCGTGGAGCACGGTGAACGCGTCGGGCGATGCGTCGGAGACGGCGCCGAGCCACGGCTCGACCAGGGCCGGGTCGCAGGTCGCGATGCCGCACACGGTGACGCCACGCGCCTCGAGCGCGGGATCCACCTCGTGATGGACGACGCGTCCGTCACGTACGACAACGAGCGCGGCGTGCTCGCCGAGCTCCGCACCGAAGGGACCGCCACCCGGGACCGGCTCCGATTCCGGCGCGCCGAGCTCCTCGGCGGTGAGCGGCCGGAAGCGCTCGAGGTCGAGCTGGTTCACGCGCGAGTACCGCCAGATCTCCTCGGCGTCGGTCGGCCAGGACAGGCCCTCGAGCTCCGCGGCCGCGCGCCGGCGGCGCTGCGCGAGCCAGTCGGGACCGCCGAGCGCGGCCGCGGCATCAGGAGTGAAGGCGTGGGTCATCTGCAGGTCGTGCGCGGAACGCGGTCAGCCGACCGCGCCCTCGATCACTCTGGTCGGCTGCGGTCGGAGTCGGGTGTTCAGCGCGTGCTGCGTCATCCGACCGCACCCTCCATCACTCTGGTCGGCTGCGGTCGGAGTCGGGTGTTCAGCGCGTGCTGCGTCATCCGACCGCACCCTCCATGTTCAGCTCGATCAGACGAGAGAGCTCGACTGCGTACTCCATCGGCAGCGTCTTGGTGATCGGCTCGATGAAGCCGTTCACGATCATGGCCGTCGCCTGCTGCTCGGTGAGCCCGCGGCTCATCAGGTAGAAGAGCTGGTCGTCGCCGACCTTCGAGACGGTGGCCTCGTGACCGATCCGCGCGTCCTGCTCGTCGATCTCCATGTACGGGTAGGTGTCCGAGCGGGAGTGGTCGTCGAGGATCAGCGCGTCGCAGCGCACGTGGCTCTTCACGTGGTGCGCACCCTCCTCGACCTTCACCAGCCCGCGGTACGTGGTCCGGCCGCCGTCCTTCGAGATCGACTTGCTGTCGATGATGGACGTGGTCTCGGGCGCGACGTGGGTCATCTTCGCCCCCGCGTCCTGGTGCTGGCCCGGGCCCGCGTACGCGACCGAGAGCACCTCGCCGTGCGCCTTCGGTCCGGTCATCACGACGGCGGGGTACTTCATCGTGAGCTTCGAGCCGAGGTTGCCGTCGATCCACTCGACCGTGGCCTCGGTCTCCGCCCGCGCCCGCTTGGTGACGAGGTTGTAGACGTTCGGCGACCAGTTCTGGATCGTCGTGTACCGGATGCGCGCGCCCGGCTTCGCGATCAGCTCGACCACGGCGGAGTGCAGCGAATCGGTGGAGTACACCGGCGCCGAGCAGCCCTCGACGTAGTGCACGGACGCACCCTCGTCGGCGATGATCAGCGTCCGCTCGAACTGGCCCGCGTTCTCCGCGTTGATGCGGAAGTACGCCTGCAACGGCATGTCGACGTGGACGCCCGGCGGGACGTAGATGAACGAACCGCCTGACCACACCGCCGAGTTCAGCGCCGCGAACTTGTTGTCGCCCGGCGGGATGACCGTGCCGAAGTGCTCCTTGACGATGTCCGGGTAGTCCTTGAGCGCCTGGTCCATGCTGGTGAAGAGCACACCGAGGCTCTCGAGGTCTTCGCGGTTCTTGTGGTACACGACCTCGGACTCGAACTGGGCGGTGACGCCGGCGAGGAACTTGCGCTCGGCCTCGGGGATGCCGAGCTTCTCGTAGGTGTTCTTCATGCTCTCGGGGAGCATGTCCCAGTCCGAGACGGACTCACCCTCGGTGGGCTTCAGGTAGTAGTAGATGTCGTCGAAGTCGATGTCGGGCATGTTCTTCGCGAACCAGTCCAGCATCGGCTTGCGCTCGAAGCGCTTCAGCGCGTTCAGCCGGAACTCGAGCATCCAGTCCGGCTCGGACTTGTGGTCCGAGATCTCCTGGACCGTCTTGGTGTTCAGGCCCTTGTGGGGCGTGTAGACGTAGTCGTCGGTCGAGTCGTGCCAGCCCAGCTGGTACTTGCCGAGATCGATGCCTTTGACCGCCATGCGGCGCTCCGTAGGTCGGGGAGCCGGCCGTGGGGGACGGCCGGGGTATTTCCACTACGGAGATAGTAACAATCCCGGGACCGACCGGTCATGCCGACCGGCGTCACATTCGGCGCCTCTGACCGCGCTCAGCGCGAGGGACCGAGTGCCTGGGTCCCGGAGGCCTTCGGCCGGGTCGTCGTCGTGCTCGACGTGCTGCTCGTCGACGAGGAGCTCGGCGCCGTGCCCTGCTCCTGGGCCCGCGCCTTGGCGAGGTCGGTGAGGATGCTGCCGAGCTTCTGGATCTGCTGCTGGTAGCCGGCGAGGTCCTGGTTCTTGAGCGCGTCCTGCGCCGCGCTGTACGCGGTGTTCGCGTCCTTCAGCAGGCTGTCGACGGTCGAGCGCGCGGTCCCGTTCACCGGCGGCTGCGGCGCGGTGCCCGTGCCGGTGCCGGTGCCGGTGCCGTCACCCTCGCTCGGCGCGATGCCGTTGAACGCCGGGAACTGGTTCAGCGCGCCGATCAGCGTCCTGTCGATCGCCGCGGAGCCGTTGTAATAGACGATCACGTCACGGAACGCGGGCTGCTGACCGTTCTCCGACAGCACGTAGACCGGCTGCACGTAGAGCAACGAGTCCTTGACCGGGATGATCTGGATCGAGCCCTGCACGACGCGCGAGCCCTGCTGGTTGAGCAGCGAGAACTCCTTGCTGATCGCCGCGGTGTTGTTGATGGTCCGGAACACCTGCACCGGACCGGCGACGGTCAGACCGGTGGGCATCTCGAGGCTCTCGAGGCGCGGCGCCGCGGCGGGATCGGCGCGGGCGACCATGAACGACGCGAGCCGGTTCTGGCTGTTGCCCTTGGAGACCGGCACGAACGGCCGGAGGATGAGGAACTCCTCGTTGGTCTGCCCCGGAAGGCGCGTGAGGACGTAGAGCGGCTCGATCCGCTTGCCCGACGACGACGCGTTCTGCGGCGCGTTGGTGATCGTGGAGACGTCGTTGGTGGTGCCGGCGCTCGCCGGATCCGCCGACACCTCCCAGAACGAGGTGCCGCTGAAGAACGTGGTCGGGTTCGTGATGTGGTACTTGCGATACGTGTCGGTCTGGTAGCGGAAGAGGTCCTGCGGGTATCGCAGGTGGGCGCGCAGGCCCGGGTAGTCCTTGTCCATCTGCGAGAAGTTGCTGAACAGGTCCGGGAACGCGGCGCGGTAGGCCTTGATGATCGGATCCGACGGATCGACGACGTAGTACTTGATCGTGCCGTCGTAGGCGTCGACGGTCGCCTTCACCGAGTTGCGGACGTAGTTGAAGCTCTTCCCCGACGCGCCGCCCTCGTCCGGCGTCTGCGACTGCGAGTACGGGTAGTTGTTGCTCGTCGTCAGGCCGTCGAACACCCAGACGAGCCGGCCGTCGGTGATCACCGGGTACGGGTCGCCGTCGAACGTGAGGAACGGCGCCGCCGCCTTCACCCGCTCGGTGATGTCACGACGGAACAGGATCTTCGTGGAGTCCTGGATCTGGCTGGAGATCAGCAGGTTCTGGTCGCTGAAGCGCAGGGCGAACGCGGCGCGGCGCAGCCACGACGAGAGGTCCACGCCGTCCGAGCCCTTGTACCGCGAGAAGACGTCGCGACCCTGCTTGGCGTAGTCGAACTCCGGCTGCTTGGCGCCGGTCAGCGTGTACCCGCCGAGCCGTTCCCCGAAGTACACCTGCGGTCGGTCGAGCGCGACCTCCGGCTTGGTGGCCCGTCCCGGGATGTCCGAGAGGAAGAAGTTCGGCTGACCGTCGGAGTCGGCCGCGTTGGCCGGCGAGACCACCGAGCTGAAGCCGTGGGTGTACACCACGTGACGGTTGACCCAGCTCTGCGACGGCAGGTCGTCGCTGTTGAGCTCGCGTGCGGAGATGAGCACCTGCCGCTGCTGTCCGTCGATCGTGTACCGGTCCGTGTCCGCATCCGGGAACCGGTAGTAGGTCTGCAGGCTCTGGAAGATCTGGTAGTTGCTGGCGATGACCGACGGGTCCCACAACCGGGCGTTGGAGATCGTCTGGCTGTCGTCCTGGAGATCCTGGCCGGTGAGGTTGTTCTTGTAGTCGAAGCGCGAGACCCGGACGTGCTTGGCGTCGAGGCCGAACGCGTTCCGCGTCGCCTGGATGTTGCGCCCGATGTAGGGCTTCTCCTTGGCGAGCTCGTTCGGCTGCACGAAGAACTGCTGGTAGACGGCCGGGACGATCGTGCCGATGACGAGCGACACGAATCCCCACAGGCCGACCGCGATCACCGGGAGCACCCAGCCCCGCCGGAAGATGTTCCACACGAAGAGGCCCGCCGCCACCACCGAGATGACCATCAGCAGGTTGAGCGCGGGCAGCTGCGCGGCGACGTCGGTCTTGCTCGCGCCCTCCACGACTCCGCGCGTCGAGAAGTTCAGCTCGTAGCGGGCGAGGAAGTACTGCACCGTCTTCACCAGCGCCATCAAGGCGAGGATCACCGAGAGGTGCGCCTTCACCTGGGGCGTCACCCGCTGGAACGGCGTCTGCAACCGGATGCCGCCGTTGAGGTAGTGCGCCAGCGCGGTGATGACGAGGACGACGATCAGGCCCGCGAAGAGCCAGTCGAACACGAACGACAGGAACGGGAGCCGGAAGACGTAGAAGCCGACGTCGAGGTGGAACTGCGGGTCCTTGATCCCGAAGTCCTGCGCGTGGGTGAAGAGGATCCAGCGCTGCCACTCCCCCGAGACGCTCGCGCCGGCGAGCAGCGCGAAGATCAACGAGACGAGGACTCGGATCCGACCCGAGTACGGCGCGACGGACTGCTGGTACCGGGCGAGCATCTCGTCCTCGGGACCGAGGGCGCGCGTGCGGGGCGCGATGCGGTCGGCGATGGTGAGGCTCGTCAGCATCATCGCGAAGAAGACGACGGTGAAGACGGCCGCCGGTGCGAAGCGGGCCCACAGCAGGCCCCGCCACGTGTTGCCGAAGCCGACCGAGTCGAACCAGAGGTAGTCGGTGTAGAAGCCGGCCAGGCTCCGCGCCGAGAGGAACAGCGCGATCAGCACCGCCACGACGATGACCATCCATGGCCGGATGCGGAAGCGCCGTTCGCGGTTGCGCCGAACGGGAGGGACGCGCATTCGCCGGAGCCTAGAAGGCCGCGACCATGCTGCGGGTAGCGGGCTGCCGCGACGTCAGGACTGCGGGACGAGCAGGCACCGACATCCCGGGTGGGCCGGCGGGTGCGGCTGGCCGGTCGGGAAGGCCTCGCCCTTCACCGTCGGCTCGAGCGCGTTGTCGTCGCAATCCGGACACTGTCCCTCGACCGCGGGGACCCACCGCAGCGTCGCGCCGCGCGGCGCGGCGTCGTACACGCCGAGCGCCCACGCCGCCGCGAGCGTGTCGCCGACGATGGCGTCGAGCTCCTGACCCTTGAACTCCCGGTAGCGGGCGCCGAGCCGTTGGGTGATGGAGGCGTCCTCCTCGCCGGCACCGTCGATGGCGTCGACGAGCCGCTCGTGGAGCCGCTCGACCATCGTCGCGGCGAGGCCGTCGACCATCGTCGCCGGTGCCGCCGCCGGTGATCGGGCCGCACCGGCCGCGACGCGACCACCCGAGTAGGCGGCATCGACCGGACCGCGCAGCGTCGCGGCGAGGACGCCCACCTGGGCCGCCGCCGTGGGCAGCACGTCGAGCGCGACGGGACGGCCCTTCACCGTGCGGATCCGGTCGAGCACGTCGTTCTGCTCGTCCTGCAGGGTCCGCTTGACCTTGCGCCCGAGCTCCCGTTGCAGCGAGCCCAACACCGAGTCGCGTGCGGCACGGGCGTCGTCATCGGCGACGTCGGACCCCAGGACCACGACCTCGGCGAGCGCGTCCGCACGCTCGTCCTCGGTGACCCTGGGCTCGTCCCCATGGCCCGTCTGCTCGGACGCGGCGGGGCGATCGTCGTCCGGCGACGCTCCCGGGCTGCTCGGGCTCCTGCGTCAGATCGATCGACGGCTCCGACTTGGTCGGCACGACGGGTACGGACTCGGTCGTCTCGGCCGGTTCGGGCTCGGCCGGCGGCTCCGATTCGTCGGCCGGCGCCGGCGCCGGGAGCTCGTCGTCGGCCAGCGTCGGGCCCGAGCTCTGCTCGCGCAGACGCGCGAACAGCGACTCCACGTCGGCCGAGATCGGCCCCGACTCCCCCGTGAGCTCGCCGGCGAGCGCGGCGAGCTCGCCGTCGACGGGTGGGACGTCGAGGGCGGGGGGCGGTCCCGCGAGCTCGTGCGCGGCACGCGCCTCCACCTGCACCAGCGCCTCGGTGGCGTCGCCGAGCGTCCGCTTCACGACGCGGTACGAGTCGAGGAGCCGGTCGCGACCGGCGCGCAGCTCGTCGATCTGTGCCTGCAGCAGCATCCGGCGCCGGCCGAGATCGGCGAGGATCCGCTCGCGCACCGCCCGCGCCTCGTTGACCAGCTCGCGACCGGCCTCCTTGGCCGCCTCGATCTCCGCGGCCACCTCGGCGTCGGCACGCTCACGTGCGGCCGTGAGCTCCGCCTCGGTCGCGGCACGTAGCTCGGCGACCTCCGCCTCGGCCGTCGCCCGTGTCTCGGATGCGAACGCGATCGACTCCTCCTCGCGTGCCGACGCGGCCGTCTGCGCCGCGTCGCGCATCGCCGCGGCGTCGGCGTCGGCTTCCTCACGGGTCGCCGTCGCCGCCGCGTCCGCCTCGGTCGTGGTCTCCTCGGCCTGGCGCGTCGCGCGCGTGCGGATCTCCTCGGCCGACTCCTGCGCGGAGCGCAGCACGCGCGCGGTCTCCTCACCGAGCGCGTCGAGCAGGCGGTCCTCGGTGACGAGGGGCGGGTGCCGGACCTGCTCCTCGAGCTCGGTGATCCGGGCCTCCAGCGCCTCCTCGCGCGCGAGCGCCGTGGCGATCTCGTCGGCGACCCGCTTCAGGAAGTTGCGCACCTCGAGCTCGCTGACCCCCCGGAAGGCGGCCGCGAACCCGCGGGTCGCCACCTCGTCGGGGGTCAGGCGCGGCATGCTCGCCGCCGCGCGGCGGTGGACGTCAGCCACAGAGCATCCTCGGATCGATCACGACGCACCATGGTATTGGCGGGTCTTCACGGTCCCACGGACCGCCCCGACGTCAGCCGGTGCGAGCAGGGATCGCGAGCCCCGCCGTTCGCTCGGAGCGCGGCGAGGGCGCCGTCGATGTCGGTGACGCCGATGACCTTCATGTCCCCCGCCTTCGTGCGGGCGTCCCGGACCTCCGCACGCGGCACGATCATCAGTCGAGCCCCCGCGTGACGCGCCGCGACCGCCTTCTGCGGCACGCCGCCCACCTCGCCGACCCGGCCGGTACCGTCGATCGTGCCCGTCACCGCGACCTTCTTGCCACCGGTGAGATTGCCGGGCGTGAGGTCGTCGATGATCGTCAGCGCGAACGCGAGCCCACCCGAGGGCCCGCTCACGTCGCCGGTCGCGATCTTGATCTTCACGGGGAGCTCGACCTTCAGGACCACCGTCGTGGCCCCGATCCCCAGGTAGGGCTTGCCCGCGATCTCGCCGCTCGGCGCCGCCGCGCTGGTGATCGGAACGGTCTCGTCCTGGTCACCCCGTCGCACCACCACCGAGAAGTCGGTGCCGACGGGCTCGGCCCGCACGATCGTCCCGACGTCCTCGGTCCGCTTCACGGGCTGTCCGTTGATCGACGTGATGACGTCGCCGACGCGGAGCCCGGCGCGCGCCGCGGGTGAGTCGGGATACACCTTCTGGATGCCGGCGCCGCTCTCCACCTGCACGTCGTAACCGAGGCGCGTCAGCGCGGCCTGCTGCGCCGCGACCTGCGACTCGGCCATCGCCTGGACGTCCTGCTTGTCCACCTTCTTCCGCGGCGTCCCGCCGAAGTAGTCGTCCTCGCCCTCGACCTTGCTGTCGTCGTCGAGGCTGGCCTGGAGGAACCGCCAGACGTTCGGTCGTCCGTTGCTGACGCGTACGGTCAGCAGCAGCAGCGAACCCTTGTGCCGGAACGTCTGCGCGTTCGAGATCTTCAGGTAGTCGTCGACGGGCGTGGCGTCACCCGGCGAGAAGATGACGTAGGGCAACGTGATCCTGGCGCCGACCACGCCGACCACCGCGATCAGCAGCGCCAGCGCCACGACGACCTTGCCGAAGAGCGGACTGCCGGGCTTCTGCGCGGTCGCCTCGGGCGGCCCGGACCGCGGTGCGACGTCGGGGGCCGCGGTCGGCGGCTCGGGCGGACTGGTCATGAGCGGCGATCAGCCTGCCATGCGCCGGCCCGGCCGTCCCGGCACTCCGAGGCGGCGCTCAGGAACGTCCGGGTGCCCGGCCTCGGGATGCCCCGGACGAACGTCCGGGTGCCTCAGGGTGTGACTGAGGCACGACTCGCGTCGAGCCGGAGTCGAGGACCGCTGGTCGTCCGACGGACGACGTCCGGGTGCCTCAGGGTGTGGACTGAGGCACGGCGCACCGCCCATCGAGCCGGAGTCGAGGACCGCTGGTCGTCTCGACCGGACGGACGTCCGGGTGCCTCAGGGTGTGACAGGCCGAGGGCGCGTCCGGAGCTCGGCGTGCACGACGAGACGCTCGGCCGAGCTCCCGATCGGGTGACAGGTGAAGATCGTGAGGGTCCGACCCGGGTGCTGGTCGACGATCCACATCGCAGTGTTCGGGACCACCTCGACGCTCGTGACGGCGTAGTGGTAGCTGCCGGTCGGGTCGGAGAGCACGATGTCGTCGCCGGCCGCGAGCTCGGCGTTGCGGAGGAACGGCTCGGTGTGGGAAGTGCGGTGACCCGCGAGCACCACGTTCCCCCAACCGCCGAACGCCGCGGTCCCGGGCCAGTGCGCCGGCCCCGCGTCGATCACCATCTGCTCGACACCCTCGCGGACCGGCTGGTCGACGCCCGTCTTGGGAATCTGGATCCGACCGATCTCGACGAGGTCGCGGTGCGCGCCGGGGTCCGGCAGTGCCGCCGGAACGGGGAGCGGCGGCGGGGGCGGCGGGTGCGCCGCGCTCCAGGCCGCGGCGGCGACGGCCGCGTCGGTCGGTGGGATGACCGCAGGAGCTGCCGCCGCCACCGGTTGGTCGACCGAGACCGCGCGCTGCAGTGGCGCCGCGGTCGAGGCCGCGCCCGAGACCATCGGGACGACCAGGGCGCTCGCGACTCCGAGCGCGACGAAGACGCCGACGACGACGCGGCGGCGCACCGATCCCAACGATTCAGCCAATCCCATGGGACGCGGGATCGGCAGATCCGGTGCCGACCTGTAGCGTCGACCGATCAGCCCCGGATCACAGGCTCCCGACCCGGTCACGACCGCCGCGCGCCACGCCGCGACGGGGCAGGACCGGGCCGCGGTCCGGGCGCAACGCGAGGAGCTGTGGGCGGCGGTGGCCGACCCGGCGGCCGATTCGCGGATCCGCGCGGCCGCGCTCGGCGCGCTGGTGCGCGGAGGCACGCGCGCCGACGCGCGGCGGGCATGGGTCACGGCGGCGGGCGATCCCGACCCGGACGTGCGGCGGCGGGCGGCCGAGCTCGCGCCGCGCGTGGACGCGCCCCCGGTCACGCGCGTGCTCGCGCTGGTCGCCGACGCCGAGCCGCTCGTGCGCGAGGCGGCGTGCTGGGCGGTCGGCGAGATCCGCTGGCGCGACCGCGCCCGGTCCCACGTCGTGCTCGCAGTGATCGCGGCGACGACCGACGGCGATCCGCTCGTACGCGAGGCGGCGGTCGCGAGCCTCGGCGCGCTCGGTGACCCGTCCGGCCTCCCGGCCGTCCTCGCGGCCTGCTCCGACCGTCCGGCGATCCGCCGCCGCGCCGTCCTCGCACTCGCGGCGTTCGAGGGGCCCGAGGTCGAGCGCGCGATCACGGCGGCCCTCGCGGACCCCGACTGGCAGACGCGTCAGGCGGCCGAGGACCTCTCCGCCCGGTCGCCGGACTGACGGTCTCCCGCGCGCTACCCGCGGGGACGCTGCATGAACATGTCCTCGACCTGGTCGAAGATCTCGACGCAGCGACCGGCGCCGAGCACCACGCACTCGAGCGGCGCGTCGACGAGATGGACCGGGAGCTTCGTCTCCTGGGCGATCCGCAGGTCGAGGCCCCTGAGCATCCCGCCGCCACCGACGAGGTGGATGCCGTGCAGGATCAGGTCGTGGGCGAGCTCCGGCGGCGTCTGCGCGAGCGCGGCGATGACCGCGTCGCAGATGGCCCGCACCTGCTCCTCGATGGCCTCGCGCACCTCCTCGGGCGTGAGGATCACCGTCTTGGGCAGCCCGGACATGAGGTCGCGTCCGCGCACCTCGGCCTTGTACTCGTCGGGGGTCGGGAACGCGGAGCCGATCGCGAGCTTGATCTCCTCGGCCGTCCGCTCGCCGATCGCGATCCCGTACTCGCGGCGCACGTAGGCCTGGATCGCGGCGTCGATGTCGAACGAGCCGACGCGCACCGCCTCGAGCGCGACCACCCCGCGCAGCGAGATCACCGCGACCTCGGTCGTGCCCCCGCCGATGTCGACCACCATGTTGCCGAGCGGCTCGTGGATCGGTAGCCCGGCGCCGATCGCCGCCGCCATGGGCTGCTCGAGCAGGTAGGTGGAGGCGGCACCGGCGAGACGGGCGGCCTCGAGCACCGCGCGCTGCTCCACGTGGGTGATCGCCGACGGCACGCAGATCAGCACCCGCGCCCGCGAGAGCCGGGAGACGCCGGCGCGCTGGAACAGCAGCCGGATCATCCGCTGGGTGATCTCGTAGTCGGTGATCGCGCCGCCGCGGAGCGGTCGGACCGCGACGATGTACCCGGGCGTCCGACCGATCATCTGCCACGCCTCGTGGCCCATCGCGAGCACGTCGTTCGACCGGCTGTTGAGCGCGATCACCGTGGGTTCGTTGAGGATGATCCCCTGACCGCGCGAGTACACGAGCGTGTTCGCGGTGCCGAGGTCGATCGCGAGGTCCCTAGCCAGAGCGCCGACCTCGTGCTCGGGTCGGCCCGTCCGGGTCGAGCGCCTGGCGGCGGGCGGCGAAGTCGTCGATGCTCGCGTTGAGACCCCGAGGCCGGCGGTGTCGCAGCAGCACGATGGTGACGCCGACGACGATCACACCGAGGGCGAGCGCGAGGAACTCCATGTCAGGCCCGGTCCTCGGCGACGAGCGGACGCACGGCGGTGGCGCCGAGTCCCCAGTCGGCCCCGCCGGCGTGGTGCTCCTGCTTCCAGACCGGCACCGTCTCCTTGAGGGTGTCGATGCAGAAGCGCGCCGCGTCGAACGCAACGGACCGGTGCGGGCTCGAGACCACCACGGCGACCGACGCCTCGCCGACACCGAGTCGGCCGGTGCGGTGGAGCAGCGCGACGCGGGCGAGGTCGGACCAGCGCGCGCGCGCCGCGACGACGATCTCGCGCATGACGCGGACGGCCTCGGACTCGTACGCCTCGTACGTGAGCGCGGTCACGTCGTCGCGACCCTCGGCGTGGTCGCGCACGATCCCGAGGAACGCGACGACGGCGCCCGCGTTCGGCACGGAGGCCCACGCGGTGGCGGCGTCGACCGGGAGGACGTCGGGTCCGAGCGCGACCCAGTCGGAGCCAGGCGGCACGAGCGGGGCGGGCACGACGTCATTGTAGGGAGGTCCCTGCGGCCGACTCAGAGCCCGCGCCCCGCGAACCGGCTCGGCCGCCGTCTCCCGACGGCGTGGCGCGGGCGTGGCCGAGCGACCCGGGCCGCTGGGCCACGAGCGAATCGAGCGGCCATGTGCCGCGGACTCTCACGGGAAGGTCGTCGGTACACTCCCCGAAATGCCCGGGTCCAGCGACGACGACGAGGGCGGTCGGCCCCCGCCGCACCCGCTCGACCGTCCGTGGATCCATCCGTCGGAGCTCGGCGCCGCCCGATCGGCTGGGGGCGGGCGGCCCTCCCGGCCCCGCCCGGCCGGGCGCAGCTGGCGCAGGGAGATGGCGCTCGCGGTGACCGCGGGCGCGGTCGGCGCCCTCGCCACCGTGCTCGTCCTGGCCGCGATCGGCGCGTTCGACACCGAGCCCGGGCGGGCGGCCCGCACGACGTCGGTACCCCTGTCGACCGACGCCGCCGCGATCGCCGGCCGCGTGGCACCGGGCATCGCCGCGATCGCCGCCACCGCCGGTCTCACCGAGACACGCGGATCCGGCATCGTCGTCGGTCCCCACGAGTTGCTCACCACCCGCGAGGTCGTGGCGGCGGCCGCCGGCACCGGCTCGATCGAGGTCTCGGTCACTCCCGGCCACCGGCACGCCGCCGAGGTGCGCGCCACCGATGCGGTCACCGGACTCGTGCTGCTCGACGTCCCCGGCGTCCGCATGCAACCGGCCCAGCTCGGTGCGGCGAGCGAGGTGCAGGCCGGCGACTGGGTGGCCGCGGTCGGACGGACGGCGACGAGCGGGCCGTGGGTCACGAGTGGCGTGGTGACCGCGACGCACGGTTGGACCCAGGACGCCGACGGCATCGCCCACCCCGGCCTCATCAACACGAGCACCGCGGTGTCCGACGAAGCGCGCGGTGGCGCCCTCGTGGACGGTCGCGGTCACATCGTGGGGATCCTCGCGATGACCGGCGCGGGCGCGCCACGAGCCGCAGCCATGCCCGCCGACATGGCCGGAGAGGTCGCGGCCCAGCTCACCGAGACCGGCACGGCCACCCACGGCGCCCTCGGCGTGCGCGCACGGGACGCGAACCCGGGCCCTGAGGTCACCGAGGTCGTCGGCGGCTCGAGCGCCGCACACGCCGGGGTGAAGGTCGCCGACCGGATCGTCGCGCTCGACCAGACCGCGACGCCCGACACCGCGACCCTCGTGTACGAGCTCCGGCGCCGCCAGGCGGGGACCCGTGCGCAGCTCACGGTGCAGCGCGGCAAGCACCGGATCACGGTGACGGCCACGCTCGACGACGCCGCCGCGACCACCGCGCCAGCAGCCGCCGGCACGTCGCCCGTGGCCCTCGTCGTGCGGGCGCCGGGATGACGTCGGACCCGGTGGGACGCCTCCCGCGCCACGGCGCGACAATGGCGGCATGGAACCGAACGAGCTGGATGCCGATCTCCTGAACGCGGTCCAGTGGTCGTTTCCGCTGACCGCCACGCCCTTCGCCGACCTCGCGGACCGGCTCGGACGCACCGAGGACGAGGTCCTGACCTCCCTGCGGGCGGCGAAGGCCGCCGGCGTCCTCCGGCAGCTCTCGGCCATCTTCGACACCCGCGCCCTCGGCTACTCGTCCGCGCTCGTCGCGGCCAAGGTGGACCCGGAGCGCATCGACGCCGCCGCCGCAGTCATCAACCAGCACCCGGGCGTGAGCCACAACTACAAGCGGAACCACGCGTACAACCTCTGGTACACGCTCGCGGTCCCGCCGGGTGAGGACTTCGACGCCCATCTCGACGAGCTCCACCGGACGTCGGGCGCCACCGTGACCCGCAAGCTCCCCACGCTGAAGCTCTACAAGATCGGCGTGAAGCTCGACATGACCGGCAAGACCGCGGCCGACGCCAAGGCCGAGGTGCTCGAGCACGAGAAGCCCGAGCGCAGTCCGGACATGGTGGCTCCGGTGCTGAGCGACCGCGAGGTCGCGGCGATCCGCGTCGCCCAGCAGGACCTCCCGCTCGTGCCCCGTCCGTTCGCGGTCCAGGCCGAGCAGGTCGACATGAGCGAGGACGAGCTCCTCGACATCCTGCGCTCCTTCATCGACCGCAAGCTCATGCGTCGCTTCGCCGCGGTGATGAACCACCGCAGCGCAGGATTCAAGGCGAACGCGATGGGCGTGTGGGCCGTCCCGGAGAACGAGCTCGAGGCCGTCGGGCCGCAGATGGCCGGGTTCGCGGCCGTCTCGCACTGCTACCGCCGGCCGACCTACGAGGACTGGCCCTACACCGTCTTCACGATGGTGCACGGGCGCACCGCGCGCGACTGCGAGGACACGATCGAGGCGATCGCCGGCGAGACCGGCGTCGACGAGTACACGCTCCTCTGGTCGATCAAGGAGTACAAGAAGACCCGCGTCATGTACTTCACGCCGGACTGGGACGCCTGGCGCGACGAGCACCTCGCGGGTGCCACCACCGCCTGACGCTCAGTCGCGCTTCGTCACGCGACGGACCGCGTAGCCGGCGACGGCGCCCGCCACGACCGCGCCCGCCGCGGCGACGGCGATCCTCGTCGTCGGGATCGCGTCGGCGGCGAGGGCGTCGTGGGTCTCGAGCAACGTCTCCTCGTTGGTGTGCGTCGGCCGCCAGCCGATGCCCTCCAGCCGATCGGTCGCGATGACCCACGGCTGCACCAGGTACGGGAGCACCGACGGCGGGACGTCGACGATGCCGGCGCGCCAGCTGCGTGCCAGCACGCGCCGCACGACGTCGAACGGAGCGGCCGGCAGCGCGCCGCGACCGAGCAACGCGCGAGCCTCGTCACTGCCCAACCATCCGGCTGCGGCGACGTCGTAGACACCCGGATGATCCGCAGTCACGGTACGGACGAGCGCATCGACGAGATCGTCGACGTGCACGACCTGCACCGGCGCGCCCTCGCCGCGTACGCGGGGGCGGCGCCAGCCGGCGAGCAGGCGGGCCCACAGGTGCTCGGCGCCGGCGCCGAGCACCGGGGCGGCGCGCAGCACGGTGACCATCGCGTCGGGCTGGGTGATGGCCCACTCGTGCAGGAGGCGCTCGACCTCGGCGGCGTGCACCGCAGGACCGAAGCCCGGGTTCGGCCTCAGTGGCGCGTCCTCGGTGAGCGGGACCGGGTTCGTCGCCCACGCGCCGTAGACCGCGGCGGTCGACACGCGGATGACGCGGCGGACCCCCACCGAGGCCGCGGCCGCGAGCACCCGCCGGGTGCCGTCGACGTTGACGCGTGCCATCAGCGCGTCGTCGACGATCGGGTCCGTGACGGCGGCGAGGTGCACGACCGTGTCGCACCCGCGGAGCAGCGAGTCCAGCTCCCGCCCGGCGACGTCGACGAGATGATGCTCGTACCCGCCGGCGGTCCGGACCGGCTCCCGCATGTCCAGGCCGACGATCCTCGGGACTCCGGCGGCGGCCAGCGCGGGCACGAGGCGGGTACCGATGAAGCCGGCCGCGCCGGTGACGGCGACCGCGCGGGCGACGGAAGAGTTCGGCATGGGTCTCCCTAGACTGACCGCGTGGCCGACGATCCTCAAACCGGGGGCGGTGCTTCCGGGGGCGAACCCGGGGACGAGCCCGAGGGGCAGGATCCCTTCGCCCGGTTCGGCCTGCCCTTCGACATCAGCGGCATCGACCTCAACGAGGCGATGCGGATCCTGCAGTCGCCCGGGCCGCTGAACTGGGAGATCGCGCGCCAGACCGCCGAGCAGGTCGCGCTCGAGCGCGGTGACGACGACCGGGCCGACGAGTCGATCGCGGAGGCGACCCGCGCCGAGCTCACCGAGCTGGCGCGGGCCGCGGTGGGTCCGGTCGTCACCGAGACCGGCCTCGACGACGTGCTCACGCTGCCGGTCGACGTCATCGACCGCCGCACCTGGGCCCGGCGCCACCTCGACGGGCTCCGCCCGGTGCTCGAGACCCTCGCGACCACGATGCAGGACTCCCTGGCCGCCGATCTCGACCAGGCCGAGGACGAGGACGTGCAGGAGCTGACCGCCGACATGCTCGGCATGCCGATGGGTGCCGCCGGCATGCGCGGCCTCATGGGCATGCTCGGACCGATCCTGCTCGGCGCGCAGACCGGCTCGATGATCGGCTACCTGGCGCAGTACGCGCTCGGCGCCTACGACCTGCCACTCCCGTCGGTCGACGCGCCGCGGATCACGTTCGTCGCGCCGAACATCGACCGCTTCGCCGACGCGTGGTCGCTCGACCCGCGTGAGGTGCGCATGGCGGTGGCGATCACCGAGACGGTGCGTGCCGCGCAACGCACGCGGCCCTGGGTCCGCGAGCGCCTCGTGCAGATCGCGCGCGACTACGTCGGTGCGTTCGCGCTCGACCCCCACGCCTTCGACGACGCGTTCGGCGATCTGGACCCGACCGACGCCGAGGCGATGGCGCGCATGGCGCAACGACCCGAGGTGCTCCTCGGCGCGCTGCGCAACGACGAGCAGCGGGCGATCCTCGAGCGCAACCAGCAGTTCACGATGGTGCTCGAAGGGCACGCCGACCTCGTCACCGACGAGATCGCCGCGAAGCTGCTCTCCGACTCGCCCCGGATCGCCGAGGCGCTGCGCCGGCACCACGTCGAGCGCGGCGAAGCGGGCCGGTTCGTCGAGGGGATGCTCGGCGTGGAGCTCGATCGCGGGCACTACGAGCGTGGGCACGAGTTCTGTGCCGGCGTCGTCGAGCGGGCCGGCATGCCCGGGCTCAACCGTCTCCTCGAGGCCCCCGACCGCTTGCCCACGCCGAACGAGCTCGACGCGCCCGGCCTCTGGCTGGCCCGGATCGACCTCCCCGACTGAATCAGAACCAGGTGGCGGCGTAGGGATCGCGGTCGGCGACGAACATCGCGTCGGCGCGAGTGAGGACGTCCGGATCCGAGCACCGCAGGCGACCGGCGCGGGCGAGCACGCTCGGCCGTACGCCGCCGAGCACGATGGCACCGAGCTCGGCGGCGTCGAGCACGAGGTCGGCCTCTTCGTCGCTCCGCCGGCACGTCGCGCCGTCGGGTCCGCCGTCGACGGTGAACGTGCCGGCGGTGGCGTCGAGCTCGAGGAAGGGGTCGGCCACCGCGAAGGTCAGGACGCCCTCGCATCCGTAGGTGCGCGCGCCGAGGAGCGCGGCGGTGTCGATCGGACGGAGCCACAGGAAGTCGCGCACCGCGGTCGTTCGGACGTGGCGGGCGTCGGTGAGCAGCCACGGGAGCGCGTCGTCGAGCGGTCGGTTCCACGCCCTGACTGCGACCGTCTGGTCGATGTTGGCGAGGAACTGCCACAGCGTGCGCTCCGCCTCGGGCGAGACGGCGAGCAGATCCCGTACGACCACGACCTTCTCGGTGAAGCCCTCCCGCCAGGCGCCGTCGACCGCGTAGATGGCGTGGCCGGCGGGCTCGCCGTCGAGGTCGAGCAGGACGTCGAAGCGACGCTTCGGGTCGATCCACTCCTCCGACGCCCACTCGTCGATCCACCAGGGCGCCGGGCGCGACACGGCGCCGGTCCGCACCCGCCGGATGCGCTCGAACAACTCGGCCGCCACCGGCCGGGCGACCTCCGGCTCCACCATCCGCAGCGTGGCGCCCGCCGGCGGCGCGTCCCGGAAGAAGGCACCTGCCCGCGCGAGCTCGTAGCTCGCGATCCTCGTGGCGACCCCGTACCCGAACCTCGGGTAGATCCCTCCCTCGGACGCGGTGAGGAGCGACGCGAGCTCGCCGCGGGCGCGGCTCTCGTCCACGAGGTGGCGCATGACGCGGGTCAGGAAGCCTCGCCGCCGGTGGGTCGGGCGGGTGGAGATCCAGCTCACTCCGCCGGCCGGGACCGTGGCCGCACCCGGCATCGTGAGCTCGAGCGTGTAGTTGCGACCGGTGGCCACCATCTCGCCGGCCTCGATCGCGGCGACCGTCCGGTCCAGCTCGGTGCGGGGCCAGGCCGCCGACTCGTCGACGCCCCACCGGAACCCGAACCCGTAGCCGTCGGCGCGCACGAACTCCTCGAGGTCGTCCTCGGTCACCGCACGCAGCTCGACGTCCACGTCAGGCAGTCTCGTCGTTGCCCGACTCGAGCTCGGGGGACTTTTCGCCGAGGGCGGGCGGCTCGGCGCGGACCCCGCCCCAGCCCCGCCGTGCTCGGAGTCCCGCGACGTACGACAGGCCCGAGAAGAACAGCACCAGCGCGAGCAGGAAGAATCCGGAGCGACGGTCGATCACGTCGAGGAAGATCACCGGCACGAGCGCGCCCGCCACCCACGCGAGCTGGAAGCGGGTCTCGAAGCGCGCGAAGGCGCGGCCGCGCAGGTGCTCGGGACCGTCGCGGTGGACGAGGCTGTCGAACGCGATGCGGCCGGCCGCAGCACCTGCGGCGACGGTGAACCCGATGGCCATGGCACCCAGCGTGCCGGCGTCGCGCGCCGCGAGCAGCGCGACGAGCGCCGACACCAGCAGCGAGCCCGCGAGGATCGACTCCTCCCTGAGCAGGCGTCGCAGTCGGGGCGTGACCACCACGCCGAAGAGCCCGCCGGCGGCGCTGGCGACGAGCACCAAGCCGAACACGATCGGATCCGAGCCGCGCTTCTTCAACAGGAACGCGAGCAGGAAGGTGAGGAATCCGACGCACCATCGCATGACCGCCATCGCCGTCCCGGCGTAGCGGATGCTGGGGACCGCGAGCTCGGCGCGTTCCTCCACGGTCTCGGCGGCGGCAGGACGGGGCGAGGCCGGGATCCGCATCGCGAGGAACCCGGCGACGACGAAGACGACGGTCGCGAGCAAGAGCGAGCCGCGCGCGTCGAACACGGCGACGATGCCGGCGGCGGGGAGCCCGCCGACGAGGCTCGACACGATCGCGATCAGCGACAGCCTCGAGTTGGCCTCCACCAGCTCGGAGTCGTTGCGCACGACGGCCGGGACGAGGCTCGACTTGGCGACGGCATGGCCCTTCGACAGCACGAGCGCAACGAAGGCCAGCGGGAAGAGCAGCACCGTGTGCAGCTGGCTCACCATCAGGAAGCACACCACCGCGCGTCCGAAGCAACCGACGGCCATGAGCGTGCGCCGTCCGGCCCGGCTGCGGTCCAGCGCCGGGCCGATCACCGGAGCCACGAGCGAGAACGGCGCGAGGGTGAGGAGCAGGTACAGCAGGACCTGGGTGCGCGACTCGCCGATGCTCTGGGTGAAGAAGATGGATCCCGCGAGCGACACGGTCAGGCACGCGTCACCCACGGAGGCGGCTGCGTGGGTCACCGCGAGCCGGCCGAAGGGGTTCAGCTCGTAGGTGCGGGGATCGCGGGTCACCATCGTCGTCGGAACGCTACCGGCCGTCTCGTCGAGCAACTCGGTGTTCACCCGACGGCCAGATCGTGGCCAGGTCGACGTCGTCGGGGCGTCGTTCGCCCTGCGTACTGTGCGTTCCGTCGACCCCGAGCCTCCGCCGGGGTCCGCGCCGGAACCGAGTCTCCCCGCTCGCGGGTCCGGCCCCCGATCCACTCCTCCCCGAGTGGATCGCGCCCGAACCAGTCCCGGGAAGGGGGTCGGTACGATGCAGCCCGTGGACGACCCCGGGAGACTCCTGAACCGAGAGCTGTCCTGGCTCGCGTTCAACGCCCGCGTCCTCGAGCTCGCCGCGGACACCCAACGGCCCGTCCTCGAGCGCGCCAAGTTCCTCGCGATCTTCACCACGAACCTCGACGAGTTCGTCCAGGTCCGGGTGTCCGGCCTGCAGGAGCAGGTGGTGGCCGGTGTGCGCACCACGTCGCCCGACGGCCGTCGCCCCACCGAGCAGCTCGACGCCGTCCGGGCGGAGATCCGCCGCCTCGTGTCGCGCCAGGCCGAGGTGTTCACCCAGGGCGTCCTGCCCGAGCTGGCCGCGTGCGGGATCGTCTTCTCGGAGTGGGCCGACCTCGACGACGACGACCGCAAGTACCTCGTCGACGTCTTCCACGCCCGGGTCTTCCCTGTCCTGACGCCGCTCGCGGTGGACCCCGCGCATCCGTTCCCCTACATCTCCAGCCTCTCGCTCAACCTGGCGGTGCAGGTGCTCGACCCCGACACGGGCGAGGAGCGCTTCGCGCGCGTGAAGGTCCCGCCGCTGCTCCCACGATTCCTGGTGCTGCCGGACCACCAGCGCGTCGTCGCGCTCGAGCAGGTCATCGCGGCGCACCTCGACCAGCTGTTCCCCGGGATGACGATCACCGCGCACTATCCGTTCCGCGTCACGCGCGACGCCGACTTCGAGCTCGACGACGAGAACGAGGACCTCCTCGAGGCGATCGAGAGCGTCCTCACGCTCCGGAAGCGCTCGGGCCACGTCGTGCGGCTCGAGGTGGACACGACGATGGCGGACGAGATCCGCGAGCTGCTCGTGCGCGAGCTCGAGCTGAGCGACGACGACGTCTCGATCATCGACGGCCCCCTCGACCTGTCGGGACTCTGGGGGCTCCAGGCGCTGGACCGACCCGAGCTCAAGGACGAGCCGTGGGTGCCCCAGACCCAGGCCGTCCTCACGCGGACCGACCCGCCCCCCGACCTCTTCCGGGTCCTCCAGTCCGGCGACGTGCTGGTGCACCACCCCTACGACTCGTTCGCGACGAGCGTCGCCGAGTTCGTCGACCAGGCCGCGCGCGACCCGCAGGTGCTCGCGATCAAGCAGACGCTCTACCGAACCGGCGGCCAGGAGAGCGGCATCATCTCGTCGCTGGTACGCGCCGCCGAGGCGGGCAAGCAGGTGGTGGCCCTCGTCGAGTTGAAGGCCCGCTTCGACGAGGAGGTCAACGTCGAGCGCGCGCACGAGCTGGAAGAAGCGGGCGTGCACGTCGTGTACGGGATCGTCGGCCTCAAGACGCACACCAAGGTGCTGCTGATCGTCCGGGACGAGCACACCGGCGTCCGCCGCTACTGCCACGTGGGCACCGGCAACTACAACGCGGTCACGGCCAACCTGTACGAAGACCTCGGTCTGCTCACCGCCGACCCGGACATCGGGGCCGACCTCACCGAGCTGTTCAACTCGCTGACCGGGTACTCCCGACCGCAGCGGTACCGCCGCATCGTCGTCGCGCCGCACGATCTGCGCAACGCGATCGTCGAGCGCATCGAGGCCGAGGCGGCGCGCGGCGCCGAGGGGCGCATCGTGATGAAGATGAACGCGCTCGTGGACCCGATCGCGATCGATGCGCTCTACGCCGCGTCGGCCGCCGGCACCCCGGTCGATCTGCTGATCCGCGGGATCTGCTGTCTGCGCCCGGGCGTCCCGGGGCTCTCGGAGACGATCCGGGTGCGTTCCCTGCTCGGCCGGTTCCTGGAGCACTCGCGCATCTACGGGTTCGGCGCCGATCCCGAAACTGCGGAGTACCTGATCGGCTCGGCGGACCTGATGCCCCGCAACCTGGATCGGCGGGTCGAGGCGCTGGTGCCGGTCCGCGCCCCGCGCTCCGCCGGCGGCTCGCCGAGATCATCGCCGTCGAGCTCGCCGACGACCGGCAGGTGTGGGAGCTCGACGGCGCGGGTCACTGGCACCGGGTGCCCACCCACGTCGGCCTCGATGCCCACCGTGAGCTCATGGAGCGGGCGATCAGCCGCAGTCACGAGCTCCGCAGCGACGGCTGGAGCTGATCGGTGCCCGATCCCGACGGAACGGAGGTGCGGGCGGCCGGCGGCGTCGTGACGCGCGTCGGTGCCGACGGCGTCGAGGTGCTCGTCGTCCACCGACCCGCGTACGACGATTGGAGCCTGCCCAAGGGCAAGCTCGAACCGGGTGAGGACGACGAGACCGCGGCGCGGCGCGAGGTGCTCGAGGAGACCGGCGTCGACGCCGCGGTCGTGGGTCGCGCCGGCTCCGTGCGCTACACCGATCGACGCGGTCGTGCCAAGCACGTCGAGTACTTCGCGATGTCCGTCCGCTCGACCGCCGCCCGTACGCCGGACGACGAGGTCGACGTCGTGGCCTGGTGGCCGGTGGCCACTGCGGCGACCGAGCTCACGTATCCACACGACCGCGAGCTCGTGCGCGGCGCACCGTCGTGAAGAAGTTCGCCTGCTACGTCGTGCGGCACGCCGACGCGGGCAAGCGCGGCACGGTCGCCGACGAGGAGCGGCCTCTGTCGCGACGCGGCCGCGTCCAGGCGGAGTGGATCGCCGGGACGCTCGCCGATCTGGGGATCACGCGTCTGCTCGCGAGCCCGTACGTCCGCTGCGTCGAGACCCTCGAACCGCTCGCGGCGCTCATCGACGTCGAGATCGAGGTGAGCGACGACCTGGGCGAGGGCAACGGCCCGGCGGCGGTGCTCGCTTTCCTCGACGCGGCCGATGCACCGATCGCCATCTGCAGCCACGGTGACGTCATCGGCGAGCTCCTCGAGGCGCTCGACGAGCGAGACGTCCCCCGCGACGACGACCGCATGGCGAAGGGGAGCACCTGGGTGCTCACGCGCCGCGAGGGCACCATCGTCGACGCGCACTACGTGCCGGCCCCGAAGGGCACCCGCGCGTGACCGTCTCGCCGCGGCGGGTGCTGGTGACGAACGACGACGGCGTGGCGTCGCCCGGGATCGTGGCGCTGGCGAAGGCGCTGCACGACGCCGGCCACGACGTGCGCGTCGTGGCACCTGCGACCGATCTCAGCGGGGCCGGGGCGTCGATCGGTCCGCTCCATCGGGGTGAGCCGAATCCCGGTGGCCGAGCGCCGCTGGCCGGAGCTCCCCGAGGTGCCGGTGCTCGCCATCGAGCGCCCGCCGGCCACGGCCGTGTACCTGGCGTGCCTCGGTGGCTTCGGCGACCGTCCCGATGTCGTCGCGTCCGGCATCAACCCGGGCGCCAACACCGGCCACCTGGTCCTGCACAGCGGCACCGTCGGTGCCGCGTTGACCGCCGCCGGTCTCGGGGTGCCCGCGCTCGCCGTGAGCCTGCGCTGGTCCGAGGAGGGCGAGTACCACTGGGACACCGCGGCCGAGCTCGCGGTGCCCGCGCTCGAGTGGGTCGTCGACGGAGATGCACCGCGTGTGTTGAACCTCAACGTCCCGAATCGTCCGTTCGCCGAACTGCGCGGAGTGCGCGAAGCGACGTTGGCCCCGTACGGCGAGTTCTGGGTCGCGTCGGCCGACGTGCGCGACGGCGACCTCCGGATGGAGTTCACGGGGAAGACCGACGACTTCGATCCGGCCACGGACGAGGCCCTCCTCACCGAGGGGTACGCGACGGTCACGCCGCTCCTCGGCATCGTCGCCGCGCCGCTCAAGGGATCCGGGGCCGCGGTCGACAACGCGTGGCGGCAACGCTGACGCAACGGAACCGGAGGAGGTTTCGTGCCACCCCGTACACTGCGACCGACGTGCCGCCGAAGCAGGAGCGAACCTTGACCGTCGACATCGGGCAGACCGCCCCCGAGTTCACCCTCAAGGATCAGGCCGGCAACGACGTGAGCCTGGCCGACTACCGGGGCAAGCCCGTCGTGCTCGTGTTCTACCCCTTCACGTTCACCGGGGTGTGCGAGGGAGAGATGTGCGAGATCCGCGACGATCCGTCGGTGTTCGACGGTGCCGGCGCGTCGGTCCTCGCGATCAGTTGCGACACCCGCCACGCCCAGGCGCAGTGGGCCGAGCAACAGGGCTTCACCTTCCCGATCCTCTCGGACTTCTGGCCCCACGGCGAGGTCGCGAAGGCCTACGGCGTCTTCAACGAGAAGCTCGGCTGCGCCAACCGCGGGACCTTCGTCATCGATCGCGACGGGGTGGTCGCAGCGAAGTTCGAATCGGCCGGACTCGCGTCGCCGCGTGCGCGCGAGGACTACGAGCAGGCATTGGCGAAGGTGACATGAAGTTCTCCGACATGATGGGCAAGCGTGACCGCGGCACCACCGAGGTCACGGATCCGCAGCCTCCCGCGGAGGCGGCAACCGCGCCGCCGGTCCCCGAGGCACCGGTCCGCTTCACCGGCGCCCGCTCCGAGCTCGACGAGGCCGCGGCCGCGCTCGGGAACGGCGCAGTCACCCGCGAGGCAACCGTCGTGCCGCCGGTGGCGGAGACGGTGGCGTTCACCCCCGCGCCGCGACCCGCCGTCGAACCGCTCGGACCGCCGTCGATCAGCGACGTCGTCGCCGAGCTCGCCCCCCGGCCGGCCACCGCCGGCGCACCGCTCGACACGGGCACCTGGCTCGACGGCATCGACACGATCGACGACGACCTCCTGCCCCACTAGGGCAGAGTGCCGGGCGTCAGTTGCGCTCGTAGCGGTAGCCCACGCCGCGCACCGTGACGATCCGCGTCGGATTCGACGGATCGTCCTCGACCTTGGCACGCAGGCGCTTGATGTGGACGTCGAGCGTCTTGGTGTCCCCGAAGTAGTTCGGACCCCAGATCCGGTCGATGAGCACGTCGCGCGTGAGCACCCGGCCCGCGTTCAGCATGAGCAGCTCGAGCAGCTCGAACTCCTTCAGCGGGAGCGCGACGAGCTCGCCCCGGACCGAAACCTCGTGCCGCGACACGTCGACGAGCACGTCGCCGACCTCCACGAAATCCTCGCGATCCACGATCGCATCCGCCTGGTGCCCGCGTCGGAGCGCAGCCCGGACACGCGCGACCAGCTCGCGGAGCCGGAACGGCTTGGCGACGTAGTCGTCGGCACCGACCTCGAGCCCGACCACCGCGTCGATCTCGGACCCCTTCGCGGTGACCATGATGATCGGCACCCGCGACGTGGTGCGGATCTGCCGGCACACGTCGATGCCCGAGACGCGCGGGAGCATGACGTCGAGCAGGATCACCGCCGGCCGCGAGCGCTCGAACTTGTCGAGTGCCTCGACGCCGTCGGCCGCCGTCTCCACGAGGAAACCTTCCGCGGTCAGGGCGACCGAGAGCGCATCGCGGTACGACGCCTCGTCGTCGACGACGAGCACCAGGGGCGGATCGGCCATCAGCGGTCCTCGAGGAAGAGTGGGGTGGTGCCGGCCAGCATCGGAACCCGCAGCCGGAAGGTGGAGCCGTCACCCTCTCGCGACTCGACGGTGACGTCACCGTCGTGCGCGTGCGCGACGTTGCGCACGATGGCGAGCCCGAGACCGGTCCCGCCCGTGGTGCGGCTCCGCGCCCGGTCGACGCGGTAGAAGCGTTCGAAGATGCGGTCGAGGTCGCGCGAGGGGATGCCGACACCGTGGTCGCGGACCTCGATCGTGAGCCACCCGTCGACCTCGCGTGCGAGGAGCGACACCGGCTCTCCCGGATCGGAGTACTTCAGCGCGTTGTCGAGCAGGTTGGCGATGGCGCTCACCATCTGGCGGCGGTCGCACACCAGATGCCCCGAGCACGGCGTGACCTCGAGCGCATGGCCCGAGGCCGCCGCCGCACCCTCGACCCGTTCGACGGCCGCGTCGACGAGCTCCGGGATCGACACCTGCTCCCGACGTGCCGGCTGCGATTCGATGTGGCCGAGGTCGAGCAGGTCGTCGACGATCGCGCCCACACGCGTCGCCTCGGTGGCGATCCGCTCCGCCAGCTGTCGGGCGACGTCGGCGTCGTCGACGCCGGCGAGGGTCTCGGCGAGCACCGCCAGTGCGCCGACCGGCGTCTTGAGCTCGTGACTCACGTTGGCGACGAAGTCGCGCCGCACGGTCTCGATCCGACGCGCCTCGGTGACGTCCCGTACCAACCCGACCGCGCCGATGTGGCGGCCGTCGGCGACGAGCGGGCGGGCGGTCATGAAGAAGACCTCGGGCGGCGGTCCGAAGAGCTGCAGCTCCCGCGAGCACTCCTCGCCGTTGCGAGCACGGTCGAGCAGCTCCCGCAGCGCGCCGCCGGCGAGCGCGTCGGCGTGCCGGGCGTCCTGGAACCGCTCGGCGGCCCGGTTCCGGAGCACGACCTCGCCCGCGGCGTCCACCACCACGATGGCGTCACCGACTGCGTCCAGCGCCTCCGCGAGCCGCCGGCGATCGAGGTCCGCGGCGATGTCGACGTTGGCGGAGCGGTCGTCGCCGAACTGCGCACGACGACGTTGGTTCATCTCGTGTCCTCGTGGTCCTTCGGACCGGGCCGGACGGGCCCCGCTCCACTCATCGGGCAGTTGGCGGTGGAAGCCGTGACCGCTGCGCTCATCCGAACCGGCCGGTGATGTAACCCTCGGTCCGAGCATCCGACGGCGACGTGAAGATCGTCTGCGTGGCGTCGAACTCGACCAGCCGCCCGGTGCGGCCACCCTGCTCGTCGACGTCCGTGGTGAAGAACGCGGTGCGGTCGGAGACGCGTGCCGCCTGCTGCATGTTGTGGGTCACGATCACGATCGTGAACTCGCGCTTGAGGTCCACCATCAGGTCCTCGATGCGCGAGGTGGCGATCGGGTCGAGCGCCGAGCACGGCTCGTCCATCAGGACGACGTCGGGTGAGACCGCGAGCGCCCGCGCGATGCAGAGGCGCTGCTGCTGACCCCCCGAGAGCGCGAACGCGCTCTTCTTCAGCTTGTCCTTGACCTCGTCCCACAGCGCGGCGCGAGTGAGCGCGTGCTCGACGAGGTCGCCGAGGTCGCCCTTGTACTTGTTGATCCGGGGACCGTACGCGACGTTGTCGTAGATCGACTTGGGGAACGGGTTGGGCCGCTGGAACACCATGCCGATGCGCCGCCGCACCTCGGCCGCGTCCACCTTCGGGCCGTAGAGGTCCTCGCCGTGGTAGCCGATGCTCCCGTGCACGGTCGCGCCGGGGATGAAGTCGTTCATGCGGTTGAGGCACCGGAGGAAGGTGCTCTTGCCGCAGCCCGACGGACCGATGATCGCGGTGATCTCGTTGGCGCCGATGTCGAGCGTGACGCCGTCGACGGCCCGGTGCGCGCCGTAGTCGACCGCGGCGGACCGGACCTCGAACACGACCTCCGTCGGTTCGCCCTCAGGCAGCTCCGTGGCGGCGTCGGTCACCGGTGAGACGTTACTGGCCATGATGAGGGACTCGTTCATTCTCATGTCGGTCATTGGTGGTGCTTCCGTCCGAGGATCGTCGAGACGATGCGGGCCAGGATCGTGAAGACGAACACGATCCCGATGAGGGTGAGCGCGGCGCCCCACGCACGCGCCTGGGCCCCCGGGTACACCTGGGTCGCGTTCCTGAAGATCTGCACCGACAGCGCGGTGCTCGCCCCGTGGAACAGGCTCGTGTTGGTGGCGTTCACGAACCCGATCGTGAACAGCAGTGGCGCGGTCTCACCCGCGGCGCGGGCCACCGCGAGCAACGCGCCGCTGATGATGCCGGGGGCGGCTGCCGGGAGCACCACGCGTACGATCGTCCCGGCCTTCCGACCACCGAGCGCGTACGCCGACTCGCGCAGCTCGCGCGGCACCAGGCGGAGCATCTCGTCGCTCGTACGGATCACCACCGGCAGCATCAGGCACGCGAGCGCGAGCGCGCCGGCGAACGCCGACTGGCCGTAGGTCAGCACCCAGAGCGTGTACACGAAGATGCCCATCACGATCGACGGGACCCCGGTCATCACGTCGGCGAGGAAGCGGATGAAGCGGCCGAACGCCGTCCGGTCGCTGTACTCGTTGAGGTAGATCCCGCCGAGGACGCCGAGCGGAACGGCCAATGCCGTCGCGGCACCCGTGATGATGAGCGTCCCGATGATCGCCGGCCGCATCCCCGGGCCCTCCGACCGGGTGAGGATCGGGATCGATGCCGTGAACCAGCCCGTCTGCGTCACCGCGGCCCAGCCGCGGCTCACCACGTAGCCGACGATGAACACCAGCGGCACGAGCGCGACGAACAGCGACAGCACGATCGCGGTGGTGGCGATCGCACTCTTCACACGACGGGACAGCGAGGCGCCGCTGACGGTGATCGACGGCGTCGTGGCCGTCACGCTGACCCCGCCGAGTTGCGTTCGGCCCGGGCCACGAACCCTCGGGCGATGACACCGATGACGAGCGTGAGCGCGAACAGCACGACCGCCATGCCGATGAGGGCGGCCTGGTAGTCGCTGCCGGCGGTGGTCTCGTTGAACTGGTTGGCGATGACCGCCGCGAGCGCGTCGCCCGACGAGAAGAGCTTGGCCGTGATCTGCGGACTCGACCCGATGACGAGCGCCACTGCGATCGTCTCGCCGAGCGCACGCCCGAGCCCGATGAGCACCCCGGCAACGAGCCCGCTCCGGCTGTGCGGGATCACCGCGGCCCGGATCGTCTCCCAGCGGGTTGCGCCGAGCGCATGGGCCGCGTCCTTGAGCGACGGTGGGACGGTGGTGAAGGTCTCACGTGCGATGGCGGTCACGATCGGCGTGATCATGATCGCGAGGATGAGTCCGGCGGTCATGAAGGAGCGGCCCGAGATCGGCTCACCCGAGAAGATGGTGTTGAGCACCGGGATCGGCGCGACGATGTCGTGCACATCGGCGTAGAAGCCCGGCAGCTCCGGCGCGAGCACCAGCACGCCCCACAGGCCGTAGACGACCGACGGGACGGCGGCGAGCAGGTCGATCACGTAGGTGATGGGGGTCCGCAACCACCGCGGCGCGACCTCGGTGGTGAAGAGCGCGATCCCGATGCTCACCGGCACCGCCACGACCACCGCGATCGTGGACACGACGACGGTGCCGAACGCGAATGCGAGCGTGCCGAACGTCTGTGACTGCGGATCCCAGACGTCACCGGTGAAGTACGAGAGGCCCTGGGACTGCAGCGCCGGCCAGGCCTTCACGACCATCGTGACGGCGATGAGCGCCAGGATCACGAGCACGAGCCCGCCGGCCACGAACGCCGCTGCGCGGAAGACGCGGTCGAAGGTCCGGCCCGGCGGCCGGACGGAGCTCAGTGAACGGGGCTCGATGGCGACGGTCATGAGGAGGAGGTTGGTCGGCGGGTGGCGCGGGGCCGGACTCCGGCGCCCGCGCCACCCGTGCGATTCGACCT
This sequence comes from uncultured Acidimicrobiia bacterium, assembly GCA_963756815.1. Lineage (GTDB taxonomy): Bacteria > Actinomycetota > Acidimicrobiia > IMCC26256 > JAENVU01 > JAENVU01. The sequence goes on from CAVWPR010000005.1 coordinate 285,387, forward strand.
AGGACCCGATCGTGTCGACCTGGGCCTTCGCCTTCGACAGGAGGTCCGAAGGCAGCGGCGCGAAGTCCACGGTGGGGGCCAGCGTCTGGCCTTCGCCGTAGATGTAGTTCATGAAGCCCCGGAGCGCGGCCTTCACGTTCGCATCCGCCTGTGCCTGGTACATGATGATGTAGGTCGGCGAGGTGATGGGGTACGCGTCGGCACCCGAGGCGTTCAGCGGGTCGTAGGTCAGGTCCGCGTTGACCGTGGCGCCCTCGAGCGCCGCGGTGGCGCTGTCGATCGACGGAGCGACGTACTTGCCGCTCGCGTTCTTGATCGAGGCGAACACGAGTCCCGACGCCTTTGCGTCCGAGTAGTCGACGTAGCCGATGGCGCCGTCGGTGCCCTTCACGATCTGGGCGACTCCGGCGTTGGCGTTCCCGGCCTGCTGGCCGGTCGGCCAGTTCACCACCTTGTCGCTCCCGAGCGTCCAGGCGCTTCCTGCGGCCTTCACGAGGTACGCGGTGAAGTTCGCCGTCGTCCCCGAGCCGTCCGAACGGTGGGCGACCGTGATGGCCGTCGACGGCAGCGTCGCCTTGGGGTTGTCGGCGGCGATCGCGGCGTCGTTCCACGTGGTGATCTGGCCCTGGAAGATCTTGGCCAGCGTCTCCGGCGAGAGCTGGAGGTTCTTCACCGACGAGAGGTTGTACGACACCGTGATCGGCGCCGCGACGGTCGGGAAGTAGAGGAACGGGCCCTGGTACTTCGGGACGTCCTCGGTCTTGATCGTGCTGTCGGTACCGGCCCACTGGACGAGTCCGGCCTGCAGGTCGGACTGGCCCTTGCCCGAGCCGCCGCCGGCGTAGGTCACGGTGACCGCCGGCTGGACCGTCTTGAACTCCTGGATCACCGTCTCGTTGAAGGCCTGCTGAAACGTCGAGCCGGACCCAGCGAGTGTCGCCGCTGCGAGCGGCGGCGCCGGCTTCGTCGTCGAGGACGTTCCATTCCCGTTCCCCTTGCTGGTCGAGCCGGAGTCCGAGCCGCACGCCGCGGCCACCAGGCCGAAGGCGAGGACGAGCGCGATGCCCCACCGCGCGCGTGAGCGAATCATTCGTTGCTCCTGTCTGTCGTGACGTCGATCGTTCGTTCGATCTCGTTCATCGGTTGGCAGGGTAAGGAGCCCGTCTTGACCGCCTCTGTCCCCGGGGTGACATCGAGGTGAACTCGCGATGTCCATCCCGTGGCGGCGCTCGTCCGTCGGCGTCCGGTCGAGGTCGGCCGGGACCGCCGGCGGTGAACAGGAGGCAAACTGGAGGCCAACGCCATCCGACCGGCCGAGCCATCCCCTCCGGCGGACGTCATGATGACGGGATGAACGGAGAACCGGTGTCCGATCCCGAGACCGAAGCCCGCAAGACGCTGCAGGACGAGCTGGACGAGGTGCGCGCCGAGCTGATCCGGCTGGGCGCGCTCACGACCGAGGCGATCACGGCCGGGACCCAGGCGTTCCTCGACGGTGACCTGCACATGGCCGAGCAGGTGATCGAGGCCGACGACGTGATCGACGACGTGTACCACGGCATCGAGGATCACATCATCCTGATCCTCGCGACGCAGTCACCCGTGGCCGCCGACCTCCGCACCGTGATCACCATGCTGCGGATCAACCACGAGCTCGAGCGCGACGCCGACCTCATGGTGAACGTGGCCAAGACGACCCGGCGGATCTACCCGCACGAGCTCGACCCGAAGACGCGTGGGATCGTCGACCGGATGGGCGTGCAGGCGGCGAACCAGACGCGGCTCGCCATCGACGCGTTCGCGGACCGCGACCCCGCATGGGCGGCGACGCTCGCCGACATGGACGACACGATGGACGAGCTCGGCCGGAGCCTCTTCCGCCACTCGCTCACCCTCGGCCCGAACGCGGACGAGGGCACGATCATGAAGGCGATGCAGGTCGCGCTCGTGGCCCGCCACTACGAGCGGATCGCCGACCACGCCGTCACGATCGCCGAACGGGTGAGTTCATGGTCACGGGTCGGCACCCCGGCGAGGACCACCACCACGCGGGAGGGCCGGTCGCCGCAGTAGCGGAGGACCGCCGGCGTCCCCGGCCGGGTCACTCCTCGTCGTAGCCGAGGTCCCAGTCGAGGATGAGGTGCTCGCGCTCGGCGTCGCGCGCGACGCGCTCCCGGTTGCGCCGGAACTGCGGGTCGTGGGGCGGGAGCAGCTGCAGCCGGGCCATGGCCCGCTGCCGGAACTCGTCGACCACGATGCGGTCACCGAAGATGCCGTGAACCTCCCAGTGCGGCGCGACCGGACCGAGGTACACCACTCGTACGTGTCCCTGCGGTGGGACGTCCTCGAGCACTTCGGGTTCCTGGGCCATCGGGTCTCCGTGTCGGGGGTGGCGGATCGGCGTGCTCCGGTCCCACGCGGACCGGAGCACGAGCCCGACGAGGCTACCCGACCGAGTCCGGACGAACTCCGAGCTCGACGCTCAGCGTCACCTGCTGGCCACCGCGCTCGACGGTGACGTCGACCTTGTCACCGGGGGCGTAGCGGCGGATCTCCGCGCCCACGTCCTGCGGGCCGCTCACCGCGTGCCCGCCGATCGCCACGATCACGTCGTTCGCCTTCATCCCCGCCTTGGCGGCGGCGGCGCCGCTCGTGACCCGGCGGACGACCGCACCGTTCTTGGCGGTGAGGTTCAACGACTTCGCCACGGCCGGGGTCACGTCGCTGGTCTCGACGCCGAGGAACGCCACCTGCACCGACTTCCCCTCCTGGAGCGCACGGATCACGTCCTTGGCGGAGTCGATGCTGATCGCGAAGCCGACGTTCTGGCTGCCGCCGGCGAGCGCGGTGTTGATGCCGACGACCTCGCCGTTCGCGTTCACGAGCGGACCACCGGAGTTGCCCGGGTTGATGGCGGCATCGGTCTGGAGCATGTCGTAGAGGGTCACGCCGGTCTCGTCCTCGGGAACCACGCGGCCCTTGCCGGAGATGATGCCCTGGGTCACCGAGAGCCCACCCTCGAGTGCGAGCGCGTTGCCGACGGCGACGACCTGGTCACCGACCTGCAGCGCGTCGGAGTTCCCGAGCTTCACGGTGGGCAGGTTCTTGGCGTCGACCTTCAGCACCGCGATGTCGTATTCAGGGGCGCGGCCGAGGAGCTTCGCGGCCTGCTTCGTGCCGTCGCTGAACGCGACCTCGATCCGACCGTTGGCGTCGGCCACCACGTGGTTGTTGGTGACGATCACGCCGTCGGGCGAGATCACGAATCCCGTGCCCTCGCCGCCGCTCGTGCCGTTCGAGCTCCCCGAGAAGAGGCCCGAGTCCACCGCGGCACCGGTCTGGACCGCGACCACTGCGCCGTTGATCTTGGCGAGGACGGCCTGCACGTCCTTCGCCTTGCCGATCACCGACGTGTTGCGTACCGGCTTCGACGCGGCACCGCCGACGACGACGGTGCGGGTGATCGTGGAGGAGTCGTCACGCGTCGCGACGGCCACGCCCGCGGCGGTCCCGCCACCGACGAGCGCACCGACGACGGCGCCGACGACGAACTGGCGCCAGCCCGGCCCGCGCGATCCACGACCGCCGTCGGCCGGGGTCGACGGTGGCACCGCGCTCGGGGGGATCGGGGGCACGTCGGCCGTGGGCGCCTCGGCGCCGGTCGTCGGCGCGGCGACGGTCGGTGCCGGACCGGCCGTGGTCGGCGCGTCTGCGGTGGCGGCCGTCGGCGGGACGTCGGAGGGCGAACCGAACGGCTCGGTCGCCGCGGGGGAGGGAGGCGCCCACGGCGACGACGGCTCGGTGGGCGCGGGCTGCGACGGTGCGTCCGGCGCCGGGGGGACGGCGCCGAACGGGGTCGGCTCGCTGGATCGGATCTCGTCGTTCTCGTCGTTCACGGCGTCGACCTCACGAAAGGGGGATGTGTCGTCGGAGCACAACGCAGAGGGCTTCGGGAGGGTTCCACACCGACCTGAACGGGTACTGAGAGGAACTGTGCCGATCACCCGGGAACCGAATCCACGCGCGTACCGTTCAACGCTACGCATGGACGAGCAGCCGATTCCCGAATACGACGCCGAGCACGCATGGATGCTCGACGGCCTGTGCCGCGACCGTGACCCGTCGTTCTTCTTCCCGTCCGACGGTGTCGGGGTCGACCAGGCGCGTCGCGTGTGTGCGAACTGCCCGGTGAAGGAGCCGTGCCTCGAGTACGCGCTCCGCTACCGCATCGAGCACGGCGTGTGGGGTGGTGCGTCCGAACGAGAGCGACGCCGCATCCTGCGCAGCCGTCGCATCGCGCTCTCCGCACTCTGAGCCACACCGTTGCCCACGCCCGAGCCCGAAGGGCGAGCCGCGTCGTAGCGAGCCGGGTCCTGAGCATCAACGGAGCGGCGAGCGGAGACGCCGAAGTGACGCTCAGAACCAGCTGAAGGGGCTCGTGACGAAGCGGACGGCGTCGGTCCACGCACCGTCGTCGGTGTGGCTCAAGCTCGCCATCACCGCCCGCAGCTCGGAGTCGGACGCATCGGTCACGCACGTATAGGTGCGACCGCCCGACTGCCAGGCCAGCACGGTGCCACCCGCAGTGCGGTAGCGCAAGGCCTCGGTGTCTCCGACCCGGATCCGGTCGCCGGCCGGCAACGCGTCCCAGTCGAGGGCGCCGTCGCGGGTGAACACCGACGCGGTGAACACGCCGTCGCTGTACTGCAGCTGGGTCTCGTCCCCGACGCGCTGCGCGCCGACGAGGACGAAGCCGTCGCCGACCCGGCGGTGCGCATCGGACGGCGGCCGGGCCAGCGGACGCGGCGCACCGGCCTCGACCTTCGGCGTCGCGAGCGTCCCCTGCACCGTGCGGACCGGACCCAGCTCCACGAACATCATCGACGCGCTCACGCGGCCAGCGTCGCCGTACCGAATCCGCTGCAGCACCAGGCCGTTCGTCCGGTCGAACGCATAGCGCTCCACCACGTGGCCGTTTCGACGGATCGTGAGCGCGCGCGTCGGGTGACCGGCCACGACCGGGCCGCGCGCGATGCGCACGTGGTACTTCGACGCGACGCTCGGTGCGGCGGGGGCCCGCGTGTCCGACCACAGGGTCTGCCAACGGGCGTCGTTGCGCATCCAGGCCCGTCCGCCGTCCTCGACGACGTGCCCGTTCGCCAGCTGCAGACCGCCGTCGACGGCGCGCACCGGCACGTCCTGGGCCGCCAGACCGGTCTCGGTCCGCCAACGGATCCGCACCGTGCCCGCGAACTCGTGCGTCGCCACCGCGGTGCGCGCACGGTCGAGCATCGAGTCGGCCGGGGCCCGGTCGGCGGCCACGCTCGGCAGCGCGGCCACGACGAACACCGCGGTACCCATCGCCCATGCGCACGCCACCGTGCGGACGCGTCTCACCGGCCGAACCGCAAGGGACCGGCGAGCGGGGCGAGACCCGAGACCGGGTCGCCGGACGCCGCGGACCCCGCCTGATGGACCCGGACGTCGGTGGCAAGGGCCGGCTTCGTCGTCGATCTCGACGGGACGGCAACGGCGACGACGATCGCAACGGCGGCCGCGGCCGTCGCGATCGCGGCCGCGACCCGTGCGTGACCGCGCCGGCGGGTGCGGTGGGCATCGAGGTCGAGCACGGCCGCCGAGCTGCGTGTGTCGGCTCGGGACGCGGCGGCTTCGTCGGCACCGCCCGCAGCCAAGAGGTCGTCGAGGAACCCGGCCGGGAGTGCGGGCTCGGCCAGGCCACGAACGAGCGTGCGGACCTCGGAGACCTCGTCGAGCTCGGCGCGCGCGTCGGGGTCCGCCGCGAGTCGCGCCTCGAGCTCCGCGCGTTCGACCGGGGCGAGCTCGCCGTCGAGGTACGCCGAGAGCACGTCGTCACCGCCCGGGTCGCGCTCGTTCACGCCACACCTCCCGCGGTGACGACGCCGCGCGCGACCAGCTCGCCGCGCAGCAGCTTGCGACCCCTGTGCAGACGGGACCGGACGGTGCCGATCGGCACGCCGAGCGCGCGGGCGATGTCCTCGTAGGACTGGTCGGCGACGTCACAGAGCACGACGGGCACGCGGAACTCCTCCGGCAACGCGGCGATGGCCGCCTGGATCTCGGTCGAGAGCCCGGCCGCATCGGCCGCGACGTCCGCGGCGACGGCCGGTGGGACGACGAGGTCGGGCTCGGCGGGCAGTGCCTGGACCGGGCGGCGCTTCTTGCGCCGCACGTCGTCCAGGAACACGTTCGTCACGATCCTCGCCAGCCATCCCTCGAGGGAGCCCGGCTCGTAGGTGGCGAGGCCGCGTCGTACGCGCAGCAGCGCCTCCTGGACCAGGTCCCGTGCGTCATCGACATTGCCGGTCAGCCGGTAGGCCACGGTGAACAGGAATTGGCCGTGATCGCGGGCCACCTCCTCCCACGTGGGCACGCGGTCAGACGTCATGGGAACGACGGCGGGGGGAGAACAGGTTCCCGTTGAGGCGGGAAAAAATCGGAAGGAATGGGTCCGAGGCGAGTTTCAGCTCAGGGCTTGGACTCGTCGTCCTTGGCCGGCTCGTCCTTGTGGCCCTCGTCGAGACCCGTCTTGAACTCCTTCTGGGCCTGGCCGAGGGAGCGAGCGAGCTTCGGGATCTTCGCGCCACCGAAGAGCACGACGACGACGGCGAGGACGATGAGCAGCTCTGGAGCTCCGAGTCCGAACATGCGGCGGGTGACCTCCCGATCGTGAGCGCCTCCGAGCCTACTTGGCGACCGTCGTCCGCTCGGTCGCTCCGAGGGCGTGGGCGAGCAGGTCGACGTCGTCCCGGGAACCGAGGTGAAACGGGATGGCACCCGCCCCGACGATGAGGGTCTCGACTCCGAGCTCGCCCCAGGCGGCGGCCTGCTCCCTGATCTGCTCGGGGGTGCCCACCAGCCGGCCCTGGCGCCACTGCTCCAGGGTGACGCGGTCCAGCACGCCTGCGGGCGTCCGGGTACGCAGGCGCTCGAATCGGCGCTCGAGGTCGGCCTCGTCCTCGCCGCACAGCGCGTAGAGACCGAGTGAGCACCAGACCGTCGCGGGATCACGCCCGATCCGCTCGCACTCGCGCAGCAGGACCTCGCGGCGGGCGGCGTACTCCTCGGGGGTCCACACCCAGCAGGTGTTCCAGCCGTCGGCCCGCTCGACGATCATCCGGAGCAACCGGTCGCCCTTGCCGCCGATGAACACCGGTGGCCGCGGGCGTTGGACCGCGGCCGGGAAGTTGCGCGCTCCGTCGGCCCGATGGAACCGGCCGTCGTAGACGACCGGGCCACCGTCCTCCCCCAACATGGCGGTCAGGATGTCGACGGCCTCGCGCATGCGCGCGAGGCGGACGCCGGGAGGTGGGAACTCCATCCCGATCGCGGCGTACTCGGGCTCGTACCACCCGGCGCCCACACCGACGTCGATGCGCCCGCCGGAGATGCGGTCGAGGGTGGCCAGGGCCTTGGCGAGCACGGACGCCGGCCGCAGCGCCTCGCAGAACACCAGGGTGCCGAGCCGGATGTGGTGGAGCTCGCGTGCGAGGGCGGCCAGCGTGACGATCGGCTCGAACGCCGCCTCCGGGCGGTCGCTGCCGCCGTACTTGGCGATGTCCAGGAACAGGTGGTCCGAGAGCCAGACCGAGTCGAAGCCGAGCCGCTCGGCGTCACGCGCCGTGTCACGGACGGTCGACCACGCGAGTGGCCGTTCGTCGACCACGGAGTAGTCGTATTGAGGCAGCGCCAGCCCGAACCGCACCGTCCAGACTCTACGGGTGGCGGCGGCACGGCGCCCCGACCATCGGCGTGACCGCTCCGGCGCGTCCACGCGGGACCGTCACTCCTAGGGTGCGGCGATGCTCGAAGCGGTCGTGAACGTGTCCGAGGGCAGGGACCGACGCCGTATCGAGGCGATCGGCGCGGCGGCGGGTCGGGCCCTCGTCGACGTCCACTCCGACCCCGACCATCATCGGAGCGTGTTCACCATCGCCGCGCCCGAATCGGCGATCACGGAGGCCGCGGTGCGTCGACTCGTCGACGTCGCGCTCGAGGACCTCGACCTCCGGGACCACGCCGGTGTGCATCCCCGCCTCGGTGTGGTCGACGTGGTGCCGTTCGTGGCCCTCCCGCCGACGCCCGCCGACGTGGCCGTCGCCGCCGCTCACGCCTTCGGGGCGTGGCTGGCCCGGGTGCACCACGTGCCGGTGTTCTTCTACGCCGACGCCGCCCCCGACACGCGTGCGTTGCCCACGGTCCGGCGCGATGCGTTCAGCGACGCGCTGGCTCCCGATCTCGGCCCGCCGGCGCCCGACCCCCACCTCGGCGCGACCGCGGTCGGCGCCCGACCGCCACTCGTCGCGGTCAATGTCGAGCTGGCGACCGACGATCTCGCGATCGCCCGGCGCGTCGCCCGCGAGACGCGTGAACGCGACGGCGGCCTGCTCGGCGTGCGCGCGCTCGGCCTGCCGCTCGAATCACGCGGGACCGTGCAGGTGAGCATGAACCTCGTCGACCTGGACGCGACCGGCGTGGAGCGCGCGTGCACCGAGGTCCGCGATCGAGCGCGAGTGTGGGAGGTCGGGGTGACACGTATCGAGCTCGTGGGACTGCTCCCGGCCGCGGAGCTGGCGCGTTGCTCCGCCGCGTTCCGTGCCTGGTCGGGACTCGACGAACGCGTCACCATCGAGGCACGCGCGCGGGCCTGAGCCCGGACGGGACGCTCAGGCGCTGGCGACGGCCGCGGACTCCGCCGCGGCCCGACGCGCCAGGGCACGCTGACGCCGGAGCCGACGCCGCTCGCGCTCGCTGAGGCCGCCCCAGATCCCGAACTTCTCGCCGTTCACCAGCGCGTACTCCAGGCAGTCGGCCCGGACCTCGCAGTTCGAGCAGACCGACTTGGCCTCACGCGTGGATGCACCGCGCTCCGGGAAGAACAGGTCCGGGTCGACGCCCAGGCAGTTCGCCTGCTCCTGCCAGCGCTTGTCCCCCGACTGCGTGGAGTGCACGTGGGCAACGATCATTTCCCTCACCGGCGATCCCCTCTCGTTTCGACGCCGATGGCACGCAAATGACGCCCCTGGAACTACAACGGTGTCACTTTGCCAGCGGGCGGCGCCCGATGCAAGTGGAAGATCCCTCTTTGCGGGGGAATTTCGCGCTCCGCGACCTCGCACCGGATCGCGCCGATCGGACGCGCGGGGCTCAGGAGACCTGGGCGGCGGCGCGCGCGATCACGTCGCGGATGATGAGCACCAGGTCGTCGGGCTCGAACGGCTTCGTCACGTACTCGTCCGCTCCGAGCTCCTGCGCGCGCGCCCGCTCGCTGTCCCCCGACTTCGCGGAGCACACCACCACCGACGGACGCGTGGCGCGTCCGCCGAGCTCGGCCAGCACGAACCATCCGTCGAGCACCGGCATCATGATGTCGAGCACGACCAGGTCGGGATGCTCCTCGTCGACGCGTCGGAGCGCGGTCTCACCGTCGGCGGCGAGGATCGGGTCGAAGCCCTCCGACTCGAGGATCATCCGGAGGGTGAGCAGCACGTCCGGCTCGTCGTCGACGATGAGCACCTTCGGACGCTCAGACATGCACCACCTCCCGACGTTGCTCTGCGACCGGGTTCGCACGGAGCGAGACACGGAACGCCGCACCGCCACCGGGCGCGTCCTCGACCCACACGGTGCCACCGCACGACTCGACGAGGCCCCGCACGATCGACAGTCCGAGTCCCATGCCGGGCTTCGTCCCGTTGGGGTCGACGCGGTAGAAGCGCTCGAAGATCCGTTCGCGCTCCTCCGGCGGGATACCGGGACCGCGATCGATCACCGACAGCACGACCTGGTCGTCCGCGACCTGCACCGCCACACGGATCGGCGTCGAGCCGTACTTGTGCGCGTTCTCGATCAGGTTGGTGAGCACGCGCCGCAGCGCCTCGGGCTCGGCGCGCACCATGCAGTGCTCGGGCAGCTCGAGCTCCACCGAGCGGCCCGCGACGTGCGAGTCCAGCGCGGTCAGGCGGATCAGCGCGCAGAGGTCGATCGGCTGGATCGTCGGTCGGTTGGCGTTCTCCTGCATCCGCGCCGCGACGAGCATCTCCTCGACCATCGCCTGGAGACGACCGGACTGTCGGTCGACCACGTCGAGGAGCTCCTCGCGTTGTGCGGGGTCGTCGGTGCGCCGCGATGCGGCGACGGCGCCCCGGATCGACGTGATCGGCGTGCGGAGCTCGTGGCTCACGGACGCGACGAACTGCGACTTCATGCGGTCGGACTCGAGGAGCTTGGCGACGTTGGCGCGCTCGGCCTCGTACAGACCCGCCTTGGCGATCGCGGCGGCGACCGGCTCGGCGAAGAGGCTCAGGATGTCGAGGTCCTCGTCCTCGAACCCGCCGCCGTCGGGTGCCAACACTGTGAGCACGCCGAGCAGCTGGCCGCGGTTCACGAGGGGCACGCACATCGCGCCGCCGACCGCGAATCCCGGCAGAGTCGCGCACGACTCGGCCGTCGCCACGGACTGCGGCACGCGCAGCGCCTCGCGCGTCTGCGCGACGCGACCGGGAATGGCCTCACCGAGCCGGATGCGTGCGTCCTGGTCGACGCCCTCCCCGCGCACCGCGACGACGCGCAGCACGCGCTGGTCCTCGAGCAGCATCACGCAGCCCCCGACCGCGCCGAGGAGCTCGAGCGCGTTCGCGAGGATGGCGTCGAGCACCTCGTCGAGATCGAGGACCGAGTTCAGCGCCTTCCCCGCGTTGAAGAGCGCCGTGTTCATCTGCAGGCGCTTCGCCATGGTGTTGCTGAGGAGGCGCTCGTCGACGAGGAGGCGCGACAACCGGTGGAGGTGCACCTCCTTCTCGATCGCGTAGACGCCGAAGCCGACCGCGAGGATGGCGACGCCGCCCGCGAGGATCAGCGGCTGACCGGTGATCCACGACACGTTGCCGGTCGCGCCCGACACCGCGAGCGCGCTCAGGCCCGTGGCGACGATCACCACGATCATGAGCGACCACAGCTGCAACCGGCGCCGCTCGACCATCTCGATCGAGGGCGCGTGGTCGTGCAGTCCCGCGACACGGGCCTCGTGGCGGATCCGCTGACTGATCTCGACGGGGAGCTGGTCCATGACGCCTCTCGGTACGAACGCCTGCGTCATCGACGCCCCGACGGGGTCGCTTGAGGCCCAGAACGCCCGGTTCGCCGGGCCTGTCCGGGCCCTCCCCAGGGGTCAGGTCAGCGCCGCGTACGGCGGCGCGGGGTCGTACTCCATGAGGTACTGCGTCCGGCGGGCGTGCTCCACCGACGTCAGCTGCCCGAGCAGCCACAGCGCCATGTCGATGCCGGCGCTCACACCCGCGGCGGTGACGACGTTGCCGTGGCACACGTAGCGGGTGTTCTCGAGCACCTCGAGGTGAGGCGCGGTCTCCCTCAGCTCCGGGATCGAGGCCCAGTGGGTGGTGACCCGGGCGTCGGGGAGCAGTCCGGCGGCCTCCAGCACGAACGCTCCCGTGCACACGCTCGTGACCCACGTGCAGCCCGGCGCGGTCGACCGCAGCCAGTCGAGCATCGCCGGGTTCTTCGCTTCGACCTTGCGGCCGCGCCCGCCCGGCACGAGCACGACGTCGAGCGCGGGCGCGTCGGCGAAGGTGTGGTCGGCGAGGACCCGCATCCCCTTGGCGCAGGTGATCGGCCGCTCGTGCTCCGCGATCGTCACCACGGTGTCGCCCTCCTGGCGACCCATCGTGAACACCTCCCACGGCCCGGCGAAGTCGAGCTCCTCCGCACCGTCGAACAGCACGATGCCGGTGGCGGTTGCCATCGCAGTCCTCCTCGTGAAATGTCGGTCAGGTCGTGACGGCAGCCACGTCGCGTCGTCGCACCGCTCCGGAGCGTCCCGTCGCGCGGGCGCGAGGCCCCGACCGAGCGGAGGAGCCATCGAACCGGAAGCGGCGGCGGTAGTCGGTCGGTGCGACGTGCAGCGCCCGGAGGAACGCCCGGCGCATCGTCTCGGCCGTGCCGAAGCCGCACGCGTCGGCGATCGCGTCGACGCCGTCGTCCGACTCCTCGAGCCGGCGCCGGGCCGCTTCGACGCGCGCCTCCTCGACGTGCCGTGCGGGGGTCGCGCCCGTTGCCGCGCGGAAGACCCGCGCGAAATGGCGAGGGCTCATGGCCGCGCGACGAGCGAGTGCGGGCACCGACAGGTCCTCGTCGAGGTGATCCGCGATCCACGCCTGCACCTCGGTGACGTCGTCGCGGTCCGCGACCTGCGTGGCGAGCGCGGCGCTGAACTGCGCCTGGCCGCCCGGGCGCTTGAGGAAGACGACGAGCTGGCGCGCCACCCCCATCGCGACCGCGTGGCCGTGGTCCTCCTCCACCAGCGCGAGCGACAGGTCGATGCCGGCCGTCACTCCCGCCGACGTCGAGACGTTGCCGTCGCGCACGAAGATGGGATCGCGCTCGACCGTGACCGCCGGATACATCCGGGCCAGGCGGTCGCAGGCGCTCCAGTGGGTGGTCGCGCGCCGACCGTCGAGCAGCCCGGCGGCGGCGAGCACGAACGCACCCGAGCACACCGACGCGACCCGACGCGACGCGGCGGCGAGGCGGCGGACCTCGGCCAGGATCCCGGGATCGGCGATCAACGCACCGATGCCGGTCTCGTCGCCCCCGGCGACGACGAACGTGTCGACCGGGCCGTGCACGGCCGCGAGCGCGGCGTCGGCCACGAGTCCGAGGCCGCTCGTCGAGCGGACGACGCCCGCCTCCGGTGCGACGATCTCCGTGGTGTACCGCTGGGCCCCGCTGGTCCGCTCGGTGGCCATGAACACCTCGAGCGGCCCGGCGACGTCGAGGCTCTGGGTTCCCGGGAACGTGAGGATGACGACACGGCGCATGCGTCCATCCTCCGGGATCCCGGCTCGTGTCCGCAATGCCCAGTACCCCACTGATCCAGACAACGCTCCGGTCGCTCCGCTCGTGCTCCGGCTCCGGAGACGAACGAGCCGGAGCGAGGGACGAGCGGAGGCGAGCAGTCGCGGAGCGTCCCGGACCGCTCCCGGCTCGGGACATCCGAGCGGAGCGACGATCAGGACGCGCGGCGGTGGGCCTGGCGGTGCTCGAGGAAGTCGACGAGGACGTAGTCGCCGAGGGTCTCGGGCGAGACGAAGAAGGCGCGGCCGCGGTTCATCTCCATCATGCGGCGCACGAAGTCCTGGAGGTACGGCGACTCGTCGAGCATGAAGGTGTTGATCCGGATGCCGGCCTTGGTGCACCGCTGCACCTCTTTGAGCGTCTGCTCGATGGTCGTGTAGCTCGGCGGGTACTGGAAGACCGCCTCGCCGCGTTCGATGTGGGCGGTCGGCTCGCCGTCGGTGACCATGATGATCTGCTTGGTGCCGGACTGACGCTCGAGCTGTTGGCGGGCGAGCAGCAGCGCGTGCTGCATGTTGGTGCCCCACTCGAAGTCCCAGCCCATCTCCGGGAGCAGCTGCGGCTTCACCTCGCGGGCGACGCGTCCGAACGAGACCAGCCCGAAGTAGTCGCGCGGGAACTGCGTGGTGATGAGCGCGTGCAGCGCCATCGCGACCTTCTTCGCGGGAAGGAAGTTGTCGCGCATCGGCATCGACATCGACACGTCGAGCATCAGCACCGTGGCCGAGCGCGTGGTCACCTCGGTGCGCTCGACCTCGAAGTCGTCGGGCGTGAGCCGCACCGGCGTGCCCGAGCCCTGACGCGTGATCGCGTTGCGCACGGTCTGCTCGACGTTCAGGTGGAACGGATCGCCGAACTCGTACGGCTTGTGCTCGTAGGTGCGCTCGTGGCCCGCGCCGGAACGCTCGATCTCGTGGCGGCCGGGACGGTCGCGCAGCATCTTCCGGAACAGGTCGCCGAGCGCCTTCTGGCCCAGCGCCCGCACGCCCTTCGGCGTGAGCTCGTAGCGTCCGTCGCGCTGGTCGATGAGCCCGGCGTCCTTGAGCATCTGCGCGAGCTCCTTGAGCCGGTCGAGCGACCGCGCCGCGTCGTCGCCGAGGAGATCGCGCGCCTGGTCGATGTCGACCTCGGCGAGCTGGCCGGGTTGGGTGACGTTCTGGAGCATCTGCTCCAGGCCGTCGAGCTCGCCGATCGTCTGGAGCACGCTCGACATCTGCCCCATGGACATCGGCTGGTCGCCGTTGAAGTCGAGCTGCTGGCCCCAGTTCATGTTGGGGAACGCCTGCTGGAGGTTGCGCGACAGCTCGTCCATCTGCCAGCGGAAGTCCATGTCCTCGAGCAGCGACTCGGAGAGCTGCTGGAGCTGCGCCCGCTGCTCCGGTGTCATCGAGTTCAGGAGCTGCTGCATGGCGGCCATCGACTGCGCCATCTGCTCGAGCAGCTCGTCGAGGGTCTCGGGGTTGCCCGGGAAGAAGTCGCCGTACCGGTCCATGAAGCCCTCGAAGTCGGGCTCCTCTCCGCGCTCGCGCTGCTCGAGCATCTGGTTGAGCTCGGCGAGCATGTCCTTCATCCGTGCCATCTGCTCGGGCGTGATGTTCTGCATGCCCTCCGACATCTGGTTGAAGTAGCTCTGCATCAGCTGATCGCGCAGCTGGTCCATGAGCTCCTCGAACCGCGCCCGCGCCGCGTCGTCCATGAAGTCGTAGCTCTGGAGGGACGCCACCTTGCCCGCGAGGTCGTCGGGCAGCAGCTCGAGCTCGAGCCCGCGCTCGGCGGCGAGGTTCTCGACGATCTCCTGCCGGCGTTGGTCGCCCGACTGGCGGGCCTCCTCGATGCGTCGGTCGATCCCGGCCCGCTCCTGGTCGACGACCTCGGCGAGCTGCTCGGCGATCTCGTCGTAGATGCCGCCGAGGTCGCGGTTCTCGAGCTCCTCCTGCCGCCGCTGGCGGAGCCGCTCCATCATCTCCCGCATACCCATGAGCTGCTCGCCGTTGCGGTCGCGGAAGCCCTGCTGGAGCATCCGGCGCAGCGCGGCGTTGAGGTCGCCGTGGTACATGAGCTCGTCGGCCATCTCGTCGAGCAGCGCGTCGGCGTCGAGGTCGAAGCCGACCTGGGACCCGTCCCACGCCGAGTACCGGAAGGCGGGTCCGGAGCGGCGGGAGCGGCGACTGCGCATGCCGTCGAGGGTACCGCCGCTAGGTCGTCCCCGCGTCGGCGGCCGCCGGTGTCACCGGTGCCGCCGGTGCGGTTGGCGCCGTCGGGCCGAACGCGAGCGCCCACCGGTCGGTGGCGAAGAGCACCGCCGCGCTGGCGACCGACGTCGCCGCGATCGTCCACGGCAGGGCCGAGGCGCCGACGGCGTCGAACAGCGTCCCGATCAGCGGGGGCAGGAGCAGCCCGCCCACGGCGGCGCCCGCGATGCACCACGACGTGACGGTCCCGGTGAGCGGCACGCTGACGGTGCAGGTGGGCGAGCATCGTCGGGAACTGGGGTGCGATCGCCGCGCCGAACGCGGCCGAGCCGACGAGCACGGCCACCGGCGCCGCGCCGACGACGGCGATGAGCACCGCGATGGCGGTCGCGGCGATCACGCTCACCCAGAGGACGCGGCCCGTCTCGATCCGCTCGCCCCGCCAGGTCATGAAGAGCCGGCCGAGCGAGGAAGCCGCCCCAGAACGTCGCGGTGAACGCGGTGCCCCACCCCGATGCCGAGGTCGCAGCTCGTCGGCGTAGGTGGCGACCCACCCCGCGTAACAGACCTCGAGCCCGACGTAGAGGAGGAAGAACGACGCGACGATCGCGAGCCGCCACGCTGCGGGCGTCGGGCCCGACTCCGCGTGCTGCTCCGCCGCCTGGCGTGCGCCGTCGGCGCGGTCCCGCCGCCACAACGTCACGCCGAGCGCGACCAGCGCGACCCCGAAGACCGCGCACGCCAGGCCGAGGCCGTCGGTGAGCGCGACCGAGAGCCCGACCACCAACGGCGTGCCGAGGGCGCCGATCGCGAAGCACATGTGCAGCGCGTTCATCGACGCCACCAGCGCGTCCGGCTCGACGAGCGTGGGGGCGACGGTGTTGGCGCTCACGTCCATCGTCCCGGCGCCGAGCCCCATGAGGGCGCCGAGCGCGACCACCAGCGCGAGCTCGCCGGCGACGGCGAGCAGCCCGATCGACGCCGGCCAGGACGAACACCGCGATCGCGATCAGGTGCGGGCCCCCGAGGCGGCGGTAGATCCGGCCGGCCACGATCGGAGCCGACGAGCCCGCCGACCGACTGGGCCGCGAACACGAGGCCGAGCTGGCCCAGCGTCGCGCCGGTCTGGTCCCGGAGCGTCGGGAGGGCGGGGCCGAAGAAGCTGAGACCCACGCCGAGGGCGAGAAACGACGCGAAGTACGGGGCCAACGGCCGGAGACCCTGCGATCGGGACGACATGGGGATCCTCCGCGACTCGGCGTCGCCGGTCGCAGCGTTGCACAATCGCGTCATGAAGATCGCGGCCTGGGTGGTGGGCATCGTGGCGCTGGCGACCATCGCCGCGTTCGCCCAGGGCGGTCAGAGCAACGACCTCTCGAAGCAGCCCCGCCCGTCGCGGGCCTTCTGCTCGGCGGCGGCGAAGTACGACGAGGCCACCACGACGAAGCCGATCCCGCTCCGGCGCCACGTGGAGATGACGAAGGCGATCGCCCGGGCCGCGCCGGCCGACACGAAGGCCGACGCGACGCTCGTGTGGCAGTCGTACGTGAAGCTGGAGGCGGGCGACCGCAGCGTCGTCGACAACCCGAAGGTGAAGGCGGCGATCGACCACGTCAACCGGCGCGCGACCCAGACGTGCGGCTGGTTCCAGCGCGACAGCAGCATCTGATGCCATTCCCCGAGGACTTCTGGTGGGGCACCGGCGCGTCGTCGACGCAGAGCGAGGGTGCCGCACCGGAGTCCGACTGGTTCCGCGAGGAGCAGCGGGGCACGTACCCGCGCAGCGGCGACGGCAACGGCTTCGCGACTCGGTATGCGGAGGACTTCGCGCTCTATGCGGCGCACGGTCTGACCCACCACCGCCTCTCGATCGAGTGGGCCCGCATCGAGCCCGAGGAGGGCCGGCGCGATCCGGCGGCGGTCGAGCACTACCGCGCCGTGCTCATCGCGGCGCGCGACGCCGGCGTGTCGCCGTGGGTCTGCCTCCACCACTTCACGCTGCCGGGCTGGTTCACCGAGATCGGCGAGGGCGCGTTCTGCGACGACCGCGCCCGGTCGTACCACTGGGCCCGTCACGTCGCGTTCTGCGCCGAGACGTTCGGTGACCTCGTGTTCGGATGGAAGCCGATCAACGAGCCGTTCGGGTACGTCGCGCTGAGCTACCAGCTCGGAGTGCTGCCGCCCCGCCAGGCGCACATTTCGACCAGATGCTGGACGCATACCGCGGCATCCTCCTCGCGCAGCGCGACGCCTGGCGCGAGCTGCGCGGCGGCGGGCACGCCGGTGGCGACGATCCACAACCTCTCGCCGCTCTTCCCCGATCGACGACTCCGTACCCGCCGAGCACAACACCCGCGGACATCGACGCACTGATGTGGGGGGTGTGGATGCGCGCCGACCGCGACGGCGTGCTGGCGCTCCCCGGACCGGGCCGTCGAGGAGGTCGCCGACCTGCGCGAGGCCTGCGACCTCGTCGGGTTCTCGTACTACAACGCCAGCGCGGTGGGCCGGGACCGTCAGCTTCTCGCCGTACCCGCGCGAGCGCACGCGTCGGTCCGATGGGGTACGCGCCCTGGAGCGAGGGGCTCGGGCATCGTGCTGCGCCGGCTCCACGACGAGCTGCCGGGGCGGCCGCTGCTGTAGCGAGCACGGCGTGGGCACCGACGACGACGAATGGCGCTCCGACATCCTGCGCGAGTCGCTCGGCGTGACCGAGCCGACGCGATCGACGACGGCGTCGACGTGCGCGGCTTCTTCTTCTGGACCGGCGTCGACAACTACGAGTGGACGTACGGCTACGACGTCTCGTTCGGCATGTTCGACCGCGACCGCCAGGCCCGCCCCAGCGCCGAGCTCGCCGCGTCGTTCGCGACGCGCTGATCCCGGTCAGAGGATCTCGGGCGCCGGCATCAGGTCGAGGCCCTGCTCGCCGCGCCCGATCGACTGGTAGTGCCGGCGGGCGAAGCGCCAGTGACGGGACCGGCCGGGATCACGGACGACGACGTCCTGGTACACGCCGAAGGCGCGGCTCGGCGTGCCGTCGTGGTCCTGCCGGAGCTCGCACATGTAGGTGCGCACGTGGGCGCGGTCGGCGTCGGCCTCGTCGAGTCGGATGCGGACGTTGAGCGCGACGAACTCGAAGAACGGGTACTGCTCGAGCGCGCCGGCGATGAACTCGCCGATCGCGCCCGGTCCGACGAACTCCATCGCCGGGCGGTCGCGGAGGTCCAGCGTCACCGGGGCGTCGGGCAGGAACAGATCGTCGAACTCGGCCCAGGTGCGCCGGTCGACGACGTCGGCGTAGGCCGCGATCAGGCTGCGGATCGCGAGCTCGTCGACGGTGGCGCGCAGCTCGGACGCCGTCGGGTCGGACACGGCGGAAGGCTCAGCCGCGGCCGCGGTACGTGGTCTTGCCGCCGATCGAGTCCTTGTTGAGCCGCTTCGAGAGGTGCAGACCCTCGAGCACGAACTCGACCGCCGAGGCCACGCCGGCCGGCGTCTCGCCCACGCCGAGGTCGCTGAGCGCCTCGCGCAGCCCCTGCATCGACCCGAGGAGGTCGGCGTACTCCGCCGACGGCACGTCGGCGCCGGTGTGCACGATCCGGCCGTCCTCGAACGCGGTCACGAGCGGACCGAGCTTCTCGGCCGGCACCGTCGCCCGGAACACCTCGAGGATCGACGTCTTCATGATCCGGTCGAGCACCTGGCCCTCACGGCCGTCGTCGACGGTCTCGATCTCGATCTTGCCGGCCGAGGACGACACCAGCGCGTCGAGGTCGCTGATCCGCGGCACGACCTCGTGCTCGCCGTTGCGGAGCGCCCTCCGCATGGCGTTGGCGACGAGCGTCTCGTAGTTCGCCACCGACAGGCGCACCGACACGCCCGATCGCTGGTTCACGTGCGGCGAGCGGCGGGCCTGCTGGCTGACCTCGGCCACGATCTCGGTCATGAAGTCGGGCACGGTGACCACGAGGTCGCCGGCCGTCAGCACCCGCGCCTCCTGGTCGATGACGTCCATCTCGATGTCGACGTCGAGCGGGTAGTGCGTGCGGATCTGCGACCCGAAGCGGTCCTTGAGCGGCGTGATGATGCGGCCGCGGTTCGTGTAGTCCTCCGGGTTCGCCGACGCGAGCAGCATCACGTCGATCGGCAGCTGGATCTTGTAGCCGCGGATCTGGACGTCGCGCTCCTCGAGGATGTTCAGCAGACCGACCTGGATGCGCTCCGCGAGGTCCGGCAGCTCGTTGATCGCGAAGATGCCGCGGTTCGTGCGCGGGACGAGGCCGTAGTGGATGGTCAGCTCGTCGGAGAGGTAGCGGCCCTCGGCGACCTTGATCGGGTCGACCTCGCCGATCAGGTCGGCGATCGACGTGTCGGGCGTGGCGAGCTTCTCGCCGAAGCGCCGGTCGCGGTGCACCCACTCGATCGGCGTCTCGGCGCCCCGCTCGGCCACCAGCAGACGCGCGTGGTGCGACACGGGCGCGTACGGGTCGTCGTTGATCTCGCTGCCGGCGACGATCGGCATCCACTCGTCGAGCAGGTTCGTGAGCGAGCGGATCATGCGGGTCTTCGCCTGACCGCGCTCACCGAGGAAGATCACGTCGTGGCCGGCGAGCAGCGCGTTCTCGAGCTGCGGGAGCACCGTGTCCTCGTAGCCGAGGACGCCGTCGACGAGCGCCTCCCCCGCCGCGATGCGGGCGATGGCGTTCTCGCGGAGCTCGTCCTTGACGGGGCGGGACTCCCAACCGGACTCGCGCAGCTCACCGAGGGTCGCGGGACGGCTCATCGGGTTCTTCTCCTGCGGGTCGGTTCGAGGGGGTGCGCGCACCCTATCGAGATCGGACCCGATGGGCACCCGCGCCCACGGCCGCACCGGGGCCGTCAGGGCAGCTCGGGATAGCGGGACCGCAGCACCGCGTCCATCGCGCCCACGATCGGCGTCTCCTCCCGCAGGTACCAGGCGACGAACGCCTCCGCGAAGAGCTCGACGGGGTTCGTGGTCGCGTACTGCGACAGGTCCTCGACGATGCGGTCACGCGCCGCGCTCCACTCCGGCGGCGCGCTCTGCCAGCCCGCCCGCAGCGCGAGCTCGATCGAGTCGACCCCGACCGCGCGCCCGAGCAGCGTGCGCGCCTCGACCGTGTCGCTCAACCGACCCGAGCCGCGCGCCTGATCGACCGAGTGACCGACCTCGTGCACGGCCACGAGCTCGACCCGGAACCGCTCCCAGCGCGGTCGGCGCGGCGACCCGCCACCGCGCGCGGCCGCGTCGAGCCGGCGACGGATCCGCGCCAGCGCGGCCGCGTCGACGTACATCGGGCTCAGCACGATGCCCGCGCCCGCGTTCGCGCCGGCGACCTGTCCGTGCGCGATGCCCGTCCCGTTGAGCGAGAAGGTGATCGGGGGCACCCGCACCGGGGCCGACCCGAACCGGGCGGCCAGGTCGAGCAGCGTGTCGACCGTGGCCGCGACCGGCTCGAGGAGGGTGTCGGGGCCGAGCGGCGCCACGACCGCGGCCTCGAAGCCGGCCCGACGCGCGGTGATGCGCACGGTGCGGTCCAGGCCGGTCGCGAGGAACCGGGTGAGCCGGCGCGGCGCCGACGCGGCCCGTTCCGTGATCTCGGCGTCGGGCAGCCACTCCGACACGGTCGTCGGCACCGGCGCGCCACCGCTCGTCGTGGCGTCGCGCACCAGCGGCGCCCGCAACCCGCCGCGGTAGCCCGCGGCGCGGGCGGCCTCGCGGAGCACGCCGTCGTTGGTGACCAGCGTGACCGCCGGAGCCTCCGTGGTCGCACGCTCGACCGCGGCGAGCACCAGCGCCGCCTCGGCGCGGGTGAGGACGAGCCGTGGCGTCACGAGGTGGACGTCGACGCGTCCGTCGCGTCCGGACCGGAAGAGGCGCGCCACGACCCCGAGCTCGTCGTTGACCTCGATCGCAGCCGGATCGTTCACTCGATCACCCGGGCGGGACTTTCTCACGCGGCTCTGATGCGGCTCCGACATTCTCCTGCCCACGGCCGCCACCACCCTGTGCCCCATGTCGGTGACACCACTCCGCACGCCGCGGCCCCGACCGTCGCTCGAACGCCTCGCGGCAGCCTCGGCGTCTCGGTGATCACGACCGTCCTCGCACCGGGCGCGGCGATGTGCCTTCTCGGCCTCGTCCTTTCGACCGTGGTCGTGGGACGGGTCGGAGCCGCGACCGCCGCGCTGGCCGCCGCCTGGCGCGCGGTGCTCCTGCCGATCGCCAACGCGGCGACCTTCGGCAGCCTGTGGATCGTGCAGTTCGTGCTGCTCGACCGCGTGGTCTTCCGGACCCGGACGCCACGGCCGGCCCGGTCGGTAGTGTCCGGACGCGATGGTCGAGCCGCCGAACCCGTCACCGGTCGACCTGTCAGGACGCTGGCGCGCGCACGTCGACGACGGCGACCTCGCCCGACGGTTCGTCGAGGCCGACTTCGACGACGCCGACTGGCCGGTCGTCGACGTCCCCGGGCACTGGCGCCGGGCGCCCCTGTTCACCGACACCGACGGTCCGGTGCTCTACCGGCGGTCGATCGAACCGTCGCCGCTCGCGCCCGGGCACCGCCGCTTCCTCTCGTTCGACGGGATCTTCTACTTCGGGGACGTCTGGCTCGACGGCCACTACCTGGGCGCCACCGAGGGCTACTTCTTCCCCCACTCGTTCGAGATCACGCGCCACGCCGGCAGCGACCGCAACGTCCTCGCGGTCGAGGTGGCGAGCCCGCGCCAGACGGATCGGACCGCGAAGCGCACGATCACCGGCGTCTTCTCCCACTGGGACAACATCGATCCCGACTGGAACCCGGGCGGGATCTGGCGACCGGTCCGCGTCCGTGACACCGGACCGGTCCGCATCTCCTGGCTGCGGGTGCTCTGCACGGAGGCGAGCGAGGCGCGTGGACAGCTGCGACTCGACGTCAGCCTCGATCCGGGCGCGACGCCTCCGGAGGCGCCCATCTCGCTGATCGCGCAGGTCATCGACCAGAGCGGGACGCGCCTCGCCGAGGTGGTCACCCCGGTCGACCTGACCCGGCGCGGCACGACGCTTGCGCGTCCCCGTCGTGGTCGATCGACCGCCGCTCTGGTGGCCGTGGCGCCACGGCGACCAGCCCCGTGTGCACGTCGAGGTGCGGGTCGAGGTCGACGGCGTGCGCAGCGACCACCGCCGGCTCACGACGGCATTCCGAGACGTCACCGTGCGCGACTGGCGCTGGTGGGTGAACGGCGAGCCCATCTTCGTGATGGGCGCGAACCACGGCCCGACCCGTGTGGCGCTCGCCGATGCGACGCGGGCCGAGCTGGCGCGCGACGTCGAGCTGGCCAAGCTGGCGAACCTCGATCTGCTGCGTGTCCATGCGCACGTCACCCGGCCCGAGTTCTACGACGCCGCAGACGCGGCAGGGTTGCTGCTGTGGCAGGACTTCCCGTTGCAGTGGGGCTACTCACGCGGCGCGCGCAAGCAAGCGGCGCGTCAGGCGCGCGAGATGGTCGACCGGCTCGGGCACCACCCGAGCATCGGCATCTGGTGCGCGCACAACGAGCCCCTCGCCGTCGACTTCCAGCCGGGTGAGCCGATCCGCCCGCGCGCCGCGGCGCGAGTTGGCGCGAGCATGTTCCTGCCGTCGTGGAACAAGGACGTGCTCGACCGTTCGGTGAGCCATGCCATCCACAAGGCCGACCCGACCCGCGCCGTCGACGTCCACTCGGGCATCCTGCCCGGCATCGGCAGCGCGGGCACCGACACCCACGCGTACTTCGGCTGGTACCACGGCGAGATGGACGAGCTGGCGCCGGCACTCCGCCGGTTCCCGCGTCTGGCGCGCTTCGTCTCCGAGTTCGGCGCGCAGGCCGTACCGACGTCCGCCGAGTTCATGCAGCCGGAGCGGTGGCCCGACCTCGACTGGGACGGGCTCTTCACCCATCACGCGTGTCAGAAGCGGGTGTTCGACCGCCACGTGCCACCCGCGATGTTCGACACGTTCGAGGCCTGGCAGCTCGCCACGCAGCGATATCAGGCGGCGCTGATCCAGCTCCAGGTCGAGGACCTGCGGCGGCTCCGGCGCGCGCCGACGGGCGGCTTCTGCCAGTTCTGCTTCGCCGACGGCCACCCGGCCGTCACCTGGTCGGTGCTCGACCACGCCCGCATGGCGAAGGTCGGCTACGCGGCCCTGCGGAGCTCGTGTCGCACCGTGCTGCCGATGCTCGAGCCGCGACGCGGGCTGGTCCACGTGGTCAACGAGTCCCGGACCGCGTACGCAGGGGCCGTCGTCGAGGTCGAGATCGACGGCCGCCGGCGCCGCTTCACCGGCGACCTGGCCGCGGGCGCGGTCACGTTCGTGGGGCCCGTCCATCTCGACCACCGCACCGGCGAGGTCGCGCTCACCCTCTCCCACCCGGCGCTCGGGACCGTCGAGCACCGCTACGACGACCTCCTCGAGTGGCTCCGGATCGTCAACGATCGCTGAGGCCCGCCGGGCCGCGGGGACGGCGGCCTCCGGATCGTGGCGGAATCTCCGCACGGTCTAGGTTTCGGCCGCGCAACCGAGCGGGGGACCAAGGAGGCGTGAGCAGAAGATGAGCGAGGCCTCGGGACCGACGAACCGACACCGCGACGGCCGAGCGGGGCCGTCCGGCAGGCGAGCGAGCGGTACCACGACGAACCCTCCACTGCGGTCGGCAGCGAGTGACCCCATCGGGGGCGCCCGCAGGGCCATGAGGACACGGGCATGACGGCCACGCAATCGACGACGGACACGGGACCGGCACCGGTCAACCCCGAACGTCGCTCCGGCAACCCGATCGTGCGCTTCTGGCGCTCCGCGATCGGCAAGAAGTGGGTCATGGCGGTGTCCGGGATCATGCTCCTGGGCTTCGTCCTGTTCCACATGATCGGGAACCTCAAGATCTACCTCGGCGCCGCCCACCTCGACGAGTACGCCGAGTGGCTGCGCACGATCGGTGAGCCCTTCGTGCCGCGAGGGATCTTCCTGTGGATCCTGCGGGTCGGCCTCATCGCCGCCTTCTTCTTCCACATCGTCGCCGCCGCTCAGCTCACCCGCATGAACCAGCGGTCGCGCCCGGTGAAGTACCAGTCGCCGCGCGACTACGTGGCCGCCGACTTCGCGTCCCGCACGATGCGGTGGACCGGCGTGATCGTCGGCCTGTTCGTGATCTTCCACCTGATGGACCTCACGTGGGGCACCGTCGACCCGCACTGGGCACGCGGCCACGTCTACGCGAACGTGATCCACAGCTTCCAGCGCGTCCCGGTGGCGATCGTCTACATCGTCGCCAACATCGCGCTGGCCATCCACATCTTCCACGGCGCCTGGTCGATGTTCCAGAGCCTCGGGCTCAACAACCCGAAGTGGAACGACGCCCGCCGCAAGTTCGCGATCGGCTTCGCCCTGCTGATCGGCATCGCCAACGTCAGCTTCCCGCTCTTGGTCGTGACTGGGGTGGTCTCGTGATCGGTTCGCTCGACGCACACGTCCCCGAGGGCCCGATCGCCGAGAAGTGGGACAACCACAAGTTCGACGTCAAGCTCGTCAACCCCGCCAACAAGCGGAAGTTCCACGTGCTCGTCGTGGGCTCGGGCCTCGCCGGTGCCAGCGCGGCGGCCACGCTCGGCGAGCTCGGCTACCGCGTCACGATGCTCACGTTCCACGACACGCCGCGTCGCGCGCACTCGATCGCCGCGCAGGGCGGCATCAACGCGGCGAAGAACTACCGGAACGACGGCGACTCCGTGCAGCGCCTGTTCTACGACACGGTGAAGGGCGGCGACTTCCGCGCCCGGGAGGCGAACGTGTACCGCCTCGCGCAGGTGTCGGTGAACATCATCGACCAGTGCGTGGCCCAGGGCGTGCCGTTCGCGCGCGAGTACGGCGGCCTGCTCGACAACCGCTCGTTCGGCGGCGCGCAGGTGTCGCGCACGTTCTACGCGCGCGGTCAGACCGGCCAGCAGCTGCTGCTCGGCGCCTACCAGGCGCTCGCTCGCCAGGTGCACCTCGGCAACGTCGAGCTGCACACCCGCACCGAGATGCTCGACCTCGTGACGAAGGACGGGCGCGCCTGCGGGGTCGTCGCCCGGCACCTCGTCACCGGCGCGATCACGCCGTTCTCCGCGCACGCGGTGGTGCTCGCCACCGGCGGGTACGGCAACGTCTTCTTCCTCTCGACCAACGCCAAGGCGTCGAACGTCACCGCGGCGTGGCGGGCGCACAAGCGCGGCGCGCTCGATGGCGAACCCGTGCTTCACCCAGATCCACCCCACGTGCATCCCGGCGAGCGACGACTTCCAGTCGAAGCTCACGCTGATGAGCGAGTCGCTCCGCAACGACGGCCGCATCTGGGTGCCCCAGCAGTTCGACGACCCGCGTCCGCCGGACCAGATCCCGGAGAGCGAGCGCGACTACTACCTCGAGCGCCGCTACCCCGCGTTCGGCAACCTGGTCCCTCGCGACGTCGCGTCGCGGGCCGTCGAAGCGCGAGGTCGACGCCGGCCGGGGCGTGGGTCCGATCAAGAACGGCGTGTACCTCGACTTCGGCGAGGCCATCCAGCGGCTCGGCCGCCACGCGATCGAGGAGCGCTACGGGAACCTCTTCCAGATGTACGACCGCATCACCGGGGAGGACCCGTACCAGGTGCCGATGCGGATCTACCCCGCCGTCCACTACACGATGGGCGGGCTCTGGGTGGACTACAACCTGATGAGCAACGTCCCCGGGCTGTTCGTGCTCGGCGAGGCGAACTTCTCGGACCACGGCGCCAACCGGCTCGGCGCGAGCGCGCTGATGCAGGGCCTGGCCGACGGGTACTTCGTCCTCCCCGCGACGATCAACGACTACCTCGCACCGTTGCTCGGCACCCAGCCGCTCGACCCCGCCGATCCGGCGTTCGTCGAGGCGGAGGCGAACGTCGCGGAGCAGACCGCGCGCATGCTGAACGTCAAGGGCACGCGCTCGGTGGACCACTTCCACCGCGAGCTCGGCAAGATCATGTGGGACAACTGCGGCATGGAGCGCAGCGCCGAGAGCCTCGACAAGGCGATCGCCGAGATCCCGGTGCTGCGCGAGGAGTTCTGGGCCGACGTCCGGGTGCTCGGCGAGAACGAGTCGTTCAACCAGAGCCTGGAGAAGGCCGGCCGCGTCGCCGACTTCCTCGAGTTCGGTGAGCTGCTCGTGCGCGACGCCCGCCACCGCGAGGAGTCCTGCGGCGGGCACTTCCGCGTCGAGTACCAGACCGACGAGGGCGAGGCGCTGCGGCGCGACGACGAGTTCGCGTACGTCGCGGCGTGGGAGTGGGAGGGCGTCGGCAACGCACCGGCGCTCCACAAGGAGCCCCTCGAGTTCGAGAACGTCCACCTCGCCCAGCGCAGCTACAAGTAGGAGGCGACAGAGTCGTGGATCTGACCCTTCGTGTCTGGCGCCAGGCCGGCCCCGACGCCACCGGTCGCTTCGAGACCTACGCCATGCCGGGCGTGAGCGAGGACATGTCGTTCCTCGAGCTGTTCGACGTGCTGAACGAGAAGCTCAACGCGGAGGGCGAGGAGCCCATCGCGTTCGACCACGACTGCCGCGAGGGGATCTGCGGGTCGTGCGCCATGATGATCGACGGCCGTGCGCACGGTCCGGAGAAGGGCACGGCCACGTGCCAGCTGCACCTGCGCAAGCTGACCGACGGCGCGGTGATCACGGTCGAGCCGTGGCGCGCCGCCGGGTTCCCGATCATCAAGGACCTCGCGGTCGACCGCTCGGCGTTCGACCGGATCGTCGAGGCGGGCGGCTACATCACCGCCCCGACCGGCGCGGCGCGTGACGCCAACGAGATCCTCGTGCCCAAGGAGGCGGCCGACGCGGCGATGGACGCGGCGGCGTGCATCGGATGCGGCGCCTGCGTGGCCGCGTGCCCGAACAGCGCCGCGCAGCTCTTCACGTCGGCGAAGTACTCGCACCTCTCGCTGCTGCCCCAGGGTCAACCGGAGCGCTACACGCGTGTCGTCGCGATGGTGGAGGAGATGGAGCGGTACTTCGGCTCCTGCACCAACCACGGGGAGTGCGAGGAGGCGTGCCCGAAGGAGATCTCGATCGACTTCATCGCGCTGCTGAACCGCGACTACGTGAAGGCGCAGTTCAAGAACACGCGCCTCGCCGGCCAGCGCGCCTGAGCCGGCCGCACGCCGCCGCGGGCGGCGTCGCGTGCGTCCCCGGCAGACGTCAGTGGCCGACCTGCTGCTCCCAGCGGGAGGCCTGGATGTTCCAGCGGATGTCGTTGAACACCCCGTCGGTGCCGAAGATGCCGACCACGAGATCGCCGTCCGGGGTCGTCGCGAGGAGCGGCTTGTCGACCACCACCGGACCGAGCCGCAGCGTGGTCGACAGGTTGTACTGGCGGGTCGCCCCGTCGGCGGTGTCGTACTTCTGCCAGAGCTGTCCGGTCTTCGAGACCCAGAAGGTGTGGAGGGCTCCGTTGTAGGGGATGCGGGCCGCGGGGTTCATGGAATCCTCTTCCTCGTCGGGGACGACGATGATCGGGGGCGGGGGCGGCGGCGGAGGCGGCGCCTGCAGGCAGGGCTTGTTGTGGTTGGCGGTCGAGTTGTCGACCGCCACCGTCGCCGCGCAGTTGCCGACCACGAGCACCGCAGGGTCGCACGACACGACGCGGCACGCGATGCGCCCGACCGTGGCGACCTGTTGGTTGCACTGGCCGTACCGGAACTGCGTGCACCCGGCCTTGCGGTTGTTGCAGTCGCCCTTCGCACAGCCGCAGCCCCAGGGCGCGTTCGAGCAGCTGTCGGGACAGATCCGGCCGGTGCCGCACCGACACGTGGCGTTGCAGTCGATGTAGTAGCGCGGCCCGGCGCAGTACGAGGAGCCGTCCGCCTTCCACCACCCGCCCGCGATCGTGCCCGGCGGGCAGCTGTTCGCGCCGGTCATCGTGCAGCAGAACTCGGTGTACCCGTCGCAGCAGAGCGACCCGCACTGGCAGGACGAGCCGCTGCAGTTGCAGATCGCGCCGTACGCCGTGCCGGGGCGCAGCACGAAGTCGGTCGGCGCGACCGCGAGCGCGGTGCCCACGATGGCCGTCCGCTTGAGGAAGCTGCGCCGGTTCGGCCGGCGGGCGACGAACTTCGCGGCGCGGTCGGCGAGGCGGGCGGTCACGGTCGGTGCCCCCGTTCGACCCGCGCCGCCGCGAGTTGCGGGACGACGGTCAGGGCGGCGAACGCGGCGTAGGTCCCGACCACGATCAGCAGCACCATCGGGATCCCGGCGAGCGGCTGCGCCGCGAGCACGTCACCGATCCCGGTCCCGTCACCCGCGACTGCGACACCGAGCGCAGCGGCCACGGCACCGAGGTTCACCGCCACGTGCAGCACGCTCGGCGGCGTGTCGACCTTGCCGAAGCAGCCACAGGAGCCGATGGGCAGATCGCGCACCAGGGCCATCAGCACGAAGCCCGTGAAGAGCAGATACGACGCGGCCACCGCGACCGCGAGCACCGCCGCGCCCGTGACCACCGCACTGAGCGCCAACGCAGCCTCGACCACCCCGACGACCCGCACGACGGCCGGCGTGACGGGCACTCCGAACGCACGCAGCGCGCCGACCGCGTTGGCCGGGTCGACCGCCTTGGCCACGCCGGCGGCCGCGAGCAGCAGTGCGGCGATGAGGAACGGACCGGCCCAGACACCCATTCGGCGACGACGCTATCCGCCGACCGGCGGGGCGATCTGCACCGACATCAGCACGCGGTTGACCAGCGGCACCAGGCGCGCCCGGCGGGCGTGGGCGCCGAGCACGACGTAGAGGCAGAACGCGCGCCCGGACTCGCGGAAGAACGCCTGGTGCGCGCTCTGGCCGGCGATGCCCCGCCGGAGCGCGGCCGGCTCGAAGTCGCGAGCCACCAGGGCCCGCGGAAGTCCCTGGGACCGGAACAGCGCGGTCGCCGCGGCCTCCGGCTCGTACTCGAAGAGGACGACGAACACGTCCTGGTCGCCCATCAGCTCGACCGCGCCGCTGCCGAAGTCGCCACGGTCGGCCGGCAGCCCGAAGTTGGCGAAGTGCGCCACCGGACGCGAGCGCAGGGTGGCGACGGGTGTCGGTGTCGGTGTCGGTGTCGCTGTCGGTGTCGGTGTCGGTGTCACGCTGAACGCCTGAACCGGTGTGCCGTCGCCGCGCACGCTGATCCGCCCGTCCCAGCCCGCCGGGAGCGCGACGTCGATGCCGTGGGCCGCCAGCGTCGGCATCAGCGCACCACCACGGCGACGAGGGTCAGGGCCGCGACGGCTTCGACGGACACGGTCACGACCTGGAACCTACCGGCCCACGCGTCGAGGAGGCCCACACGGGCACCGATCGCCTCCGGGGTCCGCAGCGACCCGGCCGCCAGCACCGGCAGCGCACGGGCCAGGCCGAACGCGGCCCCGACGACGGCACCCCACGCCGCCGAGCCGGTGACGAAGGCCGCCACCCAGGTGAGGTACACGGCGGCGGTGGTCACGATCGTCACCACACCGAGCCCGAGCTGCACGCCGAAGCCGAACCCGTAGACCCAGCCGCGGTAGCTCGTGAGCCAGTCCTCGTTGACCTGCCGGTGCCAGGAGGGGACGGGTCGGCCGGACCGGTCGATCGCCGCCGCGACCAGCGCCGCGACCGCGAGGACGACGAGCGCGACGGTGCCGTCACCGGAGCCGACGAGTCCCCCGAGCGCGCCGAGCGCGACGCCGAGCGCGGCGGCGCCGACGACGGATCCCACCGTGTACGCGACGACCGTCGTCGCGAAGGACTGACCGCGTGCCCGCTCCCCGAGCGGGTGGATGCTCGCGAGCATCGACTCGCCTCAGGGCGACCACGTCGACCGCAGGCCGGCGATCACGGCGATGCCCACCGCCGTGGCGACGACCACGCCCTCGATGCCGGGGCTCACGGGGTGTCGGGGTCGCCGTCCGCCGGTCCACCCGTCGCCGGGTACAGCCGCGGGTCGCCGGGTGCGATCCCGGCCGCGAGCAGTGCGTCGTCGGCGCGCGCCTCGCGCTCGCGATCGGCGAGATGGCGGCGTGCCGCCCGACGCTTCCGCGCCGCGGCCCGGCGCCGGCTCGCCGCGAGCGCGCCGTCGTCGACGGACTCGTCGATCATCTCCCGCACCCGGTCCCACGTCGACGCGGTGCCCTCCCCGATCACGGCGCCGCTCACGCCGTCGACGTAGACGAAGTAGGGCGAGCCCTCCACCTCGTAGGCCTCCCACGCGGCGGTCGACATCACGACGGGGACCGCGTCGGTGGCGAGGCGCGGCCAACGCGCCGATGCTCTCGTCCTCGGGGCTCATCGTGACCACCACGATGCGGGCCCCGCCCGGCGCCTCGAGTGCGGGGTCGGCGAAGGTCTCCCAGAACTCACGGCACGTGAGGCACCCGCTCGAGAGGAACGCGAGCAGCGTGGGCTCGGTGGCGCCGAGGACGCCGATCGCGATCGCGTCGCCCTCCGGCGTGATGCCGGCGAGGTCCGATGCCTCGGGGCTCGGTCCGGACGTCGGGGCCGCGGGGGCGACGCCCGCACGTCGGCGGGGCGCCGGGTCGGGCTCGGCGTCCGGATCGTGCGCGAGGCCGGCGTCGTGGAGGGTCCGCAGGATCTCGGCGTGGCTGCGCAGCAGCCCGACCACCAGGATCACGAGCAGCGCCACCACCACCGCGAGCGTGACCACGAGCGCCGTCATGCGGATCAGGCTACGGGCTCGACCTCACCCGATCCGGAGCCTGCGGCAGCGAGTCGCCCCTCGACCGAGCCGGAGCTTGCGGAGGCGAGCCGCCGCGGAGCGTCCCGACCGGGATCGAGCTCGTCATCCGAGCGGAGCGGCAGAGGAGCAGGCGTCGAGCGCGGTCCGCAGGTCGGCGACGAGATCGTCGATCGACTCCAGGCCCACCGACAGCCGGAGGAGCGCCGGATCGACCTCGAGCGGCGAGCCGACGGCGGACGCGTGCGTCATCCGGCCCGGGTGCTCGATGAGGGATTCGACCGCGCCCAGCGACTCGGCCAGCGTGAACAGCTCCGTGGCGGCGGCGATCTCGAGCGCGGCGTCCTCGCCGCCGGCGGCGAGGAAGCTGACCATCCCGCCGAAGGCGCGCATCTGGCACGCGACGCGATCTCGTGCCCCGGGTGTGACGGGAGGCCCGGGTAGAGCACGCGGTCGACCGCGGGATGCTCGTCGAGCACGGCCGCGATCGTGGCCGCGTTCTCACAGTGCCGGTCCATCCGGACCGCGAGGGTCTTGACGCCACGCAGCACGAGGTACGCGTCGAACGGACCGGGCACCGCGCCCATGGCGTTCTGCAGGAAGGCGATGCGGTCGCCGAGCTCGGGGTCGGCGACCGCGACGAACCCGCCCAGGGTGTCGGAGTGGCCGCCCAGGTACTTCGTGGTGGAGTGCACGACGGCGTCGGCGCCGAGCGCGAGCGGGCGCTGGAGATACGGCGTGGCGAAGGTGTTGTCGACCACGACGCGCGCACCGCCCACGTGCGCGGCGCGTGCG
Source organism: uncultured Acidimicrobiia bacterium (assembly GCA_963756815.1). Lineage (GTDB taxonomy): Bacteria > Actinomycetota > Acidimicrobiia > IMCC26256 > JAENVU01 > JAENVU01. Next base: position 317,043 of record CAVWPR010000005.1, read on the forward strand.
ACGGCGTCGATGTCGACGATGCCGAGCGCGGGGTTCGTCGGCGTCTCGACCCACACGACCCGCGTCTCCGGGCGGATGGCCCGTGCGAGCTCGTCGGGATCCGACAGGTCGGCCGCGGTCCACTCGACCCCGGCCTCGGCGTAGACGCGGGCGACGAGACGGAAGGTCCCACCGTACGCGTCGAGGGGAAGGACCACGTGGTGGCCGGGACGGAGCAGCGCGCGCAGGACCGCGTCCTCCGCGGCCATCCCGCTCGCGAACGCGAGGCCAGCGCGTCCCGCCCTCGAGCGTCGCGAGGCACTCCTCCAGCGCGGCGCGCGTCGGGTTGCCGGTCCGGCCGTACTCGAAGCCGGCGTGCTTGCCGACGGCGTCCTGGGCGAAGGTCGTGGCGAGGCTGATCGGGCGTCACCACCGCGCCCGTGGCCGGGTCCGCGGGCTGACCGGCGTGGATCGCCTCGGTCTCGAACCCGGGCGTGGTGCGCCCGGCGCCGTCGGTCACGGGAGCTCGCCCCGGCCGGCGAGGAAGCCGAGCACGTCGCTGCGGCTGACCAGCCCCACCGGGTGGCCACCGTCGAGGACGAGCAGCGTCGCGGAGCGGTCGAGCGCGGCCACGACCTCCGCCACCGGCTCGCCGATGCCGATCATCGGCATCGCCGCGTGCATGACGTCGCGCACCGGCCGGTCGAGCACCGCGCGCGTCGCGGAACGCCAGGTCCATGAGCGAGAGCTCGTCGAGCATCCCGCTCACCTCCTTCGCGGCGAGCGGTGGCTCCTTGCTCACCGACACCACCACCTGCGAGACGCCCAGGTCGCGCATGAGCGACCACGCGTCTCGCGCGGTCTCGTCCGGCGCGACGAGCACGAGGTCCGGGATGGAGCCGTCCTTCGACGCGAGCACGTCGCCCGCGCACGGACCGTCGCAACGGATGAACCCGAAGTCGAGCATCCAGTCGTCGTTGTAGATCTTGGAGAGGTAGCCGCGGCCGGAGTCCGGGAGCAGCACCACGACCAGCGCGTCCGGGCCCAGCTCCGCACCGACGACGAGCGCCGCGTGCACCGCGGTCCCGCACGAGCCGCCGATGAGGAGCCCCTCCTCACGCGTGACCCGGCGCGCCGCCGCGAACGACTCGGCGTCGGTGACCATCACCGTCCGGTCGACCAGGGCGGGGTCGTACGTGGTGGGCCAGAAGTCCTCGCCGACGCCTTCCACGAGGTACGGCCGACCCGTGCCGCCCGAGTACACCGAGCCCTCCGGGTCGGCGCCGATGATCTGCACGTCGGGGTTCATCCGCTTCAGGTGGCGGGCGACCCCGGTGATCGTGCCCCCGGTGCCGACGCCGGCGACGAAGTGCGTCACGCGGCCCGCGGTCTGCTGCCAGACCTCGGGGCCGGTGGAACGCTCGTGCTCCTCGGGGTTGTGCGGGTTCGAGTACTGGTCCGGGCGGAAGGCGTTCGGCGTCTCGCGGGTGAGGCGGTCGGCGACCGAGTAGTACGAGTCGGGGTGCTCCGGTGGCACCGCGGTCGGGCACACGACGACCTCCGCGCCGTAGGCCCGCAACAACGCGACCTTCTCCGTGCTCATCTTGTCGGACATGACGAAGACGCAGCCGTAGCCGCGCTGCGCGGCGACGATCGCGAGCCCGACGCCGGTGTTGCCCGAGGTCGGCTCCACGATGGTGCCGCCGGGCACGAGCAGACCGTCGCGCTCGGCTGCGTCGATCATCGCGACCGCAGGCCGGTCCTTCACGCTCCCACCGGGGTTGAACAGCTCCACCTTCGCCACGAGATCGCAGGCGAGGTCCCGCCCGACGCGCCCGAGGCGGACCATCGGGGTGTTCCCCACCAGGTCGAGCAGGGAGTCGGCGATCTGCGCCTCGGCGGGAAGGTCCATGGCCCGTGACGGTACCCGGGGACATCGGCGCGGGACCGCCGTAGAGTGCGCGCATGGCGATCGGACACCTGCGGACGGTCCTCGTCGACGCCCGACCCGCGTCGGGCGCCTGATGCAGGAGCACGTCTTCTCCGTCGACCTGGGTGCGCCGCCGGCCGAGGTGTGGGACATCTTCTGGTACCGCGGCCCCGACCGCCCGCAGCCACCGCCGGGATCGGGCACGCGCATCGAGATCCTCCATCCCGGCGACGCGGTCGGCGAGGGGCTCGTGCGCCACTGCTGGTTCCCGGTGCCGAAGATCCTCGGGTCCGGCGGCGTCGGCCAGTCCTGGGAGTGGCTCACCCACGTGAAGCCGTACGAGTCGTGGCGGTACGACGCGATCGGCAAGCCGCTGTGGTCGCGCGCCGAGGGGTTCACCCGCCTGGAGGACCTCGGTGACGGGCGCACGCGCGTGCACTTCACCGAGCGCTACGAGTGCTTCAACCCCTGGATGCGCCGGCTGGGCATGGAGCGCTGGGTGCACGAACGGATCTCCCGCGACAACGACGCGATCCTCGCCGCGCTCGAGGGTGGCCTGCGGTGGCACCGCAAGCGCCGCGAGCGCGAGGCACGGCGCGCGGCGCCGATCCCGCCGGGCACCAGCCCCGTCGCCGGCGCCGGCGTCACGCCCGAAGCCGCGGCCTCGGCCGTGCAGCCCCCCATGGACGCCACCAACGAGGGCTGAACGCCCGACGCGTCAGTCGAGGTCGAGGTCCCGGGCCGTCGCGTAGCGGGCGCGGGTCTCGATGGACGCGTCCGCGGACGCGTCCGGCTCGATCCGACACCCGCGCCCGAGACGCCCACGCGGCCTGGACCTCGGCGATCGGTCGACCGGTCGCGCGTGCCGCGGACTGGACGCACGCGCCGAGCGCGACCAGCTCCTCGTCCTCGACCACGAGAACGGGCCGCTCGGCGAGGTCGGCGACGACCTGCGGGTACGCGGCGCTCCGCGCGCCGCCGCCGACGAGGAAGAGACGATTGCTCGTGTCGACGCCCGCGGCAACGAGCGCGTCGAGTCCGTCGAGCAACCCGCACACCACCCCTTCGTACGCGGCGCGCGCGACATCCTCGCGCCCCGAGTCGGCACGCAGCCCGGTGAGGAGCCCGGACGCGTCCGGGCGGTTGGGCGTCCGCTCGCCGTCGAAGTACGGCAGCAGGGTGGCGCCACGCGCACCCGGAGGCGCGGCGAGCGCGAGCGCGTCGAGGCCCGCCAGGTCCACGCCGAGCCAGCGCGCCACCGCGTCGGTGACCTTCGTCGCGTTGAGCGTGCACACGAGCGGGAGATACCGCCCGGTCGCGTCGGCGAAGCCCGCGACCGCACCCGAGGCGTCGTGGGTCGGCGTGTCGCTCACTGCGAACACCGTGCCCGACGTGCCGAGCGACATCACGACGTCACCGGGACGGAGACCGAGCCCCAGCGCGGCCGCCATGTTGTCGCCGGTACCGAGCGCGCGCTCCGGCGGGAGCACCGGCGGGACGAGCGCGGCCCAGTCGAGGTCGGCGTCGACGATGCCGAGCAGGTCGAGGCGGTAGTCGTCGGCCGCGGCCGACCAGTACCCGGTGCCCGAGGCGTCGCCCCGGTCGGTGCCGTACTCGCCGGAGATCCGCCACGCGAGCCAGTCGTGCGGGAGCATGACCCGCTCCATCCGGCCGAAGACGTCGGGCTCGGAGCGGTGCAGCCACGACAGCTTGGCGATCGTGAACGCCGCGACCGGCACCGATCCGCACGCGTGGGCCCACGCCGGTGCGCCACCGTCGAGCTGCCCGAGCAGCCAGCCTGGCGTCGGGCGCGGACTCGGTGTCGTTCCAGAGCTTCGCGGGCCGCAGCGGGGTCCCGGCCGCGTCGGTGACGACGAGACCGTGCTGCTGCGCCGCCACCGAGATCGCGACCGCCGTCTGCCTCGTGGCCGGCCTCGGCGCGGGCCGCGGAGAGCGCGTCCCACCACGCCGTCGGGTCCTGCTCCGAGCGGGGCGGCGAGGAGGCCGGGTGCGGCGCCCGCCCGGAGCCCACGAGCGCGCCGGTGTCGGCGTCCCGCACCTCCACCTTGCACGACTGCGTCGAGGAGTCGACCCCGGTGACCAGGGTCATCGCGGCGCGTGCCGGAGTCGGAAGTACAGGAAGTTCGGCAGCAGCCGGTGACGGGCGAGGCGCGGCTGCTGCGCGACCAGCTGCTCGGACAGCGCCGGCTCCCGGATGGCCTCGATCACGAGCCCGGCGGCCTCGAACGCGCGCGAGTAGTGCTCGATCGGCCGGTGCGCGGAGTGGAACGTGAACTCCACGCCCATCCGCTCGACCCGCAGCTCGTTGCGCATCACGTCGAGGTAGCGACCGACGTACTGGAACTCCCCGTCGGGGTCCGGGAACCCGCTCGACGCGATCGGGTGGACGATCGCGGTGCAGGCGACGCCGCCCGGCGCGAGCAGTCGCGCGATCTCGCGGCACACGGCGTCGAGATCGTCGACGTCCTGGAGCACCATGAAGCAGACGAGCAGATCGGCGCACCCGGACACGAGCGGCGTCGCGTCGCCCCGGCCCCGTGCGAGCGGGATCGCCGGGTCGGCGTCGTGCGCGGCGCGTGCGAGCGTGCGCGACGGCTCGACGCCCACGACGTGGTGCCCCAGGTCCCGCAGGGCACGGGAGACCCGGCCCTCACCACACCCGAGGTCGACGGTCCGACGCCCCGGCGCCGGCAGGAGCTGGAGGAAGCTCGGGAAGTTGTACTGCTCGAAGTAGTCGTCGAGACCCGGCGTCCGGGCCCAACGGATCCAACCCTCGGCCTGCTCCTCCCACGCGTCGGTGATCGACGCCCCGCCGTGGTCGAAGTCGGGCTTCGGCACGCGACCTACCGCACGCCGAGGAGGAGCTCGGTGACGAGCTGGTCGAGGCGCTCGTGGCCGTACCCGCGGTTGGCGAGCGCGTCGACGTCGAACGTCTCGGCGCGCAGCGTCTCGAAGCGCGTCTCCGCGGGCTCGGGCAGCGTCGGGAGCGAGAGCTGGTCGACCATCGCGGCGGTGAGCGCCTCCTGGATCTCCGCGTCCTCGCGGAACCGCTCGGCCTTGTCCTTGAGGATCAGGTACGTGCGCATGCAACCGGCCGCGAAGTGCCACACGCCTTCGGCGTCCTCGGTGCGGTAGGCGTGCGCGTCGAAGTGGCGCATGCCGTTCCACTCCGCGTCCTCGAGCAGCTTCACCAGGTAGAACGCGTCCTTCACGCCCTCGGAGCCGAACCGGAAGTCCTGGTCGTACTTGGAGGGCACCTGGCCGTTGAGGTCGATGTGGAAGAGCTTGTCGGCCCACAGCGCCTGCGCCACCGCGTGGTGGAAGGACAGGCCGCTCATCGTCTCGTGCGCGAACTCCGGGTTGAGCCCGACCATCTCGGGATACTCGAGCTCGTGGATGAACGCGAGCGCGTGCCCGACCGTCGGCAGCAGCAGGTTGCCGCGCGGCTCGTTGGGCTTGGGCTCGAGCGCGATCTCCATCGGGTAGCCCTGCTCGGTGATGTACGCGCAACACGCGTTGACCGCCTCGGCGTAGCAGTCGAGCGCGGACGGGATGTCCTTGGCCGCGTCGCACTCCACCCCCTCGCGACCACCCCACATCACGAAGACCGCCGCGCCGAGCTCCGCGCCGAGGTCGATCGCGTCGAGCGTCTTGCGCAGCGCGTAGCGACGCACCTTCGGATCGTTGGCCGTGAACGCGCCGTCCTTGAAGATCGGCTGCGAGAAGAGGTTGGTGGTGGCCATCGGCACCCGCAGCTCGCACTCGTCGAGCGCCTTCCGGAAGCGGGCGACGATCTGGTCGCGCTCGGCGGTCGACGAGCCGGGCGGCACGAGGTCGTCGTCGTGGAAGTTGACGCCGTAGGCGCCGAGCTCGGCGAGCCGCCGCACCGCCTCCACGGGGTCCAGCGGCGGACGGGTCTCGTGACCGAACGGGTCCCGGCCGCGGTTGCCGACGGTCCAGAGCCCGAACGTGAAGAGGTCGCGTGGTTCCGGGGTCAGGTCGCTCACGGCGGTGATCCTCGCGCAGTCGTCTCGACGGCTCCCGGCCGCGACGGCGCGCCGACGCGGCGGGGCCGACCCCACGTCCGTTGTCCGTTGACCCGGACCGGCCCAGGTCGACGGACGATGGACGCCCGTCTTGCGGGCGGGACGAGCCGGAGGAAGGCTGCCCCCATGACGCCTGAGATCGACGCCCTCCTCACCCGTGCGCAGCGCGAGATCGACGCCGGTCTGCTGCCCAGCTGCCAGATCGCGCTGGCCCGCAACGGCGAGCTGGAGGTGTTCGAGGCCTACGGCGACGCGACCACCGACACGCGCTACGTCGTGTTCTCCGCGACCAAGGCGTTCGTGGCCTCGCTGATGTGGGTGCTCATCGGGGAAGGCCTGGTCGACGTGTCCAAGCTCGTCGTCGACTACATCCCGGAGTTCGCGCCCAACGGCAAGGACGGCATCACCGTCGAACAGGTGATGCTCCACACGTCCGGATTCCCGTACGCGCCGATGCCCCTCGCGGACGCGACGACGCGGGAGCGTCGCGTCGCCCGGATGGCGGGCTGGCGCCTGAACTGGGAGCCGGACTCGGCGTACGAGTACCACCCGGAGTCGGCGCACTGGGTGCTCGTCGAGATCATCGACCGCGTCACCGGCGGCGACTACCGCGACCTGCTCGAGGAGCGCGTCACCCGCCCGGCCGGCATCGACCACCGCGTGCTCGGCGTGACCGACCCGCTCGCGCCGGTGGCCGAGGTCGGCGAGGAGGCGACGCCCGACGAGCTCGAGGCGGTGCTCGGCGTGCGCGAGCTGCCGATCACGACGGTGACGCCCGAGGGTCTCATCGCGATCAGCCGGCCGGGGGCGACGCCGATCGGTCATCCGGGCGGCGGCGGGGTGATGACCGCGGCCGACCTCGCGACCTTCTACCAGGCGCTGCTGCGCAACGATGCCGGGATCTGGAAGCCCGACGTGCTCGCCGACGCCACCGGCCGCGTGCGCAACGACAAGCCGGACCGGTGGACGAAGGTCCCCGCGAACCGCGGGCTCGGCGTGGTGATCGCGGGCGACGACGGGAGGTCGAACCTGCGCGGCATGGGCCACACCAACTCGGCGCGCACCTTCGGGCACAACGGCGCGGGCGGCCAGATCGCGTGGGCCGACCCCGAGTCGGGGATCTCGTTCGCGTACGTGACCAACGGGCTCGACGCGCACGTCATCCGGCAGGGCCGGCGTGGGATCGCGCTCTCGAGCCTCGCTGCGGTCTGCTGACCTCCACACCCCGAGGCGCCCGGACGCTCACCGTCGGCGCGCGACCAGCGGTCCGAGACTCCGGCTCCATCGCGCGGGCGGAGCACCTCGGTTCGATGCCCGGCGGCGAGCCCTTCCCTGACACGCGTGTCAGGGATGCGCGAGGCTGCGCCGCCTATGGGCGCACTCGACGGTGTGAAGATCCTCGACCTCTCCTGGGGCATCGCCGGACCCCTCGGTGTGATGCTGCTGGCGGAGCAGGGCGCGGACGTCGTGAAGGTGGAGCCACCCGGGCGGTGACCCGTTCCGCGCGTACAGCGGCTACGCGGTCTGGAACCGGTCCCGCCGCTCCGTGACGATCGATCTCAAGACGGAGCGGGGGCGCGACGCGTTCGGGCGACTCGTCGACGACGCCGATGTGCTCGTCGAGACGTTCCGACCCGGCGTCACCGACCGCCTCGGCATCGGCTTCGCCGCGATGCACGCGCGCAACCCGCGACTCGTCTACCTCTCGTGCCCGGGCTACCCGGAGGGCCACCACCTCGCCGACCGGCCGGGCTACGACGCGCTGGTGCAGGCGAGCAGCGGGCAGCAGTGGGAGCAGCCGGGCTGGCGGATGGGGCCCATCTTCCTGCACATGCCGATGCCGAGCATGGGTGCCTGCTTCCTGATCCCGAGCGGGATCCTCGCGGCGCTGATCGCGCGCGAGACCACCGGGCGCGGCCAGCACGTGACCACGTCGTTGTTCCAGGGCGCGCTCCTCTACACCACCCAGATCTGGCAGCACGTGGAGAAGGCGCCGGCTGCGTTCCACGACCTGATGGGCAAGAGCTACCCGCCCGGCATCCACCAGCAGATGCTCTTCGAGGTGCAGAACGGGGAGTGGGTGCACTCGTCGGTGATGAGCGGCCTGACCCCGACGAAGAGCCAGGACGAGCTGCTCGGCCTCGAGGACCCGCCCGACCCGATGACCTTCCTCACGATGGCGCCCGAGGAGCGCGAGCGGTTCACCGTCGCGCGCCGGGCCGCGTACCTCACCCACGACCGCGACGAGCTGGTGGAGAGCTTCCAGTCGCACAACCACGCGATCGAGGCGGTCATCACGATGGAGGAGGCGCTCGGCAGCACCGGGCACCCGCATCCCCAGCTCGTCGCCAACGGCATGGTGGCCACGGTCGACGACCCCGAGCTCGGGCAGCACCACGCAGATCGGCGTGCCCATCAACCTGCACGGCACGCCGGGCGCGATCACGGGGCCGCAACCGCTCCCCGGCCAGCACAACCGCGAGATCCTCGGCGCGCTCGGCTACTCCGACGCCGAGCTCGCGACGATCACGGGAGGAGCGGTCTGATGGGCGCGCTCGACGGTGTGCTCCTCGTCGACTTCGGCCAGTACCTCGCCGGCCCGTTCGGGCCGATGATCATCGGCGACCTCGGCGCCGAGGTGATCAAGGTCGAGCCCGTGACCGGCGACGGCATGCGCCTCGCGGGCAAGCCGTTCTTCGGCTGCCAGCGCGGCAAGCGCGTCGGTCGCGATCGACCTGAAGACGCCGCGGGGCCACGACCTCGCGCTCGAGCTGATCGAGCGCGCCGACATCGTCCACCACAACATGACCGCCGGCGTGGCGAACAAGCTCGGCATCGGGTACGCCGACGCCTTGGCCGTCAACCCCGACGTCGTCTACTGCAACACGTGGGCGTACGGGCTCGAGGGCCCGCTCGCACGCTTCGGTGGGCTCGACCCGCTGTACCAGGCGGCGGCAGGGCTCGAGTACGAGGCGGGCGCGGTGCACACCGGCAACGCGCCGCTGTACTACCGCTTCGGGATGACCGACGCCGCGAACGCGATGCTCTCGGTCGTCGGCTGCCTCGCGGCGCTGTACCACCAGCGCGTCACCGGTGAGGGCCAGGAGCTGTGGACGTCGCTCCTCGACGGCGGCGCGGTGTTCGCGTCCGACGCGCTGCTCGTCGACGGCGAGCCGGTCGAACGGCCGCGCCTCGACCAGGGCCAGCACGGCATCGACGCCTGCTACCGCCTGTACGAGACCCAGGACGGCTGGATCCAGATCGCGGCGGTGAAGGAATCGGAGTGGGTCGCGCTCTGCGGCGCGCTCGGCGCGCCCGAGCTGGCCGACGACGAGCGGTTCGCGGTGGCCGAGCTCCGGCGTGAGCACCGCACGCAGCTCGAGACGCTGCTCGCGCCGAGGTTCCTGGGCCGCACGAGCGTGTCGTGGAGTCACGCGCTCGACGACGCCGGCGTGCCCAACGAGATCCCGCTCGACACCCTCGGCGGCGAGGTCGTGCTCCACGACGCCGACAACGTCGCGCTCGGGCTGGTCGCGGAGTACGAGCACCCGATGATGGGGATGGTGCGCCAGTTCGGCGAGCTGGTGCAGTTCTCGGACGCGCCGTACACCGCCGAGCGGCCGCCGCCGCTCGTGGGCCAGCACACCCGTGAGATCCTCGCGTGGCTCGGCCACGACGCCGCCGAGATCGACGCCCTGCGCGCCGACAAGGCGTCGTCGGCTGGCCCGAGGGCGACTACCCCTGGGCCGTCTAGATATCGGCCGAAGCGTCACGCCACGTCGAGCAGGAACATCGCGGCCTCGTAGCGCCGCGCGTTCACGAGCGCGGCTCCGGCCGCGGCCCCGAAGCGCGTCAGCACCTCGGTCGTGTCGGCGGTGAGCGCGTTCGCGACGACGCCCGGGAGGACGAGGACCGCGAGCAGCGCGGCCCCCGCGGTGATCGGCACGCCGATGTCGATCGTCGAGCCCTCCACCACGCCGACGACCGCTCGGCGCTCGCCGACGAGCGTCACCATCGGCTGCGCGCTCGTGGCGATGCCGTCGGGGTCGATCACGGGCTCCATCGGCCGGCCCGGCTCCTCGATGAACAGCACGCCCCGGTCGGCACCGATGAGGTTCCGGCCCTGGTCCACCACGGTGGGCAGCAGGCGGTCGAGGGCCAGCTCGGCGTGGACGGCGGTGACCGCGTCGAGCACCAGGCCCGCGCTGAGCAGCGTGCCCGCGATCTCGCAGTCGAGCTCGTAGATGCGCTCGCGCTGGGCGACGACGCGGCGGAGGTGCCGGTCCTTGTCGAACGCGTACAGCACGATCCCGAGGCCGAAGCCGGCCAGGGCGAACCGCATGACGTCGGCGTCGATCCAGCTGTCGGCCCCGATGTCGATGACCTTCTCCGACACCAGGGTCGCGACGATGACCCCGATCGCGACCAGGCCCGCGACGAACGCGATCTGGTGGCGCCGGCGGTGGATCGCCTGGAGCGTGGCGACGCCGCGACCGGGGAGGTCGGCGAGCGCCTGCTCGTTCGCGATGCGAGCGCGGAGTTCCTGGTCGATGCTCACGTAGGTGGTCGGCTCCTCGGGTGATCTCTCGTCGGTCACATAGGCCTATCGACACCCGAGGGCTCGCGCCTTGATCGCGTCCGCGTGTGACCGTCGCCTACGTTTGGCCCGGTGGAGACGGGGGAGCTCGACAAAGATTCTCTCGGTGCGATCGCGGCGCTCGCACGACGATCCCTCCTCGATCCGCCGACCACCGACGAGCTGCGCGCCGCCCTCGACGCGCCGGACCAACCGGCGACGGTCCGGGGCGACCCCGACCGAGGCGTCGTCGCATCGGTGACCGCGGGCGACGACGGGTTCATCCGCTTCCTGGCGGTGGACCCGGCCTGGCGGGGTCGGGGCATCGGGCGGGCCCTCGTGGCCGCGGCCGAGGCCGACCTGCGGGCGGCCGGCGCCCGTCAGCGTGACCGTCGGGGCGGACGCGCCGCACTACCTGTGGGCCGGCATCGACACCCGTGAGCTCGGCGCGGTCTGCCTGTTCGAGCGGCTGAGGTACCAGCGGGTCGACGCCAACTTCAACATGGACGTCGACCTCGCGGGTCTGCCGCCCGATCCCGGCGGCTGGCGGGTGGCCGGCGCCGCCGACCGGGCGGCGATCGACGAGTGGGCCGGCCGCCACTGGGACTTCTGGCGGGCCGAGCTCCTCCGCGCGCTGGACCAGGGCGGACTCGTCGTCGCCGACGACGACCGCGGCGCTGGCCGCGGTCTGCGCCCACGACGTGACCCGCGCCGGCTTCGTCGGGCCGGTGGCGGTCCGGCCCGACCTCATGGGCCGCGGCGCGGGCGTGGCCCCGCTGCTCGGCGCCCTCCACGAGATGCGCCGGGCAGGTGGGACCCACGCCGAGGTGTCGTGGGTCGGGCCGGTCGTGCCGTACGCGCGCGGTCGGCGCGACGATCGGCCGGGTCTTCCTCGTCTACCGCAAGGAGCTGACGTGAGCGAGGCCGGAACCCCGGAGCACCGATGCCGCGCGGGCCGAGTGGGGCCCGAGCGGCCCAGCCCGAAGGGCGGAGAGCGGGAATGACGTGAACCCTGCTGCCGGTGCCGCGGGAGGTCGACCTCGGCGGGGAGACCGTCCCGCTCGTCGGAACCGCGTGTCACCGTCGGCGCCGCCGGTCTCCCGCGCGACGGCTACGCGCTGTCGATCACCGCCGACGGGATCGCGCTCGAGGCGGCCGACGCCGCGGGCGAGCGCTACGGGCGGGCCACCCTCACCCAGCTCGCCCGGCGTGCACGACGGCCGGGTCCCCGTCGGCACCGTGCGCGACTGGCCCGACCTCGCCGAGCGCGGGGTGATGCTCGACGTGTCGCGCGACAAGGTCCCGACCATGGCGACGCTGTACGAGATCGTCGACCGGCTCGCCGAGTGGAAGGTCAACCATCTCGAGCTCTACGCCGAGCACACCTTCGCCTACGCCGACCACGAGCTGGTGTGGCGGGACGCGAGCCCGCTCACGGCCGCGGAGATCCGCGAGCTCGACGCGTACTGCGCGGCCCGGCACGTGGCGCTCGTCCCGAACCAGAACTGCCTCGGGCACATGAACCGCTGGCTGCTCCACGCGCCGTACCGGGCGTTGGCGATGGATCCCGAGGGCTACGTGATGATGGGCATGCGGCGACCGCCCAGCACGATCGAGCCGACCGATCCCGCGTCGCTGGCGCTCGTACGCGGCCTGCTCGCGGAGCTGCTCCCGAACTTCTCGGACTCCCGGTACGTGCACGTCGGGCTCGACGAGCCGTGGGAGCTGCCTCACGAGCGGTTCGACGACTACCTCGCCTGGGTGTCGACGCTGCGGGCGCTGCCGGAGGTCGCCGGTCGCGAGCTGCTCGTCTGGGGCGACATCCTCGCCCCGCATCCTGACCGGCTCGGCGAGCTCCCGGACGGCGTCACCGTGTGCGAGTGGGGCTACGACGCCGGCCACCCGTGGGATTCGCGCCTCACGGCGTTCGCCGACGCCGGAGTCGCGCGGTGGGTTGCGCCGGGTACCTCGGCGTGGCTCACGATCCTCGGTCGCACCACCAACATGCGCGCCGACATCGCCGAGGCGGTGGACGCGGGCCGGGCCCACGACGCCGGCGGCCTGCTGAACACCGACTGGGGCGACAACGGTCATCTCCAGTACCTGCCGGTGAGCGATCCCGGGCTCGCGTACGGAGCGGCGATGGGCTGGTGTGCGGCGACCAACCGCGACCTCGACCTCGGCGCCGCGCTGAGCGCGCACTGTTACGACGACCCCACCGGCGAGCTCGGCGCGATCGTCGTCGCGCTCGGCGACGTCCACCGACGGCTCACGCCGCAGGTCTGGAACGTGGCGTCGCTCGTGCTCCCGCTCTACTTCCCGCAGCTCGACCTCGGCCGGGGCCCACTCCAGGGTGCGCGCGCCGACGAGTACGACGCGGTCGACGCCGACCTCGACGCGCTCGAGGCACGGCTCACCCGCTCGGGGGCGCGCCGGCCCGACGCCGACCTGCTCGCGGCGGAGCTGCGCAACGCGATGGCGCTCGTCCGCGTGCTCACCGCCGACGCCCGCGCCCGCCTCGACGTCGGTGGCGCACTCGGGACGGTCGGTGCGCCCGCACGTGCCGACCTCGCCGACGCGCTGCGGCCGGTGATCACCGAGCACGAGCGGTTGTGGCTCGCCCGGAACCGACCCGGAGGACTGCGCGAGTCGCGCGCGTGGTTGGAGCACCTGCTCGGTTGCTACGAGACCGGCGTCACCGACCGCGGGTGGTCGGGCCCGTAGGGGCGCTTCGGGTCCTCGACCACGCAGGCGGGGGCCCGGGCGTGCGACGTGGGAACGGGTACGAGACGAATCAGGCGGTGAGCGCGGTGTGGGCGGCACGCCGGAGCGCGCGGTAGAGGATGTCGGGATCGCCGAGCCGGCGCCGCAACTCTCGTTCGAGGCCTCCGACGGGGTACAGGTTCTGGGGCGCCCGGGCCTCCTTGTGCGCCTCGCTGGCGTAGCGGGGCAGGGTCGCGGTCACCGTCTCCGCGAGCACGAGCGCGTCGGCCGGCGTGAGCGACGCGGCGCACTCGCACCGCACCACCCCGGCCCACGGCGCGTCCGGAGCGCCGGGCAGTCGCACGTACCAGGAGTGCCGGCTCCCCCGGCCGCCGATGGTGAACATCGGCGTGCGGCACCGCTCCGGGAGGTCGCCGACCATCAGGTGCAGCTCGCGGGGCAGGTACGCGGTGGCGTGGGTCTTGATGACGCCGACCGCGCCGTCGATGTGGGTGCGGTTGGTGACCGGGCCGTCGAGGAGCACGAGGGCGTCGGCGTCGACCTCTCGTCGCGCGGCACCGGCCATCTCGATCTCGACGACGGCCATCTGCTCCTGGATCGCGATCCACAGCGCCTCCGGCGACCCGTCGGCGGCGGCGTGCGCGCGGTAGGCGACACCCGCGTGGTGCGTGTCGATGGGCCGCATCGCCCGTGACGCGCTGAAGACGCCGCGCCGGACCGCGGTCTGCACCACCTCGGCGCGCTCGCCCGCGCGCACGACACCGGCCGCGTAGCTCGCACACACACCAGGGTCGGAGACGCCCTCGTCGTCGGTGATCCAGACCCTCGCGTCGATGCGGCGCACGCCGTCGACGAAGAGCACCTCGGGGGCGGGGTCCGCCGCCACCTCGATCGGACCCCACGCGTCGGGCGCGACCTCCGTCCCCGCGTCGACGACGACCTCGCTCGGGTCGAGGTCGGTCTCCACCGATCCGCCGTAGCTCGGGTCCCACGGATCGACCGAGAACCTCACGCCCACTCCCCCTCGTCCTGTCGCCCGTCTCGAGGGTCATGACCCTCGATCTCGTCGAGAAGACGAGTCATGCGTCGATCCGCTCGACGGTCGACGAGCGCCCGTGGCGGGCCACCCGGTACTGCACCGGCATCCGCGCCGCGAGCTCGGGCACGTGCGTGACGATGCCCACCATGCGGTCGACCGCGCCGAGGTTCTCGATCGTGGCCGCAACGGTCTCGAGCGTCTCCGCGTCGAGGGTGCCGAAGCCCTCGTCGAGGAAGATCGACTCGAGGCGCGCAGCTCGGCCCGCGGCGGCGTCGGCGAGCTCGTCGGACAGTGCGAGCGCGAGCGCCAGCGACGCCTGGAACGTCTCGCCGCCGGAGAGGGTGCGGACGGAGCGCTGCTCGTCTCCCTGCCCGTGATCGACCACGAGCAGGTCCCGGGCGCCCTCGGTGAACGCGAACGAGAACCGGCCAGCGGAGAGCTCCAGGAACCGCGCCGACGCCGCATCCACGAGGCGGGCGAGCGCCTCGGCGACGAGCCACTGCTCGAAGTGGCGCGCGTCGAGGAGCCCGGCGAGCGCAGCCGCGACGGCGGCCTCGTCCTGCTGGTCGCCGATGCCGGCCTCCAGGCGCGCCCGCTCGGCGAGGTCGGCCTCGAGGCGCGCGGTCTCGTCCCGCGCCCGACCGGCGGCGATGCGCGCCGCGGTCACCAGCCCGTCGACGGTCACGTCGGACGCGACAGTGAGCTCGAGCGCAGTGGCCTCCTCGGCAAGGGTGGCGACGTGGCGCTGCACCTCGGCGCGGGCGGTGCTCGCGGCCGCCGAAGCCGCGGCCGCGGCCTCGCGGTGCTCCGGCCGCGCGGCCGCACCGAACTCGACCAGCGCAGCCCAGTCGTCGGCCAGGGCATCGGTCTCCGCGGGCGGGGCGAGGCCGACCGCGGCGAGCGCGTCGCGTGCGGCGCGGTAGTGCTCGCGGGCCGCACGGCGCGCGACGGCGAGGTTCTCGGCAGCATGCCGGGCCTCGGCCTCACGCGTCCGGGCGGTCTGCTCGTTCGCCCGTGCCGCCGTCACCGCGGCGGCGAGCTCGTCGAAGCGCGCGAGCGCGGACCGCGCGGCCTCGGCGTCGGGCGCGTCGGCCAGGCGGTCGCGGACTTCGGCGAACTCGTCCTCGAGCCGGGTGCACGCGACCTCGGCCCTCAGCGCGGCCGCCGTGCATTCGTCGGCCTCGGCGCGGGCGGCCCTGGCGGCGTCGCGGGCGCCGGCCCAGGCCTCCGGCGCCTCGCCGGTCGGCACCGCCGCCACTGCCTGCTCGCAGACGGGACACGGCTCCCCCGCGACCAGGTGGGCGCGGACGGTCCACGCCGCGTTCGCCGTCCGCAGCGACTCCATGTGCGCATCCGCGGCCGTGGCGGCGTCGACGGCCGCCGCACGCGACTCGGCCGCGAGCTTCGCGGCGTCGCGCGCCGCGGCGAGCTCACGGTCGAGTCGCGACGCGCGTTCGTGGTCGGCCAGGACGCGGGTCATCGCCTCCCTCGGACCCAACGCGGCCAACGCCGCGTCCGCCGCCGTCAACGCGGTGACGGCCGCCGCGACCGCGGCGGACGCGGCCCGTACCTCGGCGTCGACGGTCGACAGGCGGTCCGCGACCTCGGTCACACCCTCCGGCACCGCGAGGGCGCTCAGCGCGTCGACCCGCGCGGTCGCAGCGGCCGCGTCACGGTCGGCGGCGGACGCGCGCCCGTTGGCCTCGGCGAGGGTCGACCGCACCGTCTCCCACCGGCCGGCGGCGGCCTCCAGCTCGCCCGCCCTCGACTCGGCCGCGACGCGGGCCTCCGGAGTGGCGCCCGCGAGCTGCACCACGCGGGCGCGGTCGTGCGCCACCGCCGCCTCGCGGGTGGCGGCGAGCGCCCGCGCCCGCTGCATCATGCGCTCGTACACGTCGAGCCCCAGCAGCTGCTTCAGCAGGTCCTGCCGGGCGGCCGGCTTGTCGTGCAGGAAGCGGGCGAACTCGCCCTGTGGGAGCACGACGGCCCGCGTGAACTGCTCGAAGTCGAGACCGAGCAGCGCCACGACGGCGGGCTCCATCTCGCGCGCCGACCCCGCCAGGACGTCGCCGTCGACCGCCTCGAGACGCGCGTCGCGCGTCGACGCCCGGCCCTTCGCGTCGCGCCGGATCACGCGTACCGCGACGTAGCGCACACCACCGACTTCGAACTCCAGCGCGACCTTCGCCTCGGAGGCGAGCACGTGGACCGCGCCCGCGACCGCGCGCCGGTCGTCGTGACGGGGAACCGATCCGTAGAGCGCGAAGCAGATCGCGTCGATGATCGTGCTCTTGCCCGACCCGGTCGGCCCCACGAGCGCGAACACGTCGACGCCGTCGAAGTCGACCGTGACCTCGTCGGCGAAGATGCCGAAGCCCACCATCGTCACGCGGACCGGCCTCACGCGCTCGTCTCCGCGTCGAGCAGCTCGGCGAACAGGGTCGCCAGTCGCGGATCGTCGATCTCCTGCTCGGCCAGGTACGCGGCGAACAGGTCGTGGGGCGTCCGGCCCTCGCGTGTGGCCATCCCGGGTCCCACCCGCTCGCGGTCCCCGAGCACCCGCACCTCGACGACCCGCTCCCCGAGCCATCTGCGCACGTCGTCGGCGAGCCCGGCCCGGCCGGGGCCGTCGACCCGCACGCGCAGCCAGGCGTCGTCGGGGTCGGTGGCGGCGAGGGCCTCGAGCTCGGCGACGGTGCCGGTCACGGTGCGCAGCTCGGTGCCGGTGCGCAGTGGCACCTCCCGCACCCGGGCCGGCGTGGTCGCGGTGACGTCCACGACCAGCACGTGCTTGCCGGCCCCCGCCTCGCCGAAGTCGACCTGCACCGGTGCGCCGGAGTACCAGACCGGCGCACCCGAGGGCACCCGTTGCGCGAGGTGCAGGTGGCCGAGGGCGCCGTACGCGAGCGACGGCGGGAACGCGGCGGCCGAGAGCCAGTAGGGCTCGAACGCGGTCTGCGCGTCGCGCTCGCCGCCGCCGGTGACCCCACCGCGCACCATGCAGTGCGCGACGAGGAGATTGACCGTGCCCGGCTCCGGGTCGGCGCACAGCGCGCCGACGATCGCCGCGAGCCGGTCGGCGTACTCGCCGGCCGCGGCCGCGGCGTCGAGGGCCATGAGCTCGGCGGCGCGGACCGAGTACCGCGGCGAGCAGAACGGCAGCAGCGCGACGCGTGCCCGCTCGCCGCCGACGGTATCGATCGTCACCACGCCACCGGCGTCCGGCCGCGCCACGCGGCCGCGCACCTCGATCCCCGCGGCGGCCGCGAGCGGGCGGACCGCCTCGAACCGCGCCGGGTTGTCGTGGTTGCCTGCGATCACCACGAGGGGCGCCACCGCACGCAGCGTCAGGAGGGCCCGCGTGACCACCGCCTCGGCTTCGGCGGACGGCGCCGCCGACTCGTAGAGGTCGCCGGCCACGACGATCAGGTCGACGGCCTCGGTCGCCGCGATCTCGGCGATCTCCGCGAGCACGCCGACGTGCTCGGCGAGCCGGGACTCACCGCGGATGGTCTTGCCCACGTGCCAGTCGGACGTGTGCAGGATCCTCATGAGCCGTGACGTCCGCTCACGGCAGGCCTTCGAAGGGGTCGGCGGCGTCGGCGCCGGCGGAGCGCTCCTCGGGCCGCGTCGCCCACGCCGGGAACGGGAACTCCACCACCAACGGGACGGGCAGCTGCGGCTGCGAGACGAACATCGTGCCCGGCTTCGCGATGCGCGCCCGCTCGCGGTGGACCGTCGAGAGGAACCCGTACTCAGGTCGCATCGCCTCCGCGGGGTCGAGACGGCCCGCGACCCGCAGCGACGAGTTCGCGATCACCGCGCCGCTCCACCTCGCTCGCGGTCTGCTGCGCGCCCACGAGGATCATCCCGAGGCTCCGGCCGCGCTCGGCGACGTCGAGCAGGATCTCCTTGATCGGGCTCGTCCCCTCGCGCGGCGCGTACTTGTTGAGCTCGTCGAGCACGAGGAAGAGCAGCGGCGTGCGGGTGCCGGTCTCCTCCTTGTTCTCGAACGCGCGCTTCACGGTGACACCCACCACGAACCGCTGCGCCCGGTCGGTGAGGTTGTGGATGTCGACCACGGTGACCTGCGCGCCGGTCACGGTGTCGATCATCCGGTCCTCGCGTCGGGCGACGTCGGCGCGGATCGAGCGCGCCGAGCGACCGCTGCGACGACAGGAGCCGGCGGATGAACGCGTTGATCGTGCCCGAGCCGATCGCGCGGCCGGCCCAGTCGATCGCGGTCTCGTCGTCGTTCAGGCGGTCGACCACGAGCTCCACCAGGTCGTGGTAGGTGCGCAGGGTGACGCCGTCGACCTTCCACTGCCCGTCGTCGCCCACGGCCTCGCCGTCCGCGAGCCGGCGCATCACCTGGTGGATGACCATCGTGTACTGCTGACGCTCGTCCTCCGCGTCGGCGAACACGAACGGCAGCAGCTCGTCCTGGACGAAGTCCTCGATCGTCCAGAAGTACGACGACACGCCGCGCGCACGGGTGGCGGTGTCCGGACCGGCGTTGGGATCACCACGGCGGGGCGGCGCCTTGATCGCCACGCTCTCGAACGGGCCCGCGGGGAGGCCCAGGGCCCGGTAGCGGGCCTCCTGCTCCGCGTCGAGGCGAACGTTCGCGTGGTCGAGGAACAACAGGTCCTCGCCCTTCACGTTGAAGATCAGCGCCTTCGTGTTGGCGGCCTCGGCGCGCAGCGCACCGGAGTGGAACAGCGAGTAGAGCAGGAACGTCGCGTACGTGGTCTTGGTCGCAACGCCCGAGACCCCGCTGATGTTCACGTGCGCGCCGCGCGTGCCGTCGATGAAGTCGACATTGGCGTACAGCGGCGCGCCGTCGCGCCCGAGCCCGATGGGGATCTTGTGCTCCATCGCGTCGAACAGGAGGGCGTGGTCCCGCTCCTCGCCGACCGCGCGCCGCACGGCTGCGCCGGGCCGCGGCGGGACGAACGTCTCCGGTTCGAGGCGGGTGGTGCTCACCTCGGCGGCCTCGACGGTCTCCGCCGGGAGCACGCCGTCGGCGACGAGGAAGACGTCGGAGTCGAAGCGGGCACCCTCCTGGCGGGCGCGGACCTGCGTCACCACCCCGGAGAGCCGGACCGAGCCCTCGGCGCCGGGGAGCTCACGGTCCGTGACCACGACGTCGTCGAGCTGGAGGTACTGGTCGGGTGCGAGCGCGACCCAGAACGACAGCGGGGTGCTGTCCTCCGTCCCGATGACGCGCCCGACCGGCGCCGTTCCCTCCGCCTCCGCCACCTTGCGACGGTATCCGGCCCCGGTCGGGGCACGGGGGAAGGAGGTCCGACGGGCACACGGGTCGACCACGCTCGGCGTCGCGCTCGCGGGCTACCGTCCCCCGCACTGCGGAGAGGAGACGGCGTGCTCGAGCGCTTCCGAGTGGACGACAGGGTCGCGATCGTGACGGGCGCCGGACGCGGCATCGGCGCCGCCACCGCACGCGGGTTGGCCGAGGCCGGTGCCGACGTGGTGCTCGCGTCACGCACCGCGGAGCAGCTCGAGGCCGTCGCCGCCGACGTCCGAGGCTTCGGGCGACGCGCGCTCGTGGTGCCGACCGACGTGCTCGAGAACGCCAACATCGAGGCGCTCGCGTCGGCCGCGCTCGAGGAGTTCGGTCGGATCGACATCGTCGTGAACAACGCCGGCGGGACGCCGCCGCGACCGTTCCTCGACACGAGCCCCGGCTACCTCGAGCGGGCGTTCCACTTCAACACCACGACCGCCTTCGTGCTCTCCAAGGCGACCGTCCCCCAGATGCTCGAGCAGGGTGAGGGCGCGATCGTGAACATCTCCTCCGCCATCGGGCGGCTGCGCGACCGGGGCTTCAGCGCGTACGGCACCGCCAAGGCCGCGCTGTCGCACCTCACCCGCCTGATGGCCGCCGACCTCGCCCCGAAGGTCCGGGTGAACGGCATCGCCGTGGGCTCGATCGCCACCAGTGCGCTCGAGACCGTGCTCACCGACGACGGCATCCGCAACCAGATGGTGGACGGCACCCCACTGAAGCGGCTCGGCCAGCCGGACGACATCGCACTGTGCGCGCTGTACCTGGCGTCGCCGGCCGCCAGCTTCGTCACCGGCAAGATCTTCGAGGTCGACGGCGGCCTCGAGGAGGCGAACCTCGCCCTCGGGCTGGCGGACCTGTAATCGTGCGCTGGACCGTCGCGTTCCCGATGTTCCCGGTCGACCACCTGCTGCCGATGGCGCGCGCGGCCGAGGCCGCGGGGTTCGACACCATCACCGTCCCGGACTCGATCTTCTATCCCGAGCAGGTCTCCGCCGACTACCCGTACTCCGCCGACGGCGGCCGCTTCTGGGCGCCCGAGACGTCGTTCCCCGACCCGTTCGTCTCCATCAGCGCGATGGTCGCGGTGACCGAGCGCATCCGCTTCCTCACCAACGTCGTGAAGCTCGCGATCCGCGAGCCCCTGAGCGTCGCGAAGCAGCTGTCCTCGATGGCGGCGCTGTCGCACGACCGCGTCGGGCTCGGCGTCGGGTTGTCGTGGATCCCGGAGGAGTTCGCCTGGACCCACAACGACATGCGCACGCGCGGCAAGCGGGCCGACGAGATGATCGAGATCCTCAAGCTCGTGTGCAGCGGCGGCGGCCCGAAGTGGGTCGAGTACCACGGGAACCACTACGACTTCGACCGCCTGATGATGTCGCCCGCCCCGGAGCAGCCGGTCCCGATCTACGTCGGAGGGCTGAGCGAGCCGGGCTTCGAGCGGGCGGCGCGCCTCGCCGACGGCTGGATCTCGGTGCAGAACACGACGGCCGAGATCACGCACGCGTGTGAGCGTCTCCGCGACCTGCGCGCGGGGTACGGGCGCGCCGACGTCCCGTTCGAGATCAACGCGCTGCCCACCGACGCGTGGGACGTCGACGGGTACCGACGCCTCGCCGACGTCGGCGTCACCGAGATCCAGTGCGTGCCCTGGTACTTCACCGGCAAGGACCCGGACGACCTCGGCAACCGCATCGACTCGCTGGCATGGTTCGCCGACACGGTCATCTCGAGGTTCTGATGCCGGCCATCACGACCTTGTGGCTGTCGATGTGCGAATTCGGCACCCTGCAGCCGCAAAGTGCGGTGGAGGGACGCGCGTGACGAGCGACCAGGTCGGGGCGATCGAGCCGGTCGCCGCGTCGGAGGTGACGTTCGCCGAGACGGCCGACGTCGTGGTCGTCGGGCTGGGCGTGGCCGGCACCTGCGCCGCCATCGCGGCGGCCGAATCCGGCGCGTCGGTGCTCGCGCTCGAACGGGGCGTCGCCGCGGGCGGCACGTCCGCGCTCTCGGGCGGCCTGATCTACCTCGGCGGCGGCACGCCGGTGCAGACGGCGTGCGGCTACGACGACAGCGCGGAGAACATGGAGCGCTTCCTGCTCGCGGCCGCCGGCGCGCGCACCGACCCGACGAAGGTCCACGAGTACTGCGCAGGATCGGTCGCCCATTACCACTGGCTGGTCGAGCACGGGGTGCCGTTCAAGGGGCAGTTCAACGACGAGCCCAACCGCGAGCCGTTCGACGACTCCGGTCTCGTCTTCTCGGGTGGTGAGGACTCGTGGCCGTTCACCGAGGTCGCCGACCCGGTGCCTCGTGGTCACCATCCGCAGTTCCCCGACACCGCCGGCGGATTCCTCATGGACTGCCTCGGCCGTGCACACGAGCGCTCCGGCGCCGAGGCTCGTACCGACGCGCGCGTCGAGCGCCTGGTGGTCGACGACGGCAGTGTCGTCGGCGTGGTCGCGTCCGTCGACGGTGCCGACCGTGCGATCCGAGCGCGCGGCGGTGTGGTCCTCGCCGCGGGCGGCTTCGTCCACAACGACGCGATGCTGGCGCACTACTGCCCGCCGGCCCTGCGCCCGAACGAGGCGTGGCGGGTCGGGCAGCCCAACGACGACGGTCGGGCCATCCGGCTCGGGCAGGGCGCGGGCGGGGCGCTGCGCAACATGGACGCGGTGGAGTGTGCGCTGCCGATCGGCCCACCGCACCGGCTCGCGCGCGCCCTGCTGGTCAACCGCGACGGTCGTCGGTTCGTGAACGAGGACACCTACACCGGCCGCATCGGGATGCGCGCGCTGCTCGAGCAGGACGGCGAGATCTTCATGATCGTCAGCGAGGAGATCTTCGAGGTCAACTTCGTGGGCATGCGCCTGCAGTGGGCGGCCGAGAGCCCCGAGGAGCTCGCACGCGACATCGGGCTCCCCGAGGCCGCGCTGGCCGAGACCGTCCGCGCGTACAACGCGGGTGCCGAACGCGGCGAGGACCCGGAGCAGCACAAGATGGCGCCCTTCGTCGTGCCGTTACGACCACCGTTCGGCGCGGTCGACCTGCGGGTCGACGGCGGTGCCATCTACGCACCGTTCACGCTCGGTGGTCTCGCCACCGACGTCGACGGACGCGTGCTCACCGGTGCCGGCGGAGCGGTCCCGGGTCTGTTCGCGGCCGGCCGGTCCACCGCCGGGATCGCCGCCGACGGCTACGTGAGCGGCATCTCCCTCGGCGACGGCAGCTTCTTCGGCCGCCGCGCCGGTGCCCACGCGGCGAGGCGCGCCGGAACGCCCTGAGGCGGGCGCGCGGGGCCGATCGAAGATTGGGTCGGGAGACGTCCAAGATCGGGTCGTAGGACTCACACCGGTACGAACCGGACCCGATGTCGGATGGGCCAGAACCGCCCACGAGGACGTCGGATGCGGCACCGCTCATCAAGGATCGCACGGTCGCCGGCGGGTCCGGCCGCGCCCGTTCCGACCCCCGTCGACACGCGCGCGGGCGGGTTCGGGCTCATCGAGCTCATCGTCAGCATGACGATCTTCAGCATCCTCATCGGCGGTGTGGTCGTGAGCATCGGCGCCGGGCTCGCCCTCGCCCGCAACAACCGCGAGCGCACCGTCGCGGCCAACCTGGCGGCGCAACAGATGGACAGCATCCGCCAGACGCCGTTCGCGTCCCTCACGATCGGCCAGGCCCCCGACCAGACCGTCTACGTCGACGGGGTGCCCTTCACCGTCGGGCAGAACCTGGAGTGGGTCGGCGCCAGCGCGACCCAGGGTGAGTGCGACTCCACGACCACGACCCCCCAGGTGCTGCGGGCCACCGTCGACGTGAGCTGGACCAACATGAAGGCGATCCAGCCGGTGCGGACCACCACGATCCTCGCGCCGCCGATCGGCAGCTACAGCGCCGCCACGGGACACATCGCCGTGCGCGTCAACGACGGCAGCTCGCCACCGGTCCCACTCGGTGGCGTGCCGGTCCGCGTACAGGGCCCCGGCGTCGATCGCACCCTCACCACCACCGACGCCAACGCGGCGAGCGCCGGCTGCGCGTTCTTCGGGTTCCTCGCACCGGGGACCTACACCGTCAGCCTCAAC
Source organism: uncultured Acidimicrobiia bacterium (assembly GCA_963756815.1). Lineage (GTDB taxonomy): Bacteria > Actinomycetota > Acidimicrobiia > IMCC26256 > JAENVU01 > JAENVU01. The sequence goes on from CAVWPR010000005.1 coordinate 340,757, forward strand.
ACCGCCGGGTACGTCGACGCGCAGGGCATGTCGTCGCCCAGCCAGACCGCCGGGGTGACCGTCGGCCAGGTGACGCAGAAGTCCTTCGACTACGACCAGGCCGCCACGCTCGCGCTCACGATCGCGGGGATCAACGGCGGCACCCCGGCGAACGCCATGGCCGTCTCACTCGGGAACACCGGCTACCTCCCGTCGGGGACCAAGGCCTTCACCGGCACCGGCACCACGCCGCACCATCACCAACCTGTTCCCGTTCAACGACGGCTTCGAAGTCTGGGCCGGCGACTGCGCCGACGCGGACCCCAAGGGCACGAACGCGAGCGGCGTCCGGTACTGGCCGGGTGCGGTGCGCGACGACCCGCTCGAGGTCACCCGCGGCGCCACCACCACCGGCACCGTCGACGCCGCGACGGTGCAGGTCAACTTCACCCGGACGAGCGGCTCGACGTCGGTGACGTTGGTCGCGGTGCACGCCGCCGACCCGAAGTGTGCGTCGGGCGAGACGCTCACCGCCGCGACCTTCACGGTCAACGCGTCGACGACCATCGCGCTGCCGTACGGCACGTGGTCGCTGCAGATCAGCGGGAAGTCGCCGGTCGGCTCGTGGCCCACGGTGGTCCTCGACCCGCGTGTCGCCACCACCGCCGTGGCGAACGTGAAGATCTGATGTCCGTCTTCCGCCGCCGCGACGAGCGCGGCCAGTCGTCGCTCGGCGAGGTGATGGTGACCGTGCTGCTGCTCGGCATCGTCATGACGTTCGTCTACAAGGCGATCGACACGACGCAGTACGCGATCGCGGGCGAGACGGCGCGGCTGGCGAACCTGGACGAGGCGCGCACCCTGATGGCGGTCACGACCAAGGACCTCCGGACCGCGACCCGGCTCGTACCGGGGACCTCGCCCTTCGTCGCCGCCTCGAACAACGACGTCACGTTCTACGCGAATCTCAACAACACCACCGGCGGCCCGCGCAAGATCCGCATCTACGTCGACGCGTCGAGCGAGCTGATCGCCCAGGCGTGGGCCCCGGACTCCGGATCGGTCTCGCCCAACTACACCTACACCGGCACGCCGGCCCCCCGGTACGTCGGCCGGTTCGTGGCCAACGCGGCGAACCAGCCGATCTTCACGTATTACGCCCAGGGCAGCTCGACCCCGCTGCCCACACCACTGAGCGCGCAGAACCTGCTGGCGGTGTACTCGGTGAAGGTGACGCTCGTCGTCCGCAAGCAGACGACGCTGCCGCTGCGCCCGGTCACCCTGGTGAACCAGGTCCGGCTGCCGAACGTCGACTACCAGCCCCCGAGTTCGTAGGAGACGACGATGACGCGCTTCCGGCGTGACGAGGACGGCATGGCGATGATCACCATCATCCTCGCGCTCACGATCATGATCGCCCTGGCGGTCGCGGCGATCCAGTACGGCCTCGGATCCCAGAACGTGTCCAAGCGCGACCAGGACTGGCAGTCCGCGCTGAGCGCGGCCGAGGCCGGACTCGACAACTACCAGTTCCACGTCAACGAGAACGCCAACTACATCGCGTACAGCGCGAGCAACCCTCCGCCGGACGGCAACCTCGCGTTCTCCCAGTACGTGGCCATCCCCGGGGGCAACACCTCGGGCCAGTACCGGTACACCGCGCGACGTGTCGAAGGTCGGCATCGACGGCACCATCACGGTCACGAGCACGGGCAAGGTCGGCGCGATGAAGCGGACGGTGCAGTCGATCGTGCGCCGGCGCAGCTTCCTCGACTACCTCTACTTCACCGACTACGAGACCCAGGACCCGGCGTCGTACACCGGCAACCCCTACACCGCGTCACAGGCGCAGAACGCCTGCGCGCACCACTATTACGACGGCCGCAACAGCAACTGCAACGACATCCAGTTCATCTCGGCCGACACGCTCAACGGGCCCGTGCACTCGAACGACGCCATCCTCATGTGCGGGTCACCGGACTTCAAGAGCACCGTGTCGACGAGTTGGAACACCAACGGCACCCGCTACCGGTCGGGCTGTGGCGGCACGCATCCGGACTTCGCCAACCCGGGCGACCCGCAGTACATCGCGCCGCTCTCGATGCCGCCGAGCAACTCGGCACTCAAGACGGAGACCACCACGGCTGCCGGCGGGTGCCTCTACACGGGGCCGACCCGCATCAAGCTCCTGTGCGAGCGGCAAGATGACGGTGAAGAGCCCGTTCAGCAAGCAGACGAACAACAGCTCGACCTGTCCGACCAACGGCACCACCCAGACGTCGCTGCCGACCAACGGCGTGATCTACGTGCAGAACGTGCCGTCGACGAAGACCGATCCCAACTACACGAAGAACTGCCCGTACAGCGTGAACGGTCAGGCCCACCCGCTCGGGCTGCCGATCGCCAACGACATCACCGACTACGGGTGTCGCGACGGCGACGTGTTCATCGAGGGCACGCTCAAGGGCCAGCTCAGCGTCGCCGCCGAGAACAACATCGACGTCACCTGGAACCTCACCTACAACAGCGGGACGGCCGGCACCGACCTCCTCGGCCTGATCGCGAACAACTACATCGAGATCTGGCACCCGGTGAAGTGCACCTCGGGCTCGAGCTCGTCGTGCAACCTCGACGCCAACTTCCCGGGTGAGTCCGCCCGCAACGACGACTTCCACGACGCGACGGTGCAGGCCGCGATCCTCGCGGTCAACCACAGCTTCCGGGTGCAGAACTACAACCTCGGCGCGCCGCTCGGCACCCTCAACATCCTCGGCGCGATCGCCCAGCGCTACCGCGGCGCGGTCGGCACGGGCTCCGGTGGATCGATCAGCACCGGCTTCGGCAAGAGCTACGTGTACGACCAACGGCTGAAGTACCAGTCCCCGCCGAAGTTCCTCGCCCCGATCTCGGCCTCGTGGGCGATCGCCGTCTGGAAGGAGATCCCGGTACCGGCCGGCATGTGATCCCGGCCGTGGCGTGGGCCGAATTGCCCAGCGCTTCACCCGCACGGGTACCTCAGGTCCGATCCGGGTCCTGCCGATAGGCAGGAAACGTCCAAGGGACGTCCCAGATCCGCTCGAGGAAGACCCCAGGGGACCCACGCCGTGCGCGCCAGCCTCCACGCCCGTCTGCTCCGGCGCCGACGCGCGCGCGCCCAGGGCTTCCCCGCCCGCACCGAGGTCGGGATGACGCTCGTGGAGCTCATGGTCGCGATCTCGATCCTCGCGATCGTCATGAGCGGGCTCGCGCTCTCGATCGGCGTCGACTACAAGGCGGTCGCCCTCGCCCGCGCCCGCCAGGTCGCGGAGTCCGTCGCGAACCAGCGGCTCGAGGAGCTGCGCGACGTCGACTACGACACGATGGCGCTGTCGAGCCAGCCGACGCACAGCACCGACCCGACGAACCCCGACTACTACGTCAGCACCAACGGCGTGAACTACGACGTCACCGGCACGGGCAGAACGAGGCGCTGATCGTCGACGCACCCGGCGGTCCGGTGGACCACATCGAGAGCCCGGTGACCGTCGGGACGACGGTCGTCGACGTCTACCAGTACGTCACGTGGGTCGACGACCCGTCGATCGCCGGGACGCAGAACCTCAAGCGCCTGACCGTCGTCGTGCAGTACCACACGGTCCCGACCGTCGGGCAGTCGCGGATGCTCCGCGAGTCGGTCGTGCTCACCTCCGGCAACGTGACGCTCGGCTGCGAGCGCGCACCACGACGACCTCGTCGTCGACCACGACCACGTCGTCGTCCGTCGACCACGACCACGACGACCCCGACCTCGTGCGGCAGCTTCTCGGTCGCCGGCAGCAGCGGCGCGTCGATCGGGTTCACGGCGAGCGCCACCGTGACGCTCACGATGTCGCTCGACCGGCTGCGGCAGCCCGACATCTACGTCAACTTCTCCAACGACGGCGGCACCACCTGGGGCTCCGACTTCGCCTACACGAGCCTCGACCACGACGCTCGGCGTGGACCCTCACCGCGGGCGAGGGCACCAAGACGATCAGCGGCCGCGCCCGCAGCGGGCCGCGGGAACCCCGTGGTCGCTGACGCCACAGTCGATCATCCTCGACACCACCGCGCCGACGACACCCGCATCGATCAGCCGCACCGCCTCCTGCCACGGCAGCACGCGCACGGTGGTGCTGTCGTGGTCGGCGTCCAGCGACACCTACCTCGTCGGCTACCACGTCTACGTCAGCTCCGACGGCACGACCTACTCGCTGCACGGCAGCACGCTCGGGCCCCACGTACACCGCCACGAACAGCAAGACCAGTCCCGTCTACTACAAGGTCAAGGCCTACGACTCGGCCGGAAACGAATCCAGTGCGACTTCGGTCATCCAACTCGCCAAGAACGCAGTGCTCGTAGAGGTGGCGCCGGCGAGGCCGGGGTCACGATCGTCGAGGTCTCGATCACGACGGCCCTGCTGATGGTGGTGCTGCTCGCCGTGTTCAACTCCTTCGACACGATCTCGAAGTCGCAGGCGTTCCAGGCCGACCGCAGCGTCGAGCATCAACGACATGCGCAACGCGCTCAACAAGATGACGCGGGAGCTCCGGCAGGCGACGAGCGTGACGCAACCCGCGAGCACGCCGAGCAACACGCTCACCTACGTCACCTACGTCAACGGCACGTCGACGACGGTCACCTACACCGTGACCGGCACGTGCACGCCGGCACGCCCACCTGCACGCTCACCCGCAAGGTCGGTACGGGCACCGCCTACACCGTGCTCAAGCGCCTCACGAGCGCCGACGTCTTCACCCCGACGAGCGCCACCGACGTGACCGGCATCCAGTGGGTCGAGATCAATCTCTCGGTGGCACCGCTCAAGAGCCCCAACACCACGCTCACCCTGCAATCGAAGGTCAACCTCCGGAACCGCACCGCCGCCCTCGACAGGAACGACATCGTGAACCGACTCTTCCGCCGCCGTGACGAAGCAGGGCGTCGCCCTCATCACCGTCATCATGCTGAGCATGATCGCGACGCTGTTCGTCGACCACCACGATGTACGTGGCGTTCCACGACCAGACCAGCTCCGCGCACAACCGATCGTGGGGTCAGGCGCTCCACGTCGCCGAGTCCGGCGTCCACGAGGCGATCGCCTACCTGCAGAACTCCGAGCGGTGTGGTGCCGTCGAGCACGCAGACCGGCACCACGACCGAGGGCACGTACCAGTACCGCATCGTCGCCCAGACGCGGAACCGCTACCAGATCGACGCGGTCGGCACCGTCGGCACCGCGGGCGCGCTCCAGGCGAGCCGGCGCCTGCGCGTCACGATGGCGCCGCCGCTGTCGTTCCGGTACGCGCTGTTCTCGACGTCCGACGTGACCACCAAGAACAACATCAACGTCTGCGGTGACGTCTACGCCGGCACGAACTTCGAGGTCGGCAACAACAACTCCGTGCTGGCCGTCGACGAGCCCGCGTGCGCCGAGCGCGATCGAGTCGGCAGCGGCAACGTCACCGCCGCGACCGGCTACATCCGATGGGCAACAACTCCTGCGTCGACGGCGACGCGTGGTCCGGCGGCTACAACTCGAGCGGCGCGGCATCAGAACGGCGGCTCGATCGGCGGCGACGCCAAGGCGTCGTCGAGCACGCCGGGCTGCACCGACGACCCGGCCACACTCAAGTACAAGATCAGCGGCGGGACCGTCGCGGGGAACGCGACCGCGTGGGGCGCGATCACGCTCCACCGTCAGCGGGACGAAGACGCCGAACACCTGCACGCAGGCGTCCGAGAGTCGAGGTCATGCCGACCTTCACGTTCAACGCCGCCAACTACTCCTCGGTGCACACGTACAACTCGACGTTCCCGACCGACTACACCGCGTTCAACACCTACATCACCGCGAACAAGAGCAACCTGTCCGGGCACCTTCTACATCACCGGGGGCAACATCATCACCCCGGTCACGCTCACCGGCAGCACGGTGACCGGAGACCTCACCGTGATCGCCACCGACGAGCCCGATCGACGATGCGGCGACGGCATCGACGCGAGCGGGACGGGCGACAAGATCGTCGTGCTCGCGTCGTGGTACGCGGCCGCCGGCGTCCGGGCTGCGCGGGGAACGGCGGCAACCCGGCGGCGACTGCGCCATCGGCATCAAGAACAACTTCAGCGTCAACTCCGGCAGCCTCGCGGTGGCACAACACCGCAGTGCTCCTCTACGCGCCGAACGGCCGGATCGCGATCAAGAACAACGCCGACTTCCCGGGCGCGGTCTACGCCGACAACATCCAGTTCAAGAACAACATGAAGGTCGACCTACGACTCCCGCCTCGAGCAGATCGTCGGCTTCGGCGAACTCGACGCTCCAGATCACCGACTGGCAGGAGTGCGACCCGGGCGCGGTGACGACGTCGAGCTGCGGTTGACGCGGGTCACCCGACTTCTTGGCCTGACCCGGCGGGGTGGACGGAGCCCCGCCGGTCTTCTTCGCCTGACCCGGCGGCGTCACGCTCGTCGCACCCGACTTCTTCGCCTGACCCGGCGGCGTCACGCTCGTCGCACCCGACTTCTTCGCCTGACCCGGCGGCGTCACGCTCGTCGCACCCGACTTCTTCGCCTGACCCGGCGGCGTCACGCTCGTCGCACCCGACTTCTTCGCCTGACCCGGCGGCGTCACGCTCGTCGCACCCGACTTCTTCGCCTGACCCGGCGGCGTCACGCTGGTCGCACCCGACTTCTTCGCCTGACCCGGCGCGGTCGCAGCCGGCGTCGCCGGCGGGCCGCCCGGCGCCTTCGCCTGACCGGGCGCGGTCGCAGCGCGACCCGAGGTCACCGGCGGGTCCGTGGTGGCGGACTCGGCGGGCAGCGCAGGGGTCCCGGCGGGCGCGCCGGGACCGACCGACGCCGGCGTCGGATCGGTCGACGTGTCGCCGGATCGGACCGCGGTGGTCGCCGCGTCGTTCGGCGCGCCGGCGCCCGTGCGCGACGCGGGAGCGGCCGGGTTGCGATCGGGATCGGGCACGTGCACGCCCACGCTCCGCAGGACGCGCGCGACCTGGTGCTGCACGGGATCCGGCAGGGAGCCGGTCGCGGCCGCGGTCCCGGTCGCGGCGACGACCGCGGCGGCCGCGATCGCCCCGACGCGGGCCGCGCGCGGCACGCGTCGGACCGGCGTCGGCTCGGCCACGAGGCGGCCGTCGACCACCGGCAGCAGCGTGCGGCGGGCTCGGCGCTCGAGCCGCTCGACCGCCCGTGGCGTGACCTCGAGCACCGCGGCGATCTGGGCCGTGTCGAGCCCACCCAGTGTCCGGAGGAGGTGGGCGTCCAACTCCGCCACCGGTCCGGCCGTCGGCGCGTCGGGGATGCGCTCGTGGGCCATGGAGAAGACGGCCGTCGCACATTCGTCGCACCCGTCGATCCGGGAGCCTTCTCCCATGCACTCGAGCCAGACCTCCGCCTCCACCGCCGAGGCCCGCTCCGGGTCCCGGGCGCGGAGGTACCGACGCAGTCGTGCCCACAGCCGGGTGGTCATCGCCGCGGCGCTCGTCGCACCGGGCACGCCGACCGGGTCGAGACCCCGTCCGGGCGCGGCCTCCAACCGCAGCACCGCCCGCGTGCCCCCGCCGTCGGCCGGCACCAGCTCGATCTCCCCGCCGGAGGCCTCGGTGAGATCGCGCACGATCGTGAGCCCGATGCCGATGCCGGAGCCCTCGTCGTCGGCCCGCCAGAAGCGATCGAAGGCGCGGGCGCGGTCGGCCGGCGGCATCCCCGGTCCGCGATCGGTCACCGCGACGGCCACGAGCGCGCCGGCGGCGGTGACCTCGATCGCGATCTCGGAGCCGGTCGGCGCGACGTCGAGCGCGTTGTCGAGCAGGTTGTCGAGGATCTGGTCGACCGCACCCGGGACCGCGAGCGCGTCGGCCGTGGCCGCAGCGCGGACGACGAGGGCCACACCGTGCTCTCGGGCCAGCTCGCGCCACAACGTGGCGCGTTCGTGCGCGATCGCGGCCACGTCGACACGCTCGCGCACCGCGTCGGCGAGTGGCACGCGCGTCAGTACCAGGAGTCCCTCGACCAGCTCGCGCAGGCGGGTGACCTCGCCCTGGACCGCGGCCAGGCTCTCACCGGCACCGTCGATGTCACCGGCGGCACCGCGCTCGCGGGTGCGCTCCACTGCGACACCGAGGGTCGTGAGCGGGGTCCGCAGCTGGTGCGACACGTCGCTCGCGAACTGGCTCTGCCGGTCGATCAGCTCCCGCACGCGCAGCGACATCGCGTTGAACGCGTCGGCCAACTCGCGGAGCTCGGCGGGCCCGCGCGGCTCGACCGACGGCGCGCCCTTCCCTTCGCGTGCCACTCGACGCGTGGCCGACACCAACTGCGCGAGCGGTCGCGTGAGCGCCCGGGCGAGCACCAGGGCGAGGACGAGGGCCAGCCCGACGGCCACGAGCAGCGTCGGGGTGAGGAACGCGAGCCGATCACCGGCCGCCCGGTCGAGCACCGAGCTGCGCTGGGCCAGCAACACCACGCCGACGATGCCCTGGTTGGCGACGATGGGGACCTCGGCGACCTCGTAGTCGTCGCCGGCCAGCCGGACGGAGCGCGACGCCGTGGTCGAGCGTCGTAACGCGCGCGCCGCCTCGACGCGGGCGAGCGTGCTCGCTCGCTCCTTCGCACCGACCGGCGCGGCCGCGACCACGTTCCCCGCCCGGTCGGTCACCACCGCGATCGCACCGACGCGGGCCGCCGTGCGTCGCACGAACCCACCGATCTGCGCCGCCTCGGGATCGGCGACCTCGTGCTCGAGATCGTCCTGGGCTGCGAGCGCGACCCTGAACGCCTGACGTTCGAGGTCGATGACCGCACCGCGGCGCTCGGCGACGACCACCTGGTCCCGACCGATCACGTCGGACAGCACCAGGACGACGACAGCCAGACCGGCCAGTGCGAAGAACAGCCGGCGGGTCATCCCAGCGGGTCGACGCGGAAGCCCACCCCACGGAGCGCAGTGATCGAGATGCCGCCGTCGAGCTTGCGGCGGAGCGCGGCGACGTGTGCGTCCAGCGTCTTGGTGGGGCCGAACCACTGGCCGCCCCACACGTGCTCGATGATCTCCGACCGCCGTCGCGCGGCACCCGGGTCCTCGCAGAGGAAGCTCAGGACGTCGAACTCCTTCGTCGTCAGGTGGACCTCCTGATCGTCGAGGAACACCCGACGCGCGCGCCGGTCGATCCGTACCCGAGCGCCGACGAGCTGGGCGTGGTCCGATGCGGACTCGAGCCCGGCCCGCTTGGCCAGGACTCGGATGCGGGCCAGGAGCTCTCGGATGCTGAAGGGCTTGACGAGGTAGTCGTCGGCACCGAGCTCGAAGCCGAGCACGCGGTCCATCTCGGTGCCCGAGGCACTGACGATGATGATCGGGAGGTCGGGCAGGCGGCCCCGCAGGATGCGACACACCTCGCGCCCGTCGAGATCGGGCAGCGCGAGATCGAGAAGGACGAGATCCGCCGGATCGGCCGTGAGCGCCTCCGCACCGTCGGCGGCGAGGGTCACGCGATGGCCTGCGGCGGTGAGGGCCTCGGCCACCACACCGGCGAGGGCGCGGTCGTCCTCGACCAGCAGGATGCGCACGCCCGGAGTGTGCCGGAACGGGTCCGAACGATCGGGTTCCTTTGACTGTTCTTGGACCAAAGCTGTCGTCATCGGGATCAGTCGCCCACGCTAGGCCGGTTGGCGACCACCCCGTGACCAGAGTGGCCGGTCGGGCCGGCCCCGCTGCCTGACCCGATCACCGGCGGTTCAGCGGACGGTGGTCTCCTCGACCGGCGCGTCGTCGGGACGCATCTCCTCGGGCGACGGCGCCATGCCCGCCGCCCGGTCGATCATCCGGTAGGCGTTCGAGAGGATGCCGTCGTGCTCGTCGTGATGACGGTGCCGGGCGAGCCACGCCGTGACGAGGCAGCCGAGGACGAAGGCGACGAGGGGCACGAGCACCCCGAGCAGGTCGCCGAACACGGTGGCCGCGAGGTGACCCGTCGCCGACGCGACCGCCGACCAGCCGCGCTCCCACACGGTGCCCACCGCCCACGCCGCGAGGCCGGCCACGACCAACAGACCCGCGGCGACGAGCGGGCCTCGCATCGCCTGGAGTGGCCGGGCGCTGACCGCGACGAGCGCCCGGCGACGGAACAGGGAGACCGCGAGCACGATGCCGGCGATGCCGGCGCCGAGCGGCGCGCCCGCGAGCAGGAGCGCCGGGATGGGGTCCTGGTTCCCGAAGCCCACGAGCTCGACGTTCTGCGGGTCACCCGCGGCGTAGCGGATCGGGACATCGCGGTCCACCCACTTGCCGCTCGCATCCCCCACGAACGTCTCGACCCGGTGCGCGTCGCCGTGGCGGTCGCGATAGCGCAGGTCGAGCACCAGCCCGTCGTCGATCTTCACGCGGTCGACGTGGCCGGTGGTGTGGTGCCAGTGGATCGTCGACTGGCGGCGCCAGTCCAGCGCACCCCGCGCCCCCCGGCTGAGGCCGGTGACGGTGAGCGGCACCGCGATCGCGAGCAGGGCGATCACCGCCACGATCGGCAGCACCCGGAGCGGGTCGCGCGCGACGGCCCAGAGGCGCTCGGTCACCCGGCGAGCCATCGCCGTGCCCCGATCCCACCACGCGCGCCAGCGCTCCATCCCGCTCCTCATCCGCTCTCGGCCCTGCGGGCCGGGCCGCTCGGGCCCCGCTCCGTCCATCCACGTCCACCCGGGCACGTCCGGGCCGTCGCTCTCCTCATCGACGACCGCACGGGGCGGCTGTACCCGTCCCAGCTTGCACCCATCCGGCCACAGGCGCCGAGCGGGGCCCGAGCGGCCTGCGCCGCAGGCGCGAGCGCGCGAGACCGAAGCGAGGCGAGCAGCACCACGACCCGAGGCCGCGGAACCGCCGAGCGGGGCCCGAGCGGCCTGCGCCGCAGGCGCGAGGAGCGGCCTGCGCCGCAGGCGCGGGAGCGGGAAAGCTGCGAGAGTGCACCGGTGCGCACCCGCACCACGCTGCTCCCCGATCCGCCGGCCGCGGAACGGACGTTCACGATCATCTCGGTCGACGACCATCTGATCGAGCCGCGCCACCTGTTCGAGGGTCGGATGCCCGCCGGGCTCGCCGACCGCGCCCCGCGCGTGACCGAGGACGACGCCGGCAACGAGCTCTGGGTGTTCGACGGCGCCACGTACCCCCAGATCGGGCTCAACGCCATCGCCGGCCGGCCGAAGTCCGAGTGGTCCATGGAGCCGGCGCGGTTCGACGAGATGCGGCGCGGCTGCTGGGACGCGCCGGCCCGGCTCGCCGACATGGACCTCGACGGCGTGCTCGCGTCGCTGTGCTTCCCCTCGCTGATCGCGGGGTTCGCGGGCACGGTGTTCGCGCGAACGTCGGATCCGGAGCTCGGCCTCGCCTGCGTGCGGGCGTGGAACCAGTGGATGCACGAGGAGTGGGCCGGCACCGACCCGACGCGTCTGCTCGCCAACCAGCTGCCGTGGCTGTTGGATCCCGAGACCGCGGCGGCCGAGGTGCGGGCGAATGCGGCCCGCGGCTTCGTCGCGCTGTCGTTCCCGGAGAACCCGGTGGACCTCGGTCTCCCGTCGCTGCACACCGAACATTGGGACCCGCTGCTGCGCGCCTGTGAGGAGACCGGCACGGTCGTCTGTCTGCACAACGCGTCGAGCAGCTGGACCGCGGCCCGCTCGCCGGGCGCGCCGCTCGAGCTCTACACCACGCTCTTCCCCGTGAACGCGATGGTCGCCGCCGCCGACTGGCTCTGGGCCGGCATCCCGACGCGCTTCCCCGAGCTCGCGGTCGCGTTCTCCGAGGGCGGCATCGGCTGGGTGCCGATGCTCATCGACCGCATCGACTACGTGCTCGACCATTCGGCGAGCGGGCTGACCTCGTGGCGCGATCCGGACCTGTCGCCGACGGACGCGCTCCGGCGCAACTTCTGGTTCTGCACGATCGACGTGGGCTCGACGTTCGCGCTGCGCGACCACATCGGCGTCGACCACATCATGATGGAGACCGACTACCCGCACGCCGACTCGAGCTGGCCGGACACGCAGGCCCGTGCGCGCCACGACCTCGCCGGGGTCCCCGACGACGTCGTCCGGCGCGTGACGTGGGAGAACGCGGCCCGCCTGTTCCGGGTGCCGGTGCCCGCCCCGATCCGAGGAGAGGAATGACTGCCGACCTGCTGCTGCGTGGGGGCACCGTCGTCGACGGGACGGGCGCGGCCGCGTCCGTCGCCGACGTCGCGGTCGACGCGGGCCGCGTGGTGGCGATCGGCGCGGCCGCCACCGCGCTCGGTGGCACCCGCGTTGTCGACGTCGACGACCGGGTCGTCGCGCCGGGGTTCGTGGACCTGCACACGCACTACGACGCGCAGCTGCTGTGGGACCCGACGGCGAGCCCGTCGCCGCTCCACGGCGTGACGACCGTGTTCGGCGGGAACTGCGGGTTCGGTCTCGCGCCCGCCGACGCCGGCAACACCGACTACCTCGCGCGGCTCATGGCGCGCGTCGAGGGGATCCCGCTCCCCGCCATCGAAGCCGGCGTGCCGTGGAGCTGGCGCGACTTCGCCGGATATCTCGACCGGCTCGAGACGGGCGGCACCGCGGTCAACGCGGGATTCCTCGTGGGGCACTGCGCGCTGCGCCGCCAGGTGATGGGCGAGGCCGCGACCGGCAACGAGGCCAGCGCCGACCAGGTCGGCGCGATGCAGGCGCTGCTGCAGGACGCGCTCGACGCGGGCGCGATCGGCTTCTCCAGCTCGCAGGCGCCCACGCACAACGACGGCAACGGCGACCCGGTGCCGTCGCGTTTCGCGTCACGTGACGAGCTGGTCGCCCTCGCGTCGGTCCTCGGGCCGCATGCCGGCACGCAGCTCGAGCTCATCATCCCCGGCTGCCTCAACGGGTTCTCCGAGTCCGAGGTCGACCTCATGGTCGACCTGTGCGTCGCGGCGCGCAGCCCGCTCAACTGGAACGTGCTGGGCGTGAGCGCGGCCGGCAACCACGAGCACCAGCTCGCGGCGTCGACCGCGGCGGCCACGCGCGGCGCCACCGTCGTGGCCCTCACGATCCCGCAGTCGATGCGCATCCGGCTCTCGTTCCTCTCCGGCTTCGTGCTCGACGGCCTCCCCGGTTGGCGCGAGGTGCTCGGCACGCCGGTACCGGAACGACTCCGGCTGCTCGCCGATCCGGCCGTCCGCGCCCGACTCGACGCGGGTGCGCACTCCGACGACGCCGGCGTGCTCGCCAACCTGGCCCGGTGGGATCGGTTCACCGTCGCCGAGGCGTTCACCGACGAGACCCGCGCGTCCGAGGGGCGGACGATCGGCGAGATCGCCACCGAGCGCGGCGTCGAGCCGTTCGACGCGTTGCTCGACATCGTGGTCGCCGACGGCCTGCGCACCGGCCTGCGCCCGGCGCTGCCCGCCGAGGACGACGCCACCTGGCAGGCCCGGGCCGCCGTGTGGCGGGATCCGCGCGCCGTCGTGGGCGCGTCGGACGCAGGTGCGCACCTCGACATGTTCTGCATGGCGGGGTACTCGACGTTCCTCGTGGGTCCCGCCGTCCGCGATCACGGGCTGCTGTCGATCGAGGAGGCGGTCCGTCTCCTCACCGACGTCCCGGCGCGCCTCTACGGGCTGGCCGGGCGCGGCCGCATCGAGGTGGGCGCGCCCGCCGACCTCGTCGTGTTCGATCCCACCACGGTCGGACCCGGTCGGGAACGCACCCTCGACGACCTCCCCGGCGGCGCGAGCCGGATCGTGGTCGAGAGCGAGGGCGTCGAACGGGTGCTGGTCGCCGGCACCGAGATCGTCGCCGACGGCTCGTTCACCGGCGCGACGCCCGGCACCGTCCTCCGCCGTCGCGACACCTGACCCGACGTCGGCGGCCGAGCCGAGCGCTCCACGTCGCGGAGCCGGAGTCTCAGGTCCGGGTGGTGCGCGCAACCCTCGGGGGGTCCGGCCGGCTCGGAAATTACCGGTAGAACGCGGGGCTGAAGGCGCCCTTCGGGATCTTCTCGAGGGGCGTGGCGACCTCCTCGACCGTGGGACCGACCTCGGCGCCGATCGGGTCGAGCTCGGCGAGGTCGAAGCCGTAGAGGTCCGCCGCGGTGCCGGCCAGGATCTGACGCAGGTCCTCCGGGCTCCAGTCGTGGAACGTGCGGCGGAGGCTCTCGCGCGAGAACGGTGACGTGCCCTCGTTGTGCGGGTAGTCCGAGCCCCACATCACCTTGTGGAGGCCGAGCTTGCGGAGCGCCTTCGTGTCGCGCACCCCGGGGAAGCTCACCCCGACCCAGACGTTGCGCTCGAAGTACTCGGTGGGTGTGAGCGGCAGCACCTGGTCGTTCTTCAGGTTCATCTCGCCGATGCGTCCGGACTGCATCTGCATGTGGAACGCGTCGAGCTGCATGAGCAGCCCCGGGATCCAGTCGCACCCCTGCTCGGTGAGCACCAGCTTGAGGTTCGGGAAGCGCTCGAACACGCCGCTCATGAGCAGCTGCCACAGCGGCCGGTGCGCGTACCACGAGGTCTCGATCATCCACTGGATGGTGGAGCTCGGGTACTTGCCGTAGTCGGGGAGACCGGTGCCGGTCGTGTGGTGACCGATGATGACGCCGCGCTCCTCGCACACCGCCCACAGCCGGTCGTAGTGGTCCGAGTAGTACGGCGGGAGGTCGGCGTCGTCCGGGATCCCGGGGATGAGCACGCCACCGCGCAGGTCGTGGTCGTGCATCCACTCGACCTCGGCGATCGCGGCGTCGACGTCGTCGAGGAAGATCTGACCGATCCCCGCGCGCCGGCCGGGGAACCGGGAGACCCAGTCGGCGAGCCAACGGTTGTGGGCGCGCAGACCCGCCCACCGCCGGCGGTAGTCCTCGGCGCTCTGCGGCGCACGGGCGATGACCGCGCCGGTCGGGAAGAACGGCGGCACCGTGTTCGGGAACGTCACCTCGGCGACCTGGCCGTCGCGCTCGAGGTCCGCGATCCGACGCTCGTCGTCCCAGTTGCGGGCCCGGCCGTCGTCCTGCAGGTCCCGGAAGGGGTTCGAGTACTCCCCGCGCCAGGCGTCGAACTCGTCGAGCCACTCGGCCTCGAGGAACTCGCGGTACTGCTGGTGCGAGCCCCCGGCGTGACAGTCGGCCGAGATGATCGTGTAGCGATCGGTGGGTGCGGTGCTCATGGCGACGCTCCTCGTCATCGTGCGTCGGGGCGAAACCTGACGCTAGCGTCAGCAACTGTGAGCGTCATATCTCGAGCGACGACATGACCGAGCCGGAGCGCAGCGGAGGCGAGCAGTCCGGGAGCGTCCCGACGCAACCGCGCCCACGCCAACCGAGCGGACGGACCGAGATGACGAGCGGACGGTCCGAGATGACCGAGGTGGTGGACATCTGGGTGAACCTGGTGACGAGCCAGGGTGCCGCCGAGTTCCTCGGCCAGGCGCAGTTCGCCAACATCCCCGGGTACCTGGGGTCGAGCAGCACCGAGGGCATCGGCACGGACGGCATGCTGGCCCTGATGGACGACCTCGGGGTCGCCACCGGCATCGTGTGCGCGGGGATGGACCGCAGTGCCGAGCACGCGCTCGAGGTCGCCGACGAGCACCCCGGGCGGTTCCTCGTGGCGCTCGGCCTCGCGGAGTCGGACCGGCCCACCCGCAACGTGCGGCGCATCCGCAAGCTCGCCGAGCACCCGGCGACGTCGATGGTGCGCGTCATGCCGCTCAACAACCAGGTGGCGATCGACGACCCTCGCCACTACCCCGTCTACTCGGTGTGCGAGGAGCTCGGGATCCCCGTCAGCATCAACGTCGGCATCCCGGGCCCGCGCGTGCGGTCGCGCGTGCAGCACCCCGAGCTGCTCGAAGGGGTGCTCATCGACTTCCCGGACCTCGTCGTGATCGGCGCGCACATGGGCCATCCCTACGAGGAGCTGCTCATGAACTACATGCGCAAGTGGCCGAACCTCTACCTGTCGTGCACCGCCTACGCCCCGCAGTACCTGGACCCCGCGCTGGTGCGGTTCATGAACTCGAAGACCTACCGCGGCCGCATGCTCTGGGGCAGCGACGAGCCCTGGTTCCCGATGCGACGCTCGCTGACCGAGGCGCGCGCCCTCCCCCTCGACGACGAGGCGATGGCGCTGTTCCTCGGTGGGACCGCCCGCCGGCTCCTGGACCGCACGCAGACACGATGACGGTGCGGCACCTCCCACCGACGGCGGACCCCGAGGCGGTGGCCGCGGTGATCGCCGAGGACGGCTGCGCGGTCATCGACGACCTCGCGTCGGACGATCTGCTCGATCGTGTCGACGCGGAGATGTCCGCGTATGTGGACGCCACTCCGTACGGCGTCGACGAGTTCGCGGGACCGCGCACGCGGCGGACGGGCGGCCTCGTGGCGCGTTCCCCGGCGGCACGGGAGCTGGTCCTCGACGAGCTCGTGCTGGGCACGTGCGACCGGGTGCTCGGCCACGTGCAGCAGTACCAGCTGCACCTCACCCAGCTCATCCGCATCGAACCGGGCGGGGTCGCGCAGATGATCCACCGCGACCAGTGGGCCTTCGATTTCTTCACCTTCCCCACCGGGTACCAGGTGCAGTGCAACACCATCTGGGCCGCGACCGACTTCACCGAGGCCAACGGCGCGACGCGCGTCGTGCCCGGCAGCCACCTCGCCGACGACAAGCTCCGGCTCGACATCACGGACACGGAGCCGGCCGAGATGACCCGCGGCTCGGTGCTGCTCTACGTGGGGTCGATGTACCACGGCGGCGGCGCGAACACGACGAACGAAGATCGCGTCGGGGTCAACATCACCTACAGCGTGGCGTGGCTGCGCCAGGAGGAGAACCAGTACCTCACGGTCCCGCCCGAGGTGGCGCGCGAGCTGCCCGAACGGCTGCAACGGCTCCTGGGATACGCCCGGGGCGCCTACGCGCTCGGCTACGTCGACGACCTCCGCGACCCGCTCGACGTGCTCATGGGGAAGGCCGGCACCAGCCCGTCGTTCGCGCCGACCACCTCGTCGGCCGGCTGACGGTCGTCGCCCGCGCTCGCGCGGGCGGCCCGGGTCCGCGCGACGAGTCGCCGCACGAGGTTGTCGATCACCACCGCGCACGCGAGCAGGAACCCGGCGACGATGCCGTCGGACCACCAGTGGTTGGCGGTCGCGACGACGGCGAACACCGTGGCCATCGGGTGGAGCAGGATCAGCCAGCGCCACCGCGTGTGCGCCGCGGCGATCACCACCACGGCAACCCACAGCGCCCACGCGACGTGCACGGACGGCATCGCGGAGAGCTGGTCGGAGATGCCCTGGCCGATCGGTCCGTACACCGATTGGTCGAACAGCCGGGCGACGTCGACGAAACCGAACTGGGCGTACATGCGGGGCGGCGCCACGGGGACGAACTGGATGACGAGGCACACGAACGTGGTGATCGCGAGCACCGTGCGCCAGTGCGGGTACTTCTCCCGGTAGGTGAAGAACAACCAGAGCAGCGTGATCATCATCGCCGGGGCGTGGACGATCGCGTAGTAGCCGTTGGTGAAGCGTGCGACCCACGAGTGGTCGATCAGCCAGTCCTGGAGGTGGACCTCGGTGGGCAGGTGGAGCGTCTGCTGCGCGTGGTACACCCAGCGGCCGTTGGCCAGGCCCTCGTCGACCCGCACGACCGACAGGCGCCCCGCAAGGATCCAGATCGTGTAGAGGCCGAGGACCAGGGCGAGCTCACGACTGAACGTCGCGACCGCGCGCTGCCAGCCGATCGTCGACCGCCACCACACCAGCCCGACCGCGGCACGAGCCCAGTGCGAGCCCGACCGCCGGTTGCCACTTGAGCCACCCCACGCCGGGAACGTACCCCCGGGGTCAGGGGAGCTTCGGGCGGGCGCAGGGACCGCCGCGCGTCACGTGCACGTGGACATCGGCGGCTCCGGGCTGGTTCTTCAGCGTCAGCGTGGTGGAGCACGGTGCCGACGGTCGCCCCGTCGACGGTGACCGTGTAACCGAGCGGGTAGACCCGGCTCGGCAGCAGGATGCTCGTGCGGTACTTCGGATCCGGGGTCGTGCCGTCCGGATGGCGGACCCGGTAGGTGTAGTCGTACTCACCCGTCGCCGGATCGAAGGACGCGCTCGTCGGCGTGCCGTTGGTGACCATCGGGTTCGGACGCACGAGCGCGTCGAGCGTCGACGTCTGCACGTTCGATCCCGTCGGCGCCCGGGTGATGTCGTGCACCAGGTTCTCGTCGTACGACCAGAAGATCCACGGGATCAGCCGGGTGTCGAACTGGCCGGTCTGGCGCCGCAAGGTCGCCGTGTCCGTCGTCGCGCCGAACTCGGTGGCGAGGAGCGCGTCGCCCCGCACGTCGACGCCGCGATCGCCCGGTCCATCACGGCCGCGTCACCCGTCGCATCGAGCGCGTACACGTGGAACGACAGGCCCGACTTCGGTGCGCCGATCCCCGCGAGCGACGTGTCGCTCTGGCCGAAGTTGAAGAGCACGAAGGGCTCGCTGAACACGAAGTGATCGCGGTCGACCGAGCGGATCGCCGCCGTCATGCGCCGGCCGAAGGGAACGAGGCGGGCCTCCTCGATGTCCGGGCAGCCGGGTGTGAGGCAGGTGGAGTACACCGAGCCCGGCCACGGCTCGTTGAAGAGGTCGTAGCCGAGCACGTAGTCCTCGGTGTGCACCGCGGCTGCGACCGAGCGCACCGCCTCCGCGTAGTGGGTCTGCAGCGGCACGCCGTCGGGTCCGGGCGTGTTCAGCCAGAAGTTGTCGAAGGCGCGCTGCATCGCCGGGTTGGACAGGTAGTAGCCGGGGAAGCCGACGTTCGGGTTCGGCTGCCCGTCGGTGAGCGTCGCCCACTCGGGGAAGCCGTTGCCGTGCGTGAGCGGGCCGTACCCGTCCTGGTGGAAGTCGAGCAGCGTGAAGATGTTCTCGCGTGCGAGCACGCGCACCGTCTCCGCGATCGAGTCGACGTAGGCATGGTCGATCACGCCCGGCTGGGGCATCACCGAGCCGAACACCACCCCGAGGCGCACGACGTTGAAGCCCTGGTCGTGGAGGAACTTGGCGTCGTCCTCACCGAAGCCGGCGGCGGCGGGCGAGATCGGCGGGAACTTCTTCACGAAGTTCACGCCGTGCAGGTTCACGACGCGACCCCACTCGTCGGTGAGCCACCGGCCCGAGTGCCGGAGCTCGGCACGGGGCCCGACGGGCGGCGCGAAGTCGGGCCGCGGGGCACAGGCGGCTGCGAGGGCCGCGAGCACGACGACGGCGAGGATCCGGAGGCTGCGCATGGGCCGCGACCCTACGAGTCGCACCCGATTCGCCGCAATCGCCCGATTCGGCGACCGCGTCAGGTGACCTCGGTGCCGTCGGGTTTGAAGATGGTGAAGGTGTGGCCGTCGAACTTCGCGGTCCAGCCGGGTTGGTGCACGACGTGGTGGTGGTGGTCGCAGAGCGAGATGATGTTGATCAAGGTCGTGGTGCCGCCGTCCTTCCAGTGGATGACGTGGTGGGCTTGGGTCCAGCCGTGGGGTCTCGTGCAGCCGGGGTAGCGGCAGCCGCCGTCGCGGACGGCGCGGGCCCGGTCGAGTTGGGGTGGGATCGTTCTTCGGGATCGGCCGACGTCGAGGGGCAGCCCGTTCTGGCCGGTGACGACTCGGCTGACGGTGCAGTCGCAGAGCAGCCGTTCGATGTCGCTGGGGTGGAGGGTGCCGGTGTACTGGCCGTCGATCCGGCCCCAGGTCTGGCCGGTCAACGTCTGCCAGTCGATCACGATCGTTGCGGACGGTCGGGCGAGGGTGGGCCCGTCCTGGTCGGTGCCGTGCAGGTTGGCGAGGGCGAGCTCGGCCATGCGTACGAGCGCGTCGGCGCGTCGGCGGGCCGGGGTGCGGGGGTCACCGTCCGCTGGCGGGTCGGTGAGGGCGTGGAGGGCGGTGACCACGGTCTCGGCGCCGCTCGAGGAGAGGTCGGCCTGGAGCAGGGTCCGGCCGTCGTACCCGGAGGAGATCGTGACCCCGTCGTGCACACGCGGTTCGGTGCCGTCGGCCCGCGCACAGTTCCGGAAATGCGCGCACGCACGCCGCAACTCGCGCAGATCATCGGCGCGAGCGAGGAGCAGGAACGTGTCCTCCAACGCACGAAGCTTCAGATCATGACCCTCCACGCGCGTGGCGGCGATCGTCTTCGCCGCGCCACCGGTGATCTCACCGTCACGCCACGCCGACCCCGATCTTCGGCAGCAACTCGCACACACGACCGGCCTCGATCGAACTCGCGCGCTTCTCCTTCGCGCATCCCGGTGTGACGCCGCAACCACGCCTGCGTGGAAGGTGACCCGTCCGCGGCGCCGATCCCTCGCTGGTGGCCCGCCCACGCGAGCTGCGCGAAGCGTGCTTCCATCCGGTCGATCTCACGTCGCAACGCGACGAGCTCGTCCGCGATCTCGACATCGCGCAACGACGACACCTCGAGCACAGCATCCACGCGGGAACCTCCTCTCGCGCCATCGACCAACGGAATGTGGGTGGAGCGGCTCCGGTCAACGGAGCACACGAGGAAGTCCCGAAACCATACCAGAACACCAGTTCGCCGTCAAACGGAATCGCCAGATATTCCGGGCTTCGGAGGACCCTGGCGGCCCGCGTGCGGTGCGGGCCGGGACGAGGTGGGCCGAGGTGCCGGGCTCAGCCGGTGACGGGGCTCGCGCCGCTGGCGCGGTCGGCTGCGACCGCGGCCTCGAGCGCGGCGACGCGCGCGCCGCGGATGACCCGCACCTGCGCGGCGTAGGCCGCAGCCGGGAGCTTGGCCCACGCCTCGGCGGCCGCCTGCGCGGCGGCGTCGAGGTCCTCGGGCGCGACGACCGTGTCGAAGTAGCCCGCGTCGCGAGCGTCGGCGGGCGCGTACATCCGCGCGCCGACGGTCGCGACCTGGAAGTGGCGACGACTCAGACGCTCCTCGGCGAGCTCGATCGCCCAACGCGGGAGGAACATGCCGATCTGCGTCTCGATGAGCCCGACCTTGAACGATCCGTCGGAGCCGATGCGCTCGTCCGCAGCGAGCAGGAGCAGGGCGCCCGCGGCGACCGCGTGCCCGGGCGCGGCGACGACCACCGGTACGGACGAGCCGAACAGGCGCGTGAACAGCGCGCCACCGTCGGAGACCAGACGCATCATGGCCGCGGGATCGTCGCCCTGCATGACCGTCAGGTCGAAGCCACCCGTGAGGAACCCGGGCGTCCCGGTGACGACGAGCGCACCGACGCCGGCGTCGTCCTCGGCGAGCGTGAGACAGCGGTCGAGACCACCGAGGACATCGAACGACAGCGCGTTCGCCTTGCCGTTGTCGATGCGCGCCCAGGCGACACCGCCGCGGACGTCGTAGCTGACGAGGTCGGTACCGGATTCGGCCATCGGGACTCCTGTGACGGTGCGGGACTACCGCAGGACGTAGTCGGAGGGATCGGGGGTGCGCGTCCACTGCCAGAATTCGAGCAACGAGAACGGCCAGTTCTGCGTGATCCGCCCCGATGCGTTCTTGTACCAGGTGTTCACCGACGCCGCGCCCCAGGCCATCCTGCGGTTGGCGGCGTCGACACGCTCGTTGTACTCGTCGTGCACGTCGCGCTTCACCTCCAGCGACGTCCGACCCTCGTACAGCAGCAGGCGCACGCACTCGGTGATGTACCGCGCCTCGAGCTCGGAGAAGTAGATGATGCTGCCGTTGATCACGATGTTCGTGTTCGGCCCGTACATCAGGAAGAGGTTGGGGAACTCGGGGATGGTGAGCCCGAGGTAGGCACGCGCCTCGCCGTCCCACTGCTCGTGGAGGTCGACGCCACCGCGACCGTGGACCGACATCGGCGTGAGGAACTTCGACGCCGAGAACCCCGTGCCGTAGATGATGACGTCGACGTCGTGGTCGACGCCGTCGGCGGTGCGGACACCGGTCTCGGTGATCGCCTCGATCGTGCCGACGTCGAGCTCGACATCGTCCCGTTCGAACGTGCGGGCCCAGATCCCGTTGTCGCGCACGAAGCGCTTCGAGAACGGCGGGTAGTGCGGCAGCACCTTCTCGAACAGCGTCGGATCCTCGAACTGCGCCTTGTAGTACTCGGTGAACAGCTGCCGCACGATGTCGTTCAGCATGCTCACCGACTCGGTGGACTCCCACTCGGGATCGACCTCGGCCATCGGCACGATGACCTCGTGCGAGCGCCAGAAGATCCAGACGCGGTCCCAGTTGGCGAACCCGGGCACGTGCTCGAGCAGCCATCGCATCCCCGGCGGGACGTCGTCGTGGTAGTTCGGCGTGTCGAGCAACCACGGCGGCGTGCGTTGGAACACCGTGAGGTGCGCGGCCTGCTCGGCGACGGCCGGGATGAACTGCGCCGCGCTCGCACCCGTCCCGATGATCGCGACGCGCTTTCCCTCGAGCGTCGACGTCGGGGTCCCACCGCGCCGAGTGGAACCACCGTCCGCGGAACGACTCGATGCCGGGGAGATCGGGGAGGTTGGGTCGGTTGAGCTGCCCGACCGCGCTCACGAGCGCGTGCGCTTCGACCACGTCCTCACCGTCGGGGGTGCGCACCGTGATGGACCAGCGCGTGCGCGCCTCGTCCCAGGTCGCGTCGACCACCTCGGTCTCGAATCGCACGTGCTCGCGGATCCCGAGCTCGGTCGCGCAGGTCCGGAAGTAGTCGAGGAGGCTCGACTGCGTCGCGTAGTACTGCGGCCACTCCGGCGTCTGCGCGAACGAGTAGCTGTAGAAGTGGTTCGGCACGTCGACGCGACACCCGGGGTAGCGGTTCTCGAGCCACGTGCCACCGACGTCGGCGTTCTTCTCCAGGATCACGTAGTCGACGCCGGCCTGGTCGAGCCGGTGGGCGACCGCGATCCCCGACATCCCCGCGCCGATGACGGCGACGCGGAACCCCCGACCGGGGGCGATCTCCTCGGCCTGCCAGGTCGGGCGCGCGCAGATCGGCGTCCCCGAGCGCGAGCTCCTCGGTCATCACCGCGACGTAGTCGTCGGCCACGGGACCACCGGCGAGGAACTCCAGGATGCGACGGAGGTCGCTCGCGCCGGGACTCGGCGCGGGGATGCTCCCGGCGTCCCGGTACCGGGCGAGGGCCGCGGCGGCGACCTCGCGGGCGTCCGCGAGCTGGTCGGGCCCGAGCCCCGCATCGGGATCGAAGGACCCGACGTCGGGGCGCAGGTCGTCGCGCAGGACCGTGAGATCCCCGGTGAGCGCCGCGACCGCGGCCAGGAGCGGCACGGGCTGGACCTCGGCAACTGCGGCGCGGATCTCGTCGTCGGTCGCGGTGACGGGTTTCGGTTCCGGGTGCAGGCGCATGCGGAGCGAGTCTCACATGTGCCCGGCGCTGCGGTCAGGTCCGCCGAACCCGGAGGCGCCCGGGCGTCCCTCGCCATCGCGCACCGCCCGGACCAGGACTCCGGCTCACCGAGCGCGAGTGCCGCGCCTCCGCCAACCCGGAGGCGCCCGGGCCTCAGCCGAACACCGCACCGTCGACGCGGTCGACGGTGGTGAAGGACGCGACCTCGGCGCGGGTCAGCTTCGACACGGTGCGGGTGGGATGCCCGAGCGCGAGCAGGGCCGCGAGCGCGTGGCCGTCGGGCGCGCCGAGCGCATCCAACGCCTCGGCCTCCTCACGGATCGCCATGGTGGTCAACACGCCACCCAGTCCCTCGTCGCGTGCGGCGAGGAGCACGCTCCACGCGAACGGGTACACCGACGCGGCGCCGGCGAAGGTGTAGCGGTCGAGATCCCGGTCGACGGCCGCCAGCGCGCCGAGGTCCACCAGCAACGCGAGGAGGACAGGGACGCGGTCGAGCCGCTCGGCGAACCCGTCCGGGCTCGCCGCGGCGGCGATGTCGGGCGCGCCGGCGACGGCATCGGCCTCCACGCGCCGGTCGGCGAGGGGCGACCACGGCGTCAGCCCGGCGGCGCGTTGCGCCAGGTACTCGTACCAGCCGGCGAGATACGCGTCGCGCAGCCGGCGGCGGATCAAGGGGTCCTTCACGACGACGGCGCGCCAGCCCTGGCGGTTCCCGCCGCTCGGCGCGAAGCGGGCGACGTCGAGGATCCGTGCGAGTGTCGCGTCGGCCACCGGCTCGGCGGTGAAGTCACGCACGGCCGCGGTGGTGGTGAGGCCCAGGCGGAGTTCCATGGCGTCGAAGCTACGTCGAGCGCCGACCGGCCGGGGCGCTGCTGGGGGGACCTCGGGCCGGTCGGCGACGACGGATCTCCTCTCGATCCCTTACGAGGCGCTACGACCGGGGTCTGCGTCCTCGGGCGCTCGCCGTGCGTCACGCCTCCGGGATGAACGAGAGCGAATGCGGTTCACGAGACCGGATGCCGCATCCCCGGCCGCGCTCGCAGGGCGCTGACCTCCCGTGACCACGGAGCTGAGCATTCGGCTCCGGTGTTCGTCGTCTCCGACTTCACGGTCGCTCCTCCTCGCTCGTCGATCGGTGCTGTCCCTCCGACGTGGTCAGCATCACAGCGCACCGTGCCGGGGGCGTTGCCCCCGCGCGACGGCTCCGCGTCGGGCTCCTGACGCCTCCGTGTCGCCCCGCGGCGCCGTCCTGCCGCCGGCACACGGCCGCCGTGCGCCGGCGGCGTGAAGTGACGCACCGCCGGTCCCGGTCGTAGCCTCCGCGTCATGGACGCGGGGCAGCGGGAACGGCGCGACGCGGTCATCCGTGAGCACATGGACAGCGAGAACCGGCTCGACTTCGACGCGACGCTGGCGACCTTCGCACATCCGCGGTACGAGCTCGTCGCCACGGGACAGGTGTTCGACGGCGCCGACGAGGTGATGGGGTACTACCGCACGAGCCGCGCCGCCTTTCCCGACCAGCGCAACGAGATCCACTCCCTCCGCCACGCCGACGACGCGGTCGTCGTGGAGTTCGATCTCCTCGGCACCCACCGCGGCGAGTTCCTCGGCGTGGCGCCGTCCGGTCGCGAGTTCCGCGCCCGCATGGCGGCGATCTTCGAGTTCGACGGCGACGACATCACCTGCGAGCGCATCTACTTCGACTCCGGCACGATCCTGCGCCAACTCGGCATCACCTGACCGGGTGGCCCGATGACCACCACGGAACACCCCACCCGTTCGCTGGTCCCCTTCCTTCCCCGCGTCACCGTCGAATGGGCCCGCACGCCGGACGCCTCCCCGTGGCAGCTCATCGACGGCTCGCTGCTCTTCGTCGACATCTCCGGGTTCACCAAGATGTCGGAGCGGCTGGCGCGTCACGGCAAGCTCGGCGCCGAGGAGGTCACCGAGGCGGTCGAGACGTGCTTCGGCGCTCTCCTCGCGCTCGCGTACGCGGCGGGCGGCAGCCTGCTGAAGTTCGGTGGCGACGCGCTCCTCATCCTGTTCACCGGCGAGCGCCACGAGACCCGTGCGGCGACGACGGCGATCGCCATGCACGAGCGGCTGAGCCACATCGGCAAGATCGACACGAGCGCCGGCCGCGTCACCCTGCGCATGTCCGCCGGCGTGCACTCCGGAACGTTCGGGTGCTTCCTCGTGGGCGAGTCCCACCGCGAGCTGATCCTGGCCGGTCCGGACGTGAGCACGGTCGTGGAGATGGAGGGGACGGCGAGCGCGGGCCAGGTGGTCGTGAGCCCGGCGACTGCGGCCGCGCTCGAGCGGCGGTTCGTCGGTCCCCCGCTCGGCGAGGGCCACCGGCTCCGGCGGGTGGCCGTGCTCGTCGACGACGACCCGGCGCCGCGCTCCCTCGACGCACAGCATCTCCCGCTCGGCGACTACGTGCCCGCGGCGATCCGTCGCCACGTGCAGAGCGGCGGCAGCGAGCCCGAGCACCGGCAGGCGTGCATCGCGTTCTGCCACTTCGACGGCACCGACGACCTGATGCGCGACGAAGGTCCCGCCGCGGTCGCGGCCGCGCTCGACGACCTCGTGACGATCGTCCAGCGCGAGGTCGACCGCGCCGGCGTGACGTTCCTCGCCAGCGACGTGGACCACGACGGCGGGAAGCTCATCCTGGCGTCGGGCGTGCCGGACGCGACCGGCGAGGATGCCGACAACCTGCTCGCCGCCGTGCGCCGGATCATCGACGCCGAGCCGCGCCTGCCCCTGCGCATCGGCATCCACCGCGGACCGGTGTTCGCCGGCGAGGTCGGCCCGCCGTACCGCCGCACGTTCACGGTCATGGGCGACACCGTCAACCTCACCGCGCGGCTCATGGCCAAGGCGGCGCCGGGCGAGATCGTCGCCAGCCCCGAGATCCTCCAGCCGGCACGGACCGCGTTCGACACCACTCCGCTCGAGCCGTTCATGGTGAAGGGCAAGCGCCGACCGGTCGAGGCGTCGACGCTCGGCACCACGCAACGCCGGGAGACCCGCACCGCGGTGATCCTCCCCCTCGTCGGCCGCGAGCACGAGCTCGGAGTGCTGACCGACGCGCTGGCCGACGTCCGCGGCGGTGGCGGACGGGCGGTGGAGATCGTGGGGCCCGCCGGCATCGGCAAGTCCCGCCTCACCGAGGAGGTCAGGAACCTCGCCGGGGACCTGCCGCTCCTCACCGTCGCGTGTGACCCGTACGAGGCGTCGAGCCCCTACGCGACGTTCTGGTGGCTGCTGCACGACGTGCTGGAGCAGCCTCCGAATGCCGATCGCGCCCACGTCGCCACGGCGTTGACCGAGTCCGTCCGGTTGCACGCGCCGCACCTCGAGCAGTGGATCCCCCTGCTCGGCGTTCCCCTCGACCTCAACCTGGCTCCCACCCCAGAGGTGGAGGCGCTCGCGCCCGAGTTCGTCCCCGACAAGGTGCGCGAGGTGACGGCGCGGTTCCTCAACCACGTGCTCCCGCCGTCGGTCGTCGTCATGATCGAGGACACGCACTGGATGGACGACGCGTCGGGCGTCGTCCTCGACCAGATCGTGCACGCGCTCTCCCTCCGTCCCGCGCTCGTGGTGCTGACGCGGCGCGAGGTCGACGCCGGCTACCGACTGCCCGACGCCGAACACGCGCGCTCCTTGACCCTCGCCCCGATCACGGCCGAGGACGCGGTGCGAGCGGTCGTCGCCGCCACCGACGACGCACCGCTGCGTGCCGACGACGTGGCCGTGCTCGCCGAGCGCGCCGCCGGCAACCCGCTGTTCCTCTCGGAGCTGCTCGAGACGCTGCGCGACGGTGGTGACGTCGCGTCCCTGCCCGACACCGTGCAGGCGCTGGTCACGAGTCAGATCGACCGTCTCGATCCCGAGCACCGAGCCATCGTGCGGATGGCCGCGGTCCTCGGCCAGAGCTTCCGGGCCGAGGAGCTCGCCGCGCTCAGCGACGAGCCGCTGCCGACGCATCACGACGGGTTCTGGAAGGTGTTCGACAGCATCCTCACGTTCACTGCGCCGGGCGCGCTGCGGTTCCGTCACGCGCTGGTCCGGGACGCCGCGTACGAGGAGCTGCCGTACCGCCGGCGGCGGGCCCTGCACGCACGCGCCGGCGACGCCATCGCGAGCCAGGTCGAGCGTCCGGAGGCCGAGGCCGAGCTGCTCTCGCTCCACTACTTCCACGCCAACCGGTTCGACGACGCCTGGCGCTACGCCCGCGTCGCCGCGACCCGAGCCCTCGACAAGTACGCGAACGTCGAAGCGGCCGCGCTCCTCGACCGCGCGATCAACTCCGCGCGGCGGGGCGCCGACGTCACGGTCGCGGAGCTCGCGGCGGTGTGGGAGGCGCTCGGCGACGCGATGGAACGGTCGGGGATCTACGACCGCGCCCTGCACGCGTACCGCACCGCTCGCCGCCTCCAGGGCGAGGACCCGGTCGCGTCCGCCGGCCAGCTGTTGAAGGAGGCGTGGATCCACGAGCGCATCGGCCGGTACTCCGAGGCGATCCGGGCCGTGCGCAAGGGGCTGAAGCGGCTCGGGGACGGCGCGTCGACGGACGCCGAACGGGCCCGGGCGCGCCTGTACGCCTTCTACGCGTCCGTCCGCCAGGCCCAGGGCCGCTCACGCGAGGCGGTGCGCGAGTGCCTGGCCGCGATCGACGGCGCGATGGCGGTCGGCGACCCTGCCACCGAGGCGCAGGCCCGGTTCATCCTCGACTGGGCGTACGTCTCGCTCGGGCAGGCCGACCGGGCGGTGCACTCGGAGCGGGCGCTCGAGCTGTACACGGAGCTCGGCGACCTCCCGGGCCAGGCGAGGGTCCTCAACAACCTCGGCGGGTTCGCGTACTTCGACGGCCGTTGGGACGAGGCGATCGAGCTCTACGAGCGCTCGCGCGAGCTGCGGGCACGGACGGGCAACGTCGTGGACGCGGCCGTCGGCCTCTACAACATCGGTGAGGTGCTCATCGACCAGGGTCATCTCGACAAGGCGGAGGAGTGCATGGTCGAGGTCGACCGGGTGTGGCGGGCCTCCGACGACCGGATCGGCATCGGCATCGCCCAGATGCAGCTCGCGCGGCTCGAGGCGGCGCGGGGCGAGTTCGACGCCGCGCTCACCCGCTTCGCGTCGACCCGCCGGTTCCTCGAGGAGATGCGGGCGGAGGCGGAGGTCGTCGAGGTGGACCTGCGCACCGCGGAGTGCCTGCTCGCGGCGGGCGACCACCGCGGCGCGAGTCGGGTGATCGACGAGGCCCTGCGACGCGACGAGGCGCTGGCCGGCGTGGTCGACCACGCGCCGCTGCTCCGGGTCCTGGCCGGCGCACTGCTCGAGGGCGGCGACGTCGAGCTGGCGGAGACCACGATCCAGGCCAGCCTGGAGGAGGCCCGGGACCGCGACGCGTCCTTCGAGATCGCGCGGGCGCTCGTCGTGCTCGCGGAGATCGAGGCCCGCGTCGCGGTCGCAGCGACGCCGCCGCCGATCACCTCGCCGAGGCCCGGCAGCGGTTCGCCGCCCTCGGCGTCGTCGAGGTCCCGCTCGTCGCTGCGCGTTAGCGGGCGCGGAACCTCGGGTCGCCCGAGATCAGGAGGATCTCGAACTCGATGTCGCCGTTGCTGCGCTTCGTGCGCTCGTGGACGCACGGGTGCGGGTCGGCGAGGTGGATGCTCGTGTCGCGGCAGTTGGCCACCGGGACCGAGGGACCACCTGGCTCCTTCTGCACGTACACGGTCGAGGTCTTGGTCATGCCCGTGGTCACGTCGTACGCGATCTTGAGCTTGGCGGGGTACCGCGTGTTCGTGTAGCCGGCGAACGGCGAGAGGAACAGCGGCTTCCCGCGGCACGGCTGGCCACCGCACAGCGGGTCGCTGCTCGCCGGTTCGGCGATCAGCGCGATCGGTGCGCCGGGTCCGGTGTTCGGCAGGGTGAAGGTCGCCACGGTGTTGTTGTCCGGCGTCGGGTCGGTGCCGGTCGAGATCGAGCCTCCGGGTGCCACGTAGCCGACGGCGCTGCCCGGCTGTCGCGGGGACGACCGGCGGCGGTCGTCGTGCGCCGAGCGCGGACTGGTGCCGGTCGCCGCCGCGAGGAGGGCGGTGGTGAACGCGCCGCTCGAGGTGGTCGCGCTGCGGGCGTCCGCGGTGATCGACGAACGTCCCGCCCGCCGGCGACGCCGGCTCGCGAGGCAGAAGGCATAGCCGTTGGTGATCGGCGCCGCACGTGCCGCGGCTCGGGGTCAGCGACAGCGGGGTCGACCCGGCCGGGAGCGCGATCAGCGTGAGCATGTCGACCGGCGCGGAGCCGGTGTTGGTGACCGTGAACGTCGACGCGCACCACGCCGCCCGCGGTGATCGAAGATCGGCGAGCTGGTGCCGGTCACGGTGATGTTCGACGTCACCGGCGTCCAGGTGACGGAGGCCTGGTTCGAGTCGACGCTGGTGGCGCCGTCCTGCACCGCGGCCCGAACGACGTCGGTGCCCGGCGTCGTGCCGTTCAGTGTGTACGTCGCCTGACCCGAGGCGTTCGTCGTGCCGGTGCCGGTGGCTCCCGCGTGCGGGCCCGAGAGGACCGAGAACGTCACGCCGAGACCGGACTGCGGCGCGCTGGCGCGCGTCGCGGTCACGGTGAACGTCGCGCTGCCCGTGACCGGCTGGCTGGTGCTGGCCGGCGTCAGGCTCGCGACGACCGAGGTGGTGCCGCCGGTGACCGTGACCGCACCGTCGGGTCCGGACGGCGCGATCGTGAACCCGCCGGAGGCCGCGGCGGTCGCCGAGCTGGTGAACGTCCCCGTCGTGGTGCCGACCGTGGCCGAGAAGTGCAGCGTCCCGTCACCACTTCCGGGCACGGTGAGCGGGCCGGCCCACGTGAGGGTGTTGCCGCTCCCGATCGTGGGATCGGCGGTCGTCAGCCCCGTCGTGGAGCCGGCGACGTAGCCGAACGTCGCCGGGATCACGTCGGCCAGCGACGAGAGCGTCACCGACCCGGCGTTCGGGTTGTGCACGGTCACCGTGTAGCCGGCGGTCCCGCCGGACGCGACGCTCGCGGCGTCGGGCGGTGATGCTCAGCGAGAGTGGCTGGACGCCGAGCGGCGAGAACGTGATGAGCGAGGAGAACGTCCGGCTCGTGCTCCCGGCGATCGTCGCGTCCCAGCTGAGACCGGCACCGTTGTCGATGTCGCTCGTGCAGAGGCACGAGTCGTCGAACGGCTGGTTGTTCGCGATCGTGCTGTACACCGTCGAGTAGTAGCTCTCCATCGCGTGACTGCCCGGGGTGATCGGGAACCACTGCTCGATGCGCGCGCCGGCCTCGAGCCCTGCGGTGCACGCCACCGCGCCGGTGGCGAGTGTCGAGGGCGCCGAAGCCGTGGTCGGAGTCCTGCAGGTAGCAGTCGGCGGCGCGGTAGACCCGCACGGTGTGCGAGACCGCCGAGGTGTTCGAGACCACGACGTCGGTGCGGAACGACTCGAGGCCGGTCGTGTAGGTGTCGGTCTGGGTGATCCGGATGCCGGTGGTGCCGGCATCGGCGACGGTCACGATCGTGAAGGGATCGGCGTCGGTGCCGGTGCCGGTCGGACCGGTCTGGCTCACCGGGGTGTATCCGGCCGGCGGCGAGATGCCCGTGCGCGGTCGGGCCCGTAGAGCGCGCCGTCCACGATCGTCCACGTGCCGCACGAGGTGCCGCCGTAGAACTCGCCGGCCGAGTCGCCCGTGTGGTTGGCCGAGCAGTTGAGGTTGGGCCCCACCCCCACCTGGGTCAGCGGTCCGGGACTGGTGATCGACGCGGCGCCGGCCGCCGCCACGTCGAGGGCCAGCAGCCCGCTGGTGGCCAGCACCACCATCACCATTGCCGTCCAGACGCGGCGTGTGCCGCGGAATCGCATGCCCTGCATCGCCCAACCCCCGAGAACGTCAGCCTGGCGGGGAAGCTACCCGTGCGGCGCCAATCGGGCAATTGCTCCGGACGAGACGGCCACGGAGCGTGGTGGAAGGGCCTGCGAGCCGATCAGTCGAAGTCGGTGTTCATGAGGGGAGCGGTGCAGAGCTCCACCTGGAGGCCGTCCGGATCGCGGACGTACACGGAGTTCGCCACCCCGAGGTCGGGGCCCCGGTACTCGACGCCGGCGGCCGCCAGGCGCTCCTTCAACGCCGCGAACTCCTCCGGTGCCATCGAGATCGCGAGGTGCTGGACCCCGCCCAGGGTCTCGTGGAACTCGGGGTGCTCGTAGCCCGGGAAGTCGAAGAACGCGAGCATGTTGCCGTTCCCGATGTCGAAGAAGAGGTGCGCACTGCCCTCGTAGTCGCGGTTCTCGAAGATCTCGACGAGGGGGAAGCCCAGCAGGTCCTGGTAGAAGGCGATCGTCCGGCCGACGTCCGAGCAGATGAACGCGGCGTGGTGCACGCCACGAGCGCTCGACGCCGGGCGGTCGCTCTCGGGGCGGACCAGGTCCAGCCAGCCTGCAGCTCGGGTCGCGAAGTCGGCCGCCATCTCCGCGAGGCTACCGCCACCGCCTCGGGGTCCGCCGCGTGGGCG
Organism: uncultured Acidimicrobiia bacterium; assembly: GCA_963756815.1. Lineage (GTDB taxonomy): Bacteria > Actinomycetota > Acidimicrobiia > IMCC26256 > JAENVU01 > JAENVU01. The sequence goes on from CAVWPR010000005.1 coordinate 372,677, forward strand.
CCGGTAGCCTGCGCCCGATGTCCGACTGGAACTTCGCCGCGCGTCTGGAGCTCGATCGCGGCCGAGGCACCCGACCGGATCGCCGTCGTGAGCGGCCCGGTGAGCCGCACCTTCGGCGAGCTCGCGGCGCGCGCCGAGGGCCTCGCCGGCACGCTCGCCCGCGCCGGCGTCGGGGCCGGCGACAAGGTCGCGATCGATCTGCTCAACCGCCCGGAGTACCTCGAGACCTTCTACGCGGCCCTGCTCCTCGGCGCGGTCCCGGTCAACGTCAACTACCGCTACGGCGTCGAGGAGACGCGCTACCTGCTCGACGACGCCGACGCCGCCGCGATCGTCACCGAGGCCCGGTTCGCGCCGGTCGTGACCGAGGCCGTGGCGCGGTCGGCCGCGCCGCCGATGGTCGTGGAGCTCGGTCCCGCCTACGAGGCCGCCGTCGCGGGCGCGCCGGTCGCCGATCGACGCGAGCCGTCGGGCGACGACCTGATCTTCCTCTACACCGGCGGCACCACCGGCATGCCCAAGGGCGTGATGTGGCGCACCGACGATCTCTACGCGGCGTTGTGGCAGATGGGCCGCCCCGGCACCGAGCCACCCGACCCTCTCGTCGCGGTCCGCGCCGGCAAGCGGGCCGCGACCACCCTGCCCGCCTGTCCGCTGATGCACGGCACCGGCCTGTTCGTCACGCTGTCGGCGTTGTCGGGCGGCGGCACGGTGGTGCTGATCGACGAGATGGGACTCGACCCGGTGCGGATCTGGGACGAGGTGGACGCGCGTGCGGTCGCGGTGCTCACGATCGTCGGCGACGCGTTCGCCCGACCGCTGCTCGACGCGCTCGAGGCCGAGCCGCAGCGCTGGTCGCTCGCGTCGCTGCGCGCCATCACGTCGAGCGGCGTCACCTGGAGCCCCGAGGTCAAGCGCGGCCTGCTCGACCACCTGCCCGACGTCACGCTCCTCGACTCGCTCGGAGCGTCCGAGGGTCTGATGTCCCGCTCCGCCGCGCGCGCTGCCGACGCCGACATCCCCCCGGCCCGGTTCGCCGTGAACGACCGGGTGCGCGTCCTCACCGACGACGGGCGCGAGGTCCCGCCCGGCAGCGACGAGATCGGGATGGTGGGCGTGGGGGGTCGCATCCCGCTCGGGTACTACAAGGATCCGGAGAAGACCGCGGCCACCTTCCGGACCGTCGGCGGCGTCCGCTACTCGATTCCCGGCGACTACGCGACCGTCGACCCCGACGGCACGATCCGGCTGCTCGGCCGCGGCTCGGCGACCGTGAACACCGGCGGCGAGAAGGTGTACCCCGAGGAGGTGGAGCTCGTGCTCCGTGAGCACCCGGCGATCGACGACTGCGTGGTCGTGGGCGTCCCGGACGAGCGCTTCGGCGAGATGGTGGTCGCCATGGTGGTGACGCGCGCGCCGGTCGCGGAGGCCGACGTCCGGTCCCATTGCAAGGCGCGGGGGCTCTCGGGGTACAAGATCCCCCGACGCGTCGTCACGCTCGCCGACATGGGGCGCGCGCCCAACGGGAAGGCCGACTACAAGATGCTGCGAAGCCGCGCCGTGACCGAGCTGGGGATCACCGCCTGATGGCCGACCATTTCGTGATCGACGGTTCCAATCTGGCCACCGAGGGTCGGACGGAGCCGAGCCTCGCCCAGCTGCGCGAGGCGGTGGCCGCCTTCCGCGGCGAGCACCCGGGATCCGTCGTCACCGTGGTGGTCGACGCGAGCTTCGAGCACCGCATCGACCCGTCGGAGCGGGGGGCCTTCGCGAAGGTCGAGGTCGCCAACGAGGTCGTGTCCCCGCCGGCCGGCGCGGTCGGGCGCGGCGACGGGTTCCTGCTGCAGATCGCGAACCGCACCGGTGCCACCGTGGTCTCCAACGACTCCTTCCAGGAGTTCCACGCCGAGTACGAGTGGCTCTTCGAGCCGGGGCGCCTCATCGGCGGGAAGCCGGTGCCCGGCGTCGGCTGGATCTTCTCGTTGCGCCGGCCGGTGCGAGGGATCGTCAGCCGCAAGACGACGCAACGGGCCAAGAAGGAGGACAAGGCCGAGAAGGAGGTCCGGGCCGCGATCGCGGAGGCGACCGCCGACGCGCTCACCAACCAGACCGGCGGTCGCCGCCGGCGACGGGGTGGACGTGGGAGCAAGCCGACGCCGGAGACCACCGAGCCCGAGGCGGTCAACCAGCCGGCGCCGTTCCTCCAGTTCGTGATCGACCATCGGCTCGGGACCGACGTCGAGGGACTCGTCGACGCGTTCTCGTCCCACGGCGCGTTCGTCGTCGTCGACGGCGTCCGCTGCTACGTGCCCCTCGGAGCCATGGGCGATCCCCGGCCGACCCGGGCGCGTGACGTGCTCCAGCGGGGCGAGACGCGCAGGTTCGTGGTGCAGGCGGTCGACGCGCCGCGCCGCGGCATCGAGCTCGCGCTCCCCGGCTTCGAGAAGATCGCCGGTGCACCGAGCGACGAGACGGTCGAGGCCGAGATGCGGGGCAACCGAGCAGAAGCAGGCAGTTGCACCGGCGAAGGCCGGCGAAGGTCGTCGGCCGACGGGGCCGGGCGTCGGACACCGAAGCCGACCGGCGGCGCCAAGGCGACGACCGAGCCGAAGAAGGCGCCGGCCAAGAAGACCCCGGCCAAGAAGACCCCGGCCGCGAAGAAGGCGACCGCGGCCGGGGCGGCCGGCTCCGGTCACGACGGCCGCCTCCGGCAAGAAGGCGCCGCCCGCGAAGAAGGCCCTGCCCGCGAAGAAGGCCGCGACCACCAAGGAGGCCACACCGGCCAAGAAGGTTGCGACCGCGAAGAAGGCCGCGGCGGTGAAGAAGGCGCCGACCGCCAAGGCGACGAGGGCCACCAAGGCCACGGCGCCCTCCGCCGGCGCGAGGGCCACGGCGTCGGTCCGCAAGGCCGCCGCCGCGAAGGCGCCGGTGAAGGCGACCGCGCCCGTGAGGACGCCGGCCAAGAAGAAGGCGAAGGCGTCGACACCACGGAAGGCGGCTGCGCAGCCGGCGAAGCAGACGTCCTCCCGCCGGGCACCGGCGAAGAAGGCGACGAAGAAGAAGGGCACGTCGTGAGCGAGGACATCCCCGCCGTCACCGCGGGCGACGTCGACGAGCTCGAGGACCCGTTCCTGCTCGACGTCCGGGAGCCCGACGAATATCGCGGCCGGGCACGCTCCGGGTGCGGTCCTGCGTCCGCTCGGCGAGGTCCCGGCGGCGGTGTCGGAGCTGCCCGACGGCCGGACCGTGCTGGTCATCTGCCGGTCCGGCGCCCGCTCGGCGCGCGCCACGCAGTTCCTGCGACACCAGGGTGTGGACGCGGTGAACCTCGAGGGGGGCATGCAGGCCTGGGCCGCGTTCGGATTCGACGTCGTGCGCGACGACGGGTCGTTCGGCGCGGTGATCTGACTGCCCGCGTCGCGCCCGGGTCCCCTCGCCGGGATCCGCGTCCTCGATCTCTCGAGGGTCCTGTCGGGCCCGATCGCCGGTCGCAACCTGCACGACCTCGGCGCCGAGGTGATCAAGCTCGAGCCTCCGGAAGGGGACCTGACTCGGTTCGCGCAGCCGAAGGTCGGCTCCATCTCGCTGTACTACGCGCAGCAGAACACCGGGAAGCGCAACATCTCGATCGACCTGCGGACATCGGAGGGCGCGGCCATCGTGCGGTCCCTCGCCGCCCACGTCGACGTCGTCATCGAGAACTACCGACCCGGCGTGCTGGCCCGCCTCGGGCTCGGATGGGACGCACTCAACCGGGCCAACCCGCACCTCGTGCTCGCGTCGATCAGTGGATACGGCCAGACCGGTGCGTGGGCCGACCGGCGCGCGTACGCCGTCGTGATCCACGCCGAGATGGGTCTGATCGAGGGCGGCGCCCGGTGGCGCGCCGACGCCGCCGGTACGCCCGCCGACGCCGTGCCGGTACAGGACGGCATGAGCCATGCCGACGTGTACGCGGGCCTGCACCTCACCACCGCGGTCGTGGCCGCGCTGTACCAGCGCGACCGCACCGGCCGGGGTCAATGGGTCGAGGTCGACATGGCCGAGGCGCTCCTCCACGCCAACGACTTCGCGCACTGGGACCTCTCACCCGTCGACGCGGGCGAGTACCGCCCGTCGCTCGCGCCGCCGTACACGCCGATCCTGCGGACCGGTGCCGGCGTCGCCGTGGTGACCGGCGGCGATCCCGCGGGCGCGGGCGTCTGGGAGCAGTACTGCGCAGCGATGGGACGACCCGAGCTGCTCGAGGAGCCGCGCTTCTCCCGTACCGAGCGACGTGCGCACCGGGCCGAGCTGCTGGCGATCCTCGAGGCGTGGACGGAGACGTTCACCGACCTCGACGCGCTCGAGCGCGTCCTCGCCGACGCCGGGATCGCGATGGGTGTGGTCCGCGCCGCCGGCGCGGCGGCGACGTCGGACTGGGCCGAGGCCCGCGGCGCGACGGTGGCGGTCGACGACCGGCTCGGCGGCACCATCCGGATCCCCGAGGCGCCGTGGCGGTTCTCGGACGCGACGACCGGCGCATCCGGCCGGCCCGCGTACCGCGGCGAGCACAACCGGGAGGTGCTGCGCGAGCTGCTCGGCACCGACGACGCCACGCTCGCCGGCTGGGAGGCGCGCGGCGTGCTCTCCGCCCGGGTCCCCCCACCCTGACGAGGCCGTTCTCCCGCGCGGACAATCGCGGCTTTTGTCCGTATCCTGACACGCAGCTCGGGGCGGGTCGGAGTCGCGACGGGATCGCACTCGGGCCTTCGGGCACCCAGGACGGGATTCGAGAGACCAAGGATGGTGGTTCCGGATGCGACTCCTCCGCCCCGCGCTCGCCGTCGCCGCCGTGACCGCGGGCGGGCTGGCCCCGGTGCCGGCCGCAGCGGCGCCGACCGACGCCGCCGCCGTCTCCACCGACCCGACGGGCGCGCACGTGGAGCTGCGTCACGGCGACACCTGGATCGAGGCCCGCGCGTCGACGGGGAGCGCGACGGCTTCGGGGTGCCGACGACGCTGGGTGCTGTCGCCGGGCGCGTTCGCGCTGAGGACCACGTCGGCGGGCGACTATCGGGAGGTCGCGATGGACCCGCCGCCGGGCCCCGGGTACCGGGCCTACCAGGTGTGGTGCGACGAGCGGTTCGTGGCCGGCGTCTGGCTGCGCCCCGAGCAGCTCGGCGTCGATCCCCGTGCCATCGCCGAGGAGCTGGTGCGTGATCTCCCGTATCCCGCGGCGACGGTCGGCGCGAGTCCCGGGGGTCGAGGCCTCACCGGTCTGGAGAGCTGGTTCTGGGTCGAGGGCTACACCGGCACGCCGATCGTCGACACCGTGACCGAGCTCGGCATGACGGTCACGGTCGAGGCGGTCCCGACCGCCGTCGGCTGGGACTTCGGCGACGGCACCGCGGCGTCCGGCGCCGGGCTCGGCGTCCCGCCGCCCGGCCGCTCGACCGTCGTGCACACGTTCGAGGTGCGCGCCCGACCCACGTACCGGGTCCGGGCGTTGATCCGGCTCGCGGTGCGGTGGCGGCTCGGGACCGGACCGTGGCAGACGCTCGCGCCGGTGCTGCGGACCGCGATGCGCACGTACCCGGTGGTCGAGTCACGCGCCGCGCTCGTCCCGGACCGGTGAGCGCCTCACGTGCCGTGGCCACCGGGCGCCCGACGACGGAAGGAGACGAGTGGAGCGCCGGTAGCCTGCACCGATGCCCGGATTCGACCGCACCGTCGCGCTCCGACGCCTCGAGTCCGAGGAGTTCGACGTGCTGGTGGTCGGCGGCGGGATCACGGGCTGCGGGGTGGCCCTCGACGCGGCCACCCGGGGACTGCGCACCGCGCTCGTGGAGCGCGACGACTTCGCGAGCGGGACGTCGTCGAAGTCGTCGAAGCTCGTGCACGGCGGGCTGCGGTACCTCCAGCAGAAGGAGATCCGGCTCGTCTACGACGCCCTCCACGAACGCCAGCGCGCGCTGCGCAACGCACCGCACCTCGTCCGGGTGCTGCCGTTCCTGATCCCGGTCCTCAGCCGTGACGGGCTGATCAACCCGAAGATCGCCCGGGCTCTCGGCAGCGCGCTGTGGATGTACGACCTCACCGGCGGGGCCCGCATCAAGAAGCTGCACGAGCGCATCGACAAGGCGGCCGCGCTCCGCCACATGCCCACGCTGCGGGAGCCGAACATCGCCGCCGCGTACCTGTACTACGACGCCCAGGCCGACGACGCCCGGTTCACCCTCCTGCTCGCCCGCACCGCAGCCGCGCACGGCGGCGTGCTCGCCAACCATTGCGGCGTCACCGCGTTCACGAAGGACGGCGCCGGCCGGGTGACCGGCGCGGTCGTACGGGCCGACGGGCGCGAGATCACCGTGCGGGCGAAGACGGTGGTCAACGCGGCCGGGGTGTTCTCCGACGAGGTCCGCGCGATGGACGAGGGCACGCATCCGCACTCGATCCGTCCGGCCAAGGGCATCCACATCACGGTGCCGTGGGAGAAGGTGCGCAACGACATCGCGGCCATCGTCCCGGTGCCGAAGGACCGGCGCTCGATCTTCGTCGTGCCCTGGGGCGATCTCACCTACATCGGCACCACCGACACCGACTACGACGGGCCGATCGACGACCCGCAGTGCACCCCCGAGGACGTCCGCTACCTGCTCGACGCCATGAACATCGCGATGGCCGAGCCGCTGACCGAAGCCGACGTCGTCGGCACGTGGGCGGGGTTGCGTCCGCTCGTCACCGGCGGCACCGTCGGCCAGAAGACCGCCGACCTCTCGCGCCGGCACAAGGTCGCGGCCTCGGCGAGCGGCGTGGTCACGGTCACCGGCGGCAAGCTCACCACCTACCGCAAGATGGCCGAGGACACGACGAACGCGGTCGTGAGGGCACTCGGCCGGCGCGCGCGCTGTCGCACCAAGAAGCTGCCCCTGATCGGACAGCGCGGTCCCGCGCCCGACGACGAGCACCTGGCCCGGCGCTACGGCACGCTCGCGGCCGACATCCTCCGGCTCGACGACGACGCCCCCGACCTCGCGACACCGCTCGTCCCCGGGCTGCCCTACCGGAAGGCCGAGGCGATCTACGCCGTGCGCGAGGAGATGGCCACCACCCTCGACGACGTGCTCTCACGCCGCACCCGCGCCCGCCTGCTCGCACGGGACGCCACGAGCGCCGCCGCCGAGGACGTGGCGCGGCTGCTCGCGCCCGAGCTCGGATGGGACGAGGCACGGATCCGCGCCGAGGTCGACGGATTCCGTGCCGCGCTCGAGCACGAGCGCACGTCGGCGGGGCTCCCCCACACGGTGCCCGACTCCGCCCTCGACGCGTAGGCGGGCACCGCCCCGGCGCGGCCCGTGACCTGCCCCGCCGTGACCCCGCGCCATTTCTGCGTCGTTTTCGACGCCACTGCTGGCAGTTCACCGCACACATGGAGTCGGACGTGACGTTGAGCGACTCCGGGACCCCGACCACACCCATCGAGTTCGGCGCGCCGGCCGCCGACGTCGGGGAGCGACTCGGCGGCACCCGGGTGCCCGTCGACGCCGGCCTGCTCGGCACGCTCGAGGCGACCGGCGCCGAGGTGCTCGTCGCGCCCGACGCCACCGCGGAGGCGAGCCGCGACTGGTGGCCGCTCGCGATGATCTGGGCGCTCGACGCGCAGGCCCCGGCGCGGGCCGGTGCCGTGGTCCGACCGGCCGACGCCGGCCAGGTCGCCGCCGTGCTCGCGGCGTGCGACGCGGCGAAGGTCCCGGTCACCCCGGCCGCGGGCCGCAGCGGGGTGTGCGGCGCGAGCGTGCCGGTCCACGGCGGCGTGGTGCTCGACCTCACCGCCATGAGCGGGATCGTGGGCATCGACCGGGAGTCGATGGTCCTCGACGTGCTCCCGGGCACCTTCGGCACCTGGCTCGAGGACACCCTGCGCGAGCAGCACGGCCTGACCGTCGGACACTGGCCGCAGTCGATCGACCTCTCGACCGTCGGCGGGTGGCTCGCGTGCCGCGGCGCCGGTCAGCTGAGCACGCGCTACGGCAAGATCGAGGACATGGTCGTCGGACTCGACGTCGTGCTCGCCGACGGTCGCCGGATCACCACCGGTGGCGCGCCGCGCGCCGCGGTCGGACCCGACCTGAACCAGCTGTTCGTCGGCTCCGAGGGCACCCTCGGCGTCATCACCGGCGCCCGCCTGCGTCTGCACCCGAGGCCCGAGACCGACCGCCGGGCCGCCTACGCCTTCCCGTCCTTCGCCGCCGCGCTCGACGCGTGCCGACGGATCATCCACCGGGGGGCCCGTCCCGCAGTGCTCCGCCTGTACGACGCGATCGAGTCGGACCGGACGTACAAGACCGGTCCCGACGACCACCTGCTCCTCGTGCTCGACGAGGGCGATCCGATCGTGGTCGACGCGACGCTCGCCATCGTGGCGGAGGAGTGCAGGGACGCCGCGCTCGCGGACGTCGGGTTCGTGGAGCAGTGGCTCGGTCACCGCAACGACACGAGCGCGCTCCAGGCGCTCATCAGCCGCGACTACGTGGTGGACACGATGGAGATCTCGGCGCCGTGGTCGCGGTGCCACGAGATCTACGAGGCCGCGACGGCCGCGATCCGCGCCGTGCCCGGCACGCTGGTGGCGAGCGCGCACCAGAGCCACTCCTATCCCGACGGTGCCTGTCTCTACTTCACGTTCGCCGGGCAGCCCATGCGCGCGGAGCGCGAGACCTTCTACCGGAACGCCTGGGACGCCGGCACCCGCGCGGTGCTCGCGCACGGCGGCGCGCTCAGTCATCACCATGGCATCGGGCTCAATCGCTCACGTTTCGTGCGCGACGCGCTCGGGCCCGCGTTCGACGTGCTGGTCGCCACCAAGCAGGCCCTCGATCCGAACGGCATCCTCAACCCCGGGAAGCTCGGCCTTCCCGATCCGTGGGCCGGTCGCGAGCCGGTCTGGCCCGACGTCATCGACTGAGCCGCGAGGACACTGCGATGGACCTTCTCGTCTGTGACATCGGCACGTCGTCGATCCGAGCCGCGATCGTGCGCGACGACGCGACCGTCCGGCACGAGCAGCACCACGTGTTCCTCCCCGACTCCCCCGCGCCGGGGATGGTCGAGTTCGACGCCGCCGCGATGGCCGCAGTGGTGCTGGAATCGGCCCGCGCCGCGCTCGACGCGCACGGCGGCCCGGTGGCCGCGGTCGGGATCACCAATCAGCGGGGCTCGGCCGTGGTGTGGGACCGCGCCACCGGCGTACCGGTGGGTCCGGCGCTGGGGTGGCAGGACCTCCGCACGATCATCAGCTGCCTCACCCATCGCGCTGCTGGGTTCCGGTTCGCGCCGAACACCGCGGCCACCAAGATCGAGAGCATCCTCGACACGTTCGACCCCGAGCGGACGCGCGACCTGTGCGTCGGCACCGTGGACTCCTGGATCGCGTGGACCCTCACCGAGGGCGCGCGCCACGTGACCGACGCGAGCAACGCCGGGATCACGTCGCTCCTCCGCAGCGACGGCTCGCGGTGGCACGGGGACGCCCTGGAGGCGCTGCGGATCCCGGAGCGGATGCTGCCCACCCTCGTCGACACGAGCGGGATCGTGGGCCCGGCGACCGCGCTGCCGGGGGCGCCGCCGATCGCGGCGCTCGTCGGCGACCAGCAGGCCTCGCTCGTGGGCCAGGCGTGCGTGACGCCGGGCCCGGCGAAGATCACGTTCGGGACGGGCGGGATGCTCGACCTCGTGGTCGGTCCCGAGCGGCCGAGGTTCGAGACCCGCGGCGACGGCGGCACCTTCCCGATCGTCACGATGCGCCTCGGTGGCGCCGACACGTGGGGCCTCGAGGCGATCATGCTCTCGGCCGGCACCAACGTGGAGTGGCTCCGTGACGACCTGGGCATCCTGCCGTCGGCCGAGGCCAGCCACGACGTCGCGCAGGAGTGCGCCGACACCGGCGGTGTGATGTACGTCCCTGCGCTGCTCGGCCTCGGCTCGCCGCGATGGGACTACGGCGCGCGCGGCACGCTGCTCGGACTCACGCGCGGCAGCGGCCGACCCCAGATCGTGCGCGCGGTGCTCGAGGGCGTCGCCGCGCGCGGCGCCGATCTCGTGGAGGCGGCCGAACAGGACGCCGGCCACCCGATCGAGGTCCTGCGCGTCGACGGCGGGATGTCGCGCAACCCCACGTTCGTCCAGGCCCTCGCGGACACGGCGCAGAAGCCGGTGGAGATCTCACCGGTCTGCGAGGCGACCACGCTCGGTGCCGGCTTCCTCGCCGGGCTCGCGGTCGGCGCGTGGTCCGGACTCGACGACCTCGCGGCGACCTGGGCGCCGATCGCTCGCTACGAGCCGGGTTCGGCGACGGATCGCGACCGCTGGCGGGACGCGGTCGACCGGGCGTCGAAGTGGCTCCCCGAGCTCTCCGCGGTCGACTTCTGATCCGCGTCCGCGGCGCGGCGACTCAACCGATCGTGAACACGCCGCGCCCGTTGACGGGAATGCGCAGCTTGTCCACGAGGACCACGCCGTGGACGTGCTCGGGGGCTTCCCACTCCAGGTCGTAGCCGACCGCGACCCGGTCGCCGATCGTCTCGCCCGGATCCTCGACCCGCAGCCCGAACGCCTCGAGACCGAAGCTCCAGTGCTCCCCGTCGGTCTCGCAGATCATCTGGGTCCACAGTCCGTCGGTCCGGAGCTCGAGCAACCGTCCACGCGGTCGGGGCACGGCGTCGTCGTGCACGATCACGAACCCCGGTCCCAGCTTCGGCCCGGACAGCTCGGCGTGGTACCGCACCGGGCCCGCCTCGGGGACGTCGAGCTCCACGAGCAGCTGGAGGTCGTCGGCGGCGAGGTCCAGCCGGTGCCGCAACGCCTCGATGTCATCCGTCACGGGGTGGATCGTAGACAGCGACGACCTGGCAGGATCGCACCGTGCACGAGCGCTGGTTCGACGCCGACGGACGCTGGGTCCACACCGCCGACTGGGAGCCCGCCCGGGTTCGCACCGGCGCGGTCCCCGTCCTCCTCGTGCACGGACTCGGCGCCAGCACGCTGAGCTGGGAGCCTGTCGGCGCCGCCCTGGCCGACCGGCTCGGGACGCGGGTGACCGCGCTGGACCTCCCGGGCTTCGGACGCAGCCGCGCCCGGCAGCCGGCGACGATGTCGTCCCACCGGGCGGCGGTCACCGCCCTCCTCCGCACGCGCGGCGCGGCGATCGTGATGGGCAACTCGATGGGCGGGGCGACTGCCGTCGGCGTCGCCGCCCGCCACCCGGAGCTCGTGCACACGCTCGTGCTGGTGAACGCGGCGTTCCCTCGTCCCGGCGCGAACCTCGACCAGCTCGCGCGCACGGCGCGCTACGCCGCGCTCACCCTTCCCGCGGTCGCGGCACCCATCGTGCGGGCTCGCGCGCAACGGCTCGGTCCCGAGCGGCTCGTCGACACCACGCTCGGGCTCGTGTACGCCGAGCCGGATCGCATCGACCCCGCACTGCGTGAGCGACTCGTGGCCCTCGCGGTCGAGCGGCGCGCCTACCCCGAAGCGGCGCGGGCCTACACCGAGAGCGGCGCATCGCTGTTCCGGTACGTCACGTCCGGGATGCGGAGCGACCTCGACGCCGTCCGCGCGCCGACCCTCGTGCTGCACGGACGACGGGACCGCCTCGTCCCCGTCTCCTTCGCCCGGGCGGTCGCGGCGCGGCGACCGGACTGGCGCTACGTCGAGCTGGCCGACTGCGGCCACGCGCCACAGCTCGAGCTCCCGACGCGCTTCGTGGACGTCGTCACCGGCTGGGCCGACCGCGAGCTTCCAGATCGAGCAGCGCGCGCTCGAGCGCGACGCCCTGCGCACCACCGCCGTAGCCGCCGATCCCGCCCGCCGCGACCACGCGGTGACACGGCACGAGGAAGGGCACCGGGTTCCGTGACATCGCGGTGCCCACCGCGCGCGCGGCGCCGGGCCGGCCGGCGAGCTCGGCCAGCTCGCCGTAGGTGATCGTCTCGCCGTACGGCACCTCGTCGCGCAACGTCGTGAGCACGTGGCGCTGGAGATCGGAGAGCTCCGAGACCTCGAGGTCGACCACGAGATCGAACTCGGTCCGCCGGCCCGCGAAGTACTCGTCGAGCTGACGCGCCACCCGCGCCGCCACCGCCGACTTCGCGGCCCTCGTCCCCCGCTTCGGTGTTGCAGGACCCGCAAAGTCGGGCTGGGGCATCGAGACGTGCTCGACGCCGTGCGGGCCGACCTCGACGCGGATCACGCCGAACGGCGTCGGCTGGCGCCAGGCGGTCGACCCGGTCATGCGTCCGTCCGCCGTCCGCCGCTCAGATCAGGCCGAGGGCGCGGACCTCGTCGCGCTCACCCACGAGCTCCTCGGTGGTCACCTGCAGCTTCTCGCGTGCGAAGTCGTCGTGGGCGAGGCCCTCGACCACCGACCAGCCCCCCGCGCCGTCGGCGACGACCGGGAAGCCGTACTGCAGGCCCTCGGGCGTTCCGTACTCGCCGCGGCTCACGACCGCGAGGCTCGCCCAGTCGCCGGACGCCGGTGCGGTGTGCACGCTGTTCACGGAGTCGATCGCGGCATTGGCCGCCGATGCCGCCGACGACAGCCCGCGCGCCTCGATCACCGCCGCTCCGCGCTTCTGGACCGTCTCGATGAACGTGGTCCGCAGCCAGTCACGGTCGGTGATCACCTCCGGGGCGGGCGTGCCGCCGATCTTCGCGTTCGCGAAGTCCGGGTACTGCGTGGCGGAGTGGTTGCCCCAGATCGTCATGTTGGTGACCTCGCTGACGGGGACGCCGGCCTGCTGCGCGAGCTGCGACTTGGCGCGGTTCTCGTCGAGGCGGGTCATCGCGAACCAGCGGTCGGCGGGTACGTCGGGCGCGTTGCTCCGCGCGATGAGGCAGTTGGTGTTGCACGGGTTGCCCACGACGAGCACGCGCACGTCGTCGGCCGCGTGCGAGTTGATGGCCTGCCCCTGTGGCTTGAAGATCCCGCCGTTGACGTTGAGCAGGTCGCCGCGCTCCATCCCGGCCTTGCGCGGGATGGAGCCCACGAGGAGGGCCCAGCTCGTCCCGGAGAACGCGGTCGCGAGATCCGACGTCGGCTCGATGCCGGCCAGCAGCGGGAAGGCGCAGTCGTCGAGCTCCATCGCCACGCCGTCGAGCGCCTTCATCGCGGGCTCGATCTCGAGCAGCCGGAGCACCACCGGCTGATCGGGGCCGAGCAGCTGACCCGACGCGATGCGGAAGAGGATCGCGTAGCCGATCTGGCCGGCCGCGCCCGTCACGGTCACGTGGACTGGAGTCTTCGCCATGAACCGGAATCTAGTGAGACGGTCTCCGCGACGGGGATCCGGGCGCGGGGCCGTTGCTCACGCGTCGCGCCGCAGCGTCCAGAGGATCGCGACGCCGGCGAGCCCGAGCGCGAGCACCATCAGGATCACGAACTCGATCCACTGGAGCTGCCAGTACTGGCTCGCCGGGTGGAAGTGCACGACGTCGCGGTACCCGAGCCGCCCGAGGCACCGGGCGACGTCCCGCGTCCCGGCGACGCTGCACGCGCGCGGCACCGGAACCCGACCCTCCGAGAAGGTCTGTCCGTGGGGTCCGACGAGGGTGGTGCTCACCGACCACGAGCCAAAGGGCAGGGCGGCGTCGGTCATCGGCGCGACGCGCCGCGTCGCCTCCGGCAGGAGCGCGGGGCGCAGGTAGACGCCCATCGCGAACCGGACGGCGACGTAGATCGCGACGGTCGTGACCAGTGCCGGCAGCACCCGCCGAAGGACGCTGCCGATCGCGAGGCCGAGCGCGATGCCGAACACGGCGCAGGCGACGGGCACGACGTTCTGCGTCTCGAACTGCGCCCCCTGGAACCGGTTGCCGTCCAGCGAGTTGGGTGTCCCCGACCACCACGTGACCAGCGCACTCACCGCGACGCCGAGGAACAGCGCGGCGGCGAGCGCGGCGCCCACCTTCGCCACGACCCAGCGCCGACGCGTGACGCTCTGCGTCCAGACGAGGACGTTCGTGTGCGCCTCGGTCTCGCGCGCGAGCAGCGTCGCGCCGAAGCCGGCGAGCAGGACCGGCACCACGATCGTCAGGTGGACCGTGTCGATGATCGCGCCGTACCCCTGGAACAGCCGGCCCGTGGTGACGCAACGGCCGTCGGCGCAGGAGCCCGCACGCGCGTAGACGTCGGCCATGTGGACGCCGGTCACCACCACCGCGACGGCGAACAGCGCCGAGCGCGACCGCGGTGGCGATGACGAACGACCGGTGTTGGCGCAGCAGGAGCCACGTCATCGCACCAGCTCCACCGGACGCGTGCCGGCGCCGGCGCGCCGGCCCAGGTAGGCGAGCACGATGTCCTCGAGGCCCACCTCGTGCACCGACCACGCCGGGTCCGTCACGGGTCCGACCTCGCGACACAGCGCGGAGACCTCGCGCGTCGTCTCGGACCGACGCGACGACGTGCTGCGTCCGCTCCAGCGCCCGCTCCTGGTCGGCCGGGACCACGATCCGCCGGTGAGCCTCCACGATGTCCTCGATCGCGTCGCACAGCACGAGCTGTGACCGGTCGAGCAGGACGAGGTGGTCGCACACCCGCTCGATGTCGGGCAGCAGGTGGCTCGAGAGCACGACGGTCATGCCGTGGTCCGCGACGGCAACCGCGAGCGACGACATGAACTCGTGGCGCGCGTACGGGTCGAGGGACGCGAGTGGTTCGTCGAGCAACAGCACCTGTGGCCGCTTCGCCAGTGCGAGCGCGAGCCCGAGCTGGGCGCGCATCCCGCCCGACAGCGCGCCGACCCGCCGGTCGAGGGGGATGTCCAGGCCCGTGAGCCGGTCGCGCGCCAGGGCGTCGTCCCAGCGGGAGTTCAGGTGCGCGCCGAGCCGGAGATGGTCCTCGGCGGTCCAGCGGCGGTACAGCGGTACCTCCTGCGCGAGGAAGCCGATCCCGGCGAGGAAGTCCGCGTCGTCGGCCGGTCGGCGACCGGCGACCACCGCCTCGCCCGCGCTCGGCGTGCTCAACCCGGCGAGCATCCGGAGCAAGGTGGTCTTCCCTGCGCCGTTGCCACCGACGAGACCGCACACCCGGCCCGTCGGGACCGCCAGGCTGCAATCTCGCAACGCCCACGTGGCGCCGAAGCGCTTGCCCAGCCCGGTGGTGACGATCGCGGGCGCCGTCATGCGGTCGCCTCGCCCGCACGTCGTCGACGTGCAGCTCGGACCGGACCAGCGCCTCGATGGCACGATCGTCGAAGCCGTCGGCGCGCGCCTTCTCGATCCACCGGGCGAGCGAGCGGCGGACGCGCGCGACCGCCGCCGGGTCCGGACCCACCGGCCGCCGCAGCACGAACGTCCCCGCGCCCGGACGGCCCTCGACCAGGCCCTCGTGCTCGAGCTCCCGATAGGCCTTGAAGACGGTGTTGGGGTTCACCGCGAGCCGACCCACCACCTCCCGGACGGTCGGGAGCTGGTCGCCCGGCGCGAGCCGCCCCGCCAGCAGCGCCTCGCGCACCTGCTCGGCCAGCTGGCGGTACGGCGGCACGCCCGACTTCGGATCGAGCCGAAGGACGATCATCGGACCCCCACGGGTGAAACCGTCAAATAACTAGGCATCTAGTTATTTGATCACGCCGCGCCGCGTCGGCGCAAGGGCCCCGGCACCCGTCAGCCGGCGTCCTCCTCCGGCGCGACCTCGAGGAGCAGCTCGCGGGCCTCGGTGAGCTCGGCGATGCGCTCGGCCGCGCCCTCGGTGTCGCCGCCGTGATCCGGATGGGCGACCCGCAGCAGACGGCGGAAGCGCCGCTGCACCTCGCGACGGTCGACCGCCCGGCCCGCCCCGATGCCGAAGACCTCCATCGCCCACCGCCGCTCGGCCGGCACGCCCACCCACGTGCCGGTGTCGGTCGCGCTGAACGCGTTCTCGACCGGGCCGACGCCGGCACGCGGCGGCCGGAGGATCGGGATCCCGGCCAGGAGGCGGCGCACGACGAACGGCTCCGGGATCGTGCCCGGCTGGCTCACGGCCGCCTCGACCCGCGGACGGCCTTCCGGCGCACGCTCGATCCCATGGAGCCGGCGGCGAGGATCGCGCCGAGCACCTGCGGCACCGCGGCACCGTGCACGTCGAGCTCCACGATGAGCGCCCCGTCCTCCTCGAGCAGCCGGTGGCGTGACCGATCGAGGCCGTGGAGATCGGTCTGGAGCCGGTGCCGCAGGGCGATGCGCGGCACGGTGATGCCGTGGCGCGTGATGTCGAACAGCAGACGCGGCAGCTCGTCGCGCTGGTCGTCGTCGAGCGCGCCCGCGTGCTCGGCCACCACTGCTGCGAGCAGCCCGGCGCCGTGCGCGGCGCCGGTCATCGGCAGGTACTGCTCACCGAGCGCGACGCGACGCGTCGGCATGTGCCGTCGGGTGTGGTGCACGGTGAGCTCGGCGAGGATCAAGGTCGGGGCTCCTCCGCCCTGGGGTTCGTTGGTCGCAACGTCGCCGGATGCCAGGGAGGTCCCGCCGGACGACGTGCACCCGTCACATCGTGCGGGTCAGAGCCGGTCGACGATGGCCTGGGCGAACTCGGAGCACTTGACCTCGGTGGCGCCGTCCATCTGCCGGGCGAAGTCGTAGGTCACGACCTTGTCGCCGATGGTGGCCTCGAGCGCCCGCACGATGTCGTCGGCCGCGTCCTGCCAGCCGAGGTGCTCGAACATCATCACCCCGCTCAACAGCACCGAACCCGGGTTCACCTTGTCCTGGCCCGCGTACTTCGGCGCGGTGCCGTGGGTCGCCTCGAAGATCCCGTGGCCGGTGACGTAGTTGATGTTGCCGCCCGGCGCGATGCCGATGCCGCCGACCTGCGCCGCGAGCGCGTCGCTCAGGTAGTCGCCGTTCAGGTTCGTGGTCGCGATGACGTCGAACTCGTCGGGACGCGTCAGCACCTGCTGCAACGTGATGTCGGCGATCGCGTCCTTCACGAGGATCTTGTCGCCGGGCTTGCCGTCGCAGTCGTCCCATCCGACCGCGACGTCGCTGAACTCCTCACGCGTGAGCTCGTAGCCCCAGTTGCGGAACGCGCCCTCGGTGAACTTCTGGATGTTCCCCTTGTGCACGAGCGTGACGGACTTGCGGCCCCGCTTCACCGCGTACTCGATCGAGGCGCGGATGAGCCGCTTCGATCCCGGTCTCCGAGATCGGCTTGATGCCCACACCGGAGTCGGGGCGGATGTCCCATCCCATCTCCGACTGCAGCAGGTCGATCAGGCGCTTCGCCTCCGGCGTCCCCTCCTCCACCTCGAGCCCCGCGTAGATGTCCTCGGTGTTCTCGCGGAAGATCACCATGTCGACCTTCTCGGGGTGCTTCACCGGCGACGGCACGCCCGTGAACCAACGCACCGGGCGCAGGCACACGTAGAGGTCGAGGATCTGGCGCAGGGCGACGTTCAGGGACCGGATCCCGCCGCCGACCGGCGTGGTGAGCGGACCCTTGATCCCGATGAGGTACTCGCGGAACGCGGTGACCGTGTCCTCCGGGAGCCAGTCGCCGGTCTCGTCGAACGCCTTCTGCCCGGCGAGGACCTCCATCCACGAGATCCGTCTTGCCGTGCTTCGCGGCGGCCGCGTCCATCACGAGCCGTGCGGCGGGCCAGATGTCGACGCCGGTGCCGTCGCCCTCGATGAACGGGATGATCGGCTCGTCGGGTACGGCGAGCGTGCCGGCGGCGTCCTGGGTGATCTTCTCGGGCATCGTCATCCTCGTGTCGGCGTTCGGGGGTCGTTGTCGGGGATCGGGACCGTCGGAGCTCAGGCCGTGAGCGCCACCACGACCAGCGTGATCGCGAACACGACCGCGATCGCGCCGGCCATGAGCCACAGCGTCGCACCCGCGAAGGGGTTCGGGCGATCCGGGCCGTACTCGGCGGTCATGCCGCACGACGGGCAGCGGGCGTCCGGCGCCTTCGGCAAGGCACACAACGGGCACGGAACTGCCACATCGGTCATGACGTGCTCGCCGCGTTGCGCTCGGCGATCTCGACCAGGTTGCGGAACAGCATCGCGATCGTGGTGGGTCCGACGCCGCCGACCCGCGGCGTGATCGCACCCGCGACCTCCTCGCACGCCTCGTCGACGTCGGGCAGCAGCGTGCGACCCTCGTAGCGCACGCCCGCACCGACCACCGCGCAGCCGGGCGTCAGGTGCTCGGGCCGGATGATGCCCGGCACCCCGGCCGCGGCCACCACGACGTCGGCGCGCCGGACGTACTCGGACCAGTCGGCGACGCCGGTGTGCACGACCGTGACCGCCGCGTTGGCGGTGGGGCGCTTCTGTGACAGGAGCATCGCGAGCGGGCGGCCGATCGTGACGCCCCGTCCGAGGATGCAGACGTTGCGGCCGGCGACCGGGACGTCGTAGTGCGCCAGCAGCGCCTCGATGCCGGCGGGCGTGCACGGGATCGGCCCCGGCATCGACAGCGCGATCCGGCCCAGGTTCACCGGGTGCATGCCGTCGACGTCCTTGTCGGGGTCGACGGTGAGCAACGCGGCCTCGAAGTCGATGTGACCGGGCGCCGGGTACTGGAACAGGATCGCGTCGACGGCGCGGTCGGCATTCAGGTTCCGGACCGCCTCGAGCACGTCGGCCTGCGTCGCGTCGTCGGGCAGGTGGACATCGACGGAGTGACATCCCATCTCGGCCGCCTTGGCGTGCTTCATGCCGACGTAGCGCGCGCTCGCGTCGTCGTCACCGACCAGCAGCGTCGCGAGACCGGGGACATGGCCGTTGGCGACGAGCTTCTCGATGCGGGGTGCGAGGTCGGCGAACACGGCGTCCGCCACCGGGCCCCCCGGCATCATCCTTGCTGTCATCTCCGCCCACCGTCCTCTCAGTGCAGGAAATGGCGTTCGCCGGTGAGGACCATCGCGAGCCCGAGCTCGTCGGCGCGCGCGATCACCTTCTCGTCGCTGACCGAGCCGCCCGGCTGCACCACGACCGCGACCCCGGCCGCGGCCGCGGCCTCCACGCCGTCGGGGAACGGGTAGAACGCGTCCGACGCGCACGCACCGCCGCGCGCCCGGCCGTCCGCCTTCTTCGCCGCGATCTCGCCGGACTCGACCCGGTTCTGCTGCCCGGCACCGATGCCGACGGCCTGCCCGTCCTTCACGAGCACGATCGCGTTCGACTTCACGTGCCCGCAGACCCTCCACGCCAGCTCGGCGTCGGCCCACTGCTCGGTGGTGGGGGCGGCCTTGGTCACCACCCGCCAGTCGTCGCGCCCGGCGGCGAAGTGCGCGGCGTCCTGGACGAGGAAGCCGCCGCTGATCTGGCGGAACTCACGGGTGTCGGCCTCCGGCGCCGGGGCCTCGAGCAGGCGCGTGTTCCTGCGCTTGGTGCGCAGGGTCTCGATCGCCGCGCCCTCGTAGCCGGGCGCGATCACGACGTCGGCCTGTGGGCCGGACGCCATCGCCGTGGCGGTGGCGTCGTCGATCGGCCGGTTGAAGGCCACGATCCCTCCGAACGCGGACCGCTCGTCGCACTCGAGCGCCCGCCGGTACGCGGTCGGGAGGTCGTCGGCGACCGCGACCCCGCACGGATTCGCGTGCTTGATGATGGCGCACACCGCCGCGTCGCCGAGGTCGTGCGCGAGCTTCCACGCCGCCTCGGTGTCGTAGAGGTTGAGGTAGCTGAGCGCGACGCCGCTGTGCTGCACCACGCCGTCCCACCAGCTCGTGGTGCCGACCCTGCGGTAGCGCGCACCCTGCTGGTGCGGGTTCTCGCCGTAGCGGAGGACCTCGTCGGTGCGCGCCAGCGGCACGACGATGTGCTGCGGCAGCGCCTCGCCCTCCTGCAGCCACTCGACGATCGCGGCGTCGTACGCCGCGGTCCGCGCGAACGCCTCGAGCGCGAACGCGCGGCGCGTCGACTCCGAGATGCGCCCGTGCTCGCGCAGCTCGGCGAGCACCGTCTCGTACTGATCCGGGCTGGTGACGATCGCGACGTGCGCGTGGTTCTTGGCCGAGGCGCGCACCATCGCGGGCCCGCCGATGTCGATGAGCTCGACCGACGGGTCGGACGCGAACGGGTAGAGGTTCGACACGACGATGTCGATCGGCTCGATCCCGTGCTCGGCCATGTCTTCGCGGTGCTGCGAGTTGTTCGGGTCGGCGAGGAGACCGCCGTGCACCTTCGGGTGCAACGTGACCACGCGGTGGTCGAGGATGGCGGGGACGCCGGTGAGCTCGGCGACGTCAGTGACCGGGACTCCCGCCTCGGCGATCGCGGACGCGGTCCCCCCGCTCGACACCAGCGCCACGTCGAGCTCGTGGAGGGCGCGCGCGAATTCGACGATCCCGGTCTTGTCGTACACGGACAACAGGGCGCGCATCAGCGCTCCTCCTCGATCAGGTCGGCCAACACGCTCGGGTAGAGACGGCGCTCGACGTCCTTGATCCGCTCGTGCAGCGTCTCGACCGTGTCATCCGGCAGCACCGGCACGGCTTCCTGCGCCAGGATCGGGCCGTCGTCGACGTCGAGCCGTGCGAAGTGCACGGTGCACCCGGTGACCTTGACGCCGGCCGCAACCGCGTCCTCGACCGCGTGCCAGCCCTTGAACGCCGGGAGCAGCGCCGGGTGGGTGTTCACGATCCGGTCGGGATACGCGTCGTGGACGGGCTTCTCGAGGATCGTCCCGAAGCCGGCCATGGCCACCAGGTCCACCTCGTGGCGGACGAGCACGTCGACCACCTCGTGGGTGTACGCGACCCGGTCGAAGTCGGCACCGAAGCTCGTACGCGGCACCACGACGGCGGGCACGCCGGCCGCCTCGGCCCGCCCGGTGGCGGCGCAGGGACGGTCCACGATCACCACCACGATGGGCAGACCGGCGTCCAGGAGGGACTGCAGGATCGTCCCACTTCCCGACGCCAAGACCCCGATCCGCATTGCCCAGCAACCTATCCGGCGCGACGCCGATCGAGCCGAGTGGATGCGGGGTCCGGCGGCGGTCCCGGGCGCCGTGGTTCACTGTTCGCTTCCCGGGGAGGATCGATGCCGTCCAAGCTCACGCGTGCCGAGTTCACGATCCTCGCTGCGGGGGTCGCGCTCGTCGTCGGGTCGTTCGCCCCCTTCTACTCCTGCCGGCGTGGATTCGAGCCTGAACGCCTGGGACTCGGGCCTCGGCTGAGCCCGATCTCGCTGTACCCGCTGTTCGCGGGGGTGGCGTCGGCCGGGGTCATCGCCCTCCGCCGGTTCGCCAACGCCCAGCTCGCGGTGCGCCTCGGCAGCTTCACGTGGGAGCAGGTCCACGTGCTGCTCGGCTTGCTCGCGCTGTTGATCGCAGTCGGGCTACTTCTTCCCGACAACGGCGGCGCCGGCTTCGGGCTCGGATTCTGGTTGCTGTTCGGCGGATCCATCGCCCTGTTCGCCGGCGCGCTCATGCTCTCCCGGGAGCGTGCCGGTCCGCGCGGCTACATGTAGCTCAGAGCTTCGCGACCACTCCCGTCATGAGCTCACCGGCCTCGGTGGGGTTCAGCCCGACCTCGACGCCGGCATCGCTCAACGCGTCCATCTTGGCCGCCGCCGTGCCCTTGCCGCCGCTGACGATCGCGCCGGCGTGGCCCATCTTCTTGCCCGGCGGCGCGGTGACCCCTGCGACGTACGCGACGACCGGCTTGCTCATCTCCGACTTGATGAAGGCCGCGGCCTCCTCCTCGGCCGAGCCACCGATCTCACCGATCATCATGACGGCCTTGGTCTCGGGGTCGGCCTCGAAGGCGCGCAGGCAGTCGATGAAGCTGGTGCCCGGCACCGGGTCGCCACCGATGCCGACGCACGTGGTCACGCCGATGTCCTGCTGCTTGAGCTCGTAGAGCGCCTGGTAGGTGAGCGTGCCGGAGCGGCTGACGATCCCCACCGGGCCGCCCGCCTTGGCGATGTGGCCGGCGGTGATGCCGATGTTCGCCTTGCCCGGGCTGATGATGCCGGGACAGTTCGGCCCGAGCAGCTGCACGTTCGGGAAGTCGCGCCGCAGCGCGTTGAAGAACCACGCCTCGTCGTGCGCGGGAACGCCCTCGGTGATGACGACGATGAACTCGACGCCGCCCTCGGCCGCGTCCATCACCGCGTCGCGCACGCCGGGCGCCGGGATGAACACGCACGACGCGGTGGCACCGGTCTCGCGCACTGCGTCGGCGACGTTGGCGAAGATCGGGATGCCCTCGACGTCGGTGCCGGCCTTCTTGGGGTTGGTCCCCGCCACCACCTGCGTGCCGTACTCGCGGTTCAGCAGTCCGTAGAAGCGACCCTGCGATCCGGTGAGTCCCTGGTAGACGACCTTGGTCGTCTCGTCGACGAAGATGCTCATGCCATCACTCCTGCGGCTCCGCTCACCGCTCCGTCCGGCTGCGGCGAGCGTGGTTCGCTCCGCCGCGGCTCGCCTCCGCTGCGCTCCGGCTCGGTCCGCCGGGACGTGGTGGTTCCGTTCACTTGCTCTGTCCGGCGAGCTCGACCACGCGTCGCGCCGCGGCGACCATGGTGGGTTCGATCTGCAGCTTCTCGGACACGTGATCGGCGAGGATCGCGTGGCCCTCCTCCGCGTTCGTGCCGTCGAGGCGGATCACGATCGGTGCGTCGATCTGCACCCGCCCGAGCGCGGTGACGATGCCGTTCGCGACCTCGTCACCCTTGGTGATGCCGCCGAAGATGTTGATGAAGATCGACTTCACCAACGGGTCGTTGTTGATGACCTCCATCGCGCCGGCCATCACGTCGGCGTTGGCGCCGCCCCCGATGTCGAGGAAGTTGGCGGGCGAGCCGCCCACCTGCGTGACGATGTCGACGGTGCTCATCGCGAGGCCGGCGCCGTTGGCGATGATGCCCACCGAGCCGTCGAGCCCGATGTACTGCAGGCCCTTGTCGTGGGCCGCCTGCTCACGGGCGTCGCGCACCTGGGTCTCGTCGTAGACCTCGTAGTCGGTGTGGCGGAACACCGCGTTGTCGTCGAGGCTGACCTTGGCGTCGAGCGCGTGGACCCGGCCGTCGGGCGTGAGGATCAGCGGGTTGATCTCCACGAGGTCGGCGTCGCCCTCGGTGTACGCGCTGTAGAGCTTCATGAGGATGTCGACCGCGCCGTCGGTGGCCGCCGGGTTCAGCTTCGCGGCCTGCACCCACTCGCGGCACGCGGCCTCGGTGAGCCCCTCCACCGGGTCGATGTGCAGCTTCGCGATCGCGTCGGCGTCCTTGGCCGCGACCTCCTCGATCTCGACACCACCCTGCGCCGAGAGCATCCCGAGGTACTTCTTGGCCGAGCGGTCGAGCGTGAAGGACGCGTAGTACTCCTCGGCGATGTCGCTCGCGTGCTCGATCCACACGACCTCGACGGTGTGCCCCTTGATGTCCATGCCGATGATGTCGGTCGCGTACCGGCGGGCCTCGTCGGCGTCCGACGCGAGCTTGATGCCGCCGGCCTTGCCGCGCCCGCCGACCTGCACCTGCGCCTTGACCACTACCGGGTAGCCGACGCGCTCGGCTGCCGCGACCGCGTCGTCGACGGTGGTCACCGCCTCGCCGGCCGACACGGGGATGCCGTACCGCGCGAAGAGCTGCTTGCCTTGGTATTCGAACAGGTCCACGGAACTCCTCGAGTCGGACTCGGAGCGACGTCGTCGTCGCGGTGGGTGAAGCTTCTGGATCAACCGGCCGGTTGGGCCTCCCGGGCGTCGAGCGCCTGCTCGAGCCACTCATGGATCGAGTTCAGGGTCGCGCCCGGCGTGAAGATCTGCGCGACGCCGATCTCGGTGAGCTTCGGGATGTCGGCGTCGGGGATGATGCCGCCCCCGAAGACGACGACGTCGCCGAGGCCCCGCTCGCGCAGGAGCTCGATGACGCGTGGGAACAGCGTCATGTGGGCGCCCGAGAGCAGCGACAGGCCCACCGCGTCGGCGTCCTCCTGGAGCACCGTCTCGGCGATCTGCTCCGGGGTCTGGTGCAGGCCGGTGTAGATGACCTCGAAGCCGCCGTCACGCAGCGCCCGGGCGATGACCTTCGCGCCCCGATCGTGACCGTCGAGGCCGGGCTTCGCGATGACGACTCGGTACCGGCGTTGCATGCGGGCCGAACCCTAGCGAGGCACCGGAGAATGCGGCCATTTGTCGCAGCCCGGCTGCAGGCCCGGTTGGACTCGCGAGGTGGCGCCGGGAACACTGCGGCGTGCCTTCGACCCAGCCGCCGCAGCGGCGTGGCGACATCAAGCTGCTGCTCGGCGCGACGATCGCCATCCTGCTCGCGGGCGTGGTCATCGCCGCCGCGATCCTGGCGGTGACGTCGCGGGGCGGGACCCCGAACCTCAAGAAGCCGCTGCCGTTCGGGCTCGAGAGCGACGTCCACGCCCGGGTGCGCCAGGGCGGCCCGGTCAACATCGCGGGCCTCAGCGGCGACGACGGGTTCTGGGTCGCGACGGAGGACCACAAGCTCGTCGCGCTGTTGGTGAAGCAGCCGAAGCCGCACGCGTGCACCCTGCGGTGGCGCGGCTCGAAGAACACCTTCACCTGCGACGACCGCCCGGTCTCCAGCCGCAACATGGCGCGGTACCGGAGCTTCACCTCGCGCACCGGCAACACCAAGGGCGCGTTCATGGTGGCGCTGCACGACGTCGAGCCGGCACCCGCCGGTCCGCCGAGCACGGGCGGCTGAGCCGGCCCGTCAGAGCTTCTGGAGCGGCGCCCAGGCGAGGAGCAGCGTCTTCTCCCCGACGTCACGGAAGCGCACCGTCGCCTCCGTCTTGTCGCCCTCCCCGGCCATGGCGATGATGACGCCCTCGCCGAACTTCTCGTGGCCGACGTCGTCGCCCACCCGGAGGCCGATCTGCTCGGCGCCGCGCGCGCCCTGGGGGTTGCGGTCCACGCGCATCGCCGCCTCCGCGACGGCGGCGCGGTGCTCGCCGACGCCGTGACCCCGGCCGGTGGTGCGGCCCTGCGCCCGCACGAGCTGCTCCGGGATCTCGGCGAGGAACCGGCTCGGCGGGTAGTAGTCGGTGGCGCCGAACAGCTGCCGGCTCCACGCGTGCGTGAGGTACAGCCGCTGCTCGGCGCGGGTGATCCCCACGTAGCAGAGGCGCCGCTCCTCCTCGAGCTCCTCGGGGTCGCCCACCGAGCGCATGTGCGGGAAGATCCCGTCCTCCATGCCGGTGAGGAACACCACCGGGAACTCGAGCCCCTTCGCGGTGTGGAGCGTCATGAGCGTCACGATCGACTCCTGCTCGGGCACCTCGTCGAGATCGGTCACGAGCGACACGGCTTCGAGGAACGCCTGGACGCGGGCCAGACCACGCGGCGGGTCGGTGACCTCCTCGACCCCTGCGATCCCGGCGAGCCCGGAGAGGTCACCGGCGTCGAGCCGCTCGTCGAACTCGCGCGCCACACCGACGAGCTCGCTCAGGTTCTCGATGCGGCCCTGCGCCTCGATGGTGCGCTCGGCCTCGAGCTCGGCGAGGTACCCGGTGGACCCGAGCATCTCCTCGATCACTCCGCTCACGCCGAGCTCGGCCGCGGAGCGTTCGAGATCGGTCATCACCTCGAGCAGGTCACGGATGCCTCCGAGCGCGCGGCCAGTGACCCCCGCGGCCGCGGCCTCGTGGAGCGCGTCCCGGAAGACGACTTCCGCGCCCTGTGCGTACGCCTCGACCTTGCGCACCGAGGTGTCGCCGACGCCGCGCTTCGGGGTGTTGACGATGCGCTTCCAGCCCACCTCGTCGTCGGGGTTCGCGAGGGCGCGCAGGTACGCGAGCGCGTCCTTGATCTCACGCCGGTCGTAGAACTTCGTGCCACCGACGATGCGGTACGGCATCCCGGCGCGGACGAACGCCTCCTCCACGACCCGGCTCTGCGCGTTCGTCCGGTAGAACACGGCGACGTCGCCGTAGCGGATCTGCTCGACGTCCACGAGCCGGTCGATCTCGTGCACCACGAAGCTCGCCTCGTCGTGCTCGTCCTCGGCGTGGTACCGGGTGATGAGCTCGCCACCCACCTGCTCGGTCCACAGGTGCTTGGGACGGCGCGCCGCGTTGTTGGCGATGACCGCGTTCGCGGCGTCGAGGATCGTCTGCGTCGACCGGTAGTTCTGGTCGAGGACGATGATCGACGCCTCGGGGAACTCCTCCTCGAACCGCATGAGGTTGCGGTGGTCCGCCCCGCGGAAGCGGTAGACCGATTGATCGGCGTCGCCGACGACCATGACGTTGCGGTGCTCGCGGGTGAGGAGGCGCACGAGCTCCCACTGCGCGACGTTCGTGTCCTGGAACTCGTCGACGAGCACGTGCCCGAAGCGGTGGCGCCAGCGGTCGAGCACGTCGGGGTGGTCGCGGAACAGCCGCACGACGAGCAGCAGCAGGTCGTCGAAGTCGGCGGCGGAGGCCTCGGCGAGCCGGCGCTGGTACTCCACGTACACCTCGGCGATGCGCACCTCGGGTTGCGTGAGCGCCTTGGCCTTCGCCTCCTCCGGCTCCACGAGCTCGTTCTTGAGCGCCGAGATCGCGTGGTGCAGCCGACGCGGCGGGAACCGCTTCGGGTCGAGGTTGAGATCGCGCCGCACGTAGTCGACGAGCCGGACCGCGTCGGACTCGTCGTAGATCGAGAACGAGCTGCGGTAGCCGAGGACCGTGGCCTCGCGCCGCAGGATCCGCGCGCACGCCGAGTGGAAGGTCGAGACCCACATGCGTCGGGCGACCGGACCGACGAGCGCGCCGACGCGCTCCTTCATCTCGCCGGCCGCCTTGTTCGTGAACGTGATCGCGAGCAGCTCGAACGGGGAGATGCCGCGCTCCGCGATGAGATACGCGACGCGGTGCGTGAGCAGCCGCGTCTTGCCCGAGCCGGCGCCGGCGACGACGAGGATCGGACCGTCGGGCGCGCTGACCGCGTCGCGCTGGACCGGGTTCAGTCCTTCGAGGAGCTCCGCCGCGTCACTCACGGACGTAGCGTACAGGTGTTCGGTTCGACGGGAGGCACCCGCTCAGGGTGTGGAGCCCGGCTCGGAGTCGAGGCGCAGCTCCTGCGTCGGAGGCTCGCCCGTCGCGGTGCGGAACGCACGCAGCAGCTGGGTGCCGTCCTCGTTGAGCGCGACCGTGAACGCGCCCGTCGCCTCGTCGAGGTCGAACGAGAAGTAGGGCTCCCAATCCGAGTCCAGGGCAGGCGCGTCCACGTCGGCGCCCAGGGGGAGCCGACGGAAGCGATGCCGTTCGGTGTCGAAGAGCCACACGCTGTGGGCCGACTCGATGCGTTCCACGAGGACGGTCACGCTATCCGGTCACACTTCCAGCGCAAGCGTCACGGGTCCGTCGTTGACCAGCTCGACCTGCATGTCGGCCCGGAACCGCCCGTTGGCCACCGTGACCCCCTCGCCACCGAGCGCGGTCGAGAACGCCGCGACCAGCGGTTCCGCCTGCTCGGGACGGGCCGCCTCGACCCATGACGGGCGCCGGCCCCTGCGGGCGTCGCCGTACAGCGTGAACTGGGACACCACGAGCGCCGAGCCGCCGACGTCGAGGAGCGAGCGGTTCATGGTCCCGTCAGCGTCGTCGAAGACCCGGAGGTGGGCGACCTTCGCCGCGAGCCGGGCGGCGGTCGTGGCGTCGTCGGTGTGGGTCACGCCGACGAGCACGAGCAGGCCCGCGTCGATCTCACCGACCACCTCGCCGGCGACCGTCACCGACGCACGCGTCACCCGCTGGATCAGCGCGCGACACCACGCCGCGCCGACCCGGTCGGCGGACCCACGTCATCTCTCGGGGATTCTCACAGTGACCGCTCGGATTTCGCCGCAGAAACACGGGGGGCGGTCACTCCCACTCGATCGTCCCGGGGGGCTTCGACGTGATGTCGTACGCGACCCGGTTCACGCCGGGCACCTCGTTGATCACGCGCGACGAGATGCGCTCGAGCACGTCGTAGGGGATGCGCGCCCAGTCGGCGGTCATCGCGTCGTCGCTCGTGACCGCGCGCAACACGATCGGGTACGCGTAGGTGCGGTCGTCGCCCTGCACGCCCACGGTCCGCACCGCGGGCAGCACCGCGAAGCTCTGCCAGATCTCGCGGTACAGCCCGGCGCGCCGGATCTCCTCGACGACGATCGCGTCGGCGGCCTGGAGGATCGCGACGCGCTCGGGGGTGATCGTGCCGATGATGCGCACCCCGAGTCCGGGACCGGGGAACGGCTGGCGCCAGACGATCTCCTCCGGCAGCCCGAGCTCCTCGCCGACCGCGCGCACCTCGTCCTTGAACAGGTGACGCAGCGGCTCGACGAGCTCGAAGTCCATGTCGTCGGGGAGGCCACCCACGTTGTGGTGGCTCTTGATGACCGCGTTCTCGCCGCCACCGGACTCGACGATGTCGGGGTAGAGCGTGCCCTGCACGAGGAAGCGGGAGTCGTCGTGCTCGCGCGCGACCTCCTCGAACACCCGGATGAAGAGCTCGCCGATGATCTTGCGCTTGCGCTCGGGCTCCACGACGTCGTCGAGCGCGGCGAGGAACCGGTCCCCCGCCTTCACGTGCACGAGGTCCACGTGGAACTGGCGCAGGAACGTCTCCTCGACCTGCTCGGCCTCGCCCTGGCGCAGCAGCCCGGTGTCGACGAACACGCACGTGAGCTGGTCGCCGATGGCCTTGTGCACGATCGCGGCGGCCACGGCGGAGTCGACCCCGCCGGACAGCCCGCAGATGACCCGCTCCGGTACCCACCTGCGCCCGGATCTCGGCGACCGCCTCCTCGATGATCGACACGTTCGTCCACGTGGGCCGGCACTCGGCGACGTCGTAGAGGAACGCCTTGAGCACGTCCTGTCCGTGCTCGGTGTGCACCACCTCGGGGTGGAACTGCACGCCGTAGATCCGCCGGTCGGGGTCGCCGAAGGCGGCCGCCGGGGTGTCGGGCGTGCCCGCGAGCACCCGCATCGCCGGTGGGCGCCTCGGTGATCGTGTCGAAGTGGCTCATCCACACGACCTGGTCGGCGGGCTGCTCCCTGAACAGCGGACCGGGCGCGGCGACGGCGAGATCGGTCCGGCCGTACTCGCCGCGACCGGTCTTGGCGACGGTGCCGCCGAGGTCACGGGCGAGCAGCTGCGCGCCGTAGCAGATGCCGAGGATCGGGATGCCGAGCCGTGTAGAGCTCCGGGTCGACCGACGGCGCACCGTCGACGTGCACCGACGCGGGTCCTCCCGAGAGGATGATCGCCTTCGGCTTCATCGCGGCCATCTCGGCGAACGGCATCGTGCGGGGCACGATCTCGGAGTACACGTGCGCCTCGCGCACCCGGCGCGCGATCAGCTGCGCGTACTGCGCCCCCAGGTCGACGACCAATACCCGGTCGTGCTCGCTCGCCATCACCGGCCGGCGTCCGTGACGTGGCTCGCTCGCTGCTCCGCGAGCATCGTCGCGGGTCGAGTCGGCTGTGCCTCTGGCCCCGCTCCCGCCATCCGATGGTTCACAGGCTGCTACCTGCCCATGCCGATGCCCTGCGACCGCTGGAGCGACTTGCCCTCGGTCTGCAGGGACGGGGCGACCATGACCTCGGCCTTCTGGAACTCCTTCACCGTCTCGTACCCGGTGGTGGCCATCGAGGTCCGCAGCGCGCCGAACAGGTTGAGCGTGCCGTCGTTCTCGTGCGCGGGACCGGTGAGGATCTCCTCCAGCGTCCCCTTCTGCCCGGCGTACACGCGTGCACCACGCGGCAGCGACGGGTGGAAGGTGGCCATGCCCCAGTGGTAGCCGCGGCCCGGTGCCTCGTAGGCGCCGGCGAGCGGCGAGCCGATCATCACCGCGTCGGCACCGCAGGCGATCGCCTTGGCGACGTCGCCGCCCGTGCGCATCCCGCCGTCGGCGATGACGTGGACGTAGACGCCGGTCTCGTCGAGGTGGCGGATGCGGGCACCCGCGGCGTCGGCGATGGCCGTGGCCTGCGGGACGCCGATGCCGAGCACGCCGCGGCTGGTGCACGCGTGGCCCGGGCCGACGCCCACGAGGATGCCGACCGCGCCCGTGCGCATCAGGTGGAGCGCGGTGCTGTAGCTCGCGCACCCACCGACGATCACCGGGATCTCGAACTCGCGGATGAACTTCTTGAGGTTGAGCGGCTGGCGGGCCGGGTCCTTGGACACGTGCTCGGCGGAGACGACGGTGCCCTGCACCACGAGGATGTCGAGCTCGGCCTCGAGGACCGCCGGCGCGTACTGCTCGACCCGCTGGGGCGTGAGCGACGCGCACGCGCGCATCCCGGCGTCCTTGATCTCGCGGATCCGCACGCCGATGAGCTCGTCCTTGATCGGCTCCTGGTACAGCTCCTGCATCCGGCGCGTCGCCTTCTCGGGG
Organism: uncultured Acidimicrobiia bacterium; assembly: GCA_963756815.1. Lineage (GTDB taxonomy): Bacteria > Actinomycetota > Acidimicrobiia > IMCC26256 > JAENVU01 > JAENVU01. The sequence goes on from CAVWPR010000005.1 coordinate 403,002, forward strand.
TCGAGCCCGGCGATCTCGTCGAACACGGTGTCGGTGTCCTCGTACCGGGTCCACAGACCTTCGAGGTTGAGACACGCGAGCCCACCGAGGCGACCGACCTCGATCGCGGTCTTCGGCGAGACGACGCCGTCCATCGCGGACGCGACGAGCGGGAGCTCGAACTTGAACGCGTCGACCTCCCACGAGATGTCGACGTCCTCGGGGTCGCGAGTCCGGCGACTCGGCACGATGGCGATGTCGTCGAAGCCGTACGCCCTCCGGCCCGACTTCCCGATCCCGATCTCGACTTCCACCAGATGGCTCCCGTCGTTCCTACTCCGCCGAAACGTTCAGCCTAGTGGCCGGTTCAGGCCCCATTCGGGCTCCGGATCCGAGCGGCTCAGGGTGTGGCCGTGCCCGTCAGCAGCGTGAGGAGGCGGGTGAGGATCCGCGCCGTGGCCCCCCAGACCGTCTCGCCCGGCAGCTCGAAGAACGCCATCGGGCGGGGCGCGCCGAAGAGGTCCCAGGTCTCCTCCCGGTAGGCGTCCCGGTCGAGCAGATCCGAGACCGGCACCGCGAACGCGTCGACCACCTCGCGGGGGTCGGGACGGAGCTCCGGGACCGTGTCGAGCAGCCCCACGAACGGCGTGATCGTGAAGGCCGACGCCACGGTGCCGATGCGGTCGAGCTCGGCCACCACCTCGACCGAGGCGGGCTCGAGCCCCACCTCCTCCTGCGCCTCCCGCAGGGCCGCCGCCGTGAGATCGACGTCCTCCGGCTCGCGCTTGCCACCGGGGAACGCGATCTCGCCCTGGTGCGACGGCATGGTCTCGGGCCGCTTGGTGAGCAGCACCGCGGCCTCGCCCGCCACCTCGAACATCGCCACGAGCACGGCCGCCTCGCGCGCACCGGGGACGTCGACGAGCACGCCGGCGGGCTCGGGTGGGTCGGCGAGGGCGGCGCGCACGTCGTCGAGGGCGAACCGGCGCTCGGCCGGGTCCAGGTGCGCCCACGGCGCCGGCCGGCCCGGACGCGTGCCCGGTGGGCGCGGGATCCGCTGTGCACCACCCCGCGGGACCATCGCCGGAGCTTCGCACAGCGATTCGGTACGCGAATCGGCTGCTCCAGGCCGCGATTCGCGCTCACAAAGCGATCGGGCAGACTACGGCCCGCTCACGACCGGGGGGACGGACATGACCGAGTGGAACTTCGCGACGTGCTGGGAGGCGATCGCCGACGCGCAGCCCGACCGGCTCGCGCTCGCCCAGGGCGAACGCCACCGGAGCTGGACCGAGTGGGACGACCGCTCGGCGCGCCTCGCCGCCGCCTTCGCCGAGCTCGGGCTCGCGCGCGACGGCAAGGTCGCGAGCTACCTGTACAACTCGATCGAGTACCTCGAGGGGGTCTTCGCGACCTGGAAGTGCGGCGCGGCGCCGGTGAACGTGAACTACCGGTACCTCGAGGGCGAGCTGCGCTACCTGCTCGAGAACTCCGACACCGACATCCTGCTCTTCCACGGGGTCCTCGGCGAGCACGTGGCCAAGGTGTGGCGCGACGTCCCGACGCTCAAGGCGATCGTCCAGGTCGACGACGGGCACCCGCACGTGGAGGGCGCGCTCCGGTACGAGGACCTGATCGCGGAGCACGAGCCGGCCGGCCGCGTCGAGAAGTCGGGCGACGACCTCTACATCCTCTACACCGGCGGCACCACCGGCATGCCGAAGGGCGTCATGTGGCGCAACGAGGACCTCTACGAGTCGCTCGTGCCGTCGGTGCTCGGTCTCTTCGGCGTGACCCCGCCGGCCGAGCCGGCCGACTTCGCGCGCGTCGTCGCCGAGGTCGCGGACGCGGGGCGGACCCCGGTCCACCTGCCGGCGTCGCCGCTCATGCACGGCACCGGCTTCATGAGCTCGCTCCAGGCGCTGTGCGCGGGCGGGGCCGTCGTCACGCTCGAGTCGCGCAGCTTCGACGCGCACGAGCTGTGGCGGGCGGTCGCCCACGAACGGGTGACCCAGATGGCGATCGTCGGCGACGCCTTCGGCAAGCCGATGGTGCGGGCGCTCGAGGAGGCCGAAGAGGACAACGCGCCGTACGACCTGTCGTCGTTGGGACTCATCATCAGCTCGGGTGTGATGTGGACGGCCGAGGTGAAGCAGGCGCTGATGGCGCGCGGCACCTTCCTCTGCCTGGATTCGCTCGGCTCGAGCGAGGGCGTGGGATTCGCGCAGCAGATCAGCGCACCCGGTGCCGAGGCCACGACGGCCAAGTTCTCCATCGGCACGCACACGAAGGTGCTCACCGAGGACGGTCGCGAGGTGGCCGCGGGCTCGGGCGAGCGCGGCCTCCTCGCCCTGGGCGGTCCGATCCCGCTCGGCTACTACAAGGACCCCGAGAAGTCGGCGGCGACCTTCCGGACGTTCGACGGCAAGCGCTACTCGATCCCCGGCGACTGGGCCACGGTCGCGGCGGACGGCACCATCGAGCTGCTCGGACGGGGCAGCGTCTCGATCAACTCGGGCGGCGAGAAGATCTTCCCCGAGGAGGTCGAGGAGGCCGTGAAGAAGCACCCGGCGGTGCAGGACGCGATCGTCGTGGGCGTCCCGGACGAGAAGTTCGGCGAGGCGATCACCGCGCTCGTGTCGTTCCGGCCCGGCGAGTCGGCCACGCCGGACGAGATCGTCGCGACGGTCAAGGCGAACCTCTCCGCGTTCAAGGCCCCGCGCCACGTGGTGGTGGTCGGCGAGGTCGCACGCGGTCCCAACGGCAAGGCGGACTACGCCGGCGCGAAGCGGATCGCCGTCGAGCACGTCGCGTGAGGGTCCGGTTGCCGATCGCGATCGGTGTGGCCGCGACGCTCGTCGTGGCGTGCTCCTCGGGCTCCGACGCGAAGTCCGCTCCGAAGGCCAAGGACACGACGACGTCGAGCACCCGCGCGTCCACCACCGACGACACGCGTCCGCCCGGTCCCGCGGCCCGGATGAGCGGGCCGCTCACCGGTGGCAATGGCATCTTCCTCGCGTCCGCGAGCACCGGCCCCGCGGTGCCGACGTCGGGTTGGGTCGAAGGCGAGTACGCCGCCGCGGGCACCGCGACGTCGTACACGTCGGCCGGGCCGCTCCCCGCCGACGGCCGCTACCGGCTCACCGAGGGAACGACCGCGCCGTACCGCACCCGCATCATCGTGCGCCGGCCGCGCCGGCCCGCCGACTTCAACGGCACCGTCGTCGTCGAGTGGCTCAACGTGAGCAGCGGTCTCGACGCCGCGCCGGAATACACCTACGCCCGCAGCGAGATCGTCCGACGGGGCTACGCGTGGGTCGGCGTCTCCGCCCAGATGATCGGCGTGGAAGGCGGTCCGGTGGCGGTCAGCGTCCCGCAGTCGGACGCGGTGGGCGCGGGCAAGGGCATCAAGCACATCGACCCGGCGCGCTACGGCGACCTGGTGCACCCGGGCGACGCCTTCTCCTACGACATCTACACCCAGGTCGCGCGATCGCTGCGCGCGCCGCAGGGCATCGACGTGCTCGGACCGCTGACGCCGCAGAAGGTGCTCGCGGTCGGCGAGTCGCAGTCGGCCTTCGCGCTGACCACCTACGTCGACGGCGTGCAGCCGCTGACCCACGAGTTCGACGGGTTCGTGATCCACAGCCGCGCCGGGGCCGCGGAGCCGCTCGGCCAGCCGGGACAGGCCGTCGACGTGGTCGCGGCCATCACCGGACCACCGACGAAGCTGCGGACCGACGGCCGGGCGCCGATCATCGTGGTCCAGACCGAGACCGACGTCGTCGGGGTGCTCGGCGCGTACCCGGCTCGCCAGCGGGACAGCGCCCGCTTCCGGTGGTGGGAGACGGCCGGGACCGCGCACGCCGACCAGTTCCAGGTCGGCAGCCAGGCCGAGAACCTCGGCTGTCCCGCGCCGGTGAACAACGGGCCGAGTCGGTTCGTGGTGCGCACGGCGCTCCGTGATCTCGACCACTGGGTGCGCACCGGTGTGGCGCCGCCGAAGGCGCCGCGGTTCGCGATCGACCCGACGACGAAGGCCTACGTCCGCGACGAGTGGGGCAACGTGAAGGGCGGCATCCGCACGCCGCTCGTCGACGTGCCGGTCGACACGCTCTCGGGGGACTCGGCCGGCGGGTCGATCGCCTGCATCCTGTTCGGCTTCACCAAGCCGCTGACCGCGGAGCAGCTCGCCGCAGCGCTACCGCTCACGTGACGACTACCGCCGGCAGTACCGCGCCGCCGCGCAGCGGGCGATCGCCGCCGGCTTCGTGCTCGCCGACGACCGGCCCGACCTCATGACGATGGCCCAGCCCGACCGCATCCCGGGCTGACGCGCCGGACGCGAAAGGGCCCCGCTCCCTCGGAAGGGTGCGGGGCCCGATCGCAAGCGCAGGTTCAGATGATCCGCAGATCAGCCGTTCGTGTCGTCTGTCGCAGAGGGTCGTCGGCGGGTCGTCGCCGTGCCGGCTCAGCGTCCCGCCGGTGACGTCCCAGTACTTCGGGTGTGTGCTTGAGCGAACGGTCGGCGTCCGCGTTCATCAGGCTCGGAGAGACCGGGCTCGGGATGAGGTCCGGGTCCGAATCCGTCGCGGACTGGTACGAGATCACCGCCGCCTCGAGCGTGTTGCGCTCGGCGAGGCACGACTTGACCTTGGCGTTCTGCTCGGTGCCGCCGACGGCGAACACCACCACCGCGGCGAGGATGCCGAGGATCACGATGACGACGAGGAGCTCCACGAGGGTGAAGCCCCGCTCCCACAATGTCCGGTCGTCGCGGCTCGACCGCAGGTGCTTCAGCACTGGAATGACCTCATGCTCCCGCCCCTCGAGGGGCGCTCCCAATCCGCCCGGAATCCCGGAGCAGCAAGTGCACGGTACCGAGCGGTCCCCTGATCTGGGTAGGCCGGATGCCCCCTTCCGCCGGAATTGGGTCGGCCGACCCAGAATTTCCGCCACGGAGCGCGCGCAGGTGACCCCGCCGCCCACGCGCGGCGAGAATGCCGACCATGACCACCGCTCCGGTCGACTTCGCCGGCATCGAGTCCTACCTCACCGTCCTCGCGCTCCACAACGCGACCGACCTCCACCTCACCGCCGGCGCGCCGCCGCTGCTGCGCATCGACGGTCAGCTCACACCGGTGGACGAGCCACCGCTCGACGCCGCGCACGTGGAGCGGCTCGTGCTCGGGCTGCTCGACGGCGAGCTGGCTGAGCGCTTCCACCGTGACAACGAGATCGACTTCTCGTTCTCGTGGCGCGAGCAGATCCGGTTCCGCGCCAACGTGTTCCGCCAGCAGGGCACCGTCGCGCTGGCGCTGCGCGCGATCCCCTTCGACATCCCCACGTTCGACGAGCTCGGCCTGCCGCCGATCATGGAGTACTTCGCCGGGCTGCCGCAGGGTCTGCTGCTCGTGACCGGTCCGACCGGCTCCGGCAAGAGCACCACGCAGGCGTCGGTGATCGACTACATCAACCACACACGCGCGTGTCACATCCTCACCATCGAGGACCCGATCGAGTACGTGCACGTGCACCGGCGGGCCGCGGTGAACCAGCGCGAGGTGGGCGTGGACACCGACTCGTTCGAGCGTGCCCTCCGGTCGGCGCTGCGCGAGGACCCCGACGTCATGCTCGTGGGCGAGATGCGCGACGCGGAGACGATGCAGTTCGCGCTCACGATCGCCGAGACCGGCCACCTCGTGTTCGCGACGTTGCACACCAACGACGCCGCCACCGCGCTCGACCGCATCGTCGACGTGTTCCCGGCCGACCGCCAGGCCCAGATCCGCGTGCAGCTCGCCGCCGCGCTGTGCGGCGTGGTGAGCCAGCGGCTGATCCCGCGGATCGGCGGCGGGATGGTGGCCGCGTTCGAGGTGATCGTGGCCACCAACCCGGTGCGCAACCTCATCCGCGACGGCAAGACCCACCAGCTGCGCAACATCGTGAGCACCAACATGCGCGACGGCATGCAGACCATGGAGGCCGCCCTCAACGCGCTCGTGCAGGCGGGCGTGATCAGCTACGAGGACGCGATCGACCGCAGCCTCTACCCCAAGGAGATCAAGGCCCCGACGTGGGGTGCCGCCACCGCCGGCTGACGCGGGGTGTCAGCCCCCGTTCAGCGTGCTGTTGCCGTGGAAGATGCCGTACATCGCCGACACCAGCGCGACGGCCACGAAGCCGACGATGACGCCCATCACGATGATGACGGCGGGCTCGGCCAGCGCGGTGAGGCGGGCGAGCTTGTAGTCGAGCTCCTTGGCGAAGAAGTCGGCGGCGGCGTCCATCTGCGCGTCGAGCGTGCCGGTCTCCTCGCCCACCCGCATCATCTGGGTGGCCGCGGGCGGGAACAGCCCGGTGGCGATGATGGGGCGGGCCATCCCCTCGCCCTCGAGCATCGCGTCGCGCACGGTGCCCAGCGCGTCGGCGTACACCCCGTTGTTGCACCCGTCGATGGCGGCCTGCATCGCGTCGGGCAGCGGCACGCCGGCGTGCATCATCGCCGCGATGATCCGGCAGAACCGCTCGATCACGTTGTACTCGACCACCGAGCCGATCACCGGCAGCCGCAGCAGCCACTCGTCGCGCCGGCGCTGGCCGCTCTCGCTGCGGTTGGCCCGCATGACCAGCAGCACGATCACCAGCGCGCCGAGCGCGAGCGCCCACCACCACGTCTCGAAGAAGTCGGCGATGTCGAGCAGCACCTGGGTGACCGTGGGCAGATCGGCGTCGAACTCCTTGAAGAACGTCGTGAACTTGGGCAGCACGTACGCGACGAGGACGACCACGGTGACGATCGACATCACCAGGATGACGAGCGGATAGGTGAGCGCGGAGCGGATCTTCTGCCGCGCCTCCATGTCGCGCTCGATGTAGCTCGCGAGCTGCTCGAGCACGGTGTCGAGCCGGCCGGTGATCTCGGCCGAGCGGAGGATGCCGATGTAGTACGGCGGGAAGACGTCGCGGTGGCGGTCGAGCGCGTCGGAGAAGGGGACGCCGACCTGGATGAGCTCCTCGGTCTCGGTGATGATCTCGCGCAGCCGCGCGTTCGACGCGGTCTCGCGCACCGTCTCGAGCGCCTCGATCAGCGGGATGCCGGCGCGCACGAACGCGGCCACCTGGCGCGAGAAGTGCATGACGTCGGCGCGCGGCACCTTGCGCGGCGTGAGCTCGATCTCGGTGAACTTGCGCTGCCGGCGGATCTTCTTGACGTCGAGCTGCTGCGCGAGCAGCTCGTTGCGCAGGCTGTCGACGTTGACCGCGTCGGCCTTGGCGCGGACCTTCTTGCCGTCGGGGTCGACGGCCACGTACTTGAACGCGGTCACGGCGTGGGCTCTACACCACGTAGAGGGTGCGGAGCACCTCGTCGATGGTGGTGACGTCGTTCTCGACGAGCCGGAGCGCCTCGGTCTGGAGCGGGACCATGCCCTCGGCGACGGCGAGGTCCCGGAGCTGCTGGTAGGTGGGCTCGGTGACGACGAGCTGCTTCATCTGGTCGCTGATCACGAGCAGCTCGTAGACGCCGATCCGGCCCTGGTAGCCGGTCTCGGAGCAGAACACGCAGCCCTCGCCCCGGTAGAACGTGGACTTCGCCGCCATCCCGGCCTTGTCCCACAGGGCGAGCTCGTCCGGGGTCGGCTCGTACGGCACCCGGCACTCCGGGCAGACCCGGCGCACGAGGCGCTGGCCCACGACGCCGAGCACCGACGACGAGATGAGGAACGACTCGATGCCCATGTCGAGGAAGCGGTGGAGCGCGGCCACGGCGTCGGTGGCGTGCAGCGACGACAGCACCAGGTGGCCGGTGAGCGCGGCCTGCACCGCGATGCGGGCGGTCTCGACGTCGCGGATCTCGCCGACGAGGATGGCGTCGGGGTCCTGACGCAGGATCGAGCGGAGCCCGCCGGCGAAGGTGATCCCGGCGGCCTCGTTGATCTGGATCTGGTTGACGGTCGGGAAGACGTACTCCACCGGATCCTCGACCGTCATCACGTTGATCTCCTCGCGGTTGATCTGCGTGAGCGAGGCGTAGAGCGTGGTCGTCTTGCCCGAGCCCGGTGGGGCCCGCGCAGATGACCATGCCGTACGGCGAGCGCGACAGCGTCTCGAAGATCGTGAGCGTCTCGCGTGGCATGCCGAGGTCGGTGAGGCCGAACAGCGCGCGCCGCTTGTCGAGGATCCGGAGCACGCACTTCTCGCCGTTGACGGTGGAGGTCGTGGAGACGCGCACGTCGAGCGGTACGCCGTCGACCTCGACCTCGAGCTGGCCGTCCTGGGGCCGGCGGCGCTCGACGATGTTCATCTCGGCCATGACCTTGATGCGACTCACGAGCGCGGGGCCCATGACCGGCGGCAGGTTGAGGACCTCGTGCAATGCGCCGTCGATGCGGTTGCGGATGCGCACGCGGTCGGGCATCGGCTCGATGTGGATGTCGGAGGCGCCCTCGCTCACCGCCTGGGACAGCAGCAGGTTCACGACCTGGACGACGGGCGCCTTCTCGTCGAGGCGCGCGGTGGTGCCGTCGGCCTGGCCGGCGCGCCGTTGGGCCTCGCGCGCCTCGAAGACCCGCACGTGCTCGTCGACGTTCGCGGTGGTGCGGTACGCGACCTCGATGGCGCGCTGGATCTCGCCGACGCCACCCACGTAGAGCTTGGCCGGCTGGCGCAGCACCTCCCGCAGGCGCTCCGCGATCGAGGTGTCGCTCGGGTCCGCGACCACGACGTCGAACCCGAACTCCGTCTTGCGGAGGACGATCGCGCCCCAGTCGTGTGCCTGCTGCTCGGGCAGGGCCGCGACCGAGGCCGGATCCGGGAACTCCCGGCGCAGGTCGACCACCTCGAGCCCGAACTGCTCACCCAGCAGCGACGCGAGATCGCGTTCGGAGATCACGCGCTTCGCGACCAGGTGCTCGCCGAGGCGCTGGCCGGCTTCCGCCGCCGCGTCCAGGGCCTGCACCAGCTGCTCGGCGTTCAGCAGCCCCCGGCCGACCAGGAGCTCACCGAGCATCCGGGCGCGGCGCTCGCCGCCGGCGTCGTCGTCGGTCCGGCCCGATGCCGCCGCCGCCATCGCGGCGTTGATGCGCGCGTTGCGGGCGGCCACCTGCGCCTGGAGCGCCTCGATCGAGAGCGTGACCTCGGCAGGGACGCCGTCGGAGTCGAGGAACTCGTCCTCCTCGACGTCGTCGAGATCGGCGTGCTCGACCGCGTCGACATACCGCTTGAGCTCACCCGCGGCTTCCTTGCGGGACTTCAACAGACCCACGCAGCCCTCTTCCTCACCAGCCCTCATCCGGACGGGGGTCCGAATGCCCTACTCCCGACGTCCAGGGTACCGGTCGACCGGTGGCGTCCGCCAGGGGAGCGGAGCGCCGGGACCGAGCGCCGGACGCGCCACGACGGCGCCCGGAGGCGCCGTCGTGGCGAGGAAGATGAGAACGGTGGTGCGGCGGTGACTACTTCTTCTTGGCCTTGCCGGTCGAGTGGACCTTGGCCAGGACGTCACGGCCGGCCAGGATCAGCAGGTCCTCACCGTCGATCGTGATCTCGGTGCCGCCGTACTTGGAGTACACGACGGTGTCGCCGACCTCGATGTCGAGGGGGATCAGCTCGCCCGAGTTCTCGGCCCGGCGGCCCGGTCCGACCGCGAGCACCTCGCCCTGCTGGGGCTTCTCCTTCGCGGTGTCCGGGATCACGAGCCCGCTGACGGTGGTCTCCTCCGCCTCCGCGGTCCGGACGACGATGCGGTCCTCCAGCGGTACGAGCTTCATCGCTTGCCTCCTCGGCCGGCCACTCTCGGGCCAGGCGTTGTCACGACCTACGGGGGTTGCCGGGGCGTGGCACCGGCGTTAGCACTCGGGGTATGTGAGTGCTAAACGAAGGTAGCACTCGACCCGGCCGACTGCAACTTGATGGCCTCATCTCGGTCGCTCCGCTCGGATGTCCGGCCGCCATTGCGTCGGGACGCTCCGCGACTGCTCGCCCTCCGCTCGTCCCTCGCTGCGGGGCTCGGGAATATTCGAGCGGACGAGCGATCAAGCAGTGGGGAGGCGGAGGTTCGGGACGGCACCGTCGTCGAGGGCGGTGGGCCCGTCGCGGCGGAGGCGGCGCCAGGCGGTCGCGGCGATCATCGCCGCGTTGTCGGTGCAGAGGTCGCGCGGCGGGATGAGGGCGGCACGACCGGTCGTCTCGGCCAACGCCGCCACCGAGGCCCGCAGCGCCGAGTTCGCGGCGACGCCCCCACCGATCACGAGCGTGCGGGCACCCACCGCGTCCGCGGCGGCGGCGAGCTTCTCCGTCAGCACGTCGACCACCGCGGCCTGGAACGAGGCCGCGAGATCGGCGACGGGCACGTCGACGGCGCGTCGCACCTGGTGCAGGACCGCGGTCTTCAGCCCCGAGAACGAGAAGTCGAGGCCGTCGCCGCGCATCGGGCGCGGGAATCGCACCGAGCCCGGGTCGCCGGTCGCGGCGAGCCGGTCGATGACCGGGCCACCCGGATAGCCGAGGTCGAGCAGGCGCGCCACCTTGTCGTAGGCCTCGCCCGCGGCGTCGTCGACGGTCTGGCCGAGCACGCGGTAGCGCGCGTCGCCGTCGACCGCGACCAGCATCGTGTGGCCCCCCGACACGAGCAGCACCGCCAGGGGGAGCCGCACCGCGGGGTCCTGGAGCCACGCCGCCTGCAGGTGCGCCTCGAGGTGGTTCACGCCGACGTACGGGATGTCACGTGCGAGCGCGATCGCCTTCCCCGCGCTCACGCCGACGAGCAGCGCGCCGGCGAGACCTGGGCCACGGGTCGCACCCACCGCGTCGATGTCGACGAAGGTCATCCCCGCCTCGACGAGCGCATCGCCGATCACACCGTTGACGAGCTCGAGGTGCGCGCGGCTCGCGATCTCCGGCACCACCCCGCCGAACCGCGCGTGGAGGTCGACCTGGCTCGCGATGACGTTGGAACGGATCTCCCGCCCGTCGACCACGACGGCGGCCGCCGTCTCGTCACAGCTCGTCTCGATGCCCAGGACGTTCACGCGCACGCCCCGTCGACGGCCTGACGCTCCAGCGCGTCGAGCAGCGCGGCGTGGTCCGGCGTGTCGATCCCCCGCACCCACATCACGACCGCGTCCTCCGCCGGCCCCACGTAGTAGCCCTTGCGCGCGCCCTCGGGCACGAAGCCGAAGCGGCGGTACAGCGCCTGCGCGCCGCGCGAGCCCAGACGGACCTCGAGCGTCATCGCGCGGTAGTTGCGGTCGATCGCCTCCCGGGTCAACGCGACGAGCAGGCGAGTGGCGACGTGGCGCCGTTGCCACTCGGGATCGACCGCGATCGTGGTCACGTGCGCCTCGTCCGGCGCGAGCATCAGCCCGGCGTAGCCGACGACGACGCGGTCGACGCGCGCCACGAGGTACACGCGCGATGCGGGCAACGCGAGCTCGGACAGGAAGAGCGAGTGCGTCCACGGGTGCGAGTACACCTGCTGCTCGATCGCCATCACCGCGCGCAGGTGCTTCCGCCGGAGCGGGACGATCTCGACGCCGCTCATCCTTCCCACTCCTGACCCTTCGGGTCGGGCCGTTCGAGCCCCGCTCGGCGCCCGCGGGCCACGAGCGTCGGGGTCGACCCCTCGCTCATCCTTCCCACTCCTGACCCTTCGGGTCGGGCCGTTCGAGCCCCGCTCGGCGCCCGCGGGCCGGGCACGTCGACACCATCGCCTCACTCACCGTGCGTCCCACGCGATCTCGGCATCGCTGCGGCGGAGGTACAGGGGCGCGACGGCCTCGGCGCGACAGAACTCCCCACGCTCGAAGCGGGCCGTCGCCAGCTCCACCAGGGCGCTGACGCTCGGCGCCGCCGCGGCCGGACCGCCGAGCTCGACGTGGTCGAGCCCCGTGAACGTGTCGGCGTACACGAGCGCCCCGTCACCCACGAGCAGCGTGTCGGTGCCGGTCGCGAGCAGCTCCGCGGCGATCGCGTCCGGCGCCTCCACGGTGTAGTCACCGTCGCGCTGCACCCCGCCGGGAACGGGCCGGTACCGCGCCGCGAACACCTCCTTGCGGCGGGCGTCGATGAGCGCCACGAGGCGACGATCCGTCGCCCGCCACGGATACGCCACCAGGTCCGGGCTCGGGATCCCCACGACCGGGACGTCGAGCACCTGCGCGAGCGTCCGGGCGGTGGTCACCCCGACCCGCAGGCCGGTGAAGAGCCCGGGCCCGAGCCCGACGGCGACGCACGCGAGCTCCGCGAGCGCGATCCCGACCTGACCGCGGAGGTACGCGATCGCCGGCACGAGCTCCTCGGCGTGGCGACGGCCGCCGTCGATGCGGACCTCGCCGAGCACGTGCCCGTCACGCCCGATCGCGACGCCCACCTGCGCGGTCGCGGTGTCGATCGCGAGCATCAGCACGGCGTCACCTCGGTGACGTCGCGCAGTGCTGCGACCAACGCCTCGCGACGCGTCGTCCACTCCGGGCCGATGGTCGCGACGGTGAGCCGGCGGGTGTCGTCGTCGGCCTCGTCCGGAGGGAGCAGGGCGAGGGTCACCTCGAGCCGGGCGGCGGGCAGCACCTCGTGCACACCCTCGCCCCACTCGACGAGGACCACGCCGTCGTCGAGGAGCTCCTCGAGCCCGAGGTCGATCGCCTCCTGCACGTGGTCGAGGCGGTACACGTCGAGGTGGCGCACCGGCATCCGACCGTCGTACTCGCGCAGCAGCGTGAACGTGGGACTGACGACCGGCTCCTCGACGCCGAGCGCGGCGGCGATCCCCTGTGCGACCACCGTCTTGCCGGTGCCGAGATCGCCCGTGAGGATCACGACGTCTCCGGCGCGCAGCACGGACGCGACCGCCGCACCGACGGCGCGGGTCTGCGCGGCGCTCGCGGTCCGCAGCTCCATCATGCGGCCGCGAGGGCGCGACGGATCACCACGAAGTCGGCGCGGGCCTGCGCGAGCGCGGCGCCGCCGTTGCGCAACACGGCCGACGGGTGCAACGCGGGGATCAGCACCACGTCGTCGCGGTACGGGAACTCCTGCCCGCGGAGCTTCGTGATCCCGACCTTCGTGTCGAGCAGGAGCTTGGTGGCGAAGTTTCCCAGCGTGACGACGACGCGCGGCGCGATGAGGTCGAGCTGACCCTCGAGGTAGGGCCGGCACGACTCGATCTCGATCGGTTGCGGGTCGCGGTTGCCGGGCGGGCGGCACTTGACGACGTTCGCGATGTACACGTCGTCCCGGGTGAGCCCGATGCCCTCGATGAGGCTCGTGAGGAGCTTGCCGGCGCGGCCGACGAACGGCTCGCCGACCCGATCCTCCTCGGCGCCGGGGCCCTCGCCGACGAACAGGAGGTCGGCGTGGGGGTCGCCGGTGCCGAAGACCACCTGCGTGCGGGTCTCGGCCAGCGGGCACCGCGTGCACACCAACGCGTGATCGCGGAGCGTGGGCAGCGATCCCAGCACGTCGTCACCGAGCGTGGACACGCCGGAGGCTACCGAGGATCGGGACGACTGCGCCCCACCGGACCGCCGGATTCGCTCCCGTTCACCCGTCGCACCGGTGCACCGCGCCCGACGTACCGGTGTCAACCGGGCGAGGCCGCTGCGTCGATATCAGAGGACTGTACGGAACGGGCGAACTCGGTGATGAGCCGATCGACGAGCTCCGCCCGCTCCAGCATGAGCATGTGGCCGCCACCGTCGATCTCCTCGAGGCGGGCACCCGGGATACCGCGCGCCATCCGGCGGGACTCCGCGATCGGAGCGATCACGTCCGCGGTCCCACCGATCACGAGCGTCGGCCGGTCGATCTCGCCCAGACGGGGCTCGAGGTCCAGTCCGAAGAGCGCGGCGACCGCATCGCGGCGGGTCGCTGCGCTCGTCGCGAGCATCATCTGGCGCGTGGCCTCGATGTGCTCGGGTGCCGGGTCCCGACCGAACCCGATCCGTGAGATGACGAGCCCGAGGTCACGGGCGCGCAGTGCGGCGGCACCGTCGGGCAGTCGGTTCACGAGCTGGCTCATGACACGGGCGACGCGCGGGTTGGCGCCGAGCGGGCTCCGGGCGAGGCTCGACAGCAACACGATCCCCGCAACACGCGCACGGGCGATGTCGGGATGGTGGATGCAGAAGGACTGCACGGCGATGCCGCCCATCGAGTGCCCGACGATCACCACGTCGCGCAGATCCATGCCCTCGATCACCGTGCGCATGTCGTGCGCGAGCTGTTGGATCCCGTGACCGGCGGTGCCCACCGTCGACTCGCCGTGCCCACGATGGTCGAATGCGATCACGCGGAACCCGGCGGCGGAGAGCGCCTCCAGCTGCATCGCCCAGGTACGGACCGAGAGCGTGACCCCGTGCGACAGCAGGATCGGCGGCCCGGAACCCGCCTCGACCACGAAGATCTCGCCGCCGTCGTGCGCCGGCAGTCGCCGCACGTGCTCGGGATGGATGGTGAGCTCGTCGTCGGTGTCGCCGTGGTGCCCGCGCAAGCGGCGCGCGGCGACCCGGTTGCCGGCGAACGCGACACCGGCGAGCGCGCCTGCCGCTCCGAGCGCGACGCTCGCCCGCTTCCACGCGCTCACGCGTGGCTCCGCGGCACGCGCCGGCCGATCCCGCACACGATCTCGTAGCCGATCGTGCCCATGCGCTCGGCCCACTCCTCCGCGGTGACCGACGCGTCCGCGTCGCGGCCGAGGAGCGTGACCTCGTCACCGACCTCCACGGGAAGGTCGCCCACGTCGACCATCAGCTGGTCCATCGTGACGGTCCCGGCGATCCGACAGCGCGTTCCCCGGATCACGACCTCCGCGCCGCTGGCCGCGAGGTTGCGCGGCACGCCGTCGGCGTATCCGATGGGGACGGTCGCGATCGTCGCGTCCGCCTCCAACTCGTAGCGCAGCCCGTACGACACGCGGTCGCCGGCTCGCAGCCGCTTGGTGTGCGACACCGCCGAGCGCAACGAGAGCGCGGGGCGCAACCCGAGGTCGGCACCGACGCCCGGCGCCGGCGCGACGCCGTAGATCGCGATCCCGACCCGTACGAGGTCGAAGCGCGCCTCGGGGAATCCGATCGCGGCGGCCGAGTTCGCGGCGTGCACAGGGTGCGGGTCGACACCGAGGCGGGCGAGCTCCTCCCGGACCGAGGCGAACCGTGCCAGCTGGCTCGGTGTGTAGGCGTCATCGGGCTCGTCGGCGACGGCGAGGTGGGTGCAGATGCCCGCGAGCTGCAGCTCGCGGTGCTCGGTCACGCGCCGCGCCAACGCCGCCGCGTCGGCGGGGTGCACGCCGACGCGGTGCATGCCGGTGTCGACCTTGAGGTGCACGGCGAGCGCGCTCCGCGCCCTGGTCGGCCACCGCCTTGGCGATCGCGTCGACCCCGGACTCGGTGTAGACGACGGGCGTCAACCGGCGCGCGACCACCTCGGTCGCCGCCTCGGGCCGGGGCTCGGACAGCACCAGGATCGGCGCGTCGATGCCGGCGTCCCGCAGCTCGACGCCCTCCTCGACGAGCGCGACACCGAGCGCGCTGGCCCCGGCGTCGAGTGCGGCCCGAGCGACGGGGATCGCGCCGTGCCCGTAGGCATCCGCCTTCACCACCGCGAGCACGGCAGCCGGGGCGACGAGCGCGCGAATGGCGCCGACGTTGTGTCGGATCGCGTCGAGATCGATCTCGACCCGGGTCGGTCGGTACGAGCTCACGTGCTCCGCGCGAGGTGGCGGACGAGGTCGCCGCGCGCGACCACTCCGACGGCGCGGCCGTCCTCGACGACCACCACGTGGGTGACGTCGGCCTCGTGCATCAGCGTGGCCGCGTCCTCGAGCGTCGCGTCCGGCGCGAGCTGCGGGAAGTCCTTCTCCATCACCTCGCTGACCGTCGACGCGATCGCCTTCCGGAGCTCCTCGTCGTAGCGGGCGACGTCACCCGGCAGCGTGAAGTTCACACCGAGGATGGCGATCGTCGTGGGGACGTGCAGGCGAGCCTCGCTCGACAGCAGGTCCTCGTCGCGCAGGAGCCCGACGACCCGACCGGAGGCGTCGACCACGGGCGCGGCGCCGATCCCGTGCTCGTCGAGCACGTCGGCGGCCTCGGCCAGGGTCAGGTCGGGCGTCACGGTCACGACATCGGTGGTCATGACCGAACGCAGCGCGATGGTCGAGGGCATGCCGGCCTCCGGGCGATGGATGCGGGTTCGAGGTGGGGGCGGTGGTCAGGGGGTCGAGATCCGCCGCAACGCCTCGCCCGCGAGGGCGGGGAGATCGGTCGCGACGAATCCAGTATGCCCGGCCGACTCGGCCGCCCGGCCATGCACGAATGCGGCCGCCGCCGCCGCCTCCAGCGGATCGACCCCCCGCGCGCAGAACGCGGCGATCATCCCGGTCAGGACGTCGCCGCTGCCGGCGGTGGCGAGATCGGCGGTGCCGGTGGGATTGACCCGAACCCGGCCGTCGGGACCGGCCACCACCGAGGTCGGTCCCTTGAGCAGCACGACGGCGCCCGCGGTCGCCGCGAGGCGGCGGGCGGCCTCGATCCGGTCGGGTCCGGGGCGGGCGCCCGTGAGCCGCTCGAACTCGCCGTCGTGGGGGGTGAGGATCGTCGTCGCGCTGCGCTCCCGTACGGGCGCGAGCTCGGTGCCGAGCGCGACGAGGGCATCGGCGTCGAGCACGAGGGGTCCGGGGATCACGCGCACGAGTGCGGCCACGGTCGACGCGATCTCGTCGCTCCGGCCGAGGCCGGGACCGAGGGCGACCGCGCCGAACCGGTCGAGGTCCGGCGTGAGCTCCGCGACCGCGGCGCGAGTGATCCCGCCCGAGGCGTCGGCCGGGACCGCGTGGGTGATGATCTCGGTGCCCGATGCGCGCGTCGCGGCGTCGCCGGGAAGGATCGCGATCACGATGCCGGCGCCGAGGTGCGACGCCGCGTGCGCGGCCAGCATCGGTGCGCCGGTCATCCCGGCGCTGCCGCCGATGACGAGCACCCCCGATCGCCACTTGTGCGTCGTCACGGCTCGGGGCGGGACCCACGACGCGACGTCGGCGTCCTCGGTGATCGCGGTGCGCAGCGACTCGGGGCCGAGGTCGATGCCGATGTCGGCGACGTGCAGCGTGCCCGTCAGCTCTCGACCCGGGTGGAACCAGGACCCGGGCTTGGGCGCGGCGAACGTGACGGTGTGGTCGGCCCGGACCGCGGCGCCCCGCACCTCGCCCGTGAGGCCGTCGACCCCGGAGGGGATGTCGACCGCGACCACGGTGACGCCGGCCGCGTCCACCGCCTCGGCCAGATCACGCGCGGTGCCGTCGAGCGCGCCGCGGAACCCGGTGCCGAACATCGCGTCGACGACCAGATCGGCGCGTGCCAGCACCGCGGGCGCGCGTGCCGACGCGCCGTCGTCGTCGAGGCGGAGCACCTCGACCGCCATTCCCCACGCGCGGCAGCGCGTCGGCGGTGACGAGTCCGTCGCCGCCGTTGTTGCCCTTGCCGCAGATGACCACGACCCGGCGGCCGTAGGTGCCGCCGAGCACCGCGCGGGCGCGCCACGCCACCGACCGACCGGCGCGGGTCATCAGGACCGGCTCGGGCGTCCCCGCCGCGATGGTCCGGGCGTCGGCCGCGCCCATCTCGGACGGGGTGACGAGAGGGATCACGGGGCCGGCTCCCCGGCCGTCCCTGCCACCGCGACGGCCACCGCCATGGCCATGAAGTCGGAGTGCGTGAGGGTCAGCTCCCAACCGGTGACACCACGGGCGTCAGCGAGGTCGGCGGCCTTGCCGTGCAACGCCAGTCGGGGCTGACCGGACGGCAGCCGGACCACCTCGACGTCGCGCATCGCGAACCGCCACAGCCCGACCCCGAGCGCCTTCATGACCGCCTCCTTGGCCCCGAACCGGGCCGCGAGGTGCGGCACCGGCTCGCGAAAGCGCTCGGCGTACGATCGCTCGTCGTCGGAGAACAGCCGCGTCGCGAGCTTCGGTCGACGCTCCAGCGCGAGGCGGAAAGCGCGGGATCTCGACGAGGTCGGAGCCGATGCCCAGACCACGAGCCGTCCCGGCGTCGTCACTGACGCCAGCGGTCGGCCAGCGACGCGATCGGCAGGGTCAGCAGGTCCACGACGGGAACCTCGGCGAGCCGCGCGTCGTCGAGCTCGGGCTCGGTCTCGGTGATGGCACCACGGAGGGCGGTGTAACGGTGCCGGTAGCCGGAGAGCACGCCCCGCGCCACGTCGGCCGGGAGCCGATCGGGGAGCTCGAGGTGCAGCAGCGTGAGGCCGACGGTCTGTGACCCCTTCACCTCGGGAACGATCGCCACGATGCGATCGTCGACGCGACCGCGCGTCACGAACACCTGGCGCTCGGCGGCCACGGTCTGCTTCGTGCCGCGCAGGCGCGGGTCGGACTCGGCCCGTGAGTGCATGGACCGGGCGATGCCGCCGCGGTCGATCAGCCCGATGGTGGCGGTGTCCGACTCCGGGTCGCCCTCCACCCGGTAGCGGGTCCACCCGGTCACCGCCGACACCGCCGGGTCGAGATCCACGAGCGTCCGCAAGACCTTGTAGGTGAGCCCGTCGCGCGGCCCACCGGCGTCGAGCACCGCCCGGACGAGGGGCACCTGGAGCAGCGTCTCGTCGGCGCGGGAGATCCCGACCGTCACCGTCTTGGCCTGGTGCTTGATCGCGTCGACGGGACGCGTCAGCTCCTCGATCGCCCTCGTGAGCTCGACCGTCAGATCGGCGGCGACGACCGCCGGGGTGCCGAGCGTGCCGTGCTCGGTGCTGTAGACGTCGAGCGGGACGATTCCCGCCGCGTACCGGAGCACCGACGCGAGCCGGACGGCGGTCGCGGCCTCGAGCGCACCGTCGTACAAGCCGGTGCGCACGCCGGTGAAGAACTGCGCGGTGGGCTCGGCGAGCCGCTCGGCGAGCGGCGACAGCTCGGTGCTCACCGGCGTGGCCTCCACCGCGGCACGTGCCTCGCGGAGCGGTCGGGCCGATGCGTCGATCGCGAGCGCCGCCTCGTAGCCGAACAGGTGGCCGGCCATGGCGCTGAGCACGAAGCCGAAGCGGGGGTGCACCCGTGGGACGTGGATGATCTCCACCGCGGCGCCGTACCGGTCGTCCTCCTCGGACACGACCGCGATCGCGGCCGCCTTGTGCGCGCGGTAGATCGCGAGCTCCTTCGCGACGTCGTCGGCGTTCGACCCCGTCAGACCCGCGGCGCACACCAGGATCATCGGCTCCGACGAGAGATCGATGTGCTTCTTGTCCTCGGTGCCGTCGCAGGCGATCGACTTGTAACAGAGCTCCGAGAGCTTGATGCGCACCTCGTGCGCCGCGATGCGATTGGGGCCGTTGCCGACGACGGCCCAGTAGCGCCGGAACGGCGCGTGCGCATGGGCCGCCGCACCGATGACGTCGCGCTGCGCGAGCACGGCCCGCATCGCGTCGGGCAGCTCGAGCAGCGCCCGCAGGTGGCGATCGTCGGGCGCGGCCACGCCGATCGCCTCCGCGAGCGCGTCGGCGAGCAGGAACCCGGCGGCGACCTGCGCGTAGAACGCCTTGGTGGACGCCACGCTCATCTCGACGTCCCGTCCGTCGGACGTGTAGAGCACGCCGTCGGACCGGTCCACGAGGTCGCTGTTCCGACGGTTCACGATCGCGATCACGGCCGCGCCACGCGCACGGGCCAGGTCGACGGTCGTGTTCGTGTCGGTGGTCGTCCCGCTCTGGCTGATGGCGACCACGAGCGTGTCGGACATCTCGTCGACGAGCCCGAAGCCGGACAGCTCGGTCGCGAGCATCGGCTCGACCCGCAACGGGTGGCCGACACCGATGGCGGCGGTCAGCGCGGCCGCCAGGCTCTGGCCCGCGACCGCGGCGGTGCCCTGACCGATCACCACCACCCGGCGGATCTCGCCCGCGCCGAGTCGGCTCCGCAGGGTCGCGGGAATCGTGCTGTCGGGCAAGCGCGACCCGCAGCACGCCGTCGCGCTCGACGAGCTTGCCGCGCAGGGTGGTCCGGAACGAGTCCGGTGACTCCGTGATCTCCTTGAGGAGGTAGTGCGGGAAGTCGCCGCGGTCGATGTCGCGCGTGGTGATCTCGGCCTCGACGAGATCCGCACCCGTCACCGGCAGCGGTGTGCCGTCGTACGCGACGCGCGTGATGCCGTCGAGCGTCCCGGCGCGTGTCGCGTCGAGGACGACGAGCTGGCCGCGACTCCCCCCCGGGTTGTCGGGGTTCGCCGGCGTCTCGCCGTCGAGGCGCAGGTAGGTGTGGGTCTCCTCCACGAGACCGTACGGCTCGCTCGCCACCACGAACTCGTCCTCGGCGATGCCGACGTAGAGCCCCTGTCCGCTCCCGCGCAGGGCGAAGAACGCCCGATCCGGTGCCGCGCTCGTGTGGGCGCCGATCGCGACGGAGCCCTCGAAGCTGGCGACGGCGTCGCGGAAGGACTCCTCGGGACCGATGCCGGCCTCGATCGATCGGGCCATGATCGCCGGGATGACCTTGGCGTCGGTGGTGATCTCGGGCGCGATCTGCAGCTGGTGCAGTCCGACGAGCTCGGCGTAGTTGTCGACGTCGCCGTTCAGCGCCGCGGCGGCGTACACCGCGCCGAAGCCGTTCAGCTCCTCCTGGTCCAGCGGGTGGGCGTTCGCCTCCGAGATGACGCCGACGCTCGCCCAGCGCGTGTGACCGAGCACGAGCACCCGGGCGGTGTCGTTGGTGAGGGCGGCGTGCAGGAGGTCGTCGCGCGCGATCGTGGCGCGGAGCGCGGCGACGTTGTCGCCGAGCTCGCCGATCTCGGCCGCCGCCTTGTAGACGAAGCAGATCGCGTCGTCCACGGCGCGCACCGCCCGCGAGCGGTGCAGCGCGTCCGCGCGTGCGTCCACTCGCGCCGCGAGCTCTCCCGGATCGAGTGCGTGGCCCCGTACGACGACCTCGAGGCCGGCCGAGTCCCGGCCGCGCACCTCGAGTCGGTCGATCGCCGACAGCGCGACCTGGATCGAGAGGAAGCCGTCGATCGCTGCGATCGTGCGGAGGTCGCCGGCGAGCGCGCCCACCGCGTCGGCGGTGCGCAGGCGGTCGCACCGCAGCCCCCACAGCCGGTCGCGCACCAGTGCGAGGGCGCGGTTCAGTGGCTCGTCGACCACCGGCGCGGCGCCGACCTCGGCGTCGAGGCGATCGACGAAGTCGCGGACGGTGCGATCCAACGCGTCGACCGACGCGGCGAGGTGCGCTGCGCCCGACGCGTCGGCGAGCAGCGCACGGACGCCGGCCGAGCCCCTGAGCGCGGCGTCGACCGTTCCCAGGTGACCGGCGGCCGCCTCGAGATCGCGACGACGCGTCGCGAGGTCGGCGATGCCGCTCTGCACGGCACCGGACGCGGCTGCGATCAGATCGGCCAGCCCGGCGAGCTCCGGCGGGAGCCGGTCGGTGGGGCGGCGGAGGACCGCCACGATGCCGCACATGAGGCGATCCAGCCTACCGCCGGCCCGCCCGACGTCCGGCTGAACGACCGATGGCGATCGGGTGACGCGCCGGGACTCCCGGCTGCCGCTTCGGGCGGCGCGCCCGCCGGTCGCGGGATCTCAGCCCAGCGCGACGTGGAGGGCCGCGGTGAGCTCGTCGGTGATGCTCCGGGCGGTCGAGACGTCGGCCGCCTCGACCATCACCCGCACGACCGGCTCGGTGCCCGACGGCCGCACCAGCACGCGACCCTCCCCGGCGAGCAGGGTCTCGGCGGCGCGGACCGCGTCCCAGAACCCGGTGGCGTCGGGAAGCGCCTCCCGCCGGGCCACCCGGACGTTCTCGAGCACCTGGGGGTACTTCGTGACGACGGCGGCCAGCTCGTGCAGCGGCCGGCCCGAACGGACCATCGCCTCGAGCAGCAGGATGCCGGTGAGCGGACCGTCGCCGGTGACCGCGTGGGCGGCGGCGATGACGTGACCCGACTGCTCGCCGCCGAGGACGAGGTCGTGGTCCTCCATCGCGGCGAGGACGTGGCGGTCGCCGACGGGGGTCACGATGACGTCGATCCCGCGCGGCTCGAGCGCACGGATGAGGCCGAGGTTCGCCATGACGGTCGTCGCGATCGCGCGATGACGCAACGCATCACGCGCGTCGAGATCGATCGCGAGGACCGCCAGGATGTGGTCGCCGTCCACGAGTGCGCCGTGGGCGTCGACCGCCAGGACCCGGTCGGCGTCGCCGTCGAGCGCGAGGCCCACGTCGGCACTCCGCGCGACGACCTCGCCGGCGACGAGCTCCGGGTGCGTCGACCCGCATCCGGCGTTGATGTTGCGACCGTCGGGCTCGGCTCCGACGACGTCGACGCGCGCGCCGAGGGCCCGCAACGCCGCCGGCGCGGCGACCGACGCGGCACCGTGTGCGCAGTCGAGCACCACGTGGAGCGACGTGAAGGGCGTACCCCCGCCCGCCGCGGTGATCAGCCGCGCGACGTAGGCGTCGACCGCGTCGTCGACCACGGTGGCGCGGCCCGGTCCGTCGGCGCCGTCGACCGGCGCTCCGTCCTCGAGGATCGCGTGGAGCGCGATCTCGACGGCCTCCTCGGACTCGTCGCGGAGCTTGCGGCCGCCGGCCTCGAACAGCTTCACGCCGTTGTCCGCGTACGGGTTGTGGCTCGCCGAGATCATCGCCCCGGCCGCACCGGTCGCGGCGCAGGCGCCCGCCAGCCCGGGGGTGGGCAGCACACCCAGGCTGCAGGCGTCGCCCCCGGCCCTCGTGATGCCGTCGACGAGCGCGGCCTCGAGCACGGGCCCGGACTCACGCGTGTCGCGTGCGACGAGGAACGGGGCGCCGGCTCCCAGCGCCCGGACCGCGGCCGCGCCGAGGGCGCGCACGATCTCCTCGGTGAGCTCGGTGCCCGCGACGCCGCGGATGCCGTCGGTGCCGAAGCGCGGCGCCACGCGCGCGCTGCGCGCCTACCGCTTGGAGTACTGGGGCGCCTTGCGCGCCTTCTTGAGGCCGTACTTGCGACGTTCCTTCTCACGCGCGTCACGCGTGAGGAGCCCGGCCTTCTTCAGCCCCGGCCGTGCCTCGGGGTCGAGCGCCACGAGCGCCCGGGCGATGCCGAGCGACAGCGCGCCGGACTGCCCGGCGATGCCGCCGCCGCGGATCGTGGCGTCGACGTCGTACACGTCGGCGGTCTGCGTGAGGCGCAGGGCCTCGGTCGCGCCGGTGCGGTGCGTTGCGATGTGGAAGTAGCCCTCGATGTCGCGGCCGTTGATGACGACCTTGCCGGTGCCGGGACGGAGCCGGACACGGGCGACGGCCTCCTTGCGGCGGCCGGTGGTCTGGATCAGGGGCTTGCTCACGATGCCAACTTCCGAGGGGTCAGGACGCGCGCCTGCGGCTGCTGCGCGGCGTGCGGGTGGGTCGGGCCGGCGTAGACCCGCAGGTGCTTGAGCTGCGCCCGGCCGAGCCGGTTCTTCGGCAGCATGCCGCGGACGGCGAGGCGCACGACGCGCTCCGGGTTGCGCTCGATGAGGTGGCCGAGGTTCTCGGACCGGATCCCGCCCGGGTAGCCCGAGTGGCGGTAGTACAGCTTGTCCTCGGACTTGCGCAGCGAGATGTCGAGCTTGCTCGCGTTCAGGACGATCACGTGGTCGCCGACGTCGACGTTCGGGGCCCAGATCGGCTTGTGCTTGCCGCGCAGCAGGTGCGCGATCTCGGTCGCGAGCCGGCCGAGGACGATGCCCTCGGCATCGATCACGTGCCAGGCGCGCTGGATGTCCGACTCTCTGGGATGGAACGTCCGCACTGGATCCACTCTTCTCGACGTCTTCGCCGGGCTCGGCCGGGCGCGCGCGACCTCGATCGAGGCCGTGCGCGAGCCCCGAGAGGCTAGTCCGAGCGGTGCGTCGGGAGCGAGGCGGCGGGGGTCAGCCGCGCGGCCCGGTGCTCCGACGGCTCCGACGGCGGTGGTCCCGGCGCGGCTCGAGGCCCGAAACGGTCGGGAACGTGCGGTTCGGGAGCGCGCGGGTCCTGGGTACGCTCGGCGCCGTGACTCCCCCCGCCGCCGCGCATGCGCTCGCACCCGAGCTCGAGGCCGACGCCGATCGGGCGCTCGACATCCTGCTCGACTCACAGCTGGACCCGATCGTCGACATGGTGCTCCTGAGCCACGGCGACCGCTACGAGGCCCGGACCCCCGACGGCTCGGTGACGTTCCGGCGGACCGGGCCCGGCGCCGACGACTACGAGCGCCTGGGCGGTGAGGGAACCGACCCCCTCGCCGACCAGTCGACCGACAAGTTCGCCCCGCTCGCCGACGAACGGGCGCACCCGTACCCGCACCGGTCCGCGAACGCCTACCCGCACGCCTTCGACACGATCGCCCAGCTCTTCGACCATCCGGCGGCCCCCGACCTCTGCGTCATCCACTCGGCCGCGCACAACTGGGAGGACCAGGGTGGACACCGCGGCGAGCACGGCTCCCTCGGCGTGGTCCAAGCCCGCGCGCCGTTCGTGATCGCCGGCAAGGGGGTCCGCCACGATGGTCTGGTCGCGCGCAGCGGGCGGCTGGTCGACGTCGCCCCCACCGTCTGCGCGCTCCTCGGCGTCGCGCCGCACGACGACGGCGCGTACCTGCGCGGCCAGGACGGCGTCGTGCGCGAGGACGTGCTCGACCTCGCCGGAGGCGGCCCCCGACACGTGATCGGGTTCCTCTTCGACGGCACCAACCCCAACGTGCTCTACGACATGGCGGCCCGGGGCGAGGCCCCCAACGTCGCGCGCCTCATCGCGATGGGCACCGCCTATCGACACGGAGCCATGGCGAGCCTGCCGACGATCACGCTGGCGAACCACACGTCGATCCTCACGAGCCGTCACCCCGGCCACCACGGCATCCTCAACAACGCGTGGTTCGACCGCGCCCGCGACGAGCAGATCATCACGAACTCGAGCGCCACCTGGCACCAGGCGATGGACACGGTCACGTCCGGGACCGAGTCGATCCACAGCGCCGTGCGCCGGACGTGGCCGGACGCGTTCACCGCGAGCTGCAACGAGCCGTGCGACATCGACGCCGGCTACTCGACGTTCGGGTTCTTCCGTCGGGGCGAGGTCCCACCGATCCCGAAGGACCCGTTCGGTCTGCCCCACACCACCGAGCGCTTCGTCCGCCCGTCGAAGGACTACTCGTGGTCCTCGATCGTCGACCACATGGGCACCGAGCAGGCGGTCGGGATCCTCAGCGGCTCGTACCGCGACGAGACGTACCCGGTCCCACGGTTCATGTGGTGCAACTTCACGCTCACCGACTCCGCGATGCACGAGGGCGGCCCCCACTCCGAGATCGCCGCCGCATCGGTCCGTGACTCCGACGCCCGCCTCGGCGAGATCCTGGCCGCGGTCGAGCGCGCGGGCACGTTCGACGACACCGCGTTCGTGCTGGTCGCCGACCACGGCATGGAGGAGAACGACCCGAGCGTGCAGGGCGACTGGGACGTCCCCCTGAAGGCGTCGGGCCTCACCTTCCGCGACGAGGCGTACGGGTTCCTCTACCTCGGGGTCTCGTGACCCGCATCCCACGGCGTGCCGTCGTGGTGCTCCTCACCGTGGGTGCGGTCGCGCTCGCGGGTTGCGGCAGCGATGCCGGCGTCAAGGAGGCCAAGGACGGCAAGGTCACGGTGACGGGCAAGGGCGCGAAGGCGACGGTGACGGTCAACGGCGAGGACGGCACCACCATCACCTTCAACCAGCGCTCCCTGCCGGCGGGGTTCCCCGCGTGACGTGCCCCGGCCGCAGGGGGCCCGGCTGCAGAGCGCGACGAGCGGCACGCGCGCCGGCAAGCAGTTCTTCCAGCTCACCTACGCGCTCGGATCGACCGCGGCGACCGCAGCGCTCGACGACTACGGGACACGCCTCGGCGACGCCGGCCTCGCTGTCAGCCGGGCCGACGGGTCGGGCGCCGGCACGCTCGCACCCCCGCTCCAGGCCGACGGCTCGGGCTGGCACGTGATCGCCCTCGCGACCGACGCGAGCGGCGGTTCCCTCACGCTCACGGTCTCGCGAGGCCTGAGCGCCCGCGGTCAGGGGCCGCGGCTCAGGCGTCGGGGTAGCCGACGTCCCAGAGACACAAGCCGTGCGGTGGCGCCACGGTGCCGGCGGCGGCGCGGTCGCCGGCGCGCAGGATCGTGAGCATGTCGCCGGGTCGGCGCGCACCGAGGCCGGCGTCGACGATCGTCCCGACGATCGATCGCACCATCTGCCAGCAGAACGCAGTGGCGCGGATGTCGTAGCGCAGCACGCCGTCGCCGAGGTCGTGCCACGCCGACTCGAAGACGCGGCGGACGGTCGTGGAGCCCTCCGGGCCCTTCCGGCAGAACGACGCGAAGTCGTGCTCGCCCACGAACGGATCCGCGGCCAGGCGCAGCGCCCGCAGGTCGAGCCGGCCCGGGACGTGCCACGCGTAGCGCGCCAGGAACGGATCCGGCGCCGCCCGGTGGACGATGGTGTACCGGTACGCGCGCCACTGCGCGGTGCGGCGGGCGTCGAAGCCCGGCGGCAGCAGCTCGAGGCTGCGCACCACCACCTCGGGCCCGAGCATCGCGTTGAGCGAGGCCGACAGCCGGTCGACGTCGATGCCGGGCGGCGCCTCGAACGACACCACCTGGCCCCATGCGTGGACCCCGGCATCGGTGCGACCGGCGCAGGCGAGGTCGACCTCGGTCCGCAGGACCTTGGCGAGGGCGCGCCGGATCACACCGGCGACGGTGCGCTGGTCGGGTTGCTCCGCGAACCCGCGGAAGTCGGTGCCGTCGTAGGCGACGACGAGCCGACAGACGGCCGGGCCGGTCGACGCGTCGAAGAGCGTCACGACACCGACTCGCCCGACTGCGTCAGACGAGCTCGATGCGCGCCATCGGCGCCTGGTCGCCCGGGCGCGGCCCGAGCTTCAGGATGCGCGTGTACCCGCCGTTGCGGTCGTGGTACGTGGGCGCGATCTCGGTGAAGAGCTTCGACGCGATCGTCTGGTCGTGGATGAGTGCGACCACCTGCCGCTGGCGGTGGACCCCGCCCTACTTCGCCCTTGGTGATGAGCTTCTCGGCGTACGGCCGGAGCGCCTTGGCGCGCGACACGGTGGTGGTGATGCCGCCGTGCTCGAACAGCCCGATCGCGAGGTTGGCCATGAGCTGACGCTGGTGGTGCGGGTCACCGCCGAGGCGGGGACCCTTGCGGGGGCGGGGCATCCGTTCAGTCCTTCATCCGCAGGGAGAGGCCACGCTCGTCCAGCTTCACGATGACCTCGTCGAGGCTCTTCTGGCCGAAGTTCGTGATGGCGAGGAGGTCGTCCTCGGTCTTCATCACCAGCTGGCCGATGCTGTCGACCCGGGCGCGCTTCAGGCAGTTGCGCGGGCGCTCCGAGAGGTCGAGCTCCTCGATCGGGAGCTCGAGGTCGGGCGAGGTCGCGAGCGTCGGCGACACCTCGCCGAGCTCGAGTCCGACCTGCTCCTCCGACATGTCGGCGACGAGGCCGACCAGGTTCCGCAGGGTCGCGCCGGCCGAGGCGAGCGCGTCACGCGGCGTGATGGAGCCGTCGGTCTCGATCTCGAGGCCGAGCTTGTCGTAGTTGGTGGCCTGCTCGACCCGGGTGGGCTCGATGTCGAACGCGACCCGACGCACGGGCGAGAAGATCGCGTCGACCGGGATCACACCGATGGGCGCGCCCGCCTTCTTCGTCTTCTCGGCCGACGCGTAGCCGCGGCCCTGCTCGACGGTGATGTCGATCGCGAGGCGACCCTTCTCCGTGAGCGTGGCGATGTGGAGCTCACCGTTGAGGATCTCGACGTCGGTGGTGGTCTGGATCGCCGCCGCGGTGACGTCGGCCGGGCCGCGCACGTCGAGGCGCAGCGTGACCGGCTCCTCGGCGGTGCAGGTGAGCACGAGGTCCTTCAGGTTGAGGATGACGTCGGTGACGTCCTCCTTCACCCCCGAGATCGTGTCGAACTCGTGGAGCGCGTCGTCGAAGCGCACCTGGGTGACGGCCGCGCCCGGGATCGACGACAGCAGCGTGCGGCGCAGGCTGTTGCCGAGGGTGTGGCCGAAGCCGGGCTCGAGCGGCGAGATGCTGAACCGCTGCGTGTTGCCCTCGGGCTCGTCGGCCTCGATCTCGGGACGCTGGATGATGAGCATGGAACTTCCTCACGATCGGGCGCGTCTGCACGCGCCCACTTGCCGGTGGGGTTACTTGGAGTAGAGCTCGACGATGAGCTGTTCGCGCACCGGGATGTCGATCTGATCCCGCAACGGGAGATCGCGCACCGTGGCCTTGCCGTCCGTGACGTCGAGCCACATCGGGACCTGGCGGTCGATCGTGTCGAGGTTGTGGCGCAGCACGATCATGTCGCGCGACTTGGGCGCCATCTCGACGACGTCGTCCTTGCGCACCATGAACGACGGGATCGTGACCCGCTTGCCGTTCACGAGCACGTGGCCGTGACGCACCCACTGGCGCGCCTGGTTGCGACTCGACGCGTACCCGGCCCGGAACACGACGTTGTCGATCCGCTGCTCGAGCATGCGGAGCAGGTTCTCGCCGGTGATGCCGCGCTGGCGCGCCGCCTCGGCGTAGAGGTTGCGGAACTGCTTCTCGAGCACGCCGTAGATGCGCCGCGCCTTCTGCTTCTCGCGGAGCTGGAGCATGTACTCGCTCTCGCGGATGCGGCCCCGGCCGTGCAGACCCGGCGGGTACGGCCGGCGCTCGATCGGGCACTTCATCGTGTCGCACTTGGGGCCCTTGAGGAAGAGCTTCATGCGCTCGCGCCGGCAGAGCCGGCAGACGGGACCTGTATACCTGGCCACGGTCAGACCCTCCGCCGCTTGGGCGGGCGGCATCCGTTGTGCGGGATCGGGGTGACGTCCTTGATGCCGAGCACCTCGATGCCGGTGTTCTGGATCGACCGGATGGCCGTCTCGCGGCCCGAGCCCGGGCCCTTCACCACGACGTCGACCCGGCGCACGCCGTGCTCCATCGCCCGGCGCGCCGCGGTCTCGGCTGCGAGCTGCGCCGCGAACGGCGTGCTCTTGCGGGAGCCCTTGAAGCCGACGTTGCCGGCCGACGCCCACGCCAGCACGTTGCCCTGCTGGTCCGAGATCGTGATGATCGTGTTGTTGAACGAGGACTTGATGTGCGCGATCCCGTGCGTGATGTTCTTGCGCTCGCGACGGCGCGGCCGCCGTCCTCCAGCCTGTGGTTTCGCCATCGGTTACTTCCGAGCCTTCTTCTTGCCGGCGACGGTCTTCTTCGGTCCCTTGCGGGTGCGTGCGTTGGTGCGCGTGCGCTGACCCCGCACGGGCAGACCGCGACGGTGGCGGATGCCGCCGTACGTCCCGATCTCGATCTTGCGCTTGATGTGGCCCTGCACCTCGCGGCGCAGATCACCCTCGACCTTGAGGTTGGCGTCGATGAAGTTGCGCAGCTGCGCGACCTCGTCCTCGGTCAGGTCGCGCACCCGCGTGTCGGGCGAGAGGCCCGTCTGCTGGCAGATGAGCGCAGCGGTGCTGCGACCGATCCCGAACACGTACGTGAGCGAGATCTCGAGGCGCTTCTCCCTCGGGATGTCGACTCCTGAAAGCCTTGCCATCTCGCTCCTAGCCTTGCCGCTGCTTGTGGCGCGGGTTCTCGCAGATGACCCGCACCGAACCGTGGCGGCGGATCACCTTGCACTTCTCGCACATCTTCTTGACCGACGGTCGGACCTTCAACGCTTCTGAATCCTTCAGCTACTTGTAGCGGTAGGTGATGCGGCCGCGCGACAGGTCGTACGGCGTGAGCTCGACCTGCACCTTGTCGCCGGGCAGGATCCGGATGTAGTGCATGCGCATCTTCCCCGAGATGTGCGCCAGGACCTTGTGGCCGTTCTCGAGCTCGACACGGAACATCGCGTTGGGCAGTGGCTCGACCACTGTTCCCTCGACGAGGATCGTGTCGTCCTTGGGCTTTGCGACGGTGCACCACCAGGGGCCGGGGCGCGCAGAAGAGCACGCCAAAAGAACACGGGGCAGCCGGTGAGACTAGCCGCGGCGCCCCCGCAAAGGAAATCCGGGCCGCGAGCGCCGTCGCCGCCCGTGCCGCCCCGCTCCGCTCCGCTCCGAGATCGGGCGCGGGAACGCTGCCGGTCAGCCCTCGTCCCGCAGGAGGGCGAGGAGATAATCGCCGTAGCCGCTCTTGCGCAGCGGCTCGGCGAGCCGCGCCAGGGTCGCGCCGTCGATGAAGCCCTCCCGCCAGGCGGCCTCCTCCGGGCACCCGACCTTGAGGCCCTGGCGCTCCTCGACCACCTGCACGAACTGGGCGGCCTGCATCAGCGACTCGAACGTCCCGGTGTCGAGCCAGGCGGTCCCGCGGTCGAGGATCTCGACGGCGAGCGATCCCGCCTCCAGGTAGTGCCCGATCACGGCGGTGATCTCGTACTCGCCGCGGTCGCTCGGACGCACGGTGTGGGCCACGGCGGCGACGTCGCCGGGGAAGAAGTACAGCCCGGGGACGGCGAAGTTCGATCGTGGGGTCGTGGGCTTCTCGACGATCGCCGTCGGCGCACCGTCGGCGCCGAACTCGATCACGCCGTAGCGCTCGGGGTCGGCGACGTGGTAGCCGAAGACGCACGCACCCCGCGCGGTGACGGCGGCGCGGAGCCGCTCGCGGAGGTTCGTGCCGAAGAAGATGTTGTCGCCGAGGACGAGGGCCACCGGGTCGCCGCCGATGAACTCCTCCCCGATGACAAAGGCCTGGGCCAGACCCTCGGGTCGGGCCTGCTCCGCGTACTCGAACCGGCAGCCCCACTGGGATCCGTCGCCGAGCAGCCGCTCGAACCGCGGCAGGTCCTCCGGCGTCGAGATGACGAGGATCTCCCGGATGCCGGCCGCGATGAGCGTCGACAACGGGTAGTAGATCATCGGCTTGTCGTAGACCGGCAGGAGCTGCTTGCTGACGACGGCCGTCATGGGGGCGAGCCGCGTGCCCGAGCCCCCGGCGAGCACGATTCCTCGCACCCTTCCTCCTCGTTGGACGTCGTTCGGGTGACGCCGAGCGTACCGGCGCGATCGCGTCGGACCCCGGTGCCGGCGGGTAGGGGTGGTGATGCGGTGCGCGCCCCGTCACCTGCTTCCGACCGGCGCCGCGATCGGCGCGGTCGGTGCCGGACGGTTCAGACCGAGGCCCGCCGCAACGCCTCTTCGGCGGTCAGGTCGATCTCGTCGATGGTGCCCTCGTCGATGCGCAGCGCGATCGCACGCAGCCGCTCCAACATCTCCTCGGCCGTTCCCGAGTCCTCGATGTTCTCGACCAATGTCGGTGACAGCGGCGGCACCTCGACCGTGCGGATCAGCTCGTGCGCGCTGGGCCTCGGCATCTCGTGCCCGCAGAACAGGTCCTCGTGGAGCTTCTCACCGGGACGCAGCCCGGTGAAGATGATCGGCACCTCGGGCGACCGGCTCGACGCGAGCTGCCGCGCGACGTCGGCGATGCGCACCGGGTCGCCCATGTCGAGCACGAGCGCCTCGCCGTTGTGGCCGATCGCTCCGGCCTGGATGACGAGCTGCACGGCCTCCTCGACGGTCATGAAGTACCGCGTGACCTCGGGGTCGGTCACCGTCAGGGGCTGCCCGGCGTCGAGCTGTGCCCGGAAGGCGGTGAGCACCGACCCGCGGCTGCCGAGGACGTTGCCGAAGCGGACGCTCAGGAACCGGCCGGCCTCGTTGCACCCGTAGTGCGCGGTGAGCGCCTCCGCGATCCGCTTCGAGTAGCCGAGCGCGCTGCACGGGTTCGCGGCCTTGTCGGTGGAGATGTTCACGAACCGCGACGCGCCGGCGGCGGCGGCGGCCTGCAGCACCGAGAGCGTGCCCCAGATGTTGGTCTTGAGCGCCTCGGCGGGATGCGTCTGCAGCAGCGGCAGGTGCTTGAGGGCTGCGGCATGGAACACGACGTCGGGCTGGATCCGCTCCATCTCCTCGATGATCCGGCGCCGGTCGCGGATGTCGGCGAGCAGCAGGTCCGCGGAGTCGAGCAGGGCGCGACCCTCGATGGAGAGCTGCACCGAGTGCAGGTTCGACTCGTCGCGGTCGATCATCACCAGCCGCTCGGGGTGGAACGCCGCGATCTGGCGGCAGAGCTCGGAGCCGATCGACCCACCCGCGCCGGTGACCACCACGCGCCGACCCTGCAGGTACTCCGACACGGCGACGAGATCGGTCTCGATCGCGTGGCGGCCCAGCAGGTCGGACTCGGTGGGTGCGCGGAGGTCGCGGACGTGCACCTTGCCGTCGAGCAGCTCGTCCACCGACGGGACGACGCGCACGTTGAGCCCGATCCGACGGGCGGACTCGCTGAGCTCGCGGATCATGGCGCCGTCGCCCGTGGGGACCGCGATGACGAGCGCGGCGGCGTTCGTGCGCCTCGCGACGTCGGGGAGCGCGCTGCGGTCACCGACGACGCGCACACCGCGCACCGAGAGGTTCCGCTTGAGCGGGTCGTCGTCGAGCACCGCGACCGGGTGGTACGAGCTGCCCGCCTCGTACAGCATCGACCGCACGGTGCGCTGACCGCCCTCGCCGGCGCCGAAGACGATCGCGGGCACCCGCCCGTCGCCCCGGGCCCGCCGGTGATGGTCGACCGCTCGACGCAGGAAGTGCCGCACTCCACCCATCGCGACGAAGGCGATGAGGCCGGCGGCGACGATGCTCGTCACCGGCGCCAGGCGGTCGCTGGCGGCGATGTCCACCATGATCAGGATCACGGTGGTGAGGGTGGCGCACAGCCCGAGGGCCGGGACCTCCTCGAACGAGCCGAGGGTCCACCAGCCGCGGTAGAGCCCGCAGACGTACCCGAATCCGACCGTGGCCAGCCACGCGATCGGCACCAGCACGACCACGTCGAACGACGTCATCCGGTGCAGGTCGAAGTCGAGGCGCAGGCTCAGGCCGGCGTAGAGCGCGATCGCCCAGATCAGGCAGTCGACCCAGACACGGGCCACGCGGCGCGTGCCGACGCCCCGTCCGAGGAACGCGGACAGTGCACGGGTGAGGTGGGCCAGCCGAGGGCGCGTCCGGGCGCCGTCGGCGGAGGGCAGGGTTCCGGATTTCGCTTCCACGCTCTTCAGTACTCCCCCAGTCGAGCGTTCGCGACCTGAGCAGTCTGCCGTTCACGCTCAGTGGCCGCAAGGCAAAGTTTGATGACTTCTGCTCCGCGGTGTCGTTTTCTTGCGTTCACCGGTCGTGGCGGATCACGGTGTGACCACACATGTCGAGACTCCCAGATCTCTTGCAGTCGGGACAGTTCGGAGCCGGCCTCGCCGCCGGGGTGGCGGCCGCTGCGCTCCTCGTGCTCGTGGTGGCGGGCCACGCGTCGTGGCTGCACCGTCGCGTCGCCGATCCGCACGGTCGGACCGCCCACCTCCCCGCGGATCGCCGGCCCCCCGGCGGCGTCGGGGTGGCGTTTACCCTCGCCACGCTGAGCGCAATCGCATGGCTCGGGCCTTCCGGCACGATCTCGGTCCCGGAGGGTCTGACCGCCGGACTGGCCGCGCTCTGGGTGGCGGGTGCGATCGCGGCCCGGATCGGCGAGTACCGGGTCCTCGCCGGCATCGTGCTCGGGCTCCCGGGCGGACTGCTCATCGCCGGCGCGAGCGGCGGCGCACCCGGCTGGGCCGTGCTCCTCCTCGTGATCGGTCCGGGCCTCGCCGGCAGCCTGGCCGCCGATCTCGACGACCGGCAGTCCCGCTCGGGCACCGCCACGCTCGCCTTCGCACTCGCGCTCGGCGGCATGTACGGCACCGTGCCGGACACCGAGCTGACCCGGTTCGCGCTCGGCGCGGCCGCGCCCCTCGTCCTGCTCGCATGGCCGTTCCCGCTCGCCCGGCTCGGTCGCGGCGGCGCGCTGGCCGCCGTGGGGCTCTTCCTGTGGATCGCGACCGTCGACGGCGCGGCGCGACCGGGATCGATCGTCGGCGCCGCCGCGTGCCTGGGCGTGCTCGTCGTCGAGCCCGTCGGCCGGTGGTGGGCGAGCCGCGGCGACGACGGCACGCGCGGCGCACCGGCGCCCGTCGTCATCGCCGTCCAGGTCGTGGTCGTGTACTTCTGCTCACGGATCGCGGGCTTCCAGCAGGACGGCGTCGCGGCCGCGCTCCTGGCCGTGCCGGCGCTCGCGGTGGCTGCCGCCGTCCTCGCGGCGATCGCGCGGAGCGACCGCCCGAGCCCACCCGGCGACGGCGGGGGGTCCGCTCCTAGACGAAGTCCGCCCGGACCGCGACGACGGCGGCGGCGGCGGCGGTCCCGACGGTCACGGCCAGTGCCGTCGGTGATCCCAGACCGGCCGCCACCACCCCGAGCGCGCTGAGCACCGCCTGCAGGCCCGCGCAGGTGGCGGTCGACGCGCCGACCCCGAGCCCGCGGTCGACGAGCTGGTCGTACAGGTGGCTCCGGTCGCCGGTGAAGAGCGGCCGGTGGTTCGCCAGCCGCCGCCAGATCGCGACGGCGGTGTCCAGGAGCGGGACGCCGACGAGCAACGGTGCCGCGAACCACAGCGCCCAGGCGGACCCGCCCGGGTCGGTGAGCGGCAGGGCGAGCGCCAGCGCGGCGCCGAGGAGGTAGGCGCCGCCGTCACCGAGGTAGATGCGCGCCGGGGGCCGGTTGAAGACGAGGAATCCGGCGAGGGCACCGGCGAGGGCGAGCGAATACGGCCGCGCGTCGCCGCCGAGCCACGCGAGACCGATCGCCGCGATCAGACCCACGGACCCGGCGAGGCCGTCCTGGCCGTCGAGCAGGTTCACCGCGTTCATGAGCACGACCACCGACACCGCGACCGCCAGCCGGACGAGCCCCGGCCCGGGCGCGACCAGACCGGCGACCACCGCGATGACCAGCTCGACCGCCAGCCGCAGCCGCGGCGGGAGCGGCCGCACGTCGTCGGTCACTCCGAGCACCAACGCGAGACCGAGCGGCGCGAAGTACTCGTAGCGTCCGATGGCGACGACCCCGACGGCCAGCGCGGCGAACACCGCGACGCCGCCGAGGTACGGGACGGGCCGGGTGTGGGTCTTGAGCTCGCCCGGCCGGTCGACCACACCCGTCCGCCGGGCCACGGTCGCGGCGACCGGGGTCACCAGCACGGCGACGAGCGCCGCTAGGACGAACTCCACACCAGCACCTCCGAGGGGGTTCCCTCGTGGACGGCGATCCGGGCGCGCGGCACGAAGTCGCACCCGGCGTACAGCGCGAGCGCGGCGACGTTGTCGGCCCCCGCCACCACCTTGACCGCGGACGTCCCCCGTCGGCGGAACTCGTCGAGCGCGTCGTGCACCAGGCGGCGCCCGACGCCCCGCGCGGCCGTGTGCGCGGCGACGGCCACCGAGAGCACCTCGGCCGGCGGGAGGTCGTCGTCGCCCGCCGGGTAGCGGAGGGTCTCGAGGACCTGGCGCCACGAACGCACGAGCCGCGGGGCGGCGACGACGCCGGCCGCGAGGCCGTCGCGCAGGAGGAACTCGCGGTACAGCCGGCCGACGTCGGTGACGCCGGCCGCGAATCCGACGGTGCGGCCGTCCGCCACCGCGACGAGCACGAAACCCTCGGGCGAGGCCACGATCCGACGGTAGAGGCGGCGGAGGAAACCGGCGCCCAGGGACGAGAGGAAGCCCTCGGTGATCCGGTCGACGTGGAGCCCGGCGACGGCGTCGGCGTCGGCGGCGACGGCCGTGCGGACGAGCACGTCGGCGTCGCTCACACCGGCTCCGGCCGCGACCCGAGGAGCGCCTCGTAGACCGCGAGCGTGACGGCGATGACGCGTTGCTCGTCGAACTCCGCTGCCGCCTTGTCCCGCGCGGCCGCGCCCATCGTCCGCCGGCGCTCGCCGTCGAGCGCGAGCGTCTCGACGGCACGAGCGAGCGCCGCCGCGTCGCGCGCCGGGACGAGCAGCCCGGTGACACCGTCCTGCACCACCTGCCGGCAACCGCGGATGTCGGTCGCGACGACCGGCACACCCATCGCCGCGGCCTCCATCGCCGAGCGGGGCCAGCCCTCGCGATGCGACGCGAGCACGTAGAGGTCCATCGCCGCGTAGAGCGCGTCGACGTCGTCGCGCATCCCGAGGAACACGATGCCCGAACGCTCCGCCTGCTCGATGTCGGCGCGGGTGACCGCGTCGGCCTTGGCGTCGTCGATCGGACCCGCGACGAAGACACGCAGGTTCGGGAGCCGATCGCGGAGCGACTCCACCGCGGTGAAGACCTCGCGGTAGCCCTTCTCCCAGACCAGCCGGCCGACCAGCCCGCAGACGACGTCGTCGGGCCCGGCACCGACGGACGCCCGGAGCTCGCCGCCACGCGATCGGGCGCGATGCGCGACGGGTCGAAGCGCCCGAGGTCGATCCCGTTGCCGAGCAGGTGGATCTTGCGCCTCGGGCACCCGCAGCCGCCGCAGCGTCGTGATGTCCTCGGGGTTCTGGACGAGCTCCGCGTCCGAGCACGTCACGGCCAGCCGCTCCAGGCCGTAGACCGCGGCCCGCTTGGTCCAGCGGTCCTCGGGCAGCGCGTAGAGCCCGTGGATGGTGTTGACCACGGCGGGGACGCGGGCCGCGCGCGCCGCCAGCCGGCCGTACACGCCCGGCTTCGGGTTGTGGGTGTGCACGATGTCGGGCCGGAGCCGCCGGAACAGCCGGACCAGGTCGACGGGTGCGCGCAGGTCGGACCGGACGTCGACGGCGCGGGTCAGCGACGGCACGACGTGGTGCGTGACGCCGAGATCGCGCAGACCCGCCCCGAACGGACCGGGACCCGAGACGCCGATGACCTCGTAGCCGGCCCGGCCGAACGCCTGCAGCTGGTGTCCGAGCAGGAGCGCCAGGCTGATGTCGCTGGTGGCGACGTGCACGAGCCGGGGTGGCCGACTCACGGTCGACCGATCACGACACCGCGTCCCGATGGCGGACGCGGTTGACCGCTCGCCGCACGTCGTCCTCGAGCGCCATGCCCCCGCGCACCTTGTGCCGGAACCACCGCATGCCGTCGGCGACCTGCACGGGCGAGCGCGCCAGGCGGTACGGATCGGTGCGTCCGAACCGGTTGGGACGGGTACCCGCGAGCGCGGCCGAGCGGTACCGCTCGCGCACGGCGAGCGCCGCCGGCTGCGATCCCGGGAGGGCCTTCGGGTACGCGAAGTGCTCGGGGGTCACGCCCAGCTCGCGTTCGATGAGCCGGCTCGACGTGTCGAGCTCGTCGGCGACGGCGGCCGGATCCAGCCGGTCGAGGAGCGCGTGACTGTGGGTGTGGGATCCGATCGTCAGCAGCCCGGTCGACATCGCGTCGCGGAGACCCGCCCACGAGACGGGCGGGGCGCCGTAGGGCAGCGGCTCGCCGCCGTCGACGAACCGCGTCGCGAGGTAGAGCGTCACCGGCACGCCGAACTGCGCGAGCACGGGCACGGCGTGGTCCACGAAGTCCCGGGTGCCGTCGTCGAAGGTCACCACGACCCGGCTCGGGGCGTTCGGGGGTTCCTGGCCGAGGGCGTCGAGGCCGTCGTCGAGCGAGGTCAGCAGACCCTGGTCGGCCAGCCACGACATCTGGGCCCGGAACCGGTCGATCGGCAGGTCGAGCTCGAGCCCGCTGTCCCCACCCACGCGGTGGTAGATCAGCACGACGACCCCGTGGTGTCGGGGGCGGACGAGGTCGGCCGCCGACGCCACCCACTTCACCGCCTGGCGCCGGTCGAGCGGGGCCGGCGGCTCGGGCTCCGGCGCGGGATCAGTCACAGGCACTCGCCGGTGAACGTGCGACCGCGCAACATGCCCTTGGCGTCGAACACGAGCGCCGACTCGCGTGCGATCTCGTCGGCGTCGAACTCCGGGTGGTCCACGAGCACGGCCACGATCTCGGCGGACCGGAGGCTCGCCGCCGAGTACTCCACGAGCTCCACGGGCAGACGGTCGCGATCCGCCGCCGAGATGTGCGGGTCGCACGCGACCACCCGCGCGCCCAGCGCGCCGAGACGGTCCGCGACGACCACCGACGGCGACTCGCGCCAGTCGCCGGTCGCGGCCTTGTACGTCATGCCGAGCAGCAGCACCCGCGTGCCGCGCACCGCCCGCCCGTGCTGGTTCAGCAGCGACGCGATGCGCTGGACCACGTGCTCGGGCATGTGCTCGTTCACGTCGTTCGCGAGCTCGACGAAGCGGAACGCGTGGCCGGAGCGGCGGCGGACGCGCCACGAGAGGTACGAGGGGTCCACGGGCAGGCAGTGGCCACCGACGCCGGGTCCCGGCGTGAAGCGCATGTACCCGAACGGCTTCGTGGAGGCCGCGTCGATCGCCTTCCACACGTCGACGCCCAGGTCACCGGCGAACATCGCGAGCTCGTTGACGAGCGCGATGTTCACGTGGCGGAACGTGTTCTCCAGCAGCTTGACGAGCTCGGCCTCCGCGGTCGAGTCGACCGGCACGACCTTCTCCACCAGGCTCGAGTAGAACGCGGCGACGGCGTCGCACGACGCGGGGTCGATGCCGGAGACGACCTTCGGCGTGTTCTCGAACGTCCACGTGGGATTGCCCGGATCGATCCGCTCCGGCGAGTAGCCCAGGAGGAAGTCATCGCCGGCCCGGAGGCCCGACGTCTCGAGGATCGGCTGGAGCAGCTCCTCGGTCGTGCCCGGATACGTCGTGGACTCGAGCACGACGAGCGCGCCCGGGCGCAGCGCGGTGGCCAGCACCGCGGCGGCGGACTCCACGTGGGAGAGGTCGGGGGTGCCGTCGCGCAGCGGCGTCGGCACCGAGATGACCGCGACGTCGAAGCCCTCGATCGCCGCGGGGTCGTCGGT
Organism: uncultured Acidimicrobiia bacterium; assembly: GCA_963756815.1. Classification (GTDB taxonomy): domain Bacteria; phylum Actinomycetota; class Acidimicrobiia; order IMCC26256; family JAENVU01; genus JAENVU01. The sequence continues at coordinate 441,794 of CAVWPR010000005.1, forward strand.
GGCCTCGTAGGCCCCGCTCGCCAGCGCGGCCAGCCGCTCCGGATCGACGTCCTCGACGTAGGAGCGTCCGGCGCGCAGCGCCGCGATCCGGACCGGGTCGACGTCGAAGCCGGTGACCCGATAGCCGACCTCGGCCGCGCGCACCGCGACGGGCAGGCCGACGTAGCCCTGGCCGACCACGACGACATGGGCCGTCCGGTCCTCGAGTCGCTCCGACAACCGGGCGACGCTCATCGTTTGACCCCTCGAATCCTTCCGCCCGGACCGCCGAGGCTAGCGGCTCCCCTGGCGGACGGTTCTGCCGACGAGGTCACCGCGAGGCCAGCTCGGCGAGCAGCGAGTCCGAGTAGACGCGCGCCGTGGTCGCCGAGCTGAACTCCTCGGTCCGGGCGCGTCCGGCCCGGCTCATGGCACCGCGTCGGGTCGGGTCGGCCAGCAGCGCGACCACCGCGTCGGCGAGGTGGGCGACCTCGGCGTCGGCCAGCACCAGCCCGGTCACGCCGTCGGCGACCACGTCGGCGACGCCGCCGACGGGGACCGACACCACTGGGCACCCGGCCATCGCGGCCTCGATGGCGACACCCGGCACCCCCTCGACGTCGCTCGTGACGAGGAGCAGCTCGGCACCGCCCAGGATCCGCTCGACGTCGGTTCGGCGGCCGAGGAAGCTCACACGGTCCGCGACGCCGGCGCGCGCCGCCGCGGCCTCGAGGTCGGGCCGGAGGGGACCGGCGCCGACCACGACGAGGTGCGCGGGCAGGTCGGCGCGCGAGGACCTCGGCGTGCACCGCCAGCGCCCGGTCGGCCCGCTTCGCCGCGTCGAGGTGCCCGACGAACGCGTAGAGGTGCTCGTCGGCGGACACTCCGACCTCGGCGCGCAGATCGGCGCTCGCCGCGTCGCGGTCGAGGTCGGCGAAGCGGTCCGGGTTCCGCGAGTTCGGGATCGTCCAGACCGGCCCGCGGAAGCCCAGCCGGCGGAGCTCGGCCGCGAGGTCGGCCGTGAGCGCGACGCCGACGTCGAAGCGGCGGGCGACGGCTCGCCACCACCAGCGTCGGGGCACCGACCACACCGTGGGCGCGAGGGCTCCGATGCGCTGCCACACGAGGAGCGGACGTGGGCGTGGCATGGCGAAGGCCAGGACCTCGGCGGCCCAGCCTCCGTGCGCGATGACGACGTCCGCCCGGACGTCGCGCAGCAGCCGGCGCACCCGCCGGGAGCGCGCCACCAGGTCGCGGGGCCCCATCCCGGTGGAGTCGACCAGCGGTTCCAGCCCGTCCTCGTGCTCACCATCGTCACCGGCGCCGAGCGCGACCACCCGGTTGACGTGGCCCAGGGCGTCGAGCTCCCGTGCGAGCTCGAGCGCGACGAGCTCCGCACCGCGCCGGTGGCTCCGGGCGACCAGGTGCACGATGACGAGCGGCGTGTGGCCGCCCGCGTGTGGGGGCGCCCCGACGCCCCGTGCGTTCATCGCGACGGAGGGTACCCGGCCGCGCGACCGGCCGATCCGGTGCCGGCGACCCCGACCAGGCGCGGCCGGTAACGTCGCCCCGTGCCGGCGCGAGGCGAGGAACCGCGGTGCTGAGCGTCGTGGTCGTCGCGTACGACATGGCGCGCGAGCTCCCGCGGACGCTGTACAGCCTCGATCCCCGCTACCAACGCGACATCTCGGCCGACGAGTACGAGGTGATCGTCGTCGACAACGGATCGCCCGAGCCGGTGCCGGACGATCTGCTCGCGGACTTCGCCGGCGACCTCCGCCTGGAGCGGCTCGACCCCGCGCCCCCGTCACCGGCACGCGCCGCGAACCACGGGATCGCGACCGCGCGCGGCGACCTCGTCGGTCTGATCGTCGACGGGGCGCGCCTGGCGTCACCGGGTCTGCTCGCGACGGCGCGGCAGGCCGCGCGCCTGTCCGATCGACCCGTCGTGACCGCGCCGGCGTTCCATCTCGGCGCGAGCACGCACATGCGCGCCGGCGAGACGGGCCACGACCAGACCGTCGAGGACGCGCTCCTCGCCGAGAGCGGCTGGCAGGCCGACGGCTACCGACTCTTCGGGATCAGCACGCCCGCGGGATCGTCGGGCCGGGGACTGTTCGGTCCGATGGGCGAGAGCAGCAGCCTCTTCGCGACCCGCGGGCTCTGGGCGGAGCTCGGCGGGATGGACGAGCGCTTCGCGCTCCCCGGCGGCGGGCTCGCGAACCACGACCTGTATCTGCGCGCGTGCTCGCGCCCGGACGTCGAGCTCCTGGTGCTGCTCGGCGAGGCGACGTTCCACCAGTACCACGGGGGCGCGGCGACCTCCCGGCGGTACTCGTGGGACGAGATGCAGGCCGACTACACGGCGATCACCGGAGTCCCCCACCGTCCGCCCACCAACCGCCGCCACTACGTCGGGACGGTCCCGACGCCGGCCCTCGGATTCGTGGAGCGGTCGGCCCGGCAGGCCCTCGAGCACGCCCGGCACGCCGACGATTGGTGACCCGCGCCCGCAAGTACACTTTTCGGTCCCCGGTGGGAGGATGCAAAAGGTGCGAGGGAAGCGGGTCGCGGCGCTCACGATCGGCGCCGCCGTCGTGTTCACGGCGTGCAGCAGCGGCGGCAGCGGCGGCGTCACCGCGCCCTCCGGACCGCCCAACCTCGTCACGATCATCACGACGTCGACGCAACGACCGGTCGTCGACCAGCTCGCGACCACCTTCAAGCAGGAGAACCCGGGGCTGGAGGTCGCGACGAAGAACGACGGGCCCGGCCTCCGGGCGGCGGTGACGAACGGCGGCGCGCAGGTGGTCATCGCCCCCAAGGCCGTGCTCGGTGGCCGGGTGGACCAGGCGATGGGGCGCAATCTCGCCGTCGTCGCGGTCCCGACCGCCAACGCCGGCGGCGTCAAGAATCTCGAGGCGTTCGCGCCGCAGAGTCGGCTGCGCACACGGATCTGCGGCCTGCCGACGATCTTCGGCGACTTCATGCTGTACGTGTTCACCCGCGCCGGGGTGACACCGAACCTGACGAACCTGAATCGCGACCCGGCCTGCCCGGCGCTGTCGCTCGCCGACCTCGCGGCCGGCCGGCTCGACGCCGCCGTCTTCTTCCGGAACAACACGACGGTCAGCCCCAGCGTGAAGCTCCTCGGCATCCCCGACGACCGGAACCTCGTCTTCGACTACGGCGCCGCGTTCCTCGGCGATGCGCCGGCGACGACGAAGTTCCGGGAGTTCCTCGGGTCGGACCGGGCGAAGGAGATCCTCACCCAGAGCGGATACCTTCCCTGACCTTGCCGGAGAACCCCCGAGGGGACAGTCGCTCGTGAGCGAGACGTCACCACGCCATCCGATCGCGATCGCCGGGATGCACCGGTCCGGGACGTCCATGCTGACCCGCGCGCTGCACGACTCCGGTCTGCACCTCATCGGGCAGGACGCCGAGGAGCTCATCAGCGCGGCCGAGGACAACCCCGAGGGCTTCTGGGAGCACCGCGCGATCGTGGCCTGCAACGACGAGCTGCTCGAGGCGACCGGCGGCTCGTGGGACCACCCGCCGGAGCTCCCGCCGCAAGGTGCCGACGACCCGCGCGTCGCGCATCTCGTCGAGTCGGCCGAGGCTGCGCTCGCCGGGCTGCGCGTCCACTCGCACTGGGGCTTCAAGGACCCCCGCGTCTGTCTGACCGCCCCGTTCTGGATGGACCTGCAGCCCGACCTGCGGTTCGTGGTCTGTCTCCGGCACCCGCTCGAGGTCGCGCTGTCGCTCAAGCGCCGCAACCAGAACTCGTACTCGTTGGGGCTCGCGCTCTGGGAGCGGTACTACGCCACCGTCCTGGCCGCCGTGCCCCCCGAGCGTCGCATCGTCAGCCACTACGACGCGTTCTTCGTCGACCCCGACGTCGAGCTCGCCCGGGTGTGCGAGTTCGCGGGGCTCCGACCGGCACCGACCCACGTGCGCCGAGACCTCCGACACCACACGATCGACGTCGATCTGGCCGACGCCGGCGCGAGCGAGAGCCTGCGCACGCTGTACACGACCCTGTGCCGTGAGGCGGGGGTCGCGGTCCCGTCCGCGGCGCCGAGCGACGAGGGACGGGTCCGGCGGCTGATCCTCGACGGCGCGGTGGCGGCCCAGCACGCCGAGCAGCGCCTCGCCGCGATCGAGCGGCTCGAGGCACGCGAGCGCGAGTTCCGGGCCGAGCACGCCGAGCACGAGGACGCGCTCCGCGCGCGGGTCCGTGACCTCGAGCGCGAGCTCGCCGACACCCGCGCCGTCGCCCTGCGCCGGATCGACGAGATGGCGCGTCAGGTGCAGGCCGTGCACCAGGAGGTGTCACCGGGCCCGGTGCGCCGGTTCGCGCGCCGCTCGCTCCGCGCCGGCCTGCGGCTCGGCCGCCGCGTGGTCCGGGAAGGGCCGCACGCCGTGGCACCCGCGGCGCGCCAGGTGGTGCACCGGCTCCCCGACCCGGCCCGGGACCAGCTGCGCCGCGTCCGCCGGTCCTCCGCACCCCCGTCAAGAACCGCGCCCCCCACGCTCCCGGCGGCGACCGCCACTCCGGGCGCGTCTCCGGCGGTCACGGCTCCCGGCGCGAACGCCGGTACGAACGCCGGTGCGACGGGCGCCGCGTCGACGGCGAGATCGGCCGCCCGATCCACCGCCCGATCCACCGCCCGCTCGGTCACGCGCCGCCTGCCGCCGCCTGCCGCCGCCCGGATCCGGGTGACGTTGATCCGGGTGCGCCGCGCACGGTCGGCACCGGTCCCCACGGCCAAGCGCGCGGTGCGCCGCCTGCCCGCGCCGGCCCAGGACGCCGGCCGCCTCGTCTGGGTGCGCACCGCTGGGATGCGCCGGCGCGGTCGCCGGGTCATCCGCGCGTCCGGGCGCTCCGGCACGGCGCGCCGGCCGGCCCCGAAGGGCCGCCCGTACGGCGAGTGGAAGGACGGCTTCCGGGCGCTCGTCCGCACGCACGTCCCCGCCGGGACTCCCTGGCTCGTCGTCGCGCCCGGCAGCCCCACCGAGGTCCGCAACGCGGGCGAGACGCGCGCGCTCCGCTTCCCCGATCCGCCGCGACGCGGCCCCGCCGACGACCTCGCGCTCGTCGCGCACCTCGAGGCCCTGCGGTACCGGGGGCACCGGTTCCTCGTGGTGCCCGAGGGCTCGCGCCCCTGGTTCCGCCGCCAGGCCGAGTTCCGCGATCACGTCGTGTCCACCTACCGGTGCGTGGCGGACGAGAGCGGCGCAGGGGTGGTCTTCGATCTCGGCGCGCCGGCCGACGCCACGGCGAGCTCGCTCCGGCACGAGATCCAGCGGCTCGCGGCCGGCGGCGCGCACGATCCCGCGGTGCTCGCCTGGACGGATCTCGCCGTCGACGGCGAGCTCCCCGGGGTGACGATCTTCCGACCGCCGGCCGGCACCGACCTGCCGTACCTCGACGACAGCGTCGAGATCGTCGTCCGCGACGACCTCCGCGACCGCGACGAGGCGCGCCGCGTCGCCACCCTCGGAGTGGTCACGGTCGCGTCCGCCCCCGACGGGCTCGAGGTGCGATCGGTCGAGGACCTGACCGGCGTCGGGCCGGGACCGGCGCCGACGGTGCTCGTCCGGGCGGGGTCGGGCGGCGACGAGGCCTGGACCCGCGAGCTCGCGGCACGCGTGGCCGATGAGGGTGCCGACCTCGAGCTGGGCCCCCTCGCGGCGGACGCCGCGACCGCGACCAACGGTCACGACGTCGTCGTGCTGGTCGAGCCGTTCGTGCTCCCGTTGCCCGGCGCAATCCGTGCCGCCGCCGCGCTGGCCGCCGAGCAACCCGACGTCGCGATCACCGGCAAGGTCCTGCGACGCGACGGACGGCTCGACTCCGCGGGCGGCACCGTGTTCCTCGACCGCTCGGTCGCGCTCATCGCGGAGGGCTCCGAGGACGTCCGGGCGCCGTGGCACGACTACATGCGCCCCGTCTGCTGGGCGCCGGGGCTGGTCGCGGTCAGCGCCGCGCTGTGGTCGGCGGTCGCGCGTCCGGTCGACGACATCGGCCGCACCCTGATGCGCGAGTGGTGCGCCGAGATCTGGGAGCACGGCCGGTCCGTGGCCTACGAGCCGGCAGTCGCCGCGGTGCGGGTGGCGGGCTCCGGCGGCGAGCCGTCGCTGCCGCTCCAGGGGTCGGCCTGGCAGCGCGTGCTGGACCTGCGGCCCCGGCGACCGGACCAGCTCGGCGACGGCGAGTGGCGGTACCTCCTCGCGCACGACGACGTCGAAGCCTGTCGCGGATGACGCAACGCCGGGCGCTCGTCGTCCACACCCGGATGCCGGCGTTCGACCGCGACAGCGGGTCGCAGGACGTCGACAACATGGTGCAGTTCCTGCTGCGCGCCGGGTGGAAGGTCACGTTCGTCGCGCGGGAGCGCGAGGCCGAGGTCCGGCACGCCCGGCGCCTCCGGCAGATGGGCGTGGCCACGCATGCCGGCTTCGACGGCCTGGACCGGCTGCTCCGGTCCAACGACTTCGACCTGGCCGTCGTCAACTTCTGGGAGCTCGCCGCGGAGCTGCTCCCGCACCTGCGTGAGCACACGCCGACGGCGCGCGTCGTCGTGAACTCGATCGACCTCCACTTCCTCCGCCACGCGCGCCAGTCGCTCGGACAGCGGGCTCACCTCGACGACGCGTTCGGAGCGGAGACCACGCGCGAGCTCAACGTCTACAACGCCGCCGACGCGGTGATCACGGTCTCCGACAAGGAACGCGATCTCCTCGCCGACTTCCTCGGCGAGGGACGGGTGTTCACCCTGCCGCTCGCCGAGCACGTCCCCCGCTCCCCGTACCCGCTCGCCGATCGGCGCGGCATGTACTTCGTGGGGAACTTCCGCCACCTCCCCAACCGGGAGGCGGTCGAGCACCTGGCGAACGACGTCCTGCCCCAGCTGGATCCCGAGCTGCTCGCGCGTCACCCGCTCACGGTGGTGGGCAACTGGCTCGACCGCGTGCAGCTCGATCTCGACCCGGACACACCCGGGCTGCGGCTCGTCGGCTGGGTGCCGACGGTGGCGCCCTACGTGGAGCGGTCGCGGCTCGCGGCAGTTCCACTGCTCCACGGCGCGGGGGTGAAGCGCAAGGTCATCCAGGCGATGATGGCGGGCACGCCGGTCGTCACGACCCCGGTGGGCGCCGAGGGCCTCGACCTGGTCCAGGGCGAGACCGCGCTGATCGCACGGGACGCGACGGATCTCGCCGCCGGCCTCACCCGGCTGCTGACCGACGACGACCTGTGGCACCGCATGGCCGCGGCCGGGGCGGACCACGCCGACCGCCGGCACGGCGTCGACCTCGTCGAGCAGCGCTTCGCGGAGATCCTCGAGCAGGTGATGACGCCGCGCCGCGACGACGCGGGCCGACGCGGCGGGGCGTCCGACGGTGAGGAGGTCCGCCAGCGGATCCGGCGGATCGGCCGTCCCGGTGATGCGGTGCTCGTCGTGTGCGGCGCCGACCACAGCCTGCTCGACGCGGGCGCGCATCCCTGCTGGCCGTTCCCACAGAGCCGGGACGACGCCGACCGGCCCGGTCCGGATCCCGTCGACGGGACGTCGGCCGTGCATCACCTCGAGGCGCAGCGCACGCGCGGCGCGCGCTACTTCGTGCTCCCGCGTGCGGCGTTCTCGTGGCGCCGGCGCTATCCGGAGCTCGTCGAGCGCCTCGACACCGAGTACCAACGGCTGCACCAGGACGAGCATCTCGTCGTCTGGGACCTCGCGCCGGACCACCAGGACCGCCCACGCCTCGACCCCGTCCCGAACGCCCGCGTGCTCGTGCACGGCACCTACGCCGCGCACCGCACCGGCCCGCCACCGGTCCTCGTCACCGAGCTCGCGTCGAGCTGCACCCTCGAGGTCGAGCAGCGCTGGCGGCCGGACTCCGAGCCGGCACCGGACACCGCGGACGACGCCGACTTCGTCGTGCACGTCCGTGACGACGTGATCGCGCCCGCGCGGTTCCTCGACCGCCTCGTCGCGACCCAGGTCACCCTCGACGTCGAGCGCCTCCAGCCCGCGCACACCGAGGGCCCGTCCGGCGGCCCGCCCGTCACGGAACGACACTTCGGGGTGGTCGCGCGTGAGGTCGACGACGTGACGCCGCTGCCGGTCCTGTCGATCCGAGCCGGCGCGACGGCGCACGGACCCACCGTGCTCGCCGACGACGTGACGATCGGGTTGCGCCGACCCCTGCCCGTTCGCGCCGACGCGCCCGGCTCGGTCCGCCGGACCTGGACGCTCGGCCCCGACCGCCGACCCGTCGTCCGCGTGCGCGCGGAGCCGGCCGCCGCGCCCCGGATCAGCGTCCTCATCGCCACCTACGAGCGGCCCGAACTGCTGCGCGAGTGCCTCGCCGGCTTCGCCGACCAGACCCTCGATGCCTCCGAGTACGAGGTCGTGGTGGTGGACGACGGCTCCGAGCACGGCGACCTCGACGCGGTGCTGGCGGAGTTCTCCGACCGCATGGCCGTCACCGGTCAACGCATCGCGCACGCCGGCCGCAGTGCGGCCAAGAACGCCGCGGTGATGCTCGCGCGCGCGCCCGTGGTGCTCTTCTTCGACGACGACGACCGCTGCGCGCGCGATTACCTCGAACGCCACCTCGCCGCCCACGCCCGCAAGCCGGCCGAGGGCGTCGCCGTCCTCGGGCACACGGAGTGGGCGCCCGAGCTCGAGCCGACGCCACTGATGCACTACATCACCGACGTCGACCGACTGATGTTCGCCTACGAGCGACTCGGCGACGGCCAGGAGCTCGACTGGCGCGGGTTCTGGGAGGGGCGCATCTCCTGCAAGCGGGACTTCCTGCTGCGCCACGCGTTGCACGACCAGCGCCTCGTGTACTCCATCGACGTCGAGATGGGCTGGCGGCTCGCACCCGCCGGACTGCGCGTGGTGTACGACCGGAGCGCACGCAGCTTCATGGCCCGACCCATCGACTTCGACGCGTTCTGCCGGCGCACGGAGGCGAAGGGTCGCGCGCACGCGCTGATCGCGGCGCTGCACGCCGGCACCGAGATCGCGGCGCGACTGCAGGTCGAGGACGCGGTGAAGATCTGGGACGAGGACGGCGCCGAGGAGCCCAAGCTGCGCCGGCGTGTCGCCGAGCTCGAGGCGCGGGTCGGGACCGAGCCCACCCTGCTCCCCGAGCTGCACGAGACCTACCGGCGGGTGTTCCGCCTGTTGCACACCAAGGGTGCGGCCACCATCGGCGAGGAGAGACGCGACGTGACCGAGCCACCGACCACCGTCCAGCCCTTCCCCAACACCGACCCGGAGCTCGCCTACGACGCGACGCCCGACGAGTGGCGCGGCGAGCCGCTGCTCAGCGTCACGCTGCCGGTGTGGAGCCGCACGCCGGAGCTCGCGGCGATGGCGCAGCGCACCGTCGATCGGATCTGGGAGGTCGCGAGCATCCCGACCGAGGTCGTCGTCGTCGACAACGGCTCGGCCCACCAGGACCGGATCGCCGCGAAGGTGTACCGCTACCCCGAGAACAAGGGCGTGGCGACGGGGTGGAACACCGGCATCCGCCTCTCCACCGCGCCCATGGTCGTGGTGCTGAACAGCGACTGTCGCGTGGAACCTGGATGGGACGTCGCGCTGTACGAGGCCGCGTCCGACGGGCGTCGGGTCGCGTTCCCGTACACCGATCACTGCGACGGTCAGGGGTTCACCAGTCCGGACCAGGCCGGGACCGCCGGCTGGTGCTTCATGCTCACACGCGCGCTGTACGACGAGGTCGGCGTGTTCGACGAGTGGTTCAACCCGGCGTACTGCGAGGACACCGACTACTGGCACCGCGCCTGGGAGATGGGCGTCGAGCTCTCGCCCGTGCCGGCCGCCCGCGTGGTGCACGCTCGCCGCACCACCGCCGCCACGGACGCCCGCGGCTACGACCTGCTGCTGCAGGCGCACCGGTTCAAGTACGGGTGGAAGCACGGCGTCGATCCGCACCGCGCGCCGCCGTACTACAACCGCGAGATCACCGACTTCGTCGGGTCCTATCGGGCCCCGACCCGCGGCGCCGGCCCGGACCCGAGCCGACCCCGTCTGTTCGGCATCGGCCTCAACAAGACGGGGACGACGTCGTTGCACGAGGCGTTCCGGATGCTGGGGTACGACAGCCTCCACTGGGGCGGTCCGGCCCTGCGCCGGTTCGTGGAGGTCTCCCTCGCCGCCGGCGACCCCCTGCTCTCGCGCCTCGACCCCCACCTCGACGCGTTCTCCGACATCCAGGTGCTCTCCGAGCACTACGAGCTGCTCGATCAGCAGTACCCGGGGAGCCGGTTCGTGCTCACGACCCGCCCCGTCGAGGACTGGATCGAGAGTCGTCGGCGCCACGTCGAGACCAACCGCGCCAAGTTCGAGGCCGGCACCTACCGCGGCGGCTTCCTCGACGTCGACGAGGAGGCGTGGCGGGCGCAGTGGACCCGCCACGTCGACGGCGTCCGCGCCCACTTCGCCGGGCGCGACGACTTCCTCGAGCTCGATCTCACCGCACACCCCGACTGGGGCGCGCTGTGCGAGTTCCTGGGCGTCCGTCCACCCTCGGCCGCGTTCCCGTGGGCCAATCGGGGCGCGACGACGAGTGACGGCGTACGTCGCGTCACCCGAGCGGCGCCGGAGCACGCGGCGAACGTCACGTAACCTGACGCGATGAGCAGCGTCGCACCGACCCCGAACCCCGACCGGCCGCGGATCTTCGGCATCGGGCTCAACAAGACCGGGACCACCAGCTTCGGCGAGGCGCTCATCATCCTCGGGTTCAAGAGCCTGCACTTCGGCGGCGACGACGCCCACCGGTCGGTGCAGCGGGCGATCGACGAGGGCGTCCCGCTGCTGACGTACCTCGACCCCACGTACGACGCGTTCTCCGACATCGGCCTGCTGAGCCGGCGGTTCCAGATGCTCGATCAGCAGTACCCCGGGAGCCGGTTCGTGCTCACGACCCGGCCGCGCGCCGACTGGATCGACAGCCGGCGTCGTCACGTCGAGCGCAACCTGAAGAAGCAGGCGCGCGGGGAGTACGACGGCACGTTCCTCGTGGTCGACGAGGAGAAGTGGGCGAACGAGTGGGACCACCACCACGAGCGGGTGCGCGCGTACTTCGGCAGTCGGCCCGACTTCCTCGAGCTCGACCTGAGCGACGACCCGAGTTGGGACCCGCTGTGCCCGTTCCTGGGCGTCGCCGAGCCGGCCGAGCCGTTCCCGTGGGCCAACCGCGGCGCGGACCGCAGCCGCGGGCCCGCCGCGAGACTGCTGGCCCGCTTCAGCCGCAGCTGACCTCGTCTAGCTCGCCGCGCCCGACGTGCTGGTGAGCGTCGACACGCTCACGAAGCCGTTGGCGAACGCGTCGACGTCGTTCGCCGGCGACGTCACCGTCGACGTGCAGTCGGACGAGAGCGCTGAACGACGTCGACGACGGCACCTTCACCGTGCCCCGGATCGAGCCGGCCGTGCACGTGGGCACGTTGATGCTCGTCACCGGCTCGAGCGTGGGTCGCCCGGTGCGGCCCATCAGGAAGTCGTGCAGCCACGAGAGCAATGGCGGGACGCTGGCCGGGAAGTCGGCGGGGCTGCCGACACCCTGGGAGATCGCGAGCGCCGGGATGAAGTTCTGCGCGCCCTCACGTGCGGCGCCGATCGTGCCGGAGAGCGGGATGGCCAAGCCGATGTTCTGACCGTTGTTCGTCCCGGACACGACGAGGTCCGGGTTCACGTGGCGCGTCCGCAGGGCGTAGCGCACCGCGTCGACCGGGTAGCCCTCGACCGACCACGCCGGGTAGCCGCTCGCGGTGTGCTGGTCGGTGGCCGTCACGGGACCGTCGGTGAACTTGCTGCCCGCGCCGCTCTGGTTCGTCGCCGGTGCCGACACCGTGACGTTCACCGACCCGACGGCGCGCAGGGCCTCGACGATCGTGTCGATGCCCGGCGCGTCGTAGCCGTCGTCGTTCGAGACCAGCACCTCGAGCGGGTTCGGGTGCGTGGCGGTGTAGCAGGGGGCGGTCTCGTCGTAGATCGCGCCGCCGGCGCCGAGACACGGATGCGAGTCGGCGAAGACGTTCGTCTGGTTCTGGAACGGACGCAGGATCCAGACCCGCAGGCGCCAGTAGCCCGAGCCGACGTCGGTCCAGACGTCGTTCGGTCCGGCGAAGCCCTCGGGCGCCGGAGTCGCCGGCGACGCCGTTGCCCACCGTGTACTCGATGCCGACGACCTGCGCGGCGGGCCCGCTCCCGTCGTACAGGAGCACGTCGGGGTGGCCGGCGTCGAACGTGGGCATGGAGTCGGTCAGGCGGAACGCGACCCCCCGACCGGCCTCGTACGACGAGAACGGGGCGGCCGGCGGGTGGAAGTGGCTCTCGCGCGAAGAGTGCGGCACCGTCGAGCTGGGTCGAGAGCAGCTGGCACTCCGCCGGCGACAGCGCGGTGCCGCCGCTCGGCGTGCACCAGTACGGCTCCGACAGCGTGCCCGGCGCGGCCGCGTAGCGGTTGCGCGCTCCCGAAGAACGCGCATCCGGCCGGCGACCAGCGCGATGAGCGCGAGCAACGTGACGCTTCGCAGGTGCCGCATGATTCCCCCCGAGCCCGAGTCCCCGACCGGCGCAAAGTAGCGCGCTCTCCGCGGCGGTCGCCAACGGGCCGGCCCGCCGTTCGGCGACGGATCACCTCGCTCGGTGAGCCCCGGCGTGCTCCGGCGTGGCTGCATCGACGGCGAGCACTGAAGGCCAGCGTCTTCGTCGACTTCGGCGAACCTCAACGGTTCGTCCCCCGGGACACGCCCGGAGTGGTGTTCGGTTGAGCGCTGTCCAGCGCCTTCTGCGAATTCGCGCCGGGGATCGACTCGTGGAGAACGCCCGCCGACGTGAGGGAGTTGTTCACGGCCGCTGCGATGGAGACGGCGAACCGAGCGGTGATGTGCTGCTGATCGAATCGTACGATCTCGTGATTGACGATCGGATCGCAAATCGGATCGAAGGGACACAGGAGCCGGTCGAAGTTCGCGACGTAGTACGTGCGATTGTCCGCGAGCTTTCGAAACAAGGCCTCGAGCGTGGACGGTGCTTCACTCGTGACGAAACGACAAGCTTCTACCATTGAGCTCTTCGTCAGGCAAACGTACGGATCTTCCTCCTTCGTGGTCGTTGGGACCGGCTCGACCATCACGACCTTGCCTCCGAATGACGAGAGCCGCTTGAGCGATCGTTGCGTCTCGGCCTCCAATTGACCTCGGAGGTCGGAAGGGCTCGCGATCGGTATCGGGTGGTCGTGCTGGTCGTAGACCACTCCAATCGTGGGGCTGTTCTCGCCGAGGTAGTCGTGTGAGATGGCGATCACGACGTCGGGCTTCACCGCAGGAAGCACGCGCTCGATACAGATCCTGCTTCACAGCCACGCAGCGTTGGGTGCGCGCGCGGTACACCGCGACGCTCTGATTCGCGAAGTAGAAGTTCCGCTGCCAGGGGCACCCGGCAGACGCGTACGTGAACAGTGAGAGATCGTGCTCCTGAGCGATCTTGGCGAACGTCGGGAACATCGCCCACGCCTCGCTGTCGCCGATCACGAGAATGTCCAGCTGACCTTGGCCGTTCACGATCCGGCACGCCGGACAGCGGGCTTGCCGTAGCAGTTCCGTCTGAAGGAACCGGCACCGGTGACGAGGGTCGGCCGACGTCGGTTCGCCGTGGCGAAGTCGAGTGCCGGAACGTCGGCGTAAAGCCGACGACGTTCGTCGTGTTCTGCAGCAGCCTGGTCGCGACGCGAACGGATCGATGATGTTCGGGATGATCACGAGCGCGCCGAGGACGCTGATCCCGACGCCCGCGAGGATCACCGCCGGACTGATCCGATCGAGGAGCGCCATCCTGCGGATCGGCATCTCCATCAGCTGGTAGCTCAGCGACGCGAGCCCGGTCGCGACGAACGCCGCGATCGCGAACGTCGACAGCGGGCTGATGGCGTTGTTCGTGAGCGAGAACGCCACGAGGATCACGGGCCAGTGCCACAGGTAGGTCCCGTACGAGATCCGGCCGAGGTACACCGCCGGTGCGCTGGAGAACAGCCGGTTGAGCGGTCCGCACGCCAGGCACTCCAGCCCGACGATCAGCGCCAGCGTCGCGACCGTGGCCCCGATGCCGCGGCGGACCGGGTTCATGTCGAGCAGCGACGAGCCGAGCACGACCAGGGCGACGACGCCGGCGGGGCCGGCGAGCCACATGACGCGGAACCGGGCGAGGCGCCGGAGGATCCCCGGGCTCAGCGCGAGCAGCGCACCGGCGAGCAGCTGGTAGGCGCGTGCGTCGGTGCCGTAGTACGCGCGGCTGATGTTCGAGCTCGCGAGGTGCAACGCCCACAGCATCGACGCCAGCGCGGCGGCGACGACCACGAGCTGACGCGACCCGGTGCGCGTGGCGCGCCAGCGTGCGGGTCGCCGCGAAGAGCAGCCACAGAAGGATCGGCCAGATGAAGTAGAACTGCTCCTCGACCGCGAGCGACCAGAACTGCTGGACCGGGTTGCTGTTGACGGCGGCGGCGAAGTAGTCGCTCGACTGGTGGATGAAGTACCAGTTCGCGACGTACAGGAACGTCGCCTTGAACGCACCGACCGAGGACGCGAGCTCGGCCTGTGACGCGATCGCCGAGTACACGACGGCGGTGACGACCAGCGCGACGAACGAGGCCGGCAGCAGGCGGCGGTACCGACGGGCGTAGAAGCGGCCGAAGCCGGAGGGACGGCGCGCCCGACCGGCGCCGCGCCGCTCGGCCGACAGGTGCAGCGCCCGAGCAGCACCTGCGTGACGAGGTAGCCCGAGAGCACGAAGAACACGTCGACGCCGATGAAGCCGCCGGAGAAGCGATCGACGCCCGCGTGGAAGAGCACCACGAGGTACACCGCGAGCGCGCGCATCCCGTCGAGATGGGGGCGGTATCCCGTGCCGAGGACCGGCGCGGTCTCGGTGTCCGCCGGGGCACGGACCGTCGTGTCCATGTCAGCTCAGCGTGCTCGTCGGGCGGTGCGGGCCCCGACCGAGTGAGGGTGCGAGCGGCGGCGGCGCAGGAGCCACCAGGACCACGACCACGACGACCGCGAGCCCGACGAGGACGGCCGCGGCGATCGACCGCGACGCGGCGCTTGCTGATGTGGCCCGTGCTCGCGTGCCCGCCCGACGACGTGCCGGCCCCGGTCAGGCGGCCGGCGTTCGGGACGGAACTGCGCCGCGCTCGGGAGGTGCAGCACCTTCCAGGTCGTGCCACCGTCGGTCGACCGCACCACGTCCTGATTCGCGTAGGCGAAGACCGTGCGGTCCTGCGCGTACGCGGGCGAGAACCGGATCGGGGTCCCGGTCGGGTTGGTGAAGTCGGCGATCACGTGACCGCTGCCGATCAGGTCGGCGCCCGTCGCGCTGAAGGTGCGGCCGTCGTCCGTGGACTCGTACAGGCCCTGACCGCCGATGCTGACGAGCACCGTGCCGTCGGACGGGTACGCCGGCGAGACCGCGACCGCCTCGACCGTGCCGGTCGCCGGGAGCGGCCACCTTCTGCCAGCTCTCGCCGCGATCGCGGGAGACGAAGAGGTCCTGTCCGCGATCCGGAGAAGATCGTGCCGTCCTTCGCGTAGCCGGGCGAGATCGCCGACGAGCGATTCGCCCGTCGGGCCCGCTCGCCTTCCACGTCGCGCCGCGGTCCTCGCTGCGGAAGACCCCGTCGATCGTCCCGGCGAAGATCGTGGGGCCCGACGGGTCGAATGCGAACGACCGCACACGGGCCGGCAGCGCGCCGACGTGCGACCAGCTGCCCTGGCGCGCCCGCGTCCTCCGACCGGTAGACGTCACCCTGCCGGGTGCCGAGGTACAGCTCGTGGCGCTTCGCGTAGTCGGGCGCGACGCCGAGCACGTACTGACGCAGCAGCGGCGCCGGCTTCGTCACGAGGATCGGCTGCCAGCTCGCGCCGGCGTCGGTCGACCTGAGGAATGCGGTCCATCCCGCGGAGAACAGCGTGTGGTCGTTCCCGTAGTCGGGCGAGAAGGTGATGTTGTGCAGCCGCCGGATCGTGGCGTACTTGTTGCCCGCGCCCGGCTTCTCGTAGAGGCCGTGGTCGATCGGGCTCCAGCGTCGTGCCGGAGTCCGTCGAGAGGTACGCGCCCTTCACGTAGCGTCGCGGCCGCGACGGTGCGGTCGTGCGCGTACTCGGGCGACACGTCGAGTCCCGTGACGAAGTCGACGAGGGTCTGGGACTCCGTCCACGTCGCGCCGCCGTCCTCCGAGTGGAACAGCCCGTCGAAGCCGGCCTCGTACAGCTCGGTGCCGTGCGCACCGGCTGCGGCGCTGATGCCGCGGAACTCGGCGACCTTCACCACGTGCGCCTGGATGTCGGTCGAGAGCCCGCGCGACGTCCGGGTCCAGGTCTGGCCGCGGTCGGTGGACCGGTAGACGCCGTGGTTCGCGAGCGACGCCCAGACCGTGTGGTCCCGGTCGTAGTCCGGCGAGGTCGCGAGCCCCGAGATCTGATCGGTGGGCAGGCCGCTCGCCGATCGGCGAGAAGGACGAGCCGCCGTCGGTGGAGCGCAGGAGGTGTCCCGCCGTGTCCCCGGCGAACACGGTCGCGGGGCGCGGCACCGGTCGACGCCGCGAGCGCCGAGATCGACGCGCCCGCGCCCGGCGATCGCCGGTGTCCAGGTGGCGCCGCCGTCGTCGGAGATCCGGATCCGACCCGGCGCCGTCGCCGGCCACGGCCCGGCCGGTCTGCGGCACGAACATCACCGCGGGGACGCGCGTGAACGCCGGGGACCGTCGTCCAGCTGCGACCGCCGTCGGCGGTGCGGAAGAAGCCCTGGATCGATCCGGCCGGCCAGGACGGTGTCGGGCGAGCGGGGCGACACCGCGATGGCGCTGATGTCGGACGACGCCAGATTCCGCGACGGCCTGGTGGAACGCACGCCCGCCGTCGTCGGACCGGAAGACGCCACCGACCCGCGACGACACGTACATCGTCTCGGGTGACGACGGCGCGATCGCGATCCGCGCCAGCGACTTGCCCTCCTCGGGAGCGCGCGGCAACCCCCGCACGAGCGGCTTCCAGTGGTAGTCGCCCGCGCTCCGAGACGAACAGCCGGTTGCCCGCGATCACGTACACCCGGCCGTCCCGGGCGAACGTCGGCGACATCGCGACGTCGGAGACGTCGTCGTGCGGCGTGTGCGCGCCCGCCGACGGCTCGGGAACGCCCACGGCGCGAGCGCGCCGAGGACGACCGCCACCGCCAGCGCGACCGCGCCGTCCGGCTCGGCGCGCTCGGCGCGGGCGGTACCGGCTCGGTCACTTCTTCGGCGTGGTCGTGGTGGTCGTCGAACCCGAGGACACGCTCGCGCCCGACCCGTTCGTCGGCGACGTGATCGCGAAGCTCCCGTTCTGCGGCACCACCCAGAGGTTGATCTTGCCCGCCTCGATCGCCTTCTTGAGGACGTAGTCCTGACCCGACAGCCCGCGGCGGCGAGATCACGCACCGACTGCGCCTCGGCCTCGGACTGCTGGATCTCGTTCTGCTTGACCTCGACGAGGATCGCGGACGTCCGCTGCTGCTGGAACGCCAACGCGACCGACTTCGGGATGGACACGGCCTTGATGATGAAGGTCGGGATCGCCGCAGACCCCGGTGCGCACGAACGCGGGCGAGCAGAAGAAGCGCGCGCCCAGCGCGGACTGCAGCCGCTGGGAGATCTTCTGCCTGCACGCGGGTCTGCAACCCGACCAGCTTGCTCGGCGCTGCCGTAGATGTCCGCGACGGCTGATCTGGCGGGTCTCCTCCTGCAGCGCGTTCTCGATCTGCTGGCGGAACGTGTCGCGGATGAGGTTGTACCAACCCTTCGACGTGTACGCCCTGTACTTCAGTCCGAGCTGCTCGTGGAACTGGCGCAGCAGCTTCGTGTTCAGCGTGAAGTAGACGGCGACCTGGTAGGTCACCGCGACCTTGTCCGACGGTCGGGGCGACGACCGAGTCGGGCGACTGCGTCGCGCCGACGCCCTTGGTCAGCGAGATGATGTAGTTCTGCTGGTCCGACGGGTAGAGGTACAGCGGGTCGAAGAAGCCGTTGAAGAACAGGCTCGACCCGGGCTGCACGATCCGCTGGAAGTGCGCCGACTCGAACGGCCCGCCGCCGTAGCTGATGCCGATCCGGTTCTTCGGGGTCTTCTTCAGCCCGCTCACGAATCCGGGCGCGAACAGCAGCGCCACCACCACGACACCGATGATCGCCCACCACTTCCACGACCGGTGCTTCTTCGGGCGGAAGGACGAGAGCCGTCCGCCGCCCGATCCCGACGGACGCGACTCGCGGCCGACCATCATCGGCTCGGCGGCTCCCAACGGAGACGGCTCCTCCGAGCCGTCGAGCCTCCCCAGGCCGCTCTGCTGCTCGCCGTTACCTTCGCCGCGTTCGGCCACGGTGTGGTCGCCTCCTCATCCTCGTCGCTCGGTCGTGGGTCGATCAGATCTTGATGGTGAACTCGCGCTCGCGTCGTATGAACAATCGGCCTCCGACGACGACCAGCGCGACAGCCCACAGGAAGGTCTCCGCCAGCAACACCGCGTTGGGTGTCTGGCCGGAGAAGATGGCCTGGTAGCAGGCGAACAATGGGAACAGGGGCTGCCACGCGATGAACGGCTTCACGTTCGCGGGCAGGAGCGCCACCGGGTAGATGACCGGGGTCACGAAGAACAGGATTCGTTGCACGAAGCTCATCACGTTCCGGCCGTCCGGAACGAGCGTGACGTAGGTGGCGACGAGCAGGGCGATCCCGAGGTTCATGGTCACGTGCATCGCGAACACGATCGGCAGGAGGAAGAACCCGCGCCCGATGTTCCCGCCGATGAGCGGGAACATCACGAACAGCACGCACGCCGAGGGCACGAAGTCCACCAGCGCCTTCCAGATCGACGTCACCGGCAGCATCGCCCGCGGGAACGACGAGTTGAGCATCAATCCCTTGCTGCGGACGATCGACCCACCGCCCTCGGACATCGCCTGCGTGCTGAGGCCGAAGAAGAAGAAGTTGGCGATGAGGATCGGCAGCCACGTCTTGCTGGAGGCACTGCTCCGCAGCGTTGCGTAGAGGAAGTAGTAGATGCCGGCCTGGAACAGCGGGTTGAGCACGCTCCAGAGGTTCCCGAGCGCGGTCTTGCTCCGCGCGGTGCGCCGGTCGGCCCGTGCGAGTTCCACCATGAAGACGCGGCGGTCCCACAACGACCGGAGGTACTCGCGGATGTCCGGCGTCGTCGCGGAGTGCGGCTCGAAGACGTACTCGACGTCGCTGTACTCGCTCACTGCCGACATCACGTCACCTCCGTCCGGTCAGACATCTGACATGTCGAGCGACTCGATGCGGCAGTACCGCATGTATTTGTCGACGACTTCGTCGGGGTCACCGAACTCGGCGACCTGGCCCTGGTGGAGCCAGAGCACCTCCGTCGCCATGGTCTTCACGGACGAGATCCCGTGCGTGACGATCAGGATCGTGCGGCCCTCGCCGGTGAGCTGGTGGGTGCGTTCGGCGATGTGCTCGGTGAACGCGGCATCGCCGCCGGTGAGCGCCTCGTCGATCAGCAGGATCTCCGGATCGAGGAACACCGCGACCGACGACGCCAGCCGCATCATCATCCCCGCCGAGTACGAGTGCATCGGCAGATCGAGGTAGGACGACAGCTGCGCGAACTCGCCGATCTCGTCGGTGACCTCGGCCAGGCGCTCCGGCGAGAGCCCGCTCGCCAGTCCGCCGAGCAGGATGTTCTCCCGGCCGGTGAGGCTCGGGTTGAAGCCGAGGCCCGGCGCGAGCAGATTGATCCGGCCGCGCACCACGACCCGGCCCGCCTCGGGCGGGAGAGTGCCGAGGATGACGCGGCAGAGCGTCGACTTCCCGGCGCCGTTGCGGCCGATCACCGCGAGCACCGAGCCCTTCTTCACGTCGAAGGTCACGTCGCGCAGGGCGGGGATCAGACGTCCACCGCTGTCGCCGCGCCGGAACAACCGGCGCAGGTCGTCGCGCATGCTGTCGGTGTCGAGCCGGATGTGGTACGAGGCCGAAACGTGGTCGACCTCGATGGACGGTGGCACGTGCTCGGCGGTGGCGTCCGGCGTCTGCAGGTCGTCGTACCGCTCGGCACCGGCATCCCGGGCGCATCTAGTCGCGCTCCCGCAGCGGGTCGAGGCTCTCCCTCGCCTGGGCGAGCTCGGCCCGCTCGACGACGCGGACCAGGTCCGCGACGTCCGGCTCCATGGTCGAGCACGCGCTTCTCGGTCACACGCCCGTTCGGCAGCCGCTCGGAGGCCACGCGGACCGCGATGAGCGGCGGGCGGTTCGCGTCCGCGGATCAGCGTCTGCAGCTCGTTCAGGATCCCGTTGACCTCGCGGTGGGTCATCTGGATCTGGCGGGCCGCCGCCTGGGTGTCGAGCTCCTTGCCCTCCGCCTCGGCACGGGCCACGAAGGCGAGCAGGGAACGGGTGGTCTCGTCGACCTCGTGGTAGGTCGTCGGTGAGCGAATCCTCGTCCCACGGCAGGACCGACGCCCGGGCGATCGCCCTGAGGATGAACTGCATCACGTCTTCGACGTGCTCCTCGGGAACCGGCACCATCACGTAGGGCATCGTCGCTCCATCTCCGAATCGGGAAGCAGGAAGGCTACATGACCTGTTTGTGCATGGTCCCCGCGCCCCCCGGGCGCTCTCAGCGTCGCGGAGCGTGCGGTCAGAACAGCTCGACGTCGCCCAGGACGAGGTCCCAGTCGGCCGGAGCGGCGCCCGGCACGTCCCGACCGAGCCGGCGCCAGGTGAGCATCGGCCCCTGTCGGGGCAACGGGACGAAGCCCGTGCGCGCCGCTCCCCGGCCGATCCGGATCAGGTAGTCGGCACCGGCCGCTCCGGCGACCGCGCGCACGAGGGTCCGCGCCGCGTCGGCGGCCCCGGAGGGGACGAGCACCTCGCAGAGCGCGCCCTCGAGCGCCTGACCCCGGCGCCGGACCCGGAAGACCGCGAGCCCGTCCTCCGCGCGGTCCGAGACGGTGACCGCCCGGTAGCCGAGCGGCGCGTACCCGTAGCGCCAGCGCAGGAACTCGGGGGTGCGGGCGGTCCGGAGCCCGGTCGGCGGCCCGAGGGAGGCGAGCAGTGCGGTCACGCCGGGCGCGGCCAGGACCTCGGCGGCGGGGCGGCCTCCGGAGGGCGCCGCCGGCCACCGCTCGGCCGGGACGCGTGAGCGGGCCATGCGCACCACGGCAGCCGGCGACCCGAACCGGACCGAGGTCGCCAGCTTGCCCACCTCGACCCAACCCATGGTCAGGTAGCCGGGGCGGCTCCGGTCGTTCGGCGTGTTGAAGACGAAGTCGAGGCCTTCGTCCGTGAGCTCCTCGACCGCCCGGAGCGTGAGGGCCCGGAAGATCCCCCGCCCCTGGTGGTCCGGGTGCGTCGCGGTGTCCACCGCCCGCACCGCCCGCCGCCGCGTCCCGCCCGCGTCCACGAACTCCCAGCGCAGGAAGGTTCGGAAGCCCACCACGCGGTCGCCGTCGACCGCGACGAGGCCCCTCGAACGACCGAACGGGCTCTGCTCGTGCTTCCACGCGTAGAAGCTCGCGAAGCGCTCGTCGTCACCCCACCCCAACGAGGCCGCGAGCAGCTGGAGCACCGCGGCGCGGTCGCCTTCGGTCGCGGCCCGCAGGGTGTAGTCAGCCACCGGCCGGCGTCACCGGACGGGTGCGAGCAGCTGCAGGTGGTCGGGCGCGAGGTCGTCGAGCCGGAACTCGCGCAGGGTCGAGCTCGGCGGGCCCGCGGCGCACGGCGGCCCAATCCGGACCGATCTCGACCTCCTCCACCACGTCGCCCGAGACGGCGCGGGCGATGACCAGCTCCAGGACGAGGCGGGACATCGCGGTCGGGGGAGCGGCGCGGTCCTCGTCGATCATGCGGCGCTCGATCTCGTGCCGCATGTCGGCATCGGCCTGCAGGGTCGCGGCGAGCGCAGCGGCGAGCATGTGCTCCGAGCGCCAGTCCTCGAGCAGGTACAGCCCGCCCGGACGCAGCCGGGGGAACAACACCTCGAAGGACGCCCGTGACTCGTGGTACCGGTGCGACGCGTCGTCGACGACGAGGTCGATCGGCGCTCCCGCGAACTCCTCGGTCACGATCGCCTCCACCCGCGCGCGGTCCGCCTGGTCCACGCCGTACCAGGGGTGCACGATGTCCTGGACCCCGCGCTCGGCGACGTACCGGTCGAGCGCCTCGACGCGGGTGTCCGACAGCTCGATGGACACGATCCGCTCCAACCCGCCGAGCTCGCACAGCATGGCGGTGCTCCCACCCCGGCGGATGCCCAGCTCCACGACGCGGCGCGGTGCGAGGTCGGCCCAGAGGTCGACGTAGGCCTGCAGCAGCGGGCGCAGCTTCTCGATCCCGAGGTGACCGTCCGGCACCGCGTTGAGCGGATGCTCGTAGTGGAAGCGGACGTCACCGATCAGCATCACGTGGTCGTCGACGAACTCCGGCTCGCGCACGGGCGAAGGGTACCGTGAGACCGCCGTCGCCCCGTCGCCCACGCGTGTCGCCGTCCTCCGCCACGCGACGGTCGACGGGTCAGTGCCGGTGCGCCCGCGACGCCACGTGCAGCGACGCCGCGCTCGGGAGGGTGAGGACCCGCCACGTGCGACCGCCGTTCCTCGAGCGCAGCACCGACTCCTGGGCGTACGCGAACACGGTGTGGTCCGTCGCGAACGCGGACGAGAACTGAATGGGCGCCGACGTCGGCCGGTCGAAGTCCGCGATCACCAGGCCGCGGCGGGTGAGGTCTCGGCCCGTCGCGACGAACGTCCGGCCGCCGTCGCGCGAGCGGAAGAGGCCGACACCGTCGACGCTCGCGAGCACGGTGCCGTCACGCGCGAACGCAGGTGAGACCGAGACCGCGGCGACCGCGCGCAGCGGCGTGCGGGGACCGAGTCCCGTGGTGGTCCAGGTGCGGCCGCCGTCGTGGGTCACCTGCAGTCCGTGCCGCGTCCCGGCGAAGAGCGTCCCGTCGCTCGGGAAGGCGGGGGACATCGCGAGCAGCGCCATCTCGCCCGGTCCGGTCCGCGTCCAGGTGGTCCCACCGTCGGTGCTCACCATGACGCCCTGCTCGGTGCCCGCGAACATCGTGTGGTCCTGGTCGAAGTGCGGGCTCACGGCGAGCGACCGGATCCACACGCCGAGGTTCGCGGCGGTGGTCCAGCTCCCCGCGCGCCCGCCGCGTGTCGACCGGTAGAGGTCGCCCTGCCGGGTGCCGAGGAAGATCGTGCGGTCCTTCGCGTACTGGGGCGACACCGCGATGACGAACTGGCGGAGCTCGGTCTCCGGCGGCGGGGGCGCCACGCTCACGCTGGTCCAGTGGCGGCCGCCGTCGGTCGACCGGACGAACTTCGTCCAGGTCGCGGTGAAGATCGTTCGATCACGCGCGTACTCGGGCGAGAACACGACGTTGTGCATGCGGCGCAGCGGCAGGACCTTGTTGCCCTCCGTGAGTCCGTTCTGCCGGAGACCGTCGTCCCGCGGTGAGAACGTCCTGCCGCCGTTGTGCGAGACGAACGCGCCCTTGACGTAGGTGTTGACGACCACCGTGTGATCGGCGTGGTACGCCGGCGAGACGGCGAGGCCGACGACGTAGTCCGCCTGGGTCTGCACCTCGGCCCAACGTGCGCCGCGGTTCTCCGACACGAACAGACCGTCGTAGCCGGCGAGGAACAGCCGCTGGCGGGAGCCGACGGGCGCGGCGGCCAGCGCGCGGTAGACGGGCGAGTGGATGGTGTCGGCCTGGGCGTCACCGGTGAGGCCGCGGTGCTGCACCGTCCAGGTCCGGCCGGCGTCGGTCGACCGGAACGCCCCGCCGTGCCACGTCGACGCCCAGACCGTGTGGTCGCGGCCGTAGTGCCGGGAGAGCAGCAGCGCGTCGACCGGTGGTCCCGCGAGCGGGCGGTCCGACGCGGGTCCACGTGTCGCCGGCGTCGGTGCTGACGAGGACCGCCCCGTACTTCGTGCCGGCGAACACGGCGCCGCCGGTGCCCGCGGCGATGGCCGTGACGCCGGCGGTGCCTGCCGGCGTGGGCCGCGCCCGGAACGTCCGCCCGTCGTCGTCGGAGACGAACATGACGCCCCGTCGCGTCGCCGGCGACGACGCGATGGTCCCGGTCGGGCAGGATACGCGAGCGCGCCCATGCCGTACATGCCGGGCACCGACGACCACGAGCGTCCGCCGTCGTCGGTCCGAGACGAGGCCGCCGAAGATGCCACCGCGGACCACCACCACGTCGGGGGAACGGGGCGAGACCGCGATGTCCGCGGTGTTGCGGCTCTCGGCGCTGTCGGTGGTCGAGCGCCAGTGCAGACCGCCGTCGTCGGACCGGTAGACGCCGGCCCCCCGGGAGGTGAGATAGACGACCCGCGGCTTCGAAGGGGCGAAGCCGAACCGCGCCATCGACACCGTGGCGTCGAGGCCCGCGAGGGTCTCCCGGAAGTGCCGGCCCCCGTCGGTCGAGCGCAGCACCCGGTTGTCCGAGATCGTGAGCACCGTCGAGTCCGACGCGAACGTGGGCGAGACCGCCACGTCCACGATCACGTCGTGGGGCGTGTGCGCGCCGGCCGGATCCACGGCCGCGAGCAACCCCACGGTCGCGGCGACGGCGACGCCGATGCCCACGACGATGCGGGCTCCGGCGCGCCTCGGACGAGATCCGCGCGAGTTGGCCGGCACGGCCGGGAGGGTAGCGGGACGGAGTCGGCGGCCGGCAGCGGCCCGTCGACGCGCTGCTACCTTTCCGGGTCCGCCAGCTCGGAGGGAGCAACCGCACCATGTTCCCATTGTGGGACGTCGCCATCGCCCCGGTTCTGCACGCCATCCACGCGCGTCGGGTCGTCGAGATCGGCGCCCTGCGCGGCGAGACCACGGTCAAGATGCTCGACGACCTCGGTCCCGACGCGGAGCTCCACGTCATCGACCCGGTCCCCGATTTCGACCCGGGCGAGCACGAGCGGGCCTTCCCCGGGCGGTACGTCTTCCACGAGGCGCTGAGCGTCGACGTCCTGCCGACCCTGGCGCCCATGGACGCGGCGCTCATCGACGGCGACCACAACTGGTACACCGTGTACCACGAGCTCCGGCTCCTCGCCGACGGCGCACGGCGCGCCGGCCGACCGATGCCGGTCATGGTGATGCACGACGTGCTGTGGCCGTACGGGCGTCGCGACCTCTACTACGCACCGGAGCAGATCCCGGAGGAGTTCCGGCAGCCCTACGCGCAGAAGGGCATGCGTCCCGGCGGCAAGAAGCTGCTCGAGCGGGGCGGGCTCAACCCCACGATGTGCAACGCGCTCGAGGAGGGCGGGCCGCGCAACGGCGTCATGACCGCGGTCGACGACTTCGTCGCCGAGTACGACCGGCCGCTGCGCGTCGTGGTCCTGCCGATCTACTTCGGGCTCGCGATCGTGGTCGAGGAGGAGCGCCTGGCCGATCAGCCCGAGCTGGCGGCCGTGCTCGACCACCTCGAGGACGCGGACGGACGCCGGGAGCTGCTCGAGGTCGGGGAACAGGTGCGCCTGCGGGCGATGATGTTCCAGCACAACGTCTTCTTCCAGCGCAACCAACAGCTCGAGCGCGCGCAGCGCCGGTACCTCGACACGGTGAAGTCGTCGCTGCTCAACGAGCACTACCTCGATCACGAGGTCCGCTTCGAGCAGCTCACCGCGCACATCGATCGGGGCCGGCCGCTGGTGGCCGGCGAGCTGCGCGACCCGGTCCGCAACGACCAGGTCGCCTACCGCCGCATCGCGCACAACCGCCTCGGTCCGGGCGGCCCGGACGTCGGCGCGGCCACGAGCTTCCTGCCCTACGCCCCGATGGGGCGCGCCCAGCTCGACCACCTCGAGCGGTGCCTCGACGCGATCTGTGCCGAGCCGGTCGCCGGCGACCTCGTCGAGTGCGGCACCGGGCGGGGCGGCGCCGCGATCTTCATGCGTGCGTACCTCGACGCCCGTGAGGTCCCGGAGCGACGGGTGTTCGTGGCCGACCGGTTCCGGGCGAGCGACGAGCCGGCGTCGGCTCCGACCGTGCCCGGACGCGGGGTCGCCGGCTTCCGGGCCGACCTGAACCTCGTGCGCGACGGCTTCGAGCGCTTCGGCCTCCTCGACGACCGGGTGCGCTTCCTGCAGGGTCCGGAGGGCGCGACCCTCGGCGAGGCGGCCGAGGGTCCCGTGGCGCTGCTGCGCATCGGGCGCGAGGCCGGGTCCGAGGCGGGCCGGGTGCTGCGGTCGGTGTACGACCGGATCCCGGCGGGCGGCTACGTGATCGTCGACGACCGGCCCGAATCCCACGGCTGGCGGGAGGTCGAGGCGTTCCGGCGCGAGCAGGGCATCACGACGCCGCTCGAGCGGGTCGACGCGTCCGCGATCGCGTGGCGGCGGGACGACGACGCGTCGAGCGCGCCGGCCACCGCGGACGCATCCGCACCACGCGCGGCCCATCCACCGCTCGCCCCGCCCGCGCCGGCGGAGACCGTCGACCTCACCGTCGTCGTCGTCTTCTACAACATGCGTCGGGAGGCGGCGCGGTCGCTGCACTCGCTGTCACGGGCGTACCAGGAGGGCATCGACGACCTGAGCTACGAGGTCGTCGTCGTCGAGAACGGCTCCGATCCCGACCAGCGACTCGGCGAGGAGTTCGTCCGCGGCTTCGGCCCGGAGTTCCGCTACCTCGACATCGGGCCCGATGCCGACGCCTCGCCGGTCCCGGCCCTCAACCTCGGCATCCGCGCCGGGCGCGGCCGCGCGTTCGCGTTGATGATCGACGGCGCGCACGTGCTGACGCCGGGCGTCCTGCACTTCGGGCTCGCAGGCCTCGCCACCTACGCGCCGGCGATCGTCGCGACCCAGCAGTGGTACGTGGGGCCGGGCCAGCAGGGCGACGCGATGAACGCTGGCTACGACCAGGAGTACGAGGACCGACTCTTCGAGTCCATCCGCTGGCCCAGCGCCGGACACCGCCTCTTCGAGATCGGTCACTTCGTGGGCGACCGCGACTGGCTCGACGGCGTGTGGGAGAGCAACTGCATGTTCGTCCCGCGGGCCCAGCTGGAGCAGGTCGGCTGCTTCGACGAGAGCTTCGACATGCCCGGCGGCGGCTACGCCAACCTCGAGCTCTACGAACGCCTCGGATCGGCGCCCGACGTCACCGTCTGCACCATCCTCGGTGAGGGGTCGTTCCACCAGGTGCACGGCGGCACCACCACCAACCAGGTCGACGCGGCCGAGCGTCGGTCGCGGGTGTTCGGGTACAGCCAGCACTACGCCGAGCTGCGCGGGCGACCGTTCAAGGGTCCCGGCAAGCCGATCCACTTCGTCGGTCGGCTCCCGAACCAGGCGTCGCGTCGGTCCAAGCCGCGGCGCATGTCCACCGAGAAGTTCGCCGAGAGCGCCCGCGCGTCCGACGACGGATTCCCGTCCGCACCCACGCCGGTCCCCGAGGAGCTGGCCGAGGCGTTCACCGAGGCGGTCTGGCGCAGCCTCCCGTGGACCACCACCAGCTGGTTGGGACGGCGCGTGACGTCGGCGCCCACGGACCTGCTCGCGTACCAGCAGATCATCGCCGAGGCCCGTCCCGAGTGGATCGTCGAGACCGGCACGGGCGACGGTGGGCGCGCGCTCTTCCTCGCCTCGATCTGCGAGCTGGTGGGCCACGGCCAGGTGATCTCGATCGCCGACGCGCCGGTGGCCGACCGGCCCGAGCACCCGCGGTTGCGGTACCTCACCGGCTTCGCCGACGCGGCCGCGGCGGCGGACAAGGTCCGCGCGTCGGTCGGCGACGCCGGCGCGATGGTGGTCCTCGGCTCGTGCACGGACCGCGCGGCCACGGTGCGCGAGTTCCAGGCCTACGCGCCGCTCGTGCCCGTCGGCTCCTACGTGGTGGTCGCCGACACGATCGTGAACGGTCACCCGGTGTGGCCCGCGTTCGGTCCGGGCCCCCTCGAAGCCGTGAAGCAGATCCTCGCTGCCGACGGCCGGTTCGTGGCCGACCCGCTGATGGAGAAGTACTCCCTGACGTTCAACCCCGGCGGGTTCCTCGTCCGCGTCTCATGACCCAGGAGCAGCCCAGCGACGCGGCGAGCCGGCTCGACTGGAACTCCGACACCGAGTTCGTGCTGGATGGCACCCGGTTCACGATCGAGGTCTTCGCGCAGGCACCGTCGACTCCGGACACCATGGTCCTGGCGAAGCCGCGATGGCTCGTCCAGGAGTACCTGGACCTCGCGACCGAGTTCACCGGTGGCAACGTGGTCGAGCTGGGCATCGCCCAGGGCGGCAGCGTCGCGTTCTTCGCCCATCTGCTCCGGCCGCGCCGGTTCCTCGCGCTGGAGCTCCAGGCCCGATCCAACGCCGCGCTCGACGCCTTCCTCCAGGACCACGACCTCTCCGACTCCGTCCGCACCGAGTACGGCATCGACCAGAGCGACGTGCGCCGGGTCGCAACGGTGGTCGACGAGCACTTCGGCCACCACGACCTCGACCTCGTCGTCGACGACGCATCACACCTGCAGCTTCCGACCGCCGCCAGCTTCGACGTGCTCTTCCCGCGCCTGCGACCGGGCGGGGTGTACGTCCTCGAGGACTGGTCGACCGGGCACACGTGGGAGCGCGCGGACACGCGGCTCGACGCCCAGCGCGGGTCGCAGCGGGCCGAGCCCTACGTGCACGAGCCGGGGCGCTCACCACACGAGCTGGATGTGCCCGTCGGGGTAGGCCGCGGCGGAGAACGACCACAACTCGATGGCGCGCCGGTGGGCCGTCATCGTCGGCTCGGTGGCGGTCCGGTGCAGCATCAGGTCGTCGAAGATCAACAGGTCGCCGGCCCGGAACTCGGGGCGGACGATCCCGGTGGGCCCGGCGGCGCGTTCGACCGCGGCATCGCCCGCGGCCCAGTCGAAGTAGGCGTCGGGACCACCCGTCTCCACGACGTCGTCGAGACGGCGGGCGACGAGATCCATCCCGGGAGCGTCGGAGCCGCAGTCCGACAGCGCGAGCCAGAGGTTGACCGAGCGGATCCCCCGGCCGAGGAACGCCCCGTCCTGGTGCCAGCCGCCGACGGTCTCGGGGCTGACCCGGCGCAACGTGCACTTGTTGGCCGAGAGTACCGGCCGGCTGCCGAGGTACTCGGTGACGATCGCCTGGAGGCCGAGCGCCCGGTAGAGTTCGAGGATCTCGAACTGGATCGCGGGCGAGTCGCAGAGCAGGACGCCGCCCGCCGCCCGCACCCAGTTGCGGATCCCGTGGACCCAGCTGCCCGCCTCGTCACCCGCGGGCCAGAACGGTCGCCAGATCGCCTCGGCGTCGGGATCGGACCCACCGTCGGCGTCCTCGGCGCCCGAGCTCACCGACCAGCAGCGATCGATCGCGTCGGCGAGCTCGTGCGCCGTCTCCCTCGCGACGGCCCCGCGCACGAGGAGACTCCCGTTCCCGAGGACGGCGGCGCGCACGTCGGCGGCGGTGAGCGCGTCGACCGTCGTCTCGGGCAGACCGCTCGCGCCGACCGCCGGCGCCGTGCCGCCCGCGAGCGCCGGCTCCGGATCGTCGGTGCCCACCACACGGGCGGCGGCGCGGTGGCGCAGCGCGACGAGCTCGATCTCGAGCTCGGCACTGCGACCGAGGCGGTTGGCCTCGCTCAGCACCTCGATCGCGGCCTCCCAGTCGTCGGCCTCCAGGGCGGCGGCGCGCCGGAGCGCGTCGGTGACCCGGGCGTCGGCAATTCGAGTCACGTCGCCTCCGCTCATCGGTGCAGCTTCCCATCCGTCGCCGCGATCGGGCAATCAGGCTCGAATCGCGCCGCGCTCCGGACCGAACGTCGCCACGTGAGGGAGGTCCGACGCCGTGAATGACTCGCGGTCGGTCCGGGCACCGGGAGCCGTTCGGACCCGGTGGTCGTCCGACGCCACCGGAAGGGAGCCCTGAGGCGCGATGTCGACGAGAACGAGGCGCGCAGCGGGGTGGCTCGGCTCGCACGCCGTCGAGATCGTCTTCGTCCTCCTCGTCGTCGGCACGTACGTCTACGCGTTGCGCATCACGCGGCACGGCTACTTCTTCGCCGATGAGTGGCGCGTGATCGTGCAGGCGGGATCGGTCCGGGGGATGTTCGACCAGTACAACAACAGCCTCAGCCTGGCCACCATGGTGCTGGACCGCGGGCTCGTCGAGCTCTTCGGGTTCGCGTACACGCCGTTCCGAGTGGTGGGTCTCGGCGTTCTCTTCGCGGTGCCGCTCACCTACTTCCTGACGACCCGGCGCCAGCTCGGTGCGGTCCTCGCCGCCTTCCTCGCCTTCCCGCTCCTGTGGTACGGCCGCTACGTCTCGCTGTTCCCGGTGGAGCACAACCACAGTCTGGCGCTGTTGGGGGCGATCGCATGTGCCGCCGCGCTCAATCGGGGACGACGGGCCGACGGGGTCCTGGCGGCCGGGTTGGCGTTCGCGCTGGCAGCGGCGGGCGGCGGCGTGGCGGTCGCCGCCGGCTGTCTGGTGCACAACACGTGCACGCGCGCGCCCCTTCGTCGCTGGGTCACCGTGCTCGTCCCGGCGCTGGCATGGTTCGCGTGGTGGCTGATCGCGGTGGGCTCGAAGCCTGACCTCGGAGGATTCGCGTTGACCACCGGCCAGACGATCGACTTCTGCCGCGGTCTCATCTTCACCGCCTTCGTCAGCGCCGGTCTCGACAGCCGCTGGTTCGGGTACGTCCTGCTGGTCCTGTTCGTCGCGTTCGGTGCTCGCGCGCTCTCGAAGGGATCGAACGCGGCGGCCAACTTCATCGCGTGGACGACCGCGGCGGTCGTCTGGGCGCTCGGCCTGGCCGCGAGCAGAGGAGCGCTCGCCGACACCACCGCCTTCCGCTACCGGTACGGCGCGCTGCTGTTCGTCCTGCTCGCGGTCGTCCCCGTCGACCGATCACCTGGCCCAGTCGGTTCCCTCTCGGGACGGGCCGACGGTACGTCCTGGCCGGCGCCGCCGTCGTGGTGATCGCCGGCGTCGCACGGGGCCTCGCGGTACGCAGCGACCTGCAGGCCACCGCTGCCCGACAGGCGCAACTCGGACGTGAGGTGCGCGCCGAGAGGCTGGTGATGGGGCTGGGAGCGACCGTGGTCCCCGACACCACCCGATTGTCGTTCGGGGTCGGCGGCCTGCGCGTCGGTCAGGTGCGGGCCCTCTTCGCCGAGTACGACCGCCCGCTGACGAGTTCGAGGGCCACCATCGACCGGAGGCTGATCGACCTCGGGGTGGTCGACACCGTGCCGGTCCGTGGCGTGCCGGGAAGCTGTACGCCCGTGACCCGACCCTTCTCGTATCAGCCGACGGGTCCCTTCCCCAGCGTCGAGCTGTGGTCACCGGATCGCAGCTTCGTCATCGACGTCCGTCGCTTCGGCCCGGCGTGGGTACGCGTGGACCGTGTCCCCACCGATGCGACGCGGCGGCTGGTGCTGCCCGGACTCGGAGGTCTCGACGCGGGCGCAGCCGTGGCAGGTGCGCGCCACCGGTGCGTGTCGCCAGGCGAGCAGCGCCGGGTGACGCGCCGGCGCCGCCAGCGCCGGACCCTGGCGTTGGGCGGTGGTACCGTCCGCGCCCAACCTCACGATGACGACCGACGCGAACGACGTCCCCGGCCCCGGACCTGCGATGACCGACGCTCCGGAGCGTGTGCTCTGGCTGGTCAAGGGACTGGGTCCGGGCGGCGCGGAGCGACTCCTCGTCGCCGCGGCGGCCCACCACGACCGCGACCGCTTCGCCATCACCTGCGCGTACCTCCTGCCGTGGAAGGCCCAGCTCGTCCCCGAGCTCGAGGCGCTGGGGGTCGCGACCGAGTGCCTCGACGTCCGGGACGAGCGCGACGTCCGCTGGGCGGGGCGGCTGCATCGCCTCCTGCGCGAGCAACCGGTCGACATCCTGCACGCGCACTCGCCCTACCCGGCCGGCATCGCACGGCTCGTCGTCGCCGCGCTCCCCCGCCGGGCGAGGCCGCGGCTGGTGTACACGCTCCACAACACCTGGAACAGCTTCGCCACGCCGACCCGGTGGCTGAACGCGTCGACCATGCGGCGCGACGCGGCCGACCTCGCGGTCTCCGAGCTCGTCCGCGCCACCGTGCCGCCCCGCCTGCGCGCCCGGACGGAGGTCGTGGTGCACGGCGTCGACCTCGACGGCGTGCGCGGGCACGCTGACCGGGCCGGTACGCGCGCCGAGCTCGGCATCGGGCCGGACGAGATCGTGGCTGGGACCGTCGCGAACTTCCGGGCCCAGAAGGACTACCCGAACCTCCTCGCCGCCGCGGTGCTCCTCCGCGACCGGGGTGTGCCGGTCCGGGTGCTCGCGGTCGGCCAGGGTCCGCTCGAGGCCGAGATCCGCGCCGAGCACCACCGCCTCGGGCTCGGCGACCGCGTCGTGCTCCTCGGTGAGCGGGCCGACGCGGTGCGGGTCATGAGCGCGTGCGACCTGTTCGTGCTCGCGTCGAGCAACGAGGGGCTGCCGGTCGCGGTGATGGAGGCGCTGGCGCTGGGCCTGCCGGTGGTGGGCACCGCGGTCGGCGGCATGACCGAGGCGGTCGACGCGTCCGACGGCGTGCTCGTCCCGCCGCGCGACCCGCATGCGCTCGCCGACGCGATCGCCGAGCTCGCCGCCGCGCCCGCGCGCCGCACCGGGCTCGCCGAGGGGGCGCGTGCGGCGTCGGTCCGGTTCGACATCCGCCGGACCGTGGCGCGCATCGAGGCGATCTACACCGACGTGACGGGGCCGCCGCGCTGACACGACCGGGGCCGCGCTCGGCGGGCTACAGGACGACGGGCAGGTGCTTGTCGGGGTACGACGACGGCGCGACGAACCACGACTCGATCGCGTAGCGCGGCTCGACGTCGGGTCCCACCGCGGTCCGGTGCACGAACCGCTCGTCGAAGAAGAGCGCGTCACCCGGCGCGAACACCGGGCTCACGATCGACGCCTCGCCGGCGGCCGTGCGCACGGTGGCCTCGGCGAGCGACCACGGGAACATCGCACCCTCGCCGGCCGGCAGCACGCGTTCGAAGCGACGGGGCACGAAGTCGATCGCCGGTGCTCCCGTGCCCGGCCCGCAGCGCGAGAGCGAGACCCACGCGTCGACCGTCCG
The DNA here is from genome assembly GCA_963756815.1 of uncultured Acidimicrobiia bacterium. Classification (GTDB taxonomy): domain Bacteria; phylum Actinomycetota; class Acidimicrobiia; order IMCC26256; family JAENVU01; genus JAENVU01. The sequence goes on from CAVWPR010000005.1 coordinate 474,985, forward strand.
GATGCCCTCCCCGAGGAACGCGCCGTCCTGATGGAAGTCCGCGCACCTCGGCGTCGGCGCCGGCGCCGTCCGACGCAGCCCCCATTTGTTCGCGATCATCGCCGGGCGCTCGTTGAAGTAGCCCGCGACGGCGTCGCGCACGCCGGTCTCGGTGAAGACCTCGACGAGCTCGCTCAGCGCCTGCGGGACGTCGACCACGCGGACGAACGCGGCCCGCCCGAATCCCTCCGCCTTCTCGCGGCCGGGCGCGAACGGTACGAACCACGCGGGTCCGCTCCCGCCGGCGTCGCCCTGCGCCCGCTGCTCGCGCTCGTCGTGCGCCCGGGCGATGATCTCCCGGAAGCGCGCCACCTGCTCCTCGTCGAAGAGCGCGTTCACCCGGAGACACCCGTGGTGCACGAGTGCCCCGCCGAGCACGTCGCTCGTCAGGTCGGCCCGACCGATCTCGGGCACGCCCCGGGTGTCCGGGAACGGGTCCGAGATCACGACCGGCCAGCTCGGGCGGCCCGGCTGCGTGTCGAGCTCGGAGAACGCCCGATGACGCAGCTCGACGATCCGAGCGGCGATCTCCGCGGTCCGCTCGCTCCGGGGCAGTGACGCGAGCAGGTCGACCGCCGCGAGCGCGTGCCCCTCGTCCGCGGCCCGGGCCGCCTCGGCGACGACGCCGGCGGATCCGGATCGCTGCGTTCCCATCGTCGGAGAAGCTACCGGACGCCGATCGAGCCGCACGCGGCGATCCGGGGCTCTCGCGCCGATTGCACCGGTGCCCGGTACCATCGGTGGGGCCGCCGGACGATCCGGCGGCCCCCGGACGATCGGAGAGGTGGAATCCGCATGGTCGACGTGCACGACGCGCCCGCTGCGGCCGCGCTCGCCGACGCCGACGATCTCGTCGCGCGTGGACGGCCCGTCGAGGCGATCCGGATGCTCACCGAGCTGAACCGACGGCACCGGGACCCGATGGTGGAGACCCGCCTCGTCGAACTCCGGCACCGGGCCTTCGACACGATCGGGCCGCCGGGTGGCGAGCTGCCCGAACCCGTCACCGCATCACGCGGGACCCGCCGGCCCGCTCCGGGGCACGACGGCCGCCGAGCTGGACCTGGCGGCCGTGCGCGAGGGGATGTCCCGCCACGGCTGCGTCCTGGTCCGGGGACTGATCCCACCCGTTCGCGCCGAGCAGCTCGCGCGCGGCATCGACCGCGCGCTCGCCGGCTTCGACGCCGACGAGCCGGGCCCGGCCGGCGCCACCGGTTCCTGGTACGTGCCCTTCACGCCGATCCCGGGCCGTCACCAGGTGGTGGGCCGCCGCAACTGGGTCCGCGCGAGCGGCGCGCTGTGGACGGTCGACTCGCCCCGCATGCTGTTCGAGCTCACCGAGCTCGTCGAGCAGACGGGCATCGCCCGTCTCGTCACCGAGTACCTGGGCGAGCGGCCGGCGCTCTCGGCGAACAAGTGCACCCTGCGCCGGGTCCCCGTGGACACGGCCACCAACTGGCACCAGGACGGCGCGTTCCTCGGCGCCGAGGTGCGCACGCTCAACCTGTGGCTGGCGCTGAGCGCCGTCGACGACGACACGCCCGGGCTCGAGATCGTCCCGCGCCGGCTGGACTCGCTGCTGCCGACGGGGACGGAGGGCGCGATGTTCGACTGGTCGGTGTCGCCGGCCGTCGTCGCGGAGGCGGCCGCGGACGCGCCCGTCGTCCGGCCCGACTTCGCCGCGGGTGACGCCCTGCTGTTCGACCACATGTTCCTGCACCGGACGGCGGCGGGTCCCGGCATGAGCCGCGAGCGCTACGCCATGGAGAACTGGTTCTTCGCGCCGTCGGCGTATCCCGAGGGCCAGATCCCCGTCCTGCTCTGACCGCACCGCCGGCGATCTCCGCCCCGCCGTGACGAGCCGGCCCACGCCGGAGCGCCGCCGCGTTCAGGCCGAAGCGCGGCGCCGGGTCCAGAGCTCACGGGCGTACTCGTAGAGCTCGGTGTCGTCGACGTTGTCGGCGGCGATCCGGCGTCGGAACGAGGCGGCGACGGGAACCGGCTCGGTCGAGTTCGCGTGCACGTCCGCGCCGAGGTCCCAGCCGAACCGCTGCGTGAGGTCCGCGCACAGCGCGTCGACGTGGTCGTGGAGGCCGAGCGCGTCGACCCCGGCGAGCCGCTGCTTCGCCTCGGCGAGGCGGGCCGGGGTGAAGTCGCGGACGTGCGCCATCATCCCGTCGCCCAGACGGATCTCGTCGGGCGACAGCGAGAACATCTTCACGAGGTGGTTGTGCAGCATCCCGTGGAACCGGATCGGATCGTCGTACAGCTCCTCGAGCGGGCGGTCGGCATCCGCGGGGGTGTGGACGCGGTGGTGACGCAGCGCCGACAGGATCCGTTCGACCGGCTCGCGCACCAACGTCATCGTCGTGAACGGATCACCGAGGATCTCGGTCGTCCGCAGCGGGAAGTGGCCGGCCACCAGCGCGATGCGGTCCCGGCGCACGCGGTAGCGCGCCTCCAGGTGACTCACGAGCAGCGTCGGCGCGAGGTGGGGCAGCGGGGTGGCCCCGTCGCCGGCGGCGGCCACGTCCGACTCGTCGGGATAGATCTGGTCGCGCGCGAACTGGTGACGCAGGCGGTGCAGCAGGCTCGTCCCGGCGGCCTTGTGCACGTGCACGAAGAAGAACCGCGCCCGGTTCGAGCCGTCGACCTCAGGCACCGGTCCGCCTCCGCCGGGCGTGCTCGTACAGGTCCACGTCGGCCGCGTTGTCACGCGCGATCCGCGCACGGAACGCCGGCGGGACCTCCACCGCCTCCGTTCGGTTCATGAACACCGGACCGCCGAGGTCCCAACCGAAGCGGTCGACGAGCTCCGCGCAGAACGCGTCGAAGTCCTCCTGGAACCCGACGACGTCCATCGTGTCGAGTGCCGCTCGCGCGCGCGCCGAGCGGTCGGCGTCGAACGTGACGGAGGTGAGCGCGCCGTCGGTCATCTCGTCGGTCGACAGCGACAGCATCTTCACCATGTGGTTGTGCAGGAGCTCGAACCGGATCGGGTCCTCGTAGATCTCCTCGAGCGAGCGGTCCGCATCCGCGGGCGTCGTCGCCCGATGGTGGCGCAGGTACGACAGCGTGCGCTCCACCGGCTCGCGGAGCACGGTGAGCGTCACGAACGGCGCGTCGAGGAGCTCGACCGTGCACCGCGGGAAGTGGCCGGTCACGATCCGGATCTCGTCCCGCCGTCGCGACCAGCGGTCCAGGAGGTGGGCGACCGAGAGGACCGTGTCGGGTGGCTCGCCGTCGTCGGGCCCCGGGTACACGGCCGCCGGCGGGAACTGCGCGCGCAACCGGCGCCACAGGGCCGTGCCCGCCGTCTTCTGGAGGTGGACGAAGAAGAACCGCTCCGGCTCCGGCTCCGTCACCGGTCCGGGCCCTGGGGCGGGCCGATCCGCCGGAGGAAGCCCCCGGGATGGAACGTGAGCCCGTGCTTCTCCCAGGTGGTGTCCTGCACGAACGAGCCGTCGGACACGAGCGTGCGCTGCACCGCCTCCACCGGCCCGGCGCCGTAGCCCGGCCAGACCGGCCGACCGTTGACGATGGTGTTCTCGAACACGACGTACGAGCCCTCCGGCACGAGCGACGAGTACCGGTCGAACTCCATGAGCAGGCGTTGGGTCCCCACACGTGAGCCGAGGATCACGACCGCGCGCGGCGACTCGCCGGTGAGCTCGAGGACCCGGGCGCGCGCCCGCTCCGTGTGCGGCGGCTCGTCGACGTAGGTGATCCGGGGATGCTCGGCCCGGTCGCCGGCGCCGTCGTCCACTGCGATCACGCGCCCGGTCCCGAGGAGGTCGCAGATCGTCGCGAGGAAGAACGCACGGCCGCCGCCGTCGGCGCCGGTCACCACGATCCAGTCCGGCCGGACCGCGGCGAGCAGCTCCTGGTACACCATCAGATCGGTCGGCGCGGCGGCCACGGGATGGCCGAGCCAGTTGCTCTCCCGCCACGACAGGCCCCGCCAGTACGCCTCGATCAGCGTCGTGCGCAGCTCCTCGGGCATCGGCTCGGGCACCGAGGGGATCCCGTCGGGGCCGGTCTCGGACCGGATCCCGGCGAAGACCGGCGCCGCCATGCGCCGGGCGCGGGTCCGCCGCGCCGCGTCGACGGGCAGGCTGCCCACGTAGTGCATGACCTTCGCCGGTCCGCGCATGGGACGGCCGCGCAGCTCCTGGTAGTGCGCGCCGTAGGAGAAGATCTTCGTTCGGCGGTCCACCTGTCCGGGGTCGTTCGTCGTGGTGCCGCCGTGGAGCTGGTGGAACGAGCCCTCGCCCAGGATCGACACCATCGTGGCGTCCGGCGCGGCGGCGAGCCGCTCCCAGAGCTCGAGGTTCGCGTAGCCGCCGCCGGGCATCGAGAAGCTGTCGTCGAAGGCGCCCACCTGCTCGAGCAGCTTCCGGCCGACGAACAGGCAGTTGCTCTCGAGCACACCGTCGAACCAGTCGCGGTCGCCGATGAAATGGCTGATCTCGAAGAGCCGGTAGCCGTCCTCCGGCCAGGCGATCCGATCGAAGAGCTCGTCCTCGGCCGGCTGGTCGTAGCCCTGGTCCACCATGAGCGGCTGCTGGCCCGGACCCACGTACCACTGCTGGGTGGCCACGACCGCCTGGTCGTAGGTGCGCAGGCCGGCCATCCCGAACCGGAGCACCCCCGGCGTGAGCAGGTGCGCGCCGTCGATCATGAACGCGAACGCGCGGCCGCGCGCGACCGCGACGCCACGATTGAGCGCACCGGTCGGCGACGGCGTGGCCTCCTCGCCCAGGTCGACGTACCGGAACTCCGGTCCGAAGCTCTCGACGAACTCGCGCCCGAGGTGCTGGTCGGCGTGTGAGCCGTTCTCGACCACGACGACCTCGTAGTCGAGGTCGGCGATGCCCTCCTGGTACGCGCGCGACAGCGAGTGCAACGTGCGCGCCGCCTCCCGTCGCATGTCGTAGAAGACCACGACGACCGACAGGTCCACGGCGCCTTTGGGTGCGGGCGGCGCGAGCGGCGCCCGGTGCGCCACCCCGGCGGGCTCACGCGGCGCGGCCTCGACCGGTGCCGCGGCCTCCTTGCGCCAGGCGAGGCCCGACCAACCGACGCGCGTGGGCTGCTCGCCGAGACCGCGCGCGCGCCGGAAGGCCTCGACCGTCGCCGCGGTCGCGTCGCGCGACCCGTCCTCCACGATCACGAAGCCGCCGACGGCCACCCGGTCGTACAGCGCCTCGAGGACCTCGCGGACGTCGTCGCCGAGACCGGCGCCCACCCGCAGCAAGCGCGATCGACTCGATCGCCGCCTCGCCGAGCGTGTCGCGGTACGGCCCCTGCAGGAACCGCACCCGGTCGTCGAGCAGCTCGAAGCGGGCGAAGGCGTCGCGCACCTGGTTCAGGTCCGGCAGCAGGTCCTCGATCCCGCCGTCGGCCAGGGTCCGGCGCGCGCGGTCCGTCGGCGCGGACCGGAACCGGTCGGCCACCCAGACCGTGCCGGTGGAGATCGCGTGCGCCTCGAGGTAGCCGCGGAGGTAGACCCCGCCACCGCCCCGACCCGTCCCGCACTCGACGAGATCGCCGGCGATGCCGTCCTCGTGGATCGCGGTGAGCGACTGGTGGAGGTGCTCGAGCGCAACCGCGCCCATCGCGGTGAACGGGAAGTACGCCGTGACGTCCTCGCCGTCGGCTTCCTGGCCGCCGCGCCGCGCGGCGCGGAGCCGCACCAGGTCCTTGCGCAGGTGCGACTCGGGCGCGCGCAGGTGCTCGAGGTGCACCGGCTCGCCCGCCTGCATCCGCTCGAGGAGGTGCTCGATGCGGAGCTCGTTCTCGAGGTAGTGCTCGTCCAGCAGCGCGCCGCGCAGCAGCGCGAGGTAGCGGTCGCGCACCTCCGCGAGCTGCTCGTCGCGGACGCGCAGGAAGTTGTGCTCGAAGACCGCGGCGTCGATCCTGATCTTCTCGGAGAGCTCGAGCAGCGCCTGCTTGCCCGTCTCGCTCTCGATCTCGTCGAGCTTGGCGCGCAGCGCCGGGTGCTCGTCGAGCACGCGCTGCTCCACCACGATCGCCAACCCGAAGTAGATCGGCAGGACGATCCGGCGGTACGGCTGGTCGTGCTCGGCGAGGAAGTCGTCGAGACCCGTCATGACCCCGTTGCGCGGGCCGCCCTCGGCGAGCGCGTTGTCCAGCGTGTGGTTCATGCCGCCGCGCGCCATCAGGTCCGTGCGCCCGGGCATCATCCCCCGGCGGTCGTACGGCTGGCGGAACTCCTCGGGGATCTGCTCGGGCGCGTAGTACAGGTCGCGTCGACCGTAGGGCCACAGGACGTCGTGCAGGATGAGCATCGGGAGCGGACGGCCGCTGCGGCGCGCGCCCTCGCGCAGGAGCCGGAGCTCGTTGTAGACCGTGTACCAGTTGTGGTCGCCGTCGACCAGGGCGACGTCGAAGGCGCCGGCGTCCGGGAGCACGTTGAGGCTGAGGTCCCGGTGGAAGACGTACCGACCCGGGAACCGGCGCTCGTGCTCGGCCGGGTCGAACGCCGGGACCGGGTCGATCACGTGGAGCTCGGCATCGGGCCCGAGGCTGTCGAGCATCCGGGCGGTCGTCTCGCCGCGAAGCGCGCCGATCTCGACGATGCGCTCGCGCGCCCGCCGCCGCGATGAGGGGCTCGATGACCGTCTCCCAGAAGGGGAACATCAGTACTCCGTGTCGACGTCGGGATCAGCGTTGCCGCCGGGCGGACCGGATTCTCGCGGGGCCCACGGCTGCGGCGCAGATCGCATCTCGGTGGCCGCTCGGCTCGGCGCGGGCTCAGTGGGCGGCGACGCCGCGGCCCGATGCGTGGAGGACGGTCGCCGCGACGTCGGTTCGCATCGTGAAGTTGTAGGGCGGGTCCCCCTCCCGGCCCTCCGAGCCCTCCGCCCGCTCCCGGGACACGAGGCCGAGCGGGAGCGTCCCGAAGTACTGCACCGCGGTGTTCAGCTCGGCCATCAGCCCGAGCGCCTCCCGCTCGCTGCAGCCGGTGGCGGCCGCGGCGGCGGCGACCGGCAGCACGCGGGACTCGAGCGCGGCATCGGCGACGACGAGCAGGAACTTCGCCGGCCTCGTCGTCGAGCGATGCGAAGAAGCGTGCTGCGCCGTCGTCGTCCAGCATCTCCGAGCAACGGGCCCGCGAGGCCCCAGCGGAGGAACTGCTTGACCTCGGCCACCAGCTCCTCGGGAACCGGCACCATGACGTATGTCATCAACGCGCCTTTCGGGATCGCAGGGCGGAGATCCTACCCGCCGCCCGAAGCGCTCCCGGCCGCCCGATCCCGGCGCCGGAGCGCCGCTCGGGGTCCGGTAGGTTCGGCCGCCGTGCTCCTCAACTTCGTGTTCGCGACGTCGACGCACCTCACCGGGGGCGTGACGATGCTGTTCGAGTTCGCGGACGCGATGGCCCGGCGCGGCCACGACGTGCACTTCATCCACGGCCCCGCCACCTCGACGCGGGTCGACCGCGTCGACGAGGTCCCGTTCGACTTCGACGATCGGGTCACCCAGCACATCGTCGACCGCCTCGACGATCCGACCCTCCCGACGGGCGACGTCGTGTTCCACAGCCACGCACCCGCACGGCTGGGTGCACCACTGGCGATCGTGCAGGGATTCCGGCTCATCGGCCCGCAGTGGGACGCCCTCGTGTTCCGCGCGCCGTGCCCCAAGATCTGCATCGCGAGCTGGCTCGTCGACGTCGGGCTCGCCTACGGCGTCCCGCGGGAGCAGCTCGCGCACGTCCCGATGGGACTCGACCACGAGCTCTTCTCGGTCCGCACGCCCTGGCGCGACCGTCCGTTCGACGTGGCGATGCTGTACCACCCGTACCCCGAGAAGGGCTGGGCCGTGGGGGCGCGGGCGCTCGACCTGCTGACGACCCGCCGCCCGGGACTGCGCGCGGTGGTGTTCTCACTGGCGGGCCCGCCGCCCGGCGAGCTCCCCGAGGGCGTCGAGCTACGGCTCGGCCTCACCCAGGACCGACTCGCCGACGAGGTGTACAACGCCAGCCGGCTGCTGGTGCAGTCTTCTCGACACGAGGGCTTCGGCCTCACCGCGGTCGAGGCCATGGCCTGTGGTGCTGCGCTCGTCACCACCGACTGCGGCGGTTCTCGCGACTACGCGTTCCCGGGGACGACCGCGGCGGTCGTGCCGGCCGGCGACGCCGACGGACTCGCCACCGCGGCCGCCGAGCTCCTCGCCGCTCCGGAACTCGCGATGCGGATGGCCGTTGCCGGCGCCGAGTACGTGCGGTGCTTCGACTGGGACCGCAGCGCCGCCGTGCTCGAGGAGTTCCTCGAGCGCTACGTCGCCGAACCGGCGGCGTTCCAGCTCGAGCCCGGTGAGGACCGCAGCGAGCAGTACTCGCTCTGAGACCGGATCGACGGCGCGCCGCCACGGCTACAGTGCCGCCGCAGTGAAGCTTCCCCGTTCCCGGGCGGCACGCCGTCGGTTCATGCACGAGCTGCACCAGCGCCACCCGGGCTTTCGCACCGCGGTGCTCGCAGATCTGCTGGCGAACCAGGAAGCCGACGGACTGCGCGAGGCGCCCGAGTCCCGGCTCGAGGCCGTGCTCGAGGTCCTGCGCCTCGCCCTGGACCACGACGCGTTCGGCGCGCTCGTGTTCTACCGCCTGAAGACCGCGTGCCAGCGCCGCGGCGTCCCCGTGGTGCCGCGTCTCGCGCACCGGATGGCGATCGCGTGGGCCCAGCTGTCGATCGGCGATCCGGTCGTGGTGGCCCCGGGCGTGCGGATCCCCCACGGCCAGATCGTGATCGACGGCTTCGTCGAGGTGCAGGCGGGCGCCAAGATCCGGCCGTTCGTGACGATCGGGCTCAAGGAGGGCGTCTACGAGGGCCCCACCATCGAGCGCAACGTCGCCATCGGCACGGGAGCGAAGATCATCGGCCCGGTCACGATCGGCCAGGGTGCGGTCATCGGCGCGAACGCCGTGGTCGTCGACGACGTACCCGCCCGTGCCGTGGTCGCCGGGGTCCCGGCCCGCGTCGTCCGCTGACGGACGCCTCCCGGACGGTTCGTCGCGCGGGCCGACGTCGCTAGAGGACGACCGGTACGTGCTGGTCCGGATAGACGGACGGCGCGACGAACCACGACTCGACGGCGATCCGCGTCGCGACATCGGGCCCGAGGCCGGTGCGATGCACCAGCCGCTCGTCGAACAGCAGCGCATCGCCGGGTTCGAACGCCGGGCTCAGGATCGAGTTCGGCCCCGCGAGATCGACGATCGTGCGCTCGGAGAGCGCCCACGGGAGGAAGGTGCCATCGCCCGTCGGCAGCACATCGAACCGGCGCGGCACGAGATCGATCGCGGTCGCGCCCGTGCCCGGTCCGCACGCCGTCAGCGCGATCCACGCGTCGACGGTCCGGATGTTCTCACCGAGGAAGGCGCCGTCCTGGTGGAAGTCCCCCCAGCGCGGCTCGGTGACCGGCGACGTCCACCGGAGGACCCACTTGTTGGCGATCATCGCCGGGCGCTCGTTGAAGTACGTCGTCACCGCCCGGGTCAGCCCGCTCTCGGCGAACGCCTCGACCAGCTCGTCGAGCGCACGGGGCACGTCGACGACGCGCACGAAGGACTCGTGGCCGAAACCCTCGGCCTTCGAGCGACCGGGCTCGAACGGGACGTACCAGTCCCCGGGGTTCGTGGCCCCGGACTCGGCCTGCTGCTCGCGCTCGTCGAGCGCGTGCTGCCTGATCTCGCACAACCGGTCGGCCCGGTCGCGCGAGAGCAGGTTGTTCACCCGGAGGCAACCGTGGTGAACGAGCGCTCCGCCCAGCACGTCGCCGTCGAGCTCGCCGGGACCGATCTCGGGGATGCCGTCCGTGCCGGGGAACGGGTCGGCGAGCTCGAGCGGCCACGACGGGCGGCCGGGATGCCGGTCCAGCTCGCGGAACGCCCGGTGGCGCAGGTCGACGGACCGGGTCACGACCTCGGCGGTCCGCGCCGTCGACGGCAACGCGGTGAGCAGGTCGACGGCTTCGAGCGTCCGGCCGGCGGCGACCGCACGCTGCGCGGCCGCGAGGACATCGGGCGAGGACTCGGCACTCGGCACGGCGACACGATACCGCGGGGTGGATCGCGTCGGTCCGGGCGGTTGGTCCGGCGTCGATCCCGTTCCCGACGTCAGGACACGCTCGCGTCCGAGACTCCCGCCGTCACGCGCCGCCGTTCACCGGTCCAGCGCGCGTACCGCGGGCGGCGTCCCCGCGCCGCAGAAGCGGTGATAGGCCACCTCGGGATCCGGCGGGACACGCGTCCGGGTGTTGGCGAACGAGTGCAGTGCGTTCGCCAGGAAGCGGCGCGGCGTCAACGGTGCGTCGGCGGCCGCGAGCACACGCGCGAGGCCGCCGCACCGGAGCGCGGCACGCGCCCACTCCACCTGGCGCTGGAACGCCGATCCGCTCGTGGCGGGGATGAGTGGAGCCTTGACGTCGGGGAAGTCACGGACATCGGCCCGCGAGCCGGGCCGGGTGACCAACGCCGCGACCCACGGCGCCGGGAGCGGCTTCTCGTGACCGGGGAAGCGATGCACGCCGTCGTGCGCCGTCTCGAGGTGCGCAGCGAGCGGGTCCGCCAACCCGAGGAGGTCGAGCACGTGGAAATCGGTCCCGAGGGCGTAGCCGGACACGCCGACGCCCCAGAACGCTCCGTACGGCAGCGGGAGGTCCTGCCGGAGCGGCACGTCGTCCACGCGGACGCGGGTGACGAAGTGCTGGGTGTTGTAGTAGCCGGGACCGCGGTACCACTGGCGCGAGATCCCGTCGCGCCCCCACCCGTGCTGGTCGGTCGTCACCACGCCGTAGCTGCGCGGCAACGTCATCTCGATGCCGTGCGCGAGGTAGTTCCCGTCCCGCAGCTGGTCCGGCCGGAGCGAGAGCACTGCGATCAGGGCCCACGGCACCACGAGCAGGGCGGCGGCGCACCGGCGGGTCAGGGGAACGACCGCGACGGGGGCGATCAGCGCGAAGACGCAGGGCAGGAGCAGGCGCGCGTGCAGGTAGTCGCCGCCGATCGCCGCGACGTAGACCGCCTCGATCGCCGCACCCGCGACGAACACCCCGACCGTCCAGCCCCGTCGCGATCGGAGCCCCACCGTGCGCAGGAGCGGGACGTAGGCACCGACGATCAGGAACAGCGCCGGCACCCACAACCAGTACGGCCCGGCGAAGTCACGCAGGTACGTCCACCCCCGCGACCAGTTCGTCGCACCACCCTCCTTGGCGATGGCGGTGTTGGGGATGAGGCTGCCGAAGTAGCCCATCCGGAACACCTGGTACGCGAGCGGGAGTGCCAACATCGCGACCGCGACCCGTAGGCGGGCGCGGTTCGACGGCTCACGCACCAGCACCATCGCGAGGAAGAGCGCGCTGTACACGGCGAGCTCGGGTCGAACCAGCCAACCGAGGCCGAGCACCACCGCGCCGGCGATCGGCAGCGCGTCGATCGGGTTCCGACGCCCACCGAGCCAGGATCCAGATGCACAGCCCGAGCCACAGGTAGGCGAGCCCGTTCTCGAGCCCGTCGCCCGCGTACACCCACACCGGTAGAAGGGCCACGAAGACCAACGCACCGGCCGGCACGAACCACGGTGTCGGACGCCCGTCGTCGGGCGACCACAGGCGCCGGGCGCCGAGCATGGCGAGGAGCACCCCCGCGCCGGTGCAGGCGATGCCCAGGGTGACCGCGATCCACTCCAGGCGCGCGGGCGTGACCGCGTCGGCGAGGGTCAGCGCGAAGAGCCAGACGGTCCCGGTGTACGCCTCGACGCGCTGGCCGATGTTGAAGACGGGACCGTGACCGGCCTCCAGCTGCTTCACGACGCGGAGGTAGATGAACGCGTCCTCGACGAGGTTCCGGTGTGCCCACGCCGCGAGCACCACGCCGAGGGTCGGGGCGGCGTACAGCAGGTTCTGCGCGGTGCGGCGCCGTCCGACGTGCCCCGAGTGGTGGGGCGTCTCGGCGGTGCCCGGGGCTCGGTCCGTCGGCGCAGCCGACGCCCCCGTGTCGTTCACTCTGGTCGGGCCCCCTCCGCCCGCGCCGAGCGTCGGCCGGGCACTAGGGCCTCGACGTCGTCAAGGCGTTGTTGAGGCTGGCCACGAGGTACTCGCCGGCCGCCGGCAGGTCGGCGAGGTCGGCGCGCAGGTACACGATCTCTCCCTGGTCGAGCAGCACCTTGCCCGCGTAGAGCTCGTGCGTCGGCAGGAGCAGCGCCTCGATGGCGCGACGCGCAGCACGCGAGTCGTACTCGACGTAGAGGACCTTCACCAGCGGCAGGTAAGGGGTCAGGCTCGTCAGGACGTCGACCTCACAGCCCTCGACGTCGATCTTCACGACGTCGAGCCGGTCGAGGCCCTGCTCGGCCACCCAGCCGGCCGCCGACCGCACCGCGATCGGCTCGCCCTCGTCGACGGTCCAGACGCTGCGGAACACCGAGGACTGGCCGGTGTCGTCGAGGCCCCGGTAGAGGACCGTCATCGCGGTCCTCGGAGAAGAGGCCGAAGGGATGGACGGAGACGTTCGGGTGGTCCGCCGTGTTGCGGTCGAGGATCGCCCGTTGCTCGCTCCCCGGCTCGAACGCGTGGATCCGCGCCTCGGGGCAGTGGTGCGCGAAGTAGACGCTCGCGGCCCCGCAGTTCGCGCCGACGTCGAGGATCACCTGCACGTCGGGCACGAACGGCAGCCACGGGTACGTCGTGCCCTTGAGGATGTCGGTGCAGAACCAGCGCGACACGAGCGTGTCGGCGCTCTCGAACTCGATGTCCGCGCCGTCGTCGCTGCGGACGCTGAACCTCACCATCGGGCGCCCACCGCGTGCCGACGGTCCCGGCGGCCGTTCCGGAGCCTGCTCATGCGCTCGGGAGGGCGTCGGCGCGCTCGACGACGAACGCGAGACCCGACCAGTGGATGTTGCGGTACCGGTCGAAGTGCCACTCCGGGTGCTCGGCGAGGAACTCGGCCGAGCGCGTGGCGCTCGCCCGAGGGTCCGGTCTCGGTCCAGCAGAAGTAGTCGTCGAACGCCACGATCATCCCCTGCTTGAGCCGCGGGCCAGGAAGTCCAGCACCGCGACCGTGCTCGAGTAGATGTCGCAGTCGACGTAGGCCAGCGCGATGTCGGTCGGGGCGCCGTCGGCCGCCGAGCGCGGGGAGGGTGTCCTTGTAGAAGCCCTCGACCGTCGTGTACTGGCGCGCGCTCGACACCGTGGCGCTCGTTGGCGGCATGGAAGTTGTCGACGCCGCCCGCGTCGGGGACACCCGGTGCCCGCCAGCCGGGGTGCGCGTCCAACGGGTCGTCGTCGGGCAGCGCCTGCCACGAGTCGAACGCCCACATGTGCCGCTCGGGCGAGATCTTCGCGATGGCGTGGTACGCCGCCTGGAACGAGCCGCCGGTGTGGCACCCGAACTCGGCGTAGTCGCCGGTGATGCCGTTGACCTGCTGCGCGACGAACGAGTCCCAGAAGAACTCCGCGCACCCGGCCATCATCTTGCTGACGGCTTCGAACGCGGTCTGCTGATCCACGGAGACTCCCCAGGCGACTCCGGTTGCGGGCGGGGGCACGCTACCAAGGCGCCGACCCCGTCCGAACCGGCCCGAACCCGGCGCCGGTCGGGTCGCGAGGACCGCACGGACCGCTCGCGCGGCCTCGGGTACCGTGCGCCGCGTGGTGACCGAACCCCGTCCCGGCCCGTCGTCGCGGATCTCCCGAGGACCGCTTCGTCTTCAACATCGTCTGGACCGGGACGGTCTTCACGTACCTGCGCTACTTCGTCGCCAGTCAGATCGCGAACTCCCGGGCCCGCTTCCGCTTCGTCGCCAACGGCTGCCCGCCGGACCAGATCGCGATGATGGAGGCCTTGCAGCGCCGCATGCCCGATCGGATCACCGATGTGCTCGTCGCGTGCGACGACCTGGACGCGCACGGCGTCGCCCTCGACGTCGCGATGGACCAGCGCGACGACGGCGAGTTCTTCGCGCTGATCGACCCCGACATCGCCGCCTCCGGCCCGTTCGTCGCCGACTTCGCGGAGCGCCTCGCAGTACGGCGCGGCCGGCGTGGGCTCGGGACGTGGCATCTGGCGCGACGACAGCGTCATCCCCGAGGACGGGATCGGCGTCTCCGGCGAGTACTTCTACGCGCCCGACGGGTTCCTCTTCGGCAGCCCGCACTTCTCGATGTACCGCCGCGACGCCCTCGACGACACCATCGCCCGGTGGGGCGTCGGGTTCCGCTCCGCCGGTCCGGATCTCTCCGACGCCGCGCGGCAGGTCCTCCAGGACTCCGGGCGCTGGTACTTCCTGTTCGACACCGGCAAGATCCTGAACATCCTGCTCCAGCACGACGGCCACCGGCTCGAGCACTTCGAGCACCGCCACCTCATGCACATCGGCGGCATGTCGCACTACCTCTCGCAGCCCGACGTCCCGGGCGGAGGCATCAACGACCCGAACTGGCCGTGGCCGGTGACGCGCCTCGAGGTCGCCCGCTACTGCAGCGCGGTGCTCGGTCGGCTCTCCCACGGGCTGCCCGCGCCGGACGTCCCGGCCGAGGTCGACCCGGAGATCGCGGCGCGCCTGGCGCGCGTGCGCGCCACGCTCATCGGCCTCGTCGAGACCTACGGCGCGATGGTCGAGGAGCGCTGAGGTCACCGCACGGCGCCGACGCCACGGAGGGTGAGGGGTACCCTCGCCCCCGATGGACGAACGGGATCCCGACAACCTGAAGCTGCTCCACGACGCGTTCGGCGCGGGCGCGATCGACGGGATCCTGCCCGGCGACAGCTTCTCGATCGACGGGGTGGAGTTCGTCTGCAAGTACGTCACCGGCTCGACGGCGACGCGCTTCTACATCGTCAAGACCCTGCCGTTGGTGCAGCGGTACCGCGCCATGTGCGAGCGGTTCGCCGGCGGCAACATCGTCGAGCTCGGCATCGCCGAGGGCGGCAGCACCGCGCTGATCGCCCTCGTCGCCCACCCCCGGCACCTGGTCGCGGTGGACCTCGAGCCCCGGCCGCTGGACGCGCTGAGCGAGTTCGCCCGGGAGCACGGCTTCACCGACACGTTGCACGCGCACTACGGCATCGACCAGTCCGACGCCGCGCAGCTCGCCGCCGCGGTCGACGGCAGTCTCGCCGGCGAGCCCATCGACCTGGTGTTCGACGACTGCAGCCACAAGTACGGACCGACGCGTGCGTCGTTCGAGTGCCTGTTCCCGCGGCTGCGGCCCGGCGGGCTGTTCGTCATCGAGGACTGGAACGCCGACCACGTCTTCCGGGACGCGGTCCGAGGGGCGTTGGCCGACCCGTCGGCACCGAACCACGAGGCAGCTGATGGAGGAGCTCCGCCAGTCACTGGCGCAGTCGCAGGCCGGGACCGCGCCGAGACCGCCCGAGCCGCTCACGCGCCTCGCGATCGAGCTCGCGGTCGCGCGGTGCTCGATGACCGATGCGATCGCCAGCGTGACCCTCGACGAGTTCTGGATCACGGTCGAGCGGGGTCCCGGCCGAGCTGGACCCGGACGGCTTCCGACTCGACGATCACGTCTTCGACTACTTCGGGTTCCTCCCGAAGCGGGGCTGAGCCACCGCGCCGGCACGTCGGCCGCCGACGTGCCGGCTCAGAACGCGATCGGCACCTGCTCGTGCGGGTAGGTCGACGGGGCGAAGAACCACGACTCGAGCGCGTACCGGTCGCGGGTCATCTCCGGTGACACACCGGTGCGGTGCAGGGTGAGCTGGTTGAACAGGAGGGCGTCGCCGGGGGCGAACACCGGCCGGACGACGTCGCGCGTCCCCGCCCGCTCCGCCTGCTCGGCGCTGACCGACCAGTCGTAGCGGGCGTCGTCGGTGCCGGTGGCCACGATGTCGGCGAACGGCCGCGCGAAGACGTCGACCGATGGCGCATCGACGCCGCACGGCGTGAGCGCGGTCCACACGTTCACCGTCCGGGTGCCGTCACCGAGGAACGCGCCGTCCTGGTGCCACTCCGTCTGCGCGCCCGGCTCGGCCCGCCGCAGCGAGGTCTTCTTCGCCGAGAGGGCGGGCGGCTCGCCGAAGTACTCGCCGATGACCTCCGTCACCCGCGACCGTCGCGAGCTCCTCGATCACCATGAAGAGCGCGTGGGGCGCCTCGACGGCGAGCACCGCGCCGAAGCGGAAGAACTGACGCTCGATGATCCCGAAGTCGTACCCCGCCGACGGCTCGAACGGGACGTACGCGGGGGCGGCACCCGATGCCGGGTGTCCCGAGCTCGCCGCGTCGGCGTCGCGGAACGCGCGGGCGATCTCGTCGGTGACCGCCGCGCACACCTGCGGGTCGAGCAGACCCCGCACGAGGAGCGAGCCGTGGTGCTGCAACCCGGCTCCGAGGCGCTCGACCGTGAGCTCGGCGGCGGTGATCTCCGGGATGCCCGCGACGCCGGCGAACACATCGGGCACCGGCGTCGGCCAGGGCGCGTCGGACCGCTCCTGGGGCAGCTCGGAGAACGCCCGGTGCCGGGCGTCCACGAGCATCGCCTCGACCGCGGGATCCGCCTGCCGTCGGTTGGCCCGGGTCAGGACCTCGACGGCGGCCAGGCACGACCCGTCCGCCATCAGCCGGCGGGCGGTCGCGAGCGCGTCGTCCGCGTTGACCGGTTCCGTCGCTGCCGTCACCGCTCGCCTCGCTCGAAACGTGGGCCGTCGTCGTTCGGCGCGCACGATAACGCAGCGTCCGCCGGGTGCCGCACGCTCGCCCGACCCGGTCGAAAGACCGCGACAGGCCCAACGGGTACGGCCGCTAGCCTTGCGCACCCAGCGTGGGCGGCAGAGAACGCGCCCGCATCGACCGAAACGGGGCCGTGAGGTGCTGCTCGCCGGGGACGACGCAGTCTGGGGTCGAGGCCGCCGTCCACGCGGCGGGACGCCGGCTCGCAGCACGCGATGACGAGCGACGTCGCCGCGCCGCCCGAGGCCGCGTCCGGCGAGCCCGAGCCGAGCGCGCCCGCCCGCCGATCGTCGACCGCGATCGGGATGTACCAGCCCGGCCTGGACGGCATGCGCGGGCTCGCGATGCTCTGGATGCTCGGGTACCACGGCGAGATCGCCTGGTGCCGCGGCGCCTTCCTCGCGCTGTCGCAGTTCTTCACGCTCTCCGGGCTTCCTCATCACGGGCGTGCTGCTCCGCAACCACCTGAAGCCGGGCGGCGAGCTCAAGTCCTTCTGGACCCGGCGGGTCCGCCGGCTGATGCCGGCGGCGATCCTGGCGCTCATGGGTGTCGTCCTCTTCGGCGCCACGGTCGCCACCCGCCAACAGGCCGACGCGCTCCCGGGCGACGTGTTCGCCGCCGCGACCTGGACGGCGAACTGGCACTTCATCCTCAGCGGTCAGTCGTACCTGAACCTGTTCGCGGCGCCGTCACCGGTCCAGCACTTCTGGTCGCTCGCGATCGAGGAGCAGTTCTACCTGGTGCTGCCGATCGCCCTGATCGTCATCTTCCGGCGGACCCGGTCGCCGACGCGTCCTGTTCGCGGTGCTCGGGACTGCGGCGCTGCTCTCCACCGCATGGATGGCCGCCCTCTACCAGGGCGGCGCCAGCCTCGACCGGCTCTACTACGGGACCGACACCCGGATGGCCGAGCTCCTCGTCGGCGCCGTGCCTCGCCGTCGTCCTCTTCAAGACCGGCGTCCAGTTCTCGGAGCGGGTCCGCCGGATCCTCGGCGCCGTCGGCCTCGTGTGCTTCGTCGCCACGCTCTGGTGCTGGTGGAACATCTCACTGGCGGACGGACCGATCTGGCGCGGCGGGTTCTTCCTGTTCTCGTTGCTCTCGTGCGGCGTGATCCTCGGGGTGCTCGCCGGCAAGGCGCCGCTCCGGAACATCCTGTCGTTGCGGCTGCTCGTCGACATCGGCCGCATCTCCTACGGCGTGTACCTGTTCCACTGGCCCGTCTACCTCTGGCTCGACCAGTCGCGGACCGGGCTCGACGGCTGGGCGCTGCTGGCGCTGCGGCTCGCGGTGACGTTCACCCTGGCGATCCTGTCGTACCACCTCGTCGAGCGGCCGATCATGCGCGGGCCGGACCTTCGGGCTGCGCGGTCGGCCGCGGCTCCTGCTCGTCCCGTGCGTGCTCGTGCTCGTCGTGGTGCTCGTGCTTCGTGACGGTCAACCGCTCCGGCGGCCGACCCGCTCGGCACGCTGCAGCGCGGACGCCGCCATGCCCCGCACCGCCGGCGACGGCGTGCTCAACGTGCTCGTCATCCCGCCGGCCGCCGACGACGCGGTCGTCCGCCACCTGCAGGACAGCGTGCGCGACGACGCGTCGGTGAAGCTGACGGTGGCGCCCCCGTTCCGCTGCGAGGGCGGCCTCGTCGACACGCCGGGCGGCCGCACGTGCGCCAACTGGGCGAGCACCTGGCCCGCGCTCGTCGCGCGCCACGACCCCGATGCGGTGATCCTGTACGCGGACGACTGGGCCGGCGAGGACCTCGAGCGGCTCACCGGGACGCCGGCGACCGGAGCCGCCGCCGCGGCGGTTCCCATCCTCGGCGCGGGGCTCGACCTCCTCACCGCGAAGGGCGCGCCGGTCATCTGGGGGAACTCCGGCTCGAACTTCGGGGTCGCGATCCAGCGCGCGTTGCGTCCGTTCAGCCAGGCCATGACCGAGCTGCGGTCGACCCGGACCGATCTCTACCGGGTCGTCGGCACCCAGATGCCGGACCCGGCGACGGTCAGCCGGTCCCAGTACCTCGCACAGTCGGCCAAGGCGCTGCTCGACGACGCGTCGCTCTACCAGCGTCGGGCCACGGGCAGCCTGCCGCGGATCATGGTCGTCGGCGACTCGCAGTCGGAATCACTCGGGTACGGACTCGAACGGTGGACCGCCGAGCACCACCGGGCGCTGGTGTGGAACCGCGGCGCCGAAGGGTGCGGCGTCGTGGTCGCGGGCGAGATCCACACCTTCGGCTCCAGCGGCTCGGGGTTGGAGCGGTGCCGCGCCGCGAGCGATGCATGGACCCCCGATCTCCGCTCGTTCGACCCGGACGCCGTCGTGGTGCTCACGAGCATCACCGACGTCCAGGACCGCAAGATCCCGGGGTCGGACACGTTCGGCTCGATCGGTCAGCCCGGGTTCGACCGGTTCCTCGTCCGCCAGTACGAGCACGTCGTCGACACGCTGTCGGCGACCGGGGCGAAGGTCGTGTGGCTGAAGCCACCGTGTGCCGCGATTCCCTCGGGTCTCGGTCAGCAGGCGCCGTACGACTCGAGCCAGGTGGAGCACCTCAACTCGGTGATCCTCCCCAGGGTCGAGCGGGCGCGGCCGGGCAAGGTCACCATGTTCGACCTCGACGGCGTGATCTGCCCGCAGGGCAAGGTGCGCGAGTCCGTGCCCGGCGTCGGATCGCTCCGGCCCGACGGCGTGCACTTCTCGGTGCCCGGCGCGCTGTGGTTCGCGCGGACCTACGGCGATCGGCTGCTGAAGACCGTCGGGATCTGATCGACCCCGCTCGCTACAGGGCGTACTGCTCGCTGCGGTCCTCACCGGGCGGCCGCTGGTAGCGCGCCGGATCCGCGACGTACCGCTCGAGGCACGCCTCCAGCATCTCGCCACTTCGCTCCCAGTCGAAGCGCCGGACGGAACGCTCACCCGCACGCGCGAGCTCGAGCCGGCGTGCGTCGTCGAGGAGCAGTGCCTCGGTCGCGTCGGCGAGGGCCGCCGGATCGTCGCGGCCGACCACGGACGCGGTGACCCCCGGGATCGCGTAGTCGCGTGACCCGCCGCAGTCGGTCGTCACGAGCGCGGCGCCGCAGGCCATCGCCTCGATGGCGGTGAGGCCGAAGCCCTCGTGGCGGCTGGCCTGCACCATGACGCGGGTCCGGCCGAAGACCTCGTCCGCGAGCCGGGCCTGGTCGAGGCCCGTCACGAGCTCCACGCCGTCGGGCAGCACGTCACCGGGCGCGTCCGCGAGCGTGAAGACGACCGCTCGGAAGCCGGGGCGCCGGCGCGCCAGCTCCTCGAGCGCGGCGAGGCCGGTGGCCCAGCCCTTCTCGGGCATCGGGTTGTAGAGCATCGCCACGTCCACCGGACGGTCCTCGAGCGGCGTCCGGAGCGAGAACAGCTCGTGATCGAGGCCCATCGGCACGTACACGAGCTGCTCCTCGTCGACGCCGTACCAGCGACCGACGTCGACGAGCCACGTGGCCACGCAGATCTTCGGCGCGAGCGCGCGGTAGGCCTGCGCGTCCCATTCGGCGCCGGTGAGGCGGAACCCCTGCACGATCACGGCCTTGAGTCCCAACCGGTCCGGCCCGTGCCCGAACTGCACGTCGGCCTCGGGCAGGGCCGGGTCGTCGAGCGAGTCCGCGATGTGGTGGGAGACCCTCGGGTCGAACCGGAACGGGACGTCCTCGACCCGGTCCACCCGGTGCGGCCATGCCGGTGCGTGGATGAAGTGGACCTCGTGGCCCCGTCGCGCGAGCGCGTTGGCGAACTCGAAGAACATCGTCGTGCCGCCCGAGAAGAAGCGCGAGCTCGGGAAGATGAAGCTGACTCTCATCGCGGCGTCCTCGCGCCTCGGTCCGTCACCGGCCGGAGGGTACCGTGCCGCGTCCGCTACTCCGGGCGCCGGAGCCCGAAGGCCGACGGGTCGGCCACGTAGCGGACGAGGAACTCCTCGAGCAGCTCCGCGCTGCGGTCCCAACGGAATCGCTGCACGAACTCCTGACCCGCGGTCGCGATCCTCACCCGCATCGCGTCGTCGCGGAGCAGTGCGGTGACGTGCTCGGTGAGACGCTCGGCATCGCCGACGTCGGCCACCAGTGCGGTCGAGGTCGTCGAACGCGTAGTCGTCGTGAACCGCCGTTGGCGGTCGTCACCAGCGCCGCCCCGCACGCCATCGCCTCGATGCACATCAGCCCGAAGCCCTCCACCTCGCTCGTGCAGAGGAACACGCTCGAGCCGTTGTAGACGTCGTCGACCAGCTCCCGCTGCGAGGATTCGGTCCGGTAGTCGATCCAGTCCGGGATCGGGTGCTCCGGCGCAACGGCGCTGAACATGGTCACCTCGGCCTCGGGCACGGCCCGGTGCACTGCGTCCAGCACCTCGAAGGCCAGGTTCGGACCCTTCTGGGGGTGGGCGCTGTAGCAGTACGCGATCCGCGGCGGCCGGCCCTCGATCGGACGGGTGAGGCGGTACTTCTCGGTGCGCAGGCCGACGGGCACGTGCACGAGCTCCCGCTCCGGGACGTCGATCCGGCGCGCCTTGTCGACCAACCACGTCGCCACGCAGATCTTCGGGCACGGTGAGTGGTACACCGCGGCCTCGAGCTCGGCGCCGAGCATCCCCCATCCCTGGATCAGCACGACCGGCAGACCGATGCGGGTGAGCGACGCCCGCTCCGGAGCGAAGCCGAAGAGCACGTCGGCATCCGGGATCATCTCGTCGGCCGCCCCCTCGGGCGCGAAGTAGTGGGTCACCGACGCGTCGAACTCGAACCAGTCGATGTCCTCGAGCCCTTCGACGTTGCCCTCGAAGAAGCCGCCGTGGAACAGGTGCACGGCGTGACCCCGGCGCGCCATGGCACACGCGAACTCGTAGATCACGGCGACCCCGCCGCTCGGGTGACGCGTGCTCGGCGCGATGAAGTTCAGCGCGAGCCGGTCGCGGGACGTGCTCACCGGGCCACGACCCCCGCGGCCACGACCGCGGCCGGCGCTCCTCTCACGGCGATCTCCTCCGGGACGCCGGCGTCTCCGACGCCGGTCGATCGTGGTGGGCCGCGGCACCGGTGGCCGCGGTCGGCCATGTATACCGGAGCCGGGGTCAGACCCGGCGAACGGGTGTCGACGGGACGACTCGGACAGCGCCGGGTATCCTCCTCGGTCCGATCGGTCGCGCGTCGATCGGTCAGAGACGGTGACCATGGTCAGTGAGGGAGCCCCCGGGCCTCCCGGGGCCGGGGTCCGACGGTGCGTTCCGGGCGTCCGAGCGATCGGCGCCGCGGTTCGCCGGCGCTGGGGCGCCGGGGCGGTGACCACGGTGGAACACGGGGCTTCGGGCGAGGGCCGACACGTCGCAGCCGACCTCGGCGAAGATCGCGCCTCGACCGCACTGGGCCGTCACTACGAGGGGCTCGACGGGCTGCGCGCGGTGGCGGTGATCCTCATCCTGCTCTACCACGGCGAGGTCTCGTGGGCGCGGGGCGGGTTCCTCGGCGTCACCCTCTTCTTCACCCTCTCCGGGTTCCTGATCACCGGCGTCCTGCTCCGCAACCCGGTCGTCGGGGGCGCCGGACTCCGCAGCTTCTGGAGCCGGCGCGCCCGCCGACTCATGCCGGCCGCGTTCATCGCGCTCGCCGGCGTCGTCCTGTTCGGCGCCACCGTGGCGGTCCGCCCGCAGGCGGACGCGCTCCCCGGCGACGTGTTCGCGGCCGCCACCTGGACGGCCAACTGGCACTTCATCCTGAGCGGCACGTCCTACCTGGACCTGTTCTCGGCGCCGTCGCCGGCGCAGCACTTCTGGTCACTCGCCATCGAGGAGCAGGCGTACCTGCTCCTGCCGATCGGACTCCTGCTCCTCGCGCGTCGCCGTTGCTCGCCGCTGCTGGTCGCGGCGCTGCTCGGTGCCGCCGCCGTCGCGTCCACCGTGTGGATGACCGTGCTGTCGCACGGCGGCGCCGGACTGGACCGCCTCTACTACGGCACCGACACGCGGATCGGCGAGCTGCTCATCGGCGGCGCGCTCGCCGCCGTCCTCGCGTGGAC
The DNA here is from genome assembly GCA_963756815.1 of uncultured Acidimicrobiia bacterium. Taxonomy (GTDB): domain Bacteria; phylum Actinomycetota; class Acidimicrobiia; order IMCC26256; family JAENVU01; genus JAENVU01. Next base: position 497,780 of record CAVWPR010000005.1, read on the forward strand.
GGGCCGCGACTTCCCGCGGACGGTTCGCCGGCTCCTCGCCGCCTTCGGATGCGTCGGACTCGCCGCACTCCTGTGGTGGGCGGCGACCGCGTCGCTGGTGGACGTCGCGCTGTACCGCGGTGGATTCCTCGCGTTCTCGCTGCTCACCTGCGCTGCGATCCTGGCGATCCTCGCCGATGTCGGGCCCGTGCGGCGGGTGCTCTCCGCCTGGCCACTCCCACCGATCGGTCGCATCTCGTACGGGCTCTACCTGTACCACTGGCCGATCTACCTGTGGCTGACCGCGTCCCGCACCGGCCTCTCCGGATGGTCACTGCTCGCGCTGCGCGTCGGGGTCACGTTCGCGGTCGCGATCGCGTCGTACCGCTACGTCGAGCAGCCGATCATCCACGGCGCGCTGGCCCGCTTCCCCCGCTGGATCCGCTGGACGCTCGCGCCGCTCGCGGCCGTGACCGTCGTCGCCGCCGGCGTGGTGTTCGTGAACCGCTCCGCCGCCGACCCGTTCGCCGCGTTGCGTCAGAACCCGGCGTCGGCCGCCGCCGCTCGAGCTGACGACGGCGTGCTCGACCTGCTCGTCATCCCCCGGTCCCAGGACGACCCGCTGCTGGGCGCCGCTGCGGGTCGCGGCGGCGCGCAACGGCACCCGCCTGCAGGTCGCAGCGCCGTTCCGTTGCACCGGCCCCTTGGTGGGAACCGCGCACGGGCGCACGTGCTCGAACTGGGCACACGAGTGGCCCACGATCGTGCGGCGCGACGACCCGGACGCCGTTCTCGTGCTCGCGGACCAGTGGGACGGCACGAGCCCGGCGGACCTCGCAGCGGGCGCGGGGACCCGAGACACCGAGACGATCACCGCGGCGCTCGGAGCCGGGTTCGATCTCCTCGCCGCCCGTGGGGCGCCCTTCGTGTGGGCCGACCTCCCGGCGGCGACTGGCGGCGGATCAGGCTTCTTCAGGCCGTTCCATCAGGCGATGCTCCGACTGCAGGCGGAGCGCTCCGACGTCGACGGCATGAGCGAGCTGCCGAGCACTCCCGGGCTCGCGCCCGAGGCGTACGCCCAGCAGGCGGCCACCACGATGCTGGCCGACGCCGAGCGGCACCGGCGACGCGTGCTCGCGGACCTCCCGAAGGTGCTCGTCGTCGGCGACTCGCAGGCGCTCTCGCTCGGCTACGGCCTCGACCGCTGGGCTGCCGAGCACCGGCGGGCCATCGTGTGGAACCGCGCCGTGGAGGGATGCGGCGTCGCCACGGACGGCGAGCTTCCGACGTTCGGCATCGGCGACCAGCGAGCCCGGTGTCGTGCCGCCGTCGCGCGCCTGGCCACACCTGCTCGCGCGCATCCGACCGGATCTCGTCGTCGTGCTGAGCAGCATCGCCGACACGCAGGACCGGAAGCTCCCCGGCGCGCAGCGGTTCACGTCGTTCGGCGATCCGGCCCTGGACAACTTCCTGCTGCGCGAGTACCGGACCGCGGTGCGGACGCTGTCGTCGACCGGTGCGAGCGTCGTCTGGATGACTGCGCCGTGCATCGACCAGCAGGGGATCGCGACGCAGCTCAGCCCCCTCGACACCACCCGCATCCGCCACCTCGACCAGTCCGTGCTGCCGCGTCTGCAGACCGCGGAGTCGAGCAAGACGCGTCTGTTCGATCTCGCGCGAGGTGGTCTGCCCCGGGTGGACCCCGCGTCGCGTCGTCCCGTCGGTGGGCACGCTGCGCCCCGACGGGGTTCACTTCTCGGCCGCTGGCGCGCGGTGGTTCGCCGAGAGGTACGGGGACCAGTTGCTCGCCATGGCGACGCAGATCACCGACGGCCGGCGACGCAGCGGCGGGTAGCCTGACGCCGCCGTCCGTCCAGACGACTGCGACCTCACGATCCATGCGCGTGCTCACCGTCATCGACAGCCTGGATCCGAGCGGCGGCGCCGAGCAGTCCCTCGCCGCGATGGCGCCCGCGCTGGTCACCCAGGGCCTCGAGCTGCACGTCGGCGTACCTCCGGGACCGACCACGGTCGCTCGCCGGGCAGCTCCGCGGTGCTGGCGCCGAGGTCCACCCGCTCACCGGATCGGGCGGGCGCGCCGGCGACGTCGTGCGGGTCGCCCGCCTCACCCGCGCCCTGCGTCCGGACCTCGTGCACACGACGCTCTTCGAAGCCGACCAGGCCGGCCGGGTCGGCGCCCGGCTCGCACGGTCCGCTGTCGTCAGCAGCTTGGTCAACGTGGCCTACGGGGACACCCAGGCGACCACGCCCGGCGTCGCGGCATGGAAGCTCCGGGCCGCGCAGGCGACCGACGCGGTCACCGCCCGCCTCGCCGTGCGGTTCCACGCGATCACGAGCCACGTCGCCGACGTCATGGCCGCTCGCCTGCGCGTTCCCCGAAGTCGCATCGACGTCGTCGCCCGAGGTCGGGACCCGGTCGGTGCTGGGTCGCCGCACCGAGATCCGTCGCGACGAGACCCGCCGACGACTCGGCCTCGCCGACGATGTGCCGGTCGTGCTCGCGATCGGACGCGAGGAATGGCAGAAGGGGCACGACACCCTGGTGGACGCGACGCCGCGCCTCGTGGAGCGGTGGCCCGGCCTCACGGTCCTGCTCGCCGGGCGGCCCGGGGCGCAGAGCGAGGCGCTGCGCGCGCGCAGATCGAAGGCGCGGGCCTGACATCGAGCGTGCGGGTACTCGGGTACCGCGACGACGTCGCCGACCTGCTCGGCGCCGCCGACGTGTTCGCGTTCCCGTCGCGATGGGAAGGGTCTCGGCAGCACGCTGCTCGAGGCGATGGCGCTCGAGATCCCGATCGTCGCCAGCGACCTCCCCGCGGTCCGGGAGGTGCTCACGCCGGACGAGGCGCGCCTGATCCCGCCCGACGACGCGGCGGCGCTCGCCGACGCCGTCGCCGCCTGTCTGGGGTCGCCGGTGGACGCCCGCCGGCACGTCGACGCCGCACGGCGCCGCTTCCTCGAGCAGTTCACGGCCGAGGCAGCGGCGCGCGGGATGCTCGACTTCTACCGACGGGCGCTGGACGCGCGGCGCGCACATGAGCACCGAGCCCGCGGTGACCGTGGTGATCCCCACGCACGACCGTGGCGACGTGATCGGCCGCGCGATCTCGTCGGTGCTGCGCCAGGACGCCGTGGACCTCGAGGTCATCGTCGTCGACGATGCGTCGACGGACGACACCGCCTCGGTGGTCGGGGCGATCCCGGACTCCCGCGTCCGCTACGTCGCCGTCGGAACGCGTCGGAGCTGCCGAGGCTCGCAACATCGGCGCACGACGGGGACGGGGTCGATGGTTGACGTTCCTCGACAGCGACGACACGGTCACGCCCGACTGGATCTCGAGCCTCCTCGTCGCGACGGCGCGCACCGCGGACGGCTCTCGTCAGCTGCGGGTACGCAGAGCGGCTCGAGGGCAGCGACGTGGTCTGCCGGGCACCCGTGCCCCACGTGCTCAGCCCGGCGGTGGGGTCGATCGTCGCCCTGATCGAGACCGGGGGGTCGTACCTCGTCGATCGCCGTCTGTTCCTCGAGATCGGCGGCTTCGATCGCCGAGCAACGAGCCGCGCAGCACCTCGAGCTCGCGCTGCGTCTCGGGCCCGAGCTCGGCCGGCGCGGGCTGCGCTGCGGCGCAGTGATGCGACCACTGGTCGAACGCTGGGTGGGCCGCGGCGACAACATCCGCGCCGACGACGCAGCAGTGCTCGCGGGCTCCGTCCGGATCCTCGACCGTCACCGTCACCGCCTCGCGCTCGACCCTCCGATGCTCGCGAACACCGCCGCCACCGCATCGCACCGCGCCCTCCGGCTCGGCCGGATCGCGGAGGCCCGCCGGCTCGCCCTGCTCGCAGCGCGGACCCAGCCGAGGAACCTGCGACACTGGGCGCGCCTCGGTGCCCTGGCGGTACCCGGACTGGCGCGCCGGCGCGCGACGCGGACCGGCATGGAGATGTCGAACGGAGGGCCATGCGATCGCGTGTCGTCGCCCTAGGCAGCACGACCGGGAAGAACCGCGTCGGTCGGGTGTACTCGCTGTGGCTCACCGCCCGCGAGGCCGGTCTCGACTTCACCTATCTCACGGTGGCCGACGGGCCTCTCTGGGAGCCGCTGCGCGACCACGAGGAGTTCCTCGCGTGCGTGCACACCGAGCCTGACCTCGCCGGGCTCGAGCGCCGACTCCGGCGCGAGCTCGGACCGGAGACCACGGTCCTCGTGTGCAAGCCGCGCCCCGAGCTGCTGCGGCTCGCCCGTGCGGTCGAGGACGTCGTGCCGGTGATCGTCGACGTCGACGATCCGGAGCTCCTCGATCCGTGGGGCGACGCATCGATGCTCGTTCGGGCCAAGCGCGTTGCTCGCAACGGCCGTGCGCCGTACCGCTTCGGATGGGCGCGGCGCGCCCTGCGGTCGATGCGGGTGATCACCTCGAACCCGCTGCTGCAGGAGCTCTACGGCGGACACGTCGTGCCCCACGTGCGCGCCGACGGCGCCTGCGCCCGAGCCACGCGTCCCGGGAACCGACGACGTGTTCCGGATCGCCTTCGTCGGGACGGTGCGCGAGCACAAGGGGATCACCGAGCTACGAGCCGCCGCCGGCGGAGTTGGCCCGCCGTCGCAACGTGCGATTGTCCGTGACCGCGTCGGCCCCGCCCGACGCATTGCCCTGGGAGGACTGGACCGGGCCACACGAGCCTCGCCGGTGGCCTCGAGCTGCTCCGCGACAGCGATGCGGTCGCGATCGTGTCGCGCCCGGGGGTCTGGGGGGACCACCAGCTGCCGGTCAAGCTGATCGACGCCATGACCGCCGGCGTGCCGGCCGTGGTCACCGCCCGGCCGCCTCTGCTGTGGGCGACCGGTGGCGCCGCGCTCGTCGCTCGCGACGGCTCGGTCGCCGACCTGGCCGAGGCGCTGGCGCTCCTTGCGGACGACACGCGCCTCGCATCGGCGCTCGCGACGGCCGCGTGGCGACGGGCCTGCGACGCCTTCACACCGGCCGCGGCGGCACCGCTGCTCCTCGACGGCCGTGAACGACGCCGATACGGGCCGCCCGCGCCTGCGCTGACCGGCTCACCCGGGTGTCGGCGCGTCGGCTCCGGCCCGGAGCGCCCAGTCGACGAACCGATCCGGCGGCGGTTCGTCCGTGATACCCGACCACACGATGCCCTCGAGCTCGGCGAGGACGTCGGCGTACTCGGGTTCCTGGCTGCGGTCGACGGTCTCGCCGGGATCCCGCTCGAGGTCGAAGAGCAGCTTCGACCAGCTCGGCCAGTGGCAGATCAGCTTGGTCGGCCCGCGCCGAACACCGGGCCAGCCCGGCGTTGAACAGGAACCGGACCGTGCGGTCGTCCGGCACCTCGGCGTCGGCCACCAGGTGCGGGACGAGCGAGCACGAGTCGAACTCGGACTCGTCCATCGGCAGCGGGACGTCGGCGAGCTCGCAGAACGTCAACGGCAGGTCGCTCGACTGCACGAGGGCGTCGACCCGCCGACCCGCGGCAATCCCCGCGCCGGCGAGCACGAGCGGCACCCTGACGAGGTCGTCGAAGGGTATCCACGGTGCCTTGCCGCCCGAGCCCGCGATGGCCGGCGTAGTCACCGTGGTCGGAAGTGAACGCGACGACCGTCCGGTCGAGCGGGAAGTGCGCCAGCAGGGCACCGAGCGCGTCGTCGATCTGGTTGACCAGCGCCCGAACCTGCGTCTGGCGCCGTCGCAGGACGTCCGCACCGTGGTCCCGGACCCGCCAGGGCGAGTACGCCGCGCCGTCGTTGTCGATCGCCTCGCGGAACACCTCGGGCAGCGACTCGTTGACCTCGTCGCCGTCGGTCGGGAGCTCGGTGTCCTCGACGTCGTACTTCGTCGCGTACGGCCCGAGCGGGTTGAGCGGCGTGTGCGGGTGCGGGAACGACACCACCAGGAACAGGGGTCGATCCGTCCGACGTCCACGCAGGAACGTGCGCACCTCGTCGACGACCCACGTGGTCGGGTGGTACTCGAGAAGGTACGGGAACGGCACGGGTCCGACTCCGTCCGGCCGGCGCGGCAGGATCTGCGGCGCACGGCCCGGTTCGAGCGCACCCCACGCCGCAACCCCTCGCTCGACCAGCCACTGGTGGTAGTCGTCGAGATCCGGCGCGCCGTCCGGCCGGAGCCCCAGCGTCGACGCGCCGAGGTGCTCGCTCGTGCGCATCACGTCGAACCCATGCCGCGCGTGCACCGGGGTGAAGTGCATCTTGCCGATCAACGCGGTCTCGTACCCCGCGCCCCGCAGCGCGTGGGCGATCGTCCACACACCTTCCCGCAGCGCGTACGTCCCGAGTTGGGCCGGGAGCCGTCGCGGCTGGACACCCGTGAGCAACCCCGTACGCGCCGGGATGCAGGTGGACGCCGCGCTGTACGCGCCGGTGAAGACGACGCCCTCTTCCGCGAGCGCGTCGAGCACGGGCGTCTCGAAGGCTCCTCCGGAGGCGTATCCGACCTGGTCCCGCCGCTGCTGATCGGTCATGAACAGCACGATGTCGGGCGACCGCTCCACGACCGGAGACTACGTCTGCGCCTCGGCAGGTGACGCTCGCCGGACACTCCACGTCGCCGTCGAGTCCGGGTCTGCGATGCAGTTCAGGCGCGGCGCCGGTCACTCCACAGCTCGCCCAATGCGGCGAACAGGTAGCCCAACACGGTCGCGTCGGCATCAGGTGTCCAGAGCCGGTCGAGGGCGGCGAGCAGCTCGCCCGTTCCCGCTCCCACCCACCGCTCGTCGGCCGGCGGGACGACGAAATCCTCCACGGGCCATCCGAGCGCCGTCGCGAGGGTCCGGTTTGATGCCTCGAACTCGTTGCGGGCGTACTGGCCGAGCACTGCGCGGGCGTCCTTCGCGGCATCGGAGACCGCGACGTCCCAGCGCGCGCTGATCCCGGCGAGTTCCCCCTGTCGCCATCCCGTGCCGTTCGTGCGAGCCGGCCGCGCGAGCAGCTCCGGCGGGGAGAGGTGCAACAGGTTCGCGAGGTCGATCGACAGGCCGGGGTTCATTCGTGCGATCGGCGGAGGGTCGTCGATGCCGAGGAAGTGCGAGGCGAAGTCCTGCACCGCGCTCCCGCCGGCGAGCAGGTCGCTCCGAAATGGACGGACGTCGAAGGCGAAGCGCGACATGCGCGTCGTCACCGCGGCGTACGACTCGCCGTATCGGAGCGCATCGGACTCGGAGACGACCCAGGCCGATGGTGCGTCGCGTCCGGCGAAGCCCCACTGGCGCCAGCGCGCTTCGAGGGCGGTGTCCTGCGGTCGTACGTAGTGCGCCACGGTGACCTCGTGACGGGCAGCGAGGCCGTCGAGTGCTTCGAGGAACGGTTCATCGCTCCGTTGGAACAGCGATGCGAAGCCCTCGGAGGAGATCACGACGTCGCCCAGCTCGGCGACCGCGGCATCAAGGGCCGCCGTGAACTCGGCGCTCAGCGCGGCGAGGGAGTCCCGACCCTCCCGTCGCTGCCGCGCGCCGGCGTATCGCAACAGGAACACGTTGGCGTTGACGATGGGCGCGTCGCCGACGGGACCGATCCGGTAGGAGCTGCCATCGGGTGCGGCCCGGTCGAGCACGACGTGCACCCCGTTGGCCGCCAGGAGATCCCGCTGCTCGAAGAGCCACGTCTGGATGCTGGTCGAACCCGTCTTTGGCATGCCCGAGTGCAGGAGCACCGAGCCCACGGTCGCTCCCCCCGTTCGGACCCGAAGCGACATCACAGTATCCGCGCCCCGCCGGACGAACCCGCGTTCCGACCGCGCTACCTTCCCGTGATGACCACGAGCCGTGGAACGCTCGGCGATCCGGACCTCGGGACCGGTGTGACGCCCGAGCCCATCCCCTTCAACCGGCCCAGCCTCGAGGGCGACGAGATCGAGCTCATGCGGTCGGCGGTCGATGCAGCTCGGCCACACCTCGGCCGACGGCCCGTTCTCGGCGAAGGCCGCCGAGCTCCTCCGGTCCGAGGTCGGCGCGCAGCGACGTGCTGCTGACCACCTCGTGCACCGCGGCGCTCGAGATGAGCGCCATGCTGCTCGACATCGGCCCCGGCGACACGGTGGTCGTGCCCTCCTTCGGGTTCGTCACGACCGCGCTCGCCTTCGTTCGCCAGGGCGCCCGGGTGCTCTTCTGCGACATCGAGGAGACGACGCTCGGCCTCGACCCGCGTCACCTCGCGCGAGCTCATGGACCCCACCGTGCGCGCGGTCGTCCCGATCCACTACGCCGGCGTCGGCTGCGACGTCGACGGCATCAGCACCGTGCTCGCCGAGTGGCCGCGTGCCGAGCTGGTCGAGGACAACGCGCACGGCCTGTTCGGTCGGCGCGACGGTCGCCCGCTCGGCAGCTTCGGTCGCTTCGCGTCCCTGAGCTTCCACGAGACGAAGAACTTCATCTGCGGCGAGGGCGGCGCGCTCGATCGTCAACCGGGCCGACGACGTCGCGCGGGCGAACGTCTTGTACCACAAGGGCACGAACCGGCAGGCGTTCCTGCTCGGTCAGGTCGACAAGTACTCGTGGCAGGACGTCGGGTCGTCATTCGGATTGAGCCGACGTCCTCGCCGCGTTCCTCTACGGGCAGCTCCAGCGACGCGACGAGATCCTCGCCAAGCGTCGCCACGTGTTCGACCGCTACCAGGAGCTGCTCGAGCCCCACGCCGATCGGCTCGGGCTGCAGCTGCCGTCGGTCCCGGCCAACTGCGAGCAGGCGTACCACATGTTCTACGTCCTGCTCCCCGACACCGAGCGGCGCAACCGCGCCCTGGCCGACATGGCCGCCGTCGGGGTGCACGCGACGTTCCACTACGTGCCGCTGCACAGCTCGCCCGGCGGCCGCAGGTTCGCGGCGCGCGCGACGGAGTGCCCCGTCACCGACCGGGTGAGCGGCCGGCTGCTCCGGCTGCCGTTCTTCACGAGCCTCGACGACGACGACGCCCGCCGGGTCGTGGACGCGCTCGTCGCCTCCGTGTCGCGGACCTGAAGCCCGCCGCGCGTCTCCCGCCACGCTCCGCGTTCATCGACCAACAATCGCACAACATCGTGCGAAATCGGTACATCTCGCGGTTGCGAACCGTCGGCGCCGAGCAAGATGGCAGGCGATGGTGCAGAACGCCCATCGACGGCATCCCGAGCAATCCCCTATATTTCTTTCACTGCCTCACGGATGGGGCAGGCAAAGGGCCAAGCGCAATGGGCGAGTTGGGAGCAGCAAGTCCGTCCGAGGAGGGCGTCGGTCGCCGGCGCTTCCTGCTCAGGACCCTCGGTGCGGGTTCCGTCGCGCTCGCGATCCCCACGATCATCTCCGTCAGCCCGGCCGGCGCCGTCACGAGCCCGCCGCCCCAGCCCCCCACCGAGGTCGAGCCGGCCACCGAGCCGCGCCCCGCGTCGGGCACGCAGGTCGCCGCCGCGAGCGGCGGGCAGCTGCCGTTCACCGGCGCCGACGTCGAGAAGCTCGTCGTCGGGGGCACCGCCGCGATCGTCGGCGGTGCCACGATGATCCACTGGAGCGCACCAGCACGCCCGCCGGCACCTCGCCCGCGACCGTGCCCCTCCCGGAGGAACCGCCCACCGGCTGACCGGACTCGCGCCCGTTCGTCAGCGCGACACGTGCACCGAAGGCAGTCGGTTCGCGCGCGCCGTCCGGGCGCGCGCCGCCGGCGCCGACGGACGTCGCGGCGCGGCCGGCGGCGGAGCCTCCGAACGGCGGGCCAGGAGCCGGTCGATCGCGAAGCCCGCCAACACGACGAGCCCCAGATCCGCCAGCGCGTGGTACCGCGGATCGCCGTACGACGACCAGCAGGAGCACGACCGACACGGCGAACGGCGCCACGAGCGGCCACACCGCTCGACCGCGTCGGCGCGCCATCACCGCGCCGACGGCGGCGGCGATCAGGATGACCCAGAACGATGCCACCCAGGCCCACACGAGCCACGTGTCCACGACCAGCTGCTGCGCGACGAATCCCACCGTCTGGCTCGGTCGGAACACCGCCAGCAGGCGGCCGAGCCGCGCCGGTATCACGACGAGCAACCGTCCGGAGTGGTCGCGCATGTTCTGGAAGGCCTGCGACCGGGCCAGGCTGTCCAGCTGTGACTCGTCGGAGCCTGGATGCTCGGCGGAGAGCTTCGCCCGGCACGTGCCGTCCGAGAAGCCGAGGCCCGGCCCGGTGTAGGAGCCGGGCGCGCAGTTCGCGCCCAGGAAGATCGCGCCACCGCCCGTGGAGATGAGCACCGGGTCCTCGAAGCGCGTCGAGTTGTAGACCGCCCAGGGTGCGAGCACCGCCGCGCCGACGACGGTCACGACCGCGAGGCGTGCGAGCCGCTGCCTCACGGACAGGGCACGCGACCCGAGGAGGATGGGTGCGACGACGACGGCAGCCACCACGAGCTGCTCGGGGTGCGTCAGCGCGAGCGCCCCCGCGACGACGCCGACGAGGACCGTGCGCGGCCAGGTCGGCCGGTCTCGCAGGTCCGCGACGAGCAGGAGCAGCACGCCGAGCAGCACGAGAGCCAGCGGCTCGGCCAACACGTTGCCCTCGAGGAGCCAGAACCCCGGGTACACGGCGGCGAACGCCGCCGCGATCAGCCCGACGCGTGGGTTGAAGTACCGACGCCCGATCATGGCCGCGAGCACGACGAGCGTCAGGCCGAGCGCGACCCCGACGAGCTGGTGGTCACGCAGGCTCCGGAGCCCGAGCCAGCTGACGCCGCCGAGCAGCGTGGTCCAGCCCGGCGGGAGGTGCGCCGCCGGCACTCCGACGTCACCGAAGGCACGGACGAAGCCGAGCCCGTCGGCCAGGCGGAGGGCGCTGTAGTGGTAGTCGAAGCCGTCGCCGCCGATGATGATCCGGTGGTCGGTCAGCACGTATCCGAGTCGGATCGCGGCTCCGACCACGGCGATCACGAGCACGCCGATCCAGAACCGGCGCTTCTCGGGGTCGATCGGCCGGGAGCGGTCCTCGTCCGGCTCGGCCTCGGGTGCTCGGACCACCGGGGGCGGCGGCTCCGGTGGGAGGAACTCGTCGACGCCGATCTGACCCACGGGACGTGTCTCGTCAGGCATCGACGAGCCCGAGCGATGGTGCTGGACGCGCCTCGGCCGCGGCAATGCGGTTCAGATGGATCATTGCTCCCTCAACGGCCCTGGTCGGCGTGACAGGCTACCCGCGGTGTGCTGCCGGCGGCTCCCCGCGCGGCCGCGGCGACCGAGCGAGCGGCTCCGGCCGCCGGGATGCCGCAGGTAAGGATTCGTCCACTTCACCCCCTTCCCCGCGAGTAGCCACGCCCGGCGGCGGGTAGAGTGGTGGCCTTCGCCGGACGGCTTTCGGACGGGCCCGTCCGGTTCGATCGGATTCACCCTCCGCACACCATCTGCGCCAGCGCCAGAGGACTGCATGCAAGTCGCCGACATCATCGGATCCGTTCGTCGTCACTGGCGGGTGTCGGTCGCGCTGTTCCTCCTGTCCGGCATCGCGCTCGGTGTCTTCCTCTTCACGCGCAAGCAGGTGCGGGGCGAGGACCGGTGGCAGGCATCGGTCCTCCTGCTCGTGCCGACGCGGGGCAAGGACGGCGCGGTCCCGGGCGGGGTCCCGCCCGAGCTGCTCCAGGGACAGGCCCAGCTGGCGCTCGACCCCGCGACGACCACCGCGGCGATGGACGGGGCCAAGCTCCAGGCCGGTGACCGCACCGCGGTGTCGTTCGGCTTCAAGAGCAACTTCGATCCGGCATCGACCACCAAGACGGGCAGCAACAACGGCGCCACCGGTCGCGGCGACATCCTGACGCTCTCCGTCGAGGCACCCGACCAGGCGATGGCCGTGAAGCTCGCGTCGAGCTACGCCGACGCGTACCGCAGCCGTCGGTCCGACGCGGTCGGCGAGGACGAGCGTGGCGCGCAGAAGTCGGCGCGGTTGTCCCTCGAGCTGTACCAGAAGCGTCTCAACGAGGTCGACTCGCAGCTGCAGGCCGCGAACGCCAGTCTCCTCGCCCAGCTCCGCGCGACCGACGCCACCACCGGGGCCGATCAGGCGTCGTCGACAGTCGCCGCGTCGCCGGACGTGCCGATCGACACGGTCCTGCTCGCGTACGAGCACCGCGCCCTCATCAGCAAGATCCTCAGCGCTCGCCAGACCTACGCGGACAACAGCGTCAACGCCCTCACCCCGTCCGGCTTCGCGACGGTCGTGGAGCGGCCGAACCCGACCCAGATCGTGCCGCAGCTCCCGTCCTCGCTCACGCCGATCGCGGTGGCGCTGGGACTCGGCCTCCTGCTCGCCATCGGCGTCCCCGTCCTGATCGACGTCCTCGACCGGACGATCCGCGAGCCGCGCTCGGCGGTCCGGGCCCTCGGCGCACCCGTCCTGTCGACGCTGCCGGTCGAGTTCGAGTCGGACCTCACCCAGCTCGCCGAGCCGGGGACGAGCCTCGACGCGGCCTATCGAGCGCTCGCGACCACGAGCGTGGCCACCGACCAGCTGCCGCGCGCCATCGTCGTGACCTCGCCCGTCGGCGATGCGCAGGACAGCGTGGCGGCCAACTTCGCCGCTGCGCTCGCCGAGCTCGGACTCAACGTCGCGCTCGTGCCGACGAACGCCCGGCAGAGCTGGTTCATCGACGCCACCGCGACGCGCGGTGCGCCGACGCTGACGGAGATGCTGACCGTCGCCCACTCGGGACGTCTCAACGGCCAGGTCCAGGAGCACCTCGTACCGAGCCGCCTGCAGAACCTCCGTGTCCTCGCGCCGAGCGAGGTCGAGTCCGACGATCTCCTCGAGCGACTGCCACAGCTCTTCGAGGCACTGGCGTCGGCCGGCGTGGACGTCACCGTCATCGCGGGGCCGTCGCTCCTCGAAGATCCCTCCGCGACGATCTTCGCCTGGAGCACCCGGAGCGTGTTGTGGGTCATCGAGGCAGGTGAGGTCACGGACCAGGAGGCGCGCGAAGCCGCATCGCGCCTCGAGCTCGCCGGCGCGTCGGCGTTCGGCATCGCAATGGTCAGCGCGCCGAGCTGATGGAGTCGGACACGGTGACCGACGGGTCCGGCCTGCTCGGACGCGACGTTCGCCTGGAGCTGGCGCCCGCCGCGACCCGCGACTTCGGCACCAGCCTGCTCGTCAACGCCGGCGGCGCGGCGGCACCCGTGCGCCGGCTCGACGGCGCCGGGCCCGAGCTCTGGGCCGCCTTCGCGTCCGGGCGGAGCATCGCCGAGGCCGCGGCCGCGATGGCGGACCGCACCCACGCCGCACCGACCGAGGTCGAGCACGTCGTCCGCGCCTTCGCCACCGAGCTCGTGGCCGCCGGTCTGGCCGAGCCGACGTGTTGAGCCGCATCGACCCGGCGCTGCTCGCGCTCGCGGGTCTGGGCGTGTCCGACACGATCACCCTGCCCCGGCGGGGGTGGTCGGACCGCATCGACGACGTCTTCGCACACGGTCTCACCGGCTTCCTGGCCGAGGCCTACGAACACGACCTCGTCGACCTCGACGAGGTCGCGTGCGACCGTCTGCGCGCGCAGCTCGAGGGTGAGGCGATCCACGCGGTGCAGCTCGAAGGCGAGCTGATCCGCCTCGAGCCCGTGCTCGCCGAGCTGGACGCGGTGGTCCTGAAGGGCGCCGCGCTCGCCCACGGCGCGTATCCGAACCCGGCGGTGCGTCCGTTCACCGACCTCGACGTGCTCGTGACCGGCGACCGCCACGACGAGGCCACGCGGGCGCTCGAGGCGTACGGGTACCACCGTTCCCGACCCGAGCCGGCGCCGGGCTACGACGCGAGGATCGGCAAGGCGCTCACCCTCGTCCACCCCGGCGGCGTGGTGATCGACCTGCACCGGACGCTCGTCCCCGGGCTCGCCGGCGCGTCGATCGACGTCGACGAGATCATCGAGGCGCGCTGCGAGGTGACGGTGAACGGCCGGTCCGTGCCCGCGCCGTCGTGGGACGCGCACTTCGTGGAGGTGTGCCTGCACGCCGCCGTCGGTGACGGCCTCGGCCGGGCACTGTCGGTCCGCGACGTCGCGCAGGTGCTCACGCACCCGGAGCTGGACGTCGGCCACGCGCTGGAGCTGAGTCGCCGGTGGAAGGTGACACCGATCGTGGGCACCGCCGTGCGCGCGACGGTCGAGGCGTTCGGCATCGCACTCCCGGACGAGTTGGCCCAGCTCGTGGAGAAGCAGATCCTCGTCGGACCGCCGGTCGCCGCGTCCGTGCGTTCGTCACGGTCCCGGCTGGCCGAGCTGCGCGGCGGCGGCATCCGCCGCCGGCTGGCGGTGGCGCGGTCCCTCGTCGCGCCGTCACGCGAGTTCCTGCGCTTCACCTACGGCGAGGACCACTCCACCGCCGATCTCTACGTACGGAGGTGGCGCACCCTCTTCCGCCGTTCGCTCGACGCCCGGGACCAGACCCCGACCCCGCCGATGCCATCGACGACCCGGCTCCCCTCGTTGCTCGATCGGGCCGCGCCGGGCGAGCCCGGAGACGGGC
>CAVWPR010000006.1:0-9959 GCA_963756815.1 uncultured Acidimicrobiia bacterium
TCGAACCCCCGACCACTGCGTTGTAAGCGCAGCGCTCTGACCAACTGAGCTAAGCGCCCCGAAGCCGCGCGAGGGTACTCCCGCGCGGCGGCGGCCCCGCAGGTCAGAGTCCGATACGCACCGCGGTCGCGGGGAGGCCCCGATGCGTCGGACCCACGAGCGATGCACTCGCAGACGACCGCGAACGCGAGTGCGACCACGATCGCCTCACCACGCGAGAACCAGTCGCCACGACGAGCGGAGATCGTGCAGAGGCATCCGACCGGTTGACCCGTCACCCAGACCGCGACCAGATAGACGGCGAGCACCAGCAGACCTCCGGCGGCGATCCGCGCGCCGAGCGCGCGTGTCCGGCGACCGAGCAGCAGCACCGCCGCGACGAGACCGACCGCGCCGAGCAGGGTCACCGCGAGCCGTGCCGCCGACGGATCCAGCCATGTGTCGAGCCGCAACTGGTTCACCGCGGTGCGCCGGTCGGCCAGCACGTGCGCGGCGCGCCACATGAGCACGACCGACATCCCGATCGCCGCGGTCACCACCGGTACCGCAGCGCCGACGACAGGTGCCGTTCCGACGGTTCGTCCGTCTCCGCTCCACGATCGCCAATCCTTGTCGATGGCGTCAGCGAGGAACGCCACCGGTGGAGGCGCGCGCACGAGAATCTCGCGGCGACGTCTGCTTGACTGGTCCGTCATGCGGCACACGATCGGAGTGTGACCGGACGACCCGGAACGTCGACGGAGCGAGGATCGACGACATGCGACTGCGGAGCGGGCTCGCACTCCTCGCCGCGCTCCTCGCGGTGCTCGTGTCGGCCTGCGGGGGCTCCTCCGCCCCCGGTGCCGCCCGGTCCGACACGATCGCCGGGTTGCAGCAGCGGCCTCTGAGACGCGTTGGGCGACTTCACGCTCCCCGACGCATCCCAGGACGGCGCCGAGTTCCCGATCAAGGCCGCGCCGAACGGTCTGCTCCTGATGTACTTCGGCTACACGAACTGCCCCGACATCTGCCCGGGCACCCTCGCCGGGCTCCGCCTCGCCATCCACAAGCTCGACGCCGCGCAGGCGGCCAAGGTGCAGGTGGCGATGGTGACCGTGGATCCGACGCGCGACACCGGACCGGTCCTCACGTCATACCTGGAGCACTTCTTCCGTGACGCGCATGCGCTCCGGACCGAGGACCCCGACCTCCTCCAGACCGTGGCCGGAGCGTTCGGCGTCCGCTACGAGGTCTCCACGAACGCGCAGGGTGAGGAAGACGTCGGACACAGCGCACTGTCGTTCGCCGTCGACGACGAGGGCCGCGTGGTCGACACCTGGCCGTACGGCTTCAGTGAGGACAAGATCGCGAACGACATGCGGATCCTGCTCCGCGCGAGCGCTCGCACACCCGAGTGACCCACTACCGGGGCTCCCGGCGCATCGGCGCCGCACTCGCGCTGATCGTCGTGGTCGCTGCGTGTGGCGGCAACTCGACCGCGGGACCTCACGTCGACGCGGCGTGGTCGCGCGACACGGCGGAGCGGCAGGGAACCGGCGTGGTCTACCTCTCGGTCGTCAACGACACCGACCGAGCAGTGACACTGACCGGCGCACGCGTCTCGGGCGCGGTCGCCGCACGAGCGGAGCTGCACCACGGCGCGATCGACGCCGACGGCATGGCCACGATGCGCGAGGTCCGATCGCTACGCGTCGGGCCGCACCGGACGCTGAACCTCCGACCGGGCGGCGACCACGTGATGCTCGTCGGACTCCGCACACCCCTGCGCGTCGGCGACTCCTTCCGCATCAGCCTGACGCGTGGTACCCGGCCACCGCTCGTCGCGACGGTCCGCGTGCGTCGATCCTGATCTCAGCCGCTCCCGGGGACGTTCGTCATCGTGCGAAACTGCCCGGAGCCGATGCCGTCGCTCGCTCTCCGCCGGACAAACTCTTTGCATGCCGCACGCAACGATCGACCATCACTCCCGACCGATGACCTCGGTTCGCGGTCGAGATGCGCCGGGACCGCTCGGAGCGCTCACCCGCAGCTCGGCGCTGCTGGTGGCGATCACGGTGCTCCTCGCCGTCGCGACGGCGTGCGGATCCGGCGGCGGGACCGCACGCCCCCGGACCCCGGCCCGCCTCGAGATCGCGGCGCCGGCTCCGAACGCCGTGGTCGGTCCCGAGACGACCGTCCGGCTGGTCCTCCACGGTGCGCGCCTCGTTCCCGGGACCCAGGCGGGCGGCGCGATCCGTCCGCGGCTCGGCCACGTCCACATCAGCGTCGACGGGCAGGTCGTCGCGATGGTCAACCGGCTCGACTACCGCATCGCCGGGCTCGCGCCGGGACAGCACACGGTGGACGCGGAGTTCGTGGCGTCGGACCATCTGCCGTTCGCGAATCGTGTGGTCGCCGTGACCGAGTTCCGTGTCGCATGACATCAGTCGCGTACTCCCCCGTTCGGGCGCACGTCGCCAAGCCTGCGCTCGTCATCGCCGGCGGATGCATGCTGCTCACGGCACGGCCGGCAATCGTCGCGTCGACCGAGCACCCGACGCTCGCGCTCGTCGCGATCTTCCTCCTGCTCGCGATCGTCGGCCTGCGCGTCTCGGTCCCCACGCCGGAAGCTCCGACCGTCGCCCCGATCGCCGCGCTGGTGGTCGGCATCGCCGCCTTCGGCATCGGTCGCGTCCTCGTCGGAGGTCGGTCCGTCGGCACGGTCACGCTGACGGCGGTCGCGCTGCACGCGGGTGCCGCCGTCGCCGAGGAGATCTGGTTCCGGAGGCTGGTCTACGGCTGGCTGTCGATCGGCGGATCTCGCCTGGCGATCCTCGGCTCGGCCGCGCTCTTCGCGGTCGTCCACGTCACCACCTACGGCATCTGGGTGCTGCCCCTCGACGTCGCCGCCGGCGCGCTCCTGGCCTGGCAGCGGAGCGTCACCGGTTCGTGGAGGGTCCCGGCACTGACCCACGTCGTGGCGAACGTGCTGGCACTCTGGTGAGGGCATCGCGCTGGAAGGCCGCGGTCGTGCTCACGGTCACGTACCTCGCCGTCGTGGTGGCGACCCTCGGACTCCGGGACACCAGCATCCGTCCACTCTTCGACGGCTTCGCGCCCGCGCCGAAGTACCGCTGGGTGGAGCCACCACCGCCGTTCTCGGCCGGGAACCGAGCGCCGGACGGCGCCACGGCGTCCGTCGCCCTCGATGCGGCCGGTTCCCGGCCGCTCGGCCTGGCCACGGACGACGCCCAGGCGGTGATCTCGCTCGGGGCGGGTGCCATCGCGCCACACGGATCGGACCGGAAGGTCCGGATCGAGATCACGCCACAGAGCGGCGCCGAGCTCCGACTCCCGGACCACCTGCGCGCCAACGGCAACGCGTACCGCGTCACGATGACCTACGAGCCCTCGGGGACGCCGGTGCGCCGGCTCCGCCGGCCCGGCACCCTGTCGCTCGCGATCCCCGAGCTCGATCGAACGCTCTTCCGGTTCCAGCACTCGCACCGCACCGCCCTGACGTCACGCGGTGTCACACCCGCGTGGACCACGATCGTGACGCAGCTCCCGGGCTCGGGGACGTATCTGAGCAGCACCGACCTCCCGCTCCCCCCGGGGCCCGGCACCACGACCAGCGATCACACCGTCCTCGTGGTCGTCGGGGTCGGTGTCATCGCGGTGGGTCTCGTCGCGCTCGCCGCGCTCGTCGCCCGTCGACGGCGCGCGCGTGCGTCGTGACCTGCTCCATGACCCGGGTCGGCTCGCTCGGCCACCGTGGTCGCGTCGGCATGCCGACCACGAGGCAGGCGCCCTCGGGGCGTGCGAGTATCCGACCATGACCGCGGTGGGCACGGACCTCGATCCGAACGACTGGGATCCCCACGATCCGGCATTTCGACAGGACCCGGTGCCTTGGTACCGCGCGCTGCGCGATCACGCGCCGGCGCACTACCACCCCGAGGTCGGGTGGCTGATCTCGCGCCACGCCGACGTCGACGCGCTGCTCCGCGACGAGCGCTTCGGTGTGGCCACGCCGAGTCCGTGGCGCGAGGTCATCGCGCAGGGCGCGCCGGAGTCGATGCGGATGCTGTCGGAGAACATGCTGCTGTTCGTCGACCCGCCGCAGCACACCCGGATCCGCGGGCTCGTCTCGCAGGCGTTCACACCCCGGCGCGTCGAGGCGCTCCGACCGCGGCTCACCGAGATGGTCGACGCCGTGCTCGACGACCTCGCCGCCGCGCCGTCATTCGACGTCATCGACACGATCGCGGGGCCGTTCCCGATCATGGCCATCAGCGAGCTCCTCGACCTCCCGCCGGGCGAGGCGCCGCGCCTGCGCGAGTGGACGCTGGCGATGACCGCGCCCGACGAGATCCCGATGAACTTCGAGGCGCTCCCGGCCGCGGGGCGCGCCGCCGACGAGTTCCTCGTGTACGCGAACACGCTCATCGAGCACCGTCGCGCCCATCCCGGTGACGACCTGATCTCCGCGTTCATCGCCGCCGAGGACGGCGGCGAGCAGCTGACCCACGACGAGCTCCTCGGGCTGATCGTGCTGCTCCTCGTCGCGGGCCACGAGACGACG
This sequence comes from uncultured Acidimicrobiia bacterium, assembly GCA_963756815.1. GTDB lineage: Bacteria > Actinomycetota > Acidimicrobiia > IMCC26256 > JAENVU01 > JAENVU01. The sequence continues at coordinate 4,565 of CAVWPR010000006.1, forward strand.
ATGAGCCTGATCTCGACCGCGCTGCTCCTGCTCCTCCAACGTCCGGAGGTCGCGGCCGAGGTGCGCGACGACGCGGCGGTGGCACCCGCGGTCGTCGAGGAGACCCTCCGGTTCATGGGCCCGCTCCAGGTCGCGTCGGGCGGCGGCCGCTGGCCGTTCGAGCCCGTGGCGCTGCACGACCGGACGATGCAGCCCGGCGAGCGGGTCCGGCTCCTGCTCGGCGCCGCCAACCGCGACGAGCGCGTCTTCGAGGACCCGGACACCTTCGACCTGCACCGCAACGTGAGCCGGCACGTGGCCTTCGGCAAGGGCCTGCACTTCTGCGTCGGGGCCGCGCTCGGCCGACTCGAGGGCCAGGTCGTGATCCCCGCGGTGCTGCGCCGCTTCCCCGACCTCGCCCTCGCCGATGCGGCGCCGAGCTGGCGGCCCGGTTTCGTGACGCGTCAGCTCACCACGTTGCCGGTCACCACCAACCGCTGAGTCCCTCCGTCACGACTCAGCCGGCGTCCTTCACCGTGAGGTCGTCGATCAGCACGCTCTTCGTCCCGGTGTTCGAGCTACCCCGCGCCAGCGAGAAGAACAGCTGACCCGGCGCCGTCACCGTGCTGTCGGTGACGGTCGCGTTCCACGTCGACGGCTCGGTCTGACCGTCGAGCCACGTGCGCAGCTGGATCGTCGAGCCGCTCACGCGCATCCGCACCCACCGCTTCGACGTGCTCAGCGGCTGCGCACCGGACACGGACTTCAGGTCCGAGCTCACGCCGTTCACCGACTTGTTGACGGTCGCGGTGGTCGAGCTCGACGAGAACTCGACGCCGTAGCCGTTGCGGGGCCGGTAGGCGTTGAGCCATCCGCCCGAGCCGCGCACGTTCACGGTGAAGTACGCCGACGAGCCGGTCGCCGTCCACCGGTACGAGAACAGCGCCTCGGCGTTCGCGCGTGCCGCGAGTCCGTTGAGCTGCGCCCGGGCGTAGGCGCCCGACGTGTTGGTGACCGTCAACCGCCCCGCGTTCGTGAGCGTGTCGACCGTGCCCGCGCTCGTGGTCGCGGCCCAGGCCGCCGACCACGCCGTGCCGTCGGCGCCGGTCCAGAGCTCCGAGAACAGGTTCGTGGCGACGGCGAGCGTCGTCACGTCGAGCGCGGGGCTGTCGGTACCCACGTTGCCGCTCGCGTCGACCGCGCGCACCGTGTAGTGGTACGGCGTCGCGGGGGTGAGCCCGGTGTCGGTGAACGTCAGGCCGCTGACCGTGCCCGGGAGCACGGTGCCGTTGCGCACGACGCGGTAGCCCGCGACGGACCGGTCGTCGGTCGCCGCCGTCCACGTGAGCGTCACCGACTGCTGACCGAGGTTCGACGCCGCCGGTGCGCCGGGCGCGCCGGGCGGGGTGGAGTCGACCGGCACCGTGACGTTCACGATCGACGACGAGCCGGTCTTGCCCGCGCCGTCGGTGGCGACCGTCTGCAGCGTGTGCGGTCCGACCGTCGTGGCGTTCCACGAGAAGGAGTACGGCGCGCTCGTGTCGACGGCGACCTGTGTGCCGTCGACCTTCAACGCGACCGACGCCACGCCGACGTCGTCGCCGGCCGTCGCGGTCACCGTCGTCGGGCCGTACACGATCGCGCCGTCGGTGGGCGCGGTGATGCCCGTCGTCGGGTTGGCCGTGTCCGGGATCACGGGCGCGCTGTTGGCGAGCCCGGGCGTCCCGGTGATGGCCGGGTTCGCCGACCAGCTGGTGGCCACCGAGTTGTCGGCGGTGGGCGTCGACAGCTCGAGCGACGCTCCCCCACCCGCGGCCGCGGTCGGCCACGGTGCCGTCGGCGCGTAGGTGACCTCGTCGACCACCCGCGCGCCCTGGCGCAGCGTGAGCGTCTCACCGTCGTCGGCGAGGTGACCCGAGAACATGCCGCCCACGAACCGGCTCGCCGGCGCGTACGTCGCGCGGAACACCGTGTCGTTCGCGACGAACACCATCTGCGCCTTCGGGAGGAGCACGGTGCCGGGCTGGATCGTGAGCCCGATGCCGTCGATCGTCCAGCCCGAGAGATCCACCGACTCCGTGGCCGAAGGGTTCGCGAGCTCGACGTACTCGGCCGCGTCGCCGCCGTTCGGGTGGTACTGGATCTCGTTGATCACCACGTTCGGCTCGGCCGACTGCGACGCCGGGACCGGCTTGCCCGGACCGGTGTTGTTGGCGATCACGTTGCGGCGGTCGGCGAGCCCGTCGAGCAGGCGGCTGCGCGCCTCGGCCGCGGTGAGCCCGCCCCACTTCGCGATGTCGAGCTTCCAGTCGGCCGCGTACGGCGTGGTGATGGCGTCCCACTGGCTCTCGAACCTCGGGGCGGGCAGGAACTGATCGGCGAGCGTGCGGAGACGTCGCATGAACATCTCCTTCCAGTCCGGGTACGCGAGGACCGCCTGCGTCAGCCGGTTCGACGTGTCCGGCGTGAGGAAGGTGCCCTTGCCGTCACGCGCCGGCGTGGTGAACGTGTAGTCGAGGTCCCAGTGCCACAGCTCCCAGCGCCCGGTGCCCTCGGTGTCGCGCGCGATGAACCAGTTGTACCAACCCGAGTCGTTGTGGCGGATCACGCTGTTGATCGCCATGTAGTTGATGACCTCGGGGATGTTGATGTTCTGGTACATCCACTCCTTCTGCGCGGCCGACGGTGCGGCGTCGATCTTCTGGCTCAGGTTCCAGACGTCGCTGTAGTCCTCCGACTTGCGCGACTTCTTGTCGAGCCACTGGTTCGCCACGAGGGTCGCGACCGAGCTCGTCTTCGCGAGCGACCCGCCGTCGCCCTTGTAGATGGACCAGTTGTCGACGCCCTGCGCCTTGCGCCAGGTGCCGTCCTCGGTCTCCATCAGGCGACCGACGCTCCAGAACTGACCGTTGCGCTGAGTGCGCACTGCCTGGATCGAGAGGCTGCGTGCGCCCGCGGACCGCGATCGTCGCCCAGCTCAGGTCGGCGTACGCGTCGGGGTCGCGCTGGATGGCGAACTCGTCGAGCGTGTACGGCAGCTTCGGGCCCATGTCGAGCTCGTGCCCGGCGGGCATCTCGACCTTCCAACTGACCTTCGCCATCGACCGCGACGTGTTGCCGCGCACGCTCATCCTGGCGTTGTCGTAGACGACACCGTCGTACGCGATGACGGCGGCGCCCTGGACGTCGTCGTAGCGGTGGTTGGCGAGGATGTCGTTGTAGACGCGCGTCCTCCATGAACCACTCGATCACCGGCAGCTGGGTGACGACGGCGGGATTCTTCACCACGACCCCGAGGTAATGGATCGAGTCCGTGGGATCGGGCGCCGCGATCGCGATCGCCTGGCTCACGCCGTTGACGCGGTAGCGGATCAGCTGGCCGGCGGCCTGGCCGGGGATCGTCGCCGCGAATGCTCCGTCGCCCGCACCGCCCGGGCTCGCGGCGTCGTCGACGAGCGGGATCGTGACCTCGGCACCGAACATCACCTTGTAGGTGAGCGTGGCCGTCGTGCCGATCGGCATCCGGGCCGACACGACGACGGGCTGACCCGGGTCGGGGCGGACGGGCGTGGCCGCGACCTGCGTCACCGCGGGAATGCCCTCGACCGAGTTCCGGGCACGCGGCGTCCCGCCGCTGATCGAGCTCGCGGCCCAGCTCTCGGGCAGCGTGTTGTCGCTCATGAGATCACGCAGCTCGAGCGACGGGCCGGTGCCGTCGGGCGTTCCCGGCCACGGTGCGGCGTCGAGGTAGCTCACGGTGTCGACGACGGTCGCGCCGGCGTCGACGAGCTGCACCGTCTCACCGCTGTTGCTGAGCTTCCCGGTGTAGATCGCGTCGGGCGCGAAGCCGTACAGAGCGGTGAAGCGCGCCGCGTCGGGCGAGAGGACGATCCGACCGCCGGCCGGGATCGTGGTCCCGGCGGGGAGGACCGCGGTGATCCCCTGGGTGAACGACCAGCCCGAGACGTCGACGGCGGTCGACGCGGTGTTGGCCAGCTCGAGGAAGTCGTCGGTGTCGAGATCCGATCCGGCGTGGTAGTGGATCTCCGAGATCACCACCCCGCCCGGATCCGCCGCTGCGGTCGTCGTCGTCACCAACGGCGCGACGACGGTCGCGACGAGCGCGAGCATCGTGGCCGCGATCCACGGCAAAGGTCGCTGCTGCATTTCGCCCCCTGGTCCCAGCGCCGGTCGATCGGCGAGCGGGCAGCCTAGCCGCGAAACGGGACGAAAGGTAAAAATACGACCAAGATTGGCGCTGCGGCGCGACGAGGGCCCGCCGACGGTGACGCACCGTCGGCAGGCCCTGGTCGAGGAGTCCGGCTGCTCCGAGGAGATCGCCGATCTCCTGTCGGCGGACGAGCCACCCTCACGCTGATCCTGGAGGCGACCGCCAAGGGCGGGCCGGGGCTCGTCGAGGGACCGTGATGTCCCCGTCTCGGTCGGGGCGGCGGGGGGATCGCCCCGACCGCGACTCTGACTGCGTCACCCCGGCCCGCCTCGCGCGGCGGCCGGCTCGGGGCCGGACGGATTCACGGTTCCGTCCGACCCCGGTTCACATCGGGCCCGCTCGTGGTGACACGGGCCCGGTTTCCGATCCGCGGACGCGGATACGGTCACCTCGTCGGTCGGCTCAGGCCGACTGACGTGCGGCGAGGACTTCGCGCACCGGGATCACCGGTGAGAGGAGCTCGGGAGGCCTGACCTTCGGTGGTCGGCCCCGGTTCCGCTTCTGAGCGAGGATCTTCCCGTTGGCGAGGAGCTCGCCTCCCCAGACGCCCCAGGGCTCACGCCGCTCGAGCGCAGCCTCGAGGCACGCCGTGCGAACCGGGCACGCCCGGCAGAACTGCTTCGCCCGGGCGATGTCGTCGAGCTGCTCCGAGAAGAAGAGCTCGGTCAGGGCGGCGGACCCGTCGCGGCACAGGGCCTCGTTGCGCCACGCCTCGGTGTCGGTCATCTCCCACTGCAGTGCGAACATTCGCTTGCCCCTTTCTCTCTTCTCGGTCTCGTTGCTGGTCGGGTTGCTCGGTGGATCGGTGTCGGTGGCGGTCCGTCGGGCGAGGGGCCACAACGAAAAGGCCGCCGGGTTCGCCCCGGCGGCCTGGTCAGGTCTTGCAGTGTGCGGTGTCGCTACTGCGAGAGGATCAGGAGCCGGGGCCGGCGCTTCGTGGCGTTGTGCACCCGGAAAATCGGGGCGACGGACCACGTGGCGGTCGACGGCATCGGGCACGAACCGGCGCCATACGCGCGCGCGAGCCCGGCGTCGAGCCGGTGCTGGAGTGCGGCGAGGCGGGTCATCGTGGTTCGTTCCTGGGTGTCGGTGGTGGTGCGGTAGGTCCCGGGGAGACTGTCAGAGCCGCCTCGGGCCGGTCAACCGATTTTATCGGCGGCGGACCGTGATTGCTGGATCCCCGAT
>CAVWPR010000007.1:0-81765 GCA_963756815.1 uncultured Acidimicrobiia bacterium
TCACCACCTGGGCCAGCTTCCAGCCGAGGTTCACCGCGTCCTGCACGCCGACGTTCAGACCCTGGCCACCCTGCGGCGGGTGCACGTGCGCGGCGTCGCCGGCGAGCAGCACCCGGCCGCGGCGGTAGACGGCGGCCTGGCGCGACATGTCGGTGAAGCGCGAGATCCAGCTGGGCGATCGCGCCGCGAAGTCCGTTCCGTAGACGCGGACGAGCTCCGCTCGGAGATCCGCGAGCGACGGCTCGTCGCCGGGCCCGACGCGGGCCTCCCTGAGCACCACGCGGAACGGCCCCCCGCCGCGCGTGCGGTCGACCGGACCGATGCCGCCACCCTCGGGGCGGCCTCCGAGATCCGGGTCGTCCAGCTCGACCTCCGCGATCATCCAGCTGGTCGACGGATCGAGGCCGACGAAGTCGATGCCCGCAGCCTTGCGGACCACGCTGCGCCCGCCGTCGCACCCGACGAGGTACTCCGCGCGGATGGAGGACCCGTCGGACAGCCCGACGTCGACGCCGGTGCCGCCCTGGTCGAAGCCCGTGACCTCGCGCTCGCGGACGATCGGTACCGCCAGCTCCTCGACCCAGCCGGCGAGGATGCGCTCGAAGTCGCGTTGCCAGAGTGCGAGCAGACAGTTGCGTCGGCTCGGGAAGTCGCTGATGTCCAGGACGTTGCCGGAGAACGCCACCGCCGAGTGGAGCTGGCCCGCCGCCACGAACCGATCGCCGACGCCGCGCTGATCCAACACCTCGATCGTGCGGGAATGCAGGCCGCCGGCTCGTGATCCGTCGAGCTCCTGGCCGGCGCGACGTTCGACGACGACGACGTCGACGCCCGCGAGCGCCAGCTCGGCCGCCAGCATCAACCCGGTCGGGCCACCTCCCGCCACCACCACCGGTGCTTCCATTCAGCGGCGACCGCCTCCGTGTGACGGTCCGAGCAGGCCGAACGCCTCCTTGGCGAGGCCTCGGAGGTCCGTGTACGAGTCCGTCGAGAGGACCGCATCGGGATTCGTCACCATGGCCTCGACGACGAAGGTCTCCCGATGCCGGTTCGTCGCCAGCCACCCGAGGGTGAGGACACCGGGCTCCGAGCCGCCCTTGAACCAGACCGAGGACCACGTCGACGGGTCCAGCGCGATCCCGAAGTCCTCGCGTGAGAGCACCGTGGCGAGTGGAGCCGACGAGGGTCGCTGCGAGAGCCGCTGCAGCCCGGCGAACGCACGGCAGATGTCCCGGGGCGAGGCGAACCACTCGATCTCGTCCACGTAGCGAGGATCGGTCGAGAAGCCCGAGGCGATCGCACCGAGTGGGAGCGGGTCGACCGACGAGGTGAGAAAGGCCTCACGCTGGGGGCGCGGCGTCGCGAGGTAGCGGTCGCCGAGCCCGGCGTCGTAGTGCAAGAGGAACATCTCCCTCGTCGTGAGGAAGGGCTCGTCGGCCGACGCGTGTGCCGACCACCGGCGAGTCTGGGCCTCGACCGCGTCCCGTCCGACCAGGCCGATGAGCATGTCGGCAGCCGTGTTGTCGCTGATCGCGATCATCTTGGTCGCGGCATCCTCGACCGACACCGTGGAACCGGCCGGGGCGAGCTGGAGCGATCCCGGCCCGTTGCCGAGACTCCGCACCGCGTCCTGCACCGTGAGGGTCTGGTTCCACGAGATCCGGCCGACGGCGATCTGGTTCGCGAGCGCGCCCAGCACGAACAGCTTGAACTGGGACGCCGTCGGCCGGGCCGTGGACGGAGCGACCACGTGGATCGGGACGCACTCGCCCCCGGGCGACACGCGTGCCGCGAGCAGGCCGACCTCCGGTCCCATGGCCGCGAGGTCGCGGTCGATCCGTGCCCACGCCCGCGCGGTCGACGGGCCGGACGGCGGCGGCAGCTTCGACACGACGACCAGGGAGCTCCACACGCCCCGAGCGCCACGACCACGCCGATGACGGCCGCGAGCGTCAGTCGTCGCGAGCTCGAACGCTCGGTGGGGATCCGGATCACCCCTCGTCCTCCGGGCTCGGTGGCGCCGCCGCGTCGACCAGCGCACCGAGACCACGATCGAAGGCGGCACGATCGAAGAGGTCGGCGAGCCGTCCGCTCATTCCCTCGAGGGTCGGGTGGCCCTTCAGCGCCGAGCGGTCGACGTCGACCGGGCGGGTCTCGAGGGACACGAAGCCGATGACGAAGGCGTAGACGGTCGCGTAGACGCTGATCGCCACATCCTGGTCCAGGCCGTCGGCGACGAGCGCCGACACGACGCCGGCCGTCACCGCCAACCCCGTCGGGTCCTGGACCGGTCGGCGGCGGTAGGCGTCGAGGACCGCCGGATGTTCGAGGAGCAGGTCGCGCAAGCCGTGCGCGAAGCCGAGCAACGCATCGCGCCCGTCGTACTCGAGCACCGGCTGCCCGGCGACCGCGCTCGCGATCGTGGCGCCCACGACGAGATCGACCAACTCGTCGGCGCCGGCGACGTGGCCGTAGAGCGTCATCGGCGCGACGCCGAGCCGGGCGGCCACAGCCCGGATCGTGACGGCCTCCAACCCGCGCTCGTCCGCGAGCGCGACCGCCGCGTCGACCACCTCGTGACGGTTGACCTTGGGGGGCCGGCCCGGCCGGGGTGCAGCGGTCGTCACGGTCACGAACCGCGAAGTTAGTGTACGTGTACGGAAATCCCGCACGGCCGATGGCCGACCGAGCGACGGACCGGGACATCGGAGAGGAGCCGGAGCCTCTGACGCATCGCGCTCGGTGGCGATTCGCGACCCTTGCTCGACGAGCTCCCGAGCAGCTACCGGTCGAGGCGCAGCTGCTGGAACAGGAACGGACCGGTGTGGTCGGTCCAGTACGGACCACTCATGTTGATGTCGGTGGTGTGGCCCTCACCGGGGATCTCCACGAAGTCGCACGTGTTCCCGGCGTCGCGCACTGCCTGGCACGTCTCGAACGAGTAGTCGGCGTTCCCGCCGCCGGCGGTGCTGTCCGTCTCGTAGTTGACCATGAGGATGGCGGCCTGATCGGCCGTGAACGGGACGAGTCCGACGGCCGCCGTGAGGTTGGCGCCGGTCGACATGGCTGCGTCGATCGAAGGGTCGATGGATCCGAGCGGACCGCCGGGCGTGGGATCGGGCACGAGGGCCATGCCGAGCGCGATCGCGCCACCGGCGGAGTTGCCGTCGGCTGCGATGCGCGTGGTGTCGATGGCGTAGTCGGCCGCGTGCGCCTTGAGCCACCGCACCGACTCGAGACCGTCGTCGATGGCGTCGCGGGCGCCGAGGAGCACACGGTTCGCATCGCCGGTGGGCCGGAGGCGGTAGTCGATCGACGCGACGACCCAACCCCGGATCGCGAACTGGACGGCGACGTTGGCGTACTCACTGCGAGAGCCGCCGGCGAACGCGCCGCCGTGGACGAGGATGATCAGCGGACGGACGGACGGGCCACCGGTGGTCGGCGGTGTCCAGAGGTCGAGCAGCAGGTTGGTGTTCACGCCGAGGTAGTCGACCGCCGTGCCGTACTGGAGTCCGCCGACGTGGGTGATCTGCGCGTCCGTGTACACCGGCGTCTGGTAGCGGCCCGTGGCCGGGAGCGTCTCCTTCTGCGTGAATGCCGCCGTCATGTACAGGCGCCCGTCAGGGCACAACACGGAGCCGACACCGTCGCGGTCCCAGCGGGTGTCCGTGAGCATCGGGTTGCCCGACCAGCCCGCCACGATGGCCTGCGTCGCGGCGACGGCGCGCGCCGTGGGATCGACGATCGACGGGTCGAGCGCCGCCGAGCCCGCGACGTCACCCGCAGCCTTGGCGGTCTCGGCGTCGTAGGTGTCGTACGGATCCGACGACGCGGTCGCGGTGCCGGCGTCACAGTTCTCCTGGGCGTGGGCTCGCGCGCTCGTGGCGAGGGTGGCCGAGCGTGCCACCGCCGGCGCTCCCACCTGGGACCGGGCCTGGTCGATCCCCGCCGACGCCACCAGGTCGCAGCCGGCGACCGTCATCACCAGGGCACCGAGCACCGCGAGGGTCGACAGTCGTCGCATTCCAGCCTCCAGAGCCGCACGTCGTTCTCCATACAGTTGTGTATCGAGTTCGAGCTGTCAAAGCGCCACCCAGGTGGGACGCGGGCGAGGCAGGGTGGACGCGCGGTGCTCGTCGGCGCGGACCGGCTCAGGGGTCGAGGAGAGGCGAGGTCGAGGTCGAGGTCGGCGAGCTTGCCGGGACCGACGCTGCAGCTTTGCCCACTGGATTGCGGTATGCGGGTTCTGTAAGGTGCGCGGCATTCGTTACGCCTCGGCACCTGTCGGGGCGCTGGGATCCGATCTCGTGTCGGACGGGCTGGAGGCGAAATGTCAGTGCAAGAACCCATGGTTCCAGATGATCTGCTACCCACGACCCGGCCTCTCGCTCGCCGGAGCACACTGCGTTCGAGGATGGGGCGGGTCGCGACGGTGGCCGTGCTCCTGGCCCTCGCCGCGACTGCGTTCGCCGCGGTCGGCGCGGCTGCGGACGCACAGCAAACGGGTGACTGCCCACCAGTGAGTGGTCCGGTCTCGGGTCCGGTGAGCCCACCGCAGACCTGTCCTCCCGTGAGCCCGCCGGTGAGCCCGCCGGTGAGCCCGCCGGTTCGTCCCCCGCACCATCACCACCATCACCACCACCACCATCACCACCGCCACCATCACCACCACCACCGTCACCACCACCACCACCACCATCACCGTCACGACAACGACAACGACAACGACGACCGCGTGTCCGTGTCGGCGGGTTCCAAGCACCACCGCTGATCCACGCGGCATCTCGGGTCGGCCCGCATGTCAGGAATGCCGACGCAGGCGGGTCTCGGCGTGGTGACGGCACCGGTCGTCGCAAGGAACGCGCGACGACCGGTGCCGGCGCCCGTGGTGGCGCTGGCACTGTTGATCGGTTCGGCGGCGGCACTCGTGCCGCTGCTGTATCGCACGGGGTGGCGAGACGTCTTCACGGCGCCCAAGCTGAGCGCGCTCTGGGCCGTGCTCGGCGTGTGCCTGCTCCTGGCGTGTCTCGTCGCCGTGGTGCGCGGCGGCGGCGTGCTCGCGTTCCAGCCGTCGCGTGCCGCCGACGTGGCATTCGCAGGATGGCTCCTGACCAACCTGCTCGCGTTCGCGTGGTCGGTCGATCGGCACCAGAGCCTCTTCGGTGAGCGCTACTGGTACCGCGGTCTGCTCACCGTCCTGCTGGAGGCCGGCTTCTTCCTGATCGCCCGGATCGCGTTCGCGCGCGTGCAGCAGCTCTGGTGGCTGGTCGCGGGCATCGCCGTCGGGGGGACGGCGGTGGCGTTCGTCGGCGTGCTGCAGCAACTCGGGACGGACCTCGTCTTCGGGATCGCGCCGCCGAACGGACGCGTCTTCGCGACCATCGGCCAGCCGGACTCGTTGGCCGCCTATCTCGTGATCGCGATCGCGACGACCGCGGCGCTCCTGGCCCGGCCTCGGCGGACGGTACGGGTCGGTGCGGGGCTGGGTCTGGCCGTCATGGTCGCCGCCCTGGTGCTCACCGAGAGCCGGGGCGGGTACCTCGGGCTCGTCGTCTCCGGCGCAGTGGCGCTCGGCGGGCTGGTGTGGACCCACGGCGTACGGCCGGCTCGTCTCGCCTGGGCGCTCCTCGCGGTCGTCCTCGTCGCGATCACGCTGGGCGCGGCGGTCCCCTCACTCCGCAACCGGCTCGATGCCGCATGGGAACGCACCCGGTCGGGCGAGGTCGCCACGAAGGACGCGTCGAACCAGGCCCATCTCGACCTCTGGTACGAGGGCTGGCTGGTCGCGGCCGACCACCCGCTGATCGGCACCGGCCAGGACACCTTCGCCGAGGTGATCCCGCGGTACGCGTCCGAGCTGCCGGCGCGGAGCCGCCGCCAGCTCGCCAAGCACCGGGTCGAGAGCCCGCACAACGTCTACCTGGCGATCGCCGCGGGTTCGGGGTTCCCGGCGCTCGTGTTCTACCTGGCGCTGCTCGCCCTCATCGCCCGCTCGGTTCTGCGGGAAGCTCGGCGAAACCGCGAACGGGCGACCCGGGTGCTCCTCGTGATGCTGCTCGCCGCGCTCGCCGGCCACCTCGTCACCGACGCGTTCATGACCGCCGATCTCGTCACGTCGTGGCTGCAGTGGACCCTCATGGGCGCCGGGCTGGCCGCCGCGACCCATCCGCGCGGCACCAGGGCGCGCGTCAGTCGGACGTGACCCGCAGGCGGCTGGCCGAGCGGTTCGCGTCCCAGTGGGTGCGGTTGCGGAAGAACGCGGGCCGCTCCTCGAGGACGCGAGTCTCCAGCCACAGGCGCTTGAGGTGCCGCACGTCGCCGGTCGCGCGGTCGTCCTCGTACGCGGTGCGACCGTGGAGCACGTGGTAGTTGTTGATGAACTGGATGTCGCCGGGCAACAGCTCCATCGCGACCTGGTTCTCCGGCTCGACGGCCATCGCCTCGACCGTTTGCAACGCCTCCCGCTGCGCGTCGGTCAGCCGGGGCGCGGACGGGTGCCGTTGCGACGCCCAGATGTACGGCGGGATGCAGCGCACGAAGAGCCGACCGGCCACCGCGGTGAAGACGGGGAACGAATAGAAGGGCGCGCCACCGTCGGGCTGCTCGCCGCGGAAGTCGTACGGGAACGGCTCGTAGAGCGCCGCGGCGAGCTCTGGGCGCTCCCGCACCAGCCGGTTGTGGATGCGCACCGAGTTCGAGACGGTCGAGAGCCCGCCGGCGCGGCCGTTGTGCAGGCACATCAGGCCCACGAGGTCGGAGCCGTCGGTGTGGAACGGGAGGGCGACCCCACCGAGCTCGTTGCCCCGCGCCTCGGGGTCGTCGGTCGTCCTGCCCTGATCGGTCACGTCGCCGAGCACGTGCCCGTGCCGGTTCTGCGCCCACGGCAGCCCGAGGTGCGCGCCGATCCCCCAGTAGAGGATCTCCATCTCGTCCTGGGTGTACGCGCGGCGATCGATCCCGCGGAGGCGCACGAAGCCGCGTCCGTTGATCAGGTCGTCCTCGACGCGGGCGAGTCGAGCAGTCAGCGTCGGCAGCGGGAAGTCGTCGCGTGTGAGGTCGAGGACGTCGGTCGACCGCCCCATCGCGTGACGCAACGCATGCTCGAGCTCGGTGCGCTCCTCGGCGGTGAAGTGCTCGGTGAAGGAGTCCCCGTCGACGAAGTCGTCGGCCTCCCATTCGCAGCCGGGCTCGAGCGGACGGAGCGCGCTCACCGGACACCCGCCGGCGCCGACTGCTCGCCGCGGACGAATCGACCCGGCCGAGCGTCCGTCGCGACGTCGTCGGTCCGGGTCGCGATCCCGGAGACGATCGTGTGCACATATCCGTGGGCCGACTGCATGAAGCGCTTCCCTCCCGCCGGGAGATCACTGACCATCCTCGGTGCTGCGAGCCCGAGGTGCTCGAAGTCGATCACGTTGAGGTCGGCCTTGTAGCCCGGCGCGAGCAGACCGCGGTCGAGCAGACCGACGGTCTCCGCGGTGAGCCGGCTCTGACGTCGGACGAGGTACGGCAGGTCGAAGGTGCGGCCGTGGCTGCGGTCCCGGCCCCAGTGGGCGATGAGGGTCGTCGGGAAGCTGCCGTCGCAGATCGTGCCGACGTGCGCGCCGCCGTCGCCGAGGCCGGGAACGGTGGACGGGTGGGCGAGCATCTCGCCCGTGGCGTCGAGGTTCCCGTCCGCGTAGTTCAGGAACGGGAGGTACAGCAGCGCGTCGCCGTCGCCGCTCAGCAGCAGGTCCACGTAGTGCTCGACCGGGTCGACACCCAGCGCGCGGGCACCGGCGGCGACCGAATCCTCCGGTCCCGGCTCGTAGTTCGGGGGATCGCCGAGGACGAAGACCTTCTCGGTCGACTCCGCACGGATGACGTCACGCGCCTCGGCGATCAACCGCGTCCGCGTCTCGGTCTGCCGACAGCACCCGGACCTGCTCGGCAGGCGTGAGATCCGCGATCGTGCGAAACGTCGCGCAGCGCGAGATCGGATTCACCGACGCCTGGAGACCCACGAGGATGCCGACCGCGCGCGCCGCGACCTGCGCGCGCATCGTGAGCCCCTCGGCCTCGGCGCGGTCGAGCAGCGCGAGGCCGCTGCGGTAGCCGTCACCACGACCGACCTGGACCAGCGAGAACGACAACGGCCGCCCCGACGTCCGCATCATCTCGAGCAGGGTCTCGTCCTCGTCGTCGGCGCGGAAGTCCGACACCACCTGGAGCACGCCGTGCCCGGACGCACCGATCCCGCGGGCGATCCCGGTGAGCTCCTCGCGCGCGGCCGTGAGCGTCGGCGTCGGATCACCCCGACTGGTCCGGTGGTTCAACGTGCGCGACGTCGAGAACCCGAGCGCACCCGCCTCGACACCTGCTGCGGCCAGGCGGCCCATCTCGGCGATCTCGTCGGCGGTCGCCGGCTCCCGGTTGGCACCGCGCTCGCCCATGACGTGCACCCGCAGCGGGGCGTGGCAGACCTGGGTCGCGAGGTCGATGTCGTAGCGCCGGCCGGCGAGGCAGTCGAGGTACTCACCGATCGACTCCCACTCCCACGACAGCCCTTCGTGGAGCACCGCGCCGGGGAGGTCCTCGACGCCTTCCATCAGCTCGACGAGCATCGCCCGGTCGGCCGGACGCACCGGTGCGAACCCGACGCCGCAGTTCCCGGCGACGACCGTGGTCACGCCGTGATCCGACGACGGCTGCAGCCGGTCGTCCCACGTGGCCTGACCGTCGTAGTGGGTGTGGATGTCCACGAAGCCCGGGGCCACCACCGCGCCCGCGGCGTCGATCTCCTGCCGGCCGCGGCCGTCGACCCGACCGACCTCGACGATGCGGTCACCGCGCACGGCGACGTCGGCGGTGCGGGCCGGCGCGCCGGTCCCGTCCACGACGGTCCCCGCGCGCACCACGAGATCGAACTCCATGGCTCTCCTCCGATATATGACACTCATCAGTGTCATACATGACACCCATGAGTGTCAAGTGGCGCTAGGATCCGGTGCGTGAGCGCCGCCGCCCCCACCGCCGCCGTCACCGAGGCGCGCCGCCAGGTCACCGCCGACGTGGTCCGGGACGCGGCGCGCACGCTGCTGCTCGACCGTGGGCCCGACATCACCATGGACGACATCGCCGCCGCCGCCGGAGTGAGCCGGCGCACGGTGTTCCGTCACTTCGACTCCCGCGAGCACCTGCTCGCCGTCGCCCTCGAGGACGGCATCCGCCGGTACGGCGATCACCTGCCGCGCTTCGACGGCGACTGGGAGACCTGGCTCCGTGCGCTCTGTGACACGACCCACCGCATCCACGCGCAGTACGGCGCCGGTTACTGGGAGCTCCTCCACCGCACCGACCTCCCGCCCGAGCTCGCCGCGACCGAGCGGAAGCGTCAGGTCCTCCGCCGGGAGACGATGACCAAGGTGGCGGGCAAGCTGTACCGCGAAGCCGGCGGCACGGGGCGCACACCGACGGACCTGACCGCGACCGTCGCCGCGCACCTCAGCCCGCGGTTCACCGCCGCGGTGCTGCACGATGCCGGCCAGTCGTGGCGCACGGCCTCCGACCTCTCGTTCGCCGCGATCCACCAGGCGGTCACCTCGAGCCGGCGTCCCGCCGTCCGAACCTGACGCGACCGCGTCGAGCAACCAAGTGCACGGCAGGGCCGCCTGGCGTCAAGGGCGAATCGGCGCGGCGCGTCGAACCTCGAGGGGCGCGACCGGTACGCCGTCACTCCACACGCCGTTGCTGCGATGTCGGGCGCTGTTCCCCAGCGCGGCGTTCCGGTCCCTCCCGGAGTACGCGGCCGTCCGGATGGCGTCCCAGACCTTCCAGCAGAAGTTCCAGTCGTACGCGTCGGCGGTGCCGCGCGGGGACGCACAGACACCGTGATGCGAGCTCAGCGCGGGCCGGCCGTGCGCGTCCGGCCTCGTCAGGACGAGATTCTTGTTGCGCCCGGGGATCCGACCCAGCTTCGGGAAGAGGGCGTTGCAGCTCGCGTCAGCAGATCCCGCCTCGGAGATGACGCCCTCGGCGCCGACGTGACACTCGAACAGCACGTCGGACGGAATGCCGGACATCGAGTCGTCCAGCGCCGGCTCGTCCTTCCCGGCGAGGCCGCCGTCGTGAGGATCATCCAGGAAGACGGCGCGGGGACGAGGCAGCCCGAGCCTGGCGTATCGGTTCACGAGGTTCGCGGTGATGATGCCTCCGAAGGAGAACCCGAAGTAGCTGGCGCGGTCGAGCCGCGGCTCGACGTGGCCGCGCTCCGTACGGAGGAAGTCCAGCGCGCCGCGGATGGCAGTCACCGCGGCGTCCATGCACGGCTCGATGTCGAACGGGCCGGGGCACGGAGTCGTCAGCCCGGTCTGCCAGCGCGGGTAGATCACGATGCTTCCGCCCCGAACGGTGTGGCGCACGAACTCGTACATCGTGTCGTACCCCGAGAACTCGCCGTAGCCGTGCATCACGACCGCGACGGGCGCCGACCGCGGTCGCGGACGAGTGGGTTCGAACACGTACCACGCGTCCGCACCGGCGCCGCCCGAGCTCACACGCCAGCCGCGGTGCGGCAGGTCACGACCGCCGGGACCGGTGGCGGGTTGCCGGGGCTGGCGGATCGCACCCGGCGGTGCCGCGGCTCCGGATGAAGGTGTCGACGTCGAACCGCCGGACGGAGCAGGTGATCGCTCCGCGGCGGACACCGGTGTGCAGGACGACCCGGCGACGAGCAGCACCACCAGCATGCAGACGAAGTGCGGGGCACGCCGCCGCCGGCGAGCCGAGATGTCACTCGACCCAGGTCGACGACGGCGTCGACTGAGCCACGTGATCCTCATCCAGCCTGCGGCGCTCACGCGTCGTCCGCTCCCTGGAGCACGTCCGCGAGCTCCCGACGGTCCCGGACGCCGAGCTTCGTGCTGGCCCGCAACAGGTGACCCTCCACGGTTCGGACCCCGATACCGAGACGCTCGGCGATCGCGAGGTTGGAGAGCCCGGCACCCGCGAGCTGTCCGATCTCCCGTTCCCGACGCGTGAGCGCCCGCCCCGGTTGCCGTCCGGCGAGCGCCGGGGTCCGGGCGTCGGGACACGCGCGGCGCAGCCGGTCGGACCGGCCCGCGGCGCGGCTCGCCCGCGACGGGAACCCGGCCGTCGCGGTACGCGGCGGCCGCCTGCGTCGCACACTCGGCCGCGACGAGCAGCATCCCTGCGACCTCGAACGTGGCGGCGATCTCTTCGAGCGCGACACCGTCGTCGTCGACGAGCGCCTGGGCGTGCCGGTGGAACAGCACGTGCCACGGCAGCCCGCCGCCCGCGGCCACCGCGCCGAGACCCTCGACGACGACGCGACCGTCACCGCCGATCCGCAGCGCTTCGTGGAGCAGCAGTCCCGCGACGAACGGACTGCCCCGGTCGCTCGCCTCCTGTGCGGCGCAGACGAGCAGATCGACCGGGCCGGTGATCTCGCCTGCTGCGGCCGCAGCCCACGCGCGTCCGATCGTCACGTCGTGGTCGTTGAGTCGCACCACCCAGTCGAGCGCGTCGAGCTCGGCGACCGCGGCGCGTGCGCCGACGAGGTCGCCGCGTTGGGCGGCCGCCTGCGCGAGCAGACCCAGGCACCACGGCCGGTAACCCGCGGGGTCGGACACGCGGAAGGCGACCTCGGCCTCCCGCAGCATGGTGGTCGCACTCTCGAGATCCCCGCCGAGGAGCGCCAGCTTGCCGAGCACGAGACTCGATCCGCACACGACCTCGTCGTCGCCGTCCTCGATGGCCTGGGCGCGGATCGGTACGACGACGCCGCGAGCCTCCTCGAGGCGCCCGAGGCAGACGAGCGCGTTGATCCACTGCGCCATCACCCAGCCGATCCCGCGCGGCAGCTCGCCGAGGTGCTCCAGGCCGAGCGGCACGAGCGCCTCGCAGAGGTCGAGGGCGCCCTGGGGATCGCCCGAGAACGACAGTCCCGTCGCCGCGGCGGTGATCGCGCGCAGGCGTGCCTGCGCGTCGGCGTCGGGATCCTCGGCGATCGGACGGGCGAGCCCGCTCGCCTCGCGGAGCTCCCCGGCGGCCACGAGCATCGCCGACCGGAGCGCGGTGATGCGCTGCTGTGCGTCACGGGTGCGGATCCGGTCACCGATCGCGGCGAGCGCGGTGTCCGTCTCTCCGACCCGGCCCAGACCCCAGAACCCGGCCTCGGCGCGGATCATCGCGACGCGCGCGAGCATCGCGTCCGAGAGGTCGGAGGACTCCAACGCGACGCAGTCGGCGAGCGCCTCCTCGAACCGGCCGGCCCAGTACCGGCCCTCCGCCCGGGCGAGGCGCGCGTGGTCGCCGCCGCCCGCGGCGATGGCGGCGTCGGCGAAGCGCTCGCCGAGGGCGCCGTCGAACCGGCGCGTCGCTCGTTCGGAGGCGTGGACCAGCTGGTCCGGCTCCACCGGTACACCGCCGTCGAGTTGCCAGGTGATTCGACGGAGCAGCGCGAGGTCGTCACCGGGTGCGACGGTGGTCGCCGCCGCGAGGACACGACACCAGTGCTGACGATCCGCAGTCGGAGTCTCGGCCCGCACCACCTCACCGAAGAGCGGGTGATCGAGTCGGAGGGCATCCGCACGTTCGCTCGCGGCGACGACGAACCCGCGCCGAAGAAGACGCGCCACGGCGGTCGGTGAGCACTCCCGCTCGACGACCGACCGATCGATCGTCTCTCCGACCGCGAGCAGCTCGACGACCCGTCGATCTTCCTCGTCGAGACCCCGCAACCGCAGCTCGACGAGCTCGCGCAGGCGCGTCCCGACGATCACGTCGCCGTGCCGGCGCCAGAGCCCGTCGGTGCTCACCAGGCGTCCGGTCCGGCACAGCTCGTCGACGACCTCGTGCAACGACAGCGGGTTCCCACCGGTGAGGTGCCAGAGCTGCCATGCGGTCGCCTCCTCGACGGGTCCGTCGAGGACGGTGCGCAGCAGGGATGCGACGTCGTCGGAGCCGAGCGGGACGAGGTCGATGCGTTCGGCGAGCCCATCACGCCAGAGTGCTGTGATCGCGTCCTCGACCGGCTCGCCGGTCCGTACCGCCACCAACACGCGAACGTCGGCGGCCACCACGAGGTGGTGCACGAGTGCCGACGAGAGCGCGTCGAGCAGGTGCGCGTCGTCGACGACGAGAAGATGCGGCCGCGCGGCGGGATCGGTCAGCTGCCGGCGCACCGCGCGGAACACGTCGAGCGGCGCCGACATCTCGGACTGGTCGTCCGGCAACAGACCGGCGACCGCGCCGAGTGGGAGCGCCCTCGCCGATTCCGTCCCGGTGATGCGCACGACGCTCACGACGTCGTCGAGCTCCTCGGCGAGCGTCTGGAGGAGCCGGGTCTTGCCGGTACCGGGTGGCGCGACGACCACGACGCCCCGCCGATCGTGCACGAGCTGCCGCCGGATGAGCGCAAGCTCCTCGTCCCGCCCGGTGAGCGGCCACAGCCCCATGGGACGCATAGTGCCCAACCGGAGCGCCGGCGTACAGCCCTGGGTGGGACCACCGCCGCTCGGGGCCCGGTCGGCCTCGGAGTGCCGCACGCGCGAGGTCACCCTGTCGGCCGCTGCCGCGCGCTCACCCCGGGCTGACGACGGGGACGAATCCCGGGAGCAGGTGCTCTCGCGCGCACACGTCCTGGGCCTCGAACACCTTGCCGCTCCACTCGCCCGCGTGCCCAGCCCGCGCCAGCCACGCCACGGCGGCGCCGATGGCGTCGGGCGGCGCGCCGGCAGCGGCATCGAACCCGAAGCGAGCCATGTCGTGCGCGATGCGCTCCGTCGCGACGTAGCCCGGCTCGACGTTGACGCATGCGATCCCGAGCGGATGCAGCTCGGCGTGCAGCACGCCGGCGACGCGATGCAGCGCGCCCTTGGAGATCGCGTAGCCGAGTCCCCAACCGCCCTCCCCCGCCGGCGCCTTCGGCTCCATCCACGCCACGCCCGACGTCACGTTCGCGATCAGCCCGTCGCCGCGTTCGATCATCTGGGGCAGCACCAGGCGGGTCAGCACGAGCGGTGCCATCACGTTGGCCTCGAGGTGCGCGTCGAGCAGGCCGTCGGGCGTGTCGCGAAAGCGGTCCATGTGGCCCGGGCCGACGTAGCGACCGTTGTTGACGAGCACGTCGACGCGTCCCATGCGCTCGAGCACGGTCGCGGCCGCCGCGCCCAGCGACGCGCGGTCGAGGAGGTCGCCGGGCACCACGAGGGCCTCTCGGTGCTCGGCCCGGATCGCCGCCGCCGTGGTCGCGAGACTTCCCGGCAACGCGGAGACGTCGGAACGCGCCACCGTCGACGAATGCTCGCGGGCCTCACCGTCGTGCACCGTGCGGGCGAGGATCGCGACGTCGTAGCCCGCGCGCGGCGAGATGGATCGCGATCGCCTTGCCGATGCCACGGCTCGCTCCGGTCACGAACGCGACGGGCGACGTCATGGTGGGCCATCGTTACGATTGGCGGCCGTGGACGCCAGTCGACCCTTCGGGCGCGGCTCGGTCTCGTTGCGCTGCTATCCGCACCTCGACCTCGGCGCGCCCGAGATCGTCGCCGAGATGCGCGCCCAGGCCGCGCTCGCGGCCGAGCACGGGTTCGACGGCGTGATGACCAGCGAGCATCACGGCGGCTTCGCCGGATACCTCCCGAACCCGCTCCAGCTCGCCGGCTTCCTCCTCGACGCCATGCCGCGCGGTTGGGCCGCCGCGTGCCCGGTGCTCGCGACCCTGCGGCCCGCCGCACTGATCGCGGAGGAGACCGCGTGGCTGGCGGCCCGCCATCCCGAGCGGGTGGGTGTCGGCCTCGCCGCCGGCGCGCTCGAGCAGGACTTCGCGGTGATGGACCTCGACACGCGCGACCTCACCGCCCGCTTCACCCACGCGCTGGAACGTGTGACCGCGCTGCTGCGCGGCGAGACCGACGACGCCCTCGCCGGCGACCCCGCCATCGCTCGCTGTCGCGTGCACCCGGTTCCGGTCCTGAGCGCCGCCGCGAGCCTGATCGCGGTCCGACGGGCCGCGCGGGTCGGTGCCGGCGTCATCCTCGATTCCCTCGCCTCGGTGGCGCGGTGCCGGGAGCTGACGGACGCGTACCGCGCCGCCGGCGGTGCCGAGTCGATCGTCCTCGTCCGTCGGGTGTGGGTCGGCGACCCGCCACGCGCCCGCCTCGACGACCAGGTGCAGGTGTACCGCAGCTACGCGCCGCCGGGCGCGACCGCGGCGTGGGGTGCCGACGAGCTGCTCACCGACACCGATGATGACGCGCTGGCGGCACGCGTCGCGCAGACCGTTCTCGATGCCGGCGCCGACGCGTGCAACGTGCGCATCCACGTGCCCGGCGTCGATCCCGTTGCCGCTCGCACGCAGATCGCGCATCTCGGCCGCGAGGTCGTCCCGCGGCTCCGCGAGACGCTCTGCGCAGCAGCCCGAGATCCTCGGCCGCGATCCCGTCGGGAACGTCCTCTGCGGTGATGGGTCGGGTCGAAGCGCTCGAATCGCCCGGTCATGCGAGCCCGGCTCAAGCACCGGGACACGGGCGCCGACGCACCAGTGCCTCCCGCCCGCGATCCGGAGGAGCACGATGAGCGCCGTGCCCACCGACGATTCCCCGCCGATCCCCACACCCGTCGACCCGGCCGCGACGCCGACGCTCTCGGGTGTCCTGGCGCCCGTGGCCGAGGAGCGCGACGCCGAGTCGCTGTCGGTCGTCGGCGAGCTCCCGGCCGACCTGCGCGGCGCGTACCTGCGCAACGGTCCGAACCCGCTGTACCCACCGCTCGGCAGCTATACGTTCCCGCTCGAGGGCGACGCGATGCTGCACGGCATCTGGATCGACGACGACGGATCGGCGCGGTACCGCAACCGCTTCGTGTGGACTCCGCAACTCGAGGTCGAGCGCGACGCCGGGCGCGCGTTGTGGGCGGGGATCATGACGCCGTGGTTCCCCGGTCCGGATCTCGTGCCGGCCGAGCTCGCGGACAACTTCAAGCCGTCGCCGTTCATCAACGTGATCCACCACGGCGGACGCTGGATCGCGCTGTCGGAGGTCGACCCGCCGTGGGAGATCACCGCCGACCTCGGGACCGTCGGCCACGAGCCCTTCACCTGGGACGGTGCGATCCCCGGCACCTGCGCGCACCCACGCGTGGATCCCGCGACCGGCGAGATGGTGATGTTCCGCTACGACCTCGCCGAGCCGTACCTCACGTGGTTCGTGATCGGCGCCGACGGCACCGTCGCCCGGCCGCCCGAGGTCGTCCCGGTCGACGGGTCGTACATGATCCACGACTTCGTGCTCACGCCGCAGTACGTGGTGATCTTCGTCGCCCCGGCGGAGTTCGACCTCCAGGCGCTCATGACGGGCAGCGGCCCCCCGCTGGCGTGGCACGGCGACCAGCCCGTACGCATCGCGGTGATCCCACGCGCGACCGGCGTCGCGGAGATGCGCTGGATCGAGACCGACCCGTTCTGGGCGTACCACTTCGCGAACGGGTACGAGGACGGCGACACGATCGTCGTCGACTTCTCCAAGTTCCACCACTTCGCGCTCGGCCCGAGCTCGGACCAGTCGGGTGCGGTGACCCGTGCGCGGATCGACCTGGCGACCGGTTCCGTGAACCTCGAGACGTTCGCCGACCGTCTCACCGAGTTCCCGCGCATCGACGACCGGCTCCAGACCCGGCCGCACCGGTACTTCACCGTGTCGGCGAAGTCGACCGATCTCCCGATCGGCCAGTTCGACGTGCTGGCGCGCTTCGACACCACGACCGGCGCGGCGACGGAGTGGGACTCCGGGGACTGGCTCTTCGACGAGGTCGTCTTCGCCCGCGCCAGGGGTCGCGGGCCGGAGGAGGGCTACTCCGTGACCTTCCGTACCGATCGCAGGACCATGCGCAGCGACTGGGTCGTGCTCGACGCGTCCGACGTCGCCGCGGGACCGGTCGCACGCGTGGAGCTCCCGTTCCGTGTCCCCGCCGGGCTGCACGGCAACTGGTTCCCCGCCGACTGACCCGTCCGCCGTACGGTGAGCCCACCCCACGCGAGGAGCGAGTCATGGAGCACATCGGTCTCGGAACGCTCGACGTCGGCCGCATCGGCCTCGGGGGCATGGGAATGTCGGCTGCGTACACCGGCGCCGGCACCGACGACGCGGAATCCATCCGCACCATTCACCGAGCGCTCGACCTGGGCGTCACCCTCATCGACACCGCGGAGATCTACGGGCCCTTCACCAACGAGGAGCTCGTCGGCACCGCGGTCAAGGCTCGGCGCGACGACGTCGTCCTCGCGTCGAAGTTCGGCCTCGTCTCCCACGCCGGCGACGGTCCGTGGCACCGCGACAGCAGCCCGGCCAACGTCCGCACCGCGCTCGAGGGATCGCTGCGGAGGCTCGGCACCGATCACGTCGACCTCTACTACCAACACCGGGTCGACCCGAACACGCCGATCGAGGACACCGTCGGCGCGCTCGCCGAGCTCGTCGCCGAGGGCAAGGTTCGGCACATCGGGCTCTCCGAGGCCGGTCCCGCCACGATCCGTCGCGCCCACGCCGTGCACCCGATCACCGCGCTGCAGTCGGAATACTCCTTGTGGACCCGGGACCCGGAGCCGAAGGTCCTGCCGTTGTTGCGCGAGCTCGGCATCGGCTTCGTCGCCTACTCCCCGCTCGGGCGCGGATTCCTCACCGGCCAGATCCGCTCCACGGACGACTTCGCCGACGACGACTCCCGCCGGACCAACCCGCGCTTCACCGGCGACAACTTCGCCCGCAACCTCCGTGCCGTCGAAGAGGTCGAAGCCATCGCTCGTGAGGTCGGTGCCACCCCGGCCCAGGTCGCCCTGGCATGGGTCCTCGCCCAGGGCGACGACATCGCACCGATCCCCGGCACCAAACGGGTCGCCCGCGTCGAGGAGAACGTCGGGGCCGACGCCGTCCGGCTGACCTCCGAGCAGATCGACCAGCTCACCAGCGTCACTCCCGCCGTCGGCGACCACCACAACGAGCAGCAGATGCGGATGATCGAGCGCTGAGCGGTCACCTTCACCGCCAGGGGTTGACCGGCCCCGTGCGAAGCGCGACGGTCGGTCCTCCGGCCGACTCCGGGAGGCACCCATGAGCGCCACGAGGGCGGAAGACGGCGCGACCGACCGCGCGCGTCGAGAACGTCGACATGAAGCTCGAGACGATCGTCATCCCCGTCGCGGACGTCGATCGCGCCAAGGAGTTCTACGAACGGATCGGCTGGCGTCTCGACGCCGACTTCGGCGACGACACGTTCCGGATCGTGCAGCTGACGCCGCCAGGCTCGGCGTGCTCGATCCAGTTCGGCATCGGGCTCACCTCGGCGGCGCCCGGATCGGCGGAGAGTCTCCTCGTCGTCTCGGACATCGAAGCGGCCCACGCCGAGCTCGCCGGCCGCGACGTCGACGCCGGCGTCTTCCACGACACCAGCGTCGGCTACAACCGCTTCGACCCGCGGACGCGGGCGGACGGACCGGATCCGGCGCGGAGCACGTACGCGTCCTTCGCGGAGTTCCGCGACCCGGACGGCAACGTGTGGCAGCTGCAGGAGATCACCGGTCGACTCCCGGGTCGCATCGACTCGGGCGTCACGTCGTTCGGCTCCGTCGGCGATCTCGCCGCCGCGCTCGAGCGCGCCGAGAAGGCGCACGGCGAGCACGAGCAGCGCACCGGTGAGCGGGACGTGAACTGGCCGGCGTGGTACGCCGCGTTCATGGTGGCGGAGCAGTCGGGCGCAGAGCCCCCGAGGTGACGGACTACGACGTCATCGTCGTCGGCGCCGGTGCGCCCGGCGAGCACTGCGCCGGTGCGTTGGCCGAGGGCGGGTTGCGGGTCGCCGTCGTGGAGCGCGAGCTGGTGGGCGGCGAGTGCTCGTACTGGGCTTGCATCCCGTCGAAGACGCTCCTGCGACCGGGCGAGGCCGCGCACGCCGCGAACGACGCGGCCGGGAGCGCGCACGTCGACGTCGAGGCGGCGCTCGCGTGGCGCGACTTCATGGTCTCGAACCACACCGACGCGAGTGCCGAGACGTGGCTGGCCGACCGCGGCATCGACCTCCTGCGCGGCTCCGGACGTCTCGCCGGGCCCGGCGCGGTCGAGGTCGACGGCGTCCGCCACACCGCCCGGCACGTCGTCGTCGCCACCGGTGCGGAGGCAATCGTGCCGCCGGTCCCCGGTCTCCGGGAGCTCGACGGCGTGTGGACGAATCGCGAGGTCACCGCCATGACCGCGGTGCCGGAGCGCCTGGTGATCCTCGGCGCGGGACCCGTCGGCGTGGAGATGGCCCAGGCCGTGCGCCGACTCGGCGGTGAGGTGGCGCTCGCCGATCTGGCCGAGCACGTGCTCGCCAACGAGCCCGCGCCGCTGGGCGAGGCGCTCGGCGAGGTCCTTCGCCGCGACGGCGTCGAGCTCACGCTCGGCGTGGGCGCGGCAGCGCAGCGGCGCGCGACGGCGACGACTACGTCCTGACCCTCGACGACGGCAGGGAGCTGCGTGGTGATCGCCTCCTGGTCGCGACGGGTCGTCGCCCGCGGGTCGACGGCATCGGGCTCGAGACCGTCGGCATCGAACCCGACCGGCACGGGATCCCGGTCGACGCGCACCTGCGCGCCGGCGAAGGCCTCTGGGCGGTCGGCGACGTCACCGGCATCTGGCCCCTGACGACGACGGGCAAGTACCAGGGCGACATCGTCGCCGCGAACATCCTGGGCGAGCGACGCGAGGCGAACTACGAGGCCCTCCCGCGCGTCGTGTTCACCGACCCCCAAGCTGCCGCGGTCGGCGCGAACGACGCGCGCTTTCGCGGCACGGCGCCCGTGGCCGGCGTCGCGAGGACGGCCACGTACACCCGGGCCTACGCCGACTCCAACGGCTTCCTCACCCTCCTCAGCGACGGCGAGCGCCTGACGGGCGCGTACGCGCTCGGGCCCGAGGCCGGCGAGTGGCTGCAGCAGGCGACCCTGGCGATCCGCGCGCACGTCCCGCTCGACGTGCTGCGCGACACGATCCAGCCGTTCCCGACCTTCTCGGAGATCTACGCCGAACGCGCTCGGCGTGCTCCGAGCCGACATCGCCCGAGCCCGGTAGGGAGGGCCCGTGACCGACACCATCCACTCCGACCTGGCGCCGCGCGCGCCCGAGCTGCTCGACCGGACCGTCGTGGTGATCGGCGGGAGCGCGGGCATCGGACTCCAGACCGCACGACGGGCCCGAGCCGAGGGTGCCGACGTGATCCTCACCGGTCGCGACCACGATCGTCTCGCGCGGGCCGCGAGCCAGGTGGGCGCGCACGACATCGCAGCATTCGACGCGACGGACTTCGACCAGCTGGGGGCGTTCTTCGCCCGGCTGCCGACGCCCGTCGACCACGTCCTCGTGACCGGACCCGGTCCGTACTACGCGCCGCTGGTGGACATCGACCTCGACGCGGCGCGTCGAGACGTCGAAGCGCATCTCCTGCTCCCTCTCCAGGTCGGACGGCTCGCGGCGAGCGCGGTGCATCCCGGCGGGACCCTGCTCTTCATGAGCGGCACGGGTGGGCGGAGCACGCAGCCCGGCTTCGCCTTGATCTCCGCGCTCACCGCGGCGATGCCGGCGCTCGTCAAGGTCCTCGCGCTCGAGCTCGCGCCGATCCGCGTGAACCTGATCGCGGCCGGGTTCGTCGACACACCGCTGTCGGCGACGCTGCTCGGCGACGAGCTGGACGCGCGCCGTGAGCAGCTCCGCACGACCCTGCCGATCCGACGCGTCGTCGGACCCGCCGACATCGCGAACCTGGCGGTCCACCTCATGGCGAACACGGCCCTCACCGGTGCGACCTACGACATCGACGGCGGGCAGCAACTCGTCCAGGGGTAGCCCGCCACACCGAGAGGATTCCCATGCGCGCCGACATCGCACCGGGTGGTGCGTTCCCCGACTCCGAGCTGCCCGATCACACCGGCACGCCGCGCCGGCTCAGCGCGCTGCAGGGCCCCGACCCGATGATCCTCACGCTCGCTCGCAACGGCTACTGGTTCTGGGGACGACCGTCGTTCGACGATCTCTGGCGCGAGCTGCGGGCGGCGACTCGCGAGGTCCGCCCCGACTGGGACCTGAGCGCGCCCGGACTCCGTGAGGCGCGGGACGCCGACGACTGGTCGCGCATCCACGGTTGGGACCGGCGCGCCGGATCGCGACCGAAGCCGTCGTGACCTCGACACCGCGCCGCGTCGCCATCGTCACCGGCGCATCGCAGGGCATCGGCGCGGGGCTCGTCGATGCGTTGCGAGGCGTCGGCTACGCCGTCGTCGGCACCTCACGTTCGATCGCACCCTCGGACGACGACGACTACGTGACCGTGCGCGGCGACATCTCGGAGCCCGAGACCGCGGCGCGGGTGGCGGGTGCCGCGATCGATCGATTCGGCCGGATCGACAGCCTGATCAACAACGCCGGGGTCTTCGTCGCCAAACCCTTCACCGAGTACACCGACGCCGACTACCTCCGCATCACCGCCGTGAACCTCGCGGGCTTCTTCCACATGACCCAGCGGGTGATCGGCCCGATGCAGCGCCAGGGCGGCGGCCACGTCGTCACGATGACCACCACCCTCGCCGACCACGCGGACCACACGAGCCCGTCGGTGCTGACGTCGCTCACGAAGGGCGGCCTCGCCGCCGCGACCCGCTCGCTCGCGACGGAGTACGCCGCGTCCGGCATCCGGGTGAACGCCATCGCAGCCGGCGTGATCCGGACACCCGTGCACGACGCCGCGAGCTACGAGGGCATGGCCGAGCGCCAGCCGCTCGGCCGGCTCGGCGGCGTCGACGACGTCATCGGCGCCATCCTCTACCTCGAGCACGCGAGCTTCGTCACCGGCGAGACGCTGCACGTCGACGGCGGCTGGGCCGCGGGGCACTGACGAGCCCGGCGGTCACGTCGCCGGACCCTCGGCTTCGGCGATCGCCCACGCCGCGTTGACCAGCCCGATGTGGCTGAACGCCTGCGGGAAGTTCCCCAGCAACTCCCCCGAGACCGGATCGACCTCCTCCGCGAGCAGCCCGACGTCGTTCACGAACGCCGCGGCGCGTTCGAAGACGACGCGTGCGCGGGCGGGTCGACCCGCGCGCGCGAGCGCTTGTGCGAGCCAGAAGGTGCAGAGCAGGAACGCTCCTTCGTCGCCGACGAGCCCGTCGCCGGCCCGGTAGCGGTACACGAGACCGCGGTCGTCGGTGAGCCGACGCTCCGTGGCGTCGATCGTCGACATCACCATCGCGTCATCGGCGGGAAGGAAGCCGACCAAACCCACCATCAGGCTCGAGGCGTCCAGGTCGTCGGAGCCGAACGACTGCGTGAACGCCCCGACCCGATCGCTCCAGCCCTCCTCCAGGATGGCGCGCCGTATCTCGTCCTGCGTCCGCGTGAACGTCGGGACACGGCCCGTGGCGCCGAGCACATCGGCCAGCGCGATCGCGCGATCGAGCGCCACCCAACACATCAGCTTCGAGTACAGGAAGTGCCGCGGCGCACCCCGAACCTCCCAGATGCCGTGATCCTTCTCCTGCCAGCGGCGAGCCGCGACCTCGGCGAGCTCGACCAGAAACGCCCGGGTCCCCCGCGTCAGCGTCGGCGGCGCGCCCCAGCGGTCCGGGGCGGCCGCCGGCCCCACCCGCTGCGCGCGGTCGAAGAGCCGGTCGGAGAGGCGATGCACGGCGCTGAGCAACTCCCCGTAGACGTCCAGCTGGCGCTGCTGCCAGGCGCCGTTGCCGACCCGCACGGGCGTCGACCCCCGCCAGCCCGGGAGGTGCGGGAGCTCGCGCTCGGTCAGGTCCCGCTCGCCGCCGATGCCGAACATGATCTGCAGGTCGCCGGACTCCTGGAGCGAGCCGGCCGCGAAGGCGGTCATCGACTCGAAGAACTCGTTCGCCTCGTCGGGACACGCTGCCACCCACAACGCCTCGATGGTGAACGACGCGTCGCGAACCCACGCGTACCGGTAATCCCAGTTCCGTTCACCCCCGACCACCTCGGGCAACGAGGTCGTCGCCGCTGCGCAGATCGCGCCCGTGGGCCGGTAGGACAACGCCTGCAGGACGCGCCCGCTGTGGTGGACCAGGTCGCGCCACGGCCCGACGTACGCCTGGTGCAGGTCCGACCACGACTGCCACGCCGCCACCGTGTCGTCGAGCCGCGTCGCGATCTCCGCGTCGCTCCACACGCGGGCCTGCTCGTCGTCCGCCCTCTGGGCGTGGTGCAGCGCGAAGCGCGCCTGCTCCCCTTCGTGGAGCACGAACCGGCTCGCGGCCGACGACCCCATCGACCGTGAGGGCAGTCCCACACGACAGCAGCAGGACGTCGGCACCGCCGGTCGCGAGCAGCCCTCCGTCCACGGCCTCGAGCACCGGAGTCACGACTCCGTACTCGGGCCGCGGGACGTACTCCACCGCGATCTCGACGACGCCCGCGGTGCACCGCACCTGCCGGAGCAGGAGATGCGGTGCGCCGTCACCGAGGTCGTGTCCGCGGTTCCCCTCCCCCGTCGCCAGCGCGTCGACGACGACCGCGGTCCCGGTCGCAGTCTCGTGCGTGGTCTCCAACACCATGGTCCGATCGAGGTAGCGCCGCGTCACCGATTGGGCGTCGGGAGCCGTCACGGCCCAGTGGCCCGCCTGCTCCCCCAGCAGCCGGCCGAACGTCGACGGGCTGTCGAAACGCGGGAAGCACAGCCAGTCGATCGACCCGTTCCGGTGCACGAGCGCCGCACTGTGCCGGTCCGACAGGACGGCGTGGTCGGCGATCGCATCGAGACTCATCCGCGCGCCGTCTCAGGACCGAACGGCCGGCGCTTCGACGTCGTCGTACACCCTGACCGCCGCGAGCAGACCGTCCGGGCCGCGTTCGAACACCGCGATGCCGGCCTGCGGGGGGAGATCGTGGCTGCCCCAACGGACGCAGTTGTACTCGAGCGCGCACCGAACGCCGTCGTCGGTCACGGCACAGGGCTCGAGTCCGATGCCGCCGCCGGCCCCGAAGCACAGGGCGAAGTACTCGCGCAGCGCGGTGATGCCGCGGTGCAGCGCGTCGGGCCCGGTGGACTCGCGCACGTACCCCGATGCGTCGAAGGTGGCGACGATCGCGTCGACGTCGCCCGCACGCAGCGCGTCCTCGTAGCGACCGACCACATCAGGGGGATTCTCGAGCCCGGCCTCGAGAATGGGATCCCGGACGTGGCGCCGGCCGTCCACGGGCCACTGGCTGCAATACGTGCGGAACTCCATGGAGACATCGTCGACGGCGTCGGCGACCACCGCCACCGGCCACACAACCTCGCCGTCGTCGTGAGTGAGGCGGGCGAGGAGCTCCACGACGGCTCGTCCCCTCACGCAGGTGGACGCCACGAGCTCCGTGGAGGCGCGCCGCTCCGCGAGCAACGCGTGACTCTGCCTGATGAAGTGCCGCAGCTCGCGGTGGCCGCGGACCTTGCCGGCGCGAGGGTCGTGGATCACGACGCGACCCGGCCACGCGGTCTCGAGGTCGTGCGCGTCTCCGCGATCCAGCGCGCCGAGGTACTGCGCGACGGGATCGGCACGACCCGCGTCCCGGATCTCCCGGCGCGCCATCTCGGCGGCCGCGACGAAGTCCGGGAACCACGGCATCGCCACCCTCCCGGTCACTTGTCCGCCGACGATCAGTCGACATCCAAACGCAATCTGCTCGTGAGTGCAACGAACCGGCTCGGCCGACGCGCCTTCAGCGAGCGTTGGCCGACCGGATCGGGTCGGGTTACGGTCACGGCACGAGGGAGGCGCACCGCATGGTGGTCATGATCGTCGTCGCGTGCATCGCCGGCGTCGTGCTCGGCGTCGCGCTCAAATGACCGACGTGACGGTCACGGGCAACCTCGTCTCGGTCAACGTTGGAATGCCCCGGGACGTCGACTGGCGAGGCCGCACGGTCCGAACCGGGATCTGGAAGCAACCGGTCGACGGCGCGTGTCGCGTCGGTCGCACGAACCTCGCCGGCGACGGACAGGGTGATCTCGCGGGTCACGGCGGAGAGCAGCGCGCCGTGTACGTGTACCAGCTCGATTCGTACCGGTACTGGCGTCAGCACCTCGGGCGCGACGACTTCGTCCACGGTCAGTTCGGCGAGAACTTCACCGTCGACGGCCTGGGCGACGACGAGGTGTGCATCGGCGACCGGTATCGGATCGGCTCGGCCGTGTTCGAGGTCACCCAACCGCGGGTGACCTGCTACCGGGTGGGCATCCGGCTCGACGAGCCCCGGATGCCCGCGCTCCTCGTCGCGCACGGCCGACCCGGCTTCTACCTCCGCGTCCTCGAGGCCGGAACCGTTCGCGCCGGCGACGACATCACCAGGTTGGAGGTGGGTCCGGAGCAGATGACGGTCCGCGCGTTGAACGCGCTCCTCTACGTCGACCCGCGGCCCGATCCCGACGCGCTTCGTCGCGCCCTGCGCATCCGCGCGTTGAGCCCGGGATGGCAGGACTCGATGCGCGCGCTGCTCGAGGCCCGTGCATCCGGGGCCGGCGGGAACGCGGGCCTCGTGGCTCCGGCACCTCCACCCGCGTGGTCCGGCTTCCGCTCACTTCGCGTCGTCGCCAAGCGCACCGAGACCGTCGACGTCGTGTCGCTCGAACTCGACACCGACGACGGGACGCCGCTGGCGCGCTCGGCGCCCGGACAGTTCGTGGCCGTCCGGCTGCAGCCACCGGGGGGTACCGCGCCCTTGGTGCGCAGCTACTCGCTGAGCGGAGCACCCGAGGGCCCGAGGTACCGCATCAGCGTCAAGGTCGAGCCGAACGGTGCAGCCGGTCACGTGGTACGTGACACGATCCGTGTCGGGGACCGCGTCGACGTCGCCGCCCCTCGCGGCCGGTTCGTTCTCGACGCACGGGCACCGTCGTCGCACCCGATCACGCTCGTCAGCGCCGGAGTCGGCGTCACGCCGGTCCTCGCGATGCTGCACGCGCTCGTTGCCGCGGGGGCGACGCGTGAGGTCTGGTGGGTGCACGGCGCTCGCAACCACGACGAGCATGCCTTCGCCGTCGAGGCCGACGAGCTGCTCGCGTCCCTCCCGAACGCGCACCGCCTCGTCGTCTACAGCCGGCCGGGAGCGAACGACGTCCACGGGGTCGACTACGACGAGACGGGTCATGTCACCGCCGACGTGATCGCGGCCGCGGGCACACCCGTCACGAGCGACTTCTTCCTCTGTGGGCCGGCTCCGTTCATGGACTCGCTGCGATCGGGCCTCGTGGCGCTCGGCGTGCCGGCCGGTGACGTCCACACCGAGCACTTCGGCGCCGAGGACTCGATCACACCCGGCGTGGTCCCCGGTCCGGATCGGGATCCCCACGCGCCCGAGGGGGCGGAGGGCACCGGCGCGCTCGTGACGTTCGTTCGCAGCGCGTTGCCGGTCCGGTGGGACGACCGGTTCCCCAGCCTGCTCGAGCTCGCCGAGGCGTGCGACGTCCCGGTCCGCTGGTCGTGTCGCACCGGCGTGTGCCACACGTGCGAGACCGCGATGCTCGACGGCGGCGTCGACTACGACCCCGATCCGATCGAGGCGCCTGCGGTCGGCAGCGCGCTCCTCTGCTGCTCGCGACCGGACGGCGATCTCACCCTCGATCTCTGACGGCCGGCAGCGGGCTCGGTCGTCCTCGCCCCCGGCCGGCGCGAATTGACGGGCGATACGCTCCCGATCGTGACGACCACGACGAGTCCACCCCGGAGGACACCCGCCGAGGACGAGCTCCCGCTGATCATCTCGGTCGACGACCACGTGATGGAACCGCGTGACCTCTGGCAGGAGCAGCTCCCGCCCAGCATGAAGGCCACAGGGCCACGTGTCGTCCAGGAGCGGGTCAAGCTCGAGTTCGTCGGCGGCCACTACGGCTTCCGGCGCAACGACCCCGACGGCGAGCTGTGCGACGTGTGGCTCTTCGAGGACACCGCCGTTCCCACCGGCCTGTTGCACGGCCCGGCCGGCATGCCGCGCGAGGAGCAACGCAACGTCGCCGCCCGCTACGAGGACCTGCGTCCCGGCACGTGGGATCGCGACGCGCGGCTCGCCGACATGACCGCCAACCACGTGGAGGCGGCCCTGAACTTCCCCAACATCTTCCCCCGGTTCTGCGGTCAGGGGTTCCTCGAGCGGGACGACAAGGAGCTCGCGCTCGCGTGCCTCCGGATCTACAACGACTGGATGATCGACGACTGGTGTGCCGGCGCCGGCGCCGGTCGCCTCGTCCCGCTCACGCTCGTTCCGATGTGGGACCCCGAGCTCGCCGCGGCCGAGGTCCGGCGGTGCGCGGCGAAGGGCAGCCACGCGATCACGTTCAGCGAGAGCCCGGCGAAGCTCGGATGCGCGTCGATGTACTCGGGCGAGTGGGACGTCCTGTGGGCGGCGTGCGCGGAGACCGAGACGACGGTGTCGATGCACATCGGCTCGTCGTCGTCGATGCCGACGACGTCGCCCGACGCACCCCTGGCCACCTCGATGTCGATGTACGCGCAGAACGCCGAGGGGTCGCTGGCCGACTGGGTCTTCTCCGGCACGCTCGCACGGTTCCCGGACATCAAGATCGCGTACGCCGAGAGCCAGGTCGGCTGGATGCCGTTCATGCTCGAGCGGCTCGACGCCGTCTACCGCGAGGGTCGCGGCGGCGTCGGAGGCGACGGACTGTTGCCGAGCGAGGTCGTGCGGGGTCGGGTCTTCGGGTGCATCTTCGACGACCTGTTCGGGCTGAAGGTCCGCGACGAGGTCGGCGTCGAGCAGATCCTGTTCGAGACCGACTACCCCCACTCCGACGGCACGTTCCCGCATTCGCGCAAGGTGGCCCACGACCTGTTCAGCGCCGCCGGCATGGACGCGCGCGAGTGCTCGCTCGTGCTGCGCGGCAATGCCATCCGGGCGTACGGCCTGGAGCGGTTCGGCATCACCGAATAGCCGAGGACCGGCTGCTCGATCCGGTCGTCCGGACGCGAAGGAGCTCGAGCATGAACGACACGTCGCCCCGCATCGACGGCTTGACGGCCACGATCATCCATCCCGACGGTCCGAACGACGTGCCGTGGATCGCGGTCCGCAGTCAGCGCAACTCCGATGGCAGCGAGTCGCACGTCTGGGAGCGGTGGGTCGCGTTCTGCGTCGAACCGCTCTACCTGGCGCTCTTCGCCCGGTGGGATCCGGGGATGATCGTCCGCCGCCACGGCCACCACAGCCCCCACACGCTGACCGTGCTGTCCGGCGACTTCACCTGCGGCGACGAGCACTGCGGCGTCGGCACCCACATCGAGCTGCCGTTCGGCGCCGCGTTCGGTCCGTTCGTCGCCGGGCCCAACGGGGTCGAGCTCTACGAGGTGATGATGGGCGACCCACGCTCGTGGAGTGACGAGCCCGAGGTGATGCAACAGCTCCTCGCGGCGCGAGGCGTCGAAGCACTGCCCGATCCGCCGATCGAGCTGCCCGGCGGCCTCGAGGATCTCCGAGCCGTCTTCAGCGTGGGTGCGACTCGGGACTGACCTCGCGTCGTTGCTGTGCATCGGAGCGGGCTCCGCTACGCCGGCGCGTGAGGACCCACTTCTCCGACCGGACACCCGACCGCCTTCCACGCCCGGAAGCCGCCGATCAGGTCCGTCGCGTTCCGCAAGCCGATCCTCTGCAACGTCGCGGCGGCAAGGCTCGACGCGTAGCCCTCGTCGCACACGAGCACGACCGTCTGATCGGGCCCTTCGAGCTCTGCGAGCCGGTGCGCGCCCGCGGGGTCGAGGCGCCACTCGAGGACGTTCCGTTCGACCGCGATCGCACCCGGGATCGACCCCTCAGCGCGGAGGTGGGACTCGGCTCGGAGGTCGACGATGAGCGCGCCGGCACGCTGCGCCGCGGCCGCTTCGGGCGGCGTCAGCCGGCGGAGGCCGGAGCGGGCCTCACGCAGCAGTTCGTTCAGACCGACCGTCATCTCGGATCACCGACGAAATTCGAGGACACGTTCCACGCGGGCGGCTCGATGGTACCGAGCGAAGAACGCCGTCGTCGCGAGCGGCGGCGAGTCCGAGATCGAACCGCGACGTGCCCCTCCGGTCGGTCGCAGCGCCGCGACACCGGGTCGGACACCGCCAGTCCTCCACCCTCGGTGAAGGCACTTCGGTTGCCGAATGCAGCGGATCGGCGCCGGCGTCGAGCGTTCAACGGCGGGATCGGTCCTGCACCACGTACGCCATGATCAGGGCGAGCGGGAAGAAGAAGAGGCTCAGGATGAAGTACCCGAGCCAGCTGTGGCCCTTGCGCCGGGCGACACGCGCGGGCCAGAACGCGATCGCGACCCAGATGATCAGTCCGACGATCCCGAGGCCGAGCCACCCTGCCCCTGACAGTGCCAACATGGAGATGCCCTTCGTGTGTCGTGATCGAATTCACGTGCGCTGCGATGGGCGACGCGTCAGTCCTTCAGCAGCCAGGCGCGCACCTGCGCCTCGTGGTCGACGTAGTGCTCGCCGGTGACGTCGACGATCACCTTGTCGATCGTGCCGCCGGTGAAGGCGAAGTCCCCGCGATCCGCGTAGTCGGTGGTCACGGGGGAAGCGCTGTCCCGGCCGACGCAGATGCCGTCACCGACCAGGCAGAAGTAGCCGGGCTGGGTGATGATGTCACCCGAGCCCACGGCCACGTCGTCGACGAACAACGTCGCGGTGCCCGCGAAGCCCGGCTGCGCCGGATCGGCGCTCGGACCGCTCACCACGAACTCGACCGCGAACGCGTGGCGCCCCGCCGTGATGTCGCGATCGGCCTCGATGGTCTGGAGGTGGGTGCCGACCCAGTTGAAGACGTACTTGAGCTTCCGATCCTTCACGTAGAGCGAGTGTCCGCCGGCGACGCCACCGTGGGCGTACAGCACGCCCTCCGCGTCGGCCGAGTCGAGCTCGACGCCCGCCACGATCGTGTAGGAGCGGCCGTTGATCGCGACGCCGGCGGACTCGGGCACGTCGGCGCAGTTCGGGAAGTACTCGTAGCGCGCGCGATCGGGTCCTCCCTTGGGCCGCTCGGCGAGCACCTGCTCCAACGCACTTCTGTCGTCCAGCGGCAGCCCGTTGTAGATGCCCGCGTAATAGAACCAGAGCTGCTCGAGCTCCTTCACCTTGGCGGGGTTGTCGGCCGCGACGTTCGTCGTCTGCGCGCGGTCGGTCTCGAGGTGGAAGAGCTCCCACTCGTCCTGCTCGAACTTGCCCCATCCCGACAACGGCGGGTGGACGGTCGCCGCGAGCCAGCCGTCGTGGTAGATCGAGCGCTGACCGAGCATCGTGTAGAACTGCGTCCGCTTGCCGGGCGCGTTCGGGTCGGTGAGCGCGGCAGCGAAGCTCTCGCCCTCGATCGGGCTCTGCAGGTGACCCTTGATGGTCTCCGGCGGGCTGATGCCGAGCAGGTCGTACACCGTCGGCACGACGTCGACCGCGTGGACGTACTGCTGGCGCGGGGTCGCGTCCGCGGCGATCCGCGCGGGCCAGGAGATGAACGCCATGTCGGCGACACCACCCTCGGCTCCCGCCCAGCGCTTCCAGTACGGGAACGGCGTGTCGAGCGCCCACGCCCAGCCGGTGTTGTAGTGGTTGTACGACTCGGCGGAGCCGAGCTGGTCGATGCGTTCGAGGGTGGCGGCCGGGTCGCTCGCCAGCCCGTTGAAGAAGCGCCACTCGTTGAACTCGCCGTTCGGCCCGCCCTCGCCACTGGCGCCGTTGTCCGAGATGGCGACGATCAGCGTGTTGTCGAGCTGTCCCGATTCCTCCAGGTAGTCGAGCACCCGACCGACCCGGTCGTCCCAGAACGAGATGTAGCCGGCGAACACCTCGGCCATGCGCGCGAACAACCGCTGCTCGTCGGCGCTCAGCGAGTCCCACGGCCGTACGGTGTCGAGCTGCGGCCAGGCCTGCCCATCCGGGCCGGTGCGTCCCGGCTCACCGTGCGGGTTGATCTCGGAGAGCTCGGTGCCCTCCGGCAGCAGGCCCAGCTCGATCTGCTTCGCGAGGATGCCGGCGCGGATCGCCTCGTAGCCCTCGTCGAACTTCCCCTTGTACTTGTCGATCCACTCGACCGGTGCCTGGTGCGGCGCGTGGCCGGCCTGCGGGGCGAGGTACATGAAGAACGGCTTGTCCGGGTCGATCACCTTGGCGTCCCGGATGAACCGGATCGCCGTGTCGGCGAGGTCGTCGGCGACGTGGTACCCGTCCTCGGGCCGGCCCGGCGCGTCGACCTGGTGGTTGTCGTGGACGAGGTCCGGATACCAGTTGTTCGTCTCGCCACCGAGCCAGCCGTAGAAGCGCTCGAAGCCGCGACCGAGCGGCCAGCGGCCCTTGTACGCGGCGAGGTTGCACTCCTCACCGGGCGTCAGGTGCCACTTGCCGACGCAGTACGTGTTGTACCCCTGCTCGGCGAGGACCTCGGAGATGAAACCGTTCTCGAAGGGGATGCGCGTGGAGATGCCGGGAAAGCCGGACGCGAACTCCGCGATCGTCGCCATGCCGTTCGACGTCGCGTTGCGGCCGGTCAGCAGCGACGCACGCGTCGGCGAGCACAGCGCCGTGGTGTGGAAGTTCGCGAGCTTCACGCCGCGGTCCGCGAGCTTGCGCATGTTCGGGCAGTCGACGGGACCGCCGAAGAGGTCCATCGTCGCGTACCCGAGGTCGTCCCATGCGAGGAACAACACGTTGGGCGCACCGTCCGGTGCCTTCGGCGGGAGGAACGGCTCCCAGTCCGGGGTCGAGTCGCGGATGTCCACCGCGATCTCCCCGTTGAACTTCCTGGCCATCAGAACTCCTCGAGCCGGTGGA
Organism: uncultured Acidimicrobiia bacterium; assembly: GCA_963756815.1. Classification (GTDB taxonomy): domain Bacteria; phylum Actinomycetota; class Acidimicrobiia; order IMCC26256; family JAENVU01; genus JAENVU01. Next base: position 31,847 of record CAVWPR010000007.1, read on the forward strand.
CGGAACCCGTCGGGTGACCGTCAGAACGACGGTCACCCGACGCGAAACCTAGGCGACGACCTTCGCCTTCATCTGCTGGAACTCGGCGTCGGTGATCACGCCCTGGGCCTTGAGGTCGGCGAGACGAGCGAGCTCGTCGGCCGCGCTGCCCGAGGTGCCGGCCGCCTGCTGGATGTAGGCGCGAGCTGCCGCGTCCTGCGCCTGCGCCGCCTCCATCGCGTGCTCACTCATCTTGTGACCGCGTGCGATGAGGTAGACGAACACCCCGAGGTACGGAACCACGATCACGAAGATCACCCAGAGGAACTTCGCGAAGCCCCCCATGTCGTGGCTGCGGAAGATGTCGGCGAAGACCGTGATCAGCAGCCAGATCCAGATGAAGAACAGGACGAACCAGAGCATCGAGAAGAACACCTGTCCGGTGCCCCATTGTGCTGCGAGCATGACCTCTCCTTTGGTCGAGCCCGGCCGCCCCATCGGCGCCGGGTGAACGGACGATGGTGCGGATCAGAACCTTCGGTCGCGGCGATCCTCACGGCGATCGCTCCGACGATCGACACCGTGCGCGACCACCGCGGCCGTGCCCACGACCGCAGCCGTGCGGGCGACGGGACGGCCGATCACTCCCGGCCGGCCGACTCTTCCGGCACGAATGGGCATGTCAGGCTCCTTCCGGTTGGGCGCCGACGGCGGCGATCAGCGCCTGCGTGGGGATGCGGCCACTCGCCACGAGCTGGCCGCCCGACTCGCGAGCCGCAACCGCGAACGGTGCGGCCCAGGTGTTCTCCCAGACCAGCGCGACACCCGAGCTCCCTGGCGTCATCGCCGCGGCGAGGTGCTCGACGTCCTCCGCGGCGAGGACCTCGGCCAGCCGGCCCTCGAGGAGACCGAGGTCGCCGACGTCGTCGAGGTCCTCGAACTCCATGACCTCGAGCGATCCGTCGGCGTCCTTGTGCACCAGGATCAGGTCCAGGACACGGATGATCTCCGTGTCCACCAGCGAGGCGAGCTCCTGCGCCATCGCGCCCGTCAGCCGTGCCGTCCCGGGCGGGAATTCGACGACGGCATAGTCGATCGGTCCCAGCTCGTCGTCCGTCTCGTCCACCACGATCCGCTCCCTCCACGCGTCGGGCGGCGCGTCTGGTGCAGGATCCTCGGATCCGGTCGACGCGTCATCCACCAGAACGGGTGAACCGGCGCCACCGGCGTGCTTCACCCACAACGGCGGATGACGGCGGGAGCCGGTTCCACCAAGCTGCGACGTGTCCCGGCACCACGTCCGGGCCGAGGGACGGGAGAGACGATGGGGCTGTTGAGGAACCGGGGCGGCGGCGGCGACGAACGCGTCCGCTACCAGATGCGCGAGAAGCTCATCTCGATCGGCGACGACTACTGGGTCGAGGATGCCGACGGCAACAAGGCGTTCAAGGTCGACGGCAAGGCGGCGCGGATCCGTGACACGTGGAAGCTCGAGGACGCGTCGGGGAACGACGTCGCGACCATCCGCGAGCGCAAGCTCAGCGTGCGCGATGCCATCACGATCGAGCTCGGCGACCGGAAGGTCGTGGTCAAGAAGGCACTCGTCGGCATCCGGGACCGGTTCCACATCGACGTCGACGACGGCCCGGACATGAAGGCGCACGGCAACATCGTCGACCACGAGTACGAGATCGAGCAGGACGGCGACACGGTGGCCGAGGTGTCGAAGAAGTGGTTCCGCATCCGCGACACCTACGGCGTCGAGATCGACGCCGGCGCCGACCCGGTGCTGATCCTCGCGCTCACGGTCGCGATCGACGCGCTCGCCCACGACGCTCTGTGACGTCGGATCCGACCGCGGCGGCGCCGGACCCGGCCGCTGCGGTTCCCGACCCCGCCGCGATCCTTCGCAGCCGCAACTTCGTCGGGCTGCTGGTCTTCGCGGCGGTGATCGGCATCATCGTGTCCTTCGCCGGTTGGCTCTTCCTCGAAGGCGTGCACCAGATCCAGCTCGGCGTGTTCAGCGACCTGCCCGACGCGCTCGGGTACTCGACGCCGCCGTCGTGGTGGTACCCCGTCGTGGTCGGACTGGCCGGGATCCCGGTCGCCCTCGCGATCCGGTACCTGCCGGGCAACGGCGGGCACGTCCCGGCGCACGGGTTGCAGGTGGGCGGGAACGAGCCGGCGATGCTGCCCGGCATCGTGCTGGCCGCGGTCGCGACCCTCGGCCTCGGTGCGGTCCTCGGCCCGGAGGCGCCGCTCATCGCCATCGGCGCTGCGCTGGCGATGCTCTCGGTCAAGCTCGCCAAGCGGGACGCGCCGCCGCAACTGCTCCTCATCATGGCGGCGGCCGGCAGCTTCGCGGCGATCTCGGTGATCTTCGGCTCGCCCATCGTGGCCGCGGTGCTCGTGATCGAGGCCAGTGGTCTCGGTGGCGCGACCCTGCCGCTCATCCTGATCCCCGGACTCATCGCCGCGGGCGTCGGCTCGCTCGTGTTCCTCGGCATGGCCAACTTCACCGGCCTCGACACGAGCGCCTACTCGCTCGCGCCGATCAAGCTCGCGCACCTGGGTCACGTGACGTGGGAGGAGATCGCGTGGACGATCGCGCTCGGGCTCGTCGGCGCGCTGATCACGCGGGTGATCCGGCGCATCGGGCTCGCGACCGCCGGGTGGGTGCCGAAGGCACCGCTGCTGCTCGTGCCCGCGGCCGGCATCGTGGTCGGTCTGCTGGCCGTGCTGTTCGAGCAGACGACGACCCACGGGGCCGGTGAGGTCCTGTTCTCCGGCCAGGACGCGCTGCCGGGGCTGGTGTCGGGCGCCGCGACGTGGTCAGTGGGCGCGCTCCTGATGGTGATGCTGTGCAAGGGGCTCGCCTGGGGAGCCTCACTGGGGAGCTTCCGCGGCGGTCCCACGTTCCCGGCGATCTTCCTGGGGGCGGCCGGTGGGATCGCCGCGTCGCACCTTCCCGGCCTCCCCGAGTCCGCCGCGATCGCGGTCGGGATGGGCGTGATGGTGGTCGCGTTCCTCAAGCTGCCGCTGTCCGCGATCGTCATCGCCACCGCACTGACGATCAGCGCCGGGCTCACGGTCGGACCGCTCATCATCATCGGCGTGACCGTCGCGTATCTCGCGACGCTCGGCCTCGAAGGTCGCCTCGGCGCCGCCCCGGCACCGGCGACGAGCGACGGGTCGATCGCGGGATCCCCCGCCTGACGGTCGTCCACCCCGATCGCGGTCCGCCGGAGCCCGAAGTCACGGGCGGAGCGCTTCGTCCCGTAGGGTGCTCCGGTGGCCACCACGATCGGGTCCACGCCGGCACGGGCAGAGGGGCGGGACCGGTCGAAGGCACCGGACGCCCCCTTCGCCGAGCTCGGCGTCGTCGAATCGAAGCTCCGACCGCCGCGCCTGCGCCATGGTGTCGTCGTCCGCGAGGAGTTGCTGCGCCGTATCGACGCGGCCTCGGGCCGCCCGGTGGTGCTCCGGGCGCCGGCCGGGTTCGGGAAGACCACGCTGCTCCGGCAGTGGGTCGAGCGCGACGCCCGCCCGCTCGCATGGGTCACCATCGACGGTCTCGACGACGACCCGGTCGTCCTCGTCCGTCATCTCGTGGCGGCGTTGGGACGGATCCTTCCGCTCGATCACGCGCAGCGTGCCGTCGGCACCTCGGTGGCGCCGGACGCGACCATCGTCCTCGGTGCGTTCGCGGCCGACTTCGCCGCCGGTACGACGCCGTTCGTCCTCGCCCTCGACGACGTCCACGAGTTGACCGACGTCGGGGCGATCGAGCTGCTCGACCGCCTGCTCGATCTCGTCCCCGACGACTCTGCCGTCGTGCTCGCGACGCGAGCAGATCCGGGCGTCCGTCGCGCGCGTCGGCTCGTCGAGGGAACGCTCGTGGAGCTCACGGTCGATGATCTTCGCCTCGACCACGACGAGAGCGTCACCTTGGTGTTGCGGGCGTGTCCCGGACTCGACGAGGAGCTCCTCGAAGCCGCCGTCGGCCGGTGTGACGGCTGGCCCGCGGGCCTTGCGCTCGTGGGAACCGCGCTCGACGGCGCCGCCGACCGTCGCGCGATCGCGACCGGGCTCACCGGCGCCGATCGACTCGTCGCGGAGTACCTCGGCGACGAGGTCCTCAGCCGGATTCCACCCACCGAGCGCGAATTCCTCGTGCGGACCTCCGTGCTCGAGACACTGACGAGCCCGTTGTGCGACGCCGTCCTGGGCGCAACGGGGAGTCACGCCGTGCTCGAGGACCTCACCGCCTCGGGCAACATCTTCGTCGCCGGGTTCGACGACGGTGGTACCTGGTACCGGTACCACCACCTCTGGCGCGAGCTCCTGCTCGCCGAGCTCCGCACGAAGCAGTACGCGGACGAGTCCGAGCTGCGACGCCGGGCCGCGAGCTGGCTCGACGCCCACGGCCTCGTCGACGACGCAGCCCGACAGCTGCTCGCCGCCGGCGACCGCCGCCCGGCCGCGGCACTCCTCACCCGGGAGATCGGTGCGTGCGTCATCGGCGGGCGCGCCGCGACGTTGCGCCGCTGGCTGGGTTGGTTCGACGCCGAGGAGGTCCGGACCGACCCCGGCCTCACGCTGCTCGCAGTCTGGGTGGCGAGTCTCGGCGCCGACGTCGAAGGTCTTCGGCACTGGTCGGCGTGTCTCGACGACTTCCCCACCGACGAGGTGCTGACCGACGGGACGACGCTCGGCGTCGGGCGCGCGGCCGTCGAGGTGTTGACGGGTCACGGCGGGACGACGGCATCCGTCCGTGCGGCCGACCTGATCATCGAGCTCGGGCCGGAAGGCAACCCCTGGTGGACGACGGCACGTCTCATCGGCGTGCTCGCGCGGCAGGCCAACGGTGAGATCGAGGATCCGGACGCGGCGTTCGGTGACGTCGCGCGCGATGTCACGTCTGACCCTGCCGTCCTCGGCGTCACGACGGCGCACCGCGCGATCCTGGCCGCCCGGGCACATCGCGTGGCAGATGCCGGCGCGCTCGCCGCGCAGGCCGTCGAGACGGTCAGCGCCGCCGGCCTCGCCGACTATCCCATGGTCGGCATCGTCCACGCGGCACACGCCTTCGCCGCCGCGCGCGCGGGTGACGGCGACACGGCGCGGCACGCCGCGATCCGAACCGAGGGACTCCTCGAGCGCGCCGCCGCACTGTCCGGGCGCGGCCACGTCCACGTCAACCTCGTGCTCGCGGAGACGTGGCTCCATCTCGACCAGCTCGGGCCCGCGCGCACGCGACTGCGGATCGCGGCGGAACGGCTCGTCCAGCAACCCGACGCCGTGGTGCTGGCCGGCTGGGCGGACGAGCTGGCGGGACGGCTCACGCTCGGCAACGTCGGCGGAGCATCCGCCGAGCTGACGATCGCCGAGCGTCGGATCCTCGAACAGCTCCCGACGCACCAGTCGCTCCGCGAGATCGCCGAGCTGTTCTTCGTCTCCCGCAACACGGTCAAGACCCAGACCATCTCCGTGTACCGGAAGCTCGGCGTCTCGAACCGCAGTGACGCCGTCGTCCGGGCGCGCGAGTTGGGACTGCTCGAACGCACGGCGACGTGACACCGAGAGGCGCGGAGGCGCCTCCGCCCGTGAGCAGTGTTCGCAGGTGGGTTCAGCCGCCTGCGGGCACGTTCGACGACTGATCGTCAGGAATCAGCCCGTAGGTACCGAAGCACATCTCGTCCTCGGTGCCTTCGGCGAACACGATGTACTTCGGTGGACGGTTCGGGTCCTGCGCGCGGTCCCAGCTGCACTGCATGAGGATCTTCTGTCCCTTCTGGACGTGCAAGGGCTTCGCGATCTGGTAGTTCATCTGCCAGTCGAAGTTCCACGTCGGGATGTCGAGCAGGATCTTCTGCTGCGGTGTCCCGGGATCGAGCGTCATGCGGAACGTCTTGCCGAGCGTGTGCATGTGGCCGAGCACGCCGATCATCGTGCCGTCCTCGGGTACCCGGTACTCACAGCTCGACGATGCCACGCCGTCCTTGAACGTCGCTGCGAGCTCCTGCGGCGTCTTGCCGCAGAGAAGGAGCAAACCCGATTCCACCGAGGAGCCGAACGGCCCGTAGAGACGGGCGTCGTCGGCCAGGGCGGCGTTGCGGTCGCAGAGCGCGGCGGTCTCGCCCGGCATGCAGGGGATCTCGACCGGTGCGATGGGGTTGACGACGGTCAGCTCCTTCACGCCGGTGTTCGCCGGGTCCATCTGCACCGCGACGGTCGTGCGGTCGGGGACCGGCGTCGTGTCGTAGTGGTAGTGCATCTGCAGGATCAGGACGTCGCCGGGCTGCATGAGGATTCCCGAGTGCAGCGGGTAGACGACCGGGTCCTGTCCCGGTACCCACCCCGCGACGAGCCCGGCCTGCCCGGTGAAGCCGCCACCGCGCGTTCGGTGTGCGACACCGTCGGGGCTCGAGTAGCAGCTCCAGCCGGGCTTGCCGTCCTGGCCGGAGCGGGCGACGCTCTTGGCCGCCTGCTCCGCGTCCTGGTGGAAGATCTGCGAGTGGTGGATCTCGGCGCGGACGCCGGGCGTGACCTCGTAGCCCGTCATGTACATCGGCTTCGTCAGATGAGGATCGAGGACGAAGCACCGGTAGTCGTTGGGCACGCTGAGCGAGCCGGCATACCCCTGGGGCATCTTCATCACGATGTCGTGCCGCGGCGGCGGGCCGGCAGGACCGGGACGCACCTTGACCTTCGTCGATGCGGGCACGTCGATCGGTCCGCCGGCCTCGGCCCACTTGACGATGGAGTTCAACGTCTTCGGATCGAGCTTCTTGGAGTGCGCGAGCGGGATGCCCTTCGACGACGCGGGCCATGGCGGCATGTAGCCCGCTTGCACCACCGTGCCGATGCCGTCCGAGACCGACTGCGCATCACCGGCGGTGTCGAACTTCCAGTGCGCGGCGCCGACCTGACCGCTCATGTGGCACGAGGCGCAGTTGGCCTCCATCGCCGGGAGCACGACGTTCTGGAACGAAGGGCTGTCGCCGGAACGTGGCGCCGAGTCCGGCGTGCTGATCGACGCCGGGATCGCGAACTTGTCGGGATCGAGCGCGGTCAGCTTCATCGTGAGGTGGACGTCGTCGCCGGTGCTCACGAGCCCGCCGATGCTGATGGGGCCGATGCCGAAGGTCGACATCTTCACGTCGGCCGACGCGGTCGCGGTCAGCTTGCCACCGCTGACACTGGCGTCCGTCTCCCAGGTCACGGGCGCGGGTTGGTCCTTGACCGTCAGCTGACTCGGCAGCTGGAAGTGGTAGGTCCGCCCGTCTTCGAACGATGCGGGAAGGGCGGAGAGGTCGCCGACGGAGAGGTACGCGAGTGGGTACTTGTGCGAGTCGAGATTTCCCTCACGCATCTTCGCGTCGCGCAGGTTGTTGTCGGAGTGCAGCTGTTCGACGTTGACGACGATCTGACCCATGCGGCTCTGGCGCGGATCGTTCGTGTTGACCGTGATGTCACCGGCGATGCCATTCGTCGTGCCGTGCGCAGTGCTCGCGTCCTGGCCGAACAGCTTCTCCGAGACGTCGTAGCTGACGGACGAGTGCGTGGGGTCGATGCGGTAGACGGTCTCGCCGGTGGCGGCGACGAGGCGCGGCGCGGTGGGCACCGTGTACGCGACGACGTTGTACTTGGACGACGTCAGCGTGCGGTACTGCGACCACGCGTACCACCCGACGGCCACCAGCACGGCGAGCACGGTGCCGCCCAGCCAGTACGGCCAGCGGCGCCGCCGCGGCGGCTCGGGCGGAGTCGCGTCAGTGAGATCGACGGTCGACGCCATACTTGGAAATCCCCCCAGGTACCGATGCGATCGCAGCCGCTGAACCGCTCGGATTCTTTTTACACGACCCGTGCAACCATGTCGAGGCACCGGAAACGGCCAACCCCGGAGTCATCACGATGCGGGAGGACGACCCGAGGCGGGCCTCCCGTCGGGCGCGGTCCCGCCGTGGGGGCGGACCAACCGCCCCGACGAATCGGGCGAACTCGACATCCGGCCTTGACCTGCATACGCGCGAGACGCGGCGGGCAACGGGTACGTCGAGGTGGCCGACCGCGCGGACGCGGCGCCGAAGGACCGGAAGGGAGCCCACATGTCGGATGTGCACTACGAGAAGCCGGGCTGGTTCACCCGCCACGTGTTCAACCGCGCCGTCGCGTTGGCAACTCGCGTCGGCATCAGCGTCTGGGGCTCCCGCATCCTGCAGGTCCGTGGCCGCACGACCGGCCAGATCCGCGAGACGCCCGTCAACCTGTTGTGTCTCGACGAGCAGACGTACCTGGTCGCGCCGCGTGGGACGACGCAGTGGGTGCGCAACCTCCGGGCCGCGGGCGACGGCACCCTCCGTCTCGGCAAGCACGCGGAGCGCTTCCGTGCCCGAGGAGCTCGCCGACCCCGACAAGCCCGACGTTCTCCGCGCCTACCTCCGGCGCTGGAAGATGGAGGTCGGCGTCTTCTTCGACGGCGTCGACGCCGACTCGACCGAGCACGACCTGCTCCAGATCGCGCCGGACCACCCGGTGTTCCGGATCACGACCGGCGCGTCGTGCTCGTGACCGGCTGAGCTGGACGTTCCTCTCCCCCGGCGACGCCGTCATCCTCAGCGCCTGAGCCTCGACTCGTCGGTTCGAGAGAGGAACGTCGGTGGGTCGAGGGCCGGGCACTCGCATCGGGTGACGATCGATACGCTTCTGTACCGTGCCGGGTTCGACGAAGCCGCCGAAGGCGTCCGAGCCCCGTCGAGGAGGACCGGCGTGCACCGTCGTCTGATGATCGCCATGCTCGTGGCCGCCCTGGGCCTCGCCGCGTCGGGATGTCTCGCGCTTCCGGGCAGCACCGGCCAGATCGCGATGATCGACACCACCACCGTGAACGGCTGGCGCCTCGACACGTACCGGAACACCGCGTATCCGTGCAGCATCAGTGGGTACCAGACCTTCACGATCGGCACGAAGATCGACACCCCGCCGAGCACCACGGCGCCGTTGTGGGTGTTCCTGCACGGCGGTGGGTCGGGATTCTTCGATGCGAACGGCGAGCCACAACCGGATTCGACGCAGATGACCGAGGAGCCGGCGGCGGCGCAGCGCAACAACCTGATGACGAGCACGGGCCTCCTCGGGCAGGTCCGCGCCGACCCGCTCGGGTACCGGTTGCTCGCGGTGTCGTACTGCAACCGCGACGGTTACGGCGGGACGGGCCAGGTCGACCCCAACAATCCGAACCTGCTGGCCGACGGCAGTACCCGCCGGACGAACGGCATGCTCGCGACCAAGGCCGCGATCCAGTACACGATGGCGAATCACGCGACGAGCGCGACGATCCTGCACGGCGCGAGCGCCGGCTCGGCCGGCGCCTACGAGGTCGCGTGGGGATTGCAGCTCCAGGGCGCGCCGCCGGCCGGCGTCGTTGCCGACGCGAGCGTCCTGAACATCGAAGCCACCGCCGCCGCGTACGCGCAGGGCGCTTGCACACAGGCCGGCGACAGCCCCGCCGGCCAAGAAGCACTCGGGGCGCGCGTCGACCCCGTCGTCGCGAGCACCGCCAACGAGCCGGACCGACTCGTCGCCGACGGCCGGCTGACCGTCCCGCTCCTCCACATCTGGAACCACGACGACGTCCGGAGCTGCGGAAATCACGTACTCGCGTGCCCACTGCGCGACGGCACGACGGTGACCGCCACCGTCACCGATTGCAAGCACGCACCGCTCGCAGCCGCGATCGAAGCCCAGGGTGGGGCGACCACGTCGCGGAACCTCCCCCTGTGCGTCACCACCGGCGACCATGCCTATCCCTGCGACAAGCACCAGGTGACCATCGCCGCCGCTGGACTCTCCAACACCGACCCGTCCTCACCCGCCGACTACATGACCACGATCATGCAGTGGGCCGACGCACGAGCCGCGAACGCCTGACCGATCGGGTGCGTCCGCCGCCGATCCATGTGGTCGCGGCACCTCAGAAGTTCGCGACGAGGAGCAGCGTCGTGCCCGAGAGTGCCAGCAGCGCGAGCCAACCGGAGGCGCCGATCCCTTCGGCGAACGGCGGCGGTGCTCCAACGAGACTGCGCTTCGGTGCGGTGGGTCGTGGCACGGGTGCTCCCTCGTCCGTCGGTGGATGCCGCGTCTGCTCCGGGCGCCCGGTATGGGCCGGTCCCGACCGGGCGGCGGTTCGGACACGAGTACCCGCGCGGTGCGACGATCCCGCGACATTCGTCGGTCATCTCGGTGACGACAGCGCCGGACGAGGGGCCGACGGTCTGAGTACACGGGCCGCGGCGAGCGGACCGGGTCGTCGGACCCGTCGCTCCCCTCGTCAGGGCGTTGCAGCCAATAGGTTCCCAGCCGACGTCGACGCGGGAGATCGTCACACATGGCTGAGGGACTCGGTGCGGGCGAGGTGGGCAAGGAGATCGCCCATCACGCACAGCATGCAGGCCATCCGGAGGCGACCGGTCGCGACCGGGTGATCACCATCGTCGAGGCGGCGTTGCTCGCAGTCGTCGCGTTGATGGCCGCGTGGTCCGGCTACGCCGCCGCCAAGTGGTCCACCGAGTCCCGTCTCACGGTCGCGGAGGCGTCGACGACACGCAACCAGGCCAGCACCGCCGACCTCAGCGGGCTGGACCTCCGGTTGGGCGACGCGTTGGTGTTCAACGCGTGGCTCGGCGCGCACGCCTCCAAGGACCTCGACGCGGAAGCAGTCGCCGAGCGGCGGTTCCGCCACAACCTGCGGGTGGCGTTCGACGCCTGGATCGCCACGAGCCCGGACACGAACGCCGACGCCCCGCCAGGACCACAGTCGATGCCGGAGTACCGGCAACCGGAGAAGAAGCAAGCCGCGCTCCTCACGGCCAAGGCGGAGAAGCTCTTCGCACGGGGTTCCGACGAGGGCACGCGCGGCGACGACTACGTCCGCACCACGGTGTACCTCGCATCGGTGCTGTTCCTCGTGGGCATCAGCAGCCACTTCCCGGTGCGCGGGGCGCGCATCGGCTTGATCGTCATCGGCGCGACGATTCTCGTCTTCTCGGCCATCCAGCTCATCACGCTTCCCAAGCCCATCTGAGGCCTGCCACCGACCGGTGCGAATCGACGCGCGTCACGGCCGATCCCGATCGCAGCATGAAGCACAAGGGTCTGAGCCTGTTCATCGTTTCCAAACCACGCGGCGTCGATGTACGACGTCGCCCGGCTCATGGCTCGCGGCAGGGGGAGGACGGAGGCTTCGATGATCAAGGCGTACGCGTGCCAGGAGGCCGAATGGGTGACCCGTGAGGCCCAACAGATGCACGACGGCATGGGCTACGCCGAGGAGCACCCCGAGAGCCGGTACTACGTTGACGCACGCGTGTTGTCGATCTTCGAGGGCGCCGACGAGATCCTGGCGCTCGGTGTGATCGCCAAGTCCCTGATCCGATCGGCGGGCACCACCAACGGGGGGACCGCATGAGCGCAACCGATTTCGACGCTGTCGTCACCACCGAATCCGAGTTGCGTGAGCTGTACCGGATGCCTGGTGGCATCGTAGAGAAGGTCCTCGACGCGCTCGACGACCACGCCCGCACGTTCATCGCCGCGGCGCCGTTCGTCCTGGTCGGCACCGCGTCGCCCGATGGCACCGGCGACGTCTCCCCCAAGGGCGGCCCGGCGGGGTTCGTCGTCGTGCTCGACGATCACCGGCTCGTCATCCCGGACCTGGCCGGCAACAACCTGCTCGACTCGATCACGAACGTCGTCACCGGTTCGGGGGTCGGGTTGCTGTTCGTGGTTCCCGGCATCGACGAGACGTTGCGCGTCAACGGTCACGCCTGCATCACCACCGATCCCGCAATGCTCGACGCCTGCGCCGTGAAGGACCGACGTCCGAAGGCCGCGATCGGCGTCACCGTCACCCAGCAGTACATGCACTGCGCCAAGGCGTTCCGGCGCAGCGAACTCTGGAACCCGGACGCGTGGCCCGATCGCTCCGCGCTCCCGACGTTGGGCTGCATCATCCGCGACCAGATCCCCGCGCTGCGAGAACTCACCGCCGAGCAGCTCGACGAGTCGCTCGAGTCCAGCTACACCACAACGATGTGGGAGCCCGGCGGGAAACCCTGACCACGGCTTCAACGGACGGACCACCAGGGGCGCGCCCCCACCACGCACCTTTCGGCCCGTCGGTGCTCGCGAGCGAGGTGGGCCGGAGTTCGGGATCAAGGTCACCCCTCGATCGGTCGAGCACGACTCAGCGAACCGGTTCTCGGAGGGAAGCACCGTGACACCAACGCGCCGTCCTCGTGCCGACCTCCGACGTGCGGTACCGGCCATCGCAATCGTCGCCACGCTCGGGCTGCTCACCGCATGCGCCGGGGCCGGCGGATCGCGTGGCGGCCGAGCGACACGCGACGGGAAGAGAACCACAGATCGTTCGAGCCTCATCACGGTCGGCGCGCAGCCGCCGAAGACGTTGTTGGTGCAGCCGACCAACCCGTACTACGTCGCGGCCAAGGCCCTGTCCTCGAATCAGGTGCAGGCGGGGACCAAGGTAGGTGACTGCGTGATCGTCGCGTACACGAGGTGCCCGGGCGTCGATCTCGCGAACCAGTACCTCCAAGGTGCCTTCCTCGGGTACGCCGATCTCACGGGCGCGAACCTTTCCAACGTCGACCTTCTCCAGGCCAGCGTCGCCTACGCGAAGGCGGACGGCATCGACCTCACCGGCTCCGAGATGTCGGCGACCTCGACGACGCACGCATCGTTCGTTGGCGCCCACCTCGCGCGAGCGCAGTGCATCCTGTGCGCCGCGTCGAACACCGACTTCTCGAAGGCCGACCTGACCCACGCCAACCTCACGTCGGCCGGGCTGACCGCTTCGAACTTCACGCATGCCGACCTGCGAGGGGCCAACTTCACGCTCGCGGACCTCACCGGCGCGGACCTCACGGACGCCAGGCTCGACCACGCCGTCTTCTGCCAGACGGTGATGCCCGACGGCAGCGTCCGAAATCCGCAGCCGTCACCAGAGGTCGCCGTGAGGACGTGCGGCACGTCGGCGAAGGCGGGCGCCGCCCCGATCACCATCAACGACCAGAACCCCTACTTCCCACTCGTCCTCGAGTACGCGACGCCCTACGTCACGACCGGCATCACGGTCGCGGGCTGCAAGCTCGCGCCACGCACCCGCTGTTCGAACGCCGACCTTGCCGGTCGGCCGCTGACCGGCGTGATCATGCCGTACGCCCGTCTCGTCGGAACCAACTTCTCCCGCGGCGACCTCACCGCACTGACCATCGACTTCGCGATTGCCCGCCGCGCCAACCTTCGCAAGGTCAAGCTCAACGCGGCATCCCTCACCGGTGCCGACCTCACGGGCGCCGAACTCAGCGGCGCCGAATTGCTCTTCGCATCGCTCAACGGAACCAACCTGACGAACGCGAAGCTCGTCGGGGCGAACCTCGACTTCGCGTCGACCATCGGCACCGACTTCAGCGGTGCGGACCTGCATGGCATGAAGTTTGCCGACGGCAACAACAGCGGCGCGAGGTTCACGAACGCGAACCTCAGCGGCGCGGACCTCACGAACGCCGACCTCACCGGCGCTGACCTCACCGGTGCCAACCTCGACGGTGCGATCTTCTGCAACACACTGATGCCCGACGCCAGTGTGAGGAATCCTGTCAACGGTCCCTGCTCCGGTTGACGACACCGCCCGCCCGGGAGGAGGTCACGAGGCACGTGCCGCACTGCCGTCGATCGCAATGGCATCCGCGCCCCTCGTGCCGGAGTGTGAGCAGTTCGGCGACGGGGGCTCAAGCCACGAGGTCGTGGGCCTCGAACTCTCGGTCCGCGACGACCGCGAGCACGACCCCGACGCCGGCGAGGACGGCGAAGGCTCCCACCGAGAGCCCGTCCTGGAGTTGGTTGTCGCCGACCGACCAGTAGAAGAGCGACAGGTACTTGGCCGGGTCGAGCCACGAGACGACCGGTGCCATCGAGCTGACGAGATACGAAGCCGCCGCCACCGTGGACGCGACCCCGAGGGCCACGCCACGGTTGCCCGTACCGGCACCGATCGCGAGCGTGAGCAGACCGAAGTCGATCCCGAGCAGGAGCACGCCGACGGTCGCAGTGGTCAACTCCACGATGCCGAGGCTGAGCTCGAACCAGTGGCCGACGAGCACGGCGAGGAAGGTGAACACGCAGAGGATCAACGCTTGGAGCGAGAGCGCGCCGATCTTCTGCGCCACGACGCCGCGTCGCGAGAACGGCAGCGACAACACGAGCTCGAGGTGGCCGTCCTTCTCCTGGCCGGCAATGGCGCTCGCGCCGTAGCCGATGGTCAGCAGCAAGATGATCAACGGGAAGAAGTTCGCCCAGACGTTCGCGTTCATCCACCCGACGGGCGACGTCAGCGAACCCGAGATGCCGAAGAGCGCCGCGACGCCCGGACTGTCCTTGGTCAGGTTGTCGAGCTCGGACGAGCTCTTGAACGAGGGGTAGAGCGCGACGACCACGACGACGTAGAGCACCAGCCCGATGGTGAAGCCCACGAGCGCCTTGCGTCGGAAGGAGAGGTCGAGCGTGGTGATCTCGAGGTTCGCCTTCACGAGGACACCTCCGAGTCGCGGTAATAGGCGAGGAAGAGCTCGTCGAGATCGGCGTGGTGCGCGGTGACGTCGAGCACGTCCTGCGCCAACGCTGCCTCGAGCACCGGCGCCACACCGCCGGTGACGTGGAGATCGAGGCCGTGGTCACGGCACTCGACGTTCGTCACCCCGTCGAGTCGGCGGAAGGGTTCCGGATCGGGCGGGCCGGCGAACCGGAAGGCCATGACCCGAGGCGCGCGCGCCCGGAGATGCTCGACGGTGTCGGTCACCACGAGCCGGCCGTCACGAATGATGGCGACCCGGTCGGCGACGCGTTGCACCTCGGCGAGCGAGTGGGACGACAGCAGCACGGTGCGGCCTGCCCGCGCCGCCTCACGCACGAGGCGCTCGAACTCGGCCTGCATCAGGGGATCGAGTCCCGAGGTCGGCTCGTCGAGGATCAGGAGCTCGGGGACGTGGGCGAACGCGAGCAGCAGGCCGACCTTTTGCCGGTTGCCCTTCGACAGCTCCCCGACCGGACGATCCATCTCGACGCCGAACCGGGCGACCAGGTCCTCGGCCACCGACGGTTCGTGCGCACGGCGCGCGCGGCCGAACCATGCGAGGTGCTGCGTACCGGTCATGCGGTCGAACAGCTTCAGATCGCCGGGCAGGTAGCCGACCCGAGCGCGGATCGCGACGCTGTCGCACCGCGAGTCGAGACCGAAGAGCGAAGCCGATCCCGACGTCGGGCGTTGAAAGTCGAGCAGCGTCCGGATCGTCGTCGACTTCCCAGCACCGTTGGGACCCAGGAACCCGAAGACCTCACCCGCCTCGACCCGGAGGTCGACGTCGTCGATGCCTCGAGCACTCCCGTATCGCTTCGTCAGCTGACGGGTTTCGATCACTGCGTTCACGATGGTGCGCTCCCCTCTCCGTCGGAGCCGCCGAGCATGGCGGCGATCGGCCTCGCGGCGCGGGTGACGGCCAACTTCGGATCGACGAGGTGGTGGAAGAGCAGGCCGTCGAGCGCGGCCGCGAGCAGCAGTGCCGTTGCCTCGAGGTCGAGGTCGGCATCGATCTCGCCCGCGTCACGGCCCTGCTCGAGGCGCTCGAGGATCAGCGCGCGGAAGCGGCGCGCCGCGTTGCGGCTCCACGACCGGAACTCGGGATCGCGGGTCCCTTTGACCATCGCTTCGGCGAGGATCGTCGCAGCCGGCGTACGTCCGTGGTCGACGATCCATTCGAGGATCGCGTCGACTCCATCCCGCACGGTTGCGCCCGAGGCGAACAGGTCGATGGAGGGACCGAGCTCGCTGAGCAGCGCATACTGGGCCGCCTCGACGACCAGCGCGGACATCGTGCCGAAGTAGTAGTGCACCAGCGCCGGGTTCACCCCAGCTCGCTCCGCGACCGCTCGACCCCGAACCCGGTCGATGCCGACCTCGGCCATCAACGCGACCGTGGCGTCCAAGATCCGCGCGCGCGTGGAACCCCCGCCGTCGCCGGATGCGCTCGTGGGACGAGATTTGGTCATATGCTTAAAGCATATCGCCAACTCCTACGGGTGGTGACGACGCGCCACCAGCCCGTCCTCCTGCTGCGACGAGACCGAAAAGGGAGCCCCCCGGGCGGAGGGCTCCCTCTCGGCGATGTTCGACGAGCGCGCGCCTCTCTAGCGGATGAGTCCGCAGGATGCGGGCACGGTGGCTTCCTGGGGCAGGGACGGGTCCAGGTCGGACGGGCCCTTGCTGAAGTCGTACGCACCGTTGTGGTTCGTGTCGATGCCGTGCGAGACCACGTGGTAGTCGGTGAGGTGATCCGCGACCGCAGTCGGGATCTCGGTACCGATGGCCAGCTTGCGCACGTAGGTGTAGTTGCCATTCGCGTCCGCGACCGGGAACCGGTCGACTGCAAGTCCACTCGACGGTGACGTGTCACCGGTGGTCGTCAGGGACACGACGATCGGCCCGTAGTCCGGCGCGGCTTCGAGCGTCGCGATCAGGCCGTCGTGGTTCGTGTCCGCCGCGATCGTCGGGCACTCGTGCATCCCGGGACCGTGGATGTGCTGCGCGTGCACCAGACCGGGCGCGGAACGCTTCCCGGTCACCGTCACCGTCACGAAGTTGCCGTCACGGACGAGGCTCACGTCGGCCTCGGCCTTCGAGTCGCCCGACGCGCTCTTGTCGTGCGGCACCTCTTCGCCCTTGACCCGGACCGTGTCCATCGTGCCGGGCATGTTCATGTCGTGGTCGCCGTGACCGTTCCCAGGCTCGATGAGTCCGCACGACGCGGGCACGGTGGCTTCCTGGGGCAGGGACGGGTCCAGGTCGGACGGGCCCTTGCTGAAGTCGTACGCACCGTTGTGGTTGGTGTCGATGCCGTGCGAGACCACGTGGTAGTCGGTGAGGTGATCCGCGACCGCGGCCGGGATGTCGACACCGACGGTGAAGTCGCGCTGGTAGTGGTAGTTGCCGTTCGCATCGGCGACCGGGAACCGGTCGACCGCGAGACCACTCGACGGCGAGGTGTCCCCACTCGTGGTCAGCGACACGACGATCGGGCCGTAGTCCGGCGCGGCTTCGAGCGTCGCGATCAGGCCGTCGTGGTTCGTGTCCGCCCCGATCGTCGGGCACTCGTGCATCCCGGGACCGTGGATGTGCTGCGCGTGCACCAGACCGGGCGCGGAACGCTTCCCGTCGACGGTGATCGTGAGGATCCCGCCGTGGCGCACCATCTGCACGTCGGCCTCGGCGCGACTGTCACCCGACGCGTCGTCGCTGTGAGGCACTTCCTCACCCTGCACATGCACCGCGGCCATGCCGTGGCTCATGTCCATGCCGGGCATGCTCGAGTCGTGACCGGACGACGATCCCGACGGCTGCGCGTTCGTCGACGGACCGCCGACGGCACTACACGCTGCCGTCAGCGTTAATGCTGCAACTGATACGCCGAACAATTTCGCGGCGCCGAACCTTCGTGACATTCGAGAGCTCCAAGACTCCGCCCCTGGAATTTGGATACGCAAGCAAAGCCACCGCGAGGGAATGCAATGAGTCGCGAACGACGCAGCGCTTCGCTTACGTCAGTAGTTCGGCGCCGACACCAGCTGCGGATGTCGGAGCTTTGCACCGCCGGGGACCCGGGCAGCAGACCGGCGATACCCGCGGACACCAGCGCCGAACCGAGCGACTCCGGCAACGGTTCAGTCGCTCGTCCCTTCGGCCGGACCGTTCCAGCGGATGAGTACGAGCGTGGCGTCGTCATCGAGCTGATCGGCTTGGTACTCGAGGACGGAGCGCACGATCTGCCGCACGATCTCTTCGGGTTCGAGGAGGTCCGAGGTGTGTTGGCCCGCAATATCCACCAGGCAGTCGAGGCCGAACTGATCGCCGCCGGGTTCGTGCGCTTCGATCACGCCGTCGGTGAAGAGCAACACGCTGTCGCCAGGTTGCAGCGTGTCGGTCGCAACCGAGGGAGCGGCCGTTCGTTCGAGCGCCGACGCGATTCCCCACGGAAGGGTGGGCTCGCACTTCAGTTCGCGGGTCACCTGACCATCGCGGATGAGCAGCGGAAGTGGATGGCCCGCATTGGTCCAGGTCATCGTTCCCGTGTCGACGTCGATCTGCGCGAGCTGACCGGTTGCGAATGTGGGCGGTGGGCAATGGGCGGCGATCACCTCGTCGAGGTTGGTGTGAATCTGTTCGAGCGTGCGGCCCTCACGTCGATCATGCCGGTAGGAGCCCATGGCCAACGCCGACATCAGCGCCGACGCAACACCGTGACCCATTGCGTCGATGATCCCGACGTCGAGCACTCGGCCGTTGAGCGCATAGTCGAAACAGTCGCCGGCCACGTCGTAGGCCGGTTCAGCACGCCCGCCACCGTCACGCTGGGCGTCTTGAACACCAACGGCGGGAGAAGATCCCACTGCAGGCTGGCGGCCAGCGAGAGCGCACGACGCCGACGATGAAGGTTGTACATGTCGGTCGTCCGCGCCTGCGTCGCGATCAGGTACCCGGCGAGCAGTCCGAGCTCCTCGCATGCGCCGAGGACAGAGTCGGCCGGGCCCGGCACGGTGAGCGCCAGGACCCCGGTACGGTCCGACCCTTCGATGATCGGTGACCAGACGCGGGTTTCGTTGGGCCGTTCCGCGACCACCGCGGCTCCGCCGACGAATGCGCGTCCCGCCATCGATCCGACGACGGGCTCTTGCGCGGGTAGCTCGGCGTGGGCGCCGCTGTCCGGGAGTGGCACGAGCGCCGTCTGCGAGAAGTCGACCCGATACACCACGACGTCGGATCCACCGAGCGTTCGCAGCCCGCGACATGATGCTCGTCACGGATTCGGGGGCCGCTTGCGCGTTGCGCATCGCGCCACCGAGGTCGAAGCGGACGCGACTCACGCCACGGCTGCAATCCGTCCGTGGCACGAGCGGGCACACCTGGGGCAGACCCGCCATGCCGGGCCGTCAACGGTGTGGCACGTCACGGTAGGTCCCGGCCTCGGTGCGTCGGGTTCCCCATCGGGAAGCCAGAGCTTCGAGCAGGGCAAGTCCGCGACCATCGCAGTCGGCGGATCGAGCCTCGCGGGCGCCCAGTGCGGTGGAAGGCAGCGTCGCGGTGCACATGCTCACTGCCGTCGATTCTGGTCGCGTGCCCGTTGTCGTACCCGAAACGAGACAGCCGAACCCGGCGTCAGGGTTGCCTCCGCAGCACCGGCAGCGCTGCGGATCCTCATCGCCGGTGCGGGCCGCGCTTCCGCCGTCGTCGTCGCCGCCGCGATCTACGTCGCGTCGATGACTGGTGTTGCTCTTCACCGGCGGAGTCCTGTGCACGGTCGGCGCGGTGTTCTTCGGCCCCGAGTGGCCCCGCCGGTTCCGGATCCCAGAACGGCGTCAGCGCGACGCGATTCGTGCGCTGTCCTCGGCGATGCTCGCGAGTCCCAAGCGGTCCGCCAGCCGGTGTGCCTTGTTCGCAGCCTGGTGAGCCGCGGCGTCGTTCTGCATACGGCGATGGGCTCGGGCCATCGAGAGCTGGTTCTTCGCCTGCAGCGTCGGACTCTGGGCGTCCCTGGTCAACGAGCGTTGGAAGTGCTTGAGCGCTTGCTCGGGACGGCCCGAGGCGAAGGCCGCGCCGCCGAGATAGCGGTCCTTGGCGCCCAGATAGGCGACGGGCCAGCCCAGTACGACACCGCGGGCGGGGTGGTGCTGGAGCGATACGTAGACCCGCTCGGCGAGCTCGCAAAGCGCGACATCGGTTGGTCGGTCGGTCGTGAGGACTTCGAGCGACTCGGCGAGCAACGCGAGGAACGGCGCGCGCAGGATGCCGCGCGGGGTGTGCGTCACGATGTCGGGTGACGCAGCCTCGAACGCGAGGACGCGCTCGGCCGCGCCAGGACCGTGCGCCCATGCCGCGCATCCACGCGGACGCCGCGGACCAGATCGGGATCGGTCCTTCCAGTGGGCGCTGCTCGTCGACGAGGTCGAGCAGGTCGATGCGACCGCGGAACTCGCCGCGGGTGTGCATGAGGATCACTCGTTGACCGCGGACGATCTGGGCCGCAGTCGTCCCGCCGAAACCAGGTCCGATCGTCTCGGCGCGGGTGATCGCTTCCTCCGCGTGCTCGAGATCGCCCGAGTAGATCGCCCAGAGGGCATCCATCGTCGCGAGTTGAAAGGCCTGCACCATCCCGCCGGTGGACATGGCGAGCACTCGGTACCGCTCGATCGCCGTTGCTGCCGCGCCCGCCGCCCCGGCAATGAGGTCGTCGACCACCGTCGCCAACAGCGCGTTCCCGAGATAGTACGGGGATCTCGGCGTCGCGAGCATCCTACGACTCAGACGTCGCGTCACCGACGGTGGGTCGACGTCGAGCAGACTCTTCCGCGACCACCACAGGATCTCCGCGCGGTGGTCGGGATCGACGACGCGGGGCAACTGCTCGAGGGCGCGCCGCGCGTCGTCCTCTGTTCCCGGCGCCGCCCCGGTCTGGAACATGCCGCCGGCCCGGCACGCGTCGACACGTGCCCGGAGCACGACCTCATCTGCGGGAAGTCGGTCCGCCATCGCAGCGAGCCGGTGCTCGAGATCGCCCCCGAAGCGCGAGGGATCCCAGGTCACGTGTGAGGCGAGGAGCAACGCCTCGGCCTCGAGGAGGGGGTCGTCGGCCCGCTCGAGCACGACCGACAGGTCGGCCTCGGCGCCGTCCCAGTCGGCCGCCGCCCACCGGACCCGGGCACGGCGTAGGTGCACCTCGGTCCCGAGCCGCTGGTCGCTGATCGTCTCGGCCGCGTCGTAGAGGCGCAGCGCGGCCAACCGGTCAGCGTCCTCGAGCTTTGCGGCGGCGGCGAGAAGATGGTGGACAGCGGACGCACGTGCGACGTTCGGCAGCCTGGTGCGGCGCGCGTGCTCTGCGAGCCGGAGCGCGAGATCGGCTGCCTCGTCGACTGGCGCCGAGATCAGACGATCCGACAGGTATTCGATCGCGCGCTCGTGCAGCGCTCGTCGTTCGCTCGGCTCGAGCAGCTGATACGCAGCCTCGGCCCAGTTGACGTGCAAGAAGACGAGATCATCCCCGACACGGCGGACGATCTGTTCGCGTTCCGCCTCGTGCCACAACCGATCGGCCGTCCCGCCGTCTTGGTCGAGGGCCGCGAGCAGCGTGAGGTCCACCACGGTGCCGGACGCCGCGACGGACGCGACCGCGAGCGAGCGTTGTGTGAACCGCGCCCGCCGGCGGAGTTGTCGATGGAACACCTCGTCGACCTTGTCCTGGTCATCGGCGGGCATTGCCGCGAATTCGAGGTTGAGCAGCTCGAGTGGCGTGACGCAACGATCCGTCAGCTCGCGAGCTCGGAGGGCCGACAATTCCAGGCCGCGGAGGTCGCGCACGAAGGCCTGCACGGCGAGGATGTCGAGGCCCGCGAGCTCGATGTGACGTCCTTGTGCGGTCGCGTCGTGAGTGACGCTGCGTCCGCTGACCACGCGTGTCGTGGCCACGACCACCACCCGTCGGGGGAACGCCGCCCGGATCTGCGTGAGGAAGCTGTTGACGTCGATGTCGGCTTCGTGGACGTTGTCGAGCGCCAGAACCACGGGGCCGTCGCTCGTCAGGACATCGAGCAACGCGCCGGCAGCGCGGACGAGCTCGGCACCTGGATCGACGGGCTCGGCCGTCACGCGCCCGCCGCTCGCGCTGAGCCCGAGGAGGGCGTCGACGCGCGCCGCGGATTCGACGAGGGCGCTGGTGGGCACGTCCGAGAAGAGTCGCCGCCAGAACGGGCGGAACGCCGAAGCGAGCGCGGCACGCATGGGAGCTCCTCCCGAGAGGTCGGCGCGCAGGAAGGCGACGGATGGATCGACCGAGCCGGCCAGGTGGTCGATCATGTTCGTCTTGCCCGACCCCGCCCGCCCTTCGATCCAGATGACTTGCGAGCGATCGTCGGCGCCCGCCAGCACTCCGGCGATCTCCGCGATCTCACGGTCGCGGCCTATCGGCCGGGCCGTGGCCGGAGCCGGTTCCGGTGCGCCCCACCGACGGGCGCCGGCGACCAGGCGCCCGGCCTGATCGCGCAGTGGGTTCGGTTCCGGGCGTTCCGCCGACCATCGCGTCAGTGTCTCGGCCGCCGCGACGGCGTCGTCGGCGTCGATCTCTCCGACGACACGACCGAACCAGCTGATCGGGGTCGCGACGCCGCTGTTCGTCCACCTGCGGAGCAGGTCGAGATCGAACTGGCGGGTCGCGATCATCGCGCTCGTCGCGTGATCGCAACTCATGCGTCGCAGCTCGAGGAGCTCGGCGATCGCGGCTCCTACCGGCGTTCCCTCGCCCGTCTCGACGAGGTCGCCGTCGGCGAAGGGCGGACCGCGCCACAACTGATCGGCGCGGCGCGCCTCGATCGTGGGGTCCGTGGCCTGCATCGAAGCGCGCGCTGCAGCGCGGAACTTCGCGACGTCTGTCCGGATGTCCGGGTGGAGCTCGATCAGACCGGAGCGGGCGCGCGCCACGTGATGCAGCGGTCGGCCCACGAGTTGGCGCAGTCGGGACAGGCGTGAATCGATCGTTCTCGGCGAGAGGTACAGCACGTGACGCGCAAGAGCGAGCTTCGTGATCGGCTGCTCGAGGAGCGCGAGCGCGAGCAAGAGGCCGACGAGCTGCGGAGGCACCCGCAGCACGTCGCCGTCGACCGTCAGGTTCAGGTGGCCGAGAACCTCGATCCAGACCTCGAGATCCACGCTCCGAGGCTAGCGACGCGGCGAGGACGGCACCCGGTGAACGGCAGTCCGAGCCGGTCGGATCGCCGGCGCGACGCAAGCGACGCGCAAGTCATGTGGTCCTGGCACCCCGCCATACTCCGACGGCGAGAACGTTCGCACGAGGTGAGGGGGCGCTCGACGACGGCGGCGGGGTCTGCGGCTCGTGCCTCGCCGTCACCGGTCCGTGACCGTGACGCTGGCGGCCTCGTGCCGCCGACGTCAGGAGTTTCGGATCGTGCGCCGAACTCCACACCGGACGCCTTTCGCCGCGCCGGGTTCACGCCCGGTGACGCAAGTGCCCGTCGGTACCACCCGACGGGCACAGGTTCCCGGGACGCGAACGCCCTACCTGCCTTCGAACTGCGGTCGTCGCTTTTCGAGAAATGCCTTCATGCCCTCGATTTGGTCGGCCGAGCTGCTGCAGCGACGGACGGCATCACGTTCGATCCGGAGGGCAGCCTCGAGCGGAAGGTGCTCGGCACCGACCACCGCGCGCAGCACGCCGGCAACCGCGATCGGTGGCTGCGCCGCGAGCTCGTCGGCGAGTTCGCAGGCGCGCGCTTTGAGCTCCTCCACGGGGTGGACCTCGTGCGCGAGACCGATGTCGAGGGCGGTCGGCCCATCGATCTTCTTCGCTCGCAAGATCATGTCGAGCGCACGCGCTCGACCGACCGTACGGGTCAGGCGGGCGGTGCCACCCCATGCGGGGACGGTGCCGAGATCCAGCTCGGGCAGCCCAATGCGCGCGCCTTCGCTGGCCGCGAGACGGAAGTGACACGCGAGCGGAAGCTCGAGTCCGCCGCCGAGGCAGTACCCGAACATCGTCGCGATCACGGGCTTGTCGAGCTGCTCGATCAACGAGAGTACGCGCAGACGTTGATCGAGCACCGCTTCGAATCCGCCGCGATCCTGCGCACCCGACATCAGCTGCTTCAGGTCCATCCCGACGCTGAAGTTCTCGTTGCCGGCCGCCGTGATCACGACCGCCCGGACGTCTCGATCGTCCCGCAGCGCGATCACTGCTCGTTCGAGCTCATCCATGTACTCGAACGTCATTCGGTTGCGGGGCGGGTCCTGGTTCTCCAGGATCACGATTCGGCCCCGGCGCTCGATTCCCAACGCGGTTTCCGTCATCGAGCCATTCTCCTCCACCAATGCGCCCGGCAGGTCATGTCGTCCACTCTCGTCGGAGTCGGCCCGCCGCTGCTGCCGGACATCGAGGCGGCTGGTGTCGTCGCCCGTGCTGGCACGAGTGTTGCCGTCATGAACGGAGGTAACCGTGCTCGTGGGCGTCCCGCTCGAGCTCCTCGCGGAACTTCGGGTGCGCAATGCCGATGAGCGCGCCTGCGCGTTCGGCGATCGACCGCCCCCGAAGTTCAGCGACGCCATGTTCGGTGACGACGTGGTCGACGGTGTTCTTCATCGTGGTGACAGGTGCGCCGGGACAGAGACGGGACACGATCCGCGAGAACGATTCGTCACTCGTGGTGGAGTGAAGGACAACGAAGCCGAGACCGTGCTCGCTGTACATCGCTCCCCGCGCGAAGTCGGCCTGTCCGCCGCTCCCCGAGTAGTAGCGACCGGCAATCATTTCGGAATTGCATTGGCCGAGCAGGTCGACTTCGACGGTGGCATTGACCGATACGAAGCACCGTTCGCGCCCGATCACCCGCGGGTCGTTCACCCAGTCGACGGGCAGGAGCTCCACGGCGCTGTTGTCATGGAGGAAGTCGTAGAGGCGACGAGTACCGAGCGCAAAGGTCGCCACGAGCTTTCCGGGACGGGTGACCTTCTGCGTCCCGGTCAGCGCGCCCGATTCGAACAGCTCCATCACGCTGTCAGAGATCAGCTCCGTGTGCAGGCCCAGATTCCGATGGCCTTTCAACAACTTGAGAATCGCGTTGGGAATCGCGCCGATCCCGGCCTGGATCGTCGCTCCCTCCGGCACGCGGTCGGCCACGAGCGCCGCGATGCGGTGATCTTTGGGCGACATCGGCGGTGCCGGCACCTCGACGAGCGGATAGTCGGCCTCGGTCCAACCCACGACCTGGCTCAGGTGCAGCGAGTTCTCCCCGAAGGTGCGCGGCATCTGCCGATTGACTTCGATGAAGAAGGGAAGCTGCCCGATGAAGCGCGCGGCGTAGTCGGCGTTGGTGCCGAGCGACACGTAGCCGTGCGGATCCGGAGGTGATGCGGCGGCGAGCACGATCGGGTGCTTCGCTTCTCGGCGCAACAGCAACGGCATCTCGCTGAAATTGGCAGGGACCAGATCGCAGCCACCCTCCGCGAACGCCGATCGCGTCACCGACGACAAGAAGTACGAGACGTGACGGAGGTGATCCCCGTAAGCGCCGTGCAGGTACGGGTGGTCGTGAAGTGCGTGCATCTGATGCACCCGGACGTGCGTCAGTTCCCCTGCGTGCCCATCGAGCACGTCGATCAGGGTTCGCGGCTCCCCGTTCGCGAGCGGCACGATGACGTCTGCTCCCGGCGCGATGTGGGAGAGCACGGCCTCGGGAGGTGAGGCGTTGGGAGTCGTGACCATCGCCCCGCATCCTGCCAGCCGTGACGGTTGCGGGTCCCGATCAGCACTTCCGGGCGCGCGGACCGTCCGAGTGTGCCTACGGTGCAGGCGTGAAGGAACTCGTCTACGGACGGCTGCTGCTCTCCACCGCGAACCGCTCTGCAGACCGGGTCGGCTTCCACGATGGTGCCTACCACGGAACTTTCGGCGTGCATCTCGACCGGACACTGCGCCTGGCATCCGCGATGCGGACCGAGCTCGGGGTGGGACGAGGCGACCGGTACGCGATCGTTGCCGGAAACGGGCACGAGTACCTCGAGCTGTACCACGCGGGATTCCTCGGCGCCGGAATCGTCAATCCGTTGAACCTACGGCTGAGTCCGGCCGAGCTGACGTTCATCCTGCGCGACTCGGGCACCAACACCGTCTTCGTCGACGCGCTGTTCGCCGACGTCGT
The DNA here is from genome assembly GCA_963756815.1 of uncultured Acidimicrobiia bacterium. GTDB lineage: Bacteria > Actinomycetota > Acidimicrobiia > IMCC26256 > JAENVU01 > JAENVU01. The sequence continues at coordinate 57,656 of CAVWPR010000007.1, forward strand.
CGATTCGGTGCGACACGACGCCGACATCGAGCGCGTGGTGCTCATCGGCGGAGGGGACGCGCCGCATGATGTCCGTTACGAGGAGTTGCTCGAGACGGGCGACCCGGTCGTGCCGCCGGAGCCCGACGAGACCGATCCGGTGATCCTCATGTACACGGGCGGAACCACCGGACGGCCAAAGGGTGTGCTGCTGGAACAACGCGCCGAGATGCTCAACCTGTATCACGCGGCCATCGCCGTCGGTCTCGACGAGGACCGCGTCTACCTCCACCAGACGCCGATGTTCCACGCCGCGTCGATGACCGGCGTGCTCGGCATCCCCGCGAGCAGCGGCGTCTCCGTGTTCGTGCCCTACTTCCAACCGGCTGCCGTGCTGGACGCGATCGAGCGGTACCGCGTCAACATCACCCTGATGGTGCCGATCATGGTGGGAATGCTGCTCGGTGCGCCCGAGTTCGAACCCGGGCGCCTCGCGACGCTCGAGTCACTGGTGTACGGCGCTGCGCCCATGCCGACGGACCTGCTCGAGCATCTGCTTTCGACGTTTCCCCGGCTCGACCTGTACCAGGGCTACGGCATGACGGAGGCGTCCGCCGTCCTCAGCCTGCTCACCGCCAAGGATCACCGACGCGGCGGAGACGTCCTGCGATCGGCCGGCCGGCCGGTCTACGGCGTGGAGATCACGATTCGCGACGAAGACGGCCGTGAGCTCCCGGTTGGCCAGACCGGTGAGGTGTGCGCCCGGTCCGGCAACTTCATGCGCGAGTACTGGAACCGCCCGGAGGAGACGGCCGCCGCGTTCCAGGATGGTTGGTACCACTCCGGCGACACCGGCTACGTGGACGAGCAGGGTTTCCTCTTCATCGTCGATCGGCTCAAGGACATGATCGTGACGGGCGGAGAGAACGTCTACTCGATCGAGGTCGAGAACGCGATCTCGACCCACCCCGCGGTCGCACAGGTCGCGGTGATCGGCATCCCCGACGACGTGTGGGGTGAAGCGGTGCACGCCGTCGTGGTGTTGGAGCCGGGGGAACACGCGACGGCCGAGGAGCTCACCGAGCACGCGCGCCAGACGGTCGCCGGATACAAGCTCCCCAAGAGCATCGAGTTCCGCACTGATCCGCTCCCGCTCTCGGGCGCGCTGAAGCCGTTGAAGCGAGAGTTGCGCAAGCCCTACTGGGAAGGCCGCGAGCGCGCAGTGTGATCGGTGGAGCACTCCGCGGCGCGGCCCTGATGCTTGGCCTCAATGAAATCGGACGGACACGGCGGCCACACCGCGTTCGCTGCGCTCAGACTTGCCCGCAGCCGATCCGTCGGAGCCGCCACGAACGAGTGACGCTGACGCCGTGAGCCGGCCCAGCGCGCCCTTGCTCGACGCGCTTTGGTTGGCGACTGCTACCGCTCAGACGCTCGGGACGGTCCCAAGTGGTCAGGTGCCGCGCGTCGCGTTGCACCGCCGACGAGCTCGCGGCGTCGAGCGGATACGTCTGTGACTCGGTGACCACCCGGTGTACCGACAGCCGATCCCCAAGGTTGGGGAAATCGTTCCCGAACGCCGGATTTGATGCCGTTGCGCACGATGTTCGCGCCGGTTCCGTGGTGTACTCCTCGAGCGGTGCCGCTGGGAGGCCGGCCCGCACCACTGACCGCAGAGACAGGTCACACCTCGGGGAGGCATTGATCCGCAGGCGACCACTGGTCGCATGAGCCTGCGGGGAGCCAGTGCGAAACCGGCCCTATTTCGATGGGGCCGTTCTCTCTTTCGCACCGAAGGTGTCATGCGCAAACGCATCCTCGTCCTCCTCCTCGCCATTGCCGTCCTCGCCGGCTGCGGCATCGTGGCGGCTCCCACCGATTCCGTCGCACGCGTCGCCCGACGTCGGATCGATTCCCTCGCCCGCGGACGGGCCCGGGCCGAACATCCGGCCGTCCCGACCACGACCACGACGACCACCGCTCCTGCACCCGCGCCCGAGGTGCCACCGCCGCCGACAGGCGCGACGGGGAACGCCGAGCTCGACCAGCTCCTCCCGAACCTGCCTCGGTGCTGTTCGAAGCCGGTGCCCACGTCCACTTCGGATACAACCCCGTCGACTGTTGCCACGCCGGGGGATACAACCCCGAACCCAACGACGTCTGGGTCAGTGAACGCGCATCGGCCAGCACCGATCGCCTCACCTACGTCACCGTGCACGAGTTGGCGCACAGCGTGCACCTGCGCACCCCCCGCGCGGCCGCCCTCACGGCCGCAGTCGCCGGCGCGCCCGTCGTGCGCGCCGGTCCGTGGGACGACTCGGAGAAGGTCGCCGACTGCGTCGCGTGGGTGCTCTACCCCCGAGAGACCGCGGCGAGCGGGTTCACTTACTGGGAGTGTCCCGAGCCGTGGCGCGGTCAGACGCGGACCGCGCTCGGCTGAGCGCGGCGCTCCGGGCGGCGAGGACCGCGGTCTGCCGCAGCTCGTCGCGAAAGGCCCGCTTGGCGGCGCTGCCCCGACCGTAGGGATCGATGCCGGCGCGCACACCCTGGAGCGACCGGCAGTCCGCTGGTGTTTGCGATATGGGCTGTCGTGTCGCGACGTCGAAGAATTCCTTGGTGAGCGTGGGGTCGAGGTCGACCACGTCACCATCTATCGCTGGGTGCAGCACTTCACGCCATTGGTCGAGGCTCCGCTCGCGGACACGCCACCGCAGGCGCCGTGACCGTCGCGATGTGGTCGCCGACGAAGTGCCGGAGATCCGTGCGCTCCAGCACGGCTTCGGTGACGCGTCGGGTACGCGCGGTGTCCAGGATGGTGCGCGAGGTCCACCACGAGGCGAACGCAAGCGCCGCGCACAGCATGCCGAAGTGAATGCACAGCTTGCTCACCGAACCGCGTCACCGCCAGTACGCGTGATGACGGGCGCGCAAAGGGCACGGGCCCCGAGGGCACGAACGGGCACGCCATGCACCGAACGCGTTCGAGTCAGCGCCGAACTCTTCGTGTCGCGTTGGGAGCGCGACGAGGCCGAGTCGTTCTATGCGTGCAGCTCAGTGCAGGACGCTTGCATCGCGACGCATCGTTGCGCATCGCGAGCGCTCTCCCCGGCGGGTCCGGGCCTTAGAGCCCCCAGGCACGGAGGTGTCCGTCGTTGGTGAGCACGTAGAAGCGGCCGTCCTTGACCAGGACTTGCTGGCTCGAGCCCAGGATCGGCCCGTTGAGGGTGATCGACTTCTTCGGGCTGCAGTTCTCGACGAGGGTGCAATCGGTGCGGGCCACGCGCAGTGCTCCATTCACCATCACGTAGGCCAGACCGTTGGCCAGAGTGGGGGCGGTCGCTATCTGGTCGACAAAGCTGTTGACGTAGCTGTACGAGCAGGTGGTCGCCCCACATCCGGCCAGGTCGTACCCGTAGACGATGCCGGTGGTGTTGCCGACGAAGACCCGCCCCGAGGCCACCGAGGCCGAGGCCGAGGCGGGGACGTTGCCGGCATTGCCCGTCCACAGCACCGCGCCGGTGGGCCCAATCGCGTAGAGCTTCCGGTCGCTCGACGTGGTGTACACGGTGGTCCCCACCAGGACCGGCCGGGTCGCATCCGGCACGGCCGTCACGGCTGCGGTGCTCTCGTTGCACACCGTTGCGACCGGGCACGGGGACGTCCACTGGTAGACCGAAGAGCCCACGGCGACGGCCACTTGGTTGCCGATCACGGCGGGCTTCTGCACCGCTCCCACCGCGTTGCGGATGATCCGTCGACCGTTGCCCGGGGTGTCGATCGTGATCGTGCGACCGGCGCCGTAGTCGGCGTGGTCGATGACCTCGCCCGTGACCACCAGCCCGGTGGTGACGTACCCGATCGGCGCGGCGGGCCGGAACGTGTTCTCGCTCGCCGTCTGCGCGCCAGTCGCGTTGGCCAGCTTCACGATGGAACCACCGAAGTAGTCCGGCACTGCGCCCTGGACCTTGGAGTCCACCGACACGTCGACCGTGGTGAGGTCGCCGTAGACGGAGATGATGTGTGGCGCACTGATCTCGGGGTGCGGGTCGGGGATCGTCGTGTGCCAAGCCACGGTGCCGTCGGGCTTCACGGCGACGACCTCGTCATCGGTGGTCACGATGATGTTCCCGTCCGACGAGAAGACTGGATCGCCCAGGTTCGTCACGGTGCCGTAGCCGGTGAGGTCCGTGTCGAACTTGGCCACGACCCCGCCCACGTTCGCAGCGCTGAGGGTGGCCTCGGCCGGGTTGCTCGACGTGTTGGCGTTGTCGAAGCCGCTCTGGCCCACCGGCGTCTGGCACGCGGCCAACATGACGGTCACCACCAGGGCCACCGGCGCCGCGACGCCCAAACGCAAGCGCCTCGCCCGCAACCCGCTTCTGTGCCTCATCACGTTCTCCCCGTCGATCGCTGCACGCAGGCGGTACGCCTCGGACTGAGTGTGCGAGAAGCGGCGCGTCACTGGCGCGTCACCCTTTGGTGAAGGTCAGTGCGCCGGCCGCAGAGCCACCGCGGCGAGCTGCATCCGAGCCTCTGAGCCCAAGGGCACGAGCGGGCACGACCGTCGTTCGAAGAGCCGCGCGCCCCGGCTCCGGCGTCAGGCGAACGACCGGGGGATCAGCCCGTTGTTTCGCGCGTCGCACTCGAGGCCCTCACGGAAATCCGGGTGGGCGATCGAGATCATCGCCTTCGCGCGTTCCGGAACCGACTTCCCCTTGAGGTTGACGATGCCGTACTCCGTCACCGCGAACATCATGTCGCTGCGCGGTGCCGTGACGACATTGCCCGGCGTCAGATCCAGCACCACGCGACTCCTCCGCACACCGGCGCGTTCGTACGTCGACGACATGCAGATGAACGACTTCCCGCCGTTCGACGCGTACCCCGCGCGGATGAACTGGAGCTGACCGCCCGTTCCGCTGATGTGGCGGTGCCCGCTCGACTCGCTCGACGCCTGACCCTGGAGATCCATCTGCGTCGTGTTGTTGATCGTCACCAGCCGGTCGTTCCGCATGATCAGGTGCGGGAGGTTGGTCATCTCGACCGGCTGGCACGAGAAGTCGGGATTGTCGTGCACGGTGTCGTAGAGCGTCTGCGAACCGAACCCGAAGCTGCACACGACCTTGCCCGGCTGCACGTTCTTCATCGATCCATCGACGACGCCCGCCCGGTACAGGTCGATGATCCCGTCCGTCAGCATCTCGGTGTGGACGCCGAGGTTGCGCACGCCGGACTCCTCGAGAAGTGAGCACACAGCGTCGGGCATCGCGCCGATGCCGATCTGGAGACACGCGCCGTCGTCGATCTCCGCAGCGATCAATCGAGCGACGGCGCGATCCGTGTCGGTGGCCGCAACGCGCGGCAACTGCGGCAGCGGATCGTCGCCGCCCTCGACGACGTAGTCGACCTGGCTCTCGTGCAGACCGTTCTCGATGCCGTGGACATGGGGAACCGCAGGGTCGGTCTCGACCACGACGATCTTGGCGCGCGACGCGACCGCGCCGTGCCACAGATTCGCCGCCCCGAAGTTGAAGAATCCGTTGCTGTCGGCCGGACGGGTCCGTACCACCATGATCTCGGGCGGGTCGATGAAGCGGCGGTAGTAGTCGGGGATCTCGCCGAGGTTGCACGGGATGTAGTTCTGCCGGCCGGCGTCGCATTCGTGCCGGTCGTAGCCGCTGAGGTGCCAGTTGAAGAAGTGGAAGTGCTCGCGCTCCGGGTCCGCGGCGAGCACCGCCCGGGGCCGCACGCTGAGACAACCCCGGATCTTGACGTCGTGCAGCTCGCCGACCCGCTCGGCCAAGGCCGTGTCGAACGCGTCGGGACCGCCCAGCACTGCGCCGTAGTCGAGCCAGTCGCCCGAGCGCACGAGGGCCGCCGCACCCTCGGCGCTGATCCGCTGCGCTGCCTTCGTCGTCGTCGCCATGCGGTCGCCTCCCCGGCGCGAGGACGCTTCCGCCCTCGTTCGGTGGGCCGGACCGATTGCCGACCCGCCGGACCACCGTGGGCGACTCGGCGCGTCAGCGGCGCGTCACCCGCTCAGCAACGAGCGACCCGTGCCCGTATCACGGCGGCGCGACGGGCCCAGGAGGCGAATCCGTACTGACCGCAGAGCGCCTCGGCCTCGGTGAGGCGCCGCTCTGCGTCGGCATCGAGCCCACCCGTCGCCCGCACGCGGTTTTCGGCCACGGCGACGAGGGTCGAGGCCCGGTGGTACTCCCACCCGAATGACTCGGCGGTCGTAAGCGCGTCGAGCAGGCGCGTTTCGGCCTCGTCGTACCGCCCGAGCAGCGTCAGCAGCTTCCCGGCGTACGCGGCGACGGGTCCCTGACTGGTGACACCGTTGCACGACACCTCGTCGGCGAAGGGCTCGATCGCCTCGAGGAGTGCGGCGGCGGCCACGACGTCCTCGAGGTCGAGCGCGAGGATCGCATAGCCGAGCAGGCTCGTGGAGCGGATGAGATCGTGGGGAATGGCGTCGACACCACGTTCGATCGCCTCGTTGAGCAGCGTGCGGGGCGCGTCGAGCTCCCCCACCTCGGCGCTGCAGATGGCGTGGGCGACGCGGAACGTGATGTCGACGGACTCCTGCGCGTCGATGAGCGGCTGGACGAGTGACATGAGCTCGGCGTGACGGCCCTCGAAGGTCCCGAGGACGAAGCTCTGACCGGTGAAGATCGTCCAGGCCTCCGGCTCGCCGATCTCGGCACCGATCGCGTACATCTCGGCAATCTGCCGCTCCGCCTCCCGGAAGCGACCGGTCATGATCGCGGTGAAGCCGTCGACGATCGCGCTGAGCCAGCGGGCGCGCGGCTCGGCGACCTCGTCGGCGATCGCACGCAGCCGGGTCCGGTACCGCTGTGTCGCCGCCGCATCGCCGGCGCAGACGGCCGCAGTGTGCGCGGCGTAGTAGACGGCCGCCGAGAGGTTCGGATCACCCACGGCCTCGACGATCTCGACGGCCTCGGCCGCGACGACGGCACGGGACGCCGCCGTGCCGGGCGTCCAGAGGGCCATGACGACGGCGGGCGCCACTCGTGCGACGACGGAGGGGTCGCCGGTCGCACGCGCCATCTCGAGCGCGGCCTCGGCCGCGGCCGTCCGCCGCGCCGTCTGATCGGTGTGCACCAGGCTCTGGGCGACCACGGCCTCGAGCCGCGCCCTCGTGCCGAGATCCTCACCAACCGCGCGCGCCAACGCGGCCTCGGCCGTGGCGAGCTCCTTGGGTGCGGCACTGCCGAACCGGATGAACGAGCCGGGATTGATCGCCAGCGCCGCGTGCACCAGCGCGTCGTCGTTGCCGCACTCCTCGGCGAGCACCGCGCCCTGGTACAGCATCTCGAGCCCATGCGGATCACCGGCACGGGTGGAGGCGTCCCCGAGGCGAACGGTGAGGTCGGCGAGGTCCCACGTCGACCGGTCGATGGAGCGGGCGTGGTCGAGCGCGCGCCGGTACCACCCCACCGCCTCCTCGGCCGCCAGACCCTCGAGCGCATCGTCGCCCGCCGCGGTCGCCCACCGCTGCGCATCGGCCGTGCGACCGGCGCATTCGGCGTGGTGGGCGAGTCGCGCCGCCGACGGGAGCCGATCCGAGGTCTGCAACGCGTCGAGGGCGGCAGCGTGCAGGCGCATGCGCGTCCGGTCACCCAGCTCGGACTCCAGGCTGCGGGCGACGAGCGCGTGGCTGAACCGCGCCGTGGTCGCCCGCGTGCCGGCCGGCGCGATGATCCCCGCCGCGGTCGCCCGATCAAGCAGATCGGCGAGCGCATCACCGTCGATGTCCACGATCGCCCTGAGCGCCGCCTCCTCGAACTCCACGCCGAGCACAGCAGCAGCACTGAGGGTGTCACGGCTGTCGGACCCGAGGCCGCCCACCCGCTGCCAGACCAGGTCGCGCAGGGTCGCCGGGAGCGCGCCGGCGCCCGACCCCCCGAGCGTCACGGCGCCGTCGCGTACACCGAGACGATTCGAGTCCGACCAATAGCGGAGGAGGTGTTCGGCGAAGAGCGGATTGCCCGCCGTCTCGGCGTCCAGTCCCCGCACGATCTGATCGACATCGTGATCGATGGCGCCCTCCACACGCGCCCGCACGAGGGCACCGAGCTCATCCTGGTCGAGACCCCGTAGTTCGACACGGATTGCGCCTTCACGGACGAGGTCAGCCACCGCGAACGCGGAGGTGCTCGGTCATCTCCTCACCGGTGTCCCGGAGAGTGCCGATGACGAGCACTCGCTCGCCAGCGAGCTCGACGACCAGCTGACGAAGCAGCTGCAACCCGGTCGGCTCGGCCCAGTGCAGGTCGTCGACGATCAGTGCGACCGGCCCGGACGCCACCGATCGACGCACGACATCGGCCGCGGCCTGGAACAGGAGGTGCCGGGCCATCCCGGGGTCGTCGACGGCCTCCGGGGTGGGATCGGGGACCCGGAGTCGGAGGTGGGGCACGAGCCGGGCGAGGTCACCACCGCATCGGGCCGCGTGGGCCGCGATCGCGTCCTCGGGAAGCGCGTCGACGATCTGCCCGAGCAATCCGCGAAATGGCTGGAAGGCCTCGGAGACGAACTCGGTGCACCGCTCGTAGAACACGGACCACCCCGGGCGCCCTGTGTGGGTTGCGACGAAGGCGGCGACGAGCGAGGTCTTGCCAATCCCCGCCTCTCCGGACACGAGCACGACTCTCGGGCCGTGCTCCTCCGTGCCCATCGCTGCGTCGACGAGCGCCGCCAACTCACGTCGGCGGCCGACGATCGCGTCCGCCGCCACCAGCGGAGCCGGTGCCAGGGCCGCCGGTCGACCGTGTGCCGAGGAACGAATCGCATCGCCGCGGTCCGACTCGGTCCCGTCCCATCCGGCCGCGATCCGCTGGTCGACGCGACGGAGCTCGTCCGACGGCTCGGTGCCCACACGGTCCACGAGCAACGAGCGGTATGCCTGATACATCCGCAGCGCTTCGGTTTGCCGGCCGGCGGCGGCCAATGCGCGCATCAACAATGCTCGCGGCCGATCGCGGTACTCGTTGCCGAGGATGTGCGGCTCCAGCAGCGCGATCGCGTCGTGCGACCGATCAGCCAACAGCAGTGCCTCGGCGAGGTCTTCGAGTGCGGTCGCGTGCACTTCGGCGAGCCGCGTCGCCTCGCCCTGTGCCCACGCCTCGTCGCGGAATTCGTCGAGCGCAGGGCCGACCCAACGGTCGAGTGTTCGTCGGATCGCGTCCGGATCCCCGTCCGCGCGCGCGAGCTCCTCGTACGCCAGCGCCGCGTCGACCGGCAGGTCCAGGCGGTAGCCCGTCGCCGTCGTCACGAGCGCTTCGGCGCCGATCGTCCGCCGCAGTCGCGCCACGATCTGGCGCAGCGCTCCGCTCGAGACCCCGAGCACCCAGCACAGCCACTCGGTGCGCACAGGCTGGGGGCCGTGCACGGCGAGCGCGGCGAGCAGGCGCCGTTGGCTCGCGCTCGGCACGTCGACGATCCGGTCCCGAGCCACCAGCTGCACCGGACCCAGGATCCGCACCATCGCGCCTGCCGCCACCGCAGCAGTATCGACCACCGGCCGCCGCCCGCGCCGCCCGAGCAGTCCCCGCTCGAGCGTCAGTTCGCGCGCCTCAGGCGATGAGCTCGCGCACCTTCACCGTGTCGACGTACTGCTGGAATGTCGCGAGCTTCCCGTCGGCGACGGTCCACACGTGCGCCATGTCCACCTCGGCCGGCTCGCCGGATCCCTTGTGCTTCCAGGCATAAGCGCCGAGCACCACGACGGTGTCCCCGTCAGCGATGAACTGGGTCGGGATCACGGAGAAGTCGTCGCCGATCTCGCCGAGCCGCATGAACACGTTCTGGAGGACCGCGTCCGGCCCGATCACCGTGCCGCTGTAGATCGGGAAGCCCTCGGCTTCGTTCCACTCGATCTTCGGGTCCATCGCGTCGAGCACCGCCTGGACGTCACCGGCGGCGAAGCTCGCGTAGCCCGACTCCACGATTTCCTTGCTGGTTGCCATGTCCGTCCTCTCACCGTCGCGTCATCGGAACTTCCGATGCGGCTCGAGGATCGTGCGCCGCACCGCGCGTCACCTGCGCGTCACCGGCTTGCACATACCGGCACCTCAGAGCGCCGCGGCGTCAACAGAGCTCGCTCACCGGTCGGGGCTCTTCGAGCGTCGAGTCGTTGGTGGACCGGTCCTCGAGTCCGGGTGCCCGTCACCTCGGCGACACTCGCACGCAGGTCGACGAGGTACTCCTCGATGACCGGCGCGTTGCCGGCGCGGACGGTGGCGTGCAGGGTGTCCGGCGGCTTCTGCAGGTCGGGGAACCATCCGCGACGGGTCAGCGCGTCGCCGACAGCGTGCGAGACATCACAGAACCGTAATGAAGACATGTTCAGATGGGAACGCCGCAAGGGGACGCTGTGCCGATGCGCTCTCGACTCGGTTGGTTCCTGGTGTTGGCCGCGCTCGTCGCCGTCACCCTCGCAGGGTGCGTGTACCCGGCACCACCGCCGGGCGCGCCGGTTCCGGCGCTGATCGCGGCGGTCCCGGGACACGGTCCGGCGCCGCGACCCGTCGCCGGAGCCGTGACCATCAGCGTCCAAGCGCGCAACTTCTCGCCGGGATCGGTGTCGGTGTGGTTCGACCGCGTCTCGGGTCCTGCCATCGCCACCGACTCGACCGCTCCGTTCTCGCTGTCGGTCGACACCACCGAAATCGACAATGGGGTCCACACCCTGTTGGTCAGCGGCGCAGACGGCACCTACACGGTCCTGGGTGCGCTGTCGGTCCGGGTCGACAACCGCCTCTACGACTGGTCGAACCTCGACACCACCCTCGCAGGCCTCCCTGCGCAACTCGGCGTCCCGGGCGTGGCGCTCGTCGTCGCCCACACGGCGCAGTCGTCCACCAGAAGACGGCCGGCAGCTACACGGCGAACACGGTGGTACCGATCGCGTCGGCATCGAAGTGGCTGAGCGCCGCGACGATCATGACCCTCGTCGACGCGGGCGACCTGTCGCTCGACGCACCCATCTCTCGGTATCTCCCGACCTTCACCGGCACCAAGGCGACGATCACGCTCCGCCAGCTCCTCTCGTTCACCTCGGGGGTCGAGGAAGATCCCTCGTGCGTGCAACAGGCCGGCATGACGTTGCGACAGTGCGCCGATGCGATCGCGGCCCTGCCCCTCGCCGCGACGCCCGGTACGCAGTTCCGCTACGGGCCGGGCCACCTCGTCGTCGCCGCGGCGGCCGCGGAGTCGGTCACCGGGACGCCGTTCGCCACCCTCTTCCAGCAGCGGGTGGCGCAGCCACTCGGAATGACCCAGACCTTCTTCGCCGGCGGCGCGAACCCGAGTCCGGCCGGAAGCGCCCGGTCGTCCATGAGCGACTACGTGCGGTTCGTGCGGGCGATGTGGAACGACGGCGACGCCGGTACCACCCGCATCCTCTCCGAGCAGGCGGTCAGTGAGATGCAACGCGACCAGACCGACGGCGCGCCGATCGTCAAGGCGACGCAGATCCGCAAGGCACTCGGGTCCCGCTACGGCTTCGGCGAGTGGTACGACGTGCTCGATCCTGCGACCCTGGCGTACGAAGTCAGCAGCCCGGGCACGTTCGGGTTCCGGGGCTGGATCGACCGGCAGCGCGACATCTACGGCGTCTACGTCGTCTACTCCCAGACGGAGACCTCGGGATGGACGGTCGAAGCGCAGGTTCGCGCCGCGGTCGACGCGTCGAATCCCTGACGCTCGCATCCGATCGGTACGGCCACCTCGCACCCGACCAGATCGATGCGCTCGCGGCCCATCTCGAGGACGCGCGCGCTCAGGCCTCAGCAGTCCCGCGAGTGCAGATTCATCACGAGCCGACGCGGCGGCGTTCGTCGACGTCGCGCTCGATCCATGGGAGCGGATCCGCGCCATCACTGACCGGCTCGGACTGACCGCGCGAACCTGCAGGGCCTGCCGTCACGCCGCCGACGACGGTAGGCCACGCACCGCGTCTCCCGGCGGCCACGAGCTCTGCATTGCCTGGCCTCGGCGTGACCCGACCACGAGCGCGACGAGGTCACGCACGTCCACGGCGGACATGCCGGGACGGAGGCGTGATCGCCTCGTGGCTCAGGTCGACGCGGCCTCGAACCGCTCGACGTCGTCGCTGCCGACCCCGCGTGTGCGCCCCGGCCACCACATCCGCGCGCCACCCAAGAACATGATCGCCGGGAGCACCACCATGCGCGTCACGAACGCGTCGAGCAGGATCGCCACCGTCATCCCGAAGCCGAACTGCTTGACGGCGGCGCCGGGCTGGGCCATGTACGACGCGAACACGAAGACCATGATGAGCGCAGCGGCGACGACGGTGCGGCTTCCTGCCCCCTGACCTCGGCGTACCGCCGTGTGCGGGTCGGATCCGCCGTCGAGCTCCTCTCCCATCCGGGCGACGAGGTACACCTCGTAGTCGTTCGACAGACCGAAGAGGATCGCGAAGAACACCGGCGCGAGCAGCGACAACACGGGAATGTTGTGAGGGATCCCGATCAGGCTCCGGCCCCAGCCGTACGTGAGGAAGGCCACGAGCACCCCATAGACGGCGAGGATGGTCAACAGGTCGAGCGCGGCCGCCTTGATGGGGATCGCCACCGACCGGAACGCAAGGCCGAGGATCAGCAACGCGACGAGGATGACCAATCCGATGAACAGGAACAGACGATCGGTGATCCGATTGTCGAGGTCCACGAAGATCGCGTTGGTTCCGGTCACGAGTCCGGTGAGGTTCGTCCCGCGCGTCGCGGCCGGGATCGTCTCGTCGCGCAACCGAGACACCAGATCGGGCGTCTCCGCCGATTGCGCTCCGCTTCCAGGGACGAGCTGGTAGACGCCGAGCGCTCCCGAGGAGCTGAATTGCGGCGGCGTCACCGCGGCGACGTCCTTCGTCGCGACGAGATCGTCGTAGAACGTCGTCAGCTGGGCCTGGGTATCGGCCGTCCTGGTCGGGATCTCCACGAGCACGAGGAACGGATTCGTCGATCCCGCACCGAAGGCCTGGCTCTGCAACTGCCACGCCTTGTACTGCGTGGAATCGGTTGGGTACAGCGAGTTGTCGAGGGGTCCGAGCCGGAGGTCTCCCTTGAATACCGGGATCGCGCACACGAGGAGGACCAGCACCCCCGCCGCGACGCTGACCGGCGCGAGGCGGGTCACGCTGCCGGCCCATCGGGCACCGAATCCCGGTCCGGCGTCTGCGCTGCGGGCCCAAGGCACCTTGGAGGTCGAGACGCGCGACCCGAGGAGACCCACGACCGCCGGGACCAAGGTCACCGCGGAGAGCACGACCGCGGCCACGGTGACGGCGATCGCGTAGGCCATGGCCGTCACGGACGGCACCTGGAAGATGAGCAGTGCGAAGAGCGCGACGAGCACCGTCGCACCGGCGGTCAGGACCGTGCGACCGACGGTGGCCGCGGCGTGCGCGGCGGCCGCCGCCGGCGTCTCACCCTGCTCGACGTAATCCTTGGCGCGGCCCATCACGAACAGCGAGTAGTCGGTCCCGACACCCAGGCCGATCATCACGGCTGCAGTTTCGGAGATCGTCGGGATGTCGAAGAAGTGCTCGAGGATGCGCACGAGACCGACGCCGAGGACGACACCGACGAGCGCGCCGACGACCGGCCAGGGGAACGACCACCACGTCGCGAGCGCAAGGAGCAGGATGACCAGCGCGACGATGAGCCCGAGGAGCACGAAGATCCCCTGCACCTCGATCGGTTGTGCCCCCGGCATCGAGCCACCCAGCTCGATCTCGAGCGACGTGGAGCGATACGGCGCGACCGCGTCCTGGAGCTGCTGCATTGCCGTCACGCCGTTGTCGGGAAGCTCGGAGAAGGGGACCGAGTACGTCACCGTCGCGAGCGCGGTCTGGCCGTTCTTCGAGACGAGCTGCGGTGTGTTCAGCGGGCTCGCCACCGAGCTCACCCGGTTGAGGGCCTCGATCGCGGTGACGCTCTGTGCGATGGCTGCCTGCGCCGCGGGGTTCGCGGCGACGGTGCCACCCTGGCGAAGCCGGTACACCACGGTCGCGCTCGTGCCGGCGGCCGAGGGGAAGTCCTTCGTCAGCCGGTTGTAGGCGTCCTGCGCCGGAGACCCCGGCAGGGTGAAGTTGTTGCTCGCGGAACCCCCGAGACCGATCGCCGTGACCCACACCGCGACCAGCAGCACCACCCAACCCGCGAGGAACCACCAATGGTGCATCGCCGCGAGCCGCCCCAGCCGGCGGAGAAGTCCGCCGCTCGCAAGCTGGTCGTGACGCCGTTCGTCCGTGGCGTCGCATGCATCCACGGGTTCGAACGCTACTTGTCGTGCCCGACGACTCGCCCGTGGCGAGGTCGGCGGAAGCCGGTCGAACGCCACCGAGATCATCGAGGGCGTGCTCGACGAACACCAGGCGCCGCTCGTGATCAGTCGCGGCGGCGCGCGCCAGCGTCGGGTGCCGAAGCGGCGACACGTCTCCGGTTGTCAGATGGCTCGCCGACCTCGTACGCGGCGATCGACCTACGCTCGCACCTGTCCGCCGGGAAGCTCGCCGAAGGCTTGTCTCGTCTCGGTTGCCAGCGCCGCTGGGGAGGCGGGATCTGACGTGGAGCTCAAGACGATCCGCTACGAGCGAGTCCCCTCGGGCGTCGCGCTGCTGACGCTCGATAGGCCTCATCGCCTGAATGCCTGGACCGGTCGTATGCACACCGAGCTGCGCTGGGCCATGCGCGATGCCGAGCTCGACGACCGAGTTCGAGTCGTCGTGATCACCGGTGCCGGACGCGGGTTCTGCGCCGGGGCCGACACCGCGGCGCTCCAGGGCCACGCCGACCGAGGGGGCTACGACCCGGGCACGCCACCGGACCTGGCGCAACCTGCCGCCGGCTCGGGGGCGGCGTTCCAGGCCGACTTCGCCTGGTTGCTCGGGCTGGAGACGGTGACCATCGCGGCCGTGAACGGACCGGCGGCCGGCGTGGGACTGGCGCTCGCCTGTTGGTGCGATCTGCGGTTCGTGGCCGCCGACGCCAAGCTCACGACCGCGCACGGACGCTTGAATCTGCCGGCTGAGTTCGGACTCTCATGGCTGCTGCCCCGACTGATCGGCCTCGCACACGCGAATGACCTCCTGCTCTCGAGCCGCGTCGTCCTCGGTCGAGAAGCCGGCCAGTTGGGTCTGGCCAACCGGGTCGTCGACGAGGCCGACGACGTCGCGCCACACGCCCTCGCGTACGCCGGAATGCTGGTGGAGAACGTGGCGCCGGCGTCACTCGCGACGACCAAACGCCAGATCGCCATCGACCAGCTACACGACGATCCGGCAGCGTCCGTCGTCGAGGCACAACGCTTGTTGCAGCTGATGATGACCGAGCCCGACTACACGGAAGGCGTCAGCGCATCCAAGGACCGACGGACGCCGCAATGGAGGCAGGCCCCCCGAAGCGCGACTTCACCAATCCGCTGACCGTCGGGAGCTTGGCGCGCAGCTCGCTCGGACCGCTCGCGTCTCGGCCGAGCTGGTTGTTGCGTCCTTCGGCCCGTCCCGACAGGCTGGCTCGAATGCCGACCGTCGGTGAGAGCTTCCCGGCCGATGCTCCAACGGGAGCCGGCACCCGAGCGGTGTTGGACTCCCGGTGGCTCCGCGCGGCGATCTGAGCTGATGTCCTCCAGCCGAGAGCTCCGGGGTCTCAATCGGGGCGAGCTCGAGCTGATGCTCGACTGGGCGGCCGACGAGGGCTGGAATCCTGGCCTCCACGACGCTGCAGCGTTCTTCGCTGCGGACCCGAAGGGCTACCTCGGCCTGTTCGTCGACGACGAGCTCGTCGTGACGGTCTCGATCGTCGGCTACGACGCGTCGTTCGCATTCGCGGGGTGTTACATCTGCCGTCCCGACCGTCGGGGCGAAGGGTTCGGGCTCGAGCTCGCGCAGGCCGCGCTGGCCCGAACCGACGTCGCGACGATCGGTCTCGACGGCGTCCTCGAGCAAGAGCAGAACTACGAGCGACTCGGATTCGTGACGGCCCATCGCAGCACCCGCTTCGGCGGTGAGCCACGTCTCGACGCGACTGCCGACGGCTCGTCGCACCGGCTCGGCATCGATGACCTGGACGCGATCGAACGCTACGAGCACGTCGCGAGCGTGTTTCCGGCTCCCCGGCGTGCGTTCCTCGAGCAATGGCTGACGGCGCCAGGAAGCGTCGCGTACGGCGTGGGACCACGAGGCGCAGTGGACGGATACGGCGTGATCCGCCGGTGCCGCTCGGGGCACAAGATCGGTCCGCTCTTCTGCGATACCCGCGCGGAAGCAGAGCTGCTGATCGCGACACTCGTACGCGCCGTCGACGGTGATCTGGTCTTCCTGGACGCACCACAACCGAATGCACGAGCGGTCGAGCTCGCACGTGTGCTCGGGCTCCGTCCGATCTTCGAGACCGCACGCATGTACCGCGGCCCGGAGCCTGGACTGACGCTCGAGCGCATCTTCGGCATCACGAGCTTCGAGCTGGGTTGACGAGGCCGCGCCGCCGACGAGTGAGTCGGTCGACGTCGCGGATCGACCGCGCGAACATGCCACGATGTCGCAAGCACGGAGCTCGATCCCGAGGTCCACCAAGGTTGCCTTGTCGGCGATGGCGCTCGGCGTCTTCGTGGTTGCGAACGACTTCACCGCGCTGAGCGTCGCGCTGGCAGTGGGCATGGCATTCCTGGCACTGCTCGACGCGGATGCGGGCTACGGATCGTTGATCCCGGGGATGATCGTGCTCGGTGTGGGAATCGGCCTCTTCTACTCCTCGGTGACCACCCTCGCCGTCACCGCGCTCGATCCCTCGCAGTCGAGCCTCGCCGGAGGAATCGTCTACATGTGCCAGGTCGCCGGAGGCGCGATCGGACTCGGGATCAACACCGCGATCGTCGAGTCGGCCGACACCCTCACCCACGGCATCAGTCGGGCCTTCCTGGTCGACGCCGTCCTCGCACTGATCGGGCTCGTCGTGGTGATGCAGGCCGTCGCGAGCCACGAGCCGACGCATCACCGGCTCGCACTGCGCTGGCACCACCGGGCGAACGCCTGACGCTCAGGATGCGAACACTCGCGTGAGCAGGTGGCTCTGTTGCGTTGGCGCGAACCGCGACGCGTGAGGCTCACGGGAGAGAGCATCGGTTCCCAACTTCGCTCGAGTCGTCGTGAAAGTCCAGGTCACAGCGTCGGCGCGCAGGTCAGCGGCCCGATCGAGTGCCCGATGTCGACCGTGAGTGACCCGGAGTTCCGCTGGTGACGGGCAGGCCGCGGACACGCGATTCAAGGGCACGGATGGGCGCGCTGGGTGTTCCTCTCTGCGACGTGGGCAACGGTCTCGGAGCCCGCGTCGCTCTGGCCGACGCCACCTCCTCGAAGCTCGGGCCGCGGCTGCCGAGTCAGTCGTCGATCAAGCGGGTCGCGTCGCGAGGATGGCGGTGACGCGGGCACCCTCCGCGCGTCCTCCCGGCGCGCCGCACGCTCCTCGTGGCCCATCCACTGCCCGAACACGATGCCGAGCGCGACGAGCCCGAACAGCTCGCCGAACACCCAGAGGATGCCGGCACCGGTCCGCTGGTCGTCGAGGGCGGTACGGGCCGCCCAAGCCGGCGCCGAATGCGCGTACCACGACGCCGCGATGACGGTGTGTCGGCCGAGCAGCGCCACGCCGAGGAAGGCGTGGAACGGGAGCATCACGGCCACGAAGATCGCCCGCGCGCCGTACGGGAGCGCGTGGGGCAAGGGATCCACGCCGACGACATAGCCGGCGAAGAGACAGCCCACGACGACGAAGTGCACGTGGACGAGGTCGTGCGCGAGCGAGTCGCGCAGCGTCAGCGCGTACAACCCGGTGAAATAGAGGACGACGAGTGTGCCCGCGAACGCGACCCAGACGACGAGCGGGTGCGTGACGACGCGGAGCGGCCGGCTGTGCAGCACACGCAGCAGCCGGCGCTGGGCGGGGCGGCGCGACGCCTGGAGCGCGAGGGTGATCGGGGCGCCGAGCACCAGCAGCACCGGCGCGACCATCCCGAGGAGCAGGTGCTGGACGACGTGGAGGCTGAATCGCGTCGTGTCGTACGTCGCGACGCCGGAGTCGAGGGCGACGAGCAGCACGACCAGCCCGGCGAGGAAGCACGCGAGCCGGGCCGCCGGCCACTTGCGGCCCCGTTCGGCCAGACGGCGCACGCCCGAGAGGTACAGGAGCGCGGTCACGCCGAGGACCACGAGCGACCAGTCGACGCTCCAGAGCCCCAGCACGCGACCCGGTGTCGGCGGCGCGGACGGTACGGCGGCGAGCAGCGCGCTCACCGGGCCGAGCGTATCCCTCGTGTGCCATGATCGCTGCGTGGCGGACGTGGCCGCCGAGGCTCCCCTCCGACGCCAGCCGTCGCTGCTCGGCGTAGGCACGGTGATCTGGCTCGCGTCCGAACTCATGTTCTTCGGTGGCCTCTTCGCCGCGTACCTCACGTTGCGATCCGACGCCAAGGTGTGGCCGCCCCGGTCGGTGCACCTCGAGGTGCTGGCGGCGACGATCGCGACGCTGGTGCTGATCGCGTCGAGCGGCACCATGCACCTCGCGACGCGTGCACGCGAACAGGGCGAGCGCCTCGTCGCGCAGCGCTGGCTGATCGTGACGCTCGCGCTCGGCACCGTGTTCCTCGCCAACCAGGTCCGAGAGTTCTTCGTGCTCGACTTCTCCGTGAGCTCGAGCGGCTTCGGCTCGATGTACTACCTGATGACCGGCTTCCACGGGCTTCACGTGCTCGCCGGTCTCGCGCTCATCGTCGTCGCGCTCGTGATGCTGTCGGGCCCGGGGAGCCTCGAGCGGCGCGGACCCGTGCTCGAGTCGGTCTCCTACTACTGGCACTTCGTCGACGTGGTGTGGGTCCTGCTGTTCACCACGCTGTTCGTGATCCGATGACCGCGCGAGCGACCGGCCGGCTCGCGGTGGTGCTGGTCGTGATCGTCGCCGGGACCGTCTTCGTCGCCCTGACCGCTGCGGCCGCGCCGCCCCGGACGGTCGCCACCGGCCCGCCCCCGCGGGCCGAGACGCCGGACCCGCACCTCGTCACCAAGGGCCGCAAGCTCTTCGAGGTCTCCTGCTCGTCGTGCCACGGGATCGACGGTCAGGGGACCCGGAACGGCCCGACCCTCGTCGGCGTCGGCGCGGCCTCGGCCAGCTTCATGCTCACGACGGGCCGGATGCCGCTCGCCGACCCGAACGCGCAGGCGCTGCGCAAGCCCCCGGCGTTCTCGCAGTCCGAGATCGACGCGCTCGTCGCGTTCGTGGCCTCGCTCGGCCCGGGCCCGGCCATCCCGGACGTGCAGACCGCGCGCGGCAACCTCAGCGAAGGTGGACGGCTGTTCCGGTTCAACTGCGCGGCGTGCCACAGCTCGACCGGCGCCGGCGGCGCGCTGAGCCTCGGGCACGACGCGCCGGCACTGCACGTCGCGACCCCGACCCAGATCGGCGAGGCCATCCGCACCGGCCCCGGCCAGATGCCGATCTTCGGGCCCGACACGCTCTCGGCGCACCAGGTCGACTCCATCGCGCGGTACGTGGGGTACCTGCAGTCGCCCGACGACCCCGGCGGCTTCTCGCTCGGGCGGATCGGTCCGATCACCGAGGGGATGGTCGCGCTGCTGATCGGGATCCCACTCCTGCTGTTCGTGTGCGTGCGCATCGAGGAGAGCCATGAACGACGCCGCTGAGCGGACGACCACCCGGCACATCGCAGTCGCGCTCGGCGTGACAACCGTCGCGTCGGTCGCGCTCGGCGTCATCTACATCCTCGGCGGCCAGAATCAGCTCGAGGGCATCTGCCTCGCACTCGCGCTCGGCGGCCTCGGCTACGCACTGGTCGTCACCGCCCGGAGGATCCTGCCCCAAGGCCCCTTCACCGAGGACCGCCACCCACTCGCGTCCGACGACACGGAGGTCGCCGAGTTCCGGGCCGACTTCGACACCGTCTACGACGAGGACGCCGCTGGTTCCCCGGAGTCGAGCGAGGGACTCGCGCGCCGGAGGGTCATCGGCCGCATGCTCGGCGCTGCCGGCGCCGCGCTCGGCTTCGCCGCGATCTTCCCCATCGCGTCACTCGGTCCGTGGCCCGGCCGCACGCTGTTCCGGACCCAGTGGCGCAAGGGCTCCCGCGTCGTCGACGATCAGGGAAACCCGGTGCACGTCGCGGACCTCGAGGTCGGCGGCGTGATCACCGTGTTCCCCGAGGGTCACGTCGGCTCGGCCGACAGCCAGACGATGCTCATCCGCCTCGCCGAGCACGACGTGACGACCCGGCGGGGCCGCAAGGGGTGGGCCCCGCAGGGGTACGTCGCGTACTCCAAGGTGTGCACCCACGCGGGCTGTCCGGTGGGGCTCTACCAGCAGAAGTTCAAGAAGCTCCTGTGCCCGTGCCACCAGTCGACGTTCGAGGTCGCGAGCGGCGCGACGCCCGTGTTCGGCCCCGCCACCCGGCCGCTGCCGCAGCTGCCGCTCATGGTCGGCGCCGACGGCACCCTGCGCGCCCAGCGCGACTACGACGAGCCGATCGGGCCCGGCTTCTGGAACCGGGGCCGCTGATGGTCGTCGACAAGGCCGCCCGCGGGCTCGACCGGCGCCTGGGCCTGGCGCGCTTCGCGCGCACCGCGCTCAACAAGGTGTTCCCCGACCACTGGTCGTTCATGATCGGCGAGATCGCGATGTACTGCCTCGTCGTCCTGATCGTGACCGGGGTGTACCTCACGTTCTTCTTCGTGCCCGACGCGCGCCAGGTCACCTACCACGGCAGCTACAACCCGCTCGACGGCGTGCGCATGTCAGCGGCGTACGCGTCGACGCTGAAGCTGAGCTTCGACGTGCGCGCCGGCCTGGTGATGCGCCAGACGCACCACTGGGCCGCGCTGCTCTTCGTCGGAGCGATCCTCGTGCACCTGATGCGGATCTTCTTCACCGGCGCCTTCCGGCGGCCCCGCGAGGTCAACTGGGTGATCGGACTGACGCTGTTCCTCCTGGCCCTCGGGAACGGCTTCACCGGCTACAGCCTCCCGGACGACCTGCTGTCCGGCACCGGGCTGCGCATCGCCTACTCGGTGCTGCTGTCGGTACCCCTCGTCGGATCGTGGCTGGCGTTCCTCGTGTTCGGCGGGGAGTTCCCGAGCCCGGACATCATCCCGAGGCTCTTCGTGATCCACGTGCTGATCGTGCCCGCGCTGATCGTCGGGCTCCTCACCATCCATCTCGCGATCCTGGTACGCCAGAAGCACACGCAGTTCGCCGGCCGCGGCCGCACCGAGCGCAACGTCGTCGGCTCGAAGCTGTGGCCGACGTTCGCGGCGAAGACCACCGGACTGTTCTTCTTCGTGTTCGCGGTCTGCACCGCGCTCGGCGGGCTCGCGCAGATCAACCCGGTCTGGCTGTACGGGCCCTACGACCCGTCCGCAGTGAGCGCCGGATCGCAACCGGACTGGTACATCGGCTGGCTCGAGGGCGCGCTGCGGCTCATGCCGCCCTGGGAGATACGGTTCGCCGGCTTCGAGATCCCGAACCCGTTCTTCCCCGGCGTGCTGCTGCCCGGCATCACGTTCACCGTGCTGTACCTCTGGCCGTGGATCGAGGCCCGCCTCAGCCACGATCACGACGAGCACCACCTGCTGGACCGCCCGCGCGACCGGCCCCGCCGCACCGCGCTCGGCGTGGCGGTGCTCACGTTCTACGTGGTGCTGTTCGTCGCCGGCGGCAACGACGTGATCGCCGCGCAGTTCGACCTGTCGGTCAACGCGGTCACGTACACGTTCCGGGTCCTGGTGTTCGTGCTGCCGGCGGCCGCGTACCTCGTCACCGCCCGCCTGTGCCACGAGCTCGCGGCCGACGACGAGCCCGAGGACCCGGTCACGATGCTCGGCCGCACTCCGGGGGGCGGCTACGTGGAGATGGACGAGCCCGACGAGGTGTCGGTCGACGGCTGAGCGCCGGACGACCGCTCGGACGGCAGGACCGCGTTCCGGGACTCGGCGACGAAGCAGACGATGGCGATCAGGAACGCGCCGGCGCCGATGAGCACCAGCCACGAGCCGATCGCCAGACCGCTCGCCATCACCGTCGCGCTGAGCCCGACCGCGAACGGCCACACCGAGCGGGTGGGGAAGGCGTCGAGGACGCCCGCGCCGTCGGCCACAGTGGCGTCGTCACGGTCCTCGGCGCGCTCGGGCGCGTGACGGGACAGCAGCCAGATCGAACCGCTGGCGAGCAACCCCATGAGCGCGCAGGCGGTGAGCATGACCTGGCCCGCCTTCTCGTCGGTCACAACGCCGTAGATCACCCCGATCACGACGAAGAACGCGGTCACGCCGAGCAGCACGCGGGTCTCGGTCCTCACCGCGTCGGTCCAGACGCGGCCGGAGCATCCGGGTGGTGGAGGTCCCACACCGGGCGCTCGGAACGGATCGGCGGCAGCGAGTCGAAGTTGTGCTCGGGCGGCGGCGACGTGGTGGCCCACTCGAGCGTCTGGCCGTCCCACGGGTCGTCGCCGGCCGGCGCCCCGTGCCGCCAGCTGACGAACAGGTTCCACAGAAACGCCAGCACGCCGAGCGCCAGGATGAACGCGCCGATCGTCGAGATGAGGTTCAGCGTGCCCCAGCCCTCGCTCGCCCGGTAGGTGGCGACCCGGCGGGGCATACCGTCGAGGCCGAGCTGGTGCTGCACGAAGAACGTCACGTTGATCCCGATGAAGAACAGCCAGAAGTGGACCTTGCCCCACCGCTCGCTCATCAGCTTCCCCGTCATCTTCGGGAACCAGTAGTAGACGCCCGAGAACGCGCCCATGACGATCCCCATGATCACGTAGTGGAGGTGCGCGACGACGAAGTACGTGTCGGTGAGGTTGAAGTCGACCGGCGCCATGGCCTGGAGCACGCCGCTCAACCCACCCAGCAGGAAGACGAGCAGCATGCCGATCGCGAAGAGCAGCGGCGTGTCCATGCGGAGGTGGCCGCGCCACATCGTGCCGATCCAGTTGAAGAACTTGATGCCCGTCGGCACCACGATCAGCAGGCTCATCAGGCTGAAGAACGCCAGATCGACGACGCCGGTGGCGAACATGTGGTGCGCCCACACGCCGAAGCTGAGGCCGCCGATGGCGAGCGTCGCGAAGACGAGAGTCTTGTAGCCGAACACCGGACGGCGCGAGAACACGGCGAACACCTCGGTCACCACACCGAAGAACGGCAGGGCGATGATGTACACCTCGGGGTGGCCGAAGAACCAGAACATGTGCTGCCACAGGATCGGGGTGCCGTCCTTGGTGGCGTCGAACACGTGCGTGCCGAGGTGCCGGTCCGAGAACAGCATCACGAGCGCGGCGGTGAGCACCGGGAACGTGAGCAGCACCAGCATGCTGGTGACGAACATGTTCCACGTGTAGATCGGCATCCGGAACATCGTCATCCCGGCGCGCGCAGCATGAACACGGTCGTCACCAGGTTCACCGCGGTGAGCACGCCCGCGGTGCTGGTGACGGTCACGCCGACGATCCACAGGTCGGGCCCGAGACCCGGTGAGAAGACCGCGCCGGAGAGCGGGGCGTACGCGAACCAGCCGAAGCTCGCGGCGCCGCTCGCGGTGAGGAACCCCGAGATCATCACCAGGCCGCCGAACAGGTACAGCCAGTACCCGAGGGCGTTGAGGCGCGGGAACGCCATGTCCGGCGCGCCGATCTGGAGCGGGACGATGTAGTTGGCGAGCCCGAACGCGAGGGGGACCGCGAAGAGGTAGATCATGATGCTGCCGTGCATCGTGAAGAACTCGTTGTACGTCTGCGGGTCGACGAGCTTCTCGTTCGGCTGTGCGAGCTGGGTCCGGATCACGAGCGCGAGCAGACCGCCGAGGCAGAAGAAGCAGATCGCGGTGACGATGTAGCCGAGCCCGATGATCTTGTGGTCGGTGGTGGACACCCAGCGCAGGATGCCGGTGGCACGGGTCGCCGGTTCGGGCTCGGGCGCCGCCGCCGGACGGTCGGCGAGCGTGGTCACGGCGACGCCTTCTGTTGCCGGGCGACCCACCGCGCGTAGGCGGCCGGCCGGAGCGCACGCACCGAGAACG